>NZ_JAFLHG010000004.1 GCF_018717645.1 Microbacterium flavum
GGCGCGGGGTGGCGCGGGGCGCGGGCGCGACGCGGGCGCGACGCGCGGGCGACGGAGGCGTCAGCCGGCGAGCGCGAGGACGGGGGCGAGAGCGTCGCGATCGAGTTCGATCCACGGCCCGGCCGGGTCGACGACGATCCCCGTGAGGCCGGGCTCGGATGCCAGGGTGCGGCCGAGCTGCTCGGGCGTGAGCGGGAGGGGCCCGTCCCCACGGCCCATCGCGATGACCTCGAGGGGGTGCGAGTAGACCTCGAGGCGGCGGATGCCTCCGTCGCCGCGCGCCTCGGCCAGGCCGATCCGCCCCTCGGCATCCCGGTTCCCCGCCACCCATACCGGCACGCGGGTGAGGATCTCGGCGACATCGCCCACGGTCCCCTCGCTGCGGGCGCGCACGAGGATGTTCTTCAGTTCGAAGGGAGCGGGGGCGCCCTGTTCGACGGCCTTCGTGACGAGCTCGATCGGCAGGACGAGACGTGCGCCCTCATTGGTGTGGTCGAGGTAGATGCCGTCGTAGCCCGAATCGATCGCCGTGCGCAGCACGTTGTACGCCGCCTGCCCGAGCGCGGAGGTCTGACCGCCGCTCTCGGCCTGGGCGGAGGCCTGTACGGACTCGCCCCCGCTGAACACGAGCAGGAACCGCTTGTCCTGGAAGGTCGTGATCGCGAGGTTCAGCCCGCGACCGGCGGCGAGGAGCTCCTGCGCGTCTCCCTGCGCCCGCACATAGAGCTGCCCCTGCATCGCCTGGCGCATGACGTTCATGATGTGCGGCGGCTCGGGGTCGGCAGGGAGCGCGCGCAGCGCGTGCTGCAGGAGGACGTTGTCGGGGAGGCCCGGCACCGATTGGGTGACCTCCGGCGGGGCCTCTGCGGCACGGGGCGTCACGGGGAGCGCGGCGGACGGCTCCTCGTCGGCGAGCGGGCGAGCGCTCTCAGGCCCCTGACCGAAGGTGCTGATCGAGATGCCCACCTGGGGGACGGGCTCGGCGGGTGCCTCCGATGCCCCGGGGCCTTCGGACGCCTCGGGGGCTTCGACGGGGTCGGACGCGGCGGGGGTGGTGTCGCCGCCGGTGCCGCGGCGCGAGAACAATGCCATGCCTCGAGCGTAACGGCGCCTCCGCCTACAGCTTCGAGATCGGCGCGATCTTGATGAGGAGCTTCTTCGGGCCGGCGGTATCGAACCGCACGTGCGCGACGCGCTTCGCGCCCTCACCCGTCACCATGTCCACGCGGCCCTCGCCGAAGTCGTCGTGGCGGATGCGGTCGCCGGGGGCGAGCTCGAGGTCGCCGTTGTCGCGCACCTTCGCGGGGATGCGGTTGGCGAACTTCGTCAGATCTCCGGCCGGCCTCTCGCGCTTCGGCAGCGGCACGAGGTCATCGCCGTAGCGCGATCCGCCGCTCCACCCGCCCCCCGCGCCGGTCCCTGAGCCTGTCGAAGGGCGTCCGTTGAGTGCGCGCGACTTCATCCCGCCTCGGGAGTTCACATCGCCCGGCGACTGACGCCAGTCGATGAGGGCGTGCGGGATCTCCTGCAGGAACCGGCTCGGCATCGCCGCCGACACCTCGCCGAACTGCGCGCGGGTCATCGCGAGCGAGACATGCAGCTTCTTCCGGGCGCGGGTGAGCGCGACGTAGAACAGTCTGCGCTCCTCCTGCGGACCGCCGGGCTCGCCGGCGGAGATCCGATGCGGGATGAGGTCCTCCTCGACGCCCGTCACGAAGACGGCGTCGTACTCGAGCCCCTTCGCCGTGTGCATCGTCATGAGCGAGACCGTCCCCGACGCGTCGTCGAGATCGTCGGCATCCGACACCAGCGCGACCTCGGTGAGGAAGTCGAGGACGGTCCCCTCCGGATTGCCCCGCGCGAACTCCCGCGTGACGGCGACGAGCTCGTCGAGGTTTTCGACCCGCGCCTCGTCCTGCGGGTCCTTCGAGCGCCGCAGCGCGTCGAGGTAACCGCTCTTGTTCAGCAGCACGGTGAGTCCGGCCGTCACCGATGTGGGAGCCGCCACCTCGCCCGACGCCGGGAGCATGATCGCCGTCGCCTCGGCGAGGACGGCGTCCAGCTGCGCGATCGCCTGCTGGATCTTCGGCCCGACGCCGAGCGCGGATACATTGGCGAGCGCATCGCGGAAAGTGATCCCCTCCTCCTGCGCGTAGCGCGCGATCGCGGTCTCGGTGACATCTCCGATCCCGCGACGCGGACGGTTCAGGATCCGCCGGACGCTCAGCTCGTCGGCCGGATTGGCGACGGCGATGAGGTAGGCGAGCGCGTCTTTGATCTCGGCGCGGTCGTAGAACTTCGTCCCGCCCATGATCTTGTACGGCACCGCCGCGCGGATGAAGATCTCCTCCAGCGCGCGCGACTGCGAGTTGGTCCGGTAGAACACCGCCATCTCGCTGTACGGGATGCCGCGCCGGCGCAGCGCCTCGACCTCGTCGGCGACGAACTGCGCCTCATCGTGCTGCGAGTACCCGGTGAACCCGATGATGGGATCCCCGAGGCCCACGTCGGTCCACAGCTTCTTGTCCTTGCGGTCGAAGTTGTTCCCGATGACGGCGTTCGCGGCATCCAGGATCGTCTGCGTCGACCGGTAGTTCTGCTCGAGCAGGACGACCTTCGCGCCCGGGTAGTCGCGCTCGAACTCGGTGATGTTGCGGATGTCGGCGCCGCGGAAGGCGTAGATCGACTGGTCCGAGTCGCCGACGACGGTGAGCGACGCCGGCTCCGTCTCGTCGAGCAGGGTCCCGCCGTCCCCGGGGGGCCGGGTCAGCTCGTGGATCAGCGCGTACTGGGCGTGGTTGGTGTCCTGGTACTCGTCGACGAGGATGTGCCGGAATCGCCGCCGGTACACGTCGGCGACGTGCGGGAACGCGCGGAAGAGGTAGACGGTCTGCCCGATGAGGTCGTCGAAGTCGAACGCGTTGGCGCGTTGGAGAGCGCGCTGGTAGTCGGCGAACAGCTCGGCGAAGACGCGTTCCGCCGGATCGCTGAGGTTCGCGGAGCGCGCGAAGGACTCGGCATCCGCGAGCTCGTTCTTGAGCTTCGAGATGCGCCCCTGCACGGATGCCGGGGTCAGGCCGAACGCGTCGGCCTCGTGCTCCTTGACGAGTCGCTTGATGAGCGCGCGCGAGTCGCCGGAGTCGTAGATGGTGAAGTTCTTGGTGAAGCCGAACTGCTCCGCCTCGCGACGGAGGATCCGCACGCACGCGGAGTGGAACGTCGAGATCCACATGCCCTGCGCGACGTCGCCGATGAGGCCGCGCACGCGCTCGCGCATCTCGCCCGCGGCCTTGTTCGTGAAGGTGATGGCGAGGATCTGACTCGGCCACGCCTCGCGGGCGCGCAGCAGAGACGCGATCCGACGGGTGAGGACGCTGGTCTTGCCGGACCCTGCGCCCGCGACGATGAGGAGGGCGGGTCCGCGGTAGGTGACGGCCTCGCGCTGCGGCTCGTTCAAGCCGGCGAGGAGGTCCTCGTCGAGCCGGGCACCGGCGGGGCCGATTCCGGCGCGCACGGATCCGACGATGACGGGTTTGATGGGGTCAGGCATGTCCCCTCAAGTCTAGGTCGGGGCTCCGACCTCGCTGTCCGGGAGACCGGCGCCCGCGAGGCCGGCGCACGGGAGACCGCCGCCCGGGACTCGGCGCTCATCCCCGGCATCCGGTCAGGAGGAGCGGCGAGAATGGATGCCATGCGCACGATCCTCAACATCGTCTGGGTCATCTTCGCCGGATTCGGCCTCTTCCTCGGGTACGTCGCCGCCGGGATCCTGCTGTGCATCCCGATCATCACGATCCCGTGGGCGATCGCCTCGTTCCGCACGGCAGGGTATGTGATCTGGCCGTTCGGGCGGACCATCGTGCCGAAGCCCACGGCCGGCGTCGGGTCGTTCATCGGCAACGTCATCTGGGTGATCCTGGCCGGATGGTGGCTGGCGCTCGGACACCTCGTCACGGGCGTCGCCCTGTGCATCACGATCATCGGCATCCCGATGGCGATCGCCGACTTCAAGATGATCCCGATCTCGCTCATGCCCCTGGGCAAGGACATCGTCTCGACTCGTCAGGGAGCGTTCGACCGGACGCTCTGAGGCCCGGGATGCCGCGTATCCGGCGCGCGCGACGGATACGCTGGCGCGATGGACGAGGTGCTCCCCGGCGGCAACATGAACGCGGTCGTCCGCGACGGAGACAGCGTCCTGCGCAACGCGGGGCCCTGGACTCCGACCGTGCATCGCTACCTGCGCTACCTGGAGATGGCCGGCGTCGACGGCATCCCCCGCCCCGTGGGCATCGAGGAGGGTCGCGAGCGCCTCTCGTTCGTCGAGGGCGACGTCCCGCTGTATCCCCTCCCTGCGTGGGTGTGGGACGACGCCGTGATCGCGGCCGGCGCGCGGCGCCTGCGCGAGCTGCACGATGCGAGCGTGGGCTTCGGGCTCGACGGCGCCATCTGGCAGTCGCCCGCGAAGGTGCCCGCCGAGGTCATCTGCCACAACGACTTCGCCCCGCACAATCTCGTCTTCCGGGGCGGCGCGCTCGTGGGCGCGATCGACTTCGACATGTGCTCCCCCGGCCCGCGTCTCTGGGACATCGCGTATTTCGCCACGCGCGTGGTGCCGCTCACCGAAGCGACGCCGACGGGCGCTCCCGGCATGGACGACGCGCGGAGGCGCGTCGCGCTGCTGCTGCGCAGCTACGGGTCGGATGCCACGTGGAGAGATGTGCTGCGCGTGGCATCCATTCGCCTCCACGACCTGGCCGAGCTCTCGATCCGCAAGGCGGACGAGCTCAGCAAGCCGCATCTGCGGGAGGAGGCCGAGGAATACGCGTCCGACGCCCGGTACCTCCGCGCGCTCCTGACGGGGGCGCCCGGCTGACGCGGCGGCTGACACCGCTGCCGGCTCACGCGGCCGCCGGCTCACACGGCGCCCGGCTAACACCGCGCTTCGGAGCCCGCAAGGGGGACGCGGGCCCGCGGCTCGGCCCGTAGCGTGGGCGGGGTGAGTGCCCCTCACGCCACGGAACCGACGACGGAAAGAGATCCGACGATGACCGACCCCCGCACCCCCGACGACCGTCCCCGCACCGGAGAACCGTCGGTGCAGACCGCTCCGTCCCCCGAGGCCGCCCTCGGCTCGACGACCGACACCGGCGCACCCGCGCCGAGCGACCGCAACTCGCTGACGGTGGGCGCCGACGGCCCGATCCTGCTGCACGATGTGCACTTCCTCAACCAGATGGCGCACTTCAATCGTGAGCGGGTGCCCGAGCGGAACGTCCACGCCAAGGGCTCGGGCGCGTTCGGGTTCTTCGAGACCACGGCCGACGTCAGCGCCTACACGAAGGCATCCCTGTTCCAGCCGGGTGCGCGCACCGACATGCTCGCGCGCTTCTCGACCGTCGCGGGCGAGCAGGGGTCGCCCGACACCTGGCGTGACCCGCGCGGGTTCGCGCTGAAGTTCTACACCGATGAGGGCAACTACGACCTCGTCGGCAACAACACCCCGGTCTTCTTCATCCGCGACGCGATGAAGTTCCCGCACTTCATCCGGTCGCAGAAGCGCCGGGGCGGCAATGGGCTGCGCGACAACAACATGCAGTGGGACTTCTGGACCCTCAACCCCGAGTCCGCGCACCAGGTGACCTACCTCATGGGAGACCGCGGCATCCCTCGCTCGTACCGCCACATGAACGGCTACGGCTCGCACACGTACCTGTGGGTGAACGCCGCGGGCGACAAGCACTGGGTGAAGTACCACTTCCACGCCGACCAGCCCATCGAAGGGCTCCCGGACGCCGACGCGACCCGCATCGCCGGGGAGGATGCCGACTTCCATCGTCGGGACCTGTGGGATGCCGTCGAGCGGGGTGAATTCCCGAGCTGGACGCTCTCGGTGCAGCTCATGCCCTACGAGGACGCGAAGACGTACCGCCTCAACCCGTTCGACCTGACGAAGATCTGGCCGCACGCCGACTACCCCCTCCATGAGGTGGGCCGGATGACGCTCGACCGCAATCCGGAGAACTTCTTCGCGGAGATCGAGCAGGCCGCCTTCGAGCCGTCCGCGCTCGTGCCCGGCATCGGGTTCTCCCCCGACAAGATGCTCCTCGGCCGCGCGTTCGCCTACGCGGACACCCATCGCCACCGCATCGGCGCGAACTACCTGCAGCTTCCGGTCAACCGCCCGCACGTCGAGGTGAACACGTACACGAAGGACGGGCCCATGGCCTACGACCACACCGGGGATGACCCGGTGTACGCCCCGAACTCCTTCGGTCGGGGCTACGCCGACACCGTCGGCGAGGTCGACCCGGGCTGGGAGGTGGACGGAGACATGGTGCGCGAGGCATATACGCTCCGCGCAGACGACGACGACTTCTCCCAGCCGGGTGCGCTCGTGCGCGACGTATGGAACGACGAGCAGCGCGCCGCCTTCGTCAAGACGGTGGCCGGACACCTCCTGGGCGGCGTCACGGGCGACGTCCTCGAGCGCGCGTTCGCGTATTGGAAGGCGGTCGATGAGGCGACCGGCACCGAGATCGAGAAGCTCGTCCGCGGGGACGCCGACCTCGGCGGCCCCGGCGGTCAGCCGGACGCCGCCGCCGAGGATGCCGAAGGTCCGATCGTCGAGAAGAACACGCACGCGGGATGACCCGCGGGCTCGGACCGTCACACGGCGTCGTATGACGCAACGCCCCGACACACTCGGGGACGGTGTCGACGGTCCGGGCTAACGTGGCAGCGTTCCGTCGACACCTCGCTCCGGCGACGTTCCGGCGGACGCATCGCGGCGATCCGGGTGGTCCCGGGCACCGGCTCATACCCGGGTGCGTTGCGGGTTCGACTCCCGCCGTCGCGTCCATGTCTGAACGGCTGCGATCCCAGTCATAGCAAGGGATCGTGGTAGCTCAATCAGCGTCCGAAGGCGCCAGTGGACGCGGTTTGGACACAATCGCGGTCGTACGAGCCTGGTCGAGGGCGGCCGAAACGGCATCAACATCGTCATCGAAGAGGTCTGCGTACACGTCCAGCGTCATGGCTGCAGAGGCGTGCCCGAGCATCCGCTGGACGGCCTTCACATTCGCTCCTGATGCGATTGCGAGCGACGCCGCGGTGTGCCTCAGATCGTGCACCGTCATCCTGGGCAGGCCGGCATTGGCGAGCGCACGCATGAACCACGAACGCGACGTGCCGGAAGAACGTGGCCGCTGCATGTACTCGTCGCCTTCGCCGAACAACAGGGCGCGAGGCTCCTTGCCCTCGGCGAGCGCGCCAAGCGGTTCTGCGAGGAAGTGGGGGTAGCCGACAGAGCGCAGTTCATGGGTCTTCGGAGTTCCGACGTGCAGCTCGGAGCCGACCCGCACAGCGTTCTCGTTGACGGAAAGTCGACGACGGTTCAGGTCGAGATCTCGCACGCGGAGGGCCGAAAGCTCACCCCACCGAAGACCCGTGTATGCCGCTGCATAGACGATGGTCGCGTGCGCCGGCCCGGCGGCGCGTGCAAGCCGCTCCACTTCATCGTGGCTCAGGTACACATGGCGCTTCTTGCTCTTTCGCGGGAGGTCGACGCCGCGCGCTGGGTTGCGCGCGATGCGGCGATCCCGGACCGCTACGTCGAGGACTGCGGCGAGAACGCCGTAGACGCGAATCACGACCGTTGCGCTCTTGGGTCGTTTCGCGACCTCGGCCGTCCTGGCGTGATAGCGGCGGACGGTACGGGCCGTGCCGGCACTTACCTGAGTGATCCACTTCTGCACGTCGCTGTGTGTGACCGCCCCGAGCGGCACCGAGCCCCACCGAGGCTCAACGTAGACGCGCCAGGCGTCGTCCAGCAGTTTGTAACTGGACGGCTTGAGCTTCATGCGCTTCACATCGAGCCAGTCGGGAGCGAGTTCACCCACCGTCACGCGCGAACCCGCGGGGTCGATGAAGTCTCCCGTCTGGATCTGGGACTCGACAGAGATCAGATATCGCTCGGCCTCACGTTTTGTCCGGAACCCGCGCTTCGCGCCTTGCCGATGGTCGGGGCGTCGATATCGCACACGGTAGCGACGGCCCGATGCCGTGTCATACGGCTCGATGCTTCCCATCGCGCACCTCAGAATCTAATTTGCGGATCTCCTCTGCCTTTCAACATATACTCTATTCTGGCTTCGGCCACCGCGGCGCCTCAACCAGCACTCAGAACGTGGCCACCCTGGGGAATCTCATCCATGACCGACGAACAAAGGCGTGACTATAGGTGAAGACGGCCGCGATGGACTCAGCCTTCGAGCAGGCGAGCAGGCTGACTACCGTCCTCCAGTTGGGATCTCGCATGATCGGATTGCCAACGACGGCTCTCGACAATGTGGCAGATCGCGGACATCCATCGTCATCAACTAGTGCGCAATTGCCCCAATCTGCGACATACTGTGCCGACGCGTGTGGGGAGGCATCTGATGGGGCGCGAGCTCGTTGAGATCGACAATCGCGGACAGATAACTTGGGCGACGGCTGTAGGACGGGTCGCTGACGCCCTTAACCCGCTGGGTCACGTGGCACGGATGGTTGCTGAACTCAATGCATGTGTCGTCGACCATCGACGGATGGACCTTGCGCTCCGGCGACTTCAGGCCCAACGCGAGGTCGTCAACTTTGAGATGAAGGAGCAGTGGCTTTACCGGCACAGGAAGCTCACGGTGATCTTTGACGGCCACGCTGATCAGATGCGTGAGACACAGATTCTCGCGCGCCGACTCGGCCAGGCGTACGACAACGCCGTCGTCATGTCGGTAAACCCTTCCGAGCCAGACGAAGTGCGGCTGCTTTCCCAGCAAACGACGGTTGCGATGGGAGCCCAGATGCTGGGTCTCCATGGCCAGCGCGGCGACCTTCTCATCGGGCTTGCGCGAGTGTTTCAACTCGGCGAGGTCACGCCAGACGTGGCGCTGTGGCGCAGCCTGGAGGCTTGAGTGGATCCCCTCCTGCTGCTCCTCATCGTCGGGATCGTTGTCGTTGTCGTTGCCATCGTCATTGCGCAATCTCGAAGCAGGCGTGGATCTACTGAACAACCGATCGCCGTCGAACCCGTAACGCCGTCTCTCACCCAGGCTCGTGCTGTTCAACATCAGGCAGGAGCCCAGATCAGGGAGTTGAAGGCAGCCCGAGAAGAGATCGAACGGAAGACCGTCGAGTTACAGGACGCTGTCAAGCGGGATGTGCGCCGGGCCAACTTCCGCCAGCTGCGTGACATGCATTACGCGAGCAAGAAGACGGCCGACGCGTGGTACGACCACAAGCGAAGTGCGACCGAGACTCGGAAACGCCTTTCGCGTGGCCTAGATCAATACCGCGAACGGAAGAGAACACTTGCTCGCCAGCGGGATGCCTCGAGTGGAACTCGAAGGTCCGAATCGATTGCTGAGATCTCGTCAGTCCAATCAGTCATCGACGGCCACTACCAGATGCTGAAATCGATCGATGCTGAGATCTCGAACGGCGGCCAGCGTCTCGACCAGTTCAACATCAATACGGGGACGCTTCGTGACTATATTCGGGACAATTGTGGCCCCGAGGGCCGTGAGTGGTACATCGCGCTTCAAGCGCGAAAGCAACAGAGGCTGGGATAGCCGTCGATTCCACCAAGTTGAGGGTCGACCCGGGATCACCTAGCGCGACTGCCACACCCGGTTTCACCGCTCACACAGCCGCTTACGCGGTACTGTTCCTGTTACCAGGCGCTTCCGGCTGATCATCTCGCATGTCCGTACCGGCCGCGAGTTCCGAGGAGTTCTTGTCCAAAGCCTCAGAGAGCATCACTTCCACATCCAAGACGTCCTCCTCGTCGCGCTTGGCCGCCAGCCATTCGTCCTCGCGCGGCGTCGGCTCGCCCAGGAAGTACTTTTCCGTCAAGAATCGCAACCTGTACGCGTGCGTGGCAGCAGAGTGCATTCGTTGAACAAGTTGCAGATTGACTCCCGCCGAGATCGCAACACCGGCGATCGGAACTATCTGGGCCAGCTTCTTCTGTGTGAGTTTTAGCCCGAGCGATGCGAAGGCACGATTCACGATCTCGACAAGCAGATGCTGGTTGAGTTGAGTCCACGTTGCACGACGCATCATGTCTTGCGTCAGCCGCGACAAACTCGCCAAAGCCGCAGTCTTCGCGCCGCTCCCGACTGCCATGCCGAGACCAATAACCTGCGCCGCGAACAACTCTTCTTCAGGAAGGGTCGGATCGTAGCCATAGGAGATGGCGACTTCCCCCACAATGCGTCCGATCCCCGCCATTACGATCACAGAGTCAGCAGCTACCGTTCCGACCACCACAGCTGCTGTGGCTCCGCCCGACACTGTCGTGGACACTGTCGCGCCCGTGATAAGCAGCGATGACGCCGCCCCCTCTGCGATCGCACTAAGCTCATGCACCCGCTTTCGCTGGGGCAGCATCGCATCACAAGCGCTAAGGTCTAGTCCACGAAAGTCCTCTCCGGTCTGGACATCATTGCCCGCCTTTTGATGGCGCTTAACCGAGGCCTTAAGGCTTACGGACTTGACCCCGTTCCCAGAGGTGAAGTCGATAAGGCTTGCAGCAGCTCTTGCATACGCCTCAGCGACGGTTTCATTCCCCGGAATTCTGGACGCCCCCGCACGCACAGAGGCGCTTATGTTAGCAGCTCTCTCCCGCGCCCACTGGGGGATGAGGCTGTGAGAGTCACCCGGCGAAGCCGTCAGAGCCGAGTAGGCCTTCTGCTCGTACTCGCTCATTCCGCTAATCGCCATACATCCCCCTTGTTTTCCTGATTCTATGTGGTCTGCTCGGCGCCGACTTGGTCGCCGGTTCCATTCTGGAAGTCCATCGAGAGGCCAACGTCATCAGAGATACGCGGAAAGCCATGTGCGCCTGCTCCAAGCGAGCGTTCGGAATGGTGGCGGCTGCTGCCTTAGCTGGCATCGCGTGTCACGACACACCGGACCACCGACTCAGAGCAAATCCGTCGTGCACGAGGCCATGACTGAGCCACATGCGCGCGCAACTCTCCGCCATGACTGATGATGTGAGTGTTCTCGCTGGGGACACCGTGGGATGACCGAGCACATCCCGTTCTTCGTCGGTCACCCGATGCTCGTCCGTGATGCGTGCCAGTTCCTCGACGACGAAGCAACCATCCGTGCCGTGGAGTTCTACAACGTATCGCCGGTAGCCAAGTCGGACGACGCGCGCTGCCCTCTCCTCTGAGTCGTCTGTCCACATCCAGAACTCGCGCGCGCCGTCGATCTTGTCCATCAGAGCCAATCCGATCCCGTCGTATCCATTCGGATCGGGAACCGTGAACCAGGCGAAACCGTCGTCGTGCGCGCCACGCGTGATGACCCTGGGGGCGCGGTAGACCCAACCAGGCGGCAACGGGATCCATCCGTTTCGCTCGTCCGGGGGTATCACCGCGACACCCCCGCCGATGGGCGGCGCATAACGTTGGGCGGCGAGGCGAAGCTTTCAATCACGCGCTCAAGCTACCCGCGGGTTCAGACACGCTGGGCCCCTCGGGACGCGCTCCCGTCCTCGTCATCGGTGCTCGAGGAGCGTTAGCGGAGACCGCAACGCCTCGACCATTTCCGCACGCCGCCCTGTCGGACGCGCCAGCCAGCGGAGCGGGCGAGGACGCTGGTCGCCAACGATGATGTCGGTGTCAATAGCGCGCGGCGACACACCCCCAGGGAGCACGAACTCAATCCACGCGAGGGCAACGGCTCGCGGATTCAGTTCCCGGACGTCCGCATCGAGGTACACGTTGGCGAGGAAGACGCACCTGTCCGCTCGCACCGTCGCGCGCTCGGCGAGCACTGGCAGCAATCGCGGCCGCCGTGACGTGTTCGTTATCGAGATCGCGACGCGCCAGACCTGCTCGACCACGCGGTCCTCGACGACGCACGCCGAGTGCATCTCGAGCTTCACATGATCGATCACATAGACGCGCCGAGCGCCCCGCTTCCACCACACGAGGCCGATCGTTGATGCCGTCGCGATGACGAGCACCGCCCACATCCAACCGTCCACTGCGACCACTCCCTTGGGTATGCCTCAGGCATACTCCGGGCGTCAGACACTCGACCGGTCAGAACTCCCCGATCGCCAGCCCGAGACGCAGGTAGAGGTCGGTGATCGCCTCGTTGTCCGCGCTGTACCTGACCCAGACGCCCTTCCGCGACTCCCCCGGCACCATTGGCGGGTCGGCGATGACGAGGCCGGCAGCTTCGAGCTCGTTCAACCGCGGCTGGACCGTCGTCGGCCCGAGATCCAGCGCATCGCAGATCGGCCCGACCGTGACATCGGGGTTCGAGCGCAGGTAACGGAGGATCGCCGCCTTGACGAGGTTGCCGAGAAGGCCGATCGGATCCTGGGCATCTTCCGAGCCCGCTGGTTGCGCGAGACGAGGCATGCTCTAAGTCTCGCGCAACGCCCGACGCGAAGTCCAGCAAAGCACACAATTTAGTTGTTTACTTTTCACGCACACTGCTATACCGTGTGGGCATGTCCAGTCGGCGAACTTCCGCAGCCACGAAGCGCATCGCGCGCGGCACGGCGCAGTTCGCACGACGGATCAATCGCGATCGGACCACCCGAGTCGCCGGCGCCACGGTGCGACTGGGGACCATCCCCTCCTCCACTGGCGTCGATTCCTCGTCGGTTATCCACATCCTCGCCAAAAGTCGCTATCGGGTCTCCGCCGACGTACTTAAGATGCCGACACGGCGACCGATGCGCGAGCCGTTCCACCCGTGCCCGGTGGCCGTCCTGAAAGATCAGGAGGCCTGACCGGTGATGATGAGCCAGAGTTCGGGACGCCGTGGAGTCGCATGGGCGATCATCGGCGGGATCGTGCTGCTCGCCGGCATCGTCGCGATCATCGTCAGCGCGGTGCTCGCGCGGCCGACGCCAACACCATCGGCGACCTCGAACGGCACTCCCTCCGCGGACCCCACTACCTCCGGCGAGCCCAATCCCGGTCCAGACCCCGGCGGCGCGGTGGTCGACCCGACCGCCGCCGATCGCGGATGGACGCCCGAACCGATCACCGCGGATGCCGACACGTACATCCGCGCGGCGCTCGCGGCGGCATCCACATTCGACACGACGAAGAGCACGCGCGAAGAGTGGCTCGACTACCTCGACACCTGGTTCACGCCGGACACCCGCTTCACCGCGGCGGCAGATCAGCGGGCCGCGATGACCGACTCGCAGACCGAGTTGCGGCAAGGTGTCGTGCTGCCCCAGGACGAATGGGACTCGCTCGCGGGCGAGGACGGTCGCGTGGTGGCCGTCGTCACCAGCGACGTCACCGACGTCCCGGTGACAGACGACGGGTCGGGCGACATGTCCATCGGCACCGCCGATGTCACGCTGAGCTTCACCCGCTCGGATGGCTCGGGCGGGGAGACGTCGTACGACGACCACGTGCGCGTGAGCGTGCAGGTGCTGTGCGGCTCGGCATCGGTTCCCACCCCCGACACCGACCAGCGGTCAGGAGACTGCAAGGTCGTCCGCTACTTCTCGGAGCCGTTGGAGCCCTGACATGGGAGCCCCGGTGATCGCCGCCGCAGCCCTCAACACGAGGACTGGTCGGAAGATCCTGGTAGGGGCAATCGTCGTCTTCCTGCTCGGCACCGGGTTCATCCTCATGCCTCTCATCGCGGTCCCGTTCGCGATTTCCGGCGCCAGCGCGACGGCGAACCAACCCGTGAGCGATACGGAGCTTCCTGCGGTCAGCGGAGAGTGGGGCTACCCGCTTGCGGGCGATTACGCGAAGGGTCGTGGGTTCGGGTATCACCCGGTCGAGGGGTGCAGTTACTGCAAGTCCGACCACCGGGGTTACGACATGGACCAGCCCTGCGGCGCGACCGTCTTCGCCGCTGGACCCGGCCGCGTGACGGTCGCCGGCGCGTACTTCGACTACGGCAACGCCGTCGTCGTCGATCACGGCGGCGGCGTCATCACCATCTACGGACACATGCAGTGGGAGTCGCTCCGCGTTGGCGTCGGCGACGAGGTGTCCGCTGGCACGCCACTCGGCGCCGAAGGCTCGACCGGCCGGTCGAGCGGTTGCCACCTGCATTTCGAAGTCCGCGATTCCGGCGTGCGCGTCGACCCGGAGCCGTTCATGGCCAACCTCGGCCTCCCCCTGAAGTAGTCAACGAAGGAGAACGATCATGTCCATTCACACCGTGCCGACGGATGTCGATGTCCCCGACATCCAGCCGGACTTCTCCGCCCCGTTCTTTCAGGGCTTCCAAGTGATCGCGTCGTACATCCTCGCCGGCGCCATGCTCGTCGTTTTGATCATGCTGATCATCGCCGGCGCAGCGCTCGCGTTCCGCGGCCTCGCGTCCGATCGTGTGCGCACGTGGGCCGGCGAGAACATCCTCTGGATCTTCATCGCCGCGGCCGTGCTCGGTGCGGCATCCGGCCTGTTCGCGTGGTTCGTGAACTTCGACTTCGGATTCTGATGAACGTCTCGCGCGCTCTTCGGATCGGCTTCGTGGTCGGGCTGCTGCTTATCCTCGGGTCGGGCTCCGGCGCGCACGCCGTCGAGACGGATGCCGCGCGGATCGTCCCGATGGATGCCGTGAGCGGCGAACCGTGGTCTGCGCCGGCGTTCGACGTCGACTGCCAGCGCGCGAGCGACCAGGTCACCTGCACGCCGAACGATCCGAACAACGTCATGGCGCAGCAGTGCTTCGTCGGCGTCTCCATCGACGGAGCGCGGACGACGGTCTGCACGACCTACGAAGGCCACGTGCAAGCTATTCAGGCCGACGGCGGGCGCGCCCTGATCGTCAAGTACGGCTGCAGCTTGGGCGACGCCGTGTGCGTCACGTTCGAGAATGCCGGGCGAGGCATGGCGCTTGCCGCCACGGGGATGATGTTCCTCGTCGCCGACAATATGCGCTTCGACACGTCCACGTTGCTGTGGACGGCAGCTGTCGACCAGTGGTCCTTCTGGCAGTGGGCGATCCTCGTGGTCACCTTCGGCGCGATGGTGTGGGCGATCGCCGCGGCCGTCGTGTCCGGCGACAGAGAAGAACTCGTCGGTGCGCTCGTGCGATCCTTCATCGCCGTCCCCGCGGTGCCGATTTCATTGTGGTTCATCGGACACCTGCTCAACGCCGTCGACGACATGACCTGGTACATCATGGCGCAGGACGGCCGCGACGGCCTGTACTCGACCCTGCAATCAGTGATGTGGGCGGGCGGTCAAGCGAACTACTTCTTCGCCTTCCTCATCCACTTCCTGCTCATGCTTGGGATGCTGCTGCTGATGCTTGTGTTTGCATTCCGCAACATCGTGCTCGCCGCGCTGATCATGGTGGGCCCAGTCGCCTGGATGCTGTTCCCCGTCCGCGGGATCGGACCCCAGTGGGTGGTCCGCTATGTCTCGGCGATCTTCGTCCTACTGCTCACCGGTCCACTCACGATCGGCTTCGTCACGCTGATCATCAACGGCCTGGCATCGGTGAAGACCATCTGGAACCCGCAATCCTGGCCGCTCATCGTCGGCCTCGTCCTCGTCGCGTTTGCGCCGTTCGCGATCTTCGGGTTGTTCAGCTTCGCGGGCGCTGTTGCGGCAGACGGCATCGGCTCACGACTCGGCTCGCACGGCGGACGCATGGCCGCGGGAGCGGCGCGATCGGCGGCGCGCATACCGACGCGACTCGGCTCACTCCCCTCGGGCATGCACTCGTCGAGCTCCCGCCCTGGTTCGACGTCGCCTACCTCGAAGCCGGCGACGGCCCGCGCAACGACAGGTGTTGCCGCGCGCGGTGGCACCGCGACGGCGCGCCCGCAAGCCGCGACTACCCGCGCCTCGCAAACGACGACTTCCCTCTCACCCGCGACGCCGGGCACCGCCCAGACGCCGTCGCCACAGCCCGCGGCATCCCCACCGCGCTCGCCCCATCCGATATCCATCCCCAAACCTGATCGGAGCTCGTCATGACCGATTCCACCGAGTACGCGCGTCCCGTCCGCCTGCCGCGCCGCTCGCGACAGGGCGTCGTCATGGGCATGGATCCGTGGCAGCTCACGTTCATCACGGCCGCCGCAGTCGCGCTGCTCATCTTCGTCAACCGCTTCGGTCCTCTCGGGCTCCTTTACGGAGCACCGATCTATCTCGCCTTCGGCATTACGGCCTTGACGACGATCCGCGGGATGTCGACGCCGAGGATGGCGGGACTCTGGCTCATGAAGCAGGTCCGCCACGCGACCGGCGCCACGACGGAGAAGTTCCGCCCTGAGCGACCACGGCTGACCGGCACGCTCAACCTGCCCGGCACGCGCGCCTCGATCCAACTCTGGGACGTCAACAACGTCGCGGCACAGCCGACGCGAGAAGCGCGACCTGCGCCGCGAGATCAGTCGCGCCCAGGTGGACCAGAAGCCCAGCCGGACGCCCCGACACGATCGTGGTCTGCCCGAGGCCGCCGTTCCGGGGCCGTTTGGGCCGGGGCTGGTGCGCGGCGGCTACTGGAACCTCGCGAATGCGTGGATCCCGCCGCACCAGGCGACATCGCAGCACATCGCAGGCATCTACCCGTTCGTCGCCGACTCAGGGCTCGGGCACCGCGGACCGATCCTCGGGGTCGACCTCAACGCCGACGCACTGTGGCACTTCTCGCCATGGGAGGCGTACGTCGATTCGTCCGAGCGCGGCACCTTTTCCACGAACATCCTCGTGCTGGGTGCGTACCGCGGCGGCAAGTCCGCGACGGTCAAGACGCTCGTGACCCGGTCGATCGCGTTCGGGCATCAAGTCGTCGTCCCGTCGGACCCCAAGGGCGAATGGGTTGCGGTCGCCGAGGCGATTCCCGGAGGTCGGGTCATCCGCCTCGGTGGCGGCACGGGCACGCGACTGAACCCGCTCGACCGCGGTCCGAGACGAACGGGCACGACGGACGAGCAGCACGAGCAGATGGTCAAGCAACGGCGCATCGGCACGCTGATCGCACTCATCGAGATGACCCTGGGCGCGCGTCTGTCGGCAGTTGAGCACGCGGCGCTGCTCGATGCTCTTGACCGCTGCATTCTCCGCACGGACGACCACCCGACGTTGCGCGGAGTCTTCGAGGAGCTTGGCGAGATCGCAGGCGAGACGGATGCCGCGTTCCACGCCGCGGAGGGCGCGATCCAGCCACGGTTCGTGCTGCGGCGGCTTGTCGAGGGCGACCTGTCCGGTCTATTCGAAGACGAGTCCACCGTGGAGTTCGATCAGGAGGCGCCGATCGTCGTCACCGACACATCCGAGCTCTTCGCGCGCGGCGATCTCGCGGCGCAGCTCACGCAGGTGTGCTCGACGGCGTGGATCCAGGCCGTGATCTCCGACCGCGCCGCGCACCGCACTCGCTACGTCGTTCGTGAGGAGGGCTGGCGCGACATGACGTCGCTCTCGTCGCTGCAGATGTTCCAGCAGTGGCTGAAGCTCTCGCGCCACTACGGCATCAGCAACATCGTCATCCTGCACAAGATGGGCGACCTCGACGCGGTCGGTGACGAAGGTTCGCTCGAGCGATCGCTCGCGTACTCGATCGTCGGTGACATCGAGAACAAGTTCATCTTCCGCGTGAACAGCCAGGAGCAAACCGCGCTCCGCACACGACTCAACCTGCCGGCGCCGCACGTCGAGATGGCGCGGCACCTGCGCAAGGGCGAGTTCCTCGCGTACGTCGGTCAGTACTCGTACCTCGTCGACTGCTTCGCGACGTCGACCGAGTGGGAGTACGAGCTTTTCGCCACCGACGACGCGTTGGCCCCTGCAGATCGCGATGACAGCGACTTCCGCGCGATCGACGCGGCGATGCTCGACACGCTGTGGCCCGAGACGCGCGAGATGGAAACCGGGATCGAGGGCTGGCTCACTGCCGGACCTCGCGAAAACACCGAGGAGCAGTGAGCATGAGCACGATCATCACCCACCCCCGCGCATATGCGACGGTGAGCGGCCCGCACGTCACCTTCGTCACGCTGGACGGCCATGCGGAGTCGATCGCCGCCGTACCCGATGAGGACGTACGGCTCGCGATCATCAGACGCGCGACCGCCGAAGCCAAGCGGACCGGCGCGACCGTCGAACTGATCACCTCGGGTGATCGCGGCGACCACCGCCTGCTCATCGCACCGGACGGGCAGCTCACACCCCTCGCGCCCGCGGAGCCGGTTGCCGGCGCGAGCACTCCGACAGACACGTATGGAGAGGAGGTGAGCGAAGAAGCTCCGCACCCGACCGCGCCGGACACCCCCGATACGGCGGCTGCGGAGCCGCCCGCCCGCCCCTCCTTCCTCGCGCCGGCATCCGGTCTCGCCACAGGCGAGGGTGGTTGGCGACGATTCGCGCAGCGGCTGGGGATCAGGATC
Organism: Microbacterium flavum; assembly: GCF_018717645.1. GTDB lineage: Bacteria > Actinomycetota > Actinomycetes > Actinomycetales > Microbacteriaceae > Microbacterium > Microbacterium flavum. Next base: position 18,389 of record NZ_JAFLHG010000004.1, read on the forward strand.
AAGCCCTCGGCCGCCGAGCGCCAGCGCGCGGAGTGGACGGCCGTTGTGTCGCGACAGTGGGCAGGATGCCGCACGATCGCGATCGCGAACGGCAAAGGAGGCGTCGGCAAGACGATGACCACCGCGATGCTCTCGGCGGTTTACGCCCGCGAGGGCGGCGGGAATGTGCTCGCGTGGGACAACAACGACACCCGCGGAACGCTCGGGTGGCGCACCGAGCAAGGCCTCTACGACACGACGTTGCGCGACCTGCTGCCCGAGGCATCCCGCCTGCTCACTCTCGGCGCCGGGGTTTCCGACATCACTCGCTTCGTGCACCACCAAGCCTTGGACCGCTACGACGTGCTTCGCTCGAACCCGGAGCTTCTCGCGACCGATCAGCGCATCGCATCGGCCGAGTTTGACCTGCTGATGCAAGTCGCCGCGAGGTTTTATCGGCTCGTCCTTTTCGATTCCGGGAACGACGAGTCGGCGGAGCGCTGGTTGCGGATGGTCGACAACTCGTACCAACTCGTCATCCCGACGCTCGCGACACCCGAGTCCGCAGAGTCGGCCGCGCTGCTGCTCGACGCGCTCCGCGGACGCGATGAGCGGTCGAGTCTCCTCGCCGACCGCGCAGTCGTCGTCGTGACCCAGTCGGAGCCGTCCGCTGCGGCCGCATTCCGCATCGCGGACGGGTTCCGGGATCACGTGCGCGCGGTGCAGATGATCCCGTTCGATCCCGCTCTCAAGGCCGGTCCGCTGCGGTTTGACGCGCTGCGGCGACGCACGCGCGACGCCTGGCTCGCAACCGCGGCCGCCGTTGCCGAGGCGCTGTAGGCGAAGATCATGAACCGGGGGATGCTCGGGAAGGTAATCGCGGTCCTCATCGCGGCGGCGGTGATCCTGTCGTTCGCGTTCGGCTTCCTCGCCGAACTCGTCACGCAGATCGCCTGCGGCGCACGACCGGTTCCCGAGCACTTGTTCGCCGGACTCGGCCTCGCGATCACCGGAGACACTTCTGCATATGTCGCACCCGCGCAGTGTGCGATGCCCGTCCCGGCGATCCGCATCGTGGATGCCGCGGTCGTGATCCTGATCGGCGCCGGCGCCGTCTGGATCTTGATCGCCGTGCGCCGCTACCGCGAATCGGACAGCGCGTTCCTCACCGACCTGCGCACCCGACCCGGATTCGCGACCTCGAGCGAGATCCGCGACCATCTGTCCGCCAAGGCCGTGCTGCGTCGAGCGAAGCAGTTGCGTCCCGATCTCGCCCGTCCGCAAGCAACGGACGTCGGATGGAGAGTCGGCAGAGCGCGGGGCAGAGACGTGTACGTCTCCATCGAAGACTCCGTCGCGCTCGAAGGCCCGCCCCGCTCGGGCAAGGGCTACCGGATTCTGATCTCGGCGATCCTCGACTGGTCGGGTCCCCTCATCACGACCTCAACGACGAATGACAACCTCACGGCGACGATGCGGATGCGACAAACCCGTGGCGACGTCCATGTGTTCGACCCGCAGGGACTGTCCGGCGTCCGGCATCCGCTTCGCATCTCGCCGATCGCCGGATGCGAAGATCCGCTCGTCGCGATGCAGCGCGGCAACGCCATCATCACCGGCACCGCGCTCGGCTCATCGACCACGAACGGTGAATGGGCACAGGCGTCCGGCGTCGTTCTCGGACGGCTACTCCACGCCGCCGCCGTCGGCGGCAAGTCCATCGCGGAGCTCTACGACTGGGGCACGAGCCCCGCGCAGACGCGGGACGCCGTCGAGATCCTCAAGGCCGACGGCGCCCCGGGCTGGGGCGACAGCCTCGACGCCACGATCGCCGGCGACGAGAAGCTCGTCTCGTCGATCTGGTTCGGAGTCAGTGGTGCCGTCGCTCCACTCGCCGTGCCGCAGATCCGCGACGCGCTCTCTCCCCGCCCGGGGGATCCCGAACTCGACCCACTGAGCTTCCTCGACGCGGCGAACACGCTCTATCTCATCGGCTCGTCATCGGGCGCGGCCGCGATGGGCGGATGGCTCGGCGCGGTCCTCGACGACATCGTCGAGGTCGCCCGCAAGCGCGCACTCGCCCTGCCTGGCGCGCGTCTCACGCATCCGCTCGGGCTGATCCTCGACGAGATCGCCAACATGTTCCGATGGGGCAGCCTGCCACGGATCATGGCCGATGGCGGCGGACGCGGCATCTGCACGTTCATCGTGCTGCAGGCGCTTTCTCAAGCCGAGACGTCGTGGTCGCGGGCGGAGGCCGACACGATCTGGGCCGCCGCGACGGCAAAAGTGCTTCTCGGCGGGGCGAGCCACGTCGACCACCTGCGCGATATCGAATCCCTCCTCGGCACACGTGACACGCGTCGCGAGCAGCGGTCGTGGTCAACCCGCGACGCCGGCCACTCGACCAGCGAGCAGCACGAGCGGCGACCGCTCATGTCGGTGGATGAGATCCGTCGCCTGCCGCCCACTGCCGGCCTGCTCGCGTACCGCAACCGTCGGAGCGTGCTCCTCGACCTCGCCGGATGGGACGAGCGCCGCGACGCACGGGCGATCCAGCTCGGGAAGCGCGAGACGGAGCGGGAGCAGCGGAGCACGTTCGAGGATGCGCACCGTGGACCGGCTGCGGCGGGGCCAGCCGCAGAGCCCGTCGAGCCCGTCGAGCCCGCCGAGGCGGTGAGCGAAGAATGAGCAACCGCCGCACCCCGCTCCATGCGAACGCCTACCGGTCGACGTTCCTTCGTTCGCGGGCATGGTTCGCGCGACGCGACGCATGGTTCGCGCACGCGGTGACGAGACTCCACCCGCTCGCGTGCGAGGCATGCGGCATCCAGGCGAACAAGCGGGACCTCGAGCTGCACCATCTTGACTATGCCGGCGTCCAGCGGCTTGAGGACGGCCGCTGGGTCGCCCATGAGCCCGATGACGATCTGATCCCCTTGCATCCGTATTGCCATGAGTTGCTTCATCGGCTCATCGACCGGGATGCCGTGTTGTCACGACATCGGACCCGCCGCATGGCATCCAAGCTCGCCCTCGACGCCCTGCGTCGCACACTCACGCACGCGGAAGGAGCTGGAACGTGAGATACGAAGATGAGCCGGAGGATCTCGACGACGCCCTCGCCACCGACCTGACCGAGCTCAGCCCGCCAGACCGGTCCGGGTCGTCCGCTCCCATCGGCGCACATATCGTGAAGTGGCGCTCGTTGACGGATGCAGACGCACGCGCCGCATGGATTCTGCTGCGCGACTGGGTCGAATGGTTCACCGTGCGGTACCAGATCTCGGAGTCGGTGGTCCCGACGTGCTGGTTCAAGCACGGCGACATCGTCGAGGAACTCTCCGCGCTCCACACCGCGCACACAGTGGCGTTCCATCCATCCGATTCGGGGTTCGGCCCGATCGGCTGGCACGAGCGCCTCACCCTCGCGCTGCCTCGCCTGCGTCGGGCGTATGCCGGCGGGTGCTCGCGTGGGCACAGCCGCTACAAGCCTCGCTCGTGGACGGATGTCGTCGACGAGCAGGAATGGGAGGCGTGGACCAGCCGGGCCCACGCCGACTGAGCCGCTTCGGCGTCTCTGATCGAAAGGAGAAAGCATGACCACCAGAATCCCGGTCACCATCGAGGGCAACCTCACCGGTGACCCCGAGCACGGCGCGAGCGAATCGGGCAACGAGTACGCCCGCTTCACGATCGCCGTCAACGATCGCCGCCTCAACGAGACGACGAAGCGGTGGGAAGACGTCGGCACGGTGTTCCACCGCGTCGTCGTGTTCAACCAGCAGTCGCGGAATGTCGCGACCTCGCTGCGCAAGGGCGACAGTGTCATCGTCGCCGGCGACCTGCGCTTCGGCACGTACACCGACAAGGAGACGGGCAACACTCGAGAGACGCGTGACGTCGTCGCCGACAACATTGGGGCGTCGCTCAAGTTCGCGACGGTCTCGGTGGACCGCACCCCAAAAGCTAACGGCCCCGCCGCGGACAGATCCGCCACGGGGCCAGTAGCCCAGCCGGTCTCGACCACCGGCGTCGGGGTTGCGCGCTGACCCATCGCAACAGGAGAGCGGCGTGCGAGTCATGGTACTCCCACGCCGCTCTCGCGTGCTGGACACCCAGCACCTACCGGGGGTACCTCGCCTGGACCTCGCCTACCAACCGAAGGAACCCTTCAACCACCTCCGGGTCATCTGCCGACCACGGAACCTGCAATTCGATCGAAGCGAATCCCACGTACAGATGGGGGTCGTTGGGTCGCCGCCTGTGGGGATACGCCTTGAATTCGAAACGCGCACCCGAAGTTGCATCCCACTTGACCATCAGTTCGACGCAGTTTCCACCCGTTAGCTCAAACGCGGCGAACGCCATCTCTGCAGCACCAACGCCGCTCGGCTCCCACCGCCACGAGTCCTTGCGTAGGTCTTGTTCGCTCAACCGAGTTTCGATCAGCGCGCCGAGGCGGCGAGCTCGCTCGCGTAATTGCGCTCGCGCCTCCGCATAATCCAGTGTCGATAGAGTCAGGTCCCCAACCGAGAGGCCGAGCGCGTCTCGGTAGTCCCGCGCCTTCGGCGCGGGGTCATGCATGGGCGCAATCGGGTTGTCTGCCATCGTCCTCAAATTGGGGAAGCGACTGACTGCCTCGTCAAGAAGTCTTCGTGATCTCGCCGTCACGGTCGTCTTGAAGATGACCATCGCTTCGTCGATGCTCGCGGGATCGCCGTTCAGCTTTTCGTCGACGAGGACGAACTTCTCGATCTCTTCGGGGCTGATCGACCAGCGATCAGCCTCCCAAACCCGCCAGGCTTCTCCATCGCGCAACCAGGCGAGCAGCAGATCAAACTTCCGTCGTCCGGAAATATCCTGGAGGCTTCGATTGGCCGAGCTATTGAGAGCCCAGAAATTGCCGGCCGAATTGATGAGGTGACGATCGGGGTGATGTCTTCGGCGCGCTCCCAGCCCTGGACTCCACATGCGGTGGGCCTGTGCTTGGGGGAAGATGTGGTCCCAGTCAAAGTCGTCCTCGGGCTGCGAACGGTATGGGATGCGTTGCGCAAGCGCGGTGAGGATCCAACCATTTCTGCTCGCGAGAGCCTCGAGGTCGCCCTCTGACTCGACTCCCCCTACCGCGCGGCCGCGCGGCCCGCGCAACCGGGTCTTCGCTCTGACAACCGAGACGATCTCATCCAGCGGGAAGGACAGGGCGTTGCTCCCTGCCTCGAGGGACTCCTGCAAGGCGATGCGCCGGAAGGTATCTCCCATCACACCGCGGTATCGGAAAAGTGTCGCTCCGAGCAGATAGGTATCGAGCGCCTCGACGCTCGCGCGGTACCAGTCGACATCGGATCTCGGCGAGGACACCGCCCACGACAGCACCTCGTCCCACAGTTCGGCCGTGACTTGGTGAAGCACATAGCCGAGGCTCGACTCCGATGTGTACCACGACGCGAAGGCCGCCAGCCTGACGCGGACATCAGAACCGGGCTCAGTGATCTCCGCGAGTGCCGCACGGAGCAGCTCTCCCTTCTTACCTGCCAGCCTGTCCACCGTGAGCGGTAGTACGTCACCGTGCCCGAGCGCGCGACTTGCGAGCCTCGATAGGAAGCGAAGTGCGCCGAGCCTGTTTCGGAGCATCGGCGCGTCGTCGAGGACCTGGTCCACGCGGGCCTCGGCGTCTCGCCAGAAGGTCTTGACGCCGGCGAAGTAGACGTCCGCTCCTGCGACATCTACGCCACCGAGATTGATCCTGCTGAAGACTTCTAGGACGTCAAGGGGCGTGTCCATCTCTGCGCGGAGGACGGGTATGGAGCGCTTAGTCCACGCTCGGATCAACCGGTCGAGGTTCTTCACTGCGATCCGCCTCGCTTCAGGCGGAACATCGTGCACGAACTTCGGATCAAGTTCGTGGAGCAGCTCACCGATTGCACGCTCGTCGATCTGCCAGTTCCGGAGATCATCGAAACTCTCAACCCAGTCAGCCCAACCGGAGAGATCGACAAAGCGCCCCCTGGACTCCAAGTCCTCGTTAGTGTCGCGCAGATGCCGAATATGTGGGAGGGCACGTTCTTTCGCGCTTCGCCCCTGCGCCGGTGCGGGGGCGGGTCGCTCCATCAACATGTCAAGGAGGAAGTGACCGTAATGTCCGTGCCGAGTGAATATCGAGAACACCGCGTTGATGCGCTGCTGCCCGTCGAGGATCTGCCACGATCCCGCATTTGCATCCGTCTCCGCTCGCGACCCATCCGCCTGAACGACGAGCTCGCGCGTGGGTTCCCGGACCGAACTCAACAGGATGGCACCGATCGGGTAGTCGGCGAGCAGCGAGTCAAGAAGGTGGCGCATCCGCAGCTCGTCCCAGACCTCGGCGCGTTGTACCAGCGCGAGGTTCCAACGGTCAGCTGAACTCAATCGTCGCGCAACCAGCTCCCCCACCGAGGCCGACGCCGCCAGAGCGTCGCCGCGATCCGAGTCACCCATAGCGCCATCATGCCAGTCGCCTGAGTGGCCGAATTGATTCCGCTTTCGTCGCTCGATGTCGGCGGTTCCGGCGATCCTATCTGTGCACGGACTTCGTGGGCGGTGCGGAACTTGGAGAATACGGTGATCACCCGCACGGACCTCAATTGGTGGCTCGACCTCGAGCCTGAGCTCGACTGGCAGTTCGCGACGACGTATGCGGAGGGTGCCCCGCACGAGTACGTCGCGTCGCCGAAGACAGCGGGGTTGGATGCCGCGGACTTCGCGCGCGCCGCACATGTGATCCAGACGTTCGGTGAGCCCATGAAGTTCTACAAATGGACCCGCATCTACCTGCGCACGCCGATGGGGTGGAAGCACTGGACGATGGATCGTGACCTTGACGAGACGACCCTCGTCAATCGCGGCCGCGTGGAGCATATCTACGGCATCCAGAACATGCCTGTCACGCGGTCGAACGTCGCCTCCGCGTACGACGCCGTCGCTTCAGAGTGGGACAAGAAGCAATCGCTCACCGACGACGAGTTCGACGGTGCGACATCGTTCATCCACAGCGTCTTCGGTGAGCAGTTGTGGCGCACCCTCGACGTCGGGTGTGGCACGGGATGGCCGCTGACAGCCGGCCTCGTGGACCCGATCCGCTACGTCGGCATCGATCCCTCAACCGCGATGCTGAACGCGCTCGTCGCCAAGTACCCCGTCACAGCCGGCATCCATCCAATGAGCTGGAGCGAAGCACAAGAGAAGCGAGTGCTGTGCGGCAGCCGCTTTGACAGCGTGCTGGCGCTGGGTGGGACCGCGTCATATCTCTCGCCAGCGGAGCTCCGGGAGGTGGCCGCTCGAGGAAAGCGAGGGGCGGTCGTCATGCACTACACAGATGGCGTGCGGCCGATCACAGGTGACCTCGACACCGATTATGCGACGGCGTCCCTGAGCGCGGCGACCCAACTCGCCGATCGCCAGGTCACGGTCGGACGGTTCGTCCTCTCCCACCTGCGCACCGCGACGTGAGCTCGCAGAGACGCGCCAGCTACTCGCCCGCATCCAGGTATTCGGATAGCTCCGACATCACACGCTCGACGTTCTCGCGCTTGTCGAACGGTCCCGGCATCCGGAACACGCGCGCTCCCCACGGCGTCACCTTCGGCTGCATCCCCGCCACACCTTCGCTGCCGAGCAGAACCTTCACCGGATGACGGAACACGCAGACGATGAGTCCAACACCGCGCGCGCGGAGGTTGTCGGTGAGTTGAGCGCTCCCGTACCGGATTTCGTCAGCGCCGACGTCGCCTTCACCGCGGCTCGGACGCTTGACGATGTCGGTGAAGCCAACTCTCGCGGCGAGCGCCGCCCCCTCGAAGTAGCGGCCGGACGGCGCACCGAATAACCCCGCGGCGGCTAGCTTGCGCAGCTGGCTTTGACCGACCTGGCCCTGGTAGTAGTGACCCACTTCGACGCTCGATGGTGCGGGGTTGAGCCCTACGATCATGGCGCGCGGCTCGGCCGGCCACACATCAGCAATCGTGAGTACCTCGTGTCCCATCCAATGCTCGCGAGCCTGATAGCCGATCAACTTGTCCATGAGGATCTCTCTATCAGGTATGTCGGGCATCGATCGGACGCGCCGGCCCGATCGATCGAAATCAGCGGCTCAGCAGCGCGTGGCTCCGCTCCCCGGGCGCTACACGGGGTGCAGCCGCGTCCCCAGCATCAGCAGTCGAGCCGCCGTTGCTTCTGGCCCCGAGGTACTGGCGCACGAGGTCCGCGTGTCGCTGCGATGCTGCCTCGTACTCGGAACGCAGCACACGACGGACTTCCGCAGCCTCGGGGTCCGATTCACCTCGACGTGCTCGACCATGCGCGCCCGCCTCATGAGCGGCGGCCCGACTGTCGAGGTTGAGCAGTGTTCGCCGAGCGGTACGCATCCACTCGTTCAGTCGCCGCAGGTCCCCGCCGACTGCGTCCAATGACGGCCGCGCCGCCCTCCCGAGCTCACTCCGCGCCGCGCGCACCGAGTCGTCGATGCTGACCTCAGGGACGCCGCGCAGCATGCTGTCCGCGATCTGCTCCTTCGCCGCGGCATCGGTTCGCGCAATCGCGATCGCCTCGTTGCGCGCACGCCCACGCGTCATGCCGACGTACAAACCCGACGCGTCGACCCCCGGCCCGACGATCGAGGCATCCGTCGTCTCTCCCTGGATGCCGTGCACGGTCGACGCGTACGCGAGGTGCACGTGCTCGGCCGCGTACTCGTGGCTCACGACGCGGGTGTCGATCGCATCGTTCACGCTGCGTAGCTCGAGGCCCGCTGATGTGATCCGGTGAACAGTCCACACCGCACGGTTCTCCACGCCCGTCGCGCGATCGTTGCGGCGGGTCTGAACAACGTCGCCTTCCAAGAGCCGCTGCTCGTTCTGCCCGACCGCGATTCGATCAACGTTCAAGTCGCCGCGATCGACTCGTCGTTGCTGGATGGCCTCGTTGATGGCATCCGCCTCTTCGTTCGTGCTAGTTACGAGAGCCACGCGCCGTTGACCGCCCGCCCAGCGGAAGTACGACTCCACCATCACGTCGCGCGCTTGTACATGGTCGGCTACGCGGTGAATGAGTCCCCGGTCTGCGAGCTCGGTCGCGACGGCGGCCGCAGCATCCTTCGACGCAGGCTCCCTCATTCGAAGCGTGAGAGCCGCGTACTCGGGATCGGTGAAGCGGTGAACGGATGTCAGCTCCACCACGGCAGTCGCCCGCCGGGTCATCGTGGCCATCGCTCCCGAGTGACCGACCGGGCGCGCTTGCATGTGATCGCCGACCATCGCGATGCCAGCGCCCGACTCCACGGCGATCGCTGCGAGCGCGTTTGCTGCATTGAGGTCGACCATGCCGGCCTCGTCGACGACCACTCGATCACCTGAGACGAGCCGATATCGCGACGGCCCCGTGTAGGCGACGCCGGTCACAGGATCGATCGCTCCAACGGTCAGCCGCGTCCAAGTCTCCGCACCCGCGGCATCGCGTCCCCATCGGAAGCCGTGATCGCCGAGCAACGCGTGCAGGCTGGAGGCCGAGGTGCCGATCTCGCGACCGGCGACGGATGCCGCCTTCTTGGTGGGAGCGACGACGACCATGCGGCGTCCGCGGTGTGCGAGGGCGGCCTTCGCGACGCGTAGCATCGTCGTCTTCCCTGCGCCCGCCGGGCCAGTGATGGAGACCAAGCGATCGGTGCCGGCGATTGCCGCAGCAGCCTCGATCTGCCGGGTCTCGAGTTGAATTCCGTTCTGCAGCACCGCTGCGGCCGCCGTCACGACCTCAGCCTGATCTGCGGGCACGCCACCGATGGCGAGCTCGTCGAAACGAGCAGCGAGCTCGACCTTCGCCGCTGCGGTGCTCGAGGCCATGTACCCCTTGATATGCGCGGGGCGGTCGATCTCGCCCTCGAGCAGGTCGACTGTCTGCGCGAGCGCGCGAACGATAACGTCGTCGATGACCTCTTGCAGCAGCTCTCGCGGAGCGACGACGCCGGATGCCGCGACAGCGCGCGTCGCGCTGGCTCTGACATCGAACAGACTGAACCGTCCGCCGCAACATGCTGAACGGGCATCCGCTTCGACGACGGCTTGAGCGGCCAGCAGGTCCCGGTCGAGCTTGTCGACCGGCATCCTCTCCGCCGACACGGCGTCCCGGTCGCGCAGTATGGCGGGGTCGATCGCCGCGAGTTCGTCAGCGATGAGTTGCTCCCATGCGGCTTCGTCGACGTCGCCCGGCTTGTTCGGTCGCGCTCTTGCCCAGGAGAGGCGGTCGATGCGATGCAGCTCGTCGGGGCTCGGCTCGAGGCCGGGGTGGTCACCGCGCCAGGAGGCAAGGAGCACCGCACGGTTCGCCTCAATCTGCGTCGAACGTCGGGAGAGCGGACGCACGGCGTGGGCAAGCTCTGCGATCTCGCCGCCAGCGTCGAGGGTCAGCCCGTGCCGAGCCAGAGCGTCGAGCCACTGTGGATCGGTGCGCGCCGCGAGCTCCCCCTCGGCGTTGATGACCGTCTGCATCTTCATGGCCACTCGGGAGTCGACGTTCGACCACTTGCCGTCTTCGCCGAGCACCTTGACGTTGAGCCACAGGTGACGGTGGATGTGCGGGTCGAGCGCGCGCGACCGGCGGTGCTGCAGCTCGACCACCTCGATGCGATGGAGACGCTCTCGAATGCGACCGCCGGCGCCTCGGCGCGCGTTCAACTCGCGCTGCCAGGTCGTGATGATGAGGTCACGGAGCCGATCCTGGAGCGCCTCAAACTCGGTTGCGAGGTCTGCGTTAAGCATGGCCGCGATGCTGTACGACTTCGGGGCGTTGATCGTGCCGTCAAGGATGAGGTCAGCGTCAGGCGAGGTCAGATCGCGCCCCCGACGCTCGCCGCTCGCAGGGTCGCGACCGTCGACCCAGCGACGAAGTTGCTGCTCGTTGAGGGCGTCCGCGTTGACGGCGCCGTCTTCGACGACGAAGCGCGTGACGACACCGCCGCCGGCCTCGCTGTAGGCGGCGAGCGCCTCAGCACCGGCGGTGGATCGAAGGTGGGAATCGCAGGATCCCTGGAATGCGTACGCGAGCGCCTGTCGAACCCCCTGCGATCCGACACCACGTTTCCAGCGCTCCAGGCCTCCGCGCATGGGGCGAGTCTAGCCGCAATATGTATAACTCGATACTAGTTCCACAGAAAGTGCCTGCGTGCATCGCCTCTTGTTGAGTTCATCGTCTCTCGTCGAGTTCGGTGCACGCCCGTGAGTCTTGACGCCTACGCCAGGCGGGCATCCTAATTCTCACGCTTCGCTTTGTACTCCGCCCAGATCTGATCAGCACCTTTGTCTTCGACAAGCCTTTGGATGCGATCGATCGCCTTCTGCGAGTAGCGCTGGTATCGCGCTTTCCCGACCGCTACCTCCTTGTAGCAGTCCGGATCAGCCTTGAGACCCGCTACAGCTACTGCTGCGGTCGTCTTCGAGCGATTCAGGCCGACCTTCTTCGAGAGGTCAGCGTGACCAAGATTGTAGAAACCCAGGAGGTCGACCTTGTGCACAGCGACCACCGATGAGCCCGCCGTCCCCTCGGGCACGAGAGTTACCGGCACCCCCTCCTTCTTGGTGATCCGCAGCCCCATCTGTGGCCCGCTACCATCCGTGCTGAAGTTGATGGAGCCGATACCGGGGAAGATATCAGCGAAGGTCTCACCTGCGACAAGACGTTGGCCAAGCCGCTGAAGTTCGGCATCTCCCGGCTGCAAAGGATCGCCCCGCAATGCGCCGTCTACAATCGCGATACCCCTCAACTTCGCTGCGGCTTCAGCGCGTCTACGACGTCCTGGAGCCAACAACTCACGAACGACCTCGACTTCCGACGAGAACATCTCCAGAGGATCGGTCAGCACCACCGTCGAAACAGGGAGAACGCGCTGAGGTAGCACTGCGCCCAGGTCCTCCAAGAAGACATCTCTCAGGATGTCGCGGAACAAAGTGACCCCCGACTGGGCATGGAAGTAGAGCTGGCTTTCGGAAAGCTCAACGAGGTGGTGCTGGGCGGCATCCCGGAGTCCGTTGATCGTCTGAAGTACCAGCGCCTGCTCGTCGGTAATGAAGTTGAGTTCCGAGAGCGCCTTACGGACGCATCGGTCGAAACCGATGGTGTTCTTCTCCCTCGGCTCCCGAATCTTGCCGCCCTTCGCGAGAATCGCCGCCTTGAGCAGCATCTCGAACGAATGATCGGCGAAGATGAGGACCGCCTCCGGTCGACCGACATCCGTCACTCGGTTGAAGTGGTCGATCGATAGGAGCAGCGAGTTCACTGCCTTCTCCTTCAGGAGTCGCGCTTCCTTGATCATCAGCTCAGATCCTCGGCGGTGAAGAGCGGGCCGTCGAGGACGCGGGAGAGCAATTCAGCCGCGCGCGGGGTGAGGTCCACGGTGTGCTGGAGGATGCTGACGACAAGAAGCAGCTCGTCGGTGAAGGTCCACTCGTCGTAGGTGATCGCATCGAGCGGGCTGGAGGTTCGGCCCTGCCGTTTAGCCATCCGATAGCCGAGCCACTTCTGCAGTGGCTTCATGCCGGAAACCTCGAAGTTCCAGACCGCCGGTGAGACCGGGGCGATGGCCCCGTTGCCGACGGTGAGGGTCTGCGATGCGGTGTCGTAGCCAAAGTGTTCCGGTTTGCCGGTGATCTTCGCGACCTCGGCGGCAGGCCCGAGCGGGATCGGACTGTCTGTGTAACGCTCGCCCCAGGTGTGCCAGGCGAGCAGTTCCTTACCGAGCGTCGCGACCGCGCCGAATAGGGCACGATCCTTCGTAATCGGCAGGTGCACTGGGCCGGCGGCGACCGCAAGCTCCTCGGCGAAACGCTCACTGAACGCGGCGGTGCCGCCAATCCCGTAGAGGTACTGCAGCACCTCGTCCGGGCCGATCCCCTCGCCGACGACCCCAGCAAGGCCGTCAAGCAAGGAAGGTGCAAGGTTGGGGTCTACAGGTGCAGCGCCAATCCATAGGGGGAAGACATCCTTGCCACCGTACGCCCCCCGGAAGGCTGCCATGTCCGGAACATAAGGAGACGCCACTAGCACCGGGCCGTAACCGAGAGGTGTGGTTGCAGCGAGAGAGGTTAGGAACACCTGGCCTTCGCTAAGACTGGCCCAGAGGTCCCCGCGCGCGTAGTCGAGCAGGCGGGCATCCGCGAGGATGCGCTGTCGGTCGAAACTGCGGTAACCGTAGTACTGAATAGGCTCGTGCTGTGCTGAGCCTGACAGTTTTGCAAGGGCAACCAGTCGCTCTGGGGGCGACTGGAGCGCGATCGGGGTGCTTTCCAGCGTTCGGTCACGAGTAACCTTGAAAGCTCGTGAGCGCTCGGCCGACGCTAGGAGCGCCGCCCACCGTCGTCCGAGCGTCGGCGAGTCGACAGCTATTGGCCACGAACGCTTGGCTTGTGCACCACTAACCGAGTATGGAAAAAGGTCCTCCAGGCTCGGCCAGTCGGCGTAAGCGCCGCTCGCCGCAGGTGCGAGCGAGTCGAGATGCTTGCCCGGCACCTCGATAAAGTCGACGTCGGCGAAGTCACGCTCCAGCCAGTCAAACTTGTCGGCTCGACTGCCGCTGACCCGCACGTAGTGCACCCGGCAGTTTCGGCTCTTCGAGCTGTTGCGCGCACCGGTGGACCGCACCCCGATGCCGATCGCGACCGGTGTGAGGATGTCGAAGACGTTCTCCTCCGTGTTCGCCCCGCGTCCCTCGCCGCCGAGGTCAATCACGTAGAAGTCGTCGAACACATCGCGAAGATGCGCACGGAGCCCGCTCATCGACTTACCGCTGAGGTAAGACGCTGCGGTGATCATCGCAACAATGCCCGGACCATCGCCGAGGTTCTGCGTCGCCTTCCAGGTCGCCCATCGCCAGAAATAGACATAGTCGTTGTAGAGATTCTTGATGTGAACGCCCAGCCCAGCGTCGCTCATCGGCTTCGTCAGATCGTTGATGAGAGGCTCGATACCAGGAACTCCATGCCGCACCACGCCACCGCCGCGCTTCTCCCCAGCCGCCGCACCCTGTTCTCGGTTGTACGGCGGGTTGCCAATGACAACTGTGAATCGCTCGGTCATCTTGATGTCGTCAGCAGCTTGCGCCTCGACCGCAATCGGATCCTCGTCGAAGTCCCAGCTTCCTTGTGTAGCGGGATACGACAAGGTGTCTGAAAGCAGAATCGTCGGCTCGATGTCGTCGATCCCCGCGGCATGACCCTCTACGGCGAACTTCAGGTGCGCAATCGCATATGGAGCAAGCATTAGCTCGAAGGCGTGCATTGAGGGAGCAACGTGCTGTTCGAAGTGCTTGGACCAACCTCTGTCACTGCCATTCGCCGCAACGAAGGACTCCCGTGCAACGCGGATCCACTCCATGAGGTAGGTGCCCGTACCGGTCGCCGGATCGACCATCGAGACGAACGCTCGGTCCGGCACCGTGTCGTCAGGGAGAACGATCCCGAGGTTGCGACATACCGCTGACCATGTCGACGGATCGGCAATACCGAGCGGGAGCCGGAAGGTGGTCTTGAGGATGTGGTCGACGGCACGCGTCATGAACTGCACGACGGGCAACGGTGTATAGAAAGCGCCCGCATCCATCCGCTGGCGATTGTCGTACTGCTGAAGAAACTGCTCGTAAAGGAAGACGACCGGGTCCATCTTCCGATCCTTCGAGCCGAAATCGGCGAGGAGCTCCTCGATATCGGTTTTCGCGAGTTCACCTGCCAGCTCCCCGAGGCCGAGCTCGTCGACGTCGAGCTCGCCTGCGGTCTGCTCGCGGAACCGGGCGTAGATCGAGTCGAGCAGCTCGTTAGAGAAGCGGATGCCTAGCAGGGGTCGATCTCCGGCGAACAGCTCCGGGTGCGTCACTCGTGCCGATAGCAAGCCGTACACCATCGTCTGGGCATAGACATCGGCAAACTTCTTATGATCGAGATCCGGGAGTAGGCGCTCCTGAAACTCACCCAGGAGCGTGCGCATCGGGCCGCCCTGGGTTTCAACATCCAGCAGGTCGAGCACTTCTTCCCGCAGCTCGCGCGCGACCTCAGCCATCCGTGCCGCAAGCGATGCGGCCGACCGGATTGCGCCCCGGTAAGCCCCGAAGCCTGCAGTTCTCGACAGGCCGGTCGTGAGTGCCGGCCCGCGGTCGCCCCAGACGAGCTCCGGTACGCCGCGCTCGGCGATCAGCTCCAGTCGCGCCGGCGTCGATCCGGTCGACCAGGACAGGGAGCGCAGCACCCGGCGGCCATCCTCACGGCCGACACCGATCGCATGGATCGAGTTGTCCTGCGGCGAGATGGCGAACACAAGAACACGGTCCTCCTCCCACGCCGGTCGCCGACCGCTTCGGGTCTTACCGCCCGACGTCTTCAGGAAGCGCTCGATGATGCGACGAACGGCCGCGACCGGGAGGCGCTTGCCATCGAACTGTAAGACCAGGATGCCGACCTGTTGATCGGTGACGATGTTCAACTGATGGATGCGGATGGGCCCGACCTTCTCCGGGTCGAGGTCAAGCTCCGCCGGACTCCAGTCGATAGGCAGGTCGTCCCACTCCAATCCGCTCGGAATCGGCCACTTCAGACCGTAGATCAACAAGTCGGTGAAGGCTTGCAGCGAAGAACCGGCCTTCTTCAGGTACTCAGTGATTGTCGACATCAGCGAAGCTCCATCCAGGCCACGGTTCGCGGTGCGGGTGCGTCGAGCGGGAGCTGCACGTCCTTGCGGTACCGCTTCGCCTGCTCGCGCTCTGCGGCGCGCAATGCCTGAGCGACCGCCGCAGTGGGGCCAACCAATGCGATCGTGGCATCGCTGCGAATCAGATCGGCGATCTCTGTGACGCCTTCGGTCTGCTCTCCGTCGCGATCCAGCACCCACACCACCTGGGGTCGGTCGAGCGTCCAGTAGCCGGGACCGTCCTCGGTCTTCACATGCGTCGGCACCTCGCGGCAGGCAAAGACGCCCTTCTCGGAGCAGGACTTGCCGGTGCCTATACCGCGCGGCAAAGCCTCGATCCGATCGGCGAGACCCGGGTCGGCGGCGATGAGCTCCTGGTACTCGAGACGAAGCTGCTCCAGCGGGCTCAGCTCCCCCTCATACTCGTCCTTGAAGGCCTGCAGCACCTTCACGTCGTCGAGCATGTCATCGGCGTGCAGAAGCTTCCCGCCCGGGATGCCCAGCGTCTTCGAGATGAGGAGGATCTTGCCCTCGACCCGGCCATGCAGAGCAAGCAACCGTTCTATGTCATCCGGAGGGAGGAAGTTCCGGATGCGGATCTCCTTCCGCTCATTGACCCGCGCCTCCACCCTGCCAGTAATCTCGTCCTCCTGAACCTGGCTGCGGCGACGGTCGACACGGCCGATGCGTTGGATGAGCCGAACCGGATTCCAATGCAGGTCGTAGTTGACCAACAGTGTGCCGTCCTGGAGGTTCACGCCCTCAGCGAGCACGTCAGTTGTGATGAGGACGCGCAGCGGCGCCTGCTTCGCCCGGTCGGCGGGCGAAACCCGGTTGTAGACCGGGGCGAAGCGCTCAATCATCGCCACCCGGTCGGCGGTGCGTGAGCCGTCCAGTCGATCGACATCCGCGATACCGTCAGCAACAAGACGCTCATGCAGGTACCGCGCTGTGTCGGCGAATTCGGTGAAGATGAGCACCTTCTGCTCGCGGAACAGCGGGTCGAAAACAGGCTCGGCACCGAGGGGTTGAGCAGGGTCGATCAGAGTGCGGAGGTGATCATACTTGTCGTCACCACCTTCGGCCACGAGAGACAGCTCAAGGAAGATGCGGAGCTGGTCGAGATCGTCGAACGCGGAGTTCCGCATCTCATCGAGCTTGTACTCGGCGGGATCGAGTGCCAGCTCCAGCTCGTCCAACTCCTCCGCAGTCAGATCGCTCACGTCGACGATGTCGGCGAACTCCCGAGTGGGTCGGAACTGGTCGTGCACCCGTTTGCGCAGATCCCCGTAGGTGCCCATCCACGTCTGCAGGCGCTCCTCGGCAGCCTCGTCGCCAGCACTGTTCATCGACAGCCAGTCGAGCACCTTCGTCGTCAGGTCCAGGCAGGAACCAGCGAAGGCCGCGATACTGCTCTCAAACCGCTTCAGGAAGATCGTGCGGATCAGCGCCACAACCTGCTGCTGCCTATTCTGGGCGCGGGTATCCACGTCCGGGTCCCTGGAGAAGGCCAAGGGGTAGTACATTGGCAGCGCGAAGAGCGGGGCGCTGCGCTGGAAGGCGGACTCAATCTCGTCCATGAGTCGCCCATAGTGCCCGCTCAGGCTGTACGACACGACCTCTGGCCTCTGTTGTTCCGGGAAAAGCACATCCGGGCCACCTGCCGCCTTCGAACTCTCTTTCGCGTACTTGCGGGTGTTCTGCCACACGATCGCCTGGAGTAGCTTGTCCTGCCGCAGTAGATCATCGAAGTCAGTGAGGTCTACTGGTGCCCCACTGATCGCGGCCTCAAATCGAGCCCTGAAGAAGGCGCGCTCCACCCCGGACAAGTAGGCGGTGAGACCGCTGATGCCGAGCGATGCGAAGTAACCTTCCTGCATCCCGGTGAACAGCTCGGTCTGGTGAGCAAAGTCGAGCAACGAGTTGTTGATCGGCGTCGCCGTGAGCAGGAATACGGTCTTGCCCTCGCACAGTTCCTGTACTTTCCACCAGCGCGAGTCCGTGGGACCGTGGTTGCGGAAGTTGTGCGCCTCGTCAATGATCACCACGTCAACGCGATCCTTCAGGCGTTCGACTCGCTCGGCGGCATCCTTGCGCTGGAAATCCGTGTGCGCCATGATCCGAACATTCGTGAACTCGCCATCGAGGGACGGCAGCCGCTCTTGCAGCTCTTTGCGCCAGACAGCGTCCTCGGCAGTCTTCGTCGCCAGGATAAGCACGTTTTGGTGCTTGCGAACCGCGTAATACTCGGTGAGCATCAGGCCAACGAAGGTCTTGCCGAGCCCGACACCATCGGTGAGGAAGCCGCCCTTCCAGGCCTGCGCCATCGATAGCAGACCATGAAACGCCTCCTGCTGGTAGGGCGCGAGGGTCGGATAGATCTTCGACTCGCTGGTCTCCCATTCCCGATCCGGCGTATCCACCGACTGCGTGAGTGTCTGCAGTGACTTCATCCAGACCTCGAACGGCGTGAACTCCCGAACGTTGTGATCGAGCACCTTGAGCAACTCGGCCTCAACCGGAATCGAGTCCTCCCAGTGCTGGTCGTACCAGGTCTGCAGTTCGCGGACCTCTACGCCACCAAAGCGCACATTCAGCTCGACGTTCTGTGTCAGGCCCGGCTTCGTGAAGTTCGAGCTGCCGACCAACGCCGCCGAGCCGACGACGGACAGGCGACCGTGGGTGATATACGCCTTCGCGTGGAACTTCTTCTCCCGATAGGTGCGGATTTCGATCTTCCCATCTCGGATCGCCTGGACGACCGCCGGGGCGCCAGTCAGCAGCGGGTCGCCATCGGCACGCTCGACCTCGATCGAGCGGTCGAGCGCGGCGGCGATCGCATCGGCCGTCTGACGACTGGTCTCGCCGCCGATCAGCAGCCGTATCTTGTCGACCTTCTGCCACTCCCCGTCGAGCGCGAGGAACGCGCCCAGCTCGAAGTGACCGGTGGCGATGTCGATCGACTCGCTGATCTGGCACCACTCACGTACGTAGTCCAGTGCCTTCCAGTGCTCGTCGGAGTTGTCGACGATCAGGTCGCTCAGGGTGGGGGTAGTCATTTGCCCGATCTCTTCTCCACGTCTAGTTCAGGTGTCCCGGAAACCACTCGGCGGCCGTCACCGTGGCCACCCGTTCCACGCCGTCTGCGTCCCCAACGACCAGGACATCGCCGTACGTCGTCACACGAAGCATCACGTCATCGGCAATGCGCGACGCGAACGGCACCTGTCGCCGCTCGCCCGAGTCGAGGTCGGCGATCTCGTCGCCCTCAACTCCGTAGAAATGCGGGGTGAAGAAACCGCGAGCGACGTCGCTCACGGGGTCGGGGCCGAGGTAGCCGAGCAGACGAGGCGTTGCACCGATGAATCCGCCAACGGCTCCGTCCGAGTCGATCCACAACTCGCGGCCGCGCGGCTCGACGGCCGTCCAGGCGCGCAACTTGTCGGCGAAGTCGCCAGCGACGTTGGCGCGCACAGACTCCATCGTGTCGGGGTGCACCACGTCTCCAGCGCGGGTCATGCGGTAGCGCAGCTCCGGGATGGGACCGACCCAGGTGCCCCCGATGCTCGGGCGTGGCAAGTCCTCCGGGGCGTCGAGCGGGGCGGACTCGGGGACGGCAGGAATCGTCGCAGACGCACTCGGCGCGGCCTCCACGGGATGGCGCCCGGTACGCAGATCACTCAGTCGCTCGATCAGCGCGTCGATGCGCCCAGCGATGTGCATATCGCTGGAATGCACGAAACCGCGCACGACCTTCGCCGCCTCCTCGAGCTGGGCCGTCGTCGGATCGTCACCGAAGTGGAACCAGGTGTTTCTCGTGGCGAGGATCTTTTTCGCGGCTGTCTGCTTCTGGAACTGCCCGCCGAACACGGTCAAATACGGCGAATCCTGCTCGTGGATGTAATCGCGGAGAATCACCCCAGGATCCTGCGGCTCGAAGCGGTGGTTGGGTCGCCAGTTCTTCGGGTCCGAGTCCTTCAGCTCGCTGATGCGGGCCGCGAACCACTGCGACCCCAACGATTCCCGTAGCGTGAAGTGGCTTGTGACGTAGAGATCCCACCCGAATGCGCGCATGAGGGTGAAGTAGCCCTTGATGAGTTCGCCAGGCGTCTCGTCCTCGGGCAGGGCGATAGAGACGTCGACGCCGCTCATGCGTTCGGGCCTTCCACTGATTCCTTGCCGTAGCCGGTCATGATCGGCACGACGCGCGTGAGCGCGTAGACAGCGAACAACGCTGACGGATCAGCGACGGGCACCTCGATGGCCGGCTCGGTCTTGAAGCGCGTCGAGCTCGGCAGCAGCACGCCATACGTGCCCGTGCGCGTCGCTCCGAGGTCGGCAAGCATGCCGTGCGCGTCGCCGCCCGCCCACTCGCTGATCTGCGCCCACTCCACCGCCGCGCCGGTGGCTCTACCGGTCTTCCCGTAGCGGAGCGCGCGAATCCGCGCGACGAGCTTGTCGTCGATCAGCTTGGGCGAGATCGCTCCTGCGTCCTCCAGCCGTTCATAGTCGGATGGGCCCGAGAGCAGCTCGGCGAAGCCGAGCGAGATCTCGTCGCTGTCGTCCCAGTGGACCAGCGAGACCTGTGCGCGAAGGCCGTCGTCCGCCTTAAGGTTGGCGAGCAACGCGTGCGCCGGACGCTCCTGCCGATCGCCGTGCCACTGGCTCGGCGGGACGACCGCGATCGCGTGCTCGCCATCGATCACCTCGACACTCACCGTCCCCACCGTGAAGGTGTTCATGTTGCGCGTTGCCTTCCTTCTGCAGATCCTCCGCTGGGTCCTCCGTGCGAAGTCTTCCAAGCTATGCCGTAGCTCCGACAAGACCCCAGTGATCAATGCGAGCAACGACGCCTGCTCGCTCCCAGGACGCCCAAGACGACGTCTAAAGACAACCAAGAAGCGACTACCTACATGTAACCGTAGCGAAGCGGTTATCCGTCGACGACGGACGAGACCTCGCGCGAGATCGCCGTCACTGTGGCCACTTCCGACCACCTTTGACGAGTACAGTCGCTTTCGGTGACCCAGGCTAAACGGCGCAGCCGGTCCCGCGAACTGTCGCTCCCGCCATCGTTCAGGAACCACGACGGACACACCTGTTGGCTGGCTCCGGTTCCCCGACGGCCAAGCCGGCGGCCGATCTGCACGTGTCCCAGCGTCGCCGGTACGATGAGCCAGGGAGGCCGCGTGGCTCGGATATCGGCATGGCGCGTCAATGACGCTGTCGCCTACGAGGCGATGCGCGAGTCCGCGACGTTGCTTACGAGCCTGCTTCTGCAGTCTTCCATCGAGAGCTCGGAACCCTCAGCAGCTGCGTTGTCCGAGCTTCAGCAGCTGCATCGAGACATCCTCGACGTGGATGGACACGACCGCGCGGCCGTGAACTCGCTCGCCGACCGAATCGCCCTTCGGATTGCGGAGTTGACGCCTTGACCGGCTGGGAGCTCGATTCGAGTGAGCGCGACGCGATACAGGCGCGCGATGTCCTTCCTCTGGTCTTTCAGAGCTCGACCCACCCTGAAGAGTCACCATCTCTCACCCTGCTGGCTGGCCAGCCTGGGACTGCACGTGAGAGGGCGATCCGGACTCTGATCGTCGATCACGATCAAGCGCCAGCCGTTGTGGGCGCCGATGATCTGCGCGCGTTTCACCCGCGCTTCGCTGAGCTTTCCGTCGCCAGCGCACCTGAGTCACTCGACGCCGTCACCCGAGCAACAGCGGTATGGATGCGCGACTGCATACGCTACGCCCGAGAGAACAAGCGATCCCTGGTACTCGGGGGAGCGTTTCAGGACCCCGCTGTGGCGGTCGCAACGACCGAACGCTTCGCGGCGGCGGGATTTCAGACGCGCGTCGTGATCGTCGCATCACGGCGAGCCGAGAGTCTTCTCTCGGTCGCATCCCTCTACCTGGCCAACGCTCACGCCGGCAAGCTTGCACGGCTCGTCAGCCGAGAAGCCCACGACCGCGCATTCGAGGCGACCCGCGCTCTCGCCGAGGCAACCGTGAACTCCGCTTCCGTCAGCCGTCTGACGGTGATCGGCCGCGACGGCAACTCAGTGTTCGACGCGCACCGCGCTGACGGTGACGCGGCGTTCGTGGGCGGCGTTGGAGCGCTCGAGTCAGAGCAGGCCGCACGCCTGAGTCGGTTCGACGCCACGCAGTGGCTCAGCGAGCTGCACCACGCGACCGACTTCGCGCTGACGCGTCGCGATCTTCCCCGTGGCGTTACCGAGCTGCTCTTCGAGTTGCATGAAGTCGCTCTCCGCGAGGTCATCCCCGAGCTGTACGTGCCCAGCGACGGCAAGTTCGTCAGCACCATCGAACGGAAGACGGCGGCGCGCCTGAGCGAGCTGCAGCGTTCGCTGCCACGCGAGCAGGCCGTCGACCTCGCCGCGCCCGTCATCTCTCCGAAAAGCCCGGAGCGGGGCGGCATTTCGCGCTGACGCCACTCTCGCGTGCGCCAACTCCTCCCGGATCCTCCTGGTAGTGGCTCACAACGCGACCGGAGGCGCGAGCAGTGCCGAGTGCGAGGATTACCGGACTGAGCGCAGCGAGGGAGGATATGCCGCAGGGCCGGAACGGAGCGCGCCGGAGGTCGCTACGATCGGCCGCCAGGACCGATCCGCCTCCTACTCCCCCGAGAGCTCAGCAAGCTTCTGGATCAAGGGCCGTCGGTCCGCGAGCGGTTCAGTGATTAGCATCCGGATGACTCCGCGGAAGATCTCGACATCCGGCATCGGCAACTGTCGATCAAGCGGCGCAACACACCACGCCACGTCCTCTTCGACGTCGTACCCCGGCTCGTTGTCGGGCTTGTCGGGGTAATACATGAACGCGCTGATGGCAGTGCGGTAGAGCACCTTCTCGGCGCGGTCTCGGTCGATGGCGCTCATCGGCTCAGTCCTGTCGTGTTGGGTTGATGCAGCATCGGATGCGGGGCGACGGGGTCCAGATGATCAACGCGCCGCTGCTCCTCGCGGTGGCGGAGGCGATCGTTGACTTGCTTCGCGATGGCGTCCATCCGTGCCTCCTCGATCTGCTGCGGCGTCAGGCTCGGCTTCGGCTTGGGGCCGGGAGCCACACGGTTGAGTTCCTTCCGCAGACGCGCGAGCTCCTCTTGCTGCTCAGCCAGCGTGTAGGTCGCGCGCGCCTTGAGGCAGTCTCGCTTCCACGCCGCCAGTAGTTCCGGCGGCGTCACGAAGATCTCCATCATGGTCATGAGTTCCTCTTCGGTCCAGGTTCGTGAGAAGAAGGCGTCGGCAGCGACGCGGTTGGCTTTGCGCTCGTCGCGAGGTACGCGATGGAGACGCTGCGTCGGCAGGCCGGCCGCTCGGCGCCGCTTTTCGCGGTCGCGCCACGCACGATGGGAGGCTTTCTGCTTCTCCTTGTTGCGGGCGTAGTACTCGCGACGGCGCGCACGCTGTTCCTCGGCATGCTCCGCGTAGTACTCGCGTCGGCGCTCGCGGTGCTTCTCGGCGTTGTCGCGATACTTGTCGCGCAGCCGCGCATTGACCTGATCCTTGTGCGAATCGCGCCAGCGCTGGTTGCGCTCGCGCTTGCCCGCCCGATACGCCTCGGGGTCCTTCTCGCGCTGCTCGGCGCGGTACTGGCGCTGGTAGTCGAGGTACTCGTCGCGATGTGCCGCGTAATACTCGCGCGCGTACTCGCGGCGCCGCTCCTTCCGCTGCTTCTCCCTCTCGTATAGGGCAGCGCGAGCATGCGCGATCTGAAGGCGGAGGTCCTCGTTCGCTCGCTGGAGCCGTTCAGCATCGTCGACCACAGTGATCACCTCACGAACGAAGCAGTGGATGCCGGTGGCGACCAGATAGCGTCAAGCAGCGATTCGGCGGGCGCGAAGCGGTCGCGCAACGTGCGCGGAGGCGCGAGCGGGAAGCGTCGATCGGCCTCTGCTGCCGACCGCTTGCCCTTCGGGAAGTACTCGTGGAAGAGCAGGCAGTGCGGGTCGACGGTGACCCAATGGCATTGGACGCCCCACCAGACTGTGAGATCGAGCTCAGCTTCCTCGACTGAGTTCGCCCAGACGCCGGCGACATGTCCGTCGACGAATTGGGCAGTGTGCCACTCGTGCGCACCGGGATGGATGCCGCGGACTGCCAGTGCTTCGTCGATCAGCGCACGTCGGATGCGGCAGTCCTCGTCGGTCGCGCGGTCGCCGCGGATCGGAGCGGCCGACCGGATACGTTCCCCCGCTTCCGCGAGACTCTCACCCTCGGCAGCTGCTGCGAGCGAGCTCATCGAAGGCTCCGGTGCTGGTCGGCGAGCGCGTCGATCCTGTCGGGACGAAAGCCGCACCAGTGGTCTTCGTCGGTGACGACAACCACCGGCGCCTCGGTGTATCCAAGATCGTCTACGACGTACTCGCGCGCGGCGTCGTTGCTTCGGATGTCGACCTCGAGGAATCGGACGCCCTTTTCCGCGAGTACGCGCTTCGTGAGAACGCACCGGATGCACTCTGGTCCCGTTGTGTACACGGAGACGGCGCGCTCCGTTGATCGAAGACCGTTGGTCGAAGTCTCAGCGCGCATGGGAGCCACCCTCCCTCGCTCCGTCCTCGATCCACTTCTCGACCTCATCGAGCGCGTACACGACGATGCGTCCGAGCTTTCGGTACCGCGGCCCCCTTCCCTCGTAGCGCCACATCGCGAGGGTGCTCTTGGTGACGCCGGGCAGGGCCGCAGCAAGTTCGTCCGGGCTCAGGAAGACGTGACTGAGACCGGCAGTGTCAGAGTTCATCGCTGTCGTCATGGAACTCGCCTCCTCATGCGGATTCGATTTGACGTTTGACAGCAGTACACTCCTAAGTCGTATCCTTAGTCAAGGGCTTCTGCAGAACTCGTGTCGAGTAGGACATGATGAGGGGGTGAAGGTCGACGTGCGGACAATCGATGGCCAGACGATGTCGGCATCCGCCGTCTCGGAATCAGTGGGGTCGACACTGCGCATCGCTCCCGCGTTCGTCGCGACCGCCGTGGATGAGTCGACCGGCGTCGAGACGACGATCGAAGCGCATTACAGCGCAGCCCGCGGCCGCTACGTCATCACCACGATCGTCAACCGGGCGATCGCTGACGACTTCAACGAAGACCGTTTGAAGCACGCAGCGCCGCAGGCGATTCTGCAGGTCGCGATCCCCCATTGCGTCGCACTTCAACTCGGCGACGATCCCAATGCGCCGTGGACGACGGTTGCGGATCTCACGACAGCGGAGGGCCGCATCATCCCGCCCTGGATGGCGCAGGCCGTCGTGAAGCGAGGGATGAAGGGCGAGCGATGGGAGGTCATCGAGATTCTCTATGGCACCGCCGCGCTGGCGGACCTCCCGCCGGTCAAGCTCATCGCCCTGGAACTGGACGTGCCCGAGCGCACCGCGTCGGATTGGGTCCAGAAAGCGCGGGCGGCGGGCTGGCTCGTGGGGATGACGTCGAATGTGGGCAGGCCCGCTGGCGCGTAGCTTTCGCCTCGGGGCGCATCACTCACGTGTAGGTGGGGAAAGCGCCGACGACTTCGCGAGCGAGCTACTCATACGGAAGTATCGACACCGTGGAAACGTTCAAGCGAACACCGTTGCAGCTGTTTAACTTGCCCCAGCACTTCGTGATCCCCCTGTTCCAGCGTCCGTATGTCTGGCGCGAGGAAGAGCAGTGGGCGCCGCTGTGGAGCGACATCCGCCGGGTGACGGAGCTGCGGATCGCGGAGCCACGCTCGGGTGCGACGCACTTCCTGGGGGCTGTCGTTCTGCAGTCCCACGATGCACAGAGTCGGCGCTTGACGACGTGGAACGTGATCGACGGCCAGCAGCGACTCACGACGCTGCAGATTCTTGCCGACGCCGCTTGCGCACTCCTGGCGGAGAACGGGCAGGCTCGCTTGGCCGGGCAGCTCGAGCGCCTGACACACAACGACGAGATTTACGTCGAAGAGGGTGACAGCCGGCTGAAGGTTCGCCACCTCAACAAGGATCGCGCGGCATTCGACGAGGTGATGATTGCCGAGCCGCCTGTCGATCACGCGGGAATGGTCCACTCGGACTCCCAGATCGTGCGGGCACACGCCTACTTCTCTACGGTTGTCGAGCAGTGGTTGGGGGCGGTGGACTCCGAGGACTACGAAGCCAAAGCGAAGGAGCTGACCACGGTTCTGCTCGACGGTCTGCAACTGGTCT
This sequence comes from Microbacterium flavum, assembly GCF_018717645.1. Taxonomy (GTDB): domain Bacteria; phylum Actinomycetota; class Actinomycetes; order Actinomycetales; family Microbacteriaceae; genus Microbacterium; species Microbacterium flavum. Next base: position 44,252 of record NZ_JAFLHG010000004.1, read on the forward strand.
CGATCGAACTGGAGGCCTCCGAGAACTCGCAAGAGATCTTCGAGACCCTCAACGCGCGGGGTACGCCTCTGACGGCCGCTGATCTCGTCCGGAACTTCGTCTTCCAGCGACTGGATGCTGAGGGGGCAGACACCGCGAAGGCTTATCGAGAGGACTGGCCGTTCGAGACCAAGTTCTGGATGAAGGAAGTGAGCGTCGGCCGCAGCCTCGTCAGCCGTAGCTCACTGTTCCTCAACCAATGGCTCGTAGCGCGGACCGGCGAGGAAGTCAGCCCGCAAGCGACATTCAACAGGTTCAAGTCCTACGTCGAGCTGGAATCCAGTCAGTCCATGGGACAGCTCCTACCAATCATCAAGACACAGGCCCAGCAGTACGAATCCTGGACGGAGTCCGCAGCCCGCCCAGGCGGGAGCCTCACGTCAACCGAGATGGCTGTCTATCGAATGCAGGCTGCGGGCGTTGAGGTCCTCAAGCCTCTGCTCATCTGGGCGCATGAACCCGGCCGCGGCATCACACCGGACTCGGTAGACCGCATCATCAACGTTGCCGAGAGCTGGATGATCCGACGCCAGTTGCTGCGGCTCTCGGGGAGCGACCTCGGCCGTATCGTCGCTGACCTCATCGCCGCGAACGCGAAAGCGTCGGCCAGCGACATCGCCGAGCGTGTCACCGGCCACCTCGCACGCCTCAACGTCACGAGCACATACTGGCCCGGCGACGATGAGCTTCGGCAGACGCTCGCGATCGAGGCCGCCTACACACGCTTCCCGCGGGGTCGGCTGCGAATGCTCCTCGAGGCAGCAGAGGACTACTACCGCGCGGAGACTGGGCAACCTCAAATCGAACGAAAGGGTTATCCGGTCGAGCACCTGCTGCCGCGGAGCTGGAAGGACACCTGGCCGGTCGATCCGGACGATGTTGAGGCACGGCAGGCGCACGTGCACCGTCTTGGAAACTTGACCCTTTTGACTCGGTCACTCAATTCCAAGGTCTCCAACGGACCGTGGTCGCTGAAGCGTTCTGCATTGCAGGATCACAACACGATCACGCTCACCGGTCGCGTCATCAAGCGAACTGAGCACGAAGCCTGGGACGAGGAACTCATCGATGAGCGCACCGCGGAGCTCATCGAGACGCTGCTTCGCGTGTGGCCCGTTCCCGAGGGGCACCATGGCAAGGTGGTGGACCCGCAGACCAAGGCGGGCGACTGGGTCGAGTTGAAGCACCTCATCGAGGCTGGACTCTTGCGCGCCGGAGATAGCCTCGTCGCAACACACCGCGACTACAAGGGGCGGGAAGCGACCATCACCGCCGACGGGGCGATCCTTCTCGACGGCAAGCTCTACAAATCACCGTCTGCCGCCGGAATCGCTTTGCGGAAGCGGTCGACGAATGGCTGGTACTTCTGGGCGATCGCAGACGGCCGGAGGCTGCGAGACGTACGCACCGACTTCCAGAACTCCATGCCCGCCGACGAAGACCTCGAACTCCCGAAGCCATGACGTCGGCGCAGATAGATCGTGCGGTACTCGAACTGCGTCGGCTCAATAGAAGAAACGGGGCGGTCGACTTCGAAGTACTGGCTGCCGAGGCGTCGAGGATTTAAACCTCGGGCGGCAAACCGTGGCCCTCAGTGGCCAACCGCAGCAACGGGCTCGTCCTGGGCGGAAGCTATCTCGCCCGAATGGTTCACGAGGAGATGAACTCGACGGATCGTGTGCGGCTCGAAGAGAAGATCAAACTCATTCGCAGGTTATCCGGCGAAGTCGCGAGCGCGGCTCTACCACCAGCAACACCCGAAGTGCTTGTGTAAGTACGCCGGGCGATCGAGTCAAGCTGACGTATCACCAAACGGGGCGAAGGTCGACGCTCGTCGCGTAATCGCTTGCCGCGGTCAACGCTGCTACTTCCAGGGTCCTGACGGTGGCGTCCGGAGCTGACGGCAAACGAATGCGCGAAAGGGCACGCACCGCCTTCCGTTCGTGCAGATAGCGATAGCTTGACAGCGTGGCTGTGCGCGTGAATTTCCAGGATGTGGTCGATAAGTATGCTGTAGCGCTTCAAGTTCCTCGTCTCCTCTTCGACCTGTGGCCGAGTCCTCGCCCAGTCGGCCGACCGGGGCGCAAGTACTCCGCGCTACCCGCGGCCACGACGCTTGCGGTGATTGGCGCATTCGAGGGTTTTGCCGAGGACTTGCTCGCGGGAGCGCTTGTCGAACAGGGCCGGTCCTGGGCCCATGTGGCCAAGAACGCCGATCTCACCAATCCTTCGCTCGCCACGCTCGTGGAGAAGCTTGGTTACGCAGCAGGGATATCGTCAGCACCAGCGACGACCTGGACGATTACGCTCCCGCGGCAGACGGCAGCGACGGCGTGGGCAGATCGAGCCACCTCATGGGCTGAGGTGCTCGAACGCTCGGCGGGCTGGGTGCAGGTGCGCCACTGCCTCGCGCACGGTCTCGTCACCGGACTTGGCCCCGAGGTATGGCCTGCTCCAGTGTCGGCACGCCCGCTCGCCAATCAGGGGAACCTCCCGAGCGCGAACGATCCAAACGTTCTGGCAACCATCCGCGGGTTCCCCGACAAGCGCGCCCTCTACTTCTGGCCAGCAGTCGCGGCCGCGCGCATTTACTCGATCGGCGCGGGTGTAGTCGCGACGGAAGTCGCTCGCGCGTTCGGCGAGACGGTCGATGTGACTGGACTCGACCTTTTCAGCACCGTGTGATTATTGGGCAGCTGCGTCTAGCTTGCGGTGCCGCGGATAGCTGATACCTGCCCTGCGGGGAGGTCCGCGGCGCAACTTCGCGCGGGTCGCGGGCGGCCCGCTCGAGCAAGCCAAACTGCAGTTTCTGCGCACACTTCAGCCCCGCGACCGCACCCAAGCTCAACGACTGGCAGAATGGCTCCCCGTGGACACCATGTGGACACAACCCGCGCAGATCCAGACCTCTTTCGCTGATCAGAACCGAACGACACGAGACTCGATTGCGGCCCGCGTTCCCTTGATTTTCCGCGGCAGGATGGCCCAGCCCGCGTGATTCCGCGCTTCTCCGGAGGCGCCGAAGTCTGCGCAACTGAAGTTTCGACTCCCCTCGCCGCGTCTCTTCACGAAAGGCCGCGATCCCAATTTTTTCAAGGGATCGTGGCCGCTTTGCTCCTCTTCGGTGACGACCATCCGGACACCAGGTGGACACACCTTGACCACGACGCCCAGTTTCGCGTTCTCGTCACGTGGATCACTCTTCCGATTTTCCTGTAATCATGGTTACATGTAATCCCGTAACTGTGATCATTTGAATACCTGGAAGCCGGGGAGAGCGATGAAGGGAAACGAGCTGGTGTGGCGCGCCCTTGCGGATCGCGCTATCGAAGGGCAGCGCACCTGGCGGAACGTCGCGGATCTCGCTTACGAAGCGGGCGTGCCGAGCACAACCGCGTATCTTGCTCTCGAGCGACTCGAGAGCAACGGGACCGTCGATCGATACAGCCGGGGCGGGCTCGCGGTCGTCAGTATCGACAAGCTGCTGACGATGCTGTGCGCGTGGCGCAACCTCGAGCGCGACACCCTCACGTGGACGACACGCGAAGGCATCGGTCCGGTTCTCGACTCGAAGCTGGGCCCCTACGCGCTCGGCGGCGCTGATGCGGCGAACGCGATCCTGAACGGCCGAGCCGTCGCGGACTTCAACGAACACATCGTGTACCTGCCCGCGTCCGTGAATCTCACCACCCTGCCCGCCGGCAAGGAGGTACGCGTGCTGTCGATGGACAAGCGTGCGGCGAAGACCTGGAACGGGTACTCGAGTCTTGCTCAGACGTATGCCGATCTCTTCGCGACTCCGGGGTGGCAGTCATCCGAGTTCCGCAAGGCGCTGCGCGACAGCTTCCTGCGGGACCGCGAGTGGGATCAGGAAGGTGACGTGCGATGACGATTCTCGGGGCGGACGATGAGGGCCGCCTTCGTGCTCTGCTCGACTCGCTCGGATACGACCTAGAGCCCTCGATCCTCATCGGCGGGTGGGCGACGAACGCCCGCGTCGGCGGCGAGATCAGCCACGACATCGACCTGATCATCACCGACCAGAGCCTCCGACAGCGGCTCCCGGAACGCCTCACCGAGTACAGCGAGAACCACCTTCACAGCGGCGGACGGAAAGCGCGCGGCAACGCCGACGGCGTCCACGTCGACGCGTACTTCCCATACGAATCGAAACTCGGGACCAAGCTGCTCCTCGACGTCGGTGCACTCACCCGGTACGTCGACCCCGACCTCAAGGTCGAGGGCTGGCTGATGCTGACGCTCGACGCGCACATCGCCACGAAGATCGCCGCCCTGCTGGATCGGCACGCGACGGAGAAGGGAAGGAAGGACGCCCGCGAACTCGTCGCACTGATCGACAGCGGCGGCACCGCCGCGGGCGTGATCGAGGTTCTCCTGTCATCCACCGGCGGACCTGTCGATGACATTCCCGGGCACATGCGCACGACATTCGAACTCCTCCCCACACTCGCCGGACTCAACCAGAAGGACCGTCGCCGCTACGCCTCCCTCGCACGCGAATGGATCGAAGAAGCTGAACTGCAGCTTCGTCGCCGGTCAGACGGGCGCCCGGGACCGACGCTCGGAGCGGGCACGTGACGCTGGAACTCGGTCCCGACGACAAACGCATGAAGCTGCGCTACGCCGGGAGCTGTCGGCTGTGCGGCCGCGCGCACGGTGCGGGTGCCGAGGCCATCTACGAGCGGGCTCGAAAGGCGATTCGCTGCGTGGAGTGCGACAAAACGGCAGTCGAGGCGCCCCCGGTCGAAGTCGTGGGCGGCGAAGCCGGTGCGTCCGCGCGCCGAGAGTACGAGCGACGCCGGGATGCCCGTGAGCAGCGGATCCGCGGTGAGCATCCGAAACTCGGCGGGCTGATCCTCGCACTGTCTGACGATCCGCAGAGCACGAAGGCGTGGGAGCGCGGAGCGGTCGGCGAGGAGCTCATGGCGAAACGAACATCGACCACATCGCGATAGGGCCCTCGGGTGTCTGGGGGATCGACGCGAAGCGATACAAAGACAAGCGCCCGGAGCTGCGCGTTGGGGGCGGCCTCTTCCGACCGCGGGTGGAGTCGCTTCGAGTTGGCGGCCGCGACGGCACCAAACTCGTCGACGGCGTGAAGTCGCAAGTCGACCGCGTCCGCGAGGCACTAGCCCACGACACGATCCCGATCACAGGCGTGCTGTGCTTTCTCGAAGCCGACTGGCCGCTCCTCGGAGGATCTTTCACGGTCGACGACGTCCACGTCGTCTGGCCGCGACTCCTCGTCAAGCGGATGACGGAAGCGCCGGGCGCGGCCTTCGACGTCAGCGAGGCTCACGCGTGCCGCGCGGAGGCGTTCTCGGTCGCGTAGGGATCTGATCCTCGCTGGACTGCGCGAAGTCTCGCGGCGGGGCCGTGCGGTCCACTATGGTCGGTAGCGTCCGCTCTGGGGGCGGGCGAGTACGTGACCAGTGGCTCCTCCATGCCGCGGAAGGTCCCGGGCTGCGTTCAACGGCGATCTGGTCGACCGGCAGGCGATCATTACTGGGGGAAAAGTGGACGAATCGGTGTGGCGCACCTGGAAGCCGTATGCGGTCATCGCAGCGCTGGCCATCGGCGGAATCTGGTGGTGGAACTCTCAGTCCTCTTTCGCCGCCCTGAAGGACGGGCCTTACAACTGCACCGCCGTCTTCGTGAACGCAGACGGGAAGTACGAGGTCCTGGTCGATGCTTTTGGAAACCGGATGTACGCCGATGCCACGGTCGACGACGGCAATCTCGTCGCCCTGTCCGCCGATTCAGCGTTGTCGTCGGCCGACCTCGCTCAACTCACTATCAAGCCGAAGGGCGACTCGCACTTCACGGCGACGGACGACCCGGCGATGCACTCGTATAACGCCATAGCTTGCGACTTCGCGGGCTGATCAATGCCGACAATCCGCACCCTTACGGTCGTCGTCGCCGCGATCGTGATTGCCAGCGCGTTCACGGCGTGTAGCCGTGTGGGTTACGCCAACCACGTGCAAGAGTCGACGATCTCGTGCGACGACGTCTCGACGTCCGTCATCCATCGCGCACGCGCTGACGATACGTCCTCGGCCATCGACGAGGAAATCCAATACCTCGCCGACAACTGCTCCGACGCCTACGACGTGACAATCGACTACATCTCATCACGTAGCGCGGACCCTCAGTTCGCGTTCGATACCTGCGACGAGTGGGCGGAGCATATTCGCTCCGAAGCTGTGCAGCTCCTACGTCAGGACGGCCTTTGCTCCGACTCCGCTCCCGCGGACTCGGGTTCGTCCGCCAGCGGAGCTGGCGGACTCTCCTGGGACACCGCTGGAGACTATGCCGGCACCAACCAGCGGGTATGCGGACCGCTGATGACCACACGTGCCGACAACGACGATATTTTCCTCAACATCGGACGCGACTACCCCGACCCCGCTCGGTTCACCATCGTCCTCTGGGATGTGGGCAGCGTCGAGTCATTGCCAGCCGGCACGACACTCTGCGCGACCGGACCGATCTCCTTGTACAACGGCGTGGCGCAGATCGAGCTTTACGATGTCGGCCTCGTTGAAGTATGGGAGTGACCTCGACGTATCCGCTAGGCGAAAGGCGACACAACGTATCGTCGAATCTCCCTCACGCCGTGGACACCATGCGGACACAACCCGCGCAGATTCAGACCGGCCCCGCTGATCAGAACCGAACGACACGAGACTCGATCGCAGTCCGCACTTCGTTGATTTTCCGCGGCAGGACGCCCCAACCCGCGTAATTCCGCGCCTCCCCGGGAAGACCGAAATCAGCGCAACCGAAGTTTCGACTCCCCACGCCGCGTCAATGCGCGAACTGCCGCGATCCCAGTGCTTTCAAGGGATCGCGGCCACTTCGCTCCGCTCGGCGATGACCGCCTGGACGCCATTTGGACACACCCTGAGCACACCGCTCCGTATTGCGCCGTGCATCTACGGCCGATGGCGTTCCAGACGCGAGCGGACGTGGCGCAGTGCGGCACCGGCCACGAGTGCCAGCAGAGCGAGCGCCGTCAGTAGCAGGATCGGGACGTCGGCGCCGGTGACGGCGAGCGTTCCGGGCGGTGCGGCGGCCGCCGTCACGGTGCGGTTCGCCCATGCCGAGCCGGACGCCGCTCCCCTTACCTCGATGCGGTGCGCGCCCGGTGGCGTTTCGCGGGGGACGGTGACTTCGGTCGAGAATGCGCCCGAGGCGTCGGATGCCGCCACGGCGAGGTCCACGGGATCGGAGTGCAGCGTCACCTGCAACGACTCGGTCGGTGCGAAGCCCGCGCCGGTCACCGTGACCTTGCCGCCGGCTACGACGGTTCCGCCCGCGATGGCGATCGTCGGGAACGTGCCCGGATCGGTACCGAGGTCCGGGCCCGGATTGGTACCGGGGTCCGTGCCCGGATCGGTACCGGGGTCGGTGCCTGGGTCGGCGGCACGTTCCAGCGCGAGGTAGGGAGCGATGACCGGACCGCGCGTCCATTCCATCACCTCGGCCTGCGGCCTCGCGCCGGTGAACAGGTCGAATGCGTTCGAGTCGGACGTGTCGGTGACTCGCGAGGGGTCCTGGTCGGTGAAGCTTCCTGCTCCGCCGCCGCCGCGGAAGGGGCCGACGAAGTCGGGGCAGTCGATGCCCTGCGCGCACTCCGCACTGTAGACGGGGCGCACGTTGCCCACGCCCTCACCGTCCTCTGCGTCGCTGAACATGGCCACCTGATATCCGTCGTCAGCCAGGTCGCTCCCCGCGAAAGCGGCGGCCGGCACGGTGGCGATGATCGACCCACTCGGGTCGAGGGTGACGGCGCCGACACGCCGGTGGTCGGCGTCGTAGACACCGCCACCGAACGCGGCATCCGCGTACCGGCCGTCCGCAACGATCGCGTGCGTCCAGGCGCCCTCTGTGGAGGTGTTGGTACCGGGCAGCATGGGCGTCACCGCGGTCGACGAGCCGTCGCGCACGTAGATGGTGACCCGCTGCGTGCTCATGCCCGAGCCACCCCAGGGATTGTGGATCTCGCCACCCGTCGCCACGACGAATCGCACGAGGTCGCCGTCCCGATACACGTCCAGGCCCGTCAGGTCGAAGATGCCGGTCGGATAGGTGTACGTGCCGGGCCCGTTGTCGTCGCCGACCGGATCCTCGACCGAGCCGAGCAGGGTGCCGAGGGTTGATCGCCGAGGCCCGCAGAGACATTGCCCCGCGATCACGGGTGTCAGCCGGTCGGCAGGTGGCGACGCCCGCTCATGGCGACCACGCCGAGGCTGAGGGCTGCGATCAGGGAGCCCGCGAAGAACATCGCAGAATACGTGATCCACGCGCCGAGCGCCGCCAGGATGGCCGGGATGAAGAAGCCCAGGTAGGTCAGGGAGTAGTACACGGCGGTGAGCCCCGCGAGGTCGTCGGGTCCTGCGATGCGCTGGATCTCGCGCAGACCGCCGACCAGCAGCATGCCGTAGGCGGTGCCCAGCGCGGCGGCCGCGACGAACGCCCAGGGCAGCGAGTGCAGGCCGACGGCGACGGCGGCCAGGCACATCGCGGGGACGGTCACCGCCAGCGCGGCGACGACGCCGCGCGCGGAGCGCGGCGAGTCGATCCGGGCGGCGAGCTTCTGCACGGCGACGCCGCAGCCGAGGGCGACCACGCACAGCAGGCCCGAGATCCCCACCTCCAGGCCCGGCACCTGCGACATCATCAGCCCCGGCAGGATGGCGTAGGCGCTGGCGGCCGTGCCGAATACCCATGGCGCCATGGGCGCGACCACCAGCAGGAACCGCCGGTCCATTGCGGTCGGGATGCGCAGGTCATCGAGCAGCGGCGCGGCGTCCAGGCGGCGCCGGCGGGTCTCGGGCGCCCGCAGCAGCACGAAGAAGGCGGCCAGGGTGATGGCGATGTGCACCACGTACGGAGACGCCGCCGGCAGCGGGCCGAACTGGGCGAGCGCGGCGGCGACGCCGGCGCCGAGCGCGAAGCCCGACGTCAGCGCGAGCGCGGCACGCGACGCGCCGCGGCCGTCGACGCTGTCGAGTTCGAACGGCGCCTCGGAGAGCTCCTTGACCCAGCTGGTCCCCACCGCCATCACCAGGCCCAGGGCGACGCCCGAGAGCACCCGGCCGGCGAACAGCAGGGGCGCCGAGGCCGCGCCGACCGCCAGCAGAGCGCTGCCGGCGACGGCGATCAGCGGTGCCGGCACGAAGAGCGGGCGCCGGCCGTAGCGGTCCGAGAGCGGACCGCCCAGCAGCAGCGCGGGCACGATGCCGAGCACGTAGGCGCCGAGCAGGACGTTGACCGTCAGCGCGCTCATCTGGTCGATCTGCCGGTACATGACCAGCAGCGGGGTGAACTCGTTCCCTCCCCACGCGACGGCGAACAGCGCGGCGCCCACGCTCAGCCACGGCGCGGCAGCGCGGGACGCGGCGGCGCGGGGCGCGGCGGCGACGGTCGGAACCTCGGCGGTTGCGCTCACGACAGCAGATCCCGGTGCGTGTTGCGGATGTGCCGCGCGAGCGCCACCTCGAAGGCATCCGGGTCATGATCGCCGATGAGGCGTGCGAGCAGCTCATGGTCGGCGAGCACCTGCGCGGTGCGATCCTCTCGCCGCCAGAGCGAGCGCGTGACCATCCGTCGTTGACGGTCCCGCAGCGTCGCGAAGAATCCCGCCAGCAGGGCATTCTCACCCGCCTCCACGATGGTGGCGTGGAAGGCGGTGTCGGCTTCGGCGAGTCCGTCGAGATCCTGCTCGACGAAGGCCGCGCGTTGCCGCTCGATGATGGCGGTGAGAATGGCCACGAGGCCCTGCGCCCGCCCGCTGTCGCGACCGACTCGGCGCACGGAATCCGTCTCGATGAGCACGCGGGCGTCGACGACGTCTTCGAGTTCGCGCGGCTGGGCTTCGGCGATGAGGGCCCCGCGTTTGGGATACAGCCGCATCCACCCCTCGGCCTGCAGGCTCAGAAATGCCTCACGCACGGGCGTGCGGCTCATCCCGAGCGCCTCGGCGATCGAGCCCTCGCTGACCATCGACCCACCGGGCAGCTCTCCGTCCAGAATCCGCTGCTTGACGACCTGATAAGCGATCTCCGCCGCGGAGCGCGTGTCGACCGCACGGGTCGAGCTTGCGGCGATGTCGCTCTCCAATGTATCCATGACATAGATACTAGTCGTATCTATGTCATGAATCGACTGCTCGAGTCCCGCTCGAACGGCCGGGCGTTTCCCACGCATCGGCGCGCGGCACGGGCCGATGTCGTCGGGGGCATACCCGGTGAGCCGGTCCCCGCCGGAGCCACGTCAGCGGGCGTACACCTTCGCCTCCCACGGACTCAGGGCGGCATCGGCACGATCCTCGCCGTCCACGTTGTTCAAGATCGGACGCTCGTCGCGCCAATAGTCGCGCTCAGCTTCGGGCAGGTGCGGGGTCACCGCCGACGAGGACAGGTTCGCGATCACCAGCAGGCGCTGGGCGCCGAGGGTGCGCCGGAAGGCGAACACGGCCGGCGCGCCGACGTCCAGTCGCTCGAAGTCGCCGTCAGCGACCACGGGAAGCCGGTGTCGCAGAGCGATCAGCGCCCGGTAGTGGGAGAACACCGAGGCGGCATCGCCGTACTGCGCCTGCGCGTTCACGTGACGGTGGTTCGGATTGACGGCAATCCATGGGACGACCGTCGAGAATCCCGCGTTCGAGCTGGCGTCCCACTGCACGGGCGTCCGCGCGTGATCGCGGCTCATCCTCATGAGCCCCGAAAGCACCCTTTCGGGCTTCTCTCCGCGCGTCACGGCGTCCGCGTAGTAGTTGAGCGATTCGACGTCGCGGTAGTCCTCGATCGCGTCGAAGGGTGCGTTGGTCATGCCGAGCTCTTCGCCCTGGTAGACGTACGGGGTGCCGCGCTGCAGGTGCAGGACCGTGGCCAGCGCGGTGGCCGATTCCCGCCACCATTCGCCGGCATCGCCGAAGCGGCTCACCGGGCGGGGCTGATCGTGGTTTGCGAGGTACAGGCTGTTCCATCCCGCGTCGGCGAGCGCGTCCTGCCACTCGGTGAAGGATGCCGCCAACTCCCCCGGCTCGAGCGCGCGGGGACGGAACTTCCCGTCGCCGTGGTCGAGGCTCACGTGCTCGAACTGGAAGACCATGTCGAGCTCGCGCCGCGCGGGGTCGGAGAACAGCGCCGCCGCGTCCTTCGTGACGCCCGGCGTCTCGCCGACGGTCAGCAGTGAACCGCGCCCGTCGAAGACCTCGCGGCGCATCTCCTGCAGATACTCGTGCAGGCGGGGGCCGGCGGAGTAGTGCGCGAATCCGTCGCCGTACTCGGCACCCGGGCGGACGGGTCCGTCGGGATAGTCCGGGTTCTTGGAGATGAGGTTGATGACATCCATCCGGAAGCCGTCGACCCCACGGTCGAGCCACCAGCGCATCATCTCGTACACCGCCTGACGAACTTCGGGATTCTCCCAGTTGAGATCGGGCTGCTTCCGCGCGAAAAGGTGCAGGTAGTACTCCCCCGTCTCGGGGTCGAGCGTCCACGTCGGCCCCGAGAAGAAGGACTCCCAGTTCGTGGGCTCGCGGTCGGGTTCGCCGGGGGCGTGCCCCGCTCGCGGCGGTCGCCAGATGTACCAGTCCCGCTTGGCGCTGTGGATCGAGGACCGCGACTGGACGAACCACGGATGCTCGTCGGAGGTGTGGTTGACGACGAGGTCCATCACGAGCCTCATGCCGCGAGAGTGCAACGCCGTCAGCAGTTCGTCGAAGTCATCGAGGGTGCCGAAGACCGGGTCGATGCCCTGGTAGTCGCTGATGTCGTAGCCGTTGTCGGCTTGCGGCGATGGGTAGATCGGCGAGAGCCAGATCACGTCCACGCCGAGCCGCTCCAGATGATCGAGGCGCTGCAGGATACCCTGCAGATCGCCGATCCCGTCGCCGTCGGAATCCTGGAAGCTCCGCGGGTAGATCTGGTAGACGACCGCGCTCTTCCACCACTGCGACGAGGCCGGCACGTCCGCACCGGGGAAGAGCACCTCAGAGAGCGACATGGACGACCTGCCAGATGTGCACCGGCGGCAGGACGGCCACGGCGTGGTTCTCTTCGAGACGCACCTCGAGATCGCTCAAGCGCCCGCCGGCGTCGGGATCGGCGACGCGCACGCGTGGCATCCGGCCGCGGATGTGTCGGAAGCGCAGCTCCCCGTCGCCGGTGGCGGCCGGCTCGTTCCGCGGCGCATCCCAGGAGGTGTCCTCCTGCCCCGCCAGGTTGATCAGGTGCACGACGAGACCGTCGGCGGCGCGGGTGACCCGCCGCCACACCGCCCCCGCTACCGCCGTCTCGGCGACGGCGACGTCGGCGTAGGCCACGTCGAGGTCGTCGTTGTAGTCGCCGACGTACGACGCGGTCACGTCGACGATCTGCGGATCCAGCAGCAGGGCATCGTGCTCGAGCGCGAAATCCGACCAGCGCGTGAGGAACTCGAGCGTCCGCGGCTCGGCTTCGTGGTTGCGGACGTAGTACGGGTCCACGAGCAGTCTGCCGTGCTCGCCGGCCAGCAGCTGGGTGGCCCCGTGCGAGAGGAGGGTCGCCATGGTGAAGGCCGTCGCACGATCGGATGCGTCGGCGGGAGCCTGGTCGTACACGTGCTGATAGGCGGCCAGGACGACGGGCTTGTCCCCGGCCACCGCCCGCGCCCGTGTCGCCACGGCAGCAAGCGCGCCGAGTGTGAGCACCGGCTTCCACGGTTCGATGTAGACCGCGTCCTGCGGCGCCGACGCGCTGTCCCACGTCGGGAAGTCGTTGACGTTGTTGAAGATCAGCCGCGCGTCCCGCAGGTTGTCGCGCACCACGTCGATCATCCGGTGGAAGGACTCGGCCACGTCGATCGCGGTGCCGTCCGGGGTGGCGGCGTGCTTCGGGTACCCGTACTGGTCGAGGTGGAAACCGTCGAAGCCGACCTGTTCCACCGATGCGCGCAGATCCTGTGCGAAGTGGGCGAGCCAGGGCGGTGACGCGGGATCGAGGATGAAGAGGAAGTCACCGAGCGCATAAGGCTCCCCGTCCGGACGCAGCAGCGCGTGCTGCTGCCACCGCGGCCATTCCTCGGGACCGACCGCGTACACCGCGGCGTACCCGTACGAAGCCGCGCCCGCTGCGCGCAGCGCGTCCACGAGCGCCCGGACCGTCTCGAGAGTGATCGGCTGGCCCAGCGCGTCGTCGTACTGCTCGCCGCCACCGAGAAGATCCGCGTGCCGGTACGCCCAGTCGTAGAACTGGATGCCATTGAGGTGGAGTCTGCGCGCGAGGTCGGCGACGGCGTGGACGTCCTTGCCGGGCGCGTAGCTGGCGACGAACCCGTAGCGCAGCCGGGCGCGCGCATCGTCTGTGATCTCGATCGCCGTGCGGACGACGCCGCCCGCATGCTCGAGGTCGACGCCGTAGCATCCGGGCGTCAGGTCGGGAAGCGTCTGGAGAGCGCCGGGGCGGACCGGCTGGCGATGCACGAGTTCGCCGAGCCGCCACACAGAGAGGCTGCCGTCCACCGGCGCCGCTCCGCGGATCTCCACGTGCAGATTCTCGCCCGGCGCGAAGCTGGCGCGGGCGGGCAGGAGTGTCAGGTCGGTCACGGTCATCCTTTGACTGCCCCGGAGGTGAGGCCTTGTACGAAGTGGCGTTGGAAGATGAGGTACACGACGATGACCGGGATCACCGCGATGACGGACGCCGCGAAGACGAGACCCCACTGCGTCGCGTTCTGTCCTTGGAAGAGTTGGATCGCGATTGGCAGGGTGCGATTCTCGGAGCTGTTGATGATGGTCAGGGCCCACGCGAACTCGTCCCAGCTGGCGAGGAAGGTGAAGATCGTGGCAGTGGCGAGCGCCGGTCTGGCGAGCGGAATGGCCAGCCGCCAGTATCGGATCCACGCGTTCGCGCCGTCGACCTGCATCGCCTGATCGAGCTCACCCGGGATCGCCGCGAAGAACCCGCGCAGCAGGAACACGTTCAGTGCCAGCGAGCCGGCCACGTAGAACACGATGAGTCCTGCGAGCGAATCCAAGAGGCCGAAGTACTTCGCGAGCACGAACTGCGGGATGATCAGCATCATCGCCGGCACCATCAGGCCGATCAGCATGATGCGGAAGATCACTTCGCGGCCGCGGAACTCGAACCGGGCGAAGCCATAGGCCATCATCGAGCTGATCAGCACCGACAGCGCGGTGGAGACCACGGCGACGACCACCGAATTCAACGCGTAGCGGGAGAAGTCCTGGCTCGTCCACGCCTGCACGTAGTTGGCCCACGTGAACGGGTCGGGGATGAACTGCGGGGGCGTCGTCAGCACGTAGGCCTGCGGCTTGAAAGACGTCGACACCATGTACAGGAACGGCGTGATCATGACGATCGCGCCGACGCTCAGGGCGACCAGCCGCATCCCGGTCAGGGCGCGGCGCTGTACGCTCGAGCGCTTCATCACGCCTCCTCGTCGGAACGGTCGCGGAACACGCGGAGCTGCACGACCGAGAAGATGAACACCACGATTGTCAGCAGCACGGCGATGGCGGCCCCGTACCCGAAGTCGAGGTTGGAGAACGCCTGCTGGTACATGAACGTCAAGACCACCTCGGTCTGACCGCCCGGTCCGCCGGCCGTCATCAGCAGAACCGACGTGAACACGTTGAAGCCGCCGATGACCAGCATGACCACGACGAACAGCATCGCCGGCCAGATCGCCGGAATCGTGACGGCACGGAACCGCTGCCACCAGTTCGCGCCGTCCAGCGCGGCCGCCTCTTCGAGGGATTGCGGGACGCCTTGCAGCGCAGCGAGGAAGATCATCATGGACCAGCCCACGCCCTTCCACACTCCGAGCGCGCAGATCGCGACGAGCGCCGTCCACCGCCCCGACAGCCAGGAGGTGCTGCCGTCGGTGAGCGGCACGATGTCGCCGAGTGCCCAGTTCACGAGGCCCTGATCGGCGAACAGATACTTGAACAGCAGGGAGACGACGACCCAGCTGGTGACCACCGGAAGATAGAAGAGCACGCGGAACAGCGGCTGCGCCGGCGCCTTGGAGCGCAGCAGCATGGCCACCGCGAGCCCGAGGATGATCTGCGGTGGGACGGTGAACAGCATGTAGATGCCGCTGTTGGACAGACTCAGCCAGAAGCGGTCGTCCTGCACGGCGCGGGTGTAGTTGTCGAGTCCGACGAACTCGCTCGCCGCACCGCGCAGGATGTTCCAGTCGTACACGCTCATCTGCAGCGCCTGAACGATCGGGTACAGGATGAACAGCCCGAACAGGCTGGCCCCGGGCGCGATGAATAGCCAGGGTGTGAGGTTCGGCTTGCGCCGACGGCGCGGGGGGAAGGGCTGGCGCGAGGCAGCGGTGGCTGCCCCGCGCGAGCCGGCGGTGAGGGTCATCAGCCGTTGTCGGCCAGGAGCGCGTCGATCTTCTTGGCGGCAGCGGTGAGCGCATCCGCCACAGTGACCTTGCCCTCGAAGGCGGGCACGAGCTCGTCGTTCAGGATGGTGTCCACCTCGCCGGCCTGCGGAATGGGCAGGCGCGCGCGGGCGGTCTCCAGCTGATCGGAGAACGTCGCGAAGTAGGGCACGAGGTCAGCCTGCTTCTGCGCGAGCTCCGGCTTGACGGACATCTGGCCGGCCTTTGCCATGCCGAGCTGGAAGGTCTCGCTCTGGCTGAACTCCAGGAACTTGTACGCGGCGTCGGCGTGCGCGGTGGATTCGGTCACGACGAGGCTCTCACCACCGACGACGCTGATCGACCCGCCGTCACCGGAGGGCATCGGCGAATATACGGGTGCGAAGTCCGGGTACTGACCGGCCCAGATGTCCTGCATCCACGGGCCGTCGAGAATCGACGCGTACTGTCCGCCCGGCAGCCCGTCGCTCGTGCCCGTGGCGCCGGTGTTCCCGGTGATGAGGTTGGGGATCTGCCCCTCCTGATACAGGTCGACCAGCAGCTGGACGCCCGCGACGCTCTCCGGGCTGTCGAGGTAGCCCGTGGACGTGGTCAGGTCGGCATCGGCGATGTCACCGCCGGCCGACCAGATCCACGGCATGACGTTCCAGGCGCTCAGCCCACTGTCGGCGAAGGCGAACGTTCCCGACCCGTCCAGACCTGCCGCCAGCTTCTCGAGATCGTCGAAGGTGGCCGGCGGCGCCGAGAGGCCTGCCTTCTGCAGCGTGGCGGCGTCGGTCACGAGCACGCGGGTGTTGGTGTTCAGCGGGATGCCGTAGTAATGACCGTTCCACGAGGTCGTCTCCAGAGTGCCGGGGTAGACGGCGTCGGCGAGGTCCTCGAAACCGGGCATCGTGCCGTCGAGCTGCTTGAAGACCCCGAGCTTGGCGAACTGCGCGACCCAGCCGATGTCCGATCGGATGAGGTCAGGCAGTTCACCGCCGGCCGCGGAGGTCGTGAGCTTCTGCTTCAAACCGTCGTACGGCATGTCTACGTACTCGACGGTGATGCCCGGGTTCTCCTTCTCGAACGCGGGGATCAATTCGTTCTCCAGTTCGTCGGTCTGGGCGCTGTTTCCGCCGTTGCCGTATGTGCCCCAGAAGGTGAGGGTAACCGCGTCGTCCGACGCGGACGGCGAGCCGCCACCGCTGCAGCCGGCGAGCAGAGCACCCGCCGTCACCAGAGCGACGACCGTCGTCGCAGAACGAAAATGCCTCATTGCAGATCTCCCAGTATCAGGTGGTACTCGGAGGGGGGTATCTTCCTCCGATGCGGCAGTCGTTGCCGATGATTTATTTGAGCACACGAAGTAAAGCCTGCGCAAGATCCAACTTCTCACTGACTTCGATGCGCGATATATTCGGCTACGGAGGTAAATCACGATGGGGTGGCAACCGAGCGATCAGCTCACGCAGGACGTCGCACTCGAGGTGCTGCTGCACGGCCCGTTGGGTCGCGCAGAGTTGGCTCGACGACTCGATCTTGCTCCCGCGACTCTCACGCGCATCAGCTCCGAGCTCATCCGCTCGGGGATCGTGACAGAGACTTCCCAGGTCATAGAGGGGCGCGGGCGACCGACCACTCCCCTGGACGTCGTCTCGGCAGCGCATCACTTCCTGGGGGTCAAGCTCGCCGGCGAGTCCCTGTTCGCCGTGGTCACAGATCTGCGCGCGAACGTCGTGCGCACTCTCGGGGAACGACGGCATTCCGGAGCCCCCGAGGACGTGGTCGGCATCATCGGCGCACTCGTCGACGATGCCGAGTCGCGGCATCCGATCGACGCCGTCGGCATCGCCGTCGGCGGGGTCGTCGACGCGGACGGGACGATCGCCTCCGCGCCGTTCCTCGGCTGGACCGACGTCCCGCTGGCGGCGGCGACGGCGGACGCGGTGGGGCGTCCGACCGCCTGCGCGAACGATCTCGAGGCCTTCGTCGACGCGCTGCACTGGTTCGGCGTCGGCTCGGGTCACTCGAACTTCGCCGCCCTCACTCTGGGCATCGGCGTGGGCTACGGGTGCATCGCGAATGGTCGGGCGCTGACGGGCCCCGATTCGGGGGTCGGCCTCGTGGGGCACTGGCCGCTCGATCCGCTCGGCCCCCTGTGTCGACAGGGCCACCAGGGTTGCGCGGAGGCGATGCTGACGATCCCGTCCATCGAGCGCGCTGTGCACTTCGCCACCGGCGAGGACCTGCCGTGGCATGAGATCATCTCTCGGGCTCGACGAGGAGATGAGACCCTCACCCGGCTTCTGTCCCGGTCCGGCCGAGCGCTGGGACAGCTCATCGCGGCGGTGGCGAACCTGACGGCACCCGAGTTCGTGGTCATCGGCGGCGAGGGGGTGGAGCTCGCCGAGGTGGCGCGCGCCGACATCCATCGCGGCCTGGCAGAACATCGCGACGCCCGCGCATCCGAAGTCCGCATCGAGTTGGTGCCCGGAACGAACGAGGAGTGGTGCCGAGGAGCAGCAGTCCTGGGCATCCGCCGGTTCGTCCTCGGCCGCGGCGATGCCAGCGTCGAGCACTCATCGGCAGAGCGCAGACCTGCGTCTGCGTGAGGCGACCCAGCGCCCGGGTGGCCGCGCTCACCGACCGGTCAGGTGATCCGCGTCAGCGGCCGGACCCCTTCGCCCCACGGCGGATCGGCGCCGGGCCGTGACACGGTCACCGCTGCTGCCCGCGCACTGGCCTCGAGCATCGACCGCACAACACCGCCGTCGACGCCCCGCAGGGCGGCGCGGCCGTGCTGCGCATATCCCCGCGTCACCAGCTCCGAGATGAGCGTGCCCATGAACGTGTCGCCCGCTCCGATCGTGTCCGCAACGACGACCGAGGGCGGCTCGACGTGGACGACACCCTCAGAGGTCGCCGCGTCCGCTCCGGCTCCGCCGCGGGTGACGACGACGAGCGCCGCTCCCCTGCGCCGCCATCCGCGGGCGACATCGAGGGGATCCACCCCTGGGTAGAGCCAGTCGAGGTCCTCGTCGCTCGCCTTCACGACGTCGGCGAGGGCCACGAGCCGCTCCACCCGGTCACGATGCGCGCGGGGCTCGACCAGCAGTGCGGGGCGGATATTCGGGTCGTAGGTGATCAGCGCACTTGGTCGGGCCGCGTGCGGTCTCGCCGGTGAGCTCGATCGTTCGAATGCCGTGAGCATTCCACCGCCGTGCGATCTCGGCCACCTCCGCGGCGAGTGCCCGCGCAGGCAGGAGCCACACCGCCGGCTTGCCGTCGGTGACGATGGACCTGAGTGCGGCAACCTCACCGATGAGGGTCTTGCCTGAGCTGGTCGGCGCGACGACCATCACGTGACCCGCCGTCGAGAGGACGACAGGCACGGCCTTCGATTGCAGCGGGTTGAGTCGGTCGAACCTGTCGAGGTACTTCCGTGCGCGTCGGGAATCAGAGCCGACGCGGGTGTCCAGGATTCGTCGCCCTCGGTGACCGCGGACGCGTTCTCGAGCAGCGACAGGAACCCGAGCTCGACGGCCTCCACCATCGCGGGATCGGTGTGCACGAATCCGGAGTTCTGGTTGCGCGAGATCTCGGCCGAGGTGAAGTTCATCGAGTGCGTGATCGCGACCTCGTCGGCGATGATCTCCTTCTCGTGGATGTACCGGACCGCGGTGACCGACACCCCGGCGTGTCGAAGCGAGCGCACCACGGCGTCGTTGGATGCCTCGGGTCGACACAGCACGCGAACCTCGACGCCGCGTCGCTGTGCAGCGAGAACGCCGTCGAGAAGCTTCCGCGCGAGCGGCGAGACATCCCACCACGGCACCTTCACCCAGAGTCGCGTGCGTGCGCTGGCAACGGCTGCGTTGAGCGCGACGAGAAGGTCAGCGCCCTCACCGTAGTTCGACAGCCGCCGAGGCTCAGCCACCGAACTCACTGTCGCTCTCCCATTTCTGAGAAAGCGTATCCAAGGCGACGGTCGTCGATTGTCACGAGATGGGGGCCACCCAAACCGAGATGGTGATCGTCGCGGCTCGACAGTTAAGGCGCCGCGAGTCGTTTGCGTGCGAGGCCATGAGTAGCCAGCGAGTACACGAACGGACCGCGCGCAGCGGCGAGCCGGTGGATCTTGTCCGAGTACTCGAGGCAGAGGTCACCCATCTGCGCCGCAGTGAGGTCGCCGCGGGCGAAGACGAGCACTTTCGCGTCGTGGGCGTAGATCGCGTGGGCTTCGAGGGGTCGCGTGGCGATGCGGTGGTCTTTCGCGACGAGGAAGTAGCCGGCGGTTGCTCCGGCACCGATCCACTCCTCGTCACGCATGCGTTGCGCGCGCTCGTCGCCGTACTCATCGGCGAGTGTTCGCACATCCCATCCGGCATCGCGGAGCCGCGTCGCGAGCACCCGCTGGCCAAGCGACCGGTCGAGGAGGAACCGAACCGGGAGCACGGTTCAAGCAGCCTGGAGGATGAGCGAGCGCATCTCAGGGCGCTCAAGTCCGAAGTCGTCTGCAACGTCACCCAGGGGCTCCCCCGCGCGCACACGGCTCACGATGTCCTCGACACGCACGCCGATCCGGTCCACTGTGGGCTGACCCGAGTTGCGGTGCGGGTCCACGACGACATCGACAGCCTCAAAAACGGGCAACCGCAAGTACTGTGCGAATCCTTCCCGGTAGCTGATGCTTTGGAGGAACTCGGCGACGACCTCGTTGAAGACGCCCTGGTGGTTGCGGACGACGACGAGCTCGCCCTGACCGTTCTGGTAGAGGATCTCCGCGCCGTCGGTTCGCAGTCGCTCACTGAGCAGCGCGTTTTCAAGGCCGATCTCCTCGCGAAGCACCTCGATCGCCGGCCGGATGCGCGCCATCGGCAGTCCGACCCGGCGGAACGACTCGATGATGAAGCCCTCCGCGAGCGCGTTGAACGGCACGGTGTAACCCCGCCCCTCGGTCACGCCAGTCAGCAGCGGAGGGCTCCACCCGAACTCGCCGGCCGTGCGCTGCGCGAAACGATGTC
This sequence comes from Microbacterium flavum, assembly GCF_018717645.1. Lineage (GTDB taxonomy): Bacteria > Actinomycetota > Actinomycetes > Actinomycetales > Microbacteriaceae > Microbacterium > Microbacterium flavum. The sequence goes on from NZ_JAFLHG010000004.1 coordinate 64,729, forward strand.
CGTGAGCCCAGCGCGCAAACGACGTCGGCGGCGCCTGGATGATGCGCGCCGCCTCACCTTGGCCATAGATCGGCGTTGTGTACGCACGATCCTCCACGAGCGTTTGCATGCAAACATGCTAAACCCCACGGCGTACAGCCGCGCGGTAGCTGAGCGCATCACCTGGCCCGGAACGATGAGCAACGTCGGTAGCGCGGGGCTACGCTGCGTGGACACCATATGGACACAAGCCGCGCAGATTCAGACCAGTCCCGCTGATCAGAACCGAACGAGACGAGACTCGATCACAGCCCGCGCCCCCTTGAATTTCCGCGGCACGACCGCCCAACCCGCGTGATTCCGCGCTTCTCCGGCAGCGCCGAAATCAGCGCAACCGAAGTTTCGACTCCCGCCGTCGCGTCCACCTCGGCGATGACCCTCTCAGTCGCTCGGACGCCGCCGCATCTGCTTGATGTCGGTGCGCCGCTGCTTCTGCTTCAGCCGACGCTCGCGTGCCCCGCGGCTCGGCTGCGTCGCCCGCCGTTTCGGCGGTGGGGGCCGCAGTGCGTCCGCCACGAGCTCGGCGAGCCGCGCCCGCGCCGCGTCGCGATTGCGCAGCTGCGCTCGGTGCTCGGATGCCGCGACCGTGAGCACCCCGTCGACGAGGCGACCATTTAGCCGCGTGAGCAGACGTTCGCGCTGCAGCGGGGAGAGCGCTGCGGAGCCGGCGGCATCCCACACCAGCTCGACCCGGGAATCGGCGGTGTTGACCCCTTGGCCTCCCGGGGCGGGGGCTCGTGAGAACCGCCACGAGAGCTCCGCCTTGGGGATCGTCACCCCTCCTGCGATCCGCAGGCCGGGGCGATGGGGTGCGGCCATGCCGTCCATCCTGCCCCCGCGCGGGGGGCTCGTCGACCGCGACGCCGGTCGGACATCCCCGACCGGCGACCTGTCGGGAGGATGCGGAGGCATCTCGCGCGAGAATGAGACCACCATGGCCACGCCCACTCCGCCCCTCCGCCAGCGCAACGCGCTCATCCCCGGCGTCATCGCCGCGACCGTGCTCATCGCCGGCATCCCGCTGATCGGCACCGAGTTCGCGATCACGATCTGCTTCATCGTCGCGATCCTGGCGCTCATCATCGCCTGGCTCGCCGCGCAGGCCCGCCAGTGGTGGTGGACGGTCGTCATGGTCGCGATCGCGGTGCTGTGGAACCCGGTCTTCCCCTTCGCGTTCACCGGTGCGCCGTGGCTCGTCGCGCACATCGTCGCCTCCGCGCTCTGCGTCGTCGCCGGCGTTCTCATCTCCGTCCCCCGCGAGGGAACGGGCGCCGCGCGCGGCTGAACCCGATTGGCACGCGTCCGCCGCAAAGCGCCGACGGCCCGCATGGGAGACTGGATGCCATGACGACCGCGACGATCTCGACGTTCGAGCCCGATGGCCGCGCCATCGCCTACATCGACGAGGGCGCGGGGCCCGCGCTCGTCCTGATCCCCGAGACCGGGCAGGACATCGCCTCGCTCGGAACGCTCGCCTCGATCCTCGTCGAGGAGGACTTCCGCGTCGTCCGCCTGGCGCCCCTGGCCCCGGAAACGGACGTCGAGAGCCACGTGCAGACGGTGGCCGACCTCATGGATGCCGTGAGCCTTCCCCACGCCTGGATCGGCGGCCACGGATTCGGCGGCACCGTCGCCCGGGCCGTCTCGCACGCGCACCACGAGCGGGTGGACGGGGTCCTGCTCCTCGCCCCCGAGCCGATCGAGGGCGCCCTCGTCGAGGACATCCCGGTGCTCGTCATCCACGGCACCGACGATGAGCAGACGCCCCGTTCCGAGAGCGAGCGGCTCGTGGCATCCGCCCCCGCGATCGCGAGCCTCAAACTCGTCGAGGGCGCCGGCCACCTCTTCCCGGCGACGCACCCCGGCGAGACGTCCTGGTTCATCGAGGACTACCTCGACTGGGACTGACGCCGTTCAGGCCGCGGGGAACAGCACGGCCGCGGCGAGCGCGTACACCGGGACGTAGATGAGCGCGATCAACAGCGCGTGGGTGACCACGAACGCGAACGCCTCGAGGGCTTTGCCGCGCGCGCGGAAGTGCGCCCCGAGCTTACGGAGCAAGCCGATCGGATGCCGGACGTCCCAGCTGTTCACCCGCAGGTAGCGCCCGAGGTACACGCCGACCGCCCCGAGGACGATGGCGCCGACGGCGAAAGCCCAGCTCGAGGCGGGCACGACCGGACGGGTGGGGTCGATGAAGACGACGATCAGCACGGTCTGCACGATCGCGAGGCTCAGGACGGCGTTCGCGATGCCCGACACCGTGAGCGTCAGGGTCTGCACGATGTCGTACCACAGTGGGACGGGCGTCTCCCCGTCCTCGCGGTGGCTGAGGTTCAACTCGGTGATGAGGTAGACCGAATTCGGGAAGAAGAGGAGCCACGCGAGGGTTGCGAAGACGACATAGATCCACAGCACCACCGGGGCGGTCGAGCCTGCGCTCGCGAGAACCGGGACGAGGAGCATGAGCCCCGCCACCCCGACGATCGCGATCAGCACGGGGATGAACGAGAGCACGACGTTCAAGAGCATCGGCCGATAGAGGCCCACGCCATAGACCCGGGAGCGGAGGACGATGAGCGTCGCGGCGTTGATATTCAGCAGCACGACGCACACGACCGCGATGATCACGCTCGACATCATCCCTCCTCCCCGTCCGGCCCGGTGTACCACTGTGGCGCATTCTCCGGCGTTTCGCAGGTCGCGCGCCTAGCATCGGGCCCACCACGCCAGGAGGTCGCCATGCACAGGCGCATGATCACCGCAGCTCTCATCACGTGCGCCTTCGCCGTGTCGACGGCCGGCCTCGCCGGCTGCGCCCCCGCCACCTCGACCCCCTCTGGAGGAGCCATGAGCGATTCGACTCCGAGCACCCGCCCGCCCTTCCAGACCGCGACGCCCGGTCCGGTCTCCGGCGCGCCCACCGGCACCCCGGTCGACGTGCCGCAGAGCAGGTGGGACGCCATCGCCCGGGACCTCGCCGCGCGGGGGGTGGCCGGTACGCCGGAGCTCATTTCGGCGGAGGCGGTCACCTTCTCCGACTCCTCCCTCGGCTGCGCGACCCCCGGGCAGTCCTACACGCAGGCACTGGTCGACGGCATGCGCGTCGTCGTCTCCGCCGACGGGAAGAGCTGGGACTACCGGTTCGGAACGGGCGACGCCCCCGTGCTCTGCACCCGCTGAGCGGATCCGGAGCACGAGGGCGTCGGGGACCCCGCGCTGACTACTTCAGCTTCACGAGGAGCGCCTCGCTCGTGCCCGACGGGTTGTCGAGGACGACGACCATCGCGCCGAGCGGCTTCTGAGCCGCGACCTGGCCCGCGTCGACCGCAACGCTCACCGACGCCGTGCGGCGCTGGGGCACGTCCACGTACTGCCCGTTGCTGATCGCCGGAGCGGAGGGGTCGTACGTCGCCCACTCCGACGCGGCATCCGTCCCCCCGTTCACACCGAAGGTCTGCACGCTGTAGTCGAAGGCCCCGGTGATGCCGAGGTCGCTCAGGTACACCGGCAGGAGCAGCGTGCTCGAATCGGTCGGCGACTGCGTGAGGAAGCCGCTCGCCGCCAGAGCACCGGTCTCGGCGTTCACGATGAACACCTCGGCCTGCCCGTCGGAGGAGCCCGACCGGACCGCGCCCGAGTCGGCCGACAGGACGATCCAGTCGGCTGCGCCATCGCGGTCGGCGTCGATGAGGACGTCGTACTCGTTGCTCGCCGCGTTCGACCACCGCTTGTGCATGTTCAGCGCGAAGACGGCGAGCGCGTCATCCCCGGCCCCGAGCGACTGGACGCCTGCGGCACGCAGGTCGTACCCCGTGTCGGCGAGGGATGCCGGGGCATCCTTCTCGTCGGACAGACCCCAGGTGTACACGTCGGCTCCCGCGCTGGGCTGTGCGCCGAACAGGTTCCACAGCGAGATCTTCTTCGTGGCGTTCGCGACCTTCTGCTTCTTCGTGAACAGGGCCGACGTGGGCGTGGACACCGTGCTCGTCGAGCGCGGGACCAGCAGGTAGGGCACGCGCAGCGTCGAGTCCACCGAGGTCAGGGTGATGTCCCCGGAGATCTCGTGGAAGGCGAACTGGTCGTCGCCCACCGAGCCCGGCACGTCCCGCGCCGCGGCACCGACGGTGAGCAGGATCTTCGCCGAGCTGCCGGGAGCGACCGTGATCGAGGAGGACGAGAGGAACACCCGCGCCTTGAGCGACTGCGCCGACGGCGTCGTGGCGACGTCATAGGTCACCGGCGTCGGACCGTCGTTGCGGACCGTCACGGTCTTGATCCCGCCGAAGCCGAACGGGGATTCCTGGAAGCCGAAGCTGAGCGCCGACTCTCGCGCCCAGCCGCTCTCCGTGCGGAAGGCGTCGCCGGTCGCGGTCACCGTCGTGCCGACCGCCTGCGCGGCGTCCACGAGCCCGAGCCCGCCGATGACGATGCTCTCGCCGACGACCTTGTCCGGGTCAGCGGTGGAGACCACCGATGCCGCGATCTGCGGGGCGCTCCACTGCGGGTGGGCCTGCGCGGACAGCGCGGCGACGCCCGCGACGTGCGGGGCCGCCATCGAGGTGCCGGAGAGGATCGCCGCACCGTTGCCCGACCCGACGGCGGCCGACGAGATCGACACACCCGGAGCCGCGACATCGGGGCTGATCGCGCTGTCACCGGAGCGCGGCCCCGACGACGTGAACGACGCGTACGCCCGGAAGCCGGGGTTCGCGATCTGCGCCGGCTGCAGCGACACGGTCGCCCCCGTCGTGAACAGCGGGCCGCTGGAGGAGCGGACGCCGAGGAACGGGATCGTGACGAGGTACGGCTCGCCCGTGTCGGCGTTCTGCGTGATCTGGCCCTCGTAGGGCGGCAGGTCATCGGTCGAGTTGACCATGAGCGCCGCGGCGGCGCCGGCCTGCTGCGCGTAGATCGCCTTCGCGACACGGGCGCACGAGCCGCGGGTGGAGACGGCCAGCTGCCCGCCGCCCGCCGTGACGCCCGCCTTGGTGTACGCCGCAGCCGAGCAGCCGATCGCCTCGTTCTCCGGGGTCGCCGGGTCATCGACGAGGCGGACGACCGTCAGGTCGCCGATCCCGTCGAGGGAGGCCCCGTTCGCGTTGATCGCGTCCACCTGCTGACCGCCGACCGTGACGGTCGCTCCAGGGAAGCCCTCGGCGCTGTCGACCGCCGAGACGGCGATCACGCCGTCGCCGGAGCCCGGTGACCCCGTCAGGTACGGGTTGTGGCCGGAGTTTCCGGCGGAGGCGACGACGACGACGCCCGCGCCGACCGCGTTGGCGGCGGCCACGGCATCCGGGTCGTCGCCGCGGCCGAAGGACGAGCCGAGCGAGAGGTTGACGACATCCATGCCGTTGTCCACGGCCCAGTCCAGCGCAGGGACGACGACGTCGGTGGAGCCGGCGCAGCCGAACACGCGGATCGCGTAGAGGTCGGCCTGCGGCGCGACACCGGGACCGACGCGGAAGTCGTTCGCGGGCGTCGTGGTGTCGTACGGGCCGGTGTACCCGGTGCCGTCGGCGAGCACCCCCGATCCGCCGGCGGTTCCCGCGACGTGGGAGCCGTGGCCTTCGCAGTCGAGCGGGTTGTCGTCGGGCTTGGGGACGGGCTGGTAGCTCGCGCTCGACGGGTCGGCGTTGTAATCGTCGCCGACGAGGTCGACGCCGCCCTTCACGCGGGGAGCATCGGGGCCGTACAGTGCGGGGTCCGCAGGCTGGGTGCTCACGGCGTGGGCGGCTTCGTAGGCCGCGGTCGTCCCGGGGCCGCCGAACGTGGCGTGCGTGTAGTCGATACCGGTGTCGATGATCCCGACCTTGACGTTCTGCCCGGTATAGCCGGTGTTCTGCCACACGTCGGGCACCCCGAGGAAGGGCACCGAGACGGCGTTGTCGATCGAGTAGCGGCGGACCGGGTGGATCGCGACCACGCCGGGAAGGTCGGCGACGGCATCCAGCTCGGCTGCGGGGACGGATGCCTGGACGCCGTTGTACGCGGACGCCATCTGCGCCTGCACCTCACCGCCCGTGCTCTCGACAGTTGCGACGACCTCGCTCTGCGCGTCCGTGAGCGTCGACTTGACGTCTTCGCGCTCGCCCTCGCTCAGCTCGCGCCCGCTCTCGGCCTCGACGACGGCGACGGGGTCGCCCTCCATCTCGATGACGACGGTCACATGCCCGTCCGGTCCGATCGCGCCCGCCGTGAAGGTCGAGTCGATCGCGCCGCGGGAGCTCGACGTCGAGAAGCGCGACCCCGGATCGTCGTCCGGTGTCGCGGCGAATGCTGCGGACGCGGGGAGGGTGAGCAGGGTTGCTCCGATCAGCGCGTAGATGCGTCGTTGCAAGGGGTTCCGCCTTTCGTGCAGGGGGGAGCTCACCCCGGGGGTATGGAGTGGCTGAAAGGAGGCTATGCATCCGCTGCATGTCGGCGGAAGGGCGGGCGCCGCTGGATGAGAGGATCCTCATTCAGCGGATGCCGATGCTCACGTGGTCCGGCGGCTCCGCCGACCGGTAGGTGTCATGAGCCCGGCGGCACGTCAGTGGAAGAAGCCGACGGCGAGGTCGGGATGGTCTGCGAAGACGCCGTCCACGCCCGCCGCGGCGATGATCCGCCACTCGGCCTCGTAGTCGCCGAACGCCGCCTTTCCCCGCCCGCTGCGGAACTGGGGGGTGAGGAAGGCGTTCTCGGGCCGGCAGGTCCAGGTGAACACGCGCAGCCCGCGCGCGTGCGCATCGCCCACGACACGCGAGGGCCCCGACGCCCTGCCCAGGCGGTCCGGCGCCAGGATCATGCGCTTGTCGACGCTGATGCCGTCCACGATCCCGGCGAGCACGTCGAGCCCGCCCGGCGCCGCCTGTTCGGCGTACGTCGGCGCGTGCCGGCCGTGCGCCGCGACGAGGTCGTAAGCGCTGCCGGACGATTCGAGGAGATAGACGTACGACCCGCGGATGCCGAGGTCTCGCACCCGGCGGAGAACGGTGGACTCGAAGGACTCCAGGTACAGCGGCAGTTCCCCCGCACCCCAGCCCGCGGCGGTCAGTTGCGCGGCGACCGCGCCGGCGACATCGAACCCCCGGCTCTCGAAGTACGTCGCGTGCTTGATCTCCACGACGACGCCGATCTCACGCCCGCGCTCGAGGGATGCTGCGCGGACGATGTCGAGCACATCGACGAGGCGGAGCGGCGGCTGCGCGCCGTCGAAACTCGCGCTGCCCGGGCGGAGCGCCGGAAGGCGCTCCCGGCAGCGGAGGGTCGACAGCTCGGCCCACGTGAAGTCCTCGGTGAACCAGCCGGTCAGCTCCACACCGTCGACCGCGCGGGTGGTCCGGCGGGCAGCGAACTCGGGGCGGGACGCGACATCCGTCGTCGACCCGATCTCGTTCTCGTGACGCACCACGAGGACGCCGTCCGAGGAGAACACGACATCCGGCTCGACGGCATCGACTCCGAGGGCAAGCGCGAGGTCGTACGACGAGCGGGTGTGCTCGGGGCGATAGCCCGGCGCACCGCGGTGGCCGATCACGAGGGGACGACGGCGCGGCATCCCCCCAGGCTAGCCATCGGGGGGTCCGGAACCTGCGCAGCGGAGCGCGTTCATAGCGGCCTCACAGCGCGGAACGTACCTCCGTCCGACGCCGTCCGATACGCTGGAAATCCGCAGGATTCCCGCTGCGGCACCTTTCGCATTGGAGAGACCACCATGGCCTCGAGCAGCAACCCCGCTTTCAGCAACCCCGCCTTCCAGGAGCAGCGGCCCGGGCTGACCCCGCCCGCTGCCCAGACCTCGTTCGGCGCCGCGTCGGCGCAGACCGTCGACCTCGCCGCGCAGTCGCAGATGGAGGGCGCGTTCGCGGCCCCCGCCGCCGGCGCGCTGCAGACCGGTCGGATGACGGTCGAGGACACCGTCATCAAGACGCTCTCCCTGTTCGGCATCCTCCTGGTGACGGCTGTCGTCGGCTGGATCTGGACCATGGCGGGCGTGACGCCGGCGAATCCGTCGAACGTCACGATCCTGCCCTGGATCATCGGCGCACTCGGTGGCTTCGTGCTGTCGATGGCCGTGATCTTCACCTCACGCAAGAAGATCCGTCCGGCGCTGATCTTCGGCTACGCAGCCTTCGAGGGCCTGTTCATCGGCGGCATCTCGGCGTTCTTCGAGTTCATGTGGCCAGGCATCGTCATCCAGGCGACCCTCGCGACCCTGTCCGTGGTCGGCGTGACCCTCGCCCTGTTCGCCAGCGGCAAGGTCCGCGCGTCGGCGAAGGCCACGAAGGTCTTCCTCATCGCGATGGTCGGCTACCTGGTCTTCTCGCTGGTCAACGTCGTCATGATGATGTTCGGCGCGTTCAGCGGCCCCGACAGCGCCGGCCCGTTCGGCATGTACAGCCAGCCCAGCTTCATCCTCGGCATCCCGTGGGGCGTCATCATCGGTGTCTTCGTCGTGCTGATGGCCGCCTACTCGCTCGTGCTCGACTTCGACTCGATCCAGCAGGGCGTCCGCAACGGCGCTCCCCGCCAGTACGGGTGGCTCGGCGCCTTCGGCATCATGGTCACGGTCGTGTGGCTCTACGTCGAGATCCTGCGCATCATCGCCATCCTGCGCGGCAACAACTGACCTGCAGCGGGGGCACGAACTCCGCAGACTGACGCGAACTCCGCATCCTTTCTCCCGATCGGATGCGGGGTTCGTGCGTTTCAGCGGGACTCGCGGTCGCCGCACAGGGGCGCGCAGGCCCGCATGAACGACGGATGCCGAGGCGCTCGCGCCCCGGCATCCGGTCCGTTCACTCCCACTCGATGGTCCCCGGGGGCTTCGACGTCACGTCGAGCACGACCCGGTTGACCTCGCGCACCTCGTTGGTGATGCGGTTCGAGATCTTCGACAGCACGTCGTACGGCAGGCGGGTCCAGTCGGCGGTCATGGCATCCTCCGACGACACCGGACGCAGGACGATCGGATGCCCGTAGGTGCGGCCGTCGCCCTGGACGCCGACCGAGCGCACATCGGCGAGCAGCACCACCGGGCACTGCCAGATCTCGCCGTCGAGGCCCGCCTTCGTCAGCTCCTCGCGGGCGATGGCGTCGGCGTCACGCAGGATCTCGAGGCGGTCAGCGGTGACCTCACCCACGATCCGGATGCCGAGGCCGGGCCCCGGAAACGGCTGGCGACCGACGATCGCCTCCGGGAGCCCCAGCTCGCGACCGATCGCGCGCACCTCGTCCTTGAACAGGGTGCGCAACGGCTCGACGAGCTCGAACTGCAGGTCCTCGGGGAGGCCGCCGACGTTGTGGTGGCTCTTGATGTTGGCGGTGCCCGTGCCGCCGCCGGACTCGACGACGTCGGGGTAGAGCGTGCCCTGCACGAGGAAGCGCATGGGGTCGCCCTCCGCCGCGGCCTCGGCGATGAGCTCGGACTGCACCTTCTCGAACGCGCGGATGAACTCGCGGCCGATGATCTTGCGCTTCTGCTCCGGGTCGCTCACGCCGGCGAGCGCCTCGAGGAACGTCTCCCGCGCGTCGACCGTGATGAGGCGCACGCCCGTGGATGCCACGTAGTCGTTCTCGACCTGCTCGCGCTCGCCCTTGCGGAGGAGGCCATGGTCGATGAACACGGCGACGAGCTGGTCGCCGACCGCCTCGTGCACGAGGGCGGTGGACACCGCCGAGTCGACCCCGCCGGACAGGGCCGAGAGCACCCGGCCCGAACCGACCTGCGCGCGGATGCGAGCGACCTGTTCCGCGATGACGTTGCCGCTGTTCCAGTCGGCGGGCAGCCCCGCCGCCTTGTGCAGGAAGTTGACGATCACGTCCTGGCCGTAGTCGGAGTGCTTCACCTCGGGATGCCACTGCACACCGTAGAAGCACTTCTCCGCGTTCCCGAACGCAGCCACGGGGGTCGCCGTCGTCGACGCGAGGACCTCGAAGCCCTCGGGCGCCGCCGACACCTGGTCGCCGTGGCTCATCCACACGTTCTGGTCGGCGGGCTGGCCGCCGAGGAGCACGCCGCCGTCGCCGGTGAGCGAGGCATCCGTCGCCCCGTACTCGCGAAGGCCGGTGTTCGCGACCGTGCCGCCGAGCTGCTGCGCCATCACCTGGAAGCCGTAGCAGATGCCGAGGGTGGGCACTCCGAGCTGCAGGATGCCGGGATCGAGGGACGGCGCATCCTTCTCGTACACCGACGAGGGACCACCGGAGAGGATGAGGGCGACCGGCTCCTTCGCGGCCACCTCGGCCGCCGTGGCCGTGTGCGGCACGATCTCGCTGTACACCCCCGCCTCACGGACGCGGCGGGCGATGAGCTGGGCGTACTGGGCGCCGAAGTCGACGACGAGGACGGGACGCTGGGCGGTCTCGGTCTGAGCGGTCACCGGGTGCCTTCCGTGGCGGGTGTGGGAGTCGGGGCGGCGGCCTCGGAGGCCTCGCGCTCGGCGAGGTACGCGCGCACCTCGCGGCCGACGCGCGCCTCCATGAAGAACGACAGGAGGGGGACGATGCCGCCGAGGGCCAGCATGATGAAGCGGCCGAAGCCCCACCGCATGAGGCTCCAGACGCGGAAGCACGCGAAGAGGTAGACGACGTAGAACCAGCCGTGCGCGATCAGGATGCCGAGGGACAGGTTGACCCCGTCGCCCGTCGACTCCTGGCCGGCCGCCGTCTCGATCACCGGCGCGAACCAGAGGAAGCCTCCCGAACCGCCGAGGAACAGCTCATGGCCGAGCGCGTACTTGATGACCATCTCGGTGCACAGGAGCAGCAGCATGACACCCGTGATCACCGAGGCGATCTGGTAGAAGCGCAATGCACCGCGGATCGCCGGAAAAGTGGCGAGCTTGGGCTGGGGCATGGCGTCCATTCTAGCCGTCGGCAGGTGCGGCCCCGGCCCGGGATGAGCCCGTCAGCGGGCGGCGGCGGCCTCTTCGAGGGCTTCGACTTCCTTCTCCCAGGCATCCCGCGCCAGGCGGTACCACATGTAGAAGGCGAAGCCGGCGAAGATCGCCCATTCCACGGCGTAGAAGATGTTCAGCCAGTTCACGTTCGAGCCCTCCGCGGGGGCGGGCGAATCGATCGCGACGAGCCCGTGCGGGAGGTCGGCGCCGGTATCGGCCCCGGCTCCGCCGCCCGCGACGAGGTAGGGCCGGTAGACGTTGAGCCCGCCCGCGTCGTGCCACCACCCGAGGAGCGCGGCGGGCGACATGCGCGTCATCTCGGTCGCCGGCGCGCCCACCGGCGGCCGCACGGGTCCTTCATCGGAGATCAGCCTCCCGGTCAGCTGCACCGGGTCGCCGGCGCGGGCGTCGAGCGCGACCGCCGCGGCATCCGCCGCCGCACGATCCGCCGACCAGCCCAGCGCGACGGCGAGCGACGTGGGCTCGGGAACCGTGGCGGACGGGTCCACGCGGAGCTGACCGGTGACCCAGTACCCCTCCTGACCGTCGTTGAACCGCGAGGACACCACGAGGAAGTCACCCCGGACGAAGTGTCCCGCCACCGAGACCTGCTGGCCCACGAGGGGTTCGGGCAGATACGCGCCCGGCGCCACGACATCGGTGATCGGTCGCACCTGCTCGGTCGCCCCGGGCGGGGGCGGATCGGTGTCGATCGCCCGCCCGAGCTGCCACTGGCCGAGCCAGGCGAACACCGCCGCGACCGCGAGGGCGAACACGAGCATGCCGATCCACCACGGACGCAGCATCACCTCCCGCAGCGTCGGCGGGAAGACCTGGGTCCCCTCCGTGCGGGGGTGGAGTCCGTGCGCGCTCATCAGGACGTCGAGTACGGCGCGACGACGACCTCGACGCGCTGGAACTCCTTGAGGTCCGAGTATCCGGTGGTCGCCATCGACTTCCGCAGCGCGCCGATGAGGTTCGCGGTGCCGTCGGCGACCGGCGCCGGGCCGTAGAGCACCTGCTCGAGGGGTCCGACCTGGCCGACCTCGACCCGCTTGCCGCGCGGCAGCTTCGCGTGGTGCGCCTCAGGCCCCCAGTGGAACCCACGGCCGGGCGCATCGGTCGCGCGCGCGAGTGCCACGCCAAGCATGACCGCGTCAGCGCCCATCGCGAGCGCCTTGACGATGTCGCCCGAGGTGCCGACACCTCCATCGGCGATGACGTGCACGTAGCGCCCGCCGGACTCGTCGAGGTAGTCGCGACGCGCCCCGGCGACGTCGGCGACCGCCGTGGCGAGCGGCGCGTGGATGCCGAGGGTCACACGCGTCGTGGACGCCGCTCCCCCGCCGAAGCCGACGAGGACGCCGGCCGCGCCGGTGCGCATGAGGTGCAGCGCCGCGGTGTACGTGGAGGCGCCGCCCACGATCACGGGCACATCGAGGTCGTAGATGAACTTCTTGAGGTTCAGCGGCTCGGCGTCGCTCGAGACGTGCTCGGCGGAGACGGTGGTCCCCCGGATGACGAAGAGGTCGACCCCGGCGGCGACGACCGTCTCGTACAGCTCCTGAGTGCGCTGGGGGGTGAGGGAGCCGGCGACGGTGACCCCGCCCGCGCGGATCTCGGCGAGGCGGTCGCGGACGAGCTCGGGCTTGATCGGCTCGGCGTACATCTCCTGCATCCGCCGCGTCGCATCCGCCGCGGGCAGCCCTGCGATCTCCGCGAGGAGCGGTTCGGGGTCGTCGTACCGCGTCCAGACACCCTCGAGGTCGAGCACACCGAGACCGCCCAGCTGGCCGAGCATGATCGCCGTCGACGGACTCATGACGGAGTCCATCGGAGCGCCCAGGACCGGGATGTCGAAGCCGAAGGCATCGATCGACCAGGCCGTCGAGACGTCTTCCGGATTGCGCGTGCGCCGGGAGGGCACCACCGCGATGTCGTCGAACGCGTACGCGCGGCGGGCGCGCTTGGCGCGGCCGAGCTCGATCTCCATGCTCACCCCCTCAGCCTACTCGGGGTCTCCCCCTCCGCTCGCGAGCCGCTGCGCCGCGGGCGAGATGCCGCGGCCGCGCGCGTCAGCGCACGCGGGCCACCCGCGCCTCGTCCCAGACCGGGTCGCCGGATTCGATGACGCGACCGTCCGCGCCGAACACGAGGAACCGGTCGAACGATCGCGCGAACCACCGGTCATGGGTGACGGCGAGCACCGTCCCCTCGAAGAGTCGCAGCGCGTCTTCGAGGGCTTCCGCCGAGACGAGGTCGAGGTTGTCGGTGGGTTCGTCCAGGAGCAGCAGCGTCGCGCCGGACAGCTCCAGCAGCAGCACCTGGAACCGCGCCTGCTGGCCGCCCGAGAGGCTGCCGAACGACTGCTCGGCCTGACGGACGAGGCCGTAGCGGTCGAGCGCGGAGCTCGCGGCGTCGCGCGGCATCCCGGGGCGGCGGTCGTCGCCGCGGTGCAGGATGTCCAGGAGTGAGCGCCCCGCGTACTCGGGATGCCGGTGGGTCTGCGCGAACCAGCCGGGTGCGACGCGGGCTCCGAGCACGGCGCGCCCGGTGTGCGCGACCGGCTCGAGCGCGGCTCCGACCTCGGTGATGTGTCCGAGAAGCGCGTCGGGGTCCGTGCCGCCGCGGGCGAGCAGGCGCAGGAAGTGCGACTTGCCCGATCCGTTCGATCCGAGCACGGCGATGCGATCGCCGAACCAGACCTCCAGATCGAACGGTTCCATCAGGCCGGTGAGCTCCAGCCGCTCGGCGACGACCGCGCGCTTGCCCGTCCGCGCTCCTCGCAGGCGCACGTCGAGGCTCTGCGCCGGTGGGCGCTCCTCGGGAGGTCCCGCCTCCTCGAACCGCCGAAGCCGTGTCTGGGCAGCGCGATAGCGCGAGGCGAACTCGTCGCTCGCCGATGCCTTGACCTTCATGTCGGCGACGAACCGCTGCAGCTTCAGGTGCTGCTCATCCCACCGGCGCCGGAGCTCGTCCAGACGCGCCATCCGCTCCTCGCGTGCCGCGTGGTAGCCGTCGAACCCGCCCCCGTGCACCCAGGCGGTGCTCCCGGCACCGCCCGCCTCGAGCGTGACGATCCGATCCGCCGCACGCGCCAGGAGCTCACGGTCGTGCGAGACCAGCAGGATCGTCTTCGACGTCTCGCGGAGGCGCTCCTCGAGCCAGCGCTTGCCGGGCACGTCGAGATAGTTGTCGGGCTCGTCGAGCAGAAGGACCTGGTCGGGTCCGCGCAGCAGCGCCTCCAGGGCGAGGCGCTTCTGCTCGCCACCGGAGAGCGTCGTCAGCTCACGGAACCGGGCGCGCGCGAAGGGCACCCCGAGGGCCGCGGTCGTGCACGTGTCCCACACCGTCTCGTATTCGTAGCCGCCGGCCTCGGCGTAGTCGGCGAGCGCCGCGGCGTACCGCATCTGCGTGTCGAGGTCATCTCGCTCGATGATGGCGGCCTCGGCATCCTCGAGCTCGCGGGCTGCGGCGCCGACTCGCTCCGGAGCGACCGAGACGAGCAGATCGTGGATGGTCTGGCCGGCGTCACCGTGCCCGACGAACTGATCCATGACACCCAGACCGCCGTCGATCGTCACGACGCCCGCGCGGGGCCCGAGCTCGCCGCGGACGAGCCGCAGCAGCGTCGTCTTGCCCGCGCCGTTCTGGCCGATCAGGGCGGTCGTCTTCCCGTCCGCGACGCGGAACGTCACCTCGTCGAGGAGGGGGCGGCCGTCCGGCAGCACGAACGAGACGGCGGCGATGTCGATGTAGCCCACAGCGGGTCCTTCCGCCCCCCGCCGCGGCGCGGGCGCAGAGCCGTCCAGGATATCCGCTCGCGCGGCGGAGCACGAACTCCGCACGTTCTCACGTGCTCCGCACGCGAACGCCCGGATGGGTGCGGAGGACGCGACATCCTGCGGAGTTGGTGCGCGCGGGATGCCGCGGAGTTCGTGCGGCCCGGATGCCGCGGACGCACGGATGCCGCGCGGGCGCGCCGGACCCTCCGGGGCTACTTCTTGTAGTTGGGGGCCTCGACGACGATCTGGACGTCGTGAGGGTGGCTCTCCTTGAGCCCCGCCGCGGTGATGCGCACGAACTTGCCGCGGGCCTTGAGCTCCTCGATCGTGCGCGCGCCGACGTAGAACATCGACTGCCGCAGTCCTCCGACGAGCTGGTAGGCCACTGCCGAGACGGGGCCGCGGTACGCGACCTGGCCCTCGATGCCCTCGGGGATCAGCTTGTCGTCGCTCGGGATGTCCGCCTGGAAGTAGCGGTCCTTCGAGTACGAGGTCTTCTTGCCGCGGGTCTGCATGGCCCCGAGCGAGCCCATCCCGCGGTAGAGCTTGAACTGCTTGCCGCCCTGGAAGACGATCTCGCCCGGCGACTCGTCGGTGCCCGCGAGGAGCGATCCGAGCATCACCGTGTCCGCGCCCGCGACGAGGGCCTTGGCGATGTCGCCGGAGTACTGCAGTCCACCGTCGGCGATGACCGGGATGCCGGCCTCGCGCGCCGCCTGGAAGGCCTCCCAGATCGCGGTCACCTGCGGGACGCCGACTCCGGCGACGATGCGGGTGGTGCAGATCGAACCCGGCCCGACGCCGACCTTGACGGCGTCCACGCCCGCCTCGACGAGCGCCTGCGCGCCCTCGCGGGTGGCGACGTTGCCGCCGATCACATCGATGTGGGCGAACGACTCGTCGGCCTTCAGCCGGCGCACCATGTCGATGACACCCTGCGACTGGCCGTTGGCGGTGTCGACCACGATGACATCGACGCCCGCGTCGCGAAGCGCCTCGGCTCGCTCCCAGGCATCCCCGAAGAAGCCGATCGCGGCGCCGACGCGGAGGCGGCCCTGGTCGTCCTTCGTGGCGAGGGGATACTTCTCGCTCTTGTCGAAGTCCTTGATCGTGATGAGGCCGGCGAGGCGGCCATCGCCGTCGATGAGCGGCAGCTTCTCGACGCGGTGCTGCGCGAACAGGGCGATGACCTCGTTCGCGCCGATCCCCACGCGCCCGGTCACGAGTCCGTCGCTGGTCATGACGTCGCGCACCTTGGTGCTCTGGCGCTCGAAGCCCGACACGAACCGCATGTCGCGGTTGGTGATGATGCCGAGGAGGCGTCCGTCGTCATCCACGACGGGAAGGCCGGAGATCCGGTACTGCCCGCAGAGCGCGTCGACCTCCTCGATCGTCGCGTCGGGGTGCGTCGTGATCGGGTCGGTGATCATCCCCGACTCGCTGCGCTTGACCCGGTCGACCATGGCGGCCTGATCGGCGATGGAGAGGTTGCGGTGCAGGATGCCGAGGCCGCCTTCGCGCGCCATGGCGATCGCCATGCGCGTCTCGCTGACCGTGTCCATCGCCGCCGAGAGGAGCGGTGTCGCGACCGTGATCCGGCGGGTGACCCGCGAGGACGTGTCGGCTTCGGACGGGATGACGTCGGTATGCCCCGGAAGGAGCAGGACGTCGTCGTAGGTCAGTCCGACGAAACCGAACGGGTCGTTGTACTCCACGTGTTCTCCCTGCGGGCCGGGCACCGGTGTGCGTGTGCACAAGTCTAAGTCGCGCGCGCGTACGTTCATTCCCTCGGGGCGCGGCAGGGGGGCGCCAGGGACCGCTGGGGAGGCCGCGGGGAAGGTCACGAACACCCACCGAAACATCCCACGGGGAGGCGGAAACAAATCCGACACATTACGCTCGTACCGTCTCATCAATGTCGATGCGACCGCATCACCCGACTGGTGCGCTGGACTGGAGGATCTCTTGAGACCCACGACCCTCACCGCGCGGAACCCACTGAGGTGGTTCGTGCTCGCCCTGGTGGCGTTCGCCGCTGCGGCCGCCCTGCTGCTGAGCGGCGCGGGCGCGGCACTGGCCGCCGCACCCGACACTCCCGGCGGTGATCAGGAGAAGACGCCGTACTACTTCGGTGGCGTCATCACGAATGCCGAACAGCCCGTCCCCGACGTCACGGTGAGCGTGAACGGGAACGGATTCGAGGCCGAGACGGTGACCGACGCCGAGGGCAAGTGGCGCCTGTACGTGCCGGAGAAGGATGCGTACACCCTCGTGATCGACGAGGGCTCCCTCCCTGCGGGCGTCATCGTCGACCCGACCCAGCTCCCGGAGGGCCTGCAGCCCAAACAGGGCACCACCGGAGAGTTCGAGGTCGAGTTCGGCCTCACGAACACGAAGATCGTGAACCTGTTCCTCGGCGCGGGCGAGCGGGTGACGCAGTCCTTCGTCGACCAGCTGTCGGTACGCCTCGTCAACGGCCTCAACTTCGGGCTGCTCCTCGCGCTCGCCTCGATGGGCGCTGCCCTGATCTACGGGACGACCGGCCTGTCGAACTTCGCGCACGGTGAGATGGTCACCTGGGGCGCGCTGGTCGCCCTCGTCTTCAGCACGTTCTGGCAGCTGCCGCTGTGGCTCGGGATCACGGCTGCCGTCCTCGGCGGCGCGGCCCTCGGCCTCGCGATGGATGCCGGGCTGTGGCGCCCGCTGAGACGGCGAGGGCTCGGCGTCGTTCAGCTCATGATCGTGAGCATCGGCCTGTCGCTGACCCTGCGGTACATCTACCAGTACTTCATCGGCGGCTCGACCTACCAGCTGGCCGGCTCGAGCCCGGCGCCGTTCGAATGGGGCCCCATCTCGCTGTCGTACATCGACCTCATCAGCATGGGGGTGAGCATCGTCGTCATCCTCGGCGTCGCGTACTTCCTGCTCCGCACGCGCATGGGAAAGGCGACGCGGGCCATCTCGGACAACCCTCAGCTCGCGTCGGCCTCGGGGATCAACGTCGACCGCGTCATCCGGATCGTCTGGGTGCTCGCGGGAGCGCTCGCCGCGATCTCGGGCGTGCTGTGGGCGTACTTCCGCCCCGGCGTCAGCTGGAACATGGGGACGCAGATGCTGCTGCTCATCTTCGCGGCGATCACGCTCGGCGGCCTCGGCACCGCCTTCGGCGCACTCCTGGGATCTCTCATCGTGGGTCTCGTGGTCGAGGTCTCCACGCTGTGGATCCCGTCCGACCTCAAGTACGCCGGCGCGCTGGTCGTGCTGATCCTCATCCTACTGGTGCGACCACAGGGCCTGCTCGGTCGTAAAGAAAGGCTCGGGTGACCACGATGGATTGGGGTTCCATCCTCTTCAACACGCTCAGCTACCTGCTGAGCCCCGTCACGATCGCGTACGCGCTCGCGGCGACGGGACTCGCCGTGCACTTCGGCTATGCGGGTCTGCTCAACTTCGGCATGGCCGGCTTCATGGCGCTCGGCGCCTACGGCTACGCCATCTCGATCCTGACCTTCGGCTTCCCGTGGTGGCTCGCCATGATGGTGGGGCTCGTCCTCGCCGCCCTGTTCGCGTTCATCCTCGGCATCCCGACCCTGCGGCTGCGCGCCGACTATCTGGCGATCGTGACGATCGCCGCGGCGGAGATCATCCGCCTCCTGTTCACGACGCAGATCTTCGACGACTGGACCAACTCGGCCGACGGCCTCGGCAACTACAACGGCAGCTTCCAGGACTCCAATCCCTTCCCGTCGCTGCCCAGCGGAGCGAAGTACGGATGGGGCCCGTGGCAGTTCACCGCCGCTCAGCTGTGGGTCGTGGTCTTCGGCCTGATCCTGCTCGCCCTGTCGATCTTCGTGGTCTGGGCGCTCATGCGCAGCCCCTGGGGTCGTGTCCTGAAGGGCATCCGCGAGGACGAGGACGCCGTGCGCTCGCTCGGGAAGAACGTCTTCGCCTACAAGATGCAGGCGCTCGTCGTCGGTGGCGTCATCGGCGCGCTCGGCGGGATCGTGTACGTGCTGCCCTCCGCCGTCATCCCGTCCAGCTACACGACGGCGCTGACGTTCTTCCTCTGGACGATCCTCCTTCTCGGCGGCGCGTCGACGATCTTCGGGCCGTCCCTCGGAGCCGTGCTGTTCTGGATGGTCATGGCCCTCCTCGGCAACCTCCTTCCCGAGATGGCCAAGGCCGGATGGCTCCCGATGACCGACATCCAGGCGGGAACGCTCCGCTACATCCTCGTGGGCGTCTCGCTCATGCTCCTCGTGATCTTCAGGCCGCAGGGAATCCTCGGCGACAAGAGGGAGATGACCTTTGTCAAGTGATCAGAACCCCGCGGGCACAGCGCCCGCGGCGACGCCGACGGGGAGCATCCCCCGGCCGAAGGCGACCGGACTCGCGAAGGGTCCCGGTGTACCCGGGGTCGCCAAGAACGACCCCATCATGGTGGTCGACAAGGTCACCCGCCGCTTCGGCGGTCTCACGGCCGTCGATGTGGAGCACCTGGAGATCCCCCGGGGCGCCATCACCGCCCTGATCGGGCCCAACGGGGCCGGGAAGACCACACTGTTCAACCTGCTCTGCGGGTTCGACAAGCCCAATACGGGCACGTGGTCCTACGACGGGAAGAGCCTGGCCGGCATCCCGGCGTTCAAGGTCGCCCGCATGGGCCAGGTGCGCACCTTCCAGCTCACCAAGGCCCTCTCGCTGCTGACCGTTCTCGAGAACATGAAGCTCGGAGCGCCCAAGCAGCGCGGCGAGAAGTTCTGGCAGGCCTTCTTCCCGGTGGTCTGGCGAGGTCAGGAGGACGCGAACGAGGAGAAGGCGCGCGGCCTCCTCCAGCGATTCAAGCTGGATGCGAAGGAGGCGGACTTCGCCGCGTCGCTCTCGGGCGGCCAGCGCAAGCTCCTCGAGATGGCGCGCGCCCTCATGAGCGACCCGAACCTCGTCATGCTCGACGAGCCCATGGCCGGTGTCAACCCGGCGCTCACCCAGTCGCTCCTCGACCACATCCTCGACCTCAAGGACCTGGGCGTGACCGTGCTGTTCGTCGAGCACGACATGCACATGGTGCGTCACATCGCCGACTGGGTCGTCGTGATGGCGGAGGGCAAGGTCGTGGCCGAGGGGCCGCCCGACACGGTCATGGCCGACCAGGCCGTCATCGACGCGTACCTCGGCAGCCACCAGGACGTGGATCTCGGTGTCGTCACCGGGAGGGTCTCGGGCGAACTCGACGCGTCTGCGCAGGAGCTTCTCGAGGAGATCAAAGAAGACGAGGCCGCGGCCCTGGCCGAGGCCGAGGAGGAGCAGAAGTGACCGTTTCGAGCCCCGCCCCCGCGGCCGCGCCGTCGCCGACCTCCTCGGACGAGATCGTCGTCGAGGTGAAGGATATGACGGCGGGCTATCTGCCCGGGATCAACATCATCAACAGCGCCAACCTCGTCGCCCGCAAGGGCGAGCTCATCGGCATCATCGGCCCGAACGGCGCCGGCAAGTCGACGCTCCTCAAATCGATCTTCGGTCTGGTGAAGGTGCGCGGGGGTGACATCACGCTGAACGGCGAGTCGATCGTCGGCCTCAAGGCCGACAAGCTCGTGCACCGCGGCGTCGCGTTCGTCCCGCAGAACAACAACGTCTTCCCCTCGCTGTCGATCGAAGAGAATCTGCAGATGGGGCTCTTCCAGAACCCGAAGGCCTACGCCGAACGCCTCGAGTTCGTCACCGGCATCTTCGCCGAGCTCGGCAAGCGGCTCAAGCAGCGCGCGGGCTCGCTCTCGGGTGGCGAACGGCAGATGGTCGCGATGAGTCGCGCGCTGATGATGAATCCGTCGGTGCTGCTGCTCGACGAGCCGTCGGCGGGGCTGTCACCGGTCCGACAGGACGATGCGTTCATCCGTGTCTCGGATATCAACAAGGCGGGTGTCACGACGATCATGGTCGAGCAGAACGCCCGCCGCTGTCTGCAGATCTGCGACCGCGGCTACGTCCTGGACCAGGGGCGCGACGCGCACCAGGGCACGGGGCGAGAGCTGCTGAACGACCCGCAGGTGATCGGCCTGTACCTCGGCACGCTCGGCGACGAGGCCCACTGACAGGCTTCACGCACGCGAGAGGGGCCGGATGCACGTCATCCGGCCCCTCTCGCGTGCCTGGCCGGAGCGTGTGACCGCGGGCATCACGCCCATGCCCCTTGCGGAGCCGCCGGACGCGCGGAGAGGGCCCCGGATCGCTCCGGGGCCCTCTCTGTGTGCGCGAGACGCTCAGCGGGTCTCGACGCGGGTGTACATGTTGTCGGCGCCGTACTGGAAGATGCCGATCGACGCCTCCGTCGGGTCGCCGGCCTCGTTGAAGGTGACCGGTCCCGAGTAGCCGTCGTAGTCCGCGACACCGCCGCCGTTGATGATGTCGGCGCACTCCGCGAACGACGTGCACTTCGTCCCGTCTCCCGAGCCGCCCGAGACCTCCTGCAGCTTCGACGACATGTCGGCGCCGCTGGTGCCACCGGAGGCCAGCGCGGACAGGGCGAGCAGCACGACGGCGTCGTACGACTCCGCCGAGTAGGAGTAGTCCTCGAGGGCCGGGTTGCCCGCGGCGGTCCACGACTCGTTCAGGCGCTTCTCGAAGTCATCCGTCAGCTCCGGGCCGGGGAGCGTGCCCTTGGCACCCTCGAGGGACACCGAGACCGCGCTGCCGTAGTTCGAGAGGTTGCCGTCCACCAGGTAGAAGTTCTTCGCCTCGGCGCCGGCGTTCACCAGCAGCGGAGCGATCGTCTTGAACTGGTCGAAGGTGATCAGGACGATCGCGTCCGGCTTGGCGGCCATGATCGTCGCGACCTGCGCATCGAACGAGCTGTCGCCGTCGTTGTAGGACGCCTCGGAGACGACCTTGCCGCCGGTCCCTTCGAAGACCTCCTTGACGACGCCGTACAGACCGGTGCCGTAGGCATCGTTCTGGTAGATGATGCCGATGTTCTTGTGGCCGTCCTCGGCCACGAGGTTGCCGAGCACCTCGCCCTGGAGCAGGTCGCTGGGAGCCGTGCGCCAGTAGAGGCCCTTGTCGTCCCACGTCGTGAAGTCCGGCGACGTGTTGGCGGGCGAGAAGGTGATGATGCCCGCGTCGACGTTGGAGTCGAGGAAGAGCTTGGTGACGCCGGATGCCGCGGCACCGATCATCGCCGAGACTCCCTCGCTCTGCAGCTTGGGGACGGTCGTCTCGAAGGCCTTGTTGTCGGCATCGCCCGAGTCGCCCGGGGTGAAGTCGACGGTGATGCCCTTCTTCGCCTCGTTGACCTCGTCGACGGCGAGCTGGACACCGGCCTGCTCCGGCGGGCCGAGGAAGGCGAGGCTTCCGGTCTGGGGCAGGACGCTGCCGATCTTGAGGGTCAGGTCCTTCATCGGGCCCTGGCTCTCGCTGGGCGTGGTCGACCCTCCGCCGCCGGCGCAGCCGGCGAGAAGGACGGCACTGACAGCGCCGACGGCGATGGCGCCGACGACCTTGCCTGCACCCGAACGTGTGAAGACGCTCATGTTGCTCCTTGCTGTGAATGAAACACGGCGTGGACTCGGGGTGCCGCGCCAGTGGCTCAAACCTAATCGGGCCGACGTCTCCGCAATGTTGCAATGCGTTAACGGTGTGTCACGGGGCGATCACGGTGCGATAACGACCCCGCTCCCGCGAGCTCCGGCGGGTCAGATGAGGTCGGTGGCGACGGCGACGCGGGAGCGGCGGGCGTGGCGCACCGAATCGACGCTGAGAAGGACGAGCGCGACCCAGACCAGTCCGAAGCCGACCCAGCGTTCGATCGGCATGGGCTCGCCGAGGATCCACCAGCCCGTGAGGAACTGCATGATCGGCGCGACGAACTGGAGGAGTCCGATGACGGTGAGCGGAGCGCGGCGGGCCCCCGCGGCGAACAGCAGCAGAGGAACGGCGGTCACGACTCCGGCGAGGGCGACGAGCGTCGTGTGCCCGGGGCCCTGGGTCCCGAAGACCAGGCCGGTCGTGGAGGCGACCACGACGAGCTGGACGAGGGCGATCGGCGTGAGCCAGAGCGATTCGAGGGTGAGCCCGCTGATGGCATCCACGCTCGGTCCGATCTGCTTCTTGACCAGGCCGTAGGTCCCGAACGACGCGGCGAGCGTCAGCGCGATCCAGGGGAAGGAGCCGTAGGCGACGATGATGACGATCACGGCGAGGGCGGCGAATGCGATCGCGACCCACTGCGCGGTGCGGAGCTTCTCGCCGAGAACCAGCACGCCGAGCAGCACGGTGACGATCGGATTGATGAAGTAGCCCAGGCTCCCCTCGATGACGTGGCCGGTGAGGATGCCGAGGAGGAAGACCTGCCAGTTCACGTAGATGAGAAGGCCGGCGACGATCGTCCAGAAGACGAGCCGCCGGTTGCGGAGGATCGCGACGAGTTTTGCCCAGGTGCGCGTGACGGTGAGCAGGATCGCGCAGAAGACGAGCGAGAAGAGGATGCGCCAGACGACGATCTCCCAGGGCCCGATCGGGGCCAGGAGGAGGAAGTACAGGGGCATGAACCCCCAGAGGAAGTACGCGGCGAAGGCATAGATGCCTCCGACCGCCTCTTCCGACCGCGGCGCCCGCCCGCCGGCGCGACCGCGGGGAGCCTCATCTGTCATGAGTGCCAGCCTAGAACGGTCGTGACCGGCGGCGGCGCGGCTCGGCGGACAGAACCCGGCGGATCACCGCCATCCGAGCGCGCACGCGCCGCATGGTGGCACGGCGAGGGGCCCGGATGCCATGGCATCCGGGCCCCTCGTACCGACTGTGGAGCGGCGTGTCAGCGAACGACGACCGCGAGCACGTCGCGGGCCGAGAGGACGAGGTACTCGTCCGCGCCGAACTTGACCTCGGTGCCGCCGTACTTCGAGTAGATGACGCGGTCGCCGACGGCGACGTCGAGCGGCACGCGGTTGCCGTTGTCGTCGATGCGACCCGGTCCGACCGCCACGACCTCGCCCTCCTGGGGCTTCTCCTTGGCGGTGTCGGGGATGACGAGACCGCTGGACGTGACCTGCTCGGCCTCGACCTGCGTGATGACGATGCGATCCTCGAGCGGCTTGATGGAAACCGACACGGTTCACCTCTTTCTGGTGCGGCGCATGGCCGCTGTCACGGAAAAGACTGATTAGCACCCGATGGGTCGGAGTGCTAATGGCAAGTCTAGAGTCTGGCTGGCACTCGTGCAACGCGAGTGCCAGCCGTATGTCGCGAGGAGGGTACCTGGTGCCTGAATCGTGTCTCATCTAACATCGACGTCAGGCCTCCGTTCGGGATCTCCGGGCAACGACGCGCGGACGATGTCGGAGGCATTCCCTTGGAGGTCGACGATGACATCCCCTCGAATCCCCTCGTTCCGGAAACGCGCACTCGCCGCGGTGGCCGCCGCCGCCGCGCTCGTGGTCGGCGCCGTCGCCGGGCCCCTCGCCGCACCGGCGTCCGCGGCCACCGGCAGCTGGACCACCGAGACGATCGCCGGCATGAGCGTTCGGCTCTACACCCCGGCCAGCGCCCCCGCCCTTCCCGCCGGCCGCGCCCTCATGGTGAGCCTCCACGGCTGCGTGCAGACCGCGTCGGTGCTCCAGAGCGCCGGAAACTGGGCCGCGACGGCCGAGAAGTACGGAATGGTGGTGGCCCTCCCCGACGCGCCGAACGGCGGCGTCGTGCTGGGCTGCTGGGACTACTACGACGCGAACCACTCGCGCACCGCACCCGCCCGACACGACGACAACCTGCTCGGCCTCGTGACGGCGCTGACCGGACGCGCCGGTCTCGGCATCGACGATGACCAGGTCTACCTCTCCGGGCTGTCGTCGGGCGGCGGCGAGACGATGGTGATGGGATGCCTCGCCCCGGACGTCTTCGCCGGGATCGGCATCAATGCCGGCCCGACGGTCGGCACCACGTCGGGCCAGATCTCGAGCGTCGCCGTCTCGCAGACCCAGGGCCGGAACACCTGCACGGGGTTCGCCGGCTCGGCATCCGGAGCCTTCGCCTCCCAGCTGACCTCCGTCGTCTACGGATCGAACGACACGACTGTCGCCCCCGGCTACAACACGCTGAATGCGCAGATCATGGCGTCGATCTACGGCGCGGGCACGACGTCGTCGTTCAGCCTCAGCACGCTGGCGGGCAGCAACACCGCCGGATCCGGCACGCTGTACGCGGATGCCGCCGGCCCGCGGGTCTCGCTCATCCAGAACACCGGCCTCGGCCACAACTGGCCGGCGGGCGGCGGCCCCGGCGGCTCGTACGTGTCGACGAACAGCATCGACTACCCGGCCTACGTCACGGGCTTCTTCTTCGACAACAACCGCCGCGTCGATCGCAGCGGCAGCCCCACTCCGACTCCGACGTCCACCCCGACCGCGACCCCCACGCCCACTCCCACCCCGACCGCGACGCCCACCCCGACCGCGACGCCGACCCCGACGGGCTGCGTGACGGCGACGAACGCCGCGCACAAGGCGGCGGGGCGCGCGACGAGCTATGGCGTCAACCCGTACAACCCGTACTACGCACTCGGGAGCCTCGACTACCTCGGTCAGGGCGACGCGACGGTGGTGAGTCTCCAGCAGACATCGGCATCGGTGTGGAAGAAGGTGGGCGGCTGCTGACACCTCCCGCAGATCCCGGTGGGCCCGTGCCGCGGCGGCGCGGGCCCGCCCCGGGGCGGAACCCTAGGCTGGAGCGATGGACTTCGCCGAGCTCACCGCGCTGCTGACTCCAGAGGGGTTGCGGCTCCTCGACGAGGTCGGCGGCATCGACAGCACCGATGAGGCGGCCGCCACCGTGTCACGACTGCGCGCGGCCGGCCTCTCGCCCGACCTCGTCTCCGCGGTGGTCGGCCAGGCGCGTCTGAGAACGCGGGCTCGAACGAAGTTCGGCGCATTCGCGGACCGGATGCTCTTCACCCGCGCGGGCCTCGAGCAGGCGACGCGCCTCGAGATCGGCGCACGCCATGCGGGGCGGTTCCGAAGCGCCGAGGTGGAGCGCGTCGCCGACCTCGGCTGCGGGATCGGCGGCGACTCGCTCGCCTTCGCCGGCATCGGGCTCGACGTCCTCGCCGTCGACGTCGACGAGGTGACCGCCGCGCTGGCCGCCTACAACCTCGCTCCCTTCGGCGACGCGGCGACGGTGCTGCACGCCCGCGCCGAGGAGGTCGAGCTCGCGGACGCGGATGCCGTGTGGCTCGACCCCGCTCGCCGCACCGCAGGGCACGGCGAGACGACGCGGGTCGGTGCGGCGGAGTGGTCACCGGCTCTCGAGTGGGTGTGGGAGGTGGCATCCCGGCGTCCGGCGGGGATCAAGCTCGGCCCCGGCTTCGATCGCACGCAGATCCCGCAGGACGCCGAGGCGCAGTGGATCTCCGTCGACGGCTCGACGATCGAGCTCGTCGTCTGGACCGGCTCCCTCGCGCGCCCCGGTGTGCGCCGCGCGGCGCTCGTCATCCGCGGCGGCCGCGCCGCGGAGCTCACGGCGGCCGCGGATGCTCCGGATGCCGAGGTCCGCCCGCTCGGCGCGTACCTCCACGAGCCGGAGGGCGCGGTCATCCGCGCGCGGCTCATCGGCGAGGTGGCGAGGGCGATCGATGCGGGCATGCTCGACCCGAAAGTCGCCTACCTGACATCCGACACGGAGGCATCCAGCCCGTTCGTCCAGAGCTTCCGCATACGCGAGACCCTGCCGAACGACGTGAAGGCCCTCTCCCGCGCTCTGCGCGAACGCGGGATCGGGACGCTGGAGATCAAGAAGCGCGCGGTCGATGTCGATCCAGCGACGCTCCGTGCCCGGCTCAAGCTGAAGGGCGCGGCGGCGGCGACCCTGATCGTGACCCGCATCGGCGACCGCCGCGTCACCCTCCTCGCCGACCGGGTCTAGCCGAAGAGCGGACCCTGAGTCGACGCCCACCACAGCCATCCGGCGCTGTAGAGAAGGGAGAGGAGGCTCAGGCACAGCGCCCACACCGCCACGGGGCGCGACTCCCACGGACGGCGGAGCGCGGCGATCGCCAGCCCCCCGCCGAGGACGCCGATGAGGAAGCCCCAGCCGACCAGCAGCGAGACGAGGACTGCCGCGACGGAGAACGCGAGCGCCCAGGCGGCGCTCCGCGGCATCGACGGCGGCACGGGTGCCCACCGCACGTCCGGGCCGGTGTGCGCGGCGTCGGTGTGGACGGACTCGGTGATCGGCACGGGCTCGGTGAACTCGCGCTGGAATCCGCCGCGGTGCTCGCCCGGCAGCGCCGCCGATGCAGCCGGCGCAAGGTCATCGGGGAGCGCGGGAGGCGGCTCGCCCGCACGGGCCGCGCGCTCCTCCGGCCGACCGTCGCGCCGCTGATCGCCGTCGCTCATGCGGTCACCCCCGCGACCTGGATCTCGGTGACGGGAAGAGTCGAATCCGCGCCGAACGCGAGGGTCGACGGCGCGTGCCCCGTCGCCATGAGCTGGGCGGCGAGCGCGGCGATCATGGCGCCGTTGTCGGTGCACAGGCTCAGCGGAGGGATGCGGACCGCCACCCCCGCCTCCGCCGCCCGTGCGAGCGCGACCTCCCGCAGGCGCCGATTCGCGATGACGCCTCCCCCGAGGAGGAGACGCGGCACGCCGAAGCGGTCGCAGGCATCCAGCGCCTTGGTCACGAGCACGTCGACGACGGCCTCGCGGAAGGAGGCCGCGACATCCGCCGTGTCGATCGGGGTGCCGGCGGCCTCGGCCTGCTCGATCCACCGCGCGACGGCGGTCTTCAGCCCCGAGAACGAGAAGTCGTATCGATGCTCGGCCATGTCGGACGCGCGCGACAGCCCGCGCGGGAAGCGGATCGCCGTGGGATCGCCGGTCGCCGCCGCGCGGTCGATCTCGGGGCCGCCGGGGTAGGGCAGTCCCAGGATGCGCGCGATCTTGTCGAAGGCCTCACCGGCCGCGTCATCGACGGTCTCGCCGAGGAGTTCGACGTCGGAGACGAGGTCGCGGACGAGCAGCAGCGACGTGTGGCCGCCGCTGACGAGAAGGGCGACCGTCGGGTACTCGACCTCGTCCCCCGCCAGGATGTCGGCGGCGATGTGCCCGACGAGGTGGTTCACGGCGTAGAGCGGCTTGTCGAGGCTGACCGCGAGCGCCTTCGCCGCGCCGACGCCGACCATGAGCGCGCCGGCGAGACCGGGACCGCTCGTGACCGCGACCGCGTCGAGGTCGTCGAGCCCGATGCCCGCCTCCGCGACGGCGGCCTCGATCGCCGGCTGCAGGGCCTCCAGATGCGCGCGCGCCGCGACCTCGGGGACGACACCCCCGTAGCGCGCGTGCTCGTCCATCGAGCTGGCGATCGTATTGCTGAGGAGAGTCCTGCCGCGGACGATCCCGATGCCGGTCTCGTCGCAGCTCGTCTCGATCCCGAGGACGAGGGGTTCGGTGGCAGCCATGGCTCAGAGACTCCGTTCCGGAAGCAGGGGCGATCGGGCCGCGGCGCCTCCTCGGGCGCGGCGGGTGCCGTTCGGGCCTGCTGACGAGACGCGGCTCACGTGCAGGCTCCCGCCTCGCTGGACTGGGGGGCCCGCGCGGCGGCCCACGCCACCACGTCGAGCTGCATGACGATGGCATCCACCCCGTCGGCGGCGTAGTAGCCCACGCGCGTGCCGATCACCTGGAAGCCCTCCGACGCGTACAGGTTCTGCGCGACGGGGTTGTCGGCCCGGACGTCCAGGAAGACGTGGCGCACTCCCCGCAGGGACGCCTGGTCCAGCAGCGCGACGAGGAGCGCGCGCCCCGTGCCGCGACCCCGGGCGGGCTCGGCGAGGGCGATCGTCTGGATGTCGGCGTCGTGCGCCCCGCGGGGCGCGCGCAGCCCGGCGTATCCCTCGACGCGTCCGGCCCGCTCGGCGACCACGTAGTGACTGTGCGGCGATGCGAGCTCGGCGCCCATCATCGCGGAACTCCACGCGTCGGAGGGGAAGGCGGCGTGCTCGATCGCCATGATCGCGTCGAGGTCGGCGGGTGTCGCGGCGCGCAGGTCGCTCATACGCCCACCCGCTTCCGGGCCGCCGGCAGCGTGACATCCGGGGCGCGCAGGTAGAGCGGCTCGGGTCCGGCCAGGGTGCGACCGGCGGCCGCCGCCCGCGCGGCGAGGGTGGCGATCATCGACGCGGGGATCGACGTCACGTCGCGCCGCTCGGCATCGAGCGCCGCGAGCTCGTCATCGATGCGGTCACGCGGGGTGAGGAGCGGTCCCTCGACGCGCACCGGGATGCCGTCGTCGTCGATGCCGTCGTAGACCGAGAACGCGAACTCGCGGCGCCGCGCATCGGTCACGACCGCGAAGCGCGGCACGTCGCCGAAAGGGTCGGCCAGAGCGCGCCCGAGGAAGACGGCGAGCGCCGCGGCGTCATGGCTCGGCACGGCGATCACGGGGAGGCCGCGTCCGAGCGCGAACGCGCGCGCAGCGGCGATGCCGACCCGCAGGCCCGTGAAGGGGCCGGGTCCCATCCCGGCCGCGACGTGCGTGAGGACGACGGGCTCGCCCGCCCCGGTCTGCCCGATCGGGCCGCGCGCGGCATCCGTCAGAGCGGTCGTGAGCAGCGAGCCGATCGCCTCGGCGTGTCCCAGCGGGTTGTCACTGGATGACTCGGCCCGGACGACGCCGTCGGAGTCGGTGACGGCGACCGACGTGCCGAGGGAGGTGTCGATGCCGAGGATCACGTCATCCAGGGTACCGGGGCCGCGGCGGGCGAGCTCTGCCGGCAGGTCCTCACGCCGGCCGCCCCCCGCCTCAGAAGGTCGCGGCGTCGGGATCGGCGCCGACGCGCTGGCCCCGGTCGATGGCATCGATGGCCGCCACCTCGTCCGCCGTGAGGTCGAAGCCGAACACGTCGAAGTTCTGCGCGATCCGCTCCGGCGTGGACGACTTCGGGAACACGATGATGCCGTGGTCGAGGTGCCAGCGGAGGACGACCTGGGCCGGCGTGACGCCGTGCGCCGCGGCGGCCGCAGCGACCGCGTCCTCGCCGAAGAGGTCGTACTTGCCCTGCCCGAGGGGTCCCCACGCTTCGATGCGGATGTCGCGGTCCCCGGCGAAGGCGCGGAGGTCGCGCTGCGCGAACGCGGGGTGCAGCTCGATCTGGTCGACCGCCGGGACCGTATCGGTCTCGGCGAGCAGACGCTCGAGGTGCGGGCGGTGGAAGTTCGAGACGCCGATCGAGCGGGTGAGCCCCTCACCGCGGAAGGACTCGAGCTGCTGCCACGTCTGGACGTAGAGATCGAGGTCGGGGCGCGGCCAGTGGATGAGGTACAGGTCGACGTGGTCGAGACCGAGACGCTCGAGGCTCGCCTCGATCGCGCCGCGAGCGCGCTCGGACCCCTGCTCGCTGTTCCACAGCTTCGTCGTGATGAACAGCTCGTCGCGCGGGATGCCGCTCGCCGCGATCGCGCGCCCGACACCCTCCTCGTTCCCATAGACGGCGGCCGTGTCGATGTGCCGGTAGCCGACCTCGAGGGCCGTGCTGACGAGACGCTCGGTCTCGCCGGGGTCGACCTTGAAGACCCCGTAACCGAGCTGCGGGATGGTGTGGCCGTCGTTGAGGGTGAGGAGCGGAACCGTCGTCATGCCTCCAGCCTGGCATGCGGAGGGGGCAGGTGGGGCCGCGTCAGGGACGGCGGGAGATGCGAACCTGGCGGGGCGCGGCATCCTCCATGGCCGCCGCGTGCGGACCGGCGGTGCCGCAGGCGTTGTCGACGCCGGTGCCGCTCCAGCCCCGGTCGATCTCGACCTCCCACCACGTGTCCGCGACGGCCGCGGCGAACGGGGCGGCCCATTCGGCGACGACGACCGAGTGCGCGAAGTCGATGTCCAGGTCGTCGAGCTCACCGTCGGTGCCGAGGCGATAGGCATCCACGTGCACGAGCGCGGGCCCGTCGCCGAGAGCCGGGTGGGTGCGGGCGATGACGAACGTGGGGCTCTGGATGCGTCCGCGGACGTCGAGGGACGCCGCGATGCCGCGGGTGAGGGTCGTCTTGCCCGCGCCGAGCGGACCCGTCAGAACGACGAGGTCGCCCGGGCGAAGCGCCGCCCCGAGCCTGCGGCCGAGGTCCTCCATCTCCTCGGGAGAGGAGACCTCCCGCTCGCCCACGAAGGCGTCCAACCCGCTCATGCGATCACCGTGTTCATCACTCGGTCCGAACGCCGCGGGCGGCCGATTCATTTCCCGAGGATCCGCCGGCGGTGCGCGGCACGCGGGGCCCGATGCGGGTGACGATCTCGTAGTTGATGGTGCCGGCGGCATCCGCCCACGCCTCCACCGGCGGGGCGCCGAGGGTGGGGTCGCCGAAGAGCATCGCCTCGTCGCCGACCGCGACGGGATGATCTCCGACGTCGACGACGAACTGGTCCATCGCGATACGGCCCGCGACCGGGAACGTGGCGCCGCCGATGCGGACGGCGGCTCCTCCGGAGGCGGCGCGCGGCACGCCATCGGCATACCCGAGCGGGACGAGGGCGAGTGTCGTCTCGGTGTCCGTGCGGTGCGTGTACCCGTAGGACACACCCTGATCCGCGGGCACCCGCCGGACGGCCGCGACGGCGGCGCGCAGGGACATCGCGGGGCGGAGTCCCAGGCTGGCGGAGGTGCGGTCCGGGAACGGGGACAGCCCGTACATCGCGATCCCGATGCGGACGCAGCCCAGCCGCGCCTCGGGCAGATCGATGGCCGCGTGGGAGGCGGCGATGTGTCGCAGCGAGGGCGTGAGTCCGTGTCGTGCGGCGAGCGCGAGCGCGTCCTGGAAGCGCGCGAGCGCGGCGCGGTCCTCGTCGGCGCTCGTATTGGAGAGGTGGCTGAAGATCCCGATCACGCGGAGTCGGCCGATCCGCTCCAGACGCGCGGCCTCGGCGAACACCCGCGGCAGGTCGGCGGGAGCGAGTCCGTTGCGCCCGAGTCCGGTCTCGAGTTTCAGCTGCACCGTGACGGGGCGACCTCCGGATGCCGCGTCGGAGGCGGCGAGGAGCTGTTCGAAGCTCGAGATGCCGAGTTCGATCCCTGCGACGGCCGCCTCGGCGAAGGAGACGCCGGGCGCGTGCAGCCAGGCGAGGACGGGGGCGTCGATCCCAGCGCGGCGCAGGGCCAGGGCCTCGCCGATGTCCGCGACCCCGAGGCGCGTGGCGCCGCCGGCGAGCGCCGCGAGCGCGGAGCGGACGGCGCCGTGCCCGTAGCCGTCCGCCTTGACGACGGCGATGACCTCGGCATCGGTCAGGCGGCGCAGGTGCCGCACATTCTCGGTGATGGCCATCGTGTCGATGACCGCTTCGCGCATCGTTCCGGCGGGAAGGCGGCTCACGAGAGAGCCCCCGCGCCGGATGCCGCGCCGGATGCCTCGGCGACGACGTACGCGGTCGCGAGGCCGGCGTCGTGGCTGAGGGAGAGGTGCAGGGCGGTGATGCCGCGTGCGGCGACGGTGGCATCCGTCTCCCCCGACAGGGCGAAGACCGGCCGACCGCTCGGTTCGGACGCGACCTCGATGTCGGTCCAGTGGACGCCGTCGGAGCCGCCGAGCGCCTTGATGAGCGCTTCCTTGGCGGCGTAGCGCGCGGCGAGCGAGTGCGGCTTCAGCGTGCGCTCCGCGGGGGCGAACAGCCGCTCGAGCAGGCGCGGCGTGCGCGTCAGCGAACGCTCGAAGCGCGGGATGTCGACGAGGTCGACGCCGATACCGACGATCACGGCATCCACCCTACCCACCACCCCCGCCCGCCCCGCGTCCGCCCCGCGCCCCCGACCTGCCCGCGAGACACCGTCTGCGCGCCGAGACACCGGTGCACGCGTGGAGTCTCGGTGCGCCGGGGGTGTCTCGCGGCCAGAGGCGGGGCGGGGCGAGGCGGGGCGAGGCGAGGCGAGCGGGGCGGGGCGGGGGTCGCGGATCCCGCGTCTACTCGACCGTGACGGACTTGGCGAGGTTGCGCGGCTGGTCGACGTCGAGTCCCTTGGCCGTCGCCAGGCCCATCGCGAAGATGTGCAGCGGCACGACCGCGAGCAGCGGCTCGAAGAACGGTCCGGCCAGCGGGATGCGCAGCACCTCGTCGGCGAACGGGAGCACGGCGGCATCCCCTTCTTCGGCGACGGCGATGACGCGGGCACCGCGCGCGCGGATCTCCTGGATGTTGGAGACCACCTTCTTGTGCAGCTCGGCCGACTCGCGGGGCGAGGGGACCAGGACGAACACCGGCTGCCCCGGCTCGATCAGCGCGATGGGGCCGTGCTTGAGCTCACCTGCGGCGAAGCCCTCGGCGTGGATGTAGCTGATCTCCTTCAGCTTGAGCGCCCCCTCGAGAGCGATCGGGTACCCGACGTGGCGCCCGAGGAAGAGCACGGACTGCGTGTCGGCCATCCAGCGCGAGAACTGCTCGATGTGCGCCTGCTCCTCATCGAGCACCCGCTGGATCTTCGCCGGCACCGCTTCGAGCTCGCGCACGTGGTCCGCGGCCTCCACAGCGGGCAGCGAGCCGCGCAGGCGTGCGACGTGCAGGGCGAAGAGGTAGAGCGCCGTGATCTGGGCGACGAACGCCTTCGTGGATGCCACCGCCACCTCCGGCCCCGCGTGCGTGTAGATCACGGCATCGGACTCACGCGGGATCGTCGCGCCCTGGGTGTTGCAGATCGAGAGCGTCCGCGCGCCGCGCTCGCGCGCGTACTTGACGGCCATGAGGGTGTCCATCGTCTCGCCGGACTGGCTGATCGAGACGACGAGCGTGTCGTCGCCGATGACCGGGTCGCGGTAGCGGAACTCGTGCGCCAGCTCGACGCTCACCGGGACGCGGGTCCACTGCTCGATCGCGTAGGCGCCGGTCTGCGCCGCGTAGGCGGCCGTCCCGCACGCGACGATGATGACGCGGCGGATGCCGGTGAACAGGTCGTCGAGGCCTTCGAGCTCCGGGATGACGACCTGTCCGTCGTGGACGCGTCCGCGGATGGTGTTCGCGACGGCGTCGGGCTCCTCCGAGACCTCCTTCGCCATGAACGAGGACCATCCGCCCTTCTCGGCGGCCGAGGCATCCCAGACGACCTCGAAGGGCTCGACGGAGACCTCTTCGCCGGCGAAGTCCGTGACCGTGACGCCCTCGGGGGTGATCGCGACGATCTCGTCCTGACCGATCGCGAGGGCGCTCCGCGTGTGCTCGACGAACGCCGCGACGTCCGAGCCGAGGAAGTTCTCCCCCTCCCCCAGCCCGATCACGAGGGGGGAGTTGCGGCGCGCGCCGACGACGAGGCCGGGCTGGTCCTGGTGCATCGCGAGCAGGGTGAACGCGCCCTCGAGGCGCTTCGCGACCGCGCGGAACGCCGCGACGAGGTCGCCGGATGCCTGGTACTCGTGACCGAGGAGGACCGCGGCGACCTCTGTGTCGGTCTCCGAGCGGAACGTGTAGCCGAGGCTCAGGAGCTCGGCCTTGAGCTCGGAGAAGTTCTCGATGATGCCGTTGTGGATCACGGCCAGCTTGTCGTCGTCGGCGAGGTGCGGGTGCGCATTGGCATCCGTCGGACCCCCGTGCGTCGCCCAGCGCGTGTGTCCGATGCCGGTCGTCCCGTCCGGCATCGGGTGAGCGGCGAGGTCGTCGCGCAGGACCTGCAGCTTGCCCGCGCGCTTGCGCATGTCGAGGTCGCCGGCGGCGTCGATCACGGCGATGCCGGCGGAGTCGTATCCGCGGTACTCGAGTCGCGCCAAACCCGAGATCAGGATGGCCTGGCTGTCGCGAGGGCCCACGTATCCGACGATTCCACACATGGATTACAGGGTAATCCCGGGTTTTTGCGCGGGGTCCTCGCAAACCGCCGTGGCTGAACAGGCCGCCGGGACGGGGCCGCGGAGCCGGGCGGGGATGCCGCCGGGGGCGCGCCCACGCCGGGCTCTCAGAGCTTGCGCAGGAGCACCGTCTCGACGGCGTGGTCGGCCGCCTTCTTCAGGACGAGGGTCGCGCGATGCTTGGTCGGCTCGACGTTCTCGCGGAGGTTCGGCAGGTTGATGTCGTTCCAGAACCCCATCGCCCGCTCGACGGCCTCGGCGTCGGAGAGGCCGGCGAACACGTTGAAGAACGAGCTCGGGTTGCTGAACGCCCCCTGGCGGAGCGCGAGGAAGCGATCGACGTACCACTGCGCGATGTCCGTGTCGTCGGCATCCACATAGATGGAGAAGTCGAACAGGTCGCTCACGGCGACGTCGTGCGGTGAGGGCGCAGGAGAGAGCACGTTGAGGCCCTCGACGATGACGACGTCGGGGCGACGCACCGTGACATGCGCGTCGGGGACGATGTCGTAGCGCACGTGGGAGTAGAAGGGTGCCCGCGCCTCGGGGGCTCCCGACTTCACGTCGGTGAGGAACCGGACGAGGGCGCGGCGGTCGTACGACTCCGGGAATCCCTTGCGCGCCATGAGTCCGCGCCGCTCCAGCTCGGCGTTGGAGTAGAGGAACCCGTCGGTCGTGACGAGCTCGACGCGCGGGGTTCCCGGCCAGCGGCTCATCAGCTCGCGCAGCAGACGCGCGATCGTCGACTTGCCGACCGCGACGGACCCGGCGACCGCGACGACGAACGGGGTCGTGGTGTCGCTCTCGCCGAGGAACGCGGATGTCTCGGCGCCGAGCCGCTTCGTGTTCTCGGCGTAGGTCGACAGCAGCCGGCTGAGGGGCAGGTACACCTCGCGCACCTCGGTGACATCGAGCCGATCGCCGATGCCGCGCAGCTGGACTACCTCGGTCTCCGTCAGCGGTGACGGGATGCCGGGGGCGAGCTCAGCCCACTCGGCGCGATCGATCTCGCGGTACAGCAGCGGGTCGAGCGCGCCCGGCTGACCAGTCTGGCCGTCGCCGATCTGGGCGGCCGCATCGCCGTATGCGGGAAGCTCCTCGGTGGACATCGCGCCCACTCTACCGGCGCACCCGCTCCGGCGGCGTCGCGGTCCGCGCCGGCGAGGGCGACCGTGCACGCTACTGTCGACTCGTGCGCCTCGGAGTCCTCGACATCGGTTCCAACACCGTCCACCTGCTCGTCGCCGACGTCCGCCCCGGCGGCCGCCCGCTCGCGACGACGAGCAAGCGCACCGTGCTGCGCCTCATGCGCTACCTCCAGGAGGACGGCTCGATCAGCGACGACGGCGTCGACGCCCTCGTCGCGGCCGTGACCGAGGCACGTCAGGTCGCCGAGCGCGAGAACGTGGTGGAGTTGCTGGCGACCGCGACGAGCGCCGTCCGCGAGGCGACCAACGGCGCCGCGGTGATCGCGCGCATCGAGGAGGCGCTCGGCCAGGAGCTGCAGGTCCTGGGCGGCGAGTCGGAGGCGCGTTTCACCTTCCTCGCGGTGCGCCGCTGGTTCGGCTGGTCGGCGGGGCAGATCCTCCTGTTCGACATCGGCGGCGGCTCGCTCGAGCTCGCGGCCGGGTCCGACGAGCTGCCCGACGTCGCGGCATCCGTTCCGCTCGGCGCCGGGCGCATGACGATCGAGTTCCTGCCCGAGGACCCGCCCGGTGCGGATGCCGTGGCCGCGCTGCGCGCCCACGCGCGCGGGGTCCTGCAGCCCGTGGTCGACCTCATGGCCGACCAGCCCCGGCCCGATCACGTCGTGGGGTCGTCGAAGGCCATCCGCTCGCTCGCGAAGCTCGCCGGCTATCCGGCGCCCGGATGGTCGGGACAGGAGCGCTGGCGTCTGCCGCTGGCTTCGCTGGGAT
Organism: Microbacterium flavum; assembly: GCF_018717645.1. Taxonomy (GTDB): domain Bacteria; phylum Actinomycetota; class Actinomycetes; order Actinomycetales; family Microbacteriaceae; genus Microbacterium; species Microbacterium flavum. The sequence continues at coordinate 101,148 of NZ_JAFLHG010000004.1, forward strand.
CGTGGATCCCCCGCCTGTCGCGCCTGCCCGCGAGCGCCCGGCAGGAGCTCCCCGGCATCACCGCCGATCGCACGTTCCAGATCGTGGCGGGCGCGGTGGTCCTGCACACTGCGATGTCGGCGCTCGGGGTCGACGAGCTCGAAGTCAGCCCGTGGGCCCTGCGCGAAGGCGTGCTGCTGCGCTACATCGAGTCCCTCGGCTGGTCCGAACCCACCTGACCCGCGTCCCCCCAGCCCTCGCGGACGGGAGAGACGGTCAGGCGCGGACGATGGCGGCGAGGTCCTCGGCGACCCGCTGCGCATCCGCCTGCGAGGCGGCCTCGACCATGACCCGGACCATCGGCTCGGTGCCGGACGGTCGCAGGAGCACGCGTCCGCTGTCACCGAGCGCCGCCTGGGCGAGCTCGACCGCGGCGGCGACGTCGGCATCCGTCGCGCGCGAGCGCTCGACGCCGCGCACGTTGATGAGCACCTGCGGGAAGACGGTCATGACGGATGCCAGTTCCGCCAGCGTCTTGCCGGTGCGGGCCATCTCGGCGCAGACGTGGAGCCCCGTGAGCACGCCGTCGCCGGTCGTGGCGTACCGGCTCATGATCACGTGGCCGCTCTGCTCACCGCCGAGGCTGAACTTGCCCTCGTTCATACGCTCCAGGACATATCTGTCCCCGACGCCCGTCGTCTCGACGGCGATGCCGTGCGCGGCCATCGCGCGGTGCAGCCCGAGGTTGCTCATGACGGTGGTGACGAGGGTGTCGTCGCGCAGGACGCGCCGCTCCTTCATCGAGACCGCGAGGATCGCCATGATCTGGTCGCCGTCGACGACCCGGCCGTCCGCGTCGACCGCGAGGCAGCGATCGGCGTCGCCGTCGTGGGCGATGCCGACGTCGGCGCCGACGCGGATGACCTCGGCGGCCAGCTTGTCGAGGTGGGTGGAGCCCACCCCGTCGTTGATGTTGAGCCCGTCGGGGTCCGCGCCGATGACGGTGACCTTCGCGCCGGCGTTGCGGAACGTCTCGGGAGAGACGCCGGATGCCGCGCCGTGGGCGCAGTCGACGACGACGTGCAGCCCGTCGAGGCGGTGCGGGAGGGAGGCGAGCAGGTGGATGACGTAGCGGTCCTCGGCATCCGAGAACCGGGTCACGCGACCGACGGCGGCTCCGGTCGGCTGGAGCTTCGGACCCGTCATGGCCTCTTCGATCCGCTGCTCGACGACGTCGGGGAGCTTGACGCCTCCGCGCGCGAAGATCTTGATGCCGTTGTCGGGCGCCGGATTGTGCGACGCCGAGATCATCACGCCGAAGTCGGCGTCGATGTCGCCGATGAGGAATGCCGCGGCGGGCGTCGGCAGAGTGCCCGCCTCGAGGACGTCCACGCCGGAGGAGGCGAGCCCCGCCTCGACGGCCGCGGAGAGGAACTCCCCGGAGATGCGCGGATCGCGCGCGACGACCGCGGTGAGGCGCTTGCCGGCCGCCTTGCGCGCCGACGCGATACGGCCCTGGCCCAGGACGACAGCAGTCGCCTGGGCCAGGGTGAGCGCCAGATCGGCGGTGAGGGAGCCGTTTGCGAGGCCCCGCACACCGTCCGTTCCGAACAGTGCCATCGGTGGGATGCCGATCAGCGCTTCGAGTACTGCGGAGCCTTGCGGGCCTTCTTGAGACCGGCCTTCTTGCGCTCGATGACGCGGGCGTCGCGCGAGAGGAAGCCGGCCTTCTTCAGCGCCGGGCGGTTGTTCTCGGTGTCGATCTCGTTCAGCGCACGGGCGATGCCGAGACGCAGCGCGCCGGCCTGGCCCGAGGGGCCACCGCCGGAGATGCGGACGATCACGTCGTACGCGCCGGTCAGGTCGAGCAGCGTGAACGGGTCGGTGATGAGCTGCTGGTGCAGCTTGTTCGGGAAGTAGTCCTCGAACTCACGACCGTTGACCGTGATGGTGCCGGAGCCCGGGATGAGGCGCACGCGGGCGATGGCCTGCTTGCGGCGGCCCACGGCGGCGCCGGGGACGGAGAGCACGGGGCGCGGTGCCGCGGCGGCCGGAGTGGCCTCGCTCTCGGTGGTGTAGCTCTCGGGAGCGTCTTCGATGGAGTCAGCGATGTTCGCCATATTCGTTTCCTTGGTTTTGGCGGCGCTTACTGGGCGACCTGGTCGAAGGTGTACGGGGTGGGCTGCTGGGCAGCGTGCGGGTGCTCGGACCCGACGTAGACCTTCAGCTTCGACAGCTGCTGGCGACCCAGGCTGTTCTTGGGGAGCATGCCGCGGATCGCCTTCTCGACGGCGCGCGTCGGGTGCTTCTCGAGGAGCTCGGCGTAGGACGTCGCCGTGAGGCCGCCCGGGTAGCCCGAGTGGCGGTACGCCATCTTCTTCTGGAGCTTCTGACCCGTCAGCGCGACCTTCTCGGCGTTGATGACGATCACGAAGTCACCGGTGTCGATGTGGTTCGCGAAGGTGGGCTTGTTCTTGCCGCGAAGGATGCGGGCGGCGTGCGAGGCGAGGCGTCCGAGGACGACGTCGGTCGCGTCGATGACGACCCACTCGCGGGTCACTTCACCGGCCTTGGGGGTGTAGGTGCGCGTCACAGTAGTGCTGCTTTCTTGATTCGAACGGAGAGGTTCGTGAATCCCGCTCCGGGGTGCTTCGCCTGCCGGTCCCCGAGCTTGTCGGGGTTCGAGCGGTGAAGACGCCAGTGGAGGGCTCACGTTCGTGATGGCATCCGGTCCGCGAGTGCACCCGGGGGCGGACACCAAAGATCGAGTCTACGCCATGCGGATGCCACGGCCAAACCCGTCTTCTCAGCCGCCGGCGGTGACCACGGCTGCGGGAATCGTGGCTTCGAGGACGACGTCGACGCCGTCCTGGTAGAGCAGAGTGGACCCGGCGAAGGGGCGCGTCGCGACGACGGGGCGGGGAAGACGGCCCGGCGAAGCCACCCGGACGAACACCTCGTCGCCTGACTCCGAGACGTCGATCCGCGCTTCGTGCGCGCCGGAGTGCTTCACGGCGTTGACAAGCGCCTCGTTGACCACCTCGGTGATCACCGAGCACTCTCCCGATCCCTGGATGACCTCGACGGCGGCGTCCGCGATCCGGGTCTCGATACTCAGGACGGGGCGCCAGCCGGCGAGCATACGGGTGAACGCGTCCATCCGCTCTCCCCGCACCTCGCGCGACGTGTCCGCCCTGGCGCCGGATGTCGGCACGAAGACGTCCCGCACCTCGTCCAGCGCCGCATCGGTCTGCACGCGGAACCGCTCCGTCTGCTCCGGCGTCGGGGGCTCCTCGTCGGCGAGGGCGGCGAAGATCACGCATCGCCCCTGGACGCGACCGTGCAGGATCGAGCCCGCCCGGCGCAGCGCGCCGCGCAGCCGATCCGACTCCGCGGCGAAGGCGGCGGTCGCGCGCGAGTTCCCGGGTGGAGTTCTCCTCCTGCATGCGGGCGCGCGACACCGCGTCGATCGCGACCGCGAGCACGACCGCGATCGCGGGGAGGGCGAAGAGCGGTACGAGCAGCGCCGCACCGGCTCCGGGGAGGAGGAGTCGCGCGACGCCGGAGGCGACGACCCCGGCCAGGAGCCAGACGATGAGGAACAGCGCCGCGGAGGAGCCGCCCGATCGAGTGAATCGCCTCCCCAGGCGCAACGCGGCGCCCGCGACGAGGTCGATGCCGACGACGGCGACGATCGCGAGCGCCACGACGCCGAGGCTCGGAGCGGCCGTGAGGATGAACGGGGTGCACAACAGCGCGTAGAGCAGTCCGACCCACAGAAGAGGGGGCGGCGCGAGCCGACCGCGGCGGTCCTCCGAGATCGGCGCGTGGCGCGCCGTCCAGGTGTCGGGCAGGCGATCCGGTTCCGCCGCGAGTTCTTCGAATCGGTGGCTCGCGCGTCGCACCAGCTCGGAGTAGTCGCGGACCGCGTCGAAATCCACCGGGCGCGCCAGCATCGTCTCGCGCGACGCGCGCAGCTCGTCGACGGCGAGGCCCAGAAGCGCCTGCACATCGACCGTGCGCTCACCGATCCGCGCCGAGGCACCGTCCAGCCGACCGAGTGCGTCGGCGAGGCGGGCGGTGGCAGCGCGACGACGGCGGCGGGAGGCCGTGATGATCGCCACCGCCGAGAAGAGCGTGAACGCCACGAGGAGGTTCGTGAGGACGCGCGACACGGCCGGTTCGCCGGAGCGCTGCCCGTAGAGCGCGTCGAGCATCGCTTCGTTCAGTGCCGGACGCACCGCGGCGACCACGACGAGCGTCGCCGTGACGAGGACGCCGCGGCTGCGCGGGCGCGTCAGGTTTCGTTCCGCCAGGGCCGCGAAGCCCACGACGACGGCGAGGAGGCACCACACGAGGATGGATGCCACCACCGCATGGCGGTAGGCGCCTCCACCGCCGACGAGCGGCACGAGGACGAAACCGGCGACGACGAAGGAGAGCGCCCCGCTCCACCTCGTGAAGAACCTTCCGCCGGTCGCGGCGCTCCAGTACGTGGCCGCCACCGCTGCGGGGTTCAGCGCATCTCGGTACGTCATCACCCGCTCCCAGTTGATCCTCAATGTAGCGGACCGGGTCGAAGGATAGGAGAGAGGCGAGGGGGCCGAGATCGACTCGACCCCCTCGGGGTGACTGCACGCGGGGGGTCGGCAGCCACCGGCCGATCGCGTTGGGGACACGACCGGGGGTCATCGACGATCAGAGGTGCGGGTTCCGATCGACCGTCGCGCCGGGGGGCGTCGCGACGCCTCGAACACTACCCGGTCGTCCGCCCGCCGCGCCAACGCGACGCGCCGGGCAGCGGGTTGGGCCGCGGTGCGCGGATATATGCGGCGCGGGCCATAGAGACGCGCGCGAGAGAGGGGTCTGGACGCGCCAGGGCCACCCGCCCGGCGAGGTGTGACACACTCGATCGATGGCGCGTCCCGCTCCCCGCCGCCGGCCCCGTCGCCGGGCTCACCCCCGGCCTCGCGCGACGGCGCCGCGTCGGCGTCCCGGACCGGCGCGCAAGGCCACCCGCACGGCCACGCCGAACGCCCGGCGCCGCGCCAGGGATCGGCGGCGGCGCACCGTGTGGTCGACCGTGGTGGTCGGCATCCTCCCCGTCCTCGCGGTCGCGCTCGTCCTCGCCGCGGGCGCGGTCGCGCTCTCCCCACCTCGAGACCTTCTCCCACCGCCGAGCCCACGCGCCGTCTCCCCGTACGACCCGGAGCAGCGGGAGAACGCGGTGTCGATCATGAGCGCCGGGAGTGATCTGGGGCTCTCCGTACGCGACCAGGCCATCGCCGTCATGACGGCGATGGGCGAGTCGTCGCTCCGCAACATCGACTACGGCGATGCGCAGACCAGCGGGGTGACCAACCCCGACGGCACTCCGACCACCTCGATCGGACTCTTCCAGCAGCAGGATGCCTGGGGGTCGCGCGATGAGCGCCTCGACCCGGCCACCGCCTCCCTCCTGTTCTACCGGGCCATGGTCGACCGCGTCCCCGACCGCGACTCGCTCGCACCGACGCTCGTCGCACACCGCGCGCAGATCAACCGGGACCCCGACCACTACGCGCGGTACTGGCCGGCGGCGGTCGCCCTCGTCGAGGAGCTGTCGGGGCGGGCGAGTGGGCTCGCGCGGTAGCGGTGGCGCCCTGAGTGGGCGGGGCGTGCCGGTCCGTCGACCGGGCTAGAGTCGCTCCGTGAGCACCCCCCGTGCCGACGAGCGCCGTCGCCCCCGCCGCGCGGGCTGGATCGTCGCCGCGCTCGCCGGCGCCACCGCGATCGCCGTCGGGATCGCCGCGCTCGTCGGAGGCCTGCCCGCACTCTTCGGCGGCGCCGGCGCCCACACCCCCGCTCCGGGGACGCGCTTCGCCGTTCTCGCCGAGTCCTCCGCCGCCGAGGCATCCACCACCGACAGCGGCGCAGCGCGGGACGCCGCGACCTACCTCGCCGCCGAGCCGACCGCGTACTGGTTCACCCCCGAGCGCGACCCGATCGGGGCAGCCGGCGGGCGCCTCCGGCTCCTCGCCGGCGAGGCGCGTGCCCAGCAGGCGGTGCTCGCCCTGGTGATCTACGGCCTTCCCGGGCGCGACTGCGGCAACCACTCCGCGGGGGGCCTGTCCGCGGCCGACTACCCCGTCTGGATCGAGGAGATCGGAGCGGCTCTGCGCGCGGAATCCGACGTCCCGGCGGTGATCGTCCTCGAGCCCGACAGCCTCGCGCTCGCGGAGGAGTGCGGAAACCTGACCGAGCGGGTCGCCGAGCTCCGCCCCGCGATCGCCGCACTCCAACGACCGGGCTCGTGGATCTACCTCGACGGCGGCCACTCGAACTGGCATCCCGCTGCGGAGCAGGCACGCCTGCTCCGTGCCGTCGGCGGAGACGGTGTGCGCGGGTTCAGTCTCAACGTGTCGAACTTCAATGCGACGGATGCCGAGATCGCCTATGCCCACGCCGTCGCCGCCGACCTCGGCGGAGACGCCCACGCCCTCATCGACACGTCCCGCAACGGAGCGGGCTCGAACGGCCAGTGGTGCAATCCGCCCGGCCGGCTCGTCGGCGACCTGGCCGGCGCGCTCGGCGACGACGTCGTCGACACCAACGTGTGGATCAAGCCTCCCGGCGAAAGCGACGGCCCCTGCAACGGCGGCCCCGCCGCAGGCCGCTGGTGGCCTGCGGCGGCAGAGGAACTCACCCGTGTGGCGCGTCGGTAGCATGGCGAGTACTGACCGAGAAGGGGACGCATGATGCAGCGCGAGACCAACGACACGGCGGTCGTTGTCGAGGACGACCCGGATGTCCGCCACATGCTCGCCGATGTGCTGGAAGCGGCCGGGTTCTCGGTGATCTCGGTCGGAAACGGTCTCGACGGCGTCCGCGCGGTCGAGACGTATCAGCCCGTCGTCACGACACTCGACGTCAACCTCCCCGGCATCGACGGGTTCGAGGCGGCTCGCCGCATCCGCGCCCGCAGCGACACCTACATCGTCATGCTCACCGGTCAGACCGAGGAGACCGATGTCGTGATGGGGCTCGCCGCCGGCGCCGACGACTTCCTCTCCAAGCCGTTCCGGCCCCGCGAGCTGCGCGCCCGCATCGAGGCGATGATGAGGCGCCCGCGCACCGGTGCACCGACGCCTACGCCCCCCCGGCAGGAGGCCGTGGGCCCTTCCTTCCCCACACGCACCGTCTCCCCCGAGGTGGCTTCGGTGAACGCGCTGGCCGCCGCCGCGTCGCAGATGATGTCGGCGACCGCGACATCCGGCGATCCGGACGAACTCGTCGTGATCGACGCGCCGCTGCGCGGGTCGGCCCATCCGGAGTCGTGGCTGACGCATCGGGATCTGCAACTCGAGCCCGAGACCCGCATCGCCCGGATCGGCACCCGCGAACTCGAGCTCACCCGCACCGAGTTCGACCTGCTCGCCGCGCTCCTCGAATCGAAGCGACGCGTGCGCAGCAAGGCGGATCTCGCCCTGGTCCTGCGGGGCGAGTCCTACGTCACGACGTACTTCGTCGGAGAGGCCGACAAGCGCGCCATCGAAGCACACATGACCAACCTGCGCCGCAAGCTCGGCGACGACCCCACCAACCCACGGTTCATCGAAACGGTCCGCGGCGTGGGCTATCGCCTGACCTCCGAGCTCTGACGTCTTCCGCTCCCCCGGAGCCAACGGGACCCACGAGAATACGCGGATGTCTCGAGTCCCCCCGAACTCGAGACATCCGCGGGTCTGACGCTCCCCCAGCGGGCGTCAGACCTTGAAGCCGTGCTGGCGGCGCACGAGCTTCAAGAACATGGACAGCGTCTGCAGGACGGTGATCACACCGACGACAGGCCACCCGATCCACAGGATCGTCGACTGCACCATGACGGGCAGCATCCACCACATGGCCGCGATCGCGACAGCCACGGCGACGACGACGATCAGCGGCACCCAGTGGCCCTGGCCACCGCCGCGCTCGGCCTTCGCCTGCAGCGCCCAGTTGTCGACCTTCTTGCGGGAGAGGAACCGCGTCCACGACCGCAGGAAGTGGCTGATCCGCACCCACATGTAGATCTCGGCGGGGAACAGCAGCACGGCGAAGAGGACATCGCGCGCGTCGCGCTCCTTCATCGTCATCGCGATGCGCAGGTTCAGCGCCATCGCCACCACCGGGGGCAGCAGCCACCACGGCGAGAAGACGAACGCGCCGATCGACAGCGACCCGGCCAGCAGGGTCAGGAAGGCGATGCGCACGAAGAAGTTGACGAGCATCGACAGATTCTCGAGCCACCGCAGCCGCAGGTTCGGGTGGAACGGCTGTCCCTTCGTGTCGCCCCGCTGGCCGGGCCACATCAGTTCGATCGCACCGTAGGTCCACTTGACCTGCTGTGCGTCGAGACCCCGCAGCGTCGTCATGCCACCCACGTGGCCGCGAGCGAGCGGGTTGATCTTGGTGAGGTAGCCGGCGCTCTTGATCTGCAGCGACAGGAGGGAGTCCTCGACTTCGCTGTCCTTGACCCAGGGCGTGGACTGGTGGTTGTCGCGCATGACCTCGCGGAGGGCCTTCGTGGAGAAGATGGAGAGCTGCCCGCCGAGGACGGCCATGTTGCGTCCGCGCAGGAGGTTCTGCATGTTGAAGGCCGCGAACTGGGACCGCTGGCCCGCGATGAGGAATTTGGCGACCGTGCCGCGGATGGGCTTGTCGTCGATCGTGTAGACCGCCGAGATCCCGCCGATGCGGGTGTCGGAGACCGCCTCGGACTCGAGGTACTCGACGGCGCGGGCGTCGGCGACCGTGTCGCCGTCCACACCCAGGAGGTACTCGTAGCCCTCGACGAGCGAGTACCCGTAGTTGAGCGCGCCGACCTTCTTGTCCGGGTTCTTCCCGATGTCGTGGACGAACACCTCGGTGAACTGCGGGCCGAGGTCCGACTCCAGTTCGTGCGCCCCCGCGAAGCGGGACGCGATCTTGACGGTGGCATCCGTCGTGTTGTTCACGACGACGTGGATGACATCGGGCACCCGCGTCTGTCCGAGGAGGCCCTCGATGACCGCGGCGATCGACTCCTCCTCGTTGTAGGCGGGGATCACGCATCCGATCGTGGAGCGCTGCGTCGACGACACGTCCAGCACGGACGCGAAGTCCTCGGGGAAGTGGTGCTCCGAGGCGAGGACGAGCTCGGCGGAAGCGTTGTGCGTGTCGGTCATGGATGCAACTGTGCCCGCCCGTCCGCAAGGAACCCTCCGGTGCGACGCGAGCGAACCGCAAGGTTTCCGCAAGATCTCCCCCGGTAGGCTCAGATCATGGCCATGACGGACACGATTCCCACGAGTCGCGTCACTCCGAGGCCGAGCGCGCGGACGCGCTCGGTGTGGCTGTGGCAGCTCTCCCTCGGGGCGGTCGTGATCGTCCTCACCCTCGCGATCGTGCTCCTCTCGCCCGCGATGCTCGTGCGCACGACGATGGCCGCCGGCATCGCCCTCGTCCTGACGCTGACGATCGCGACCCTGATCCTCCCGTGGGAACGCGCCTCCCGCCCTGCCATCTCCCTCATCCCGCTGGCCGACATCGTCGCCATCGGCCTCCTCGCCTACGGCGGCGAGCTGTTCTTCGGATTCCTGTGGGTGTTCCCGCTCGCCTGGATCGCGACGCACTACAGCCCTCTCTGGGTGGTCGGGTCCCTCGGCCTGGTCGCCGCGATGATCCTCGCGGATGCACTCACCCAGCCTCCGAGCGCCTTCTCATCGCTGCGCTTCCTCGTCGTCCTTCTGTCGATGACGTTCCTCGCCATCACCATCACCGCTTCCGCCGGACGGACCCGCGCGTTCACCCGCCTCGTCCGGCGTCAGAGCGCACGCCTCGAGTCGACCCTCGAGCGCGTGCGGTCCCAGGAACGGCGCGTCATCCAGATGCTCAACGGTCTCGACGCGGCCATCGCCCGGGTCGATCGGGAGGGGCGGCTGCTCGGTGTCAACGACGCCTATGTCGCGCTGTACGGCATCGACCCCCGCGATGCCTCCCGCCCCCCGACGTCGGTCGAGTACGACGAACGCGGCGGCACTGCGCTCGCGGCGACGGAGCGCCCAGCCGCTCGCGCGGCGCGAGGCGAGATCTTCTCCGGTGAGCGGCTGTGGCTCTTCGACGCCGACGGTCGCTGGCACATCGTCTCGGCATCCACCCGCTCCCTCGTGAGCGGACCCGCCGAGCCCGAGACGACCCTGCTCGTGATCAGCGATGTCACCGAGGCCGTCGAGGCGGAGAACGCGCGCCGCACCCTTGCGACGACCGTCACGCACGAACTCGCGAACCCGTTGACGGCGATCGTCGGGTACACGGACCTGCTGCTGGAGAGCGACCTGCCTCCTGCTGCGCACGAACGGCTCGAGCTCATCGAGGCGGCCGGCTCCCGGATGGAGCGGCTGATCGCGGAGGTCCTGCGCGCAGGAGGGCGCTCTGCGGCGAGCGACCCGCGGCGCCGGGTCGACGCACGCACGCTTCTGGAGGCGACGGTGGAATCCTTCCTGCCCGCCGCGAGCGCCGGAGATGTCCTCCTCACGCTCCTGCCGGGACCCCCCGTGCCGATCACGGCGGATGCCTTCCGACTGCGCCAAGTGCTCGACAACGTCGTGAGCAACGCGGTGAAGTACACCCCGCGCGCGGGCTCGGTGACCGTCACCGCCGACCGCGACGGGACGGACGCGGTGATCACGGTCACCGACACCGGCATCGGGATCAGCGCGAGAGATCTCCCCCTCGTCTTCGAGGACTACTTCCGTGCCGAGACGGCGCGGGATTCGGGCATTCCCGGAACCGGCCTCGGCATGGGCATCTCGCGCGCGATCGTCGAAGAGCACGCCGGATCCCTGACGATCCGCAGCAGACCTGGTGCGGGGACGACGATCAGCCTCCGCCTGCCCCTGTCAGCCTCCGAGGAGGTCTAGCGTGCCGGTGCTCGGAAGCGCACAGGTGCTCGTCGCGACGATCGCCACGTTCTGCATGATCGGGCTCGGGTTCCTCTACCGGCCGAGTCGCGCCAGCGCGATCTGGTCGATCGCCTTCGTCGTCGTGCTCATCGGCTCGTCCGCGGAGAGCGTCGCCGTCGCTCGCGGCATCGATCTCCTGCGCGCAGGATCCACGGGAGTGCTCCTGTCGACGACGGCGTTCGTCTGGTCGGGTCTGCGGGCGTACCGCGGCGCCCCGAGCCTCGTCGCCATCCCCTCGGCCACGGCCATCGCCGGCGCGGTCATCCTGCCCTTGACCCTCGGCGGCCCGGCGTACCCCTGGACCTTCCGCGTGTTGTTCGGACTCATGGGCCTGTACGCCGCCCTCACCGTGGTCGAGACCTTCCGCGGCGGCGGTGCGACGCACGCGAACGGCGCCTCCGTGCCCCTCGCGGCCTTCTCCGTGATCGTCAGCGGGGTGACCGTCGTCAGTCTCGCGATCGGGTTCTCGGCGCTCCCCGAGTCGGACGGCCCCGCCGATCTGCTCAGCACGCTCAACGCACTCGGCCTGCTCGCCTATACGGTCTGCGCGCTCGTCACCCTCCTCTTCCTTACGCGCGGCGACAGCCTGCCCTCCCTCCGGACGGCCTTTCACGCGGTCGCATCCGATCGCCTCCTGCGCGCTCAGGCCTCCGGCGAGCGATCCTGGTCCCTCATCGTCATCCGGCTCGACGACGCGGACGACCTCCGCACCGTCGCCGGCGACGCCGGATTCGCGGCGATCGCCGACCGTCTTCACGCCGACATCGTCGAGATCTTCCCCACCGAGGCCGATATCGGGCGTCTCGACGCCGCGTGCTTCGCCGTGCTCGTGGCACAGCCCGCCACGGTCGTCAGGGAGCGCGTGCGCACGCTGCTCCGCGCCGTCGCCACCCCGGTCCTGGCGGCGCAGACGAGCGCGTCCGCGTCCATCGGGTGGGCGACGGTCGCGGAGAACGGCTACGAGTTCGATGCGATGCTCGCCGCAGCCCGCACCGCGGCCGACAGAGCCGCCGCGGCAGGCGGAGACCGGTGGGAGCGCGCGCTGTCGTGACGGCCGCGCTCCGCGCGCGTCCTCAGCCCGCGCGCGTGCTCACCGCGCGATGGCGACGACGACCGTGTCGGTGGCGGTCTGCTTGGCGTATTCGGAGGATGTGGGCGTCGCCTGCACGAGGAAGTCGTAGGTGAACTCGAGCGTGACGAACGTCGCCTCCGCCGGTACTGCGCCGACGGTGAACTGCTGCGAATAGCTGTACGGATCGAGGACGAGGTATCCCGGCGCGGTCGTCGCCTGGTCGACCTGCGGTGCGAGAGGGTCGAGTGACCCGGCGGAGGTGCCGGGGACGGCTGTCATGGTCGCCCGCTGCAGGTACACCTTCTGCCCGTCGGAGGGGCTCACCGTGGTCACGAGCGAGAGCTTGACGGGCTTCAGCGCCGAGGCCGTCCACTTGTCCATCGACAGATCGGACCAGTAGTTCACCGTCGCCGCCACTGCTCCGGCGGTCAGCGAGCGCTGGGTCGATCCGGTGGACAGATCGTTCGGCACCGGCGTGGGCACGATCGACGTGGACGAGGACGGCGTGGGGCCGTCCGTCGCCCCGCCCCCGCCCGCCCACGGGGGTGTCCCGCAGGCCGTGAGCGCGAATGCCACGCCGATCGTCGCCACGGTGGCGGAAAGCCGCGTCCCTGCCCGCAACCCCGCTCGGCGGGTCGGCGTCGGTGTGCTCATGGGTGCCCCTTCGGCTCGGCAGGCGGCTCGTCGTGCGGCTCGGCGCATGGCTCGACCGAGCGCGGTCGGCTCCGCGTCAGTCTAGGGCGCGCACGACGAGCTTGTGACGATGTGGAGTGCACCTTGAGCCGACGCTGTGCCGATCGCACCCGAGCGCATCAGTCGATCTGGCACAATCAGACCATCCCCTGCCCATGTCGCCGATGAGGAGTCGCCGATGAGTGAGACCAGCGACGGTCCCACCGCGGTCGTCATCGACGACGACCCGGATGTCCGCGACCTCCTGGTCCAGGTGCTCTCCAGCGCGGGGTTCGTCGTCATCGCTGCGGAGAACGGCTACGAGGGCGTCGAGGCCGTGCGCGCGCACGACCCGGCTCTGACGACGCTCGACGTCAACATGCCCGGGATCGACGGGTTCGAGACGGCGCGCCGCATCCGTGAGTACAGCAACACCTACATCATGCTCATCACGGCCCTCACGGACGAGGCCGATGCCGTTCTCGGTTTCAGCGTCGGTGCCGATGACGTCGTCACGAAGCCCTTCCGTGCCCGGGAGCTGCGCGCACGAGTGCTCGCCGCACAGCGTCGGCGCCCGCAGGGCGATGACGGCGGGCCATCCGACGAGGCCGAGTCCGTCGGGGCCGCCCCCGCCGGCGACAGCCGGCCCGCGCCCGCCGGAGAGCCGGGACGACATCCCGTGACCGTGCTCCGCGGCGCCGCCGGCCTCCTCGTGAACCGAGCGACCCATTCCGTCACGATCGACGACACCGTCGTGGCCCTCACCCGCACCGAGTTCGAGCTGCTCGCGATCCTCCTCCAGGCTGCCCCGGAGGTGCGCAGCAAGGTCGAGCTCGTGGCGCTTCTCCGGCCCCCCGCGGCCACATCGGCGCACATCGCCGATTCCGACGAGAGGACGGTCGAGACGCACATGACGAATCTCCGCCGCAAGCTCGGCGACAGCGCGGCGGAACCCCGCTTCATCGAGACCGTTCGCGCCGTCGGCTACCGAGCACTCCTGCCCTGATCGACGCGCGGCTCGCTCGGCTGCGGCCGGGTCACGCGCTCAGGCGGAAGGCACCGTCTTCGGCGACGCCGTCACGAGGATCGGGAGGTGGTCGCTGCGGCCCTGCGGCAGGGTGGTGACCTCCTGGATCTCGAACCCGACGCTCGTCGCGAAGTCGTAGTGACCCCGGAAGAACTTGTAGCGGGTGTAGGTGCGGGCATCGCTGAGGGTGAGCTCGTACCCCGCCTCCCGCACTTTCTGACCGAGGTTCTCCTTGAAGACCGGGTAGTTGTAATCCCCGACCATGAGGATCGGCAGCCGATCGCCGAGACCCGCGAGCTCCTCGAGCGCGGCCGCGATCTGCTTGCGGCGCAGGGAGTTCAGGGCGGTGAGCGGCGCCGCGTGGAAGCTCGCGACGATCAGCTCGCGCCCGTGGTCGATGTCGTGGACCCGCACCGCGAGCATGCGCTCTTCGGCCGGCTTCAGGACACGGTCATGGAGCGATTTCTTGAGCGCCAGGGACCGCACCTCCAGCGCGGTGAAGGTGTTGCGCCGGAGGTAGACCGCGAGCCCGAGGCGGTTGCGCGCGGTGGCATCCACCAGCTGCAGGCCGGAGATCTCCCCCGGGAGCGCACTCGTGACGGCCTCCTGGAGACACAGGATGTCGGCGCCGGTCGACTCGACGAGCTCGTCGAGCTCATCGATGGCCTTGTGCTTGTTGAGGTTGTACGAGATCACCTTCATCGTGCCGCCAGCCTATGCCCGCAACCCGGGGAATCGCCCTGTCCGGGCAGAGCATTGCACGAGCGTTCCGCCCGTGTTCAGTCCGCGTCGAGGGAGCGGCGGGCGCGGGTCTGATCGGCGCGCGCCGCAAGCAGATCGTCGGCGGGGTATCCGACCTCCGTGAGGGTCAGCCCCCGGGCGGCGAGGACCTTCACCTCCGCGGTGCGGACGCCCTCGTCGCGGATGCGCTCGACATCCGCGACCTCCAGCCGCCCCTCACCGACTGCGACACAGGCGCCGACCAGCGCACGCACCATGCTGTGGCAGAAGGCGTCCGCCTTGACCTCCGCGACGAGGATGCCGTGCTCATCGCGTCGCCATCCGAAATCGAGCAGCGTGCGGATCGTCGTCGCGCCTTCCCGCCATTTGCAGTAGGCCGCGAAGTCGTGGAGCCCCCGGAAGGAGCGCGCCGCGGTGTCCATCGCCGCGACGTCGAGGTGCGCCTTCACGGTCGTCGTCCGACCCCGCTCGAGCGGATCGTAGGCGGTGCGGAGGTCGGCGATGCGATACCGGTAGCGGCGCCACACGGCGGAGAACCGGGCATCGAACCCCGGGGCTGCCTCCGCGGTGCGGTGCACGGCGACGTCGGGATAGGCACCGAGGACACCGGTCAGGCGCGCGGCGAGCGCCTCCGGGGTCGGGGTGCGCCCCTTCCTCAGCCGCGCCAGCTGACCCTCTGTCAGGTCGAGATGGGCCACCTGGCCGGAGGCGTGGACCCCGGCATCCGTCCGCCCGGCCACGACGAGCTGGGGATCTCCGCCCAGCACACGGGCGATCGCGGCCTCCAGCGTGCCCTGGACGGTGCGCAGGCCCGGCTGGCGCGCCCATCCGCGGAAGGCGGTGCCGTCGTAGGCGAGATCGAGGCGCAGACGCACCCCGCCAGCCTACCCGCCCGCATCGCCGAGCCGCCGGGCGGCATCGCTCCCGCCGCGTACACTGGGGATGCCTTCCACCCCCACGATTTCCGTTCGTTCGTCATGCCCTCATCCCTGTCGTCCCGCTACGCCGGACTCGACGGTCTGCGCGCCGTCGCGGTCCTGCTCGTGGTGCTGTCCCACCTCTTCCCGGCCGGATTCCTGCACTCCGGGTTCGTCGGGGTCGACGTCTTCTTCGTCATCTCGGGGTTCCTCATCACGTCCCTGCTCCTGCGCGAACGGGAGTCGTCGGGGCGCATCGCGCTCGGCGCGTTCTGGGCGCGGCGCGCGCGACGGCTGCTGCCGGCCCTCGCCCTCGTGGTCACGGCGAGCGCGAGCGCCGCCTGGCTCGTCGGCGGCGACGTGCTCCTCGGCCTCGGCCGCCAGGTGCTCGGGGCGGTGACCTTCTCCTCGAACTGGCTGGCGCTGTCCGGCGGCGGGTCGTACTTCTCGGCCGCGCACCCCGAGCTCCTGCGGAACCTCTGGTCGCTCGCCGTCGAGGAGCAGTTCTACGTGCTCTGGCCGCTGCTCCTTCCTCTCGCGCTCCTCCTCCCCCGCGCACCCCGCATCGCGGTCGCCCTCGCTCTGGCCGCACTGTCGGCGGGAGGAGCCGTCGCCGTCCAGGCCGGCGGCGGCTCCCTCACCCGCGCGTACTACGGCACCGACACGCACGCCTTCGGCCTCCTCATCGGCGTCGCCCTCGCCTTCGCACTCGATCGCCGCGGCCGCGCGAGCGGAGCGACCTCCCCCGGACGTGCGTCGGGATCCCCCGGGCGCGCCGTGACGGCCGCGGGAGCGGCCGCCCTGATCGCCCTCGTCCTCGTCGCGGCGTGGCCGGGCGGCGCGGCGCTCTTCCCGGCCATTCCGTTCGCGGCATCCGTTCTCACCGCGATCGTCATCGCGGTCGCCGTCCGTCCGGGGTCGCCGCTGGGTCCGGCGCTCGACGTCGCGCCATTCCGCTGGATCGGCGAACGCTCCTACGGCATCTACCTGTGGCACTGGCCCGTCGTCGTCCTGCTCGGGCAGGCGGCGACGGGACGGTTCACGGATGCCTCCATCCCCGCCGGCGTCGGGGTCGCGGCCCTCGTGGTCACCGTCGTCGCATCGGCTCTCTCCTACCGTCTCGTCGAGCAGCCGATCCGTCGCCTCGGGTTCCGCGGCGCCCTGCGAACACTCGGCGCCGGACTCGGCGGCGCACCCGCGCGACGCTTCAGCGCCCTCACGGTGCTCGCCGCCGGAGCGATCGTCGTGGGCGGCACGACCGCCGCCGTCGCGGCCGCACCCCCCGTGTCCTCGAGCGAGGCTGCCGTCGCCGCCGGCGCGAAGGCCCTCGCCGACGCGGCCGGCACGACGGCGGAGCGCGCACCCGCCCACATCTCGACGCCCGCTCCCTCGGATGCCGCGCCGCCGGAGGCGCCCGCATCGCCCGCGCCCTCGGCGACGCCCCGAACCGGCCCGGACGGTGCGCCGCTGCCGCCCCCTGCGGCGACCGTCGCGGGAGCGCGGATCACGGCGGTCGGAGACTCGGTCATGCTGGCCTCGGCGCAGGGCCTGCTCGACCGCCTCCCCGGCATCCAGATCGACGCCGAGGTGTCGCGCTCGATGGGTGCCGGTCGCGAGATCGTCGACACCCTCGCCGCGCAGGGCGCGCTGCGCGACTATGTCGCAGTGGGGCTCGGGACGAACGGACCCGTCGACGCCGATGCGCTTCAGGCGATCTACGACGATCTCGGTCCGCGCCGCACCCTCGTCCTCGTGAACGCATACGCCCCGCGCGACTGGATCGCGGGGGTCAACGCCGACCTCGCCGCCTTCGCGGCGTCGCATCCGCGCGTCGTCGTCGCCGACTGGGCACAGGCGATCGGGCCGCACCTGGACGATCTCGCCGGTGACGAGATCCACCCGGGGCCGACGGGCGGCGGCATCTACGCCGGCACGCTCGCATCGGCGGTGGATGCCGTCGAGAACCAGCGGGCGCAGGTCGCCCACCAGGTCGCGCTGGTGCGTTGGGCCTCTGACCGCGCGTTCACCACGGCTCCCGAGTGACCCCGGGCGCGCCCGCCTGTCAGAGGTGCAGGACGAAGGCGATCTGGCGATCGGTGGCGCGGAATCCGAGGTTCTCGTACAGCGCGTTCGCCCCGGTGGGACTCGCCGTGTCGACGTCGAGCATCGCGCGCTCCAGCCCGGCGGCCGCGATCGCGTCGAGGGTCGCCGCGATGACGGCCGGAGCGATGCCGCGGCGGCGGTGGGAGCGGACCACGCCGATGAGGTCGATGTAGGCGCTCGACGCGCCGAGGGCGACCCAGTCGTCCTCGTTCACCGACGCCAGACAGAATCCGACGACAGCCCCGTCCGGTGCCACAGCGAGACGGGAGAGGTCGGGACGGAAGAACGCTCCCCCGACGAACTTGCCCCAGGTCTCCGGCTGCGAGGGCAGGCTCCCCCAGTGATCGCGGAACGCGTCGTTGCGGGCCAGCCGCGCGTCGTCGTCGCGATCGTGCGTGTACGGGACGAGGGCGATCTGACCCGCCACGGAAACCGCGGGCACGGCGACCCCCATGTCGCGCTCCATCGTCGTGAACCAGCGCTCGGGCGTGAGTCCGGCGCCCACGGCGATCGCCTGCTGGCCGGGCTGGGACTCCTCCGCGTATGCCTTCAGGTCGGCAGTCCACCGCTCAGCCTCGCCGGCGACGCCCGCATCGTCTCCGGCGTCCAGCGAGGCGAGCGCCTCCGCGATCTGCTCGAGCCCTCGCGCGCGCTGCCAGGCCATGACCACCGAGCCGATCCCCCTCCGCCGCAGATCGGGGTGCACGGCACCACCGAGGTGGGAGGTCAAGGCGCCCGCCCGGGACGGATGCAGGAAGGCCGACCCGAACGCGACGACCGTGCCGGCGGCATCCAGGGCGAGGATCGTGTCGCGGGTGTGGTCGATGTGCGGCACGTCGAACGTGTCCGCGATGTCCTCGCGGGGCGTGATCCAGGTCGGGTGGTCGACGGCGTCCGCGGCAGCGACCACCGCATGGATGGCATCGTTGTCCGCGTCCGTCGCGGTGCGCCACCGGGCGATGTCGGGGTGCTCCGGGGCGGACGCTCCGGCATCCTCGCGCAGCGTCGTCACCCTCGTCGTCAGCTCAGCAACCGTTCCGTCCACCCGGCCACCCTACCGGTCGTGCACCCGCCCTCCGAGCGGGGCCCGATGCACGAAGCCCGCCCCCGGTGGTCCGGGTGCGGGCTTCGTGCGTGCGGGGAGAGGGCTTACTCGGCCTTCTCCTCCGCGGGGGTCTCGACGGCGTCGGCCGCGGCGGCCTCGGCCGCCTCGCCCTCGGCCTGCGACTCGGCGCCCGCCTCAGCGGTGGGAGCCTCGTCCGTGACGGGAGCCTCGTCGGCGACCGGCGCCTCGTCGGCAGCCGGCGCGGCGGCAGCGGCCGGGGCCGCCTTCTTCGCGGCCTTCTTCTTCGGCGTCACGGGCTCGAGCACGAGCTCGATGCGCGCCATGGGAGCGTTGTCGCCCTTGCGGTTGCCGATCTTCGTGATGCGGGTGTAGCCACCCTCACGCTCGGCCACCTGCGGCGCGATCTCGGCGAACAGGACGTGCACGACTTCCTTGTCACCGATGACCGAGAGCACCCGACGACGCGCGTGCAGGTCGCCGCGCTTCGCGAAGGTGATCAGACGCTCGGCGAGGGGACGCAGGCGCTTGGCCTTGGTCTCCGTCGTCGTGATGGCGCCGTGGGTGTAGAGGGATGCCGCGAGGTTGGCAAGCAGCAGACGCTCGTGGGCGGGGCCGCCTCCGAGGCGGGGACCCTTCGTGGGCTTGGGCATATCAGTTTCTCCAGGTGGAAAGTGTCACAGATCGCAGCGCGAGCCGGATCAGATGGTCTCGTCGTCGTAGCCGCCGTAGAAGTGCGCGCCGTCGAACCCGGGGACCGAGTCCTTCAGCGACAGGCCGAGCGAGACGAGCTTGTCGCGCACCTCGTCGACCGACTTCTGACCGAAGTTGCGGATGTTCATCAGCTGCGTCTCGGAGAGGGCGACCAGCTCCGACACCGTGTTGATGCCCTCGCGCTTGAGGCAGTTGTACGAGCGGACCGACAGGTCCAGGTCCTCGATCGGCATCGAGAGCTCGCCGGAGACGACCTCGGCGACCGGCGCCGGGCCGATCTCGATGCCCTCGGCCTCGACGTTCAGCTCACGAGCGAGACCGAACAGCTCGGTGAGGGTGCGACCGGCCGATGCGACGGCGTCGCGGGGCGAGATGGAGGCCTTGGCCTCCACGTCGAGCACGAGCTTGTCGAAGTCGGTGCGCTCACCGGCACGCGTCGCGTCGACGCGGTACGAGACCTTGAGCACGGGCGAGTAGATCGAGTCGATCGGGATCTGACCGGCCTCGGCGTACTCGTTGCGGTTCTGCGTCGCCGAGACATAGCCGCGGCCACGCTCGATCGTGAGCTCGAGCTCGAAGCGCGCCGAGTCGTTGAGCGTCGCGATGACCAGCTCGGGGTTGTGCACCTCGACACCGGCCGGAGCCGAGATGTCGGCAGCGGTGACCTCGCCCGCGCCCGTCTTGCGCAGGTACGCCGTGATGGGCTCGTCGCGCTCGGAGGAGACGACGAGCTGCTTGATGTTGAGGATGATCTCGGTGACATCCTCCTTCACGCCCGGGATGGTGCTGAACTCGTGCAGCACGCCGTCGATCCGGATGCTGGTGACGGCGGCGCCGGGGATCGAGGAGAGCAGGCTGCGACGCAGCGCGTTGCCGATGGTGTAACCGAAGCCGGGCTCGAGCGGCTCGATCACGAACCGGCTGCGGAACTCGCCGATCTTCTCCTCGGTCAGAGTGGGACGCTGTGCAATAAGCACTATGTGTTCCTTTCCATCACGTGCCCGCTATATGACACGTGCGATTGCAAGAGGTGTTGAGTTGTGAAAAGACGGTGCGGTCCCCGAGCGCGTCGAGAGAGTGACCCATCGACGGGCTCGGAGACCGACGGATGATCAGACGCGGCGGCGCTTCGGCGGACGGCAGCCGTTGTGGGCCTGGGGCGTCACGTCGTTGATGGAGCCGACCTCGAGGCCGGCGGCCTGCAGCGAGCGGATCGCGGTCTCGCGGCCGGAGCCGGGACCCTTGACGAAGACGTCGACCTTCTTGACGCCGTGCTCGGCGGCCTGGCGGGCAGCCGACTCGGCGGCCATGCCTGCGGCGTACGGGGTCGACTTGCGCGAGCCCTTGAAGCCGACGCCACCCGAGGACGCCCAGCTGATGACGGCGCCCGACGGGTCGGTGATCGAGACGATCGTGTTGTTGAACGTCGACTTGATGTGGGCGTGGCCCAGCGCGATGTTCTTCTTCTCCTTGCGGCGCGGCTTGCGCGCGGCGGTCTTGGCCTGTGCCATGTTCAGGTTCTCCTAAATCCTGGGCCGCGCCTTAGCGCGCCTTCTTCTTGCCGGCGACGGTGCGCTTGGGACCCTTGCGCGTACGCGCGTTGGTCTTCGTGCGCTGGCCACGGACGGGCAGGCCACGACGGTGACGGATGCCCTCGTAGGAGCCGATCTCCACCTTGCGGCGGATGTCTGCGGCGACCTCGCGGCGCAGGTCACCCTCCACCTTGTAGGTGCCTTCGATGTGATCGCGCAGGGCGATCAGCTGGTCGTCGGTGAGATCCTTGACGCGGATCGACTCGTCGATCCCGGTGGCCGTGAGGATCTCGACCGAGCGGGTACGGCCGATGCCGTAGATGTACGTGAGGGCGATCACCACGCGCTTGTCACGCGGGATGTCGACGCCGGCAAGACGTGCCATGCGGGTTCTCCTAGGAGTAGTGGAGGTGTGGAGCAGGATCGGTGCCCGGGCCTCCACCCGGGGTGTCCCCCCTTGCGGGGTTCTGATCCTGCCTGTGTGTATTCAGTTGTGGGACGCGGGCGTCAGCCCTGGCGCTGCTTGTGACGCGGGTTCGACTTGCAGATCACCATGACGCGACCGTGGCGACGGATCACCTTGCAGTGGTCGCAGATGGGCTTGACCGACGGGTTGACCTTCATGACTTCTCTTCTCGCTGTCTTCACCGGGCTCCGCGCAGGCGCGGAGGGGTGTTACTTCTCGACCGGTCTAGCGGTAGCGGTAGACGATACGACCGCGGGTGAGGTCGTAGGGCGAAAGCTCCACGACGACGCGGTCCTCGGGGATGATGCGGATGTAGTTCTGCCGCATCTTTCCGGAGATCGTCGCGAGGACCTTGTGCCCGTTGGTGAGCTCAACACGGAACATCGCGTTGGGCAGCGCCTCGGAGATCACGCCCTCGATCTCGATGACTCCGTCTTTCTTCGCCATACGCTCGCTAACGCTCGGCAGACCGGCCGGTCTGCGGTGGGTGGGATTGTGGTGTCGATGACACGCCAATGAAGGCGCAACGCACCAAAGATTCAGTGTACGTGATATGTCGGCCCCCGGCAAACCGCCCGGGAGAACCCTCAGTCACCGCCGCGCCGGCGGCGGGCCGTCAGCACCAAGGCGATCGCCCCCACGAGGACGAGGCCTCCTCCCACGGCGATCGCCCACCACGGCACGGTGCCGCCGGACGCCGGCAGCGAGGGGCGGAGGGTGTTCGAGACGGTGACCGCGATCGTCGCGCCCGCGGCGTCCACGGTGAAGGATGCCGGGGTGATGACCGCGGCCTCCCAGCTGCCGCCCGCGGCGGCGGCGGGTGCGTCCTCGGACACCGTGCACGCGCTCCCGACCGGCACCTCGGTCGCCGTCGTCGTCGCTCCGGCGCGCACGGTCCACGGATAGGTGGTCGTCGCGCCCCCGGAGGTGCAGACGACGCTGCCGGAGAACGAGTCGGCGTACGCGAGGCCACCGCTGTTCACGACCTCCTTGCGGATCGTGAACGACCCGGTCCCCGTGACGACCGAGGTGAGACGGTTCGTCACGGACACCGTGAGCGGGTCCTCGGCCGAGGCCGCAGTGATCGACACGGGTGAGCCGGAGATGGTCGGTTCGCCCCACTGCCAGCCGTCGGGCGCCGTGGGCAGTTCCGGCTCGGTGACCGTGCAGACGGAACCGACGGGAGCGGAGATGGGCGCGCTCGTCTGCCCCGCCACGACGTCGACGACGCCCGAGGGGCCGTCCGGCCCGCAGGCGTAGGCGATCGTGAACGCCCCGTCGACGTCGATGCCGGCCGGCTCGAGAGACTTCTCGATGACGAAAGACCCCGTGACGGCCGTGTAGGTGTTGGTCACCGTCACCGCCGCGGGTGAGGCATCCCCCTGACCGATCGTCACCTGCGCCGGTGTGATGTCCGGCTCCTGCCATTGGAAGCCGTCGGACGGCGAGAAGTCGTCCGGCGATGTGGTGGGGGTGGCTTCCGAGATGTCGCAGGCGGTGCCCACGGGGAAGAGCGGCGAGACCGCCGTCTGACCCGCGGCGACGGCGAGGGTGCCGGACGCGGAGGACGCGTCCAGGGGCAGCCCGTCGTCTCCGTAGGCGCCTGCGGTGCACGTATAGTCCACGTCGAACGCCCGGTCGCCGATGTAGCCACCGGCGGGGCCGGTGACCTGCTTGGTCACGGAGAAGGAGCCGAGGAGCGTGTTCGTCGCCGTGATCGCGATGGCCGTCTCGGCGTCCTGCACCTCGAACTGCGGCTGGGCGACGACCTCGCCGTTCACCGTCCAGACCGGCTGTGCCCAGACGAAGCCGGGCGGCACCGGGTCCTGACCGGGGAGCGCCAGGTCGGGATCCTCCTCCACCGTGCAGGTGGAGCCGAGCGGCACGCCGCGTACGGTGACCGTCGTCCCCGCTCGGACGCTGCCCTCCTTGTAGAAGACGTCTTGGACGCGCCCGTCGACGCACTCGAGCCAGCCGGCGAACTCCCGGTCCGTCGCCACGACGCCCTCGGTCGCGAGGATCTTCGTCAGGGTCAGCGACCCGGTGTCGGGCTCGGGCGTGGGGACGGGAATGCAGTCGTACCCTCCCGGTCCGTTCCAGGGGTAGTTGTGCACCTCGTTCCCGCCGCCGTGGAAGAGGATGTCGTCGCCCGAGTACACGCGGCCGTTCATGCTGGCCGTGATGTCGAACGGCGCCGTCGGCGAGAGAACCGATCCGAGGAACTGGCTCGCTCCGCCGAAGTCCACCGACGTCGCATCGACGAAGTTCCACATCGTGCGCTGCGCCACCCGGCCGAAGAGCGTGCCCGTCAGATCGTCGGCGCGGACGCCCTCATCGGAGAAGTAGTTCGGGTTGAAGGTGATGTCCTGGGCGCCGACGACGTTGATGACGACGGCGGCGTCATCGGTGAACGGGATGCCGGTGAAGTTGACGGTGCTGCGACCGGTCAGCTCCGCCGCCGAGATGGTGAAGACCTGAAGCGCCGAGGACCCGTCGCCGGCGAAGTTCAGATCGGTGCTGGTGGCCGAGGCGGTGCCCGTCGTGGGCGTGGCGACCCACTCCGCCGAGCTCGTCGCGATGCGGGTGCCGAAATCCGACCAGGGTGAGATCGCAGAAGCTCCCATCCCGACTTCGAGTCCACCGTTGTTGAGTTCGTACTGCACGGAGGGATACACCGGGTCGGCGCTCCCGCCGACGTTGACCTGTCCCCCGCGGAGGACGCCGTCGGCATCGCGCGCGCCTGCGCCCACCTCGATCCGCGTCGACGCGCCGACGGTGAGGTCCCCGCCGACAGCGAGCATGACGCCGCCCGGAGTCGGGGCGAGCGCGCTCCCCACGCCCACCCATCCCAGGTTCACCAGACCGCCCGGGGATTTGTCGAAGGTCGCATCCCCCTCGACGACGAGGAGGCCCTCCACCTCCGCCGCGGCGTCACTCAAGGTGAAGTCTCCGCCCGCGTAGACCGAGACGTTGTCATCGGTCCACGGCGGGTTCGTGTTGCCGGGGCCGGGGAGGAATCCCGGCGGGCACTGGCCGATGACGGCGGAGGCGGTCGGAGCCGCGGCGGGAGCCGCCACGGCGACGACGGCGAGACCCGATCCCACGAGGGCGGGAGCCGCGATCACCGCGGCCAGTCGTCGGAACAGGGACGGACGTGACTTCACAGGTGGATCTCCCGGGCTCATCGATTGCGGGTGATCCCGCATGACGTCGACTCACCGCGGCGGGCGGCGAACCTCGCCCCCATTCTGGCCCACCGAGGGGTGAGGCCGCAGGGGGGTGACCCGGGAGTATCCGTGCCACCGCCCCGCGTTCACGCGAGGAGGGTCACTTGAACAGCGTCGCGAACTGGCCCTTCGCCGGGATCGTGCTGTTCGCGATCGTCTCGCCGTTCACGGCGATCGTCGGGGTCCCGATACCGCTGGCGCCGGGCGCGACCGGGGTCTTCTGGGTCATCGAGGCGACGAACTTCTTGTACGTGCCGTCGGTCACGCAGGAGTCGACACCGGTGACCCCCACGCCCTTCGCGATGTCGAGGATCTGCGCATCGGTGAGACCCGTGGAGTTCTCATCGGGCTGAGCCTTGAACATCGCCTGCATGAACGGCACGGCGGCATCCGGGTCGGCCTCGGCGACGCAGTACATCGCGTTCGCGGCGCGGGTCGAGAACTCCGTGCCCTGCGAGTAGCGGTCCAGGATCGCGATCGGGTGGATGTTGAGGGTGATGGTGCCGTCATTCACGAGATCCAGGATCTCCCCGCCGTACGTGTCCTCGAACGTGTGGCAGATGGGGCACATGAAGTCGATGTAGGTGTCGAGGGTCTGCTCGCCGCTGCCGACGACCACGGCGCCGGTCTCCTGGTTGACCCCCGAGCCGCTCGGCGGGGTCCCGGGGTCGGTGGCCGCGTTGTTCATCCACACGACGAGGGCGATCACGAGCGCCACGACGGCGACGACCGCCACGCTCACCCAGATCGCGAACCAGTTCGTCTTGCCCGCTGCTGCCTGTGCCATTGCTCGCCTCTCCTCGTCGCGGCATCCCGCGCCCTACTATCTTCCCCCACCCGCCCCTATGCATTCCCCGTGAGCCCCTCCCCCGCCGCGTCCCGTCGTGGGTGGAGCGTGCGGATGAGGCGCGCGAGGGCTCAGGCGAGGGGGACGGGGGTCACGCCGTAGGGCGCCAGGTCGGCGGCACCGCCGTCATGCGCGGTGAGGACCCAGATGCCGTTCTCGTGCACGGCGATCGAGTGCTCCCAGTGGGCGCCGTCGCTGCCGTCGACCGTCGTGACGGTCCAGTCGTCGTCCTCCACGAAGGTCTCGTCCGACCCGGATGTCACCATCGGCTCGATCGCGAGGCAGAGGCCCGGCTTCACCTCGGCACCGAGGTCGGCGACGCGGTAGTTGAACACCGTCGGCCCCTCGTGCATCTTCCGCCCGATGCCGTGGCCGACGTAGTCGCGCAGGATGCCGTACTCCGCTCCGTCCGCAGCGGCGGCCCGCTCGATGTAGCCCTGTACGGCATCGCCGATCTCGCCCACTCGGCTCGCGGAGGCGAGCGCGGCGATACCGGCCCACAGCGACCCGCGGGTCACCTCCGACAGTCGCGCGCGTCGCGCGACGGCGGGGACCTCGTCCGCGCCGGGGACCACGACGGTGATGGCCGAGTCGCCGTTCCATCCCTGGAACTGGGCGCCGGCGTCGATCGAGACGATGTCGCCGGCCTCGAGGACGCGAAGCCCGGGGATCCCGTGCACGACCTGGTCGTTCACCGAGACGCAGGTCGTGTGCCGGTAGCCGCGCACGAGCTGGAAGTTCGACTCGGCGCCGTGCGCGACGATGACGGCGGATGCCGCGGCATCCAACTCTCCCGTCGTGACGCCGGGAGCGATCAGATCACGGACCGCGTCGAGGGCGAGGGCCGTGATCCGTCCGGGCTCGACCATCGCCCGCAGCTGGGCGGGCGACTTGTACAGGGAGCGACGGAAGGCCACGGTCAGACGACGATGCCGCGCGCGGTGAGGGCGACGACGATGCGCTCGAACACCTCGTCGAGGCTGCCCACCCCGTCGACGGCGTCGACGATGCCCCGCTCACGGTAGACGTCGAGGATCGGCGCGGTCTCGCTCTCGTAGATCGACAGACGCTTCGCGATGGACTCGTCGTTGTCATCGGCGCGGCCCTGCTCGTGAGCGCGCAGCGCGATCCGGCGAATCGACTCGTCGCGGGGCACGCTCAGCTCGATGACCGCGTTCAGCGGCTCGTCGCGCTCATCGAGGAAGGCGTCGAGGTCGGACACCTGTCCGAGGTTGCGCGGATAGCCGTCCAGCAGGAAGCCGCCCGCGGCGTCATCCTGTGCGAGACGGTCGCGCACGATCGCGCCGGTCAGCTCATCGGGCACGAGATCGCCCGCGTCGATGATGGCCTTGACCTCGAGCCCGAGCGGCGTGCCGTTCTTCACGTTCGCGCGGAACACGTCGCCCGTCGAGACGGCCGGAACGCGGAAGGCATCCGCGATCCGCTGACCCTGCGTGCCCTTGCCCGAGCCCTGCGGGCCGATGATGAGAAGGCGCGGTTCCGTCATCGCAGGAGCCCTTCGTAGTGACGCTGCTGGAGCTGCGCGTCGATCTGCTTCACCGTCTCGAGACCGACGCCGACGATGATCAGGATCGATGCCCCGCCGAAGGGGAAGTTCGCGTTCGCGCTCACCGTGGCCAGCGCGATCAGCGGCAGGAGCGCGATGAGGCCCAGGTAGATCGAGCCCGGGAGCGTGATGCGCGTGAGGACGTAGTCGAGGTACTCGGCGGTCGGGCGACCGGCACGGATGCCGGGGATGAACCCGCCGTACTTCTTCATGTTGTCGGCGACCTCGACCGGGTTGAAGGTGATCGCGACGTAGAAGTAGGTGAACCCGACGATGAGCAGGAAGTACAGCAGCATGTAGAGCGGGTGGTCGCCCTTGGTGAGGTACGACTGGATCCACGTCACCCAGCCGGGGATGTTCCCGTTCGCGTCCGGCGTCTGGTTGAACTGCGCGATGAGAGCCGGGATGTACAGCAGCGACGAGGCGAAGATGACAGGCACGACACCGGCCATGTTGACCTTGATCGGGATGTACGTGTTGGTGCCGCCGAGGGTGCGACGGCCGACCATCCGCTTGGCGTACTGCACCGGGATGCGCCGCTGCGACTGCTCGACGAACACGACGAGTGCCACGACGACGATGGAGACGGCGAGGACCAGGAGGAAGACCTCGAAGCTGCGTGCCTGCGCGATCGACCACATGGCCGCCGGGAAGGTCGCGGCGATCGACGTGAAGATGAGGATCGACATGCCGTTGCCGACGCCGCGCTCGGTGACGAGCTCCGCGAACCACATGATGAGGCCCGTACCGGCGGTCAGCGTGATGATCATGAGCAGCTGCGCCCACCACGCGTCATTGGTGAGGAGGCTGTTGCAGGACGCGATCGAGGTCGACCCGAACAGCTGGCCCGAACGCGCGACCGTCACGAGGGTGGTCGACTGCAGCAGCGCCAGCGCGATCGTGAGGTAGCGCGTGTACTGAGTGAGCCGCGCCTGGCCGGACTGCCCTTCCTTGTACAGCGCCTCGAAGTGCGGGATGACGACGCGCAGCAGCTGCACGATGATCGTCGCGGTGATGTAGGGCATGACACCCAGCGCGAAGATCGACAGCTGCAGCAGAGCGCCGCCGGAGAAGAGGTTCACGAGCGAGAGCAGGCCCTCGCTGGCCGACCCGGTCTGCTGGAGGCAGTCCTGGACGTTCGGATAGCTCACGAACGGCGTCGGGACGTGCGCACCGAGGCGATAGATGGCGATGATGCCCAGAGTGAAGGCGATCTTCCGCCGGAGATCCGGAGTGCGGAAGACCCGCGCGATGGCGCTGAACAAGGATTATCCTCCAGAGGTCTGACGGCGTCCGGTCTCTCGGGACGGGGACACCGCCTACCACAGTACGGCAACAGGGGCCGGAGTACGGTTCTCGAGCGAGTCGAGAGACCCTCCGGCCCCTGCCGTGGTCTTACTTGATCGAGCCGCCGGCGGCGACGATCTTCTGCTCGGCCGAACCCGAGACCTTGTCGACCGACACGGTCAGCTTGACCGAGATGTCGCCGGTGCCGAGCACCTTGACCTTCTCATTCTTGCGGACGGCGCCCTTGGCGACGAGGTCGCTCACGGTGACGTCGCCACCGGACGGGTACAGCTCGGCGAGCTTGTCGAGGTTGACCACCTGGTACTCGACGCGGAACGGGTTCTTGAACCCGCGCAGCTTCGGCGTACGCATGTGGAGGGGCATCTGCCCACCCTCGAAGCCCACCTTGACCTGGTAACGCGCCTTCGTGCCCTTGGTACCGCGACCCGACGTCTTACCCTTGGAGCCCTCACCGCGACCGACACGGGTCTTCGCGGTGTTGGCGCCGGGGACCGGACGCAGGTGGTGCACCTTCAGAACGCCGGGACGCGTGGTCTCGGCATCCTTCTTGGCGGGCGCCTTCTTCGCAGCGGGCTTCTCGGCCGTAGCCTTCGCGGACCCCTTCGCAGCCGTGCTCTTCTTCTCGACGACCGTGTCGGTCGCCTTCTCAGCCTTTTCAGCCATCAGTCGATCTCCTCAACCTTCACGAGGTGCGCGACGGTCTTGATGTAACCGCGCGTCTGCGCGTCATCCGGACGAACGACGGAGTCGTTGATCCGCTTCAGACCGAGCGAACGCAGCGTGTCACGCTGGTTCTGCTTCTCGCTCACCTTGGACTTGACCTGCGTCACCTTCAGACGGGCAGCCATCAGGAACCAACCTTCTGCGCCTTGGCAGCCTCGGCCTCGGCACGGATCAGACGGGCGGGAGCCACCTGGTCGAAGTCGAGACCACGACGGGCGGCGACGGCGCGCGGCTCCTCGAGGCTCTTCAGCGCCGCGACCGTCGCGTGCACGATGTTGATCGTGTTCGACGAGCCGAGCGACTTGGAGAGCACATCGTGGATGCCGGCGCACTCGAGCACGGCGCGAACGGGACCACCGGCGATGACACCGGTACCTGCCGCGGCGGGGCGCATGAGCACCACACCGGCAGCGGCCTCACCCTGGACCGGGTGGGGGATCGTCGAGCCGGAGCGCGGAACGCGGAAGAAGTTGCGCTTGGCCTCTTCGACACCCTTGGAGATGGCGAGGGGGACCTCACGCGCCTTGCCGTAG
Source organism: Microbacterium flavum (assembly GCF_018717645.1). Classification (GTDB taxonomy): domain Bacteria; phylum Actinomycetota; class Actinomycetes; order Actinomycetales; family Microbacteriaceae; genus Microbacterium; species Microbacterium flavum. The sequence goes on from NZ_JAFLHG010000004.1 coordinate 130,600, forward strand.
CCGACGCCGACCAGACCGTTGCCATCGCCCACGACGACGAGCGCCGTGAAGCTGAAGCGACGACCGCCCTTGACGACCTTCGACACGCGGTTGATCGTGACCACGCGCTCGAGGAACTGGCTCTTGTCTGCGTCGCGCGACCCACGGTCACCGCGGGTCTGGCTGCGCTCGCGTCCACCGCGGCGCGGCTCGCGCTCGCGCTCCTGCTGCCCGGCGCCACCGGTGGTGCCGGCGGCAGCGGGAGCCTCGGCGGCTGCGTTCTCTGCAGTCACTTCGTTCTCCACATTCTGAGTAGTTGCATCGCTCACAGGTTCAGACCTCCCTCGCGGGCGCCATCGGCGATCGCTGCGACTCGTCCCGCGTAGCGGTTGCCACCGCGGTCGAAAACGACGTCGGTGACGCCGGCGGCCTTCGCGCGCTCGGCGACGAGCTCGCCGACCTTGCGGGCCTTGGCGGTCTTGTCACCCTCGAACGCGCGCAGGTCGTTCTCGAGCGTCGAGGCGGAGGCGAGCGTGTGACCCTTGCTGTCGTCGACCAGCTGGACGAAGACGTGGCGGGCCGAGCGGGTGACGACCAGGCGCGGACGCGCCTCGGTGCCCACGATCTTCTTGCGAAGACGCAGGTGACGACGCGAACGTGCGTCGGACTTTGACGTGACAGCCATGATTACTTACCACTCTTTCCGGCCTTGCGGCGGACGACCTCGCCCGCGTACCGCACACCCTTGCCCTTGTAGGGCTCGGGCTTGCGGATCTTGCGGATGTTGGCCGCAGCCTCGCCGACGGCCTGCTTCGAGATGCCGCTGACCGTGACCTTGTTGTTGCCCTCGACGGTCAGCGTGATGCCGGCCGGGGGCTCGATGAGCACCGGGTGCGAGAAGCCGAGCGCGAACTCGACGGCCGCGCCCTTCTGCGCCACGCGGTAACCCGTGCCGACGACCTCGAGGCCCTTGGTGTAGCCCTCGGTGACTCCGATGATGTCGTTGTTGATGAGCGTGCGCGTGAGCCCGTGCAGCGAGCGCGACTCGCGCTCGTCATCGGGACGCGAGACGAGGACCTGGCCCTCTTCGACGCTGACCTCGATGGGCTTGGCGACGGTGAGCGCGAGCTCGCCCTTGGGGCCCTTCACGGCGACATCCTGGCCGTCGACCGAGACGGTCACGCCGGCGGGGATGGTGATGGGGAGACGTCCGATACGCGACATGTCAGATCACCACACGTAGGCGAGGACTTCCCCACCCACGCCCTTCTGCTCGGCCTGACGGTCCGTGAGAAGACCGGAGGAGGTGGACAGGATCGCGACGCCGAGGCCACCGAGGACGGTGGGGATCTCGGTCGAGCGTGCGTACACGCGCAGGCCGGGCTTGGAGACGCGCTTGATGCCGGCGATCGACCGCTCGCGGTTCGGGCCGTACTTCAGCGTCAGCGTCAGCGTCTGGCCGACGCGGGCGTCCGAGACCTCCCAGGAGGAGATGTAGCCCTCCTGCTGGAGGATCTCGGCGATGTTGGTCTTGAGCTTGGAGCTCGGCAGCGACACGGAGTCGTGGTGCGCCGAGTTCGCGTTGCGCAGACGGGTCAGCATGTCTGCGACCGGGTCTGTCATCGTCATTTCTTGGTTTCCTTTGTTCAGCGGTTTCGGATGCCGTTACACGACAGCCGACCTTCTTGATGGGGTCTTACTGAGCGTTCTCTTCGGACTGGAACGGGAAGCCGAGCTGCTTCAGCAGCGAGCGACCCTCGTCATCCGTCTTCGCCGTCGTGACGATCGTGATGTCGAAACCGCGGACGCGGTCGATCTTGTCCTGGTTGATCTCGTGGAACACGGACTGCTCCTGGAGACCGAACGTGTAGTTGCCGTTGCCGTCGAACTGCTTCGGCGACAGACCGCGGAAGTCGCGGATGCGGGGCAGCGCGAGGTTCACGAGGCGGTCCACGAACTCCCAGGCGCGGTCACCACGGAGGGTGACGTGCGCGCCGATGGGCTGGCCCTCACGCAGCTTGAACTGCGCGATGGACTTGCGGGCCTTCGTGACGATCGGCTTCTGGCCGGTGATCTTGGTGAGGTCATCGACCGCACCATCGATCACCTTGGAGTCACGGGCGGCCTCGCCGACACCGGTGTTCACGACGACCTTCACGAGACCGGGGATCTGCATGACGTTGGCGTAGCCGAACTCGTCCTGCAGCGCCTTCTTGATCTCGCTCTGGTACTTCTGCTTCAGACGGGGCTGGATTTTGCCAGTCTCCGTGGCAGTGGTGGTGCTCATCAGAGGTCCTTACCGCTCTTCTTCGCGTAGCGCACGCGGACGGTGCGCTTCACGCCGTCCTTCGTCTGCTCCTCGACACGGTGACCGACCTTGGTCGGCTTCTTGGTCGAGGGGTCGACGACGGCGACGTTCGAGATGTGGATCGGGGCTTCCATCGTTTCGATGCCGCCCGTCTTGGTTCCGCGCTGGGACTGGCCCACGCGGGTGTGCTTGGTGACGTAGTTGACGCCCTCGACGATGACACGGTTCTGCTCGACGAGAACGTCGAGAACCTTGCCCTGCTTGCCGCGGTCGCCGCCCTTGTCCTGCTTCTTGCCAGTGATGACCTGGACGAGGTCACCCTTCTTGATCTTGGCCATGAGGGTCAGATCACCTCCGGTGCGAGCGAGACGATCTTCATGAACTTCTTGTCGCGAAGCTCACGACCGACCGGTCCGAAGATGCGGGTGCCGCGGGGCTCCCCGTCGCTCTTCAGGATGACGGCGGCGTTCTCGTCGAACTTGATGTAGGAACCGTCGGGACGACGGGTCTGCTTGACGGTGCGGACGATGACGGCCTTGACGACGTCGCCCTTCTTGACGTTGCCGCCGGGGATCGCGTCCTTGACGGTCGCCACGATGATGTCGCCCACACCCGCGTAGCGGCGGTTGGAACCACCGAGGACGCGGATCGTGAGCAGCTCCTTGGCGCCCGTGTTGTCGGCGACCTTGAGGCGAGACTCGGTCTGGATCATTTCTTACTTCGCCTTCTCGAGGATCTCGACCAGGCGCCAGCGCTTGGTGGCGCTGAGCGGACGGGTCTCGTTGATGATCACGAGGTCGCCGATGCCGGCGGTGTTCAGCTCGTCGTGAGCCTTGACCTTCGACGTGCGGCGGATGATCTTGCCGTAGAGCGGGTGCTTCACACGGTCTTCGACCTCGACGACGATGGTCTTGTCCATCTTGTCGCTGACGACGTAGCCGCGGCGCGTCTTGCGGTATCCACGGGCATCCGCGTCGCGCACATCGTGCGCAGCGTGCTCGTGACCGGAGACGACTGCTTCTTCAGTCTTCTTGGTGGCCATCACTCAGCCTCTTCCTTCGCGGCGGCGTCAGCGGAGGCATCCGCCTTCTTCGTCGCCTTCTTCTTCGCCTTGGGCGCGACCTCGGCAGGTGCGGGCGTGGCACGGATGCCGAGCTCGCGCTCCCGGATCACGGTGTAGAGCCGCGCGATGTCGCGCTTGACCGCACGGATGCGGCCGTGGCTGTCGAGCTGCCCAGTGGCCGACTGGAAGCGCAGGTTGAACAGCTCCTCCTTGGCCTTACGCAGCTCCTCGACGAGGCGCTGGTCCTCGAACGTGTCGAGCTCGCTCGGTGCGAGCGTCTTGGTTCCGACGGCCATTACGCGTCGCCCTCCTCGCGCTTGATGATGCGTGCCTTCAGCGGCAGCTTGTGGATTGCCCGGGTGAGGGCCTCGCGAGCGAGCTCCTCGTTGACACCGGCGACCTCGAAGAGGACCCGGCCGGGCTTGACGTTGGCGACCCACCACTCCGGCGAACCCTTACCGGAACCCATGCGGGTTTCGGCCGGCTTCTTCGTGAGCGGACGGTCGGGGTAGATGTTGATCCACACCTTTCCGCCACGCTTGATGTGACGCGTCATGGCGATACGAGCGGACTCGATCTGACGGTTCGTCACGTACGCGGGCGTGAGGGCCTGGATGCCGAACTCACCGAACGACACCTTGGTGCCACCGGTGGCAGCGCCCGAGCGACCCGGGTGGTGCTGCTTGCGGTACTTGACCTTGCGGGGGATAAGCATCAGGCAGACGCTCCTTCTGCGACGGGGGCCTCGTTGCGGGGGCCGCGACGACGGTCGCCGCCACGGTCATCGCGACCACGGGGCGCCTTGGGGGCGTTGGCCTGCTCGCGAGCGAGCTCCTTGGCCGTCAGGTCGCCCTTGTAGATCCAGACCTTCACACCGATGCGGCCGAAGGTGGTCTTGGCCTCGTAGAAGCCGTAGTCGATGTTCGCGCGCAGGGTGTGCAGGGGCACACGACCGTCGCGGTAGAACTCCGACCGGCTCATCTCGGCGCCGCCGAGACGGCCGGAGACCTGGATGCGGATGCCCTTGGCTCCCGCGCGCTGCGCGCCCTGCAGACCCTTGCGCATCGCGCGGCGGAACGCCACACGTGCGGAGAGCTGCTCGGCGATGCCCTGCGCGACCAGCTGCGCGTCGGCCTCGGGGTTCTTGACCTCGAGGATGTTCAGCTGGATCTGCTTGCCGGTGAGCTTCTCGAGGTCGGCGCGGATGCGCTCGGCCTCGGCGCCGCGGCGACCGATCACGATGCCCGGGCGGGCGGTGTGGATGTCGACGCGGACGCGGTCACGGGTGCGCTCGATCTCGATGCCGGACACGCCGGCACGGTCGAGCTGCGTCTGCAGGAGCTTGCGGATCTTGATGTCCTCGGCCACGTAGTCGGCGTAACGCTGGCCGGGCTTGGTGGAGTCCGAGAACCAACGCGACACGTGGTCCGTGGTGATGCCGAGGCGGAAGCCGTACGGGTTGACCTTCTGTCCCATTACTTGCTCGCCTTCTTGGTCGTGGCACCGGCCGTCTCGGCGACCTCGGGGGTCGCGAGCACGACGGTGATGTGGCTCGTGCGCTTCTTGATCTGGAACGCGCGGCCCTGCGCACGGGGGCGGAAACGCTTGAGCGTCGATCCCTCGTCCACGTACGCGTTCGACACGTACAGGTCCTGCTCGTCCAGGTACTCGCCGTCGCGGTCAGCCTTCACGCGTGCGTTGGCGATCGCGGACTCGACGAGCTTGTAGATCGGCTCGCTTGCACTCTGCGGGGCGAACTTCAGGATGGCGAGAGCCTCCTGAGCCTGCTTGCCCTTGATGAGCGCGACGACACGACGAGCCTTCTGAGGGGTCACGCGAATGTGCTTCACGCGTGCGATGGAATCCACCATGTCTCTCCTCCTCTGTCCTCTCTGGGTACGCCCCCGCGTCAGCGGCGGCGACCCTTCTTGTCGTCCTTCACGTGGCCGCGGAAGGTGCGGGTGGGCGCGAACTCGCCCAGCTTGTGGCCGACCATGGTCTCGGACACGAACACGGGGATGTGCTTGCGTCCGTCGTGCACGGCGATGGTGTGTCCCAGCATTGCGGGGATGATCATCGAACGGCGCGACCAGGTCTTGATGACGTTCTTGGTACCGGCTTCGTTCTGGACGACGACCTTGCGGAGCAGGTGCTCGTCGACGAAGGGGCCCTTCTTAAGGCTGCGAGGCATCTTCCTCTACTCCTACTTGCGCTTCTTGCCGGCGTTGCGACGACGGACGATGTACTTGTCGCTTTCCTTGTTGGCGTGGCGGGTGCGACCCTCAGCCTGGCCCCAAGGAGTGACGGGGTGACGACCACCGGACGTCTTGCCCTCGCCACCACCGTGCGGGTGGTCGACGGGGTTCATCGCGACACCGCGGACGGTCGGGCGGACGCCCTTCCAGCGCTTGCGGCCGGCCTTGCCCCAGTTGATGTTCGACTGCTCGGCGTTGCCGACCTCGCCGATCGTGGCGCGGCAGCGCGCGTCGACGTTGCGGATCTCGCCCGAGGGCAGACGCAGCTGCGCGTAGGGGCCGTCCTTGGCGACGAGACGCACCGAGGCTCCCGCCGAACGCGCCATCTTCGCGCCGCCGCCGGGGCGGAGCTCGATCGCGTGGATGACGGTACCGGTGGGGATGTTCTTCAGCGGCAGGTTGTTGCCCGGCTTGATGTCCGCCGACGCACCCGACTCGACGATGTCGCCCTGGTTGAGCTTGTTCGGCGCCAGGATGTAGCGCTTCTCGCCGTCGAAGTAGTGCAGGAGCGCGATGCGCGCAGTGCGGTTGGGGTCGTACTCGATGTGCGCGACCTTGGCGTTGACGCCGTCCTTGTCATTGCGACGGAAGTCGATGACGCGGTACTGACGCTTGTGACCGCCACCGATGTGACGCGTCGTGATGCGGCCCTGGTTGTTGCGGCCACCGGTCTTCGACAGCGGGCGCAGCAGCGACTTCTCGGGCGTCGATCGGGTGATCTCGGCGAAGTCGGCCACCGACGAACCGCGACGACCGGGGGTCGTGGGCTTGTACTTGCGAATAGCCATGTTCTCTAGTCCTCTATCCCAGCGGTCAGCCGACGGCCGTGAAGATGTCGATGGTGCCCGACTTCAGCGTGACGATGGCGCGCTTGGTGTCCTTGCGCTTGCCGGCGCCGAAGCGGGTGCGGCGGGCCTTGCCCGTGCGGTTGAGCGTGTTAACCGACGCGACCTTCACACCGAAGATCTTCTCGATGGCGAGCTTGATCTCGGTCTTCGAGGCGCGGGGGTCCACGAGGAACGTGTACTTGCCCTCGTCGATGAGCCCGTAGCTCTTCTCCGAGACGACCGGCTTCAGGATGATGTCGCGCGGGTCCTTGTTCAGAGAGACGTTCGCGGTCATGCCGAGACCTCCTCGGTGGCGGCGGCCGTGGCGTCCGACTTCGCGGAGACGAAGGCGTCGTAGGCGGCCTTGGTGAAGACGATGTCGTCGGAGACGAGCACGTCGTAGGCGTTCAGCTGGCCGAAGTCCAGGACGTGGACGTAGCCGAGGTTGCGCACGCTCTTGACCGTGAGCTCGTCGTCGCGGTCGATGACCACCAGGACGTTCTTGGTCGCGTTCAGCGTGGACAGGACCGATGCGGCGGCCTTCGTGGAAGGCGCCCCGTCGATGCCGAAGGAGTCGACGACGTGCAGACGGCCACCCCGAGCGCGGTCGCTGAGCGCGCCCAGCAGGGCCGCGGCGATCATCTTCTTGGGGGTGCGCTGCGAGTAGTCGCGCGGCTTCGGGCCGTGGACGATGCCACCACCGGTCATGTGCGGCGCGCGGATCGAGCCCTGACGGGCGTTACCCGTGCCCTTCTGCTTGAAGGGCTTGCGGCCGGCACCGGAGACCTCACCGCGACGCTTGGTCGAGTGGGTGCCCTGGCGAGCCGCCGCGAGCTGCGCGACGACGACCTGGTGGATGAGGGGGATGTTCGTCTTGACGTCGAAGATCGCGGCGGGCAGCTCCACGGAGCCGGCCTTCTTGCCGTCGGCCTTCAGGACGTCGAGCGCGAGAGTCGAGTCAGCCATGATCAGGCACCCTTCACTGCGTTGCGGACGTAGACGATGCGGCCGCGCGCGCCGGGGACGGCGCCCTTGACGAGCAGCAGACCCTTCTCGGCGTCGACGGCGTGCACCGTGAGGTTGAGGACGGTCACGCGCTCGCCACCCATACGGCCGGCCATGCGCATGCCCTTGAAGACGCGGCTCGGGGTCGACGAGGCGCCGATCGAACCGGGCTTGCGGTGGTTGCGGTGCGAACCGTGCGACGCGGAGACACCCTTGAAGTTGTGACGCTTCATGACACCCGCGGTGCCCTTGCCCTTGCTGGTGCCGACGACGTCGACCAGCTGGCCGGCCTCGAAGGTGCCGTCGACCGTGAGCTCCTGACCGAGCGAGTAGTCAGCGGCATCCGCGGTGCGCACCTCGGTGAGGTGGCGGCGAGGGGTCACGCCTGCGGCCTCGAAGTGGGCCGTCAGGGGCTGGTTGACCTTGCGGGGGTCGATCTGGCCGTAGGCGATCTGGACGGCGTTGTAGCCGTCGCGCTCGGGCGTGCGCACCTGGGTCACGACGTTGGGCGAGACCTCGATGACGGTGACGGGAACGAGCTTGCCGTTCTCATCCCAGACCTGGGTCATACCCAGCTTGGTGCCGAGCAGGCCCTTGGAAACCTTTTCGTTGATGTGTGCCATGACCGCGACCTCAGAGCTTGATCTCGATGTTGACATCGGCCGGGAGGTCGAGACGCATCAGCGAGTCGACGGCCTTGGGCGTCGGGTCGATGATGTCGATGAGGCGCTTGTGGGTGCGCATCTCGAAGTGCTCGCGGCTGTCCTTGTACTTGTGGGGCGACCGGATGACGCACACGACGTTCTTCTCGGTCGGAAGGGGCACGGGGCCCACGACGGTGGCGCCTGCGCGGGTCACCGTGTCGACGATCTTGCGCGCCGACGTGTCGATGACCTCGTGGTCATACGACTTCAGGCGAATGCGGATCTTCTGTCCCGCCATTGTCTGCTCACTCTCTTTCTCGCGTCGTACCTCGGGGGCATTGGACGCACAGGGCACAGCTGGCTGTGCCGGGCACTACTCTTTCGAGGCGCACCACTGTTCTGATGTCAGGCCCGATCCCCGCGCGCACGCGCACGGGTTCCCGGTTGGGGAGGATCGGATTGTGATGTTCTGCTACCCGCGGCCTAGGCTCTCGCCGAACCCTCGCGGGTCCCGGCCGACCTATGCACTGCCCTGGCAGTGATCCCGCAGCGCTGGCGCGCACGCAGGAATGTGGAACTGGTCTAGTCTACGTGCCGCCCGGGCGTGTCGCAAACCCGGGCGTGTCGCGCTCGCCGGGAGCTTCCCGTGAGAACGCGGAAGGGGGCGGATGCCCTTGCATCCGCCCCCTTCTCCGGTACTCGTTACTCTTTGCCGACGCTGGAATCGATCGAGTCGCGGATGCCGTCGACCTTCTCATCGACCGAATCCGGCGCGATCTTCTTCACGAAGTCGGCGGCGGCGTCCAGAACGGAGTCGCTGACCTGCTCCGCCTGATCGGAATGCAGCGTCTCGTCGATCTTCTCCTTGTTCTGCTCGAGGAATTCCTTGCCCTTGCCTACGAGATCGTCGATTCCCATGCGTACTCCTCCTGCGGGTGGGTTGAGGCTTCCATCATGGCGCGCGGCCCTCTCAGACGGAAGAGTCGGTCCGCACCGCGGGATCGTCCGCATCGACCGACCTCGCGGGACGTCGCGGGCGGCGACGGTCGCGCAGCCCGGAGACCATCATCCACACCGCGTAGCAGAGGAGCGCGGCGGCGATCGCGGGAACCAGCCAGCCGCGGGCGCCGCTCATCGCCTGGTTGACCCAGCCGAGCAGGGGGACGGCGAACCAGACGGTGCCTCGGACCTGCACCGGAAGCACCTCGCCGTCGTCCGGCCGCGGGTTGGCGTCGCCTTGCGTGACGAAGGTGACCGCGTCGGAGTGCGTGTCGACCGCGCGCGCCACGACCCGGTGGGTGACGAGCGTCGGCTGCCCCGACGCGTACTGGAAGGTGAGGACATCGCCGGGCCCGATGTCCGAGATCGGCGTCGGTCGGACGACCACCAGGGTGCCGGGCGGCAGGGACGGCGACATCGAGCCGGTCAGGATCGTGAGCGGCATCCCGCCCACCGCGGCCGGAAGCGCGATGACGAGGACGCCGATCGCCACGACGAGCAGCAGCATCCCGGAGCTCAGTCCCAGGATGATCGCGTCGAGCAGGCTGCGTGCGCCGACGCGCCGGCGTCGTCGGGCAGCGCCCCTGGGCTCGCGCGTCGGCGCCGGGGCGATGGTCACTTCCATCCGCACCACGTCCGCAGGCCCTGCGCGGAGTCTTCGGTGCGGAACCGGCCGCTCGCCACCTGCGTCCACGGCCCGGACGCGCCGGTCGCCGACCTCTCGACGAAGAGCCAGGTGTTGCCCTTCCCGCCGTTCGGTGCGGCGAGGTAGGTCTGCAGACTGCTCGATCCCGGCGAGATCTGGACGACCGGCCACCACGGATTCGGGGCGGAGGCCGCCGTGAACGGGACCCGCGCGCCGGGCGAACTCTCGCGCGCGAGGAAGAGGCGATAGTGGATGTCGCCGGCGGTCGCGCTTTCGGTGAACCGCAGATCGATGCCCCACCCGTTGTTGTCCGTGCAGGCCATCGTCGGCGCGGGAGGCGCCGCTGCGACGCCCTGCGTGAGCGCGATGTCCGCTCCTGCCACGCGCCAGGTGTCCGACGGTGCGTACTCGAGGCGGCCGCGGAGGACGAGGGACGCGGAGGAGCCGGCGTAGGTCGAGGTTGCGGACGCCGTCATCGAGGTCTGCAGGCACAGGATGACGCTCGCGCCGGCGGCCAGCACCCCCGTCGCGGTGAAGGAGGATGCAGCGCCGGTCTGCGCACCGCTGAGCGGCGCGGTCGCGGTGCACGCGGCAGCGGATGCGACAGGAGCCGCGGCGACGCCGATCGCCGCGGGCAACGTCGCCTGAGTCGCGGATGTCGCGACGAGCGCGACGGCATAGGACGCCGTTCGACTCCCGGTGTTCTGCAGAGTGATCGAGCCGGCGAACCGCTGCGCCGTCGCGCTGTAGGTGTTCACGAGACCTGCAGGGGATGCGGATTGGATCACACCCGTGCGTGCCGTGGCGGCCGCTGCCTGCACGTTCGCCTGCGCGCTCCAGTAGCCGAGCGCACCGCTCGCGCCGACCAGGACGATGAGCGCGGCGAGTGCCACTCCCAGACTCCCCCGTCGCACCAACGGCTGGAGCGTCCGTCGACGCCGGCGCATCAGCGGGCCACCTGCATCCCGTCGAACCGGACCGTGAACGCGACGGACTGCGCGGGGATCGCCGCCGCCGTCGCGCGAACCTCGACGCAGACGACCGTCGCGGCGCCCGGGGCGAGGGTGACCCCCGTCGCCTGCGACCGACCGTCCCCCGCGGGGCCTCCGAGCGGGCCTGCGGGGCACCCGCCTGCGCCCACGCGGACCTCGAAGCCCGCAGAGCCGACGGCCGCCGCCGAGATCATCAGGGACGTCGCCCCGGTGTTGCTCACGGTCGCGGCGCGGCGCACCGACTCCCCCGGAAGCAGATCGCCCCCGGCGGCGTCGGGCTGCCCGCCGCTCCACGAGGCGGCGATGCCGGCGGTGCCCGCCGTGATGGTTCCGGCATCCACCGAAGCCGCATCGTTCCACATCGCGTAGCTGCCGCCGACGCCGGAGAGGGCGACGGCGAGCAGACCGGCCGCGCCGGCCGCGCACACGAGCGCGTGGCGCGCTCGCCAGCGGCGCGCGCGTGAAGGCGTCTCTCGGGAGGGCATGGGGGTCTCCGGGCAGGGGGGATGTCGATCGGGTGCGCGAACGGCGGCGAGGGCGTCCGCGTCGGACCCCATCGCCGCCGTGAGCGGCTTACGGCGCGAGCTGCTTCGCTTCGAACGCGATGTCGGCGAGCGCGACCGTCGCTGCCTGCGAGTCGTTCTGCGGGGCCGCGGCGTCGTAGGCGAACGCCACCATCACCTTGACGGGGATCGATGCGGTGACAGGACCGGCGAAGGCGAAAGCACCGTTCGAGAACGTCACTCCGGCAGGGAGTGCGCCGGCCGGAGACACCGTGATCGTGAACTGGTTCGCGACGCTTGCGGGCGCGAACGCGATCGAGCTCTTATCGACCGTCACCTGCCCCTTCATGTGATCGCCCGTGGCGGTGAGATCGAGGTTCGCGGTGTAGGTGTCGGTGTCACCGGGAACCCACCGCGCGATGTCGTGGGTCCATGCGCCGGCGCTCGTCGTCAACGAGAGCGTGCCGGCCTCGATCTGAGCACCGGTGAGCCCGGCCTGGTCGTTCCAGTAGGCCAGCGAACCGCCGCCGCCGAGCAGGAGGAGTGTCGCGACGCCGGCCGCGACGGACCCCTTCACGAACTTGTTCATATGTCTCTCTTTCGCGTGACGAATCCGGGGGGGATTCGCTGGAGAGCAGGACAGGGCGCACCACGACGGCGGCCCCCATCTCCCCAGATGAGACGATTCTCATGCATGCAGGTTTGCCGGTCAGAGGACTTGAGCAAGTCCTGCACCGATCTTGACCGCGTCGCCGACCGCTCCGGCGGCGGCCGTTCAGCGCGCGCTGTCTCCGGGAGAGACGACCGCGCGCACCGTCCGGAAGAGGATCTGCAGGTCCTGCATGAACGACCAGTTCTCGACGTAGTAGAGATCGAGCCGCAGCGCGTCCTCCCACGCGAGGCGCGACCGTCCGCTCACCTGCCACAGCCCGCTCATCCCGGGCTTGACCAGCAGGCGGCGCTCCGCGGCATCGTCGTAGAAGGCCACCTCGGCCGCGCGCTGCGGGCGTGGCCCGACGAGACTCATGGTCCCCACGAGGACGTTGAACAGCTGCGGCAGCTCGTCGATGGAGTGCTTCCGGAGGAACCGGCCGACGCGGGTGATGCGCGGGTCGTCGATGACCTTGTGGAGGGGTCGATCGGATGAGCCCTGTGCGTCCAGAAGGCTGGCCAGCTCGTCATCGGCTCCCGGGATCATTGAGCGGAACTTGAGCATTCCGAACGAGGTGCCGCGGCGACCGACCCGCGTCTGTCGATACATGATCGGACCCGCACCTTCGCTGCGGATCGCGATCGCCGCGGCGAGCATCACCGGCGAGGTGATGACGATGAGCAGGCTGGAGGCGACGACGTCGAAGGTGCGCTTGATGAACCCGCGGTACCCCTCGAGGCTCGGGTACTCGACGTGGACGAGCGGAAGACCGGCGGCCGGGCGCGAGTGGATGCGGGGGCCCGCGACATCGGTGAGCTGCGGCGCCACCACGAGGTTCGCGTCACGATCGGCGATCGCCCACCCCAGACGCCGCATGATGCCCGGATCGACTTCGTCGGATCCTGCGACGATGAGGGTGTCGGCATCCACGGCATCCAGGGCCTCTGCCGCCGTCGCGAAGCCTCCGACGACGGGCACGCCCTCGATGGAGGCGGCCTCGGTGCCGCTCGTGACGGCGCCGACGATGTCGAAGCCCGTCCCGGAGGTGCGACGGATCGCGCTGATGATGTGCGCGACCTTTCGCGGCTCGCCGAGGACGACGGCGCGGTAGACGTACTTGCGCGCGCGCTGCTGCGCCCGGAGCCACTGCCGCCAGAACCATCGGGAGAGGATCAGGACGATCGTCCCGAGTGGGATGACGACGAGCAGAAGCGCCCGGGACACCTCCAGCCGCAGGAAGAAGGCGAGCGAGACGAGGAGGGCAAACAGGGCGACGCCGGCGTTCGCGATCCGGGCGTACTCGAGCGGACCGTTGCCGACGATGTGGCGCTCACGCGTGTCGAACACGCCGAGGGCGACGAACCAGAGCCCTTCGATCGCGAGGATCACCACCCAATACGGGAGGTCGGGTCCGTCGGGCCAGGAGATCCGCTCGAACTCCAGAGTGCGAGCCAGGATCCAGAAGACCGCGAAGATGACGACGAGGACGACCAGGTCGCTGTAGGCGAGCCAGCGCCCGTAGCGCATCGGCCAGTTCCGGGATGAACGACGAGCGGCGACGAAAGCAGGCGACGTGCGCGCACCCCCACCGGCTCTACGCAACATCACGTCGGCTGTGCTCCCCACAAGATCCGATGAGCGGCGTCGTCCGCCCGCGCCAGTTTAGGGCAGGTTCACAGACTCGTCGAAACCAGGCGGCGCCTGCCGCAGGTATCAGCCGCAGGTATCGGCGATCGCGACGTCGGTCGCGTGGATCATCGGCGTCGCGCGGAGTGCGAGCGGTCCGAAGGCACCGGACCCGGTGAACGTCGCCGTCACCGTGCCGGTCTCCCCCGGGCGCAGCGTCAGCTGGAGCGCCGCGACGGGGCGGCCGAGATCGGTGATGTCCGTCCGCAGGGGGACGATGTCGCGACCGTCCGCGGAGAACCCCGTGAACGTCGTCCCGGGAGGACCGTAGACGAACACCTCCGTCCGGAACTGCTTCGATCCCCACACGGCGCTCTTGACGTAGCGGGGCAGCGCGTCCGCGTCTTCCTGCGAGATGTCCAGATGCAGGCTCGTCGTCGCCGCGAACGTGCTCTCCGATCCGGAGCACGTGCGGCTCAGGTCGACGGCGGACTTCATGTAGTAGTCGATCTTTCCGGCGGACGCGTCGCGGAAGAACACGCCCATCGTGGTGGCGTCGGCGTTGTCGGTCGGGAGCACGCCGGCGACCTTCTGACCGTCGAGAAGCGCCGCGGCCTGCGGATCCTGCATCCACATCAGGATGTCGCCCTGGCCGATGCTCTCGTTGACGGCCCACAGCATGTCCTTGAGGTCGAAGGTCCCCGACGCGACCCGATCGAAGACGGTCGCCGCGACGGCGGCGAAGAACGCGTCGGACGCGCGCGCCTCCGCCTTGCTCGCGTACGGGTCCCACCAGGTGTAGACGTCCTTCAGGAGCACCGAGACGGCGTTCTTCGACGTGATCTCCACGTCGCCGACCGTGATCGGCCCGGTGGCCTCCAGGATGCGGCCGAGGGCGATCGGATCGATCGCGATCACGCCGTCGATCGGTCCGGGACTGATGTCGCGCTCCCAGAACGCCTTGAGCAGGCTGGCTGCGGTGGGGAAGTCGGGCCGGCTCATCGTCGTGTTGACATGGTCGACGAGGTATCGCGAGTACAGATCGATCGCGCTCTGATCGACGGGCACGTCGACGGCGACGTCCTGGCCGAAGTCGGCGCTGCTCGCCTGACCCTCGATCCGGATGTCCCCCCCGTCGACCGCGATCAGCGTCTGCGAGGCCGCGCTCCCGCCGAGCGCGAGCAGCTCCGCGTTGTTCTGGAAGGCGAGCAGGTATCGCTTGGGACCGTCCGAACCGAGGAGGGAGGGCACCAGCTCCAGCGCCGGTGCGGCGGAACCGACGACCGCGTCGACCTGATCGATCCCCGACCGCACCGGTCCGATGAGGAAGGGCGAGGATGCCGCGTCCGCGACGGACGCGGCCATCGCGCTGACATCGGGGGTCGCGGCGGCGAGCACGGGGAGCACGCGAGTGAAGGGCGAGCCCTCGCCACCGCCGTCGATCGCGGCGAGCGCCGGGACGCCGAGCTCGTTCGCGACGAGGTCGAGCGCCTCACTGGCGACCCGCACGGCCCGGAGGTTGTCGCCGGCCACCGGGATGAACTCGGCGACGCGCCAGATCGGGTCGTTGGATGCCGATGCCGCGGCCTGCGCATGACCGCCCATGCGGGTCATGCGCTCCTGCGTCGTCAGCTCCGAGTCCGACGAGGACAGCAGCCGCTGGGCGGATTCGAGCTCGGCCTTGACCGTGAGGGCGCGGAATCCGATCCATGCGGCTGCGCCGAGGATCACCACCATCGCGCACGCCACGACGATCCACGCCGTCCGCTTCCGGCTGCGTCGGCCTGCGGCTGCGGGCCGCTGGCCGCCGCCCGCCTCTGCTGCTCCAAGATCGCGTGCGGCTGACTCGCGCGCCGCGCGTCGGGTCTCGTGTTGCATCATTCGATTCTACCGACGGCCACCTGAGCGAACCCGGTCAGCCCGCGTCCGTCGACACGTGCTCGGAGATGATCACGCCGTCGCCCGGGATCGTCACCGAGACCTCGCCCTTCACGGACGGTGCCGTCGTGACCTTGCCGTCGAGCGTGAGCACGTCGAGTGGACCCTTCGAAGCGATCGTCGCCTGGACGGGACCACCGGTGGTGGAGAACGCGACGGTCGTCTTCTGTGCACCGGTGCCGAAGGCGTAGGACATCGTCCCCTCGGCGATCGGATCGGCGAGGGGCTGGGCGGCGCGGCCCGCCAGGGCGTGCGTCATCATCGCGTAGACGAATCCGGACGGCTTCGGGGTCAGCGCCGCGACCCCCTCGGTCGGGAAGTAGAAGAGTCCGGCGTTGCTCTCCATCGCCTTCGCCGGATCGTCGCTGTCGTTGACGAGGTCGTACCAGAACATCTTCTGGACGCCGTGGCCGAGCGTCACGGCGTACATCTTCAGGACGGAGGATGCCTGGACGGCGATCGTGTTCCATCCGGGGACCGACGGGTTGCCCAGTTCGGAGATCCACACCGGGCGGACGTCGCCCGCGTTCGTCCGCATGCTCTCGACGGACTGATCGACCGCCTCGCCGAGCTGCTGCTCGTTCAGAAGGTAGGGGTGGTAGCTGATGACGTCGGTGTAGGCCATCCCCCCGGCCTGCCAGAGCCCGTCGAACCAGGGCGCGTCATAGAGCGCGGTCGCACCGGCGACGACGGGCATGGCCGGGTCGACGGCCTTCACGCTCGTGTGGACCGCTTCCAGGAGGGGCACGTAGCAGGCCGGCTCCGTCCCGCAGGCGGAGGTGTTGAACCGCGCGTGGTTGAACTCGTTGTAGACCTCGACACCGACGAGGTCGAACCGCTGGACGATCGCCGCCGCGTAACGGCCGTAGGCGGCGAGCGCCTCCGGGTTGTCGGGGACCTTGTCGTTGCGGCTGTACAGCTTGTTGCCGTAGTTGACGATGCCGAGGACCTTGATGCCGTTCTGGTGCATCTTGTCGAATCCGTCGGCGTAGACCGGGTCCCAGTCGTACTGGCCGGCCACGGTCTCGTTGCGCCGCCACAGCACGTCGTTGCGGATCTCGGCACCGCCCACCGAGCGGGTGTAGCGCGCCGCCTTGTCGTACAGGGCGTTCTCGACGTGGACGCTGACACCGAAGCGGTCATCGGCGGTGGAGACCTCCCCGTCCACGATCGCGAAGGGCGCGGTGGTGACCGTCCCCGCGGCATCCGTGAGATGCAGGATGTAGTAGCCCTGGCCGAGGGAGGAGACGGGGATGCTCGCGACCGAGCCGTCGGAGGAGAGCGAGCCGTCGTCGACGACCGGATCGTCGGGCGAGGTGCCGTCGCCGCGCGTGACCGTCCACGTCGCCGCACCGGGCGTGAGCACGACGGCGAGCGCGGCCGTCTCCGTCCGGAGCATCAGCGAGGTATTGACGAGGCGGTGCGCGAAGGCGACGTCCTCGAAAGACGGGTTCGGGACGACGTTGGCGGTCTTCTCGCCCTTGTCCGTGGCCTTGTCCGTGGCCTTCCCTGACGCGGCGGGCGTGCCGGATGTCGCCGGCGTCTCGGTGAGGACGATGTCATCGATCGCCAGACCGGTCACGGGGGCATCGACGCGGAGCGCGATGGCGAGCTCGGAGGCACCCGCCGCCGTCACCGTCCCGGTGATCTCGGTCCACGAGGCATCCAGCGCCGGCACCGCGATCTCGGTGGATCCGACCTCGAACGCGGCCGGCACACGCGTGCGCTCGGGCGACAGGAGCCGGGCGCGTGCGGAGAACCGATACTCGGCGCCGTCGACGACCGGGACGGTGATCTGAGCGACCCGGAGCGGGGCGTCGACGGTCGGGGCCTCGATGGCGAGCGCGACCTTCCCGTCGGCGGCTCCGCCGACCTCCGGCCCGACCTCCGCGACGGCGGTCCGCGGAGCGAGCTGCCAGTCGGCGATCGTCCCCTCGACCGCTGCGACGTGGGGCAGCGGCACGATCGTCGGCGTGGGCGACGGTGAGGCGCTGACCGCCGGCGAGGCGGTCGGCGACGTCGATGATCCGAGCACGATGGCGGCCGTCACGCCGATCCCCCCGAGGACGAGGAGGGCGCCGAGGCCGGTGAGGATGAGGGTGCGACGTCGCATGCGCGGAGGGGTTCCCTTCGTGGTGCGGCGCCCGCAGGAGCGGACGTCCGAGGAGGTGGGCGGCTCAGTCGCTGCCGTAGATGTCGCGGGTGTAGACCTTGTCCGCGACGTGCGCGAGGGCGTCGGCGGTCCGGTTCGCGATGATGACATCGCTCCGTGTCAGGAAGTCGTCGAGATCGCGGACGACCTCGGAGTGGAAGAACTCGTCCCCGTCGAGGGTGGGTTCGTACACGAGCACCTCGACGCCCTTCGCCTTGATGCGCTTCATGATCCCCTGGATCGATGAGGCGCGGAAGTTGTCGGAGCCGGACTTCATGATGAGGCGGTAGACGCCCACGGTGCGGGGGTTCCGGCCGAGGATGTCGGCGGCGACGAAGTCCTTCCGCGTGCGATTGGCATCGACGATCGCGGCGATGAGGTTCTGCGGCACCTGCGAGTAGTTGGCGAGGAGCTGCTTGGTGTCCTTCGGCAGGCAGTACCCGCCGTACCCGAAGGAGGGGTTGTTGTAGTGCGAGCCGATGCGGGGGTCGAGGCCCACCCCCTCGATGATCTGCTTCGTGTCGAGACCGTGGACGGCCGCATAGGTGTCCAGCTCGTTGAAGTAGGCGACCCTCAGGGCCAGGTAGGTGTTGGCGAAGAGCTTGATCGCCTCGGCCTCGGTGGAGTCGGTGAGCAGAACCGGCACGTCGGAGTCGATCGCCCCCTCGAGCATGAGGTCCGCGAAGCGCGCTCCGGCAGGGCCGCGATCGCCGACGACGATGCGGGAGGGGTGCAGGTTGTCGTAGAGCGCGCGGCCCTCACGGAGGAACTCCGGCGAGAAGATGACCGTGACGCCCGGACGCTCGGCACGCATGCGATCCGTGAATCCGACCGGCACGGTGGACTTGACGACGATCACGGCGGCCGGGTTGAGGGTCGCCACGGCGTCGATCACCGACTCCACCGACGAGGTGTCGAAGAAGTTGCTCGTCTCGTCGTAGTTCGTCGGCGTCGCGATGACGACGTACTCGGCATCGCGGTAGGCGGATGCCGCGTCGAGGGTGGCGGTCAGGCGCAGCTCCCGGGTCGCGAGATAGTCCTCGAGCTCGGCATCCGCGATCGGCGACTCGCGACGGGCGAGCATCGCGACCTTCTCCTCGTCGATGTCCACGGCGACCACATCGTGGTGCTGAGCGAGGATCACGGCGTTGGAAAGTCCGACATATCCAGTCCCGGCGATCGCGATCTTCACCGTCCCAGCGTATCGGGCCGGGCAGGACCCCCCCGACCGGATAAAGTCGACCGCGATGCCGTCGGTCCCTCTTGTCTCCATCGTCCTGCCGGTCTTCGACGACGCGTCGACGCTCCGAGCCGCCCTCGACAGCGCCGTGGCGCAGACGCTGATGGACGTGGAGATCATCTGTGTCGACGACGCCTCGACGGACGCTACGGCGGCCATCGTGGACGGGTTCGCGCAGCGCGACAGCCGCGTGCGCCTCATCCGTCACGACCGCAATCGCACGGCCTTCCAGGCCCGCCGCACCGGCATCCTCGCGGCGCGCGCGGAGCACGTGATGTTCCTCGACGGGGACGACGAACTCGCCCCGCGGGCAGCGGAGGTCGCCCTCGCGCAGGCGCACGCGTCCGGAGCGGACCTCGTCGGATTCGGGGTGACGGTCATCGAGGCCGACGGTTGGTCGGGCGGGACGTACGAGCGGCGCCTGCAACCGGTGCACCGGCGGCTCGAGGGGGAGGCCGTCCTCTCGGAGCTCTTCCCGGCCGGCCGCCCCGCGCAGGGCCAGCTGTGGCGGCACCTGTTCCGCACCGACCTCCTCCGCGAGGCGTACGCCCTCCTTCCGGACGACCTCGCCCTGCCACGTGTCAACGATCTTCCGCTGCTGTTCCTCGCGGCCGCACTCGCGCGCTGCTACGTCTCCACCCCCGAACGCCTCTACCGCTACCACTTCGGTCGCGGAGGGAGCGGTCACCGGGTCGATTCGATCGAGCGCGCCGAGTTCTACGCGTCCGCGATCTCCTCCGTCGACGCGATCGCCGCGGCCGTCGAGACCATCGCCGCCGCGAGGCCCGACGCGCAGGCCCTGCGCCGCTCCTACGCCTCGATGCGCTCGTCCATCATCGGCTACGTCGCGTTCCAGCTGACGGAGAAGGCCGACGGACCGGTCCTGGATGCGGCGCTCGCGCACCTGCACACGATGGCTTCCGCCCACGACATCGTGCACGCTGCCGCGACGTTCTACCCGCGCACGCTGAGCACCCTGCGCCGCCACACCCCCTGGCAGCCGCAGACCGATCGGCCGGTGCGCAGCATCCTGCTCGCGACCTCGACGCTGCGCACCGGCGGTGTCTCCGCCGTCATCCGCACGCAGGCGCGCTATCTGCAGGAAGAGGGATACCGCGTGACGATCGTCGCGCGCAGCGGCGGCAGCGAGGCGCACGCGGTGCCCGCCGGCGTGGCATTCGTCGAGATGACGGCGCGCGCCCTGCCTGCACAGCTCGAGGAGTGGGGCCGGATCTGCCGTGATCACGAGGTCGACGTCGTCCTCGACCATCAGATCCTCTACACGCCGCACTGGCCCGAGTTCGCACTCATGGCACGCGCCGAGGGCGCTGCGACCATCGGCTGGCTGCACAACTTCGTCGGACGCCCCATCTACGACGGCACCGATCGACTGACCCTCATCGAGGAGTGCGCGGGCACACTCACGCACATCGTGACGCTCTCCCCTCTGGATGTCGCCTACTTCCGTCTGCGCGGCATCTCGCATGTCTCGTGGGCGCCGAACCCGCCATCGCCCCTCCTGAGCGAGAGTGTCGCGCATCCGCCGGCGAAGCGGCCTCCGACCGGGCGAGTGGAGCTCGTGTGGTGGGGGCGGCTGGAGGAGCGGACGAAGCAGGTGCGTCAGCTCATCGAGGTCGGCGTCCACCTGAGTCGGATGGCAGTCGACTTCCGACTCACCGTCATCGGCCCCGACTGGACCGACCTGACCGCCCGAGCGTTCAACGCCGCGGCGCGCCGGCGGGGAGTGGGTGCTCACGTGCGGGCCGTCGGCCCCCGGCACGGGCGCGAGCTCGTCCGCGCGATCGACCGGGCGGACGCGTTCGTGTCGACGAGCATCATCGAGGGATACCAGCTCACGATCGCCGAGGCGCAGGCGCGCGGACTCCCGGTCTTCATGTACGAACTGCCCTGGCTGACCCTCGTGCAGCACAACGCGGGGGTCGTCGCCGTTCCGCAGGGGGACGCCCACGCACTCGCCGCGCGCATCGCCGACGCGACCGGTGACCCCAACGAGTACGCGCGGCTGTCGACCGCTTCCCGAGCGGCGGCAGCTCATGCGACCGATCACGACATCCCCCGTCTGTACCGCGAGATCGTCACGGGCACGGTGAGCGAGGAGTACTCTCCGGCGCCGACCCCGGATGACGCACGGCAACTCCTCGGGCTCTTCGTCTTCTTCGCAGAGCGGTCGCACCGGCGGGGACGCAGCGCGGCCGACTCCTCGCTCTCGCCGGGGGCGCGGGTGTGGGCGGCGGCGGCGCCGGTCGGTCGCGCGACACTGCGACGCATCCCGGGGCTTCGTCCGCTCGCGCACCGCGCGAAGGGATGGCTGGGCGCGCGCTGACCCCGCTCGCCTCAGCCCGCCGGAACCTCTTCTGCGGGCGGGCTCGGGACGACCGGCTGCGTCTCTTCGGGCTGCGGGGAAGGAGCCGGATCTGTCGGCTGAGCCGTGGGTGACGGTTCCGGATCCTGTGTCGGCGATGTCTCCTCGGTAATTACCTCGGACCCGTTCGAGGTTCCGGAGTCGCCGGTCGAGTTGTCAACCTCGGAATCATCCGTGTACGTGTCCGTCTCCACCTCATCATCAGGCACCGGGGTGGCCGTCGGCTCGGGGGGGAGCACACGGGCGACGGTGACGGTCGAACTGACCCGACTGCCCTCACCGCCCGCGACGGTGAGGGTGTACACGCGGCTCTCCTCGGTGCAGGGGAATGCGACGGTGTACGCCTCCGCCGTTTCGGTGAGTCCGCTCACGAGCGGCTGGTCGATCGCGTCCACCGTGGCGGCGCCCTGCGCGAGCGCGACCCATACGGCATCGTCCGACGCCCAGCTGAGCGAGATGTCAGCCGTTCCGGTCGGAGCCGCGCACGCCGCCGTCGGGGCGGATGCCGAGAACCCGCCGATGGTCGGCGCGGCGGCGAGCGCTCGCGGCGTCGTGGCGTCGTCGCCCGCACGCGACATGCTGCCGACAGCCGCGACCGCGGCCCCCGCGGCCGCGGCCACGAGGATCGCCGCGCCGGTGATGAGCCCGATCATCACGCGCCGGCGCACGCGCTCCGATGCCTCCTGCCGATACCGTTCGCGCCGCGCGACCGTCCGCAGACCTTCGGTCGGGGCGATGATCTCCTTCGCGTCCAGGGCCGCATCGGCGAGGAGCTTCTCCAACGGAGAGACCGCAGGCTCGGGAACGCGCGTCTTGTCACGGGCGAACTGCGTGGCGGCGGCTTCGGGGGCCGACGCCGTCGGGACCTTGCCCGTGGCCGCTGCGCCGACGGCGCCGCCGCCCGGCTGCTTCGTCCAGCGGACGTAGTCGTTGATGACTTCTTTCGAGGGCCCGTCGGCCCGCAGCTCCCCCTTGTGGATCCACAGCACGCGCTCACACGTATCGCGCAGAGAACTCGCGGAATGACTGACGATCATCACCAGCCCAGCGCTCTGCTGAAGTTCGCGGATGCGCTGCTCGCTCTTGACCTTGAACCGGCGGTCTCCCACGGAGAGCGCCTCATCGATCAGGAGGATCGAGTGCGCCCGCGCCGACGCGATGGCGAAGCGGAGCCGGGCGCCCATCCCCGACGAGTACGTCCGCATGGGGTGGTAGAGGAATTCGTTCAGCTCGGCGAAGTCGGCGATCTCGTCGACCTGCGCCGCAGCCTCCTCGGGGGTGAACCCCATGGCGAGGAGCCCGAGCTTGATGTTGTTCTCGCCCGACATGTCCGGCATGAGAGCCGCGTTCACTCCGAGGAGGACCGGCCGGTCGGCCGCGCGAATCGTCCCGTGGACCGTCGGGATGAGACCACTCATCGCGCGGAACAGGGTGGACTTGCCCGATCCGTTGTGACCGATGACGCCGACCGTCTCACCCTCGCGCGCCGTGAAGGTCACGCCCCTGAGCGCGTGCACGGTCTTCAGCCCCCGCCCGCCGCGAGCGGCGTTGCGGTTGAACAGGCTCTCGCGCGCACTCATCGGCTTGCCCGACGCGTAGACGCGGTAGTCCACGTGTGCGTCGTCCACCACCATCATCGGGCGGGGTGCAGATGCATCCGCTGCGGTGTCGGTGTGCGGAAGGAGGAGGTCAGTCACTGAGCCCGTACCTCGCTTCCGCACGCCAGAAGTAGACGACGCCGACCACGACCGCGACGGCCGCCCAGATCGGCGCCGCCCACACAGCCAGCTCGGGGGCGGGATGCGACGGCAGCATCGCACCACGCACGAGGGCGATGAAGTCGTAGGTGGGGATCAGGTGGGCGATCGTGAGGACCACCGGGTTGTCGGCGAACACCTTGTCGACCTGGAAGAAGATCGAGCTCGCGTAGAAGAGGACGCGGTTGATGATCGGGATGACCTGCTGGACGTCTCGAGCCCACACGGACATGCGCGCAACGATCAGCGCAACGCCGAGGTTGAACACCGCCATCATCGCCATGATCGGAATCACCAGCACCCACGTCCACGACACGGGGACCCCGAAGATGAGAAGCAGGACGCCGAGCAGAACCATGATCGGGATGGTCCGCATCGCCTGCTCGAGCACGACCGAGACGGGGAGCAGGATGCGCGGGAAGCCGAGGCTTTGAACGAGCTTGGCGTTGCCGGTGATCGCGCGCGAGCCTGCGCCGAAGCATCCTGTGAAGAATTCGAAGACGAACACCCCGGTGATCAGATACGGAACCCAATCATTGGGGCGGGCGTCGCTGGAGAGGACCGCGCCGAAGATGGTGCCGTATATGATGGCCGTCATCGTGGGCTTGAGGACGATCCACAGCATGCCGAGCCTGTTGCGCAGGAGACTGCCGACCAGTCGATAGCTCGCAAGCGTGAAGGCGAAGGTACGGCGACGCCAGGCCTCCGCGAGATAGTCGCCGAGCGGAGGACGACGACCCACCTCGTACAGGCCGTCGAGCGAGGGCTCCAGACGCAACTCCATCCGGTTCCCCCTCTCCTTCGACCTCAGATCTCATCACCCGGGCATGGGCACACTCCGATCGAGCATATCGCGACGCTCTGTTCAGGCGACGCGCGCCATCACCGCGTGGATTCGCGAGGTCAGGTCGGCGATGTCTGCCCGCGCGGCGTCCACGGCCGGAGCAAGCCCCGGAAGGTGCGCCTCGAAGCGCGCGGCGAACTCGCCGAACTCGTCGTAACGCCCCACGAGAGCGCCGAGGCCCGCCGCGCTCAGAAGCCGAGCGATCTTCTGCGGGTCGCTGCCGGAGCCGATCGGATATCCGCCCTCGGTCGCTCCGATGATCAGACCGTGCGCGCGGTCGCTGATGACGGCGACCGAACGGCCATAGATCGCACGCGTCTGCTCGTCGAGATCCGCGTGCCTCATCGACCGCGGCATGGCGTACTCCCCACCGAGCGCTTCGGCGAGCTTGACGGCACGAGGCGCATCGCGTGCAACCTGCGCGAGCGTGACCACGCGGACTCCGAGACCCGCCGCGAACGCGCGGACGGCGGCAATCCACTCCTCTCCCGGCCAGGCCCGGTCGAACCGCATGGTGACCGCGAGGACGTCGCGCGACGCGGCGGGCACCCATGAATCGGTGCTTCGACCGAGCGCGTACGCCCAATCGGGGGCGAAATCTCCGAACCCTGCGGCATCCCGAGACCCCTGATCGCGCCACGACATCACCGCTGCTTCGCGGAAGGCGGGGTCGAACGTCACACCTGCAAGGGTGTTCACGCTCTTCAATCCGATCCCGGCGACGATGGCTGCGCCTCCTGCGGAGACGACCCGAGCCAGCTCCGCCGCTCTCCGCGGGCCGGGGAAGACTCCCGCCCGCGGGTTCGTCTCGCCGGCGTTGAACGCATGGACGGGCCGTGATGCATCACGCTCCGCTGCCGCCCACGCCCCGCGCTCCGCGTAGATCGTGACGTCGGGTCCCTCATCGAATGCCGAGACGTAATCCGTCGTCGGCGCGCCGAGGAACACGTGCACGTGCCTTCCGGGGCCCCGGAGGGCGCGGAGGTAGGCGATCCTCAACGCGGAGTCACCGAGGTTGTCGTCCTGCCCCGCCAGCTGCGCGAAGACGTGCTGTGTCATTTTTGTGGTCACCACCCCCCACCCTATTCTTGGTCGAATGAGCGCCGCGTCCTTCTCCTCGTCGGATGGCGCCCCACGAGTGACGGTCCTGAGCCGTCCCCCGCAGCACAAGGTCCGCTACGTCGATCAGCTCGTCGGAGACGACTCCGCGGGTGCCGCGCCGCGGGAGGTGGAGTACAGCTTCACCCCGACTCTCCGTCGTTCGGACGCTGCCGATGTCGTCTTCTTGCCGCATCCCGACGCTGTGCTCGGCGGCGGACGGACTCCCGCCCGCGAACAGGAGCGTCACGCTCGTCGATTCGTCCGCACGTTGCGGCGCCGCGGGATCGCTCTCGTCTCACTCCGGGACAGCCACCGCCCCCATCATCCGCGGGACGTGTCACGGGCGATGCAGACACTCGACCATGCCACCACCACCTACGTCCGCGTCGACTTCCCGGGCGACGACGGGGATGATGCTCGCGTCGTGCGCATCCCCCTCAGCCACCTGCGAAACCGCTTCGCCGGCTACCCTCGGCGCGAGATGGTGGCCGGACGCCTGGTGATCGCCGCAAGCGAGTATCTCGACGCCGCTTACGAAGCCACTCTGAAAGTCTTCGGGATCGCACGACTGGAAGAGTGGACTCTTCACGTTGTGGGACAGGTCCCCGGGCGCCTGGTCGCCTCGTTCGATCGCAGCGCAGCGGCGCATCCGGGCCGCATCGTCCTGCGCGCAGGAATGCTGTCCGATGCCGCACGGATCGAGGAGATCACGCAGGCTGAGCTCGTCATCATCTCGGCGCCGGGCGCCGCTGACTCGATCGAAACGATGATGCTCGCGCTCTCGCTCGATCGCCCCGTGCTGGTTCAGCAGACGGCGATGTCGAGATCCCTTGCGACCGCGGTGGGGCCCGGGTGGGTGCGCACGCACGAAGGACTGCTCACGGCCGTGAAGCTGGAGAACGCCATCGCAGATCTGCGGGCCGACCCGCCGTCCGGATCGCCCGTCCTCACGGCGATGGACCCCAACCAGGTGGCGGCGAGCTACCAGGCGGCTTTCGTCGAGGCGGCTGCTCTCGGCCACACGCGTCGTCGACGCCCCGCGAAATCGGAGCGCGCATGACCACGCCGGTCGGAACCCTTTCGATCGTCATCACCGCCGACGGCGCCGCCGCCGAGTCTCTTCTGGCAACGCTCGAATCGGTCGCTGCGGCGCGGCTGCCGAGCACAGAGATCATCTGCGTCGTGGCCGCATCCGATCCCCACGCGGCGATCGCGTCACGGATGCCCGACGATGTGCACGTGCGTGTCGTCACGACAGACGCCGACGCCACCAGATCTCACTCCCGACGACGGGGACTGCGGGCGACATCCGGCGCGTATATCGCCTTCCTCGTGGCCGGCGACCTTCTCAGCGACCCGACGGCGCTCGCTCGCGCCCGCGCAAGCGTCACTCCGTCACCCGACGGCCCTGCCGCGGATGTCGTCGTGTTCGACCGACCCGCACGAAACGAGAAGACCTCTGCCTCGGCGCGCCGCTCGCCGCGCGCGGTCCGCCGGTCGCCCGATGCCATCCTCGGCACGTTCGCATCGGATGTCGATGGGCCGCACGTCCGCAGCCGCCTCCTTCTCCGCAGCAGCATCCTGCGCGACATCGACCGCCGGCTGGGCGACATCGACGCTTTCGAGGACACCGTCGTGATGCTCCTGGCCGCAGCAGCCGGCGCATCGTTCGTCCTGGCGCCCTCGGCTGCGGCGGCGTTCGAACGCCGGGGGGAATCCGCGGCGGGGGCGGCGCACCCCGACGCCGTTCGGAATGCCACCCGCGCTGTCTCCGCCGCCGTCGCGATCGAGCCGGTCGTCAGCGAGAGCGCGCGTCACTCACCCAATCCCGAACCTCTGCTCCTCGGTTACGAGGGCATCCGCGAGCGGGCGATCGGGGATGCCCTCGAAGGTGCCGCCGGTCTTCCCGAACCGCAGGGCGCGAAGGCACTGGACGACCTGCGGATGATCGTGAGCGAGGCGGACATCGTGGCCGCCGCAGCACGGTCAGCTCGCGTCCTCGCATTCGTCGCCTCACGTACCGCGCCTGTCCCGCTCGGGAGCAGACCGGTGCGCAGCGTCCTCCTCACCACGAACATCGTCACGACAGGAGGGGTGTCGGGGGTTCTCCTGACGCAGGCTCGATTCCTCATCGATGCCGGCCATCGGGTCACCGTCGTCGCGCATCGCGCAGGCAGCGACGAGTCGGCGCTCCCGCCGGGAGCAGCCTTCGAGCAGATCACCGGTGCCACCAAAGCGGAGCGGATGCGGAAGTGGATGGAGGTCTGCCGTCGCCATGAGATCGATCTCGTCATCGACCATCGGGTGCTCTACTCCCGGGACTGGCACGAATACGCCCTCGTCTCGACGGGCGCTGGGATCCCCACCATCGGCTGGATCCACAATTTCGCCGCACGACCCACATACAACGGCAACGACCTCCATACGCTGCTCGCGGCGTACCTTCCCGTACTGGCGCGGCTGATCGTCCTCTCCCCCTTGGATGTCGCATTCTGGAAGCTGCGGGGCATCGACCGCACGTCCTACCTGCCGAATCCCCCCTCGCCTCTCCTGCTCTCCTCCGCCGGATCCGGACGGCCGAGACTCGCTCCGGCGGGCAGGCGCCTGGAGCTGGTGTGGTGGGGACGGCTGGAGGAACACACGAAGAAGGTGACGGCACTGGTCGATGTCGCCTCATCCCTGAAGCGCTCGGGCGTGGATTTCCGACTTCGCATCGTGGGACCGGACTGGACGGACATGTCGGCGTCCACGCTTCGGGATCTCGTTTCGAAGAGGTCACTGGACGGGATGGTCGAGATCACAGGCCCCCTGCACGGGCAGGAGCTTCTCGATGCCGTCGACTCATCCGACCTCTTCGTCAATACGAGCATCATCGAGGGGTATCCGCTGACCCTGTCGGAAGCGCAGGCCCGCGGGCTGCCCGTGGCGATGTACGACCTCCCGTGGCTCGCGCTGCTGGAGGCCAACGACGGGGTGCTGACCGTCCCCCAGGGAGACGCCGACGCGCTGGCCGCAGCGATCGCCGATCTCGCTTCCGACCCGAACGCGTACGAGGCGGCATCGCGCGCTTCGATCGCTGCGGCGCAGAGAGCCGTCAGCCACGATTTCGCCACCCTGTACGCTCAGCTCGTCCGTGGTGCGCTCCCGGAATCCTTCTCCCCCGCTCCCACCAGGGAGGATGCCGAGCGCCTCCTCCGACTCCTCCTGTTCTTCGCAGAGAACGCGACATTCGTCCCGGCGCGTGTGCCCTCCCGTCGAGGTGGCCGGCGAGCCACCGGAAGAGCGAACGGACGCGGTACGTCCTGGGCCGCACGCCTCGAGAGTCGACTCACTCCCCTGGGGCATGATCTCGTGACGGTCTTTCCGTGGGCGCGTCCCGCCGCGCGGAGGGTCAAGAACGCCCTCCTCCGCCGATGACCTGCGGCCTCCAGTGCGAAACGGTGAATCATGACTGAACCCCCCGCCACCCCGATTCGCACCTCGACGGGTACGGACCGGTCGCCACTCGTCTCCATCGTCATCCCCGTCTTCAACGACGCGGCGGTGATCGCGAACGCTCTGGACAGCTGTACCCGGCAGACGCTGTCGGAGATCGAGATCATCGTCGTCGACGATGCGTCCACCGATGACACCGTCGCCATCGTGCGGGAGCGCGCCGCCGCAGACGGCCGGATCCGACTGATCACGCACGAAGCCAACCGGTCCGCGTTCCAGAGCCGGCGTGACGGTGTCCGTGCGGCGACTGCTGCGCACCTCATGTTCCTCGACGGCGACGATGAACTCGTCGACGACGCCGCCGCGGTCGCGCTTGGGCACGCACGGGAGACCGGAGCGGAGCTCGTGCAGTTCGGAATCGACGTCGTCCGCCCGGACGGAACCACCGGGGGAAGGTTCGAGAACAGGCTGCAGCCTCGAC
The DNA here is from genome assembly GCF_018717645.1 of Microbacterium flavum. Classification (GTDB taxonomy): domain Bacteria; phylum Actinomycetota; class Actinomycetes; order Actinomycetales; family Microbacteriaceae; genus Microbacterium; species Microbacterium flavum. The sequence continues at coordinate 159,430 of NZ_JAFLHG010000004.1, forward strand.
TGCGCGACGCCCGTGGCGCGGACGTCCTGCGCGGACTCTTCCCCATCGGCGAACTCGCCCAGGGTCAGCTGTGGCGCTTCCTGTACTCCACCCGCCTGCTCGTCGATGCCTACGCGGCCGCGCCGGCCGACCTCGTTCTGCCGCGGGTGAACGATCTTCCGATCGCCTTTCTCGCAGCAGCCCTCGCGCAGTCCCACTCTTCCCTGCCGAACCACCTCTATCGCTATTACTTCGGTCGTGGCGGCAGCGGGCAACGCGTCAAGGACCTCGATTCCGCGCGGTTCTACGCAGGCGCCATCTCGTCCATCGATTCGATCGCAGCGGCGGTCGAGACGGTGGCATCGGGGAGCGCACATGCTCAGCTCATCCGCGACACGTACGAGTCGGTCAGGTCATCGCTCATCGGGTACACGACGCATTACCTCGCCGACCACACCCTCGACGCGCTCCGCGACGAGGTCTTCGCACACCTGTACACGCTCGTGGACCCCGCAGAGGTGGTTCACGCGACGGCGCGGCATTGGCCGGACGCGCTCGAGACGCTTGCCGCCCACTCCGGGCGCACCGAGCTGGGCACGCGCGAGATCCAACGCGTCGCACTGTCGACCAACGCGTTGAGGACGGGCGGGGTCTCCGGCGTGATCCTCTCGCAAGCCCGGACCCTGCTCGAGGCGGGCGTCGGCGTCACGATCGTGGCGCGCGAGCCCGGCAGCGACACATCACTGCTGCCTACTGGCGCGCGATTCGTCGAGTTCAGCGGCGCAAAGCTCGCCGACCATCTGGAGCAGTGGAGCGACCTCTGCCGCTCCCACCGCATCGATGTGGCCGTCGATCACCACTTCCTCTATTCGAAGACATGGCCGGCGTTCGCACTCGCCGCCCATGCGAACGGGGTCCCGACGATCGCGTGGGCGCACAACTTCGCAGGTCGGGCGGTGCTGCTGGGCATCGACAATCTGCGATTCCACCTTCGCCACGTTCACTCCCTGGCACATCTCGTGGTCCTCTCGCCCCTGGACGTCGCATTCTGGAAGCTGCAGGGGATGCAGCGGGTCAGCTACCTCCCCAACCCGCCATCGCCGCTGCTCCTCGACACCCCTGCGAGAATGCGCGCCAAGGAGGCGCCAACCGATCGTCGCCTCGAGCTGGTCTGGTTCGGCCGGCTCGACGAACGCACGAAGCGGGTCAGCGAGCTTCTCCGCGTCGCCGCAGACCTCGACGCGCGCGGTGTCGACTTCCGGATGCGCATCGTCGGGCCGGGCTGGCGGGATCTCGCACCCCAGACCGTCAACGCGCAGGCTGCCGAGATGGGTCTCGCGGATCGGGTTCAGGCGACGGGCCCGCTGAAGGGTGCCGAACTGGTGCGCGTGATCGACTCCTCCGATGTTCTCGTCTGCACGAGCATCATCGAGGGCTATCCGCTGACGATCCCCGAGGCGCAGTCGCGCGGACTTCCCGTCGCGATGTACGACCTGCCTTGGCTCGCGGTCCTGGACGACAACGAGGGCATCGTCTCGGTCGAGCAGGGTGACGCGGCGGCGCTCGCGGCGGAGATCGCCGCGATCGCCACGACCCCGGAGCGCTATGCGTCGTTGTCTCGCGGTTCTCTGGCGGCGGCCGATCGAGAACGCGGACGTGATTATGCCGCTCTCTATGCTCAGCTCTTCGAGGACCGTCTTCCGCGGATGTTCTCGCCAGAGCCATCCGTCGGCGACGCGGAGTCGCTTCTCGACCTGGTGATCCACTTCGCAGAGGACAACGCGCGTCGCCAGCGCGCACTCGTGGCTGCCCGCGCCGACACCACGTCGAAGCCCCCTCAGGAGAAGCGCGGCGGGGCTGCAGATCTCGTGGCGCGGGTCACTCCCTTCGCGCACAGCATCCTGGACGTTGCGCCGTGGCTGCGACCGACCGCTGCGCGCGTCAAGCACGCGTTGCTGCGGCGGTGACCCACGGCCACCTGATGACGAGTGAGAATGCCCCGCACCGTCGCGAAGGCTCGCGTCCGGCGCAGGTCGCCGCTGCGAAGCCATGGAATAGCATCAGCTGATGCGAGGTCGGCCGGGAGATAAGGGGCGCGGAGTGCTTTCGCGCTTCAAGAAGTCGACGCCGGCGCCCCCCGCGCCTGTCCCTTCCCCGGCGGGTTCCCGATCGGATGATGCGGGTGCCGCGGCGGCGCTGCTCGACAGTGGCATCTTCGACCACTCGTTCTATGGCGAGGTCATGAGCCAGGAGGACCGGACACCTCGCGAACTCGCCGCACACTATGTCGCTCATGGGCTCGAGGCGGGGTACGCCCCCCATCCGCTCATCGAGATCAGCTTCCTTCCTCCGGCTGTTCGCGATGCTCGGCGTCAACCGGACGCGGTCACGGACGTGCTCGAGTACTTGCGCACAGACGAGGCGCGCGCGCACGCGTGGGGGCCCCTGTTCGACCCGCGCGTACTCGCAGAAGACCCGGTGGACGCCCTCGCGGGACTTCACCCGCATGAGAAACTGCCGGTGCCGGTCGATTTCTCGGGAGCCGCTCCTACCCTTTCCCAGGCACGCGACGCGCTCCTCCGATTCGAGGCGACGTTCCGCGATCAGCGCGCCGCCCGGTTGGCGTGGCGTCGTCGCAGATGGGACCGCGAAGCGACTCAGCAATGGGTGTCGCGCATGCCCTCGCCCGCCACCAGAGGGGATTCACTCGTCTCCGCGATCATGGTCGTGAGCACGAGCGAAGAGTCCGTGGGGGAAGCGATCGAATCGTTCCTCGCGCAAACCTATGCACGCTTCGAGTTGATCGTGGTCGACGTGACGTCCGCCGATCACACCCGCGAGATCATCGATGACCATGCACGACGCGACGCGCGCGTGCGGCGGGTGGACGGAAGTCGCGGGGACCGCGGCGAGGCACGACGGGTCGGCCTCCGAGAATCAGCAGGCGATTTCGTGACGTTCCTCGACGGTGACCACACCTGGTCACGGCGCTTTCTCGAACTCTCCCTCGGAGCACTCGAGCGGGCGCCTGAGGCTGTCGCCTCCCATGCCGCCGTCCGTCGCCGCAACGACGAAGGCGAGATCGAGTATCAGGGCGGGAAGGTCCAGCTGGCCGAACTCGAGTTCGCAAACCCCGTCGACCTGACCGTCCTCCTCGCTCGGTCGGCGCCGCTGAGGCAGATCGCGGGCCATGCCGACCGCGAGTCCTGGTCCGACAGGGAGCTGGTGTCCCACCTGGCGAAAGCCGGGGAACTGGAATACCTGCCCTTCATCGGCGCTGACGAGGACGTCAGCGCCGCCGGCCCGCACGTCTCGCCGGATGAGTCGGCGCGCTGGCGGAGCATCATGGAGAGGCCGCATCTGAGCGAGGCATCGCCTGAGCGCGACGCGCCCCGTCCTCGTGTTCCAGACCGCACCAGCCTCGTCGTCGTCGTCGACGGTTCGATCGGACATGCAGCGCGCTCGGTCGATCGAGCCCTCCACACGTTCACCGGTGACCTCGACATCGTCCTGGTCGATACCGACTCCTCCGCCGCCGTCGGCCGGCGGTTGCTTCTCCGGTACATCGGCGAAAGCCGCGTGCAGTACCTCCGCCTGCCGACATCCACGGGTTTCGCCAGCGCAGCGAACTACGGATTCTGGCACGCGACCGGCGCGCGCGTCGCGTTTCTCGACAGCGATTCGGACCCCAGGGATGGCTGGTTGGACGAACTGTGTCAGGAACTTCGCAACACGGGCGCGCGTGCGGCGCAAGCCCTGATCGTGAACGCGGACTACACGGTCCGACACGCCGGATATGCCTTCTACGAGGGGGTGCCCCTTCCGAGCGCGTTGCTCACCGGCCTCACGATCGACGATGCGTTGGCCGCCGATACCGACGATCTGACAGCAGTGAGCGCGGTGGGAGGTCTCTTCGACGCCGACTTCTTCGCGAAGCTCTCCGGATTCGATCCGCTCTACGCGGACGGGATGGAGGACGTCGATCTGTGCCTGCGCGGGAGGCGCGACATCCCCCACGTACGATTCGCCTGCGTTCCTCGCGCGCTCGTCGTTCGTGAGCCGTCAGCGGCCGGCTCTCAGAAGCCACGCCGCGTCGCCAGTCGCAGATTCGCGGAGCGCTGGGGGGATCAGAGCCATCGAGACGACCGCCGCCGATACCTTTCGATCTCGATGACCGTCACGGGGTTCGCATCCGTTCTCGACGGCCGACACCCGACGGCGATTCCCGTCCTCGCCCGTGCGGTCGATGCCCACCGGGACCTCACTGCTGCTTCCCTGCGCTGGGCGATCAAGACGGGAGCGCCCTGCACGCGAGGGGGGGATCACTGGGGCGACGTGGCGTTCGCCGACGATCTCGCCCGGGCGCTCCGCGGACGGGGGCACGATGCCGTCGTCGACAGGTACGAAGCCTGGGACCGCGCAACGTCCTACCTGGACGACGTCGTTCTCACTCTGCGCGGAAGACACCCCATCCCCCCGCAGCCGGGCGCACTGAACATCCTGTGGGTGATCAGCAGGCCTGATCTCGTGACGGTGGAGGAGGTCAGGTCGTACGATCTCGTCTTCGCGGCATCTCAGAAGTGGTCGAGGTGGATGACTGAGCGGTCGGGGCGGACAGTGGAGCCCCTCCTCCAGGCGACGGCACCCGAGCGATTCCACGCGGATGTCGTACCCGTAGACCGCCCAGACGACATCATCTTCGTCGGCGGAAGCCACGGCCACGAGTTCGGTCGCGCAATCGTCGGTCTCGCGTTGGAAGCCGACGCCCCCGTGGGCCTCTGGGGCCCGGGCTGGGGCAAGCTCGCTCCCCCGCACGCGGTGCGCGACGGATACCTCGACTTCGATGACCTACCCCGCGCGTATCGGGCGGCGAACATCGTCCTCAATGACCACTACCCGGACATGGCCGGGTGGGCGTTCATCAACAACCGCATGTTCGATGCCGTCGCGTGCGGCACGCCGGTGATCAGTGACGCCATCGAGGGGCTCGAGCTCTTCGAAGGAGCTGTGGAGACCGCGGACTCCGTCGAGCGCATGCGGGAGCTCGTCAACGACCGCAGCTGGATTCCTTCGAGCGAGAACATGGCGCACATCGCCTCGAGAATACGCACCGAGCACTCGTTCGATGCGCGCGCAGGGCACCTCATCGCCGCCGTCCGATCGGCGCGCGCTACACCGGTGTGACCGTAGAGCCCTTCAACGAGAACTCCTGCGGCGCGTATTCTTGCTCTCCCCTGTCGCGCAACGCTCGAACGCCCGAGATCGCTGCGCGAATGTCCGAGAACTCGACGCCCTCGAGTTGCCAGGGCGCGAACTTCCACCAGGCGAGATCCAGCAGCTCGGCCACGATGTCGTCCGCGAATCGTCGCCCGATGACCTTCGCGGGCACGCCTCCCACAATGGTGTAGGGCTCCACATCCTTGGTGACAACAGCACCCGCCGCCAGCACGGCGCCGTCGCCGATGGTCACGCCCGGCATCACCTGGACACCGAATCCCATCCAGACATCGTTGCCGATAGCGGTGCGCGCGCGCGTCACGTCGCTGGCGAGCTGGTTGTTGCGAGCCGTCGGCGAATACTGGGTGTATTCCTCGTGGAAGGCGAACTCCGGTGATGTCGCAATCCGGAAGCTCCGCTGGTACTGGAAGGGGTTGGTCGACAACCACGACATCGGATGATTGAAATGACCGACGTGCGCACTCGCTTCGATCGAACAATAGCGGCCGACGTCGGTCGCCCAGAACCCTCCGTCCGCCGCATACGAGAACGCGCCGAACCTGCACGCACCCGCGAAAGCGGCACGGTTGGTCCGCGTCGGCCCCTCCCAGCGGAACTCGTGCGCGACCCCGAGCGACCCCATGGACCCCGGGTGCGCGTCCAGCCCGTACCGCCGGAGGGCGGCGGACCGCTCCGCGGGTACTCCGGGGATCTCTTCGCTCACGCCTACGCGCCCTTTCCTTCGGGTCTTCTCCGGATTCCGGCGGCCACCGAGTCTCCGCACTACGGGGGCCTGGAGCGCCTCCACGGCCCTCTCGATACTCTCCGACGCTGCGACCCCGTGCACCCCGGGCCGGTCTCGGCCCGAGGATGAACGTAGCGCTTCTCTCGCCGCGTCGGCGACACCCGCAGGATCCAATCCGTAAGGCATCATCGGATCCCAGTACTCCGCATACGCGTCCACCTTCGATTTGCGCAGGCTGACCCGCGGCACACCGTAGGACTCGGCGACGATCCGGCCATGGAGAGAACCTCCGACCCACAGCCGAGCTCCCGCGATCTCGTCGATCCGCGGGTAGACACCCCGTGCAGACGAGACCGTCACGTGCGCACCCCGCTGCCGACAGTCCGCAGCCAACGCCGTGACGCCGTCGACGCTGTCATGTCCCGGCGCGGTGCCCGCCAGGAACAGGCGGACCTCGGTGCGAGCGGCACCGGCGAGGTCGACGATCGCACGACGCCAGGCCTCCGCTCCATGAGCCTCGATGGCGGCCTGAGGGAGATGGACGAGGATGTACTCATCGCTCGCAGGTGCCGGCGTATACCGCTGGCTGATCGTGTGCGCGAAGTCGGGCGCAAGCTCATGCTCGATGTCCAGTGCGTCCAGCACGCCGCTCGATCGAGGATCTCGCACGCCGATGTAGCTCGCTTCGCGGAGAGTGTCCGCCACCTCCCGCATGCGCTCGTCCGAGATCGTGCGAACTCCGGCCAGGCCCACCGAGGTGAGTGCAAGCGACGCGTTCTCCGTGCTCGTCAGGGCGCTGGGGCGGGGAATGTAGGGAGCCGCGTACAGAACGCCGCCCATCGCCTCGGCCATCCGCTCGTGTGCGCGTTCGGGAGGCATCCGCAGCAGGGCGGCTAGCGCCGCCTCGCCGAAGCGCGTCTTGTACACATACTCCTGCGACGTGGCGCCGACCTCGCCGCCCACCACCCAGATCCCTGTGGCGCCCGTGTCGCGTAGCGTCGCCCCTGCCGCGAGGAGCTCGACGCCGAGGTCGTGCCGCATATCTGCGGCAACAGGGGTCGCCAGAACGAGATCGAAGCGTTCTCGGGCGACCGCTCTCGCGAGCTCTGCATACAGCAGGTCGCCGAAATTATCGCGTTCGAACGCACCCACACCCACGATGCGAGAGCGCCCCGATGCCACCCTGGCCGACTCCATCCGGGGTCAAGCCGTCCGCAGGGCATGATCCACCGCGGCACTCTGCCGCACGGTGGATTCGATGAACTCGTCGAAGCGCTTCTGCTGTCCCGACAGCATCCGATGCTCCACCAACCAGGGGAGGCCGTCGATCCTCGCCCCATCGGAGCGGACCTCCGCCACGACGCTGCTGAGAGCGTCGATCCAATCGGTGATCGTATTCGGGACGACCTCCACGCCGGGCACTGATGCGTCTCGGTACGGTCCTACTGCGCTTGCGACCGTCCGCAGGCCGAGCCCGAGGTACTCGAGCAGCTCCAGATCGGACCTGTGGGTGTTCCGCTCAGCGTCTTCGAGCGGGGCGATGGCGAAGTCGACGCGAGCGGACAGATCTCGCAACCACTCCACGAGCTTCGGATACTGGCGGGCAGATTCGGGCACCTCCACGCTCGACATCCAGTCTCGGTCCCGCCGCAACTCATCCATCTGCACCCCCGACAGGGGACCTACGACGAGCAGCCGAAAGTCTGGGTTCGCGGCGGCGAACACGTCGAGCGCGGGAAGAATCGATTCCAGATCTCCCTCGAGTGCCCTGTTGCCGAGGCAGAGCGCGCGCATTTTTCCGTCCGCAGACCGGGCCCGCGGCGGTACGCGCCACAGCCGATCGCTGAGGGCTGCAGGAAACACCGAAGTGCCCACGCCCCCGCGCGAGAGCCGGTCCCTCAGAAGCTCATTCGAGACTGAGAGCGAAGCAGCACGGTCCAGCAAGGCACGGGAGGTCGACGCGTTGCCGGCGGGCTCCGAATGGCGCTCCCGTGCTGGCTGGGTCGAGTTGAGATCGTCATCCAGCTCTGCGATCAACGGCACACGCGAGGCGTCGAGCGCGTTCGAGAGTCCAGCGCCTGCCGTCCCGGGAACCGCGGTGGGCTGCACGAGAAGACCATCCAGGAGATCCTGCTGTATGGACGCGACAGCGCTCTCGGTATTCACTCGCACGTAATCCACACGGCGAGCTGCGCTATTGCGGGTTCGCTCCCACACCCGGATGTGCGTGGACTCCGGGGCCTGCGCGAAGTCGCGAGAGGAGGGCGCCAATACGCCGACCCGAACCACGCTGCTTGCCCGATCGTCACTCAGAAGCTGCCGGTAGATGTCGAGATAACGCAGGCTCATCTGGGTCGTCGTCCATGCCATACCCCAGCCATGCTGCCACTCTCGCACCCCGTCCAGGGCCGCCACCCGGTTCTTGCGGTCGAAGAGCGCGGACGTGATCTGGTTCAGCAACGAAGGCCCCTCCATCCCCGCGAGGACCCAGCCCGCGCCGAAGCGCCGTACCCGCTGAGCGACGTTCGGGAAGTCGAGAACGAAGACGGGAAGGCCGACGCTCCACATCTCGGTGAGCGTGTGGCAGTACGTCTCGTCCCATATCGAGAGAACGACACCTGCGTGGGGCGCGATCTTCTCCACCAGGCGACCGAATTCGCTGCGATCGTAGGAACCGTGCTGAACGATCCGCGATCCGTCCGGCCCGAACGAGGCTTTCATCGTTCCCAGGACATGCCACTCGATGTCACGCGAAGTATCTGCAGCGGCGATGGCGCGAAGAACCTCTCGACCTTTCGCAGCGGAGATTCCTCCGGGGACGAGGATCCTCAAGGGCTCACCGTGGGCTGGCGTAGCCGCCACCGAACGGAACCGATCGAAATCTCGGCCGTGCTCGATGACGTGGAACCGCGATACGTCCAACTCCGGGAAGCGGGACGCGATCAGATCTCGTGCGCTATCCGACGTCGTGACGTACGCATCGCACACCTCGATCGCCGACCAGAAACGGCGTTGCCACCAGTGGAGCCATGAGCCGGAGGGTGTGGGGAACTGGCTCCCACGCCACCCGGTGTCGCGGTACTCCGACGCCGACGGAGTGTAGGCATCGCCCAGATAGACGCCCTCATCGTCGATGAGTTTGAGGTTGGGTGACAGCGCGTAGAAGTCGTGGAACGACAGCACGACCTCCATGCCCAGCTCTTTGGCGATGCGCGGCAACGACAGCGAATGCCAGAGCAGGTGACGAATGTGGACGACGTCGAATCCGAAGTGATCGAGCCATGAAGCGACGACCGCGTCGTACTCCGGCGATATGTGCCTGATCGGTTCGACCGCGTCTCGCAGAACGTGGGAGCGCACCTCCTCGATGTCGCCATCGACGACCCTGCTCAACGTGACCTCTCTCGAGTCGCATCGCAGGATCCACGGGTCGATCGCGTCTTCGAGCGCGTTCATCAGATCAGCATTCGTCTGCGGAGTGCCCCCGGTATTCGTCGAGATCACGAACAGCACCCGGGGCGAGTCCGCGGTCCCGCTCTGCGCATCCGAGAGCGCCAATCGGGCGCGATTGCGCGCAAGCGCGATCCGAGGACTCTCCCGGAACGTGCGAATGACGTGCGAGTACTCCGGGTAACGAGCATCGATCACCGCGCGGCCGGAGGCCAGAAGATCGCCCTTGCTCTCGCCGAAGCTCTTCGAACGGTCGTGGAACACGTAGGTACGGTCATCGATCACATGGATCCAGCCCGCGCGTCCCGCTCGCATGCAGAAGTCGTTCTCTTCGCCGTACCCGCGCGGGAAGGCGACCTCGTCGAGCGCGCCGAGCTCGTCGATGCACAGCCGGCTGATCCACATGCAGAAGCCGTTTCCAGTAGGCACCCGTGGATAGAGTCCGAGCGATCGTCGACGGAAGGCGCGGGCATAGGTGATCTCATCGACCCCGGCGGGAAGAGGATTGTCGTTCCCGATGTTCGGCGCCGAGAATGCACCAGCACGATCAGACATCGCCGTCACCGTTGCGATCCGTGCTGAGCTCGTCGACGCGGTGAGGATGCCCTGGAGCCATCCCGGAGTCACTCTGGCGTCCGAGTTGAGGAGGATGACATCGTCGCGATCGGCCGCGGCTATACCGCGGTTCACGGTGCGGGTGAACCCCAGATTCTCGTCGTTCCGGAGGATTCGCAGCTGAGGAGAGCCCTCGTACCGCCCCAGGATCTCGCGCACCCTCGGGTCGGAGGAGCAATCATCGATGAGGATGATCGTCGCGTGCGAAGGCGTGTACGCCAGCAGACGTTCGATGCACACCTCGACATCGTCCGCAGCGTTGTAGATCGGGACGATGATCGCAACCGGCCGTGTGGGCACCGTGTGCACGATCGACGAGCCTCCGCGCGTGCGGAGGGGGGAAGCAACGACCTTGACCTCATCGCTCATCGTCTTGTCGGGGAACCGAAGCGCCAGCGTGTGCGTGTCACCGTCGAGAAGCCATTCGAGCAGCGGATTCGTGAACGTGAGACCTCCGCGCCCCGTCGACAAGCCGGCCTTGACCAGATCGCGACGCGGGACGTCGGTCTTCGCCGTGGTGTAGGGGTGACCGTCGAGGAGGACCTCGACCTCGAAGGTCTCCGCGGGCGCGTTCTCGTTCACTGCCCACCCGCGCATCGCGACGGCGTCGGTGACTTCGACACGACCCCGGTAGGAGTCCTTGAGGGGGGCGGCCGCAACCTCCCGCGAGATGATCGTCGCTCCGCTCGCAGGATCACGCAGCGAAACCGTCACGACGTCGAGCGTTCGGCTTATCGCCTCGACCGGAACCCTGAATCCGAACCCACCCGCGGCGGACTCCCCGTCGACCCACGTCGGCAGCGGGCTGTCGCAGACGACGCCGGCGGTGACGAGCTGATCGTCCAGGTAGAGGTCGGCGGCGATCGGATCGGTCGAGCCGTCCCTGCGCACCCACCCCTCGATCGCCTTGTTCTGCGGGTCGGCGATCCCGCCCGCCCACGGCGTGCTGGTGTGAGTGATCAGCGATGGGTCAGTCGGGGCTCCCTCCGCCGGGACTCCCCGCGCGGGCTTTTGCGGGATCCCCCCCGCGAGGTCAAGCGTCGGCGTGTCTCGCACCGCTGAGGGCGCTGCGCGACGCCGCTGGGCGCCTGCGGCGTGGGCAGACCCACCGCCGCGGTACCGCGCCAGGCGCCCGTTCAATCGATTCTCGAAGTTCCGAACGGTGGCGTTCAGTCGCGCGCTGAGCGTCTGGCGGGTGTCGATGACGAGGACCACGATCAGCACCTGAAGCAGTCCGATCGATACGAGGGCCCCGATCGGCCAGAGGAGAGTGATCACTCCCAGGCCGAGCCCCGCCGCCGCTGCCGCCAACCCCAAGGTCAACCGTCGTCGAGCTTTCATACTGCCCACTCTCTTCAAGGGCGCGCCGCGCGCATCGAAGAATGCGCAGGGGGACCGCATGTTCGGCTCCGACATGGCCAGGCGGATCGACACTCACGCTCGCACGAGTTCGGCGGCCGCCGGGGGACCATGGGGAGGAAGACAAGCCCATGCTATTGCACAGCTCTTGCACGCCTGATCGCCCCCACCGCGCTTCCGATCTCCGTCTGTGTCCGTTCACCTCGAGAAGCGACTTCCTGCCGGTAAGTTAAGGGGATGCGGCGCCCGGCAACAGCACCTGTGGGCCGCCGCCCCACCCGCACGTTCGTCTCCCTCACCGGCCCGGCGGGCAACATCGGCGATGCGCTCATCCGCCGCGAGACGCTGCGGTGGGCGCGGGGCACCTCCGACGAACTCATCGCCTACACCGGCGACGCACCGGATGTCTGGCTGCGTCAGCTCGGCATCCCCACCGGCACCCGCGTGCTGCGCGGAAAGCGCAGCGTCACGAAGTGGCTGTGGCTGATCGCGAGCTCCCCCCGCCGCCCGGTGCTCGTGTTCGAGGCCGGTGAGGTTCCGCTCGGGCCGGGGAACGGTCTGCGTGAGCTCGTCTTCCTCGCCGAGACGATCATCGTGCGCCTCAAGGGCGGGGTCGTCGTACGCCCGCCGCGAGGCATCCGCGGCACGTCCCGTCCTGCCCTGTGGCTCCACGCCCGCGCCGCACGCGCCTCCCAGATCGCGCTGTGGCGGGATGCCACCAGCGCCGGCCTCGCCGGCGGGTCCCGTGTCGCGCCCGACATCGGGTTCGCCGCCGGAATCCGCCCCGCTCCGGCGGCCGGAGAACGCAGCGACATGCTCGTCAGCCTGCGCGGCAACCGGCCGATGCCGGACGGGGCGTGGATCGATGCGGTGCGGAGCGTCGCGGAGCAGCACGGCCTGCGCGTCCGCGCGATCGTTCAGGTACGCGAGGACGAGGACCGCGCACGCGAGCTCGCGCATGCTCTCGGAGGCGAGACCGAACTCTGGGGCGACCGAGACCCGCTCGCCCACGAGGCAGTGCTGCGCGACGGGTACGACAGCGCCCGACTCGTCCTCTCCGACCGCATGCACGTCCTCGTCCTGGCCGCCCTCAGCGGCGCCGTTCCGGTCGAAGCGGTGCCGAACCCCACCGGGAAGATCGCCGAGGCCTTCCACACGATCGGCTACGACGACCTCAGCGTCGACGTCGCGAACGCCGGCAGCGACACGATCGCCGCCTTCCTCAGCACGCAGCTGAGTCGCACCGGGGAGCTCGCCGCCCGCGTGTCGAACGCTGCGGACGAGCTCGACGACCTCGAAGCAGTCGCGCGCGGCACGATCGAAGCGGCCCGCGCGTGAGCTCGTTCCTCTTCCTCTCGCACAGTCACGCCTCGGGACCGTTCCGCGTCGGCAGCCACCATCTCGCGCGCGAGCTCGCCCGCACGGGCGCGGAGGTCGTGCACCTCAGCACGCCACTCTCCCTCGCACACCGCGTCACCGGTCGCGTCAGCCGGGCGGACGCCGCCGCGACGCCCCGTGGGACGCATACCGACGACGCCGGCGTCACCCACCTCGTGCCGCGCACGCTGACACCCCGCCCCTTCGGATCGTTCCGCGTCGAACGGGAACTCGCGCGGCACTCCCTCCCGGCCGCATTCGACACCGTCCTCATCGACCAGCCGCTCCTGTGGGATGCCTCGGTGCGCCCGCTCGCACGGACACTCGTCTATCGGCCCACCGACCTCTACCCCTCGGGCGTGAAGGCGGATCTGCAGCGTCGGATCGTGACTGCCGCCGACGCCGTGGTGGCGACCTCGGCCGAAGTGCTGCGCGGACTCGGCGATGTGGACGTGCCGACCCTCGTGCTCGAGAACGGCGTCGACCTCGGGCATGTCGCGGCATCCGACTCCGCCGCGCGACCGGCGGTCTGCGTGTACGTGGGGGCACTCGATGGGCGCTTCGACTGGCTGCAGGTGATCCGGTGGGCCCAGGCCCGACCGGATGTCCGGTTCGAGATCGCGGGGCCGACGCCCGGCCCGCGGGCCGTGCCGGCGAATGTCACGCTGCTCGGCCCCGTCGCCTACGACGCGGTGCCCGCTCTCCTCCACGGCGCTCGGGTCGGCCTCCTCCCCCTGAGCGACGATCCCCTCAACGCCGGGCGCAGCCCCATGAAGCTCCACGAATACCTCGGCGCCGGACTCAGCGTGGTGGCGCGTGGCACACCCGTGATCGGAGCTCGCGAGAGCCAGGGGCTCTACACCTACGACGGGCCGGATGACGCGGAGGCAGCGCTCTCGCGTGCGCTCGCGCACCCGTCCCCGAACCTCGCGGGCGCAGCCGGCGCCGCCGCATCCTCCTGGCCGGAGAAGACGCGGACTCTGCGGGCCTTCCTCGCCTCCCTGCCGACCCGGTGAGGCGTCCGGTCTTCCCGGCGCGCCGATCAGATCGCGATGCCGCGCAGGGCCTGTGTCACCGTCGCCGCGACGCGGTCCCAGTCGTGCGCACCGACGGGCGGGCTGACGCGTCGGCGCTGCCCCGCGGCTGCGCGCAGCGCGTGCGACCACTCCTCGGCGTCCGTCGCCGATTCGAGCGCCCATCCGCGCCCGCCGACGACCTCGGACACCGCCGCGCACCCGCGCCAGTGGACCACCGGGACTCCGCAGGCGATCGACTCGAGAGCCGGGAGCCCGAACCCCTCGATCGTCGAGGGCATGACCGTCGCGGCCGCCCCCCGATAGAGGTCCGCCAGCGCCTCGTCGTCGAGACCCGACAGGAGAGCGACCCGCTCCGATACACCCAGCTCTCGCGCACGCGCAGCAGCGGCCGCCACCTCCCGCACCGGCAGAACCGCCCTCAGCCGCACCCCGGCCGCGCCGCGCAGCGCCCGCAGCACCACGTCCAGATTCTTATGCCGCCGCAGGTTGCCGACGAACACGACGTACGGGTCGGACCCCGGATCCCCGGCGCCGTGATCCCCGTGACCGGAACCACCGCTGACCGTGAACGCGGGGGAACAGCCGTTTCCGGCGTCGACGATCCGCACATCGTCATCGTCCACCCACTCGGCGATCGCCGCCGCGGAGGTCTGGGACACCGTGAGGATCAGGCCCGCCCGTCTCACGACGTGACGCACCGGACCCGCATAGTAGGCGAGGAACTTCGCGCGCCCCGGCCACGGCAGCTGCAGCTGGATCAGGTCGTGGATCGTCAGCACCTGGCGGCCCGCCCGCGCGAGTGCCCCGTACCCGGGCGAGTACACGACCCCCTCCCGGGCGGAATCGGGCACTCGTCGCAGCGCGTCCCACGGAGTGTGCGGGCTGCCGCTCAGGCCGAGAGGATGCCACGGCATCCCGAGCCGCGGGAGCACCTCGCGCGCGTACCGTCCGATCCCGTGCGCCCCGCGATACCGGTCGTCGACGGACAGCGCCCTCACGCGAGCGCCCCGCGAGACGCGGTGTGAGTGGCCACCCAGTCGCCCATCGCCGCGACGAACGTCGCCGTATCGAAGCGCCCCGCCCGGACGACGCACGCGGCGCGGTCGACGCCCGCGGCGCGCGACACGGCATCCGCCAGCTCCGCCGCGCTCCAGTCGTGAACCAGCGCGCCGGTGACGCCGTCGATGACCGTCTCCGCCGTACCGCCTGCCGCGCTGGCGACGACAGGCGTGCCGGCGGCCATCGCCTCGACGGGCATGATGCCGAAGTCCTCGATCGCCGGAAAGACGAGCGCCACCGCAGATCGGTACAGCGCCGCGAGCATCGCCTGCGTGGGCGCCGTGACGAACCGGACGGGCACCCGGGCCGCCGCCGCCCGCGCTCGAAGGCGGCCCTCCTCAGGACCGTGACCGGCCAGCACGACGGGAAGACCGGCCGCAGCGCCCGCGTCGATCACCCGGTCGAGGCGCTTGTAGGGGACGAAGCGCGACACCCCGAGCAGGTACTCCGCGGGGAGGTCCGCCATCCGCGCGGCCTCCTCGCCACTCAGGTCCGGCGCAGACGCGAAGGCCTCGACGTCGACGGGCGGGTGGATCACGGTGGCCTCCCGCTCCCACGCATCCCCGATCCGCTGAGCGACGAACGCGCTGTTCGCCGCGATCGCGAGGGGCTCCCGTGCGCGCCGTCGGTCCACGGGGCGCAGGGCCGACGACACCGCCCGCGCCGCGAGGCCGCCCCCCCGACCATCGAGCTCCGGCGCCCAGACGTACCGCGCCGGCGTGTGCGCATAGACGAGCTTCGGAGCGTCGCGCGCCGGCCCCGCGAACCGCGCGTGATGCGCGAAGAGGTGGCTGCTGGCGAGCACCCACTCGGCGTCGCGGCGGGGCAGGTGGCGCCACGCCGCAGGCATGAGCGGGAGCGCGAGCGCCTTGCGGCCGCGCAGCGGCGTTCGCGCGAGGACCGTCTCCTCGACGCCGTCGAAGCGGCCGTCGCTGTCGTTCCAGAGGCAGAACCGCTCGGCATCCGGATACATCGCCGACAGCACCTCGAAGACGTTCTCCGAGCCCCCGTGACGCGAGAGCCACTCGTGGATCAGGATGCCGGCCACGGGTCACCCCCGGCCGTGACCAGAGCATCGCCCCGCCGTGCGAGCGCGGCGGCGATCACCCGCTCGTCCCGGGCGTGCACGAGGGCGCGCAGCAGCCACGCCGCGAGCGCCCCCGCGTAGCCGCCCAGCGTGTTCGCGAGCACGTCGAAGAGGCTCGGCGTGCGTTCGAGCAGGAGCGCGGACTGCGCCCACTCGATCGATCCGGACAGCGCCGGGACGATGAGCAGGGTCAGCCACATCGCCCGACGCGGCAGGGCGAGGGCGACGAGGAAGCCGAGGGGGAGGAACATGGCGACGTTCGCCGTGAACTCGAACTTGCGGTAGCCGAACCATGTCGGGACCCCGTGACGATGCAGCGCGGCGAGCAGCTCATCGATCGCGGATTCGTATCCACGGTCGAGCGGCGTCGGCGAGAGGGTCATCAGGAGGATGACGACGATGCACACCAGCGTCCCCGCGGCCGCGATCCCGACCCGCAGGCGAGAGGGCGAGGGGGATGCGGGGGGCATGCGGACCATCCTACGGATCGCCGTCGGCCGGGCCGGGGGCGGGCCTGGCGACCCGCCCCCGCGCTCCGACTACCGGGCGTCCTCCTCGCGGCGGCGGCGCGACCACCACAGGGCGAGGAGGCCGAGGGCGAGGAGCCCGAGGCCCCACGGCAGGTACGGGCCGAGGACCCCACCGGTCGCGGGCAGGTCGACGACGATGACGATGCCCGTCGCCGTGGCCTCCACGGTCTTCCCGAAGGCATTCGACGACGCCGATGCGACGTTCACGATCGTCCCGCGGGCACTCGACTGCACGTCGACCGTGAGGTCGACCGTCGCCGTCTGCCCGACCGCGAGTCCGTCGACCACGCACCCGAGCGTGCCGTCCGAGATCGAGCACGTTCCGTCGGCTCCCGAGAGCGTCGCCGAGTTCGCGACGATCCCCGCTGGCAGCGGATCGGTCACCGTGATCGGCCCCGGGTCTTCCGTCGGGCCGTTGTTCACGACCGTGATCCGGTAGTGCCCCTGCGCGCCGGTCACCAGGTCGCCCACGAGCGTCTTCGTGATGGCGAGGTCCGCCAGCGGGGGCACGGTCACGGTCGCCGTGGACGTGTTGTCCTCGAGCGTGCCCGGGTCCTCCGGCGTGGTCGCCGTGACGGTCGCGGTGTTGGCGACCTCGGGGTACGCGGCGGGGAGCACGCGGACCTCGACGGTGATGACCGGCGCCTGTGCTCCGGCGGCGAGCTCGGGCAGGACGCACGCGACGGTGCCGGTGGCGGCATCCGCCCCGCAGGACCAGCCGTCCCCCGTGGCGCCGACGAACGCGAGACCGGCGGGCAGCGCGTCCTCGACGCGAATGCCCCGAGAGGTCGCCGGACCGGCGTTGCCGACCGCGAGCTCGTACGCGAAGGTCTCGCCGACGATCGGCTCGCCCACGGGGGTCTTCACGATCGAGAGGTCCGCGACCTCGGCGATCGTGCCCGTGGCTGTCCCGGTGTTGTTGCCGGGATCGGGGTCGGGAGTGGATGCCGAGACGACGGCCGTGTTGACGATGTCGCCCTGGAGCGCGGCATCCGCCGACACGTCGATCGTGAAGGTGAGCGACCCGGACGGCGCCAGGGTGCCGTCGAACGTGCAGTCCACCGCGCTGCCGCCGGCTGCGGCACATGTCCATCCGGTTCCCGCGGCGCTCGCGAAGGAGAGGCCGGCGGGAAGGGTGTCGACCACCGCGATGTCACGTGCCGTCGAGGGGCCGAGGTTCGTCACGGTGAACGTGTACTGACCCGATCCGCCCGCCTGGATCTCCTGCGAGATCGCCTTGCTGAGCGTGAGGTCGGCCGAGGTGCTCACGACCGACGTCGCCTGCGCGGCGTTGTTGGATGCGTCCGGATCCGGCGTCTTCCCCGGTGCGACCGTGACATCGTTGCGGACCTCGCCCTGCACGTCCGAGGCGATGAGCCCCACGACCGTGATGACGGGAGCGGCGCCGACGGGGAGGTCCCCCGCACGGGCACAGTCGACCATCGCGCGGCCGTCGCCCCCCGCCGCGCCCGGGGCGCAGCTCCAGCCGTCCCCGGAGGCGGAGACGAACGAGACGCCGGCGGGGAGGATGTCGGCGACGAGGATCGGCTCGTCCGCATCGGCGTACGACGTCGACGGACCGGCGTTCGCGACCTGGACCGTCCAGGAGATCTCCCTACCCGCGACGATGTCGCCGGGGGCGGTCGTGACCGTCTTGGCCACCGACAGGTCGGCGACCTGTGCGAGCGTCACCGTGTCGGTGGCGACATTGTTGCGCAGATCGGGGTCGGCTGTCGCCCCGGGCGCGACGTCCGCCGTGTTCGCGAGCTCGCCCGTCAGCGCCGCGTCGAGCGAGACCTGGACGGGGAGGGTGACGGATGCCTGGGCGGCGATCGTCTGCGGGATCGTGCAGACGACGAGCTGCGGATCATCGGCATCCACCGCGCACAGCTCGGACGAGCCGGCGGCGAGGAAGCCGGTGCCGTCCGTGAGCCGGTCCGTCACCACGATCGGACGGTCGGCATCCGCGACCGAGTCGCTCGGGCCGTCGTTGGTGACGGTGAGCGTCCAGGTGAACGGCGCCCCCGCGACGGCGGTCGCCCCCGCATCGTGCGTCTTGCGCAGCACGAGGTCCGCGGTGGTGACCGTCGTGCCGCCGACCGTCGAGGTGTTGTTCTCGAGATCCGGGTCCGGAGTCTGCGCGCGCACGGTCGCGGTGTTGATGAGGTCGCCGCTCAGGTCGGCGGGTGCCGACACCTCGATCTCGAGATCGACGATCCCGGAGGGGAGGATCGCGCCGTCGTAGGCGCACTCGACCTCCTGGGTCCCGGGCGTCGAGGCGCACGTCCAAGGCGCGTCCACGCCCTCGGGCACGACGACCCGCGCGAACGCCAGCGGCGTCGGCAGCGTGTCGGTGATCGTCACGCCGCGCGCGGTCGACGGGCCGAGGTTGGTCACCTGCAGGAGGTAGCGTCCCGTCGAGCCGGCGACGATCTCGCCGCTGATGCTCTTCACGAGCTTGAGGTCGGCGGACTCGGTGACCGGGGTCTTCACCACGGCGCGGTCGGGCCCGACGTTCTCCTCGGGCTGAGGAGTCAGTCCCGGCGTGACGACGGCGACGTTCTCGATCTCGCCCTGTCGGCTGGGGTCGATGACACCGGAGACGGTGAAGGTCTGCGGCGAGGCCGTGGGCAGGTCCGAGGGCAGGGTGCACGTGACCGCGCGCTCGTCCTCGGCGATCGCGCACGCCCAACCCGCGGGACCGGTCACGCTCGTGGCGCGGACCCCGTCGGGAAGCGTGTCGACGACGGTGATCGGCGTCTCGGCGTCGGCGTCGGAGTTCGACGGACCCAGGTTGGTCGCGACGAGGCTCCAGGTCACCGTTTGGCCGGCGATCACGGCGCTCGGTTCGGTGACGAGCGCCTTCTCGATCTGCAGGTCCGCGACCTCGACGAGCGTCACCTCGTCTCGCCCGGTGTTGTTGTCCGGGTTCGGATCGGTGGTGATCTCCGGGGTCGCCGTCGCGGCGTTCGCGATCGTGCCCTCGAGCGCCTCATCGAGCGCGACGCGGATGTCGAACGACACCGACGTCTGCGCGGCGAGGGTCTGCGTGATCGTGCAGACGACCAGCTGCGGGTCGGCCGCATCCGCCGCGCACGCGGGGTCCGAGCCGTCGGCGAGGAACGTCGTCCCGGCCGCCAGCTGATCCGTGACGACGATCGGCTGCTCCGACGAGGCGCGCGAGTCGCTCTCGCCGAGGTTGTTCACCGTCACGGTCCACGTCAGGTCGCGACCGGCGATCGCCTGCGCGTCGGGGTCGTGCGACTTGGTGACCTCGAGGTCGGCCTGCGTCGCGGTGGTGCCGCTCACGGTGTCCTCGTTGTTGCCGGGGTTCGGGTCGTCGGTGATGGCATCCACGCGCGCGACGTTCGTGATGTCGCCGGTCAGATCGCTCGGCGCCGTCACCTCGATCTCGAGGCGGATCGTGTTGCCCGGCTCGAGGATCCCGTCGTACGCGCAGATCACGATCTGCGCGTCGCCGTCGTCCGGCGCACAGGTCCAGAGGGCGTCCTCACCGTCCGGGATGACCACCTTCGAGAACCCGATCGGCGCCGGAAGGGTGTCGGTGACGGTCACGCCGCGCGCCGACGACGGGCCGTCGTTCGTCACATCCATCGTGTAGCGGCCCGTGCCGCCCGCGACGATCGTCGCGCTGATCTCCTTGTCGATGCGGAGGTCGGCCGACTCGGAGATGATCGAGGTGGCGGTGTCCCGGTCGGGGCGGGTGTTCGCGCCCTGACCGGTGAGTCCGGGGGCCACCGTCGCGACATTGTCGATCCGGCCCTGTCGGCCGGGGTCGACCGCGCCGACGATACCGATCGACTGGACATCATCCCTCGCCAGGTTCTCGGGCAGCGTGCAGGTGACCGTCCCCTTGTCGTCGGAGATCGTGCAGGTCCATCCCTCGGGCGCATCGACACGCGTGGCGAGGACGCCCGGGGGGAGTGTGTCGACGACCGTGATCGGGTTCTCGACGTCGGCGTCGGAATTGGACGGACCGTGGTTCGTCACGTCGAGTCGCCATACGACCTCCGAGCCGGCGAGGACCGGTCCGTCGGCCGGGCTGGTGACCGACTTCACGATCCCGAGGTCGGCGACCTCGATCACCGGTGGGGTGACGTTGGTGGCCGTGTTCGGGAACGAGGGGTTCTCGGGGTCTTCGGCGGGCTCCTCGGTGAGCGAGGGGACCACGGTCGCCGTGTTCGTGAGAGCTCCCGACGCGGCCTGGTCGACCGCCACGCGCAGCCTCACCGTGACCGTGTCGCCCGGCGCCATCGTGTCCGCGATCGCGCACGTAACGTCACGGTCTTCCGCGCGGCACTCCGCTCCGGCGCCGGTCGCGCTGACGAAGGAGACCTCGGCCGGCAGCTGATCGGTGATGAGGATCGGATCCTCCGGCGTGGCGACCGAGTCGCTCGGCCCGTGGTTGGTCACGACGATCTCCCACACGAACTCCTCGCCCGCCGTCGGGGCGCCGAGGTTGGTCTTCGTGATGCCGAGGTCGGCGACAGTCTGAATCTCGACATCCACCTGATCCTGGGGATCCTCGGGCGCGGACGGCGAGGTGACCGTCGCGACATTCGTCACGACCTGCGCGGCGAGCGTCGGGGAGACGGCGGCGACGATCACGAGGTCCGGCGCCGAGGCGTCCGCAGCGAGGCTCACGGGTTCGCCCGCGGCATCCTGCAGCTCGCACAGCACCTGACGTCCGTCGGCGCTCTCACACGACCACACGGCCGGGCCGCCGGTCGTCGAGGAGGACAGGTAGGTCAGCCCCTCGGGGAGCGTGTCCGTGACGACGACGGATGCCGCGGCATCCGACGGTCCGGAGTCGCCGACCTTGATCGTGAAGGTCGCCGTCTCACCGGCGCGCACGACGGGCGTCGACGTCGTCTTGTCGATCGTGAGCGCACTGACGGCGACCACGTCGACGGCGCCCGAATCGGTCGCCGTCGCGGGTTCGCCGGTGTCGACGTCGCGCGTCGTGGAGGTGGCGGTCGCCGTGTTCACGATGCGCGAGCCGTCCGGCACCGAAGCGCGCACGGTGGTCACGACGTCGACATCGACCGAGCCTCCGGCGGCGATGACGCCGAGGTCGCACCGCACCGCCTGAGTGCCGGAGCACGATGTCTGGTCGGGGCCGAACGACGCCGACACGAGGACGAGATCCGCCGGAAGCGCATCGGCGAGCGAGACGCTCTGGGCGTCGGACGGGCCCGCATTGGCGACCGTGATCGTCCACGAGACCTGGTCGCCCGCGTTCACCGAGTCGACATCCGGGGTCTTGCTGACGCTGAGCTTCGCGAGGGTCTCGACCGGGAGGATGGCCTTCGCGTCGTTGTTCTCGGTGTTCGGGTCGTCGGTCGTCGAGCTCACGAGCGCGTCGTTGACGAGCGTCGCCGAGGTGACCGACGGCGCGACGGCCACCGTGATCTCGAACGTCCACGGGTCGGCGGCTGCGTCCAGACCGCCCGCGAGCACGCACGTCACCGTGCGCCCGTCGGCCGCCACGCTGCACTCGTCGGGAAGCGTCACGACGCTCATCCCGATCGGGAGCACGTCGGTGACCGTCACCGCGTCCGCATCGGACGGGCCGAGGTTGTCGACGGAGAAGCTGTAGACGGCGTTGCGACCGGCGATGACCGCGTCGCCTTCCGCCCCGCCCTCCGGGCGCACGTCCTTGGTCAGCGCGAGGTCGGCCTCCGCCTCCGGCACGCCCGGCGTTGCCTGCGAGGTGTCCTGATCGGATCTCCACGTCGACGACACCGTCGCGGTGTTCGTGAGCTCGTCGGCCTCTCCGACGAACGCCGGGTCGAGCGTGGCGCGGTACGTGATCGTCGGGGCACTCGTGTCGGCCGGCAGCACACCGTCGTAGGCGAAGCGGACGGTGCCCGCCCCGGCCGTGGCCGTCCACCCGTCACCGCTGACGAGCGTGTCGAACCGGAGGGCTCCCGGCAGCACGTCATCGATGTAGACGCCGCGCGCGTCTGAAGGCCCGCCGTTGCGGACGTCGAGCGTGTAGGTGATCTGCTCACCCGGGATGACGAGCTCGGGCGGCACCGGGGCGGTGATCCGCTTCGTGATCGTCAGGCGTTCCTCGACGGCCACATCGGTCTCGGTGGTCGAGGAATTGTTGCCGGGGTCCGGATCGGTCGTCACCGGGGTGACCGATGCCGTGTTGCTGATCACGGCGGCTCCCGCCTCGACGTCGCTGTCGACGACGCCCGCCACGGTCACGACGATCGTGTCGCCGACAGCCAGGTCGCGGGTGATCGTGCAGGTCAGCGTGCCACCGGAGATCGCGCAGCCCTCGGGTGCGGTCCCCGAGATCGCGAGCCCGGAGACGCCGGCGGGCAGCGTGTCGGTGAGGACGATCGGGGCGTCGTCGGAGCCGCGCGAGAGCGACGGGCCGTTGTTGGTCAGCGTGACCTGCCACTCGATCTGGCGGCCCGCGGTGACGGCGCCGTCGGCCGGGGTGAGGACCGTCTTCTCGACACCGAGGTCCGCCTCTGTGGTGACCTCGCCCGTCGCGGTGGCCGTGTTGTTTTCGGTGACGGTGTCGGCGGTCCGCGCGCCCACCGTGGCCGTGTTCGGAACCGCGGTTCCGGATGCCACGTCGGCGGCGACAGCGACCATCACCGTGATCACGGGAAGGGTGACGCCGCTCGGCACCGCCGCGGCGGCATCCGAACGGGCGCAGGTGAACGTGCCGTCGTCGGCGGGGACGCCGCACGCCCAGCCCGCTCCGGTCGCACTGACGAACGTCGCGCCCTCGGGAAGGTCGAGGTCCTCGCGGACGACCACGCCGACGGACGGGTCCGGCCCGATGTTGCGGACGGTGACCTCGAAGGATCCGGTCTGCCCGGCGACGAACTCGCCCGCCGACTTCGTGATCTCGAGGTCCGCCTCATCGATACGGGCGGTCGCCGTGGAGTTCGCACCGATGTACGAGCCTTCCGCGTAGCGGTCTCCACCCGTCGCATCGGTCACTCCGGTCGCGACGGCGGTGTTGGTGTGCGCGACGCTGGAGCCGACGGCGACGGACGCACCGGGGACGGCGATGTAGGTCAGGACGAGCTGGCCCGCGGGCGCGATCGATCCGAGGGCATCCCAGGCCAGCTTCTGGCCGGAGACCTCCGGATCGTCGATCGCGACGCCGCCGAGCTTCGAGGAGCCGCTCTGGTAGGTCCATCCCGCCGGGAGCGTGTCCTCGGCGCCGACGGTGAACGCGGTCGCCGTGGGCGGCTGCGGCGCGGGCCGGGTCGGGTTCGACAGCACGATCCGATAGGCGATCTCGTCGCCGATGTACACCGGGTTGGTCGGCGAGAGCTGGGTCTTGGCCGTCTCCACCTTCGGGAAGGCGGGCTGGACGGTGGCCGTCGCCGCCGTCCCCGGACCGTAGGTCTTGCCCGCGCCGTCCGTCTCGAGCGACTGCCACGATTGCGGCGTCACGGTGTTCTGGAGCGCCGGACCGGAGAGGGTCGAGGCGAGGTCGAGCTTCGCGTTGTAGCGGAAGGTCGTCTCCGCCGCACCCCGCTCGAGCGTCGCGATCGTCCAGGTGATCGTGCGCGCGGTGGCATTCCACACGCCGCCCGCGACGCTCGCGCCATCCGCCACCGGTGTGCCGTCGGTCGCGCTCACGACCGGCACGACGCCGGCCGGGACCTTGTCGACCACGCTGACGTTGTAGGCCGTGACGTCGTTCGTCCCGGCCGCGGCGCGCGCACCGACGGTGTAGGCGAAGATGTCGCCCTGCGCCTTGGGCACAGCGGCGTCGCTCACCTGCTTGGTCACGACCACAGCGGGGCGGCGCACGACGATGGGCGAGAGTCCCGACTGCACCGCCTCGTTCCAGTTCCCCAGCACGGAGGACTGCTCGGCGCGGTCGATGCGATCCCAGCGCACGACAGCGCGGTTCGTGTAGCTGACGTTGTTGTCCTGCTGGTTGGTCGCGGTGTTCGGGATGACGACCGAGAAGGTGAGAGTCACCGTGCGCGTGGATGTCGACGCGGCGATGTCGCCGAAGAACACGCCGAACGTCCGCCCGCTGGGCGACAGCGACCGCGAGTTGTCGCAGAGCGCTGCCGGCTGACAGCCCGTGATCGTGACACGCGACCCGGCATCGGCAGGGAAGACGCTCGGCAGGGTGTCGGTGATCGCCATGTTGTAGAGCGTGGTGTCGGGCTGCAGCGTCGTCGTCACGGTCCAGGTGACGGTCTCCCCCGGCACGTAGATGTTGTTCGGGCTGAGCCGGTCGGCGACCTTCGTGATCGTGGGCGAGACCACCGTGACGGTGTTGCTCGGCTCGTTGGAGGTGACCACGCGTTCGCCGTCGACGGCGCCCTCGAGCGTGCTGCCGGTGAGCTTCGCGCGGTTGACGTACGCCACGCCGGAGACGGCGGATGTGGGGAGCGTCACGGGATAGACGACGGACTGCGGTGTGCCCGCGATCACCGGCGCGCTGAGGGTCCAGGTGAGCTTCTGGGTGCCGAGCGCGCAGCCGTTGAGCCCGTCACCGAACTCGGGGCCCGTCACATCGGCGGGAAGGGTCCCGATGGTCACGCCGCGGTCCACGCAGTCGATGACCACGGCGTCGTGGATCGGGGGACGGCCGGCGGCGTTGCTCGCGTTCAGCCGGTAGTAGACCGTCTGGCCACCCGACACGGGCTGGGTCGTCGAGGTCCAGGGACCCGTCGCCGACGTGGCCACGTTCTTGTCGAGCGACGGCGCGGGGACGACGACCTCAACCTGTGCGGAGGAGGTGGCGCGGGTGATCGCGCTGGAGTCGGCCGCCGTCGGCGTGCTCGTCAGCGTCGCCGTGTTCGTGATCGCCGAACCGTGCGCGTTCGCATCGACATCGGCGACGCGCGTCACCATCTCGACGGTGACGGTCTGCGCCTCGGTCGTCTGGTTCGTCCAGACCGCGGGGAAGATCAGGCTGCCGAACTGACTGTCCGCCGGGTCGGCGCAGAGGCGGAACGCCGTGGCATCCCGCTCGCCGCAGCCGTCGATGAGCACAGCGCCGTCCGGCAGCGTTGCGCTGACGGCGGAGGCGTCGACCGCGAGACGAGCCGGCACCGGGAGGCCGTCGGAGAGGGTGCCGTTGAACACGCTCGTGCCCGCCGGGATCTTCGCGCTATAGGACCACACGACCGTCTCGCCGATCGTCGCCTGCGTCAGAGCGGAGTTGTTCGACTCGTCGACGCTCGTCGACACGACCCGCTTCGCCACGGCGGCGTTCGCCAGGGCGATCGTGGAACGGTCGGATGCCTCAGCCGCGTTCTTCGTCTGATCCGGGAAGGCGCCGACCGGGTTGGTGGGGTAGAACGTGCTTCCGGTCGCGCCGGGGGTGATGCCGTCCGTCGTCACCGCCGTGAAGCGCGTGACCGCAGCGGTGTTGGTGTGCGACGAGTCGATCGACAGCGGGGAGGGCACCGTGAGGCCGTACGTGATGGTGATCGGCGTGCCGGGCACGAGCCCATCGCCCAGTTCGTCGGCTCCGAGGTTCCAGATGAGAACCCGCGCGCCGTCGCGCTCATCACAGCCGCTGAGCGCCGGAACGGCGTTGTCGACCGTGGCGCAGTCGAAGCCGGCAGGCAGAACGTCTTCGACTCTCACCGTCGCCAGCGGGTAGTCGTTCAACGTGGCTGCGGCTCCGCTGTGGGCTACCGTGAGGGTGAACGGGACGACGTCTCCCTCGCGCACGATCCGGGGTTCTGCGCCGCCGTTGGACTTGTCGAGCGTCATCGCCGGCGGCGGCGCAAGGCGGAAGTCGACGTCGTCGCGCAGGGCCACGACGGAGCCGTCACCGGATTGGTACCGCAGCTTCGCCAGGTTGCCGGACACGCGCGGCGTCGACTTCGGCACGGATGTCACGCGGACGAGCACGTCCAGGACGAGCTTCGAATCGGCGGCGACGTAGAAGGGTCCGGTGCCCCCGACCTGGGCGCCGAGGCGCCAGCGGGTGGATGTTCCGATCTGCGAGATGGTGCCTGCGTCGGCCGACAGCGTGCTGCCGGGACCGGCCGCCCAGTCCACGAGCGCCGTGCCGCTGGGCACGAAGTCGGTCACGATGACGTCGCGGGTGGCCACGCCGGTCGGGAAGTCGGACTCGATGCGGAAGCAGATGAGGTCGCCGAGCTGGTAGGCGGGGGATGCGTCGACAGCAGTGCTCGAATAGTCGGTGCGGTTCGCGCACGTGTTGCCGTCGCCGCTCACGCCGGTGATCTTCGCGCGCGCGGTGTTGGCGGAGACCGCCTTGGAGAGGGAGACCAGACCGGTGTCGAGCGTCGCGGAGGATCCGTTCTCGGCGACGACCTCGCCCGTGTCGACCGTGGTGCCCTCGGCGGGAACGGTCGTGCCGGTCACGTCGGCGACGTTCGTGAAGGTGTCCCCGGTCCCCGTGGGCTGACCGCCCTGGTAGGCGGAGCGCATGACCACCGGGTACTCGATCCAGGCATCCTGGTCCGGCGCACGGTCAGCCACCGTGAACGTGACCGTCGAGCGACCCGTCGCGGTGTCGAAGGAGACCGCCGTCAGCGTGATCCCGTCCGACTGGACGGTGCCGCCGGTGACGCAGTCCGCGGGCCAGCCCTCCGGCGTGGGAACGCCCGTCGGGATCACGGGGCAGAGGCCGTCCGGCACGACGTCGGTGATGGTGGTGCCGACGGTGTCGACGTAGTCGCTGGTGCGGACATCCAGGCGGTAGATGCCCTGCTCGCCGGCCGAGAAGACCTCCGCCGGACCCGTCTTCACGATGCCGAGGTCGAGGACGGTGACCGTCGCCTCCGCCTCGACCGAGACGTCGGTGCTCCCGCCCTCGCTGACGTCGCCCTGATAGGAGGCGCTGGCGGATGCCGTGTTCTTCACCGCCGTGCCCTTGCCTGCGGGGCGGGTCGACGCGCCGGTCGCAGTCCCGTCCGCGGCGATCTGCCGCTCGCCGACGTGGGCGTCGTAGGTGAGCGTGAGGCTTCCCGCAGGGTCGAGGTCGCCGACCACCCAGGTCAGCTTCGTGAAGACGGCACCGTCGATGACCACCGTCTCCGCGGTGCACGCGGCGGGCGTGACGGTGCACGGCGCGGAGGTGAACCGGTCGAAGATGAACGTCGCCGGGATGAGGTCGGTGACGACGACGTCGTCGGAGCCGGCGGCATCCGCCGTCCGTACGGTGACGGCGAAGGTCGCGGGGTTGCCGGGGCCGCGGTAGACCTCGCCCTCGGGGTTCGCGGTCTCGGCCTTCTCGATCTCCAGCGCGACGACGGTGAGCGTCGAATCCGCCGAAGCCCCTTCGGTGGCATCCGTCACTTCCGGCGCGCCGCCGGCATCGGGGACCGTGACGGTCGGGACAGTCCGCTCGTCGCTGTTGGCGTAGACACCGATGCCGACGTCGAATGTCTCGCCAACCAGGTAGAGCTCCGGGTCGGCGGTCACGGCGAAGGAGAAGGTGGTCTGCGCCCCCACGGGAAGGTCGGCGATGTTCTCCCACACAAGAGCCTGGGCCGTGACAGTCGGGGTGGCAGGGTCGGGGATCCAGGTGAGCACCGTGGGCTCGCCGATCGCGTTCGGAGCGCCGGGCAAGGCGGACCCCGATACGTAGGTGACGCCCACCGGCAGCACGATGACTCCCGACGCGTTGTAGAGGTCGACCCCGTCGGGGTTCTGGGCCGTCACGCTCACGCGTCCGTCGCCGCCCGCGAGCACGGTCGCACCCGTCGAGGTGACCGTGAGCCCGCTCTGGACCTCGCCCGAAACGGGTACCGTCGCTGACGCCGGAGAGGCGACCCCGATACCGACGGACAGCAGCAGCGCCACCACCACCGTCATCACGACGATCCGAAAACGCGCGCTCACGCCGACCACACCACTCACCACGTCACTCCATCACGCTGTTCGGAGGGAGTGCCGTCGGGCGGGCACCGTCGACCCCGCGACAGCCTTTCCAGCACGCTACAGGCGTCAGGTCTCGACGAGATAACGGTGATCGAACGACGAAGGGGCCGGGCCCAGCGCGAAGCTGAGGCCCGACCCCTGTCGGTGAAGTCCGAGGACTTACTTGATGATCTTGGTGACGGTACCGGCACCGACCGTACGACCACCCTCACGGATGGCGAAGCCGAGGCCGTCTTCCATCGCGATGGGCTGGATCAGGTCGACCTTCATCTCCGTGGTGTCGCCGGGCATGACCATCTCGGTGCCCTCGGGCAGCGTGATGACACCGGTGACGTCCGTGGTGCGGAAGTAGAACTGCGGACGGTAGTTCGTGAAGAACGGGTTGTGACGGCCACCCTCCTCCTTGGAGAGGATGTAGGCCGTGCCCTCGAACTCGGTGTGCGGGGTGACCGAACCGGGCTTGACGACGACCTGGCCGCGCTCGACGTCGTCACGCTTGGTGCCGCGAAGAAGCAGACCACAGTTCTCGCCGGCCCAGGCCTCGTCGAGCTGCTTGTGGAACATCTCGATACCCGTGACCGTGGTCTTCTGCGTCGGGCGGATGCCGACGATCTCGACCTCGGAGTTGATCGCGAGGGTACCGCGCTCGGCGCGGCCCGTGACGACCGTGCCACGACCGGTGATCGTGAAGACGTCCTCGATCGGCATGAGGAACGGCTTGTCCTTGTCGCGCACCGGGTCCGGGATGGACTCGTCGACGGCGGCCATGAGCTCGACGATCGACTCGACCCACTTCTCGTCGCCCTCGAGAGCCTTCAGGCCCGAGACGCGGACGACGGGGGCGTTGTCGCCGTCGAAGTCCTGCGACGAGAGCAGCTCGCGGACCTCGAGCTCGACGAGCTCCAGGATCTCCTCGTCGTCGACCATGTCGCTCTTGTTGAGCGCGACGAGCAGGTAGGGCACGCCGACCTGCTTGGCGAGCAGCACGTGCTCACGCGTCTGCGCCATCGGGCCGTCGGTGGCCGCGACCACGAGGATCGCGCCGTCCATCTGAGCGGCACCGGTGATCATGTTCTTGATGTAGTCGGCGTGACCGGGCGCGTCGACGTGCGCGTAGTGGCGCTTCGGGGTCTCGTACTCGACGTGCGAGATGTTGATCGTGATACCACGCTGACGCTCTTCGGGCGCCGAGTCGATCGACGCGAAGTCACGCTGGACGTTGGTGGCCGACGGGAACTTGTCGGCGAGCACCTTCGAGATGGCGGCGGTGAGCGTCGTCTTGCCGTGGTCGACGTGACCGATCGTTCCGATGTTGACGTGCGGCTTGGTCCGCTCGAACTTGGCCTTGGCCACTGGGTCCTCCTCAGGACATTCGTGTAGAGGTTCCGGTCGCTGGATTGCGACCGGCGCTCTACGGGGATGTGTCTAGTTTACGGGTATGAAGTTGTGTGTCACCGGGATGCCGCGTCCTTCGACGAGCTCAGGAGCTGGTGCGGCATCCCGATCGGGCGATTACTCGCCCTTGTTCTTCTGGACGATCTCGTCGGCGACGGCCCTGGGGACCTCGGCGTACGAGTCGAACTCCATCGAGTAGACCGCACGACCCGAGGTCTTCGAGCGCAGGTCGCCGATGTAGCCGAACATCTCCGACAGCGGGACGAGGGCGCGGACGATCTTGATGCCCGAGCCGTCCTCCATCGACTGGATCTGCCCACGACGGGAGTTCAGGTCGCCGATGACGTCGCCCATGTACTCCTCGGGGGTGCGCACCTCGACCGCCATGAGCGGCTCGAGGATGACGGGGTTCGCCTTGCGGAGGGCCTCCTTGAAGCCCATCGAACCCGCGATCTTGAACGCCATCTCGGACGAGTCGACATCGTGGCTGGCACCGTCGAGCAGGCTGGCCTTGACGCCGACGATCGGGTAGCCGGCGAGCACGCCGACGTTCATCGCGTCCTGGAAGCCCTGGTTGGTGGGCTCGATGTACTCGCGCGGGATGCGACCACCGGTGACCTTGTTCTCGAACTCGTACGTCTTGTCGGACGCGAGGTCGAGGGGCTCGATCGCGAACTGGATCTTCGCGAACTGACCCGATCCGCCGGTCTGCTTCTTGTGCGTGTAGTCGTGGCGCTCGACGGCCTTCTTGATCGTCTCGCGGTACGCGACCTGCGGCTTGCCGACGTTCGCCTCGACGTTGAACTCGCGCTTCATGCGGTCCACGAGGATGTCGAGGTGCAGCTCGCCCATGCCCTTGATGACCGTCTGACCGGTGTCGGTGTTCAGCTCGGTGCGGAAGGTGGGGTCCTCCTCAGCGAGCTTCTGGATGGCGACACCCAGCTTCTCCTGGTCGGCCTTGGTCTTCGGCTCGATCGCGACCTCGATGACGGGCTCGGGGAACGTCATCGACTCGAGGACGACCGGAGCTGCCGGGTCGGTCAGGGTGTCACCGGTGGTGGTGTCCTTCAGACCGATGACCGCGTAGATGTTGCCCGCGGCGACCGAGGGGACCGGGATCTCCTTGTTGGCGTGCATCTGGAAGATCTTCCCGATGCGCTCCTTCTTGCCCTTGGTCGAGTTGATGACCTGCGCGCCGGAGTCGAGGCGACCCGAGTAGACGCGGATGTAGGTGAGGCGACCGAAGAACGGGTGCACCGCGACCTTGAACGCGAGCGCTGCGAACGGGTCGTTCGCGTCGGGGTGACGCTCGACGATCGTGTCGTAGTCCTTCGGGTCGTGCGCCTCGATGGCGCCGACGTCCAGGGGGTTCGGCAGGTAGTCGATGACCGCGTCGAGCATGGGCTGGACGCCGCGGTTCTTGAACGCGGAACCGCACAGCACGGGGTAGATCTCCGACGCAACGGTCAGCTTGCGGATCGCACCCTTGATCTCGGCGACCGTGAGCTCCTCGCCGCCGAAGAACTTCTCGAGCAGCACGTCGTCGGTCTCGGCGACGGTCTCGAGCAGCGCCTGGCGGTACTCGGCGGCCTTGTCGGCGAGGTCGGCCGGGATCTCCTGGATCTCGTACTTGGCGCCCATGGTGACATCACCCTTGGCGTCACCGGGCCACACCAGGGCACGCATCTCGACCAGGTCGACGACGCCGACGAAGCTGTTCTCCGCACCGATGGGCAGCTGGATGACCAGCGGCTTCGCGCCGAGGCGGTTCACGATGGTGTCGACGGTGAAGTAGAAGTCGGCGCCCAGCTTGTCCATCTTGTTGACGAAGCAGATGCGGGGGACGTTGTACTTGTCGGCCTGACGCCACACGGTCTCGGACTGGGGCTCGACGCCCTCCTTGCCGTCGAAGACGGCGACCGCGCCGTCGAGGACGCGCAGCGACCGCTCGACCTCGACCGTGAAGTCGACGTGGCCGGGGGTGTCGATGATGTTGATCTGGTTCTTGTTCCAGTAGCAGGTCACGGCGGCAGACGTGATCGTGATGCCGCGCTCCTTCTCCTGCTCCATCCAGTCGGTGGTCGAGGCGCCGTCGTGCGTCTCACCGATCTTGTGGTTGACGCCCGTGTAGAACAGGATGCGCTCGGTCGTCGTCGTCTTGCCGGCATCGATGTGCGCCATGATGCCGATGTTGCGGACCTTGTTGAGGTCGGTGAGCACTTCTTGTGCCACGGGGTGTCCTTACGTGTAGTGACGAATGTGGGCGGGCGGCCCTCCGACAGGCTCAGGGACCGGCAAGGCTCTCGCCCCGGTCCCCGAGCCTGTCAGGGGGTTACCAGCGGTAGTGCGCGAAGGCGCGGTTCGACTCGGCCATCTTGTGGGTGTCCTCGCGGCGCTTGACCGCGGCACCCAGGCCGTTCGAGGCGTCGAGGATCTCGTTCTGCAGACGCTCGGTCATCGTCTTCTCACGACGACCCTTCGCGTAGGAGACGAGCCAGCGCAGCGCGAGCGTGTTCGCGCGGTGCGGCTTGACCTCGACGGGCACCTGGTAGGTCGAGCCACCGACGCGGCGGCTCTTGACCTCGAGGGTCGGACGGACGTTGTCGAGCGCCTTCTTGAGCGTCGCGACGGCATCCTGGCCGTTCTTGGCCTCCACGCCCTTGAGGGCGTTGTAGACGATGGCCTCGGCGATCGACTTCTTGCCGTCGACGAGGATCTTGTTCACCAGCTGGGTGACGATCGGAGCACCGTAGACCGGATCGTTGACGACGACGCGGCGGGGTGCGGGTCCCTTGCGAGGCATCTGACTCAGCCCTTCTTGGCGCCGTAGCGACTACGGGCCTGCTTGCGGTTCTTGACGGCCTGGGTGTCCAGGGCGCCGCGAACGATCTTGTAGCGGACACCGGGGAGGTCCTTGACACGGCCTCCACGGACGAGCACGAGCGAGTGCTCCTGCAGGTTGTGGCCCTCACCGGGGATGTAGGCGGTGACCTCGGTGCCGTTGCGGAGCTTCACGCGGGCGACCTTGCGCATCGCCGAGTTCGGCTTCTTGGGCGTGGTGGTGTACACGCGGGTGCAGACACCCGCCTGCTGCGGGTTCGACTTCAGGGCGGGCGCCTTGGTCTTGGTGACCTTGGGCGAGCGACCCTTGCGAACCAACTGCTGAATGGTTGGCACGTTCTCTCCTTGTCATGCTGCGGCGTCCTCTCGGATTCCGCAGGTGCTGCACGGTGACAGCGATGGTGGTTTCACCACAGATCCGCCGGCGCAGCACGAGGTGCTGTGCTTTTCTGGTGGATATGCCGTGGGGGCGGCCTGTTCGCAGGTCGATCCCTGTGCGACGCGCTGGTCGCCTCGGTGGATGCCGGGGACGGATCCACGGCACGGCACAAGGCGCGCAAAGCGCACACCCGCCCAATACTACGCCGTATGACGAACCCGGGCAAACACGCGGGGGTGTCGCGCAGCCGGGGGCCCGGGGTTGGCGGCATGCCGAGTGTCCAAGACCCGCGGAGTCCGACTCGCTCGGCACCGCGTGTTCTGGACACTCGGGGGGATGTGGCAGGGCGCGGGGGCGGGCGTCAGGGGTCAGGGGGCGAGGCGGCGCAGGTGGAACTCCTCATCACCGAGGAAGAACCGCTCTCCGGCATCCAGCTGCTCACCGGGTTCGACTTCGACCTCGTCGCCCATGAGGGTGCGCACGAGGACCCCGTTGGTGGAGCCGAGATCGGTGACGATCCACGCCTCGCCGCGCTGCTCGATCCGGGCGTGCGTCTTGGAGACGGTCCGGGCATCGCCGGCCACCGCGACCAGCTGCGCTGCGGGGAACGCGGGATCGCCCGCGGGCCGGCGCCCGAGGATGACGACGGCGGCCGTGAGGGCGATGGGCGCACCCGAGGCGGGCACCAGCTCCCAGGTCGGGCGCGCCGCGCGGCGCGTCATGATCGTCTGGTCGATGTCCTCCGAGTCGGGGGCGATCGGCTCCTCCGGGGCGAGGCGTCCGGCGCGGCCCGCGCGCGTCTCGCCCTCCGGGGACTCCGCGCGGTGCTGCTGAGCCGAGACCGCTCCCGCCGCCGAGCGCGGGCGGCCGGCGATCGGCGCGCCGACCACGGCCGAGACCTCCCCGGACATCTCGGGGAAGCCGTCGGGGTCCGGCTCGTACGCCCGCCGGGCCCGCGCGGGCCCGGCGAAGGTCGCGGCGGCCCCGTCCTCCGCATCCGGGCGGGCGGCGACGGCGGCATCCGCGTCGACGGGGCGTGCGGCCGGGACCCGCGTGACGGGCGCCGACGGAGGCACCTCGTCCCGATGCGTGCGGCGACCGGGGACGAAGGCGATCGGGCCGGATTCCGCGCCGACGGGCGCGCTGACGAACGGCCGCCCCGCGGCCGAGCTCGGCGGGAATGGCGATGGGTGGATCGCCGAGACGTCGTCCACCTCGGAGGGCCACGCATCGTCGGCGGCATCCGGATCCGTCGCCGGCGGCGTCGAGGCGCGGACAGGTGCGGGCACGCCCGGCGGCGGCGCGACGGAACCCTCGGATGGGGGAGGCGCGGGCGAGTCGGCCGCGGCGGGACCTGCGGCCCGAGGCGGCGCAGCGGCGGCCGGCGCTGCAGACCGGGGCGCGCCGGGAGACGCGGCGGAGCCCGGGCGAGGGCTGGTGTCGGGCGGCGTCCACCCGCCCGTTCCCTGGGCCGGCGGCGCGAAGGACGCGCCATCCGCCCACGCGGAGTCCGAATCCTCCGGAGCAGCGCTCTCCTCGTTCGACCCGGATGCGGCCGAGGAGGCGCTCTCGGGCGGAAGGAGGCGGGCGATGGGCATGCTCGCTTCGGGGGGCGGAGCGGCATCGGCGTCGCCGGATCCCGGCTCTGCCGACCGCCGGTCCCGCGACGGGGCGGCGCGACCGGCATTTCGCGCGCCGAGCCAGCGCGCGGGACCGAAGCCGAGGATGCTCGCCCACACGACGAACAGGAACACCGCGAGGACGGTCATCCCCGAGCCGTACCCGAAACCGGGGTTGATACGGTGCACGGCGACGATCAGGACGACCAGCACCGCGATGTTCGCCACGGGCACGACGAGCAGGAGCACGAGCCAGGGGCTGAACCCGCCCCACCGCAGGACGGTGGCGAGGTTCAGGAACGGCACCCAGCCCTTCCACGGCTCCTCGCCCATCTTCCGGAACATCGCGGAGAGCGCGAGAGCGGTCCAGACGTAGAGGGCGAGGTTCACCACGGACGCCAGCAGCACGAACAGGGCCAGGGGGGAGTCGTCGACGGGTGCGTTCATTCGGTGCGCCGCACGCTGCTCCGCGCGCGGCTCCCCCTCTCGGTGCGTGGCGAGGGCCGCTTCCAGCCCTCGGGGATGAACGATCTCAACGATACGGCCGCCCGCAGGCGTTGCCAGCGGGTCGGCGCGAATGCGGTGCGCTCGCCGTCGACGATGCGCCAGAACTCGACCGCGTCATCGTCGGTGGCCGCTCCACCGGAGAACACCGCACGGTCGGCGGAGACGGCGAGTGCGGGCGCCGCAGCGCTTCCGAGCGCGTGGGCGATCTCGAGGCGTGTGGATGCCGCAGGAGCCGTCCGGCCGGCATCGGCCGCCGCGTCGAGGTACTCCTCCCACCCTCCGGCGATGCGGTCGGCCGGGGCGGCCGCCTCCCGCCGCGCGCGGCGCCGCAGCGCTTTGGCCGCGAGGATGCCGAGGACCGGGCCGACGAGGATCAGCACCACCGCGAGCGAGATCCCGCCGACGCGCAGCGTCGTCCACAGCCAGGCGAGATCGAGCTCGTCCGGTCGGGTGACGTCCGTCGGGGTGTCCTCCTGTGCGGGCTTCGGGGGGTCGACCTCCTCGACGGCATCCGGCCGCACCTCCGTCCCGACCGTGGGGTCCGGCTGCGCGGTCACCTCTCGGCTCGGCGCCTGCGCGTGCTGAGGGGTGGCGTCGACGGGGATCCACTCCCCCGC
This sequence comes from Microbacterium flavum, assembly GCF_018717645.1. GTDB lineage: Bacteria > Actinomycetota > Actinomycetes > Actinomycetales > Microbacteriaceae > Microbacterium > Microbacterium flavum. The sequence goes on from NZ_JAFLHG010000004.1 coordinate 195,132, forward strand.
GGCGCTGCGTACCTCCACCCAGGCCGACAGGTCCTCGGCGCGGCAGGTGCCGCCGTCGCACACGGACAGGTCGGCGTCCTGCGCACTCGTCCGCGCCCCGACGACGACGCGGGCCGGGAAGCCGAGCTCGCGCGCGAGCAGCGCGACGGCGACGGAGAACTGCTCGTCGTCGCCGACCGCCGCGACGAAGTTCCCCGCCTGGGCGGCACGCGGATCCTGCTCGCGGTCCAGGAGCGCCGTGAACATCTGATCGATCCGCGCCAGGGAGTGCCCCGCCGCGCTCGGCACGAAGGTGTCGACCCCGGCATCCGCCATCCACGCGGTCTGCGACTCGCTCAGGCTGTGGCTGAGGTATCCCCGCTGCCGCAACAGGGCGACGACACCCTCGAGCGCCGAGCCGCCCGTCCCGGTGACGTGGCCCTGCAGCCACGTCCGGAGGCTGGCCGGAGCGTCTGGCCCCGCACCGGCATCGCCGGGGGACTCAGCCGTCCCGAGCGGTGCCGACGCGGGCACCGACGCCCGCAGCCGGTAGGCGTCGCCGGGGCGCCACCCCGCGGTCTGCACAGCCGCGTCGAGCGTGTCGTCGACGTAGAACGCATCAGCCAGCGCAGCGGCACGGGTGCCGGCGAAGCGGACGGATGCCAGGGTGCCGGCCGACGGCATCCAGATGCCGTCCAGGTCGCCGATGACGATGTCGGCGTCGACGGCGGTGCCGGCCGGCGGCGTACGTGAGGACGCCATCCGCACGAAGTCGGAGCCGTCCGATCCCGTGCGGAAGACCGCCCCGTCGTACTCGTCGAGGACGGCGAGGCGGACCCGCTCCGGCACGGCGGCGCCGGTGACCGAGAACAGGATGCGCTTCTGCGGGTCGACCGGGGATCCGGGGGCACCCTGGAACATCGTGCGGTACGAGGAGAGGGGGCTGACGGCGCGCGAGAGCTCGATGCGCGGGCCCGTCGCCTCGCGCAGCACGGAACGCTCGGCAGGGACCGCCGCGACCGGCACGGCGAGCGCCGCCACCCCCGCGAGGGCGATCATGCCGGCGCCCAGGACGAGGCGCCGCGAGCCCGTGCGCGTCGAGCGCCGCAGCCGCACACCGCTGGAGGCCGCCGCCCGGCGCAGCGCCGCGACCCTCGCATCACGGCTGCGCCAGGACAGCCAGATCACCGCGGATCCGAGGGCGCCGAGACCGATCACCGTCTCCACGGGCGCGTGCAGCGTCACCGGCCCGAGCTCGATCGGGGCGCTCACATCGGTGCGCCCGAACAGGAGGCCGAACGCCGACATCGCGAGCACGACGGGCACGGCGGCCACCGCGACGGCGCTGCGCCGCCACGAGAGGAGGAGCGCGAACGTCGTCCCGACGAGGAACACCACGAGAGCCGGGACCAGGAGGTTCCGGTAGGCGCCCACCGGCAGGTCGACGGTGAGGAGGTCCTTCCACCCCACGACGAGTCCCGCACCGAGCTCGCCGAGGCCGTGGATGAGCCCCGCCGCGTCGGTGAGTCGCGTCGGGACGGCGAGCGGAACGCCGACGATGAGGATCGTCGCGGCCAACAGGGCGAGGACCGCCCACACGTCCCAGCCCCTCCACCGCACGAGAGCGGCGATGCCCGCGGCGAGCGCCGTCGCCGCCACGACGAGCAGGACGAAGGATGCGGAGCGGTAGATCGGCCACGCGGCGACCGCGGCCAGCAGGACGCCGACGCCGACGTAGAGGGATCCTGCGACGATGCGCCTCACGAGGTCGCCCCCCGGAGGAGGAGTCCCGCGAGGTCGTCGAGGGTGCCGACGGTGACGACCGTGAGCCCACCGAGCACGCGCGTGCGCGGATGGGCGCGCTCATCGCACACGATCGCGACGGTCGCGGCATCCGCCGGGAAGGCGAGCGCGGCTTGACGCAGCTTCCCGACGCCCACCGTGGAACCGGTCACCATGACCGCGATCGAGAGCCGCTCGTTGGCCTCGGCGGCGAGGCGGCAGACCTCCGCGAACGGCATCGTGTCGCCGAGGCGGTCCACGCCGCTGAACCCGTCGAGGACGGACCGCGGCGTGCCGGTCGGAATGTGCCGGATGGCCCGCAGGCGCCCCCGGACGACCCGAGGGATCTGGGCGCCCACGACGATGTCGAGTTCGCGCGCGTCCCGCACGGCGCGGACCGCGAGCGAGGATGCCGCGCTGACGGCGAGCTCGAACTCGGCATCCGACGCGTACTCGTCGGTGTCGAGCCCCAGGACGACCGCCATCCGCGAGCGCCGCGACTCCTCGTACTGGCGGACCATGAGGCGCCCCGTCTTGGCGGTCGACTTCCAGTGCACCTGACGGCGGGAGTCCCCGGGGGCGTACTCGCGGATCGCATGGAAGGACATGTCCGCGTCGACGAGGCGCGTCGTCGGGCTGCCGTCGAGGTCGCGGATGAGACCCGCGCTCGTCGAGGGCACGGGGACCGTGCGCGGGTGGACGTACAGATCGTGCACGTCATCGAACGCGTGCTCGCGCCGGAGCAGGCCGATCGGATCCGAGCGGACGGTCGTCGCCGGCCCGATGCGCACGATGCCGCGTGGTTGAGGCGGCAGCTCGAGGACCTGCTCGCTCGATGCCCCGGCCCGCAGCAGCGGGACGCCGAACTCCACCAGGCCCGCCCCGACCGGGACGTCGATCCGGCCCGGCAGGACCGCGCGACGCCCGGAGTTGCGGATCGTGACCGTCGCCTGCACTCCGTTCCCGGCGACGACCCGCTCGTGCGCGAGGGCGAGATCGACCTCGTACGTGCGGGACTGGAAGAGGAACGGCGCGCTCAGCAGAAGGAGCACACCCGCCGCGACGCCTCCGACCAGGGCCTCCACCCACCCGAAGGCGAGCCCGGCGAGAAGGCCCACGGTCGCCGCGGCGAGGGCGAGCACCCCGGCCGGTCGCACCGTGCGCCGGATCGCCGCCCACGCGCGGGCCAGCGCGACGCGGCCTCCGGTCCACGCTCGCGTCGCGCGGACCGCCGCGCCCACCAACCGACGTCCGCGCACGGAGGTGACCTCGGTCCGCTCCCCCGTCAGGGAGCCGGCCGAGGTGCGCGTGAGGCGCGTGTCCGCGAGGGTGCCGGGGCGTTCGGTCACACACGCTCCCGGCGGGTCGGCGGCGGCACATCCAGCAGCACCTGACCGATGACGGCCTCGGCGGTGATCCCGTCGAACTCGGCCTCGGGGTGCAGGATCAGGCGGTGCGCGAGGACCGCGACAGCGAGCTTCTTCACGTCATCGGGCGTCACGTAGGTGCGCCCGTGGGCCGCCGCGGCCGCGCGGCTGGAGCGGGTCAGGGCGAGCGCGCCGCGGATGCTGACCCCGAGCCGGACCTCGTCGGCCGAGCGGGTGGCATCCACGATCCGGGCGATGTAGTCGAGGACGAGCGCGTCGACGTAGACCTCGTCGGCGAGCTCCGCCATCCCGGCGAGCGCGCCGGGGGTGATGATCGGGACGAGCTCGCCGATCGGGGTGGCGCCGCGATCGAGGATCCGCACCGTCGCGGCGTGGTCGGGATAGCCGAGCGAGGTCCGCAGGAGGAAGCGGTCCAGCTGCGCCTCGGGCAGCCGGTAGGTGCCCGCCTGCTCGACGGGGTTCTGCGTCGCGAGGACGAGGAAGGGGCGACCGACGGGCCGCGTGACGCCGTCGATCGTGACGTGGCCCTCCTCCATGACCTCCAGGAGCGCGGCCTGCGTCTTGGGGCTCGCCCTGTTGATCTCGTCGGCGAGGACGATGTTGGCGAACACCGGGCCCTCGTGGAAGTCGAACGCGCCGGTCTTCTGGTCGTACACCGTGATGCCGGTGATGTCCCCGGGCAGCAGGTCGGGCGTGAACTGGATGCGCGTCGTGGTCCCCTGCACCGACTGCGCGACCGCGCGGGCGAGGGACGTCTTGCCGGTGCCGGGCACGTCCTCGAGGAGGACGTGCCCCTCGCTCAGCATCGCCGTGAGGACGAGCTCGACGACGTGGCGCTTGCCGAGCACCGCACGCTCCACATTGTCGGCGAGGGCGGCGAAGGTCTCCGAGAACCAGGTCGCCTGTTCGGGTGTGATGGTCACGGGGTGCCTCCGGAGGTGGGGGGAACGGGTGTGCAGCGGGCGGAGAGTGTCGTCGTGGCGGGCTCGAGACCCCAGCCCTGCGCCGACCAGTCGACCGTGACGCGGATGCCGTCGACCCGCGTCGCCCGCGCGGGCACGGTCCACGGGTCACCCGTCGCCGGGAGGACCTCGTCGGAGGCGTCGTAGAAGGTGGCGCCGCTCGCGTCGAAGTCGATCTTCGCGAGCGAGTCGGTGGAGCGTCCCGTCCGCGTGAGCTCGGCGCCGCCGGTGCACGCACCGAGCGACCAGGTCGCCTGCACCTGGTACGGGGCGCTGCCCGGCGCCGGGGTGACCGCGCCCCATTCCGACTGCCACCAGCCGGAGACGTGCTCGTACCGCACGCGGATGCCGGGGTCCTGGTCGAACACGCCGGAGGGGAACCCCGAGAACACCGCGACGTTGTCCCGCGGAGGCTGCTCGGACGAGGTGGGGTCCTGAGCGATCGTCCAGGCCGCCCGGCCGTCGGTGAGGGTGGGCGTCGGCCCGACGACGAAGGTGTAGCCGCGCGGGGCCGCCCCGCTCTGCACCGCGCGGACCTCCGCACTGGTCGTCGACCGTCCGAACACCGTCCCGTCCGACCACGACTCGACGCACAGGTCGAAGCTGTACGCGCGACCGTCCTGGTAGCCGCGGAAGACCTGCCGGTCGCCGCCCGGCGTCGGGGTGCACGCCTGCCCCTGCGGGACGATGCCGAAGCGGAGCGTCGATCCGTCGCCGCCCGACCCCGCGGTGCCGACCGCCGTGATGTCGACGAGGCCGCCGCCGGTGTTGGCGGCGGACAGCGCGAGGGCGGGCGCGGTCGGCGCACCGATGCCGCTCGCGGTGAAGGTGAGGGGCGAGGCCGCCGCCTCCCCGAGCCCCTGCGGGACGTCGTAGCGGGAGACCGGCGTGACCGTCACCGGGCTCGCGGAGTTCGCCCCCACCCGGAACAGAGGCACGGTCAGTGTCGTCGCGGCGGGGTCCACCGCGACGGTCAGGGTCTCCCCCACGGGGCTCGAGATCTGGAGCGCGCGGGCGTTCGCGGCATCCACGCCGGCGAAGACGATCGAGACCACCCCGCCGTCCGCACCCGCGACGACCGGGGTCGGCGTCGCGGCGGACGGGGGCGCCGGCGCGTCATAGGCCCAGGCCGTGGTTCGCACGGACGTTCGCGAGGCGCCGACCGCGTTGATCGCGACGGCCTCGTAGAGGCGCTGCTCGCCGTTGGGAGCGGCGAGGGGCGGGCACACGCCCTGCGCCGAGCAGGTCGCGACCGTCTGATCGTCCGAGCGGATCTCGAAGCCCGTGACCGCGGGGTAGGAGGTCTGCGCGGCTCCCGGATCGACGCGCAGTGTCAGACTGCCGTCGGCGTAGGCGGACTGGACCAGCGATCCGGGCGCGCGGGGGAACCCCAGGAGGTCGAGCGCGACGACCCCGTCGCGTGCCGCCGCGCTCTGACGCCCCTGCGCGTCGCGCACCGTGAAGCGCGCGGAGCAGGTCGCGCCGGGGGCATCCCCGTCCCAGCTGGCGACGACCCGCGTGGGCGATGCGACCGCGAACGACACCCCGGTGCACGCGCTCGTCGCGGCGACCGCCACGACGGTCAGCGGCGTGGACGGGAGCGGGTTCACCTCGCCGGGTGCCCCGATCACCTCGACCTCGCACGAGCTGCCGGTCGCCTGGCTGCACTGCAGCGCGGCCTGACCGCCCTGCGGCAGCGTCGACGGAGCGGCGCCGACGCGCAGCGTCAGGCGGGCGGGGGTCACGCCCGGGTGGCTCGTCACCTCGATGGCGACGCTCTCCACGGTTCCAGGCGCGGCCCCGTCGCCGCCGCGCACGGTCAGCTGGGAGTCCTGGAGGGTCAGCGCGAACGAGCTCGTCGTACCCGATATCCGATAGGAGACCGGCTCCGCCCGCCCACGCCACGACGTCATGGCGCCGAGGTCGAAGACGAAGGTGTCGCCCGGAGCGACCTCGAGCGCCGCGGGCGCGAGCACCGGCTGCGGCGCGCGCGGGCTGACCTGGACGGGGATCGTGAGCACCGACCAGGTTGAGGTGCCCACCAGACGCACGGGGACGATGCAGGCGTCGGCCCACGGCGCGCCGTCGCCGGCGCTGTAGCGGATGCCCGTGCCCGCCGCGGCGGCGCAGCCGGCTGCCGCGCGGGCGCCGGAGGCGCGGACTCCGTCCGCGTCGATCTCCAGCGTGCGCCCGCGCGGCAGCGCGACGAGGGTCGCGACATCGGCATCCGCCTGCTGGCCCTCATCGACGACGATCGGCGGCGCGTCCGCACGGAGCGAGAGCGCACCCTCGGAGGCCGCGGGGATGCGGACGAATGCGTACGTCGTCACCGGGCCACCGGCCGATCGGCCGGTCACCGAGAACGGGATGATGCGAGCGGTGTCGCCGGGTGCGGCGCGCAGCCGGTGCCCGGTGACGGTCACCCCCGGCGGGGTGCCCCACAGCCCGACCGTGAGGTCGGCGACCTCGCCCCCCGACCACAGCACCTTGCCCGCGAGGACGTCGACGCCGATCTGGAGGTCGTCGCGGTCCGCCACCGTCAGGACGGTGTCGGAGACGACGGGGTAGTCGGGCACCCGCTGGGACACGACCTTCACCACGAGGAGCCCGCGCGCGGTGTTGCCCGAGGACGAGGTGACGTCGTACAGGAAGGACATCGTGCCCGGCTCGGTGCCGGCGGCGATCGTGACGGTGTCGTCGGAGACGGACCGGATGCGGCCGGAGAGGCGCGCGTACTCCGCGCTCGTCGATCCGTCGAGGGCCGTCTCCGGCACATCGGGGCGCACGCGGGTGAGCGTCAGCGTGCCCCGCAGCGGGTCGATGTCGTTCGCGAGGGGATGGACCCGGATGACGCTGTCCCCGCCCGCCTGCACGTGCACGTAGTCGGTGTAGGTGACGGGGCTCGGGCTCGTCTCGCCGCTGAGTACACCGACGCGGACGGTTCCCTCTCCGGAGCCCCCGAACGCGTCGACCACCCGGTAGGTGAAGGTGTCCTGACCGCTCGCCCCGGCGGTGCTCGAGTAGACGATGCCCGAGCCGTCGGGCGCGATGGTGGCGGTGCCGTGCGCCGGCTGGGAGACGACGCTGTCGAGGCGCACGACGTCACCGTCGGGATCCATCCCGAATCCGTCGAAGGGGATGGTCGTCTGCAGTCCGCTCGCGACGCGCCCGGACAGCCGCGGCGGCAGGGGGTCGCGGTTCTCCCCCGCCCCGACGACGCGGACGTGCACCGTCGCGATGTCGCCGAGCGACGGGGAGCCGGTCGTGAATGCGCGGTACTCGACCGTGTAGTCCCCCGCCTCGCTCGGGGCGAGATAGCGGAGCACGTCCCCGGCGGCGAAGGCGAGCGCATCCGGCGACGACGAGGTGATCGACTCGGCGTCCAGGCGCGGACGCCCCCCTTCGGCGGCGACGTCGTTGTCGAGGACGGGCACGTCGATCTGCTCCCCCGCGCGGACGACGACGCTGTCATCGACCGTGATCGGCGCCGCGTCGGGCGGCGGGGGAAGGAGGTACACCGTCGCCTCGCCGACGACGGCGGCGCCCTCGTCCGCCGTCCCGTCGCTGACGCGGTAGGCGACGGTGCCGAGGAGTCCGGACTCCTGGGTGGCCGTCGCGCCCGACACGCGCAGCTGACTCTGGCCCACGGCGTCCGCGACGAGCGAGGATCCCGCTGCGGCGGAGACGACCACGTCGCTGAGCAGCAGGACGCGCCCCGTGGGGTTGGCGACGGCGGCGAGCACGTCGACGGTCGCGTCGGCCTGGGGGCGCACGAAGGCGACGATGGGCGCCGTCGCGAGCTGCGCGGGAGCATCGGGGGCGAGCAGGGTGACGCGCGCCGTCCCCGTCGCCTCCCGGGCTCCCGCGGCGACCGTGACCGCGACGCGGTACGTGCCGGGGCTCGCGGCGGAGAAGTCGAACTGCGTGGTGCCGCCGACGACCGTCGCCGTCGCGGCGGCGTCGTCGAGGACGCGCGCGGCGGTGAGGGTGAGCCTGCCGGCCGTGCCGGTCACGTGGGGCGCGACGTCGACCGACAGCCGCGAGCCTGCCGTGTCCACGACGGCGAACGACTGGATATGCGGCTGCGGGTCGCCCGACACCCGCACCGTGAGCGTCTTGGTCGTGACGGCTCCGCGCGTGTCGGCCACGGTGAGGGTGAGCGGCACCGTTTCGTCACCGCCCTCCCCGGCGTCGGGGTGCTGATAGACGACCCGCCCTTCGGGCGTCGCCGCGACCTGGCCGACGCCGGAGTCATCGCGTGCCGAGAGGAGGAGGATCGGGTCGCCCTCAGGGTCGACCCAGTCGCCGAGCACCGGCAGCGCGACCGTGCCGCCCGCCGCCACCTCCGGCTGCGGCCACGATTGCTGGCACCCCTCCACGCCGCACCACTGCGGGGCGGAGTTCTCGCCGTCGGCAGCGACGCGCAGAGTCACCGTCGCAGGAGCCGAGAGCAGACCATCGGGGGCGGTTCCATCGGTCACGGCGTAGGCGAAGGTCGCGGTTCCGGCGGCGTCCGCCGCCACGCGGACCGCGAGCCGCTGCCGATCGTCGGTCATCGTGAGCGTCCCGAAGGCGGGATCGAGTCCGTTCACGGATGCCGGGTCGATCTGGAGCACGTCCTCGTTGGGGTCGTGGTCGTTGAGCAGCACCGGCAGCGTCACGAGGGCGCCCGGTCGCACCCCGAACGCGTCGTTCACGGCGACCGGCGGCCGCGGATCGATGACGGCGGGAGGTTCCTGGGTCGTCGTCTCGGGCGCCGTCACGACGTCGTCCTCGAGATCCCAGTTCTGACTCGACGGCACGAGCCGGCCGTCGGGCACGCTCCACACCCACCCCGACCGGGTGTCGTTGAGGACGAGCCCGTCGCCGGCGTCGGCGAACACTGGTCGGCGGTTCGAGGGCAGCGTGGCGCCGCCGTAGTCGAGGGAGACGTCCCCGGCATCCGATGTCCACAGCGTCCCCGGCCCGGCGCCCTCCGGAAGCCACGCGGCGTGGACGATGCCGCCGCGCACCACGGGACGGGCGGGGGCGCCGCGCGCGGTCGTGCGATCGCCGAAGACGCGCTCGGGGTCGGCGCCCTCCGTCGGGATGCGCACGAGTCCGCTCTGGTCGGCCAGGTACACCGCCTGCCCGTCCGCGTCGACGCGCGAGAGCGCGACCGCCCCGCTCGTCCCCGCCGACGCACCGCCGCGGTGGGACGTCCAGTAGGTGCCGTCCGTCGTGTCGACGAGCACCCAGTCGTCGCCCGCGGCGCTCAGAGCCGGCGCAGCGACCTGCGCGTCCACGGTGTCGGTGGCGAGGATCGCGCCGGTCACGGTGTCGATCCGCGCGATGGTGTGCGCCGCGGCGGAGTAGCTGAATACCTCGCCGTCGGAGCCGACCGCGATGGCGTCGGAGGTGGCCGCGGATGCCACGCCGGGTGTCGCGCCGGGTCCGCCGGCGTCGCGCGCTGCGCCGCCCGGGTCGAGCTGTCTCACGTCGCCGGTGGACAGCCGCCCCGCGTAGACCGCCCCGGCATCGGTGCGGTAGGCCACGAAGTCGCCGGCCGTGTCGACCTCCACCGCGCCGGGAGGGGCGGAGGTGGCCGCGCGCATCCCCTCCGCGTCGAGATCGGCCGGGACGGCATCGTCGATGCGGATCACCTTGGCGTCGCTGTCGGTGAACATGTACGAGGCATCCGCCGTCTGCACGATGCGACTCGGGTTGCTGACGGTGCGAACGGTGTCGAGTTCGTCGATCGCCGTGTTGACCCGTGCGTACCGGAGACCGTCGGACTGCAGCACCCAGGCGGTCGTCGTGGTGGGCGGCGTGCGCTGCGCGTCCAGCCCGGGCCAGATAGCGCTGACCCCCGCGACCAGCGCGACCACCGCTCCCGTCGCGGCGAGCCCGATCACCGTCCGCCGCGTCATCGGGCCGCCAGCCCCTCCCTCAGGCCGCCTGCCGCTCATCAGGTGAGGACCATCCAGATCCACCCGGCGCCGGCGCCGAGGGCGACGAGCCCCGCCACCCCGCCCACGACCCACGGCCAGATGGGTCCGTGTCCGGCGGGCGGGGTGGTGACGTCCGTGTCCTCCTCGCGCCGGAGCGCCGTGCCCTCCAGGGGCTCGCCCGTCCGACGGCTCTCGGAGGCCACGCGGCTGCGCACCGGACCGCGGGGCGCGGCGTCGGCGAAGTCGATGGGCACGGATGCCGGCATCCACTCGTCCGCGGGGACCTCGAGCGGCGTGGGGGCCAGCCCCGCTCCGCGCTGCACCTCGCGCACCGCCTCGCCGAACTCGGCGGCGCTGCGGTAGCGGCGGGCCGGGTCGCGGGCCATCGCCGTGGCGAGGACCTGCTGCAGTGCGTCGGGGACGTCGTCGCGCGCGATCGGCACGAACGTGCCGCGAGCGATCCGGCGCCGCATCAGGTCGCGGGTGTTCTGCCCCTTCTCGCGCCGCTCGAACGGGCTGTGGCCCGCCAGGAGCGAGTAGACGGTGGCGCCCAGCCCCCAGACCTCGCTCGCGATGGTGCCGCCGGTCTGCTCGGCGACGACCTCGGGCGCGCTCCACGGGATGGACATGGCGAGCACCTCGTCGTCCCCCGACCGGACGAGTGTCGAGGAGATGCCGAAGTCGGCGAGCACCGCCGAGCCGAACGTCGTGATGAGGATGTTGCTCGGCTTGATGTCGCGATGGATGAGGCCGGCGCGATGGGCGGATTCGAGGGCGCCGGCGAGCCGCACCGCGATCGCCATGACCTCCTCGACCGGAACGCGCTCGATGCGGTAGCGCTGCGCGAGGGAGCCGGGGCAGTACTCCATCACGATGAAGGGACGACCGTCGGCGGAGATGCCCGCCTGGTAGACCGTCACGATCGAGGGGTGCGCCGACAGGTGGGCGAGGACGTCGGCCTCGGCGTTGAACATCCGGAGCATGTCCGGGTCGCGCTCCCCGATCGGCAGCACCTTGACCGCGACCTGACGGCGCGGCATGTCCTGCTGATAGAGGAAGACGTCGGCGAAGCCGCCGGAGCCGAGGGGGCGGACGTAGTCGAGACCCGGAAGCAGCGGCGGCGCGGAGGGGAGCCTGCGCGTCATGGCATCCCTTCGCTCACGGTCATCGGCCTCATCGACGACCCGGCAATGCTAACAAGACCGGGCCCCGCCCCTGTCGCGGGCGCAGGTCACGGTTCGGTCAGACCAGGACCCGGATCGGGGTTCGGGTCGAACGGCGCATCGAGCGAGCGCGTCAGTTCTTCGAGCATCGCCGCGATCTGCGGCTCGACGTACTGCGCGACAGCGGCCTGGATCCGCAGGCGGTGGTGCAGCAGCACGGCGCAGACCTCGCGGCCGATCATGTTGGCGTAGTCGTCGGCGAGCCCGATCTCCTGACGCAGCGCCGCCTTGGCCTCGTCGCTGAGCGGCGGAAGGGCGGGGATCGCGGCATCCACCTCCTCCGCCAGCCCTCCGATCGTGAAGAGGAAGGGGGCGCCGGGCACGGGGTCGGGGTCCATCGGCAGCCCGTCGAACTCGGGCTCGAGGCCCTCGGTCGGGCGGTAGCTGCGGGCGCGATTGCGGGCAGCCTGCTGATCGAGCTCGGTCTGCAGGAGCGGAAGGTTGCGCGCGGTGTACTCGGCGACGGCGTGGTCGACGATCGTCTTCACCCGGGTCGACAGACCGTGCTGCACGCCGTGGGGCACATCGGCGCCCAGACCCGCCGCGGAGAGCACCGGGGAGCCGATGCAGCGGCGGCACGGGGCGACGCGACCGCGGTGGGTGGCGGGCTCCCAACGCGGCAGCCAGCGCAGCCAGGCATCGACTGCCTGGCTGACCTGGGTCTCGATCGACCGCTCCACGGGTCCATTCTCGCCGGTCGCGCGCCGTTTCGTCCGTTTCCCGGCGTGCTCCGCGCGCCGCGTCAGTCCTCGTCGCCCTCCCAGGGCCACCGCGGACGCCCGGCACGGGTGCGCACGAGAGCGACGGCGCTCCACCCGCAGACGAGGGCGATGGATGCCAGCAGCACGCCGAACCACGACGTGGCGAAGCCGCCCACCGCCGCGACCGCACGGGCCAGGTCGACACCGGAGACCAGTGCGCCGATCCCCAGCCCGAGGAGGTAGGCCAGGGGGACGGCGACCGCGGTGAGCCACACCCCGCGGTACGACGGCCGGGGGCGGCGGACGATCGATGCCGTGACGGCGGCGAAGGCGACCACCGCGGCGACGGTCGCGACGACGCCCGGCGCCTGGCCCAGTCCGCGGACGGGGATCACCTCGGCATCCGTCGCGAGGCTCAGCATGCCGAACCCCGCGACCAGGAGCGCGAAGAACCCGGCCGTCGTCAAGGCGACGGCGACCCGAGCGCTGACACCGCCCTCGTCACGAGGCGGGAGGGTCATCGGCTCACGCGACGCGCCTCAGGCCTGCTGGATGCGCGGACCCGCCTCGAGGGTGCGCTCGTACTCGCGCTGCGACTCGCGGTTGAGCTCGGCCATCCGCTTGCCGCGTGCAGCGACCCACGCGCCGAACCAGATCGTGAGCTCACGGCCCACGACGAACGCGACGATCGCAAGCGGGGCGAGGAGCTGATCCTGCACCACCTGCTGACCCTGGCTGGCCGTCAGCTGCCAGAACGGCGCCTGGAAGAGCTGCCCGAGGAGGTGCCCGCCGTAGGAGGCGGCGCCGACGAAGAGGCCGAAGATGACCCAGTGACCCCAGCGGCCGCGATTGATGATCGCGCCGAGGAGCCAGAACGCGAGGAAGAAGACCGCGACGGGAACCCAGAACCACCACGAGGTGAGGGCCGAGGATGCCTCGGTCCCGACGTTGGAGGTCGTCACGTCGCCGCCGAGGGCGCGGAGGCCCAGGGCCGCGGCGAGGTAGAGCAGGGCGAACGCGACGGTCGCGAGCAGGCCGATGAGTCCCGCCGCGCCACGGTTCCCGCGGGGGCGCGGCGCTTCGGGCGCCTGGACGAAGATCGGCTGCGGTGCGGGCGCGACGGACGCCGCGGGAGCGACCGCGGCGGGGGCGACGACGGCGGGCGCGACGACCTCGGTGGGCGCGTCGGTGCGGTCGGAGTAGGCACCCGGCACGTAGGCCTCGTCGACCGGATCGTCGGCGTACATCCCGCCGTGGGCGGCGGGCGCAGCGGGCGCGACCGGCTCGGCGGCCACCTCCGACGCGGCGGAGGAGTATCCGGAGTGCGACGAGCCCGGCTCGACGACCGGCTCGGCCGAGGTCACCGCGGCGTCGCGGTCGTGCGCGGCGTCGCGATCGTACGCGGCGGCATCCGTCGCCGGGTCCGGGGCGACCACGTCGCGTGAGGCCGCCTCTGCGTCCGCAAGGCCCTCGTGGGCACTCGCGACGGCATCGTCGGCCGACGTCACGGGGTGGCCGACGGTTCCCTCGTCGACCGGCTCGCCGTACTTGTGGTCGCTCATGGCGTTGCTCCTCACGCGGGGGCACGTGCCGCCGCACAGCGAGAGTAACGCCCGGATCGGGCCGTGCCGCGGCGCCTCGCCGCGATTTCGCCACTGCGCGCGTCCGGCGGCGCACCCGCCTATCGTGGGGGCATGCCTCGCCCCGCCCGCACCCGATCCGCCCTCGTCGCGGCGTCGGCGGCGCTCGCCATCCTCCTCGCGGGCTGCGTCGCCGAGCCCGGCCCCGGTTCACCCTCGGGCACGGCAACGGCGATCGCACCGCGACCCACCCCGTCGGGGTCGATCACGCCGTTCCCCCTCGGCGCCTCGGTGTCGACGACGCCGCTGCCGGCGGACCTTCCGCAGGGGTGCCGCGACCTGCTCGACGCCGACGTGCTGGCTCAGCTCGACGGCATCCCGCTCAACGCGGAGGGGATGGGCGGCGGCATCCGCGAAGACAGCTCCCGCGTCTGCGTCTGGAGCGAGCCGGGAGCGGCGACCACGCGCCTGGTGACGGTCATCGGCTACTCCCCCGAGCGCGAGGCGCGCGACGCGCTCTTCGCCCTGGGGCAGGACGGCTTCACCTGCTACGAGCCGCAGGGGGGCCTGCGCTGCGAGAAGACCTGGACCGATCCGGTCCTGCCGGTCGAGGACGGCCGCACCCTGTTCTGGCGCGACGGGGTGATCGTCGACACCCAGTACTCGAACCTCTCACCCGACGGATACACGGATGCGGTGATCGCGGCCCTCTGGCCCGCCGGCGGGCGCACCCCGAAGCCGAGCCCGACGCCCTTGGGGTGATGCGAGCGCCGCGCCATCCGGGAGGAGATCGACGCTCCGGAGGATGCCTGACGCGCAGGAGTACTCCCGAACGCCGATCTCCTCCCGAACGCACGTCGTCCCGCACGCGGAGACCCGGATTCAGCCCCAGACGCGGTCGCCCGTGCGGCGGACGTACTCGGCAGGATGCCACGCGCTCTCGCTCGTCGACAGCCACAGCCCCCCACCGGCCTCGATCGTCTCGACGAGCTCCCCGTCGGTGCGCGCGCAGCGCGTGCGGTCGTCGACCGCCTCGCACGTGAAGCCCGCCGCGGGCAGCGCGGCCGCGGCGATCGCCCCGGCATCCGTCGGCACCGTCGCGAGCGTCGTCGACACCGTCCCGGCATCGGCATGCCAGGAGCACGTGAACAGGACCTGGGGCTGGAGCGCGGTCACGAGCGACTGGGCCGTGCTCGTCGGCGCGTCGGCGGAGGGCGTCATGACGGAGCCGGGCGCGAAGCGCATCGTCGCCCACAGGGCGGAGTCGTACAGGCCCGAGCACTCGGTGGGGACGCCGGCGGCGCCCTCCCCGTCGGCGCCGTCCGCGACCGCGGAACCCGTCGGCCGGTTCACTGTGTCGCCCATCCACGCCACCGACGCAGGGATCAGCGGGATGGCGAGGAAGGCGAGGACGCCGACGACGGCGAGGCAGAGGACCCCGACGATCCATGCGAAAACGGCATTCCTGCCCCCGACCCGTGCCATGGTTCCAGCGTAGGCGGCGTGCGTCGCGGGGCATGGCGGACACGACGAAGGCCCCCGGGAACGATGTCCCGGGGGCCTTCATCATGGCGTGATCACTCAGTTGTACTCGGTGGAGAACCCGTCGGTCGTGAAGCTGTCGAAGTCGACATAGCTCAGATCGGCGTCGCTGTACGCACCGTCGGACGCGAAGATCCGGTTCGGGTAGCGCTCGCTCTTGGCCTCCTCCGTCGCCTCGACGGTGACGTCGCGGTACTTCGCGAGACCCGTTCCGGCGGGGATGAGCTTTCCGATGATGACGTTCTCCTTGAGGCCGACGAGCGGGTCGCTCTTGCCCTCCATGGCCGCCTGGGTCAGCACGCGGGTCGTCTCCTGGAAGGATGCCGCGGACAGCCACGACTCCGTCGCCAGCGACGCCTTGGTGATACCCATGAGCTCCGGACGACCCGACGCGGGGCGCTTGCCCTCGGCCACGGCGGCACGGTTCATCGACTGGTACTTCTTGAAGTCGACCAGCTCACCGGGCAGCAGCGTCGTCTCGCCGTGGTCGACCACGGTGACCTTCCGCAGCATCTGGCGCACGATGACCTCGATGTGCTTGTCGTGGATCGGCACACCCTGCGAGCGGTACACGCCCTGCACGCCGCCGACGAGGTACTTCTGCACCTCGCGGGCACCCTGCACGCGCATGACCTCCTTGGGGTCGAGCGTCCCGACCTGCAGCGGCTGACCGACCGTGACGTGCTGGCCGTCCTCGACGAGGAGGGTGGCGCGCTTGAGCACGGGGTAGACGTGCGGCTCGTCGCCCGAGTCGGGCGTCAGGATGACCTTCTTCGCCTTGTCGGTCTCGTCGATCGTGATGCGGCCGTCGGCCTCGGCGATCGGCGACGCACCCTTGGGGGTACGGGCCTCGAAGAGCTCCTGCACACGCGGCAGACCCTGGGTGATGTCATCGGCCGAGGCCGACCCACCCGTGTGGAAGGTACGCATCGTCAGCTGGGTTCCGGGCTCACCGATCGACTGAGCGGCGATGATGCCGACCGCTTCGCCGATGTCGACGAGCTTGCCGGTCGCGAGCGAGCGGCCGTAGCACTTCGCGCAGACGCCGACCGCCGAGTCGCAGGTGAGGACGGAGCGGACCTTGATGGTCTCGACACCGGCATCCACCAGCTTGTCGATGAGCACGTCGCCCACGTCGTCGCCGGCCTCCGCCACGATCTCGCCCGAGGGCGCGACCACGTCGGCGGCGAGGGTACGGGCGAACACCGAGTTCTCGACGTTCGCGTCGCGCACCAGGGTGCCGGAGGCATCCGGAGCGGCGATCGTGAACTCGAGGCCCTTGGTGGTGCCGCAGTCGTCCTCGCGGATGATGACATCCTGCGAGACGTCGACGAGTCGACGCGTCAGGTAGCCCGAGTCGGCGGTACGGAGGGCCGTGTCGGCCAGACCCTTGCGGGCACCGTGCGTCGCGGTGAAGTACTCCGCGACCGACAGCCCCTCGCGGTACGAGGAGATGATCGGACGGGGCATGATCTCACCCTTGGTGTTGTTCACCAGGCCTCGGATGCCCGCGATGTTACGGATCTGCAGCCAGTTACCACGGGCGCCCGAGCTCACCATGCGGTTGATGGTGTTGTCGGCCGGGAAGTTGGCCTTCATCGCGGCCTGCACCTCGTCGGTCGCCTCGGTCCAGATCTTGATCTGCTCCTGACGACGCTCGGCGTCGGTCACGAGACCCTTCTCGAACTGGCCCTGGACCTTCTGCGCCTGCTTCTCGAACTTGGCGATGATCTCGCCCTTGTTCGGCGGAGTCAGGACGTCGCTGAGGGCGACGGTGACACCCGAGCGCGTGGCCCAGTAGAAGCCGGCGTCCTTGATGCGGTCGAGGGATGCCGCGACCTCCACCTTCGGGTACTCCTCGGCCAGCTTGTTGACGATCTGGCTGAGCTTGCCCTTGTCGGCCTGCTCGCGCACGAACGGGTACCCCTTGGGGAGCGTGTCGTTGAAGATCGCCTGACCGAGCGACGCGTCCACGAGACCGTGGCGCTCGTAGCCCTCGGGGGCTTCGCCCTCGAGGAACGTCAGACCCGGGATGCGGATGCGGACCTTCGCCTGCAGGTCGAGGGTGCCCTCGTCCTTCGCGAGGATCGCCTCGCCGACCGAGCCGAACACACGACCCTCGCCGCTCGCACCCTCCTTGACCGTGGTCAGGTGGTGGAGGCCGATGATCATGTCCTGCGAGGGCAGGGTGACCGGGCGGCCGTCGGACGGCTTCAGGATGTTGTTCGACGCGAGCATCAGCACGCGGGCCTCGGCCTGGGCCTCGACCGACAGGGGCAGGTGGACGGCCATCTGGTCACCGTCGAAGTCGGCGTTGAACGCCGCGCACACGAGCGGGTGGAGCTGGATGGCCTTGCCCTCGACGAGCTGCGGCTCGAAGGCCTGGATGCCGAGGCGGTGCAGCGTGGGCGCACGGTTGAGCAGCACGGGGCGCTCGCGGATGATCTCCTCGAGGACGTCCCAGACCTGCGCGTGCATGCGCTCGACCTGACGCTTGGCCGCCTTGATGTTCTGCGCGTGACCGAGGTCGATCAGGCGCTTGATCACGAACGGCTTGAAGAGCTCGAGAGCCATCTGCTTGGGCAGACCGCACTGGTGGAGCTTGAGCTGCGGGCCGACGATGATGACCGAACGGCCCGAGTAGTCCACGCGCTTGCCGAGGAGGTTCTGGCGGAAGCGCCCCTGCTTGCCCTTCAGCATGTCGCTGAGGGACTTCAGGGCGCGGTTGCCGGTACCGGTGACGGGGCGGCCGCGGCGACCGTTGTCGAACAGCGCGTCGACGGCCTCCTGCAGCATCCGCTTCTCGTTGTTGACGATGATCTCGGGCGCACCGAGGTCGATCAGGCGACGGAGACGGTTGTTGCGGTTGATGACGCGGCGGTACAGGTCGTTCAGGTCGCTGGTCGCGAAGCGGCCACCGTCGAGCTGGACCATCGGGCGCAGCTCCGGCGGGATCACCGGGACGACGTCGAGGACCATGGAGGCCGGGGACATGCCGGTCTGCAGGAACGAGTTGACGACCTTCAGGCGCTTGATCGCGCGGATCTTGCGCTGGCCCTTGCCCTCGGAGATCTGCAGGTGCAGCGACTCGGACTCGGCCGCCAGGTCGAACGCCTGGAGGCGACGCTGGATCGACTCGGCGCCCATGTAGGCCTCGAAGTACTGGCCGAAGCGGTCCTGCAGCTCCTGGAAGACGTCGTCCTCCTGCTTGAGCTGACCGACGGAGAGGCCCCGGAACTCGTCCCACATCCGCTCGAGCTTGGCGACCTGGTCGTCCGCGTTCTTGCGGATGGAGGCCATCTCCTTCTCGGCGGCGTCCTTGACCTTCTTCTTCTGGTCGGCCTTCGCGCCCTCGTTCTCGAGGACGGCGAGCTCCTCTTCCAGCTTCGCCAGACGCGTCGCGACGCGGGCGTCGCGGCGGTCGCCGAGGTTCTTGATCTCGAGACGGAGGTTCGCCTCGTGGGTCGGCATGTCGCGGTGGCGCGCATCCTCGTCGACCGAGATCACCATGTAGGCGGCGAAGTAGATGACCTTCTCAAGGTCCTTCGGAGCCATGTCGAGCAGGTACCCGAGGCGCGAGGGCACGCCCTTGAAGTACCAGATGTGGGTGACGGGCGCGGCGAGCTCGATGTGGCCCATGCGCTCACGGCGGACCGAGGACTTCGTGACCTCGACGCCGCAGCGCTCGCAGACGATGCCCTTGAAGCGGACGCGCTTGTACTTGCCGCAGGCGCACTCCCAGTCGCGGGACGGTCCGAAGATCTGCTCTCCGAACAGACCGTCCTTCTCGGGCTTGAGGGTGCGGTAGTTGATGGTTTCGGGCTTCTTGACCTCGCCGAACGACCAACGACGGATGTCGTCGGCAGTGGCCAGGCCGATGCGAAGCTGATCGAAAGTGGTGGACTCGAGCACTGGTTCTCCTGTGTCTCAGAAAGTTCTTGAAATCGGTGGTTCGACAGGCTCAGGGGTCATTCCCTGAGCCCGTCGAAGGGTCAGATCTCGTCGATCGACGAGGACTCGAACCGGGTGGAGATGTTGATGCCGAGCTCCTCCGCTGCGCGGAAGGCCTCATCGTCGGTGTCGCGGAGGTTGACCGCCGTGCCGTCTGCCGAGAGGACCTCGACGTTCAGGCAGAGCGACTGCATCTCCTTCATGAGCACCTTGAAGGACTCGGGGATGCCGGGCTCCTGGATGTTCTCGCCCTTGACGATCGCCTCGTACACCTTGACGCGTCCCACGATGTCGTCGGACTTGATCGTGAGGAGCTCCTGCAGCGCGTACGCGGCACCGTAGGCCTCGAGAGCCCACACCTCCATCTCACCGAAGCGCTGGCCGCCGAACTGCGCCTTACCACCGAGCGGCTGCTGGGTGATCATCGAGTACGGGCCGGTGGAGCGCGCGTGGATCTTGTCGTCCACGAGGTGGTGCAGCTTCAGGATGTACATGTAGCCGACCGAGATGGGCGCCGGGAACGGCTCGCCGGAGCGGCCGTCGAACAGCTGGGTCTTGCCCGAGCTGTCGATGAGACGCTCGCCGTCGCGGTTGGGGAGGGTCGAGTCGAGCAGACCCGCGATCTCCGCCTCGTACGCGCCGTCGAACACCGGGGTGGCGACCTTCGTGCCGGGGGCCGCTTCGCGGGCGGCCTCGGGCAGGTCGGCAGCCCACTCGGGGGTGCCGTCGACCTTCCAGCCCTGCTTGACGATCCACCCGAGGTGGGTCTCCAGCACCTGGCCGAAGTTCATTCGACCGGGGATGCCGAGCGGGTTCAGGACGACGTCGACGGGGGTGCCGTCGGCGAGGAAGGGCATGTCCTCGATCGGAAGGATCTTGGCGATGACGCCCTTGTTGCCGTGGCGGCCGGCGAGCTTGTCGCCCTCGGTGATCTTGCGCTTCTGAGCGATGTAGACCACGACGCGGCGGTTGACGCCCGAGCCGAGCTCGTCGTCGCCGTCCTCGGCGTTGAACTCCTTGACCGCGATGATCGTGCCCTGCTCGCCGTGGGGCACCTTCAGGGACGTGTCGCGCACCTCGCGGCTCTTCTCGTTGAAGATCGCGCGGAGCAGGCGCTCCTCGGCGCTCAGCTCGGTCTCGCCCTTGGGCGTGACCTTGCCGACGAGGATGTCGCCGGGGCGCACCTCGGCGCCGATGCGGACGATGCCGCGCTCGTCGAGGTCCTTCAGGAGGTCCGGGCTGACGTTGGGGAGGTCACGGGTGATCTCCTCCTTGCCGAGCTTCGTGTCACGGGCATCCACCTCGTATTCCTCGATGTGGATCGAGGAGAGCGTGTCGTTCTTGACGAGGTCCTGGCTGAGGATGATCGCGTCCTCGAAGTTGTGACCCTCCCACGTCATGAACGCGACGAGCAGGTTCTTTCCGATGGCCAGCTCGCCGTTCTCGGTGGCGGGACCGTCGGCGATGACCTCGCCGACCTCGATCCGGTCGCCCGCAGAGACGATGACGCGCTGGTTGTAGGAGTTGCCCTGGTTGGAGCGGTCGAACTTGCGGAGGAAGTAGTCCTTCGTGCCGCCCTCGTCGAGCTGCACGGTGACGACGTCGGCGGAGACCTCCATGACGACGCCGGGCTTGTCGGCGGTGATGACATCGCCGGCGTCGATGGCCGCGTAGCCCTCCATGCCGGTGCCCACGAACGGCGAGTCGCTGCGCAGCAGCGGCACGGCCTGACGCTGCATGTTCGCACCCATGAGGGCGCGGTTCGCGTCGTCGTGCTCGAGGAAGGGGATGAGGGACGTGCCGACCGACACCATCTGGCGCGGCGAGACATCCATGTAGCCGATCTCGTCACGGTGGAAGAGGTCGACCTCGCCGCCCTGACCACGACGGGCGAGGACGCGCTCGTTCGCGAACGATCCGTCCGCCTTCAGATCGGCACCGGCCTGAGCGACGATGTAGTCGACCTCCTCGGAGGCCGTCAGGTAGTCGATCGTGTCGGAGACCTTGCCGTCGATCACGCGACGGTACGGCGTCTCGATGAAGCCGAACGCGTTGATGCGCGCGAAGGATGCCAGCGAGCCGATCAGGCCGATGTTCGGGCCTTCCGGGGTCTCGATGGGGCACATGCGGCCGTAGTGCGACGGGTGGACGTCGCGGACCTCGACGCCTGCGCGCTCACGCGACAGACCGCCGGGGCCGAGGGCCGAGAGGCGACGCTTGTGCGTCAGACCCGCGAGCGGGTTGTTCTGGTCCATGAACTGCGACAGCTGCGACGTGCCGAAGAACTCCTTGATCGCGGCGACGACGGGGCGCACGTTGATCAGGGTCTGCGGCGTGATCGCCTCGATGTCCTGCGTGGTCATGCGCTCGCGGACGACGCGCTCCATGCGGGACAGGCCCGTGCGGACCTGGTTCTGGATGAGCTCGCCGACGGCGCGGATGCGACGGTTGCCGAAGTTGTCGATGTCGTCGACGTCCAGGCGGATCTCGGCGGGCTGACCGGCGCGGACGCCGGGGATGGTCGCGTCGCCGCGGTGGAGGGCCACGAGGTACTTGATCGTCGCGACGATGTCGTCGACGGTGAGCACCGAGTCGCTCAGCGGCTTGTCGAGGCCGAGCTTCTGGTTGATCTTGTACCGGCCGACCTTCGCGAGGTCGTAGCGCTTCGAGTTGAAGTAGAAGTTGTCCAGGAGCGCGCGGGCGGCCTCGGCGGCGACCTGCTCGCCCGGACGGAGCTTGCGGTAGATGTCGCGCAGCGCGTCCTCCTTGGTGAGGATCGCATCCTTGGACAGCGTGTCCTCGATGGAGTCGTAGCCGGCGAACTCGTTCAGGATGTCCTCGCTCGTGAGGCCGAGGGCCTTGAGGAACACGGTGACCGACTGCTTGCGCTTGCGGTCGATGCGCACGCCGACCTGATCGCGCTTGTCGATCTCGAACTCGAGCCAGGCGCCGCGGCTGGGGATGACGCGCGCCGAGACGATGTCCTTGTCGCTCGTCTTGTCGGGCGTCTTGTCGAAGTAGACACCGGGGCTGCGCACCAGCTGCGAGACGACGACGCGCTCGGTGCCGTTGATGATGAACGTGCCCTTGCCGGTCTGGAGCGGGAAGTCGCCCATGAAGACCGTCTGCGTCTTGATCTCACCGGTGAGGTGGTTCATGAACTCGGCCTCGACGTACAGCGGGGCGGCGTAGGTCTTGCCGCGCTCCTTGCACTCCTCGATCGAGTACTTCTCGGGCTCGAGGTACGGGTTCGTGAAGCTCAGCTGCATCGTCTCGCCGAGGTCCTCGATCGGCGAGATCTCCTCGAAGATCTCCTCGAGGCCGCTCTTCTCGGGAACGTCGGTGCGTCCCTGAGCCTTGGCCTCGGCGACCCGCGCCTTCCAGGCGTCGTTCGCGACGAGCCAATCGAAGGACTCGGTCTGCAGTGCGAGCAGATCGGGGACCTCGAGAGTGTCGGTGATCTTGGCGAACGAGAGGCGCGATGCGCCGCGGCCGTTCTTGGTGGTGGGGTTGGTTGCGTTGCGCGCAGCAGCCAAGGGGATGACCTCCATGAGCCCGGGCGGGGGCTGGTTTCCTTGTCGTCAGGTGGAGTGCTCCGATCCACTCCTGCGCGCAAGCCGTCTGACAACGGGGCGCAGGCACAGCCGACCACCATATGAGGGCATGGGGGATGGGAGCGCAACTACCCACTATACGTGCTGCGACGCGCCATGTCCAGTCGAATCTTGACGAGCATCGGATGCTGCGGTATAAACGCGCTCCCGCGGTGGAGGAGAAGAACCGCAGGCGCATCCCGCCCCTCCGGTCCCCGGCCGGTCAGGCGGTGAACACCCAGGACGCGAGCACCGGTCCGGTCACCGCGGCGCGCTCGTCGTCGGTGACCGTGGGGCTGAAGCTGAACGTGACGATGTAGGTCTGGGAGGCGTCGGACACGTAGAACTGGTCGATCACGTAGGACGCGCCGCCGCTCTCCAGCGCCGCCGTCAGGTGCGAGCTCTCGCTCCCGGCGACCGTGAGGCGGGGCTGCACCGTGACGTCCGTGGCCCCGCTCCCCTTCAACTCGGTCACACCCTGCGACTCGACCTGGTCGGGGGTGATCTTCCCCGCGGGCGAGAGGATGACGTTGACGTTGTCGGAGAAGCCGTCGGCGTCGGAGCCGTCCACCGCGAGGCTGTCGGGGTCGAAGCCCTCGATGGGGCCGGGGTCGCCCCAGCCCTCGGGGACGGAGAAGCGATAGCCCGTTCCCGTGATGACGGTGCCGGCCGCGGGCGTCGCGCTCGGAGCGGCGGGGCTGGAGGCCGTGGATTCCGCGGGCGCCGAGGCGGAGCATCCCGCCGCCCCGAGGGACAGCCCGAGGGAGAGCGTGGCGGCGAGAGCGAGGGTGGCGATCCGTGCGCGGGTCATACCGTCACTGTAGGAGACGGCGGCGACACGCGGGAGGCATCCCGGGGCATCCCGGGGCATCCCCGGGCATCAGCGCGCATCAGCGCGCATCAGCACGGAGGTCAGCGCGCATGACGGAAGCGCACCCGCGTGCCGGGTCGCGCCTGGGCCAGGGCGTCGCGCGTGGCATCGGTCACCACGGCGACGACGGGGTAGCCGCCGGTCACCGGTCCGTCGGGCCCGAGGATCACGGGGCATCCGTCCGGCGGCACCTGGACGGCGCCGGGCAGCATCCCCTCGCTCGCGAGCTCGCCCTGGCGCGCACGTCCGTCCGTGCGCGCCAGCGGCGGCCCGTCGAGGCGGACCCCGACCCGGTCCGCGCGCGCCGAGACCGTCCACACACCCTCGAAGAGGAGCTCCGGCTGCGCGAACCAGTCGGCGCGCGGACCAGGGGCGACCTCGAGGTCGATCGCCGACGCGGGCGGCGGACCCCACGGGTGCAGGTCGGTGGCGGGGATGGGGGCCGCCGGATGCCGGTCGATGAGGTCGACGGCGTCGCCGGGGCGGAGGGCGGCAGGACCGAGGCCGGAGAGCGTGTCCGTGGCGCGCGATCCGACCGCGACGGAGGCCGCGACACCGCCGCGCACGGCGACCACGGCGCGCACTCCGTGGGTGAACGCGTCGAGGGCGAGCTCCGCCCCCCGCGGCCAGGCGTGAGCGGTGGACGGATCCACGTCCCGACCGTCGAGACGGACGCCACCCCACGCGCCCGTGACGGCGAACCAGAGGTCCTCCTCCGCGACGGCGCGGAAGCCGCCGAGCGCGACCTCCAGCGCGGCGGCGCCCTCCGGGTTGCCCACGAGGCGGTTGGCGCGGCGGAGTGCCGCCCGGTCGGCGGCGCCCGAGACCGCGATCCCCTCCGCGGCGTGACCCGGGCGTCCGAGGTCCTGCACGGTGGTCAGGGCGCCGGGATGGAGGACCCGGAACGCCGCGGTGGGGGCCCGCCGGGGGTCGCGCTCCCCGCCTGCGGCGTGGGGTTCGGCCGGAACAGGCGGCGCGGTGTCCGACGCGGCGGCCCCCGGTGCGGCCTCCGGAGCGGCCTCCGGAGCGAACCTGACCCGGGTTCCGGGGGCGAGGAGGGCGGGCGGCGCGGCATCCGCGTCGAACAGCGGCGCCGTCGTGGTGCCGATCAGCTGCCATCCACCGGGGGTCTCGCGCGGGTAGGCCCCCGTGAAGCCGGCGGCGAGTCCGACGGCGCCCGCCGGGACGCGGGTGCGCGGCGAGTCGAGGCGCGGGATGTCGTACGTCCAGTCCTCGCTCACGAGGTACCCGAACCCGGGGGCGAAGCCGGTGAAGGCGACGGTCCACTCGCACGCGGCGTGCCGGCCGGCCAGCTCCGCCGGCGTGAGCCCCAGGGTTTCGGCGAGAGCCGCGAGGTCCGGCCCGTCGTAGACGATCGGCAGGCGCACGGCGTCGCCGGCCTCGCGGGTGGGCGCGGGGCCCACGGCGGTGCGCTCGATCCAGGAGCGGACGGCTGCCAGCGGGAGCCGCCGCGGGTCCACGTGCACGAGGACGGTGCGCGCGGCGGGCACGAGGTCGATGACGCCGTCCGGGCAGGCCCGGGCGAGGCGCGCACGGATGGCGAGCGCCTGATCGAGACCGGCGCATTCGACGAGGACACCCCGGTCGCCGAAGGGCAGCACGCGCGCCGCCGCGGCGGGCGCCGCCGCGGCCGGCGACGGCGCGGCGGGCGACGATGGCCTCACCACGGCCTCACCACGGCCTCACCACGGTGCCGCCACCGCGACACCCGCCTCATCAAGTGCGGCCCGCACCGCGTGCGCCATCGCCACGGAGCCCGGGGAGTCCCCGTGCAGGCACAGCGAGACGGCGCCGGTCGTGACGACGGCGCCGTCCACGGCCTCGACCTCGCCCGTGAGGGCCAGTCGCACGGCCCGCGCGGCGACGACGACGGGATCATCCAGCAGGGCATCGCGGTCGCCGCGGGGGACGAGGGCGCCCGAGGCGAGGTAGCCCCGGTCGAGGAAGGCCTCCCGACGGAACGGGAGCCCGGCCGATGCGGCGGCGCGCGAGATGGCGCCGTCGAGGCCGAGGATCGGCACGGCGCGGCCCACCCGCTCCGACAGCGCGGCGACGGCGGCGACCACCGCGGCGGCCTGCGCCGTGTCGTCCCGCACCGCGTGGTACAGAGCGCCGTGCGGCTTGACGTATCGGACATCCGCGCCCGCGGCGACGAGCGCGTGCAGCTGCGCGGCGACGCTCTCCCGCAGGTCGCCTGCGCCGAGCGCCGGCCGGACGCGACCGAATCCGGCACGGTCGGGGTACGACGGATGCGCCCCCACCGCGACCCCGTGCGCGGCCGCGCGGGCCACGGCATCCCGCATCGACGCGGCATCGCCCGCATGTCCGCCGCACGCGATCGAGGCACTGGAGATGACCGCGAACATCGCGGCGTCATCGGCGGTCGGCGCCCCGTCGACCGTCTCGCCCAGGTCGGCGTTCAGGTCGATCGCGCTCATGCCGCCACGCTACCGGCCGCGCCGCGTACCGTATGCAGGATCGACCGCCGCCGGCAGGAGCGTGAGGCGCGGCATCGCGGGCCTCGCGCTCCGGCGCAGCCGCGGCGATCCTGCAATCGGTACGCATCGGCCGGGGCACCGCGGCCTGTGTACCGTGGGCACCATGGCCCGCGCACACGTCGAAGAGCCGGAGCAGGTCCGTCTCTCCGACGGCTCCCTCGCACGTGTGGTGCCCAGCAGGTTCGCGGGCGGCTTCGAGCTCGACGTCGATGGGACGCCGCAGTCGCACGTCGACCTCGACGATCCGACCCACCTGCACTTCGAGTACGTCGCCCGCATGGGCGCCGTGATCGATCTGCTCCGGATGCCGGGACAGCCGCTGACCGCGGTCCATCTGGGCGGCGGCGCGCTGACCCTCCCCCGCTACGTCGCGCACACCCGACCGGGATCGCGCCAGCAGGTGATCGAACTCGAGCAGCCGCTCATCGACCTCGTGCGCACGCACCTCCCGCTCCCCCGCACCGCGCAGGTGCGCGTGCGGATCGGCGACGCGCGCGCTGTCGCCGCGAAGCTTCCGCCCGGCCTGCAGGGCACGGCCGACCTCGTCGTCTCGGACGTCTTCGCCGGCGCGCAGACCCCCGCTCACCTCACGACGGCCGAGTACTACGGCATCCTCGCCGGCCTCCTGACACCGGACGGCGTGCTCCTGGTCAACGTCGCCGACGGCTCCGGCCTCGCCTTCGCGCGCCGGCAGGTCGCGACCATCCGCGCCGTCCTGCCGGAAGTGATCGTGCTCGCCGAGGTGCAGACCCTCAAGGGCCGCCGGTTCGGCAACCTCGTGGTCGCGGCATCCGCCGCACCCCTGCCGACGCAGTGGCTGCCGCGCCTCATGGCCGCCGGTCCCCACCCCGCGAAGGTCGCGCAGGGGCGCGAGATCGATGACTTCGTGCGGAGCGCGACCGTCGTGACCGACGCCGACGCGACGTCCTCACCGAAGCCGTCGTCGGCGCTGTTCGAGCGCTGAGCAGAGCCGTCGGAGACGGGTCGGGCGGCACGCCGGGCGAGGTCGGCGCGAGCCCGCGCGATCGGGAGACACTGGTCACCGCACCGTCCGCGCACGAAGGGGGATGCCGGTGAGCTACATCCAGGGATACGATCCGCAGACCCTGCGGGAGATCGTGGACGAGGCCCAGTGCCGCGACCGGCTCGACGAGCTCGGCGACCAGCGGTCGCTGGCCGCCCTCCTCGAACGCGTGTGGCTGCTGAAGGTCACGGGAGACCTCGACGAGGCGCTCGTCGTCTCCGAGCAGTCGGTGCGCGTCGCCCGGATGGGCGGACCCCGGAAGGACCTGCTGCGCTCCCGCGTGCTGCACGCGACCGTCCTTCAGGCGCGCGCCGCGTACGCCGCGGCGATCCAGGAGCTCACGACGTGCGGCGAGGAGGCCGAAGGCCAGGGCTGGTCGGCGCTCGCTGCGTTCGCCTACCAGCACCGCGGCAAGGTGTTCTACGACATGAACGACTTCGTGAATGCACGCGCCGACTTCAAGCGCGCCCTGTTCCTCCGCCAGGAGGCTGGCGCGCCCGAGGAGCAGCTCGAATCGACCCTCACGGCGATCGACGCCGCCGAGAGGCGCCGCTCGGGCTCGCAGGTCGCCAGCTGACGCAGCCGCCCGCGCGTCCGATCGATCCCGTGTCGTACATCCGTTCTATACTTCCCGCATGTCCGATCTGATCGAGGTGCGGCGCATGGCTGAAGCGCTGCTGCACACGCACCTCGACGCGTCGTGGACGTTCGCCTTCGACAACGCGAAGCGGCGCGCCGGCGCGTGCGACTACACCCGGGGACGCATCACCGTGTCGCGCTACCTCGCTGCCCGCTACGACGACGAGACCAACCGTCAGACGCTCCTGCACGAGGTCGCGCACGCCCTCGCGGGGGCGCGCGCGGGGCACGGACCCGTGTGGAAGCGCACGGCGCGCGGCCTCGGCTACACCGGCGGCACGACCCACTACGGCGAGACGGCGACCGAGCTCGCACCGTGGGTGGGGGTGTGCCCGGTGGGCCACGTCGCCTACCGCCACCGCCGGGCGACGCGGGCGACCTCGTGCGCCGTCTGCTCTCCGACCTTCGACGCCCGCTTCCTCTTCACCTGGACCCGCCGCGAGATCACGCCCGCCACCCGGCTCGCAGCGATGACGCCGCGCGATCAGTCGACGGTGGAGCGAAGGACCGATCAGTCCGCGTAGGGGCGGAAGACGTCGCCGCGCAGGACGGGCACGGATGCCGAGGCATCCACTTCTGCGGCGGCGAGCACCTCATCCCGCCCGCCGCGCTCGACGAGCTCCTGCCCGGAGCCGCTCGCGGTGAGGAGATGCCGCGTCGCGCCCCGCAGACCGCGGAACGCCTCGGCGGCGGCGGCCGCGTCGGGAGCGGTGTGATCGATCCCGAGCGCGCCGAGAGCGTCGACGACGGCGCCCGCTCCGAGGAGATCCTCCACGGCGAAGCGCAGGGGTGCGCCCGGCCGGCGCCCGGCGAGCTCTCCCGCGGGGATGACGGCGATGCTCGTCCGCGCCCCCCGGCGGGTCTGCTCCGCCAGGGCGGCGCGCGCCGCGGCGCTCGCGTTGCGGAGGCCGCCGAGCAGGACGACGGGCCGATGCGCGAGCTGCGCGGCATGGGCTGCGACGGCCGCCCCGTTGAGCGACGCGGCGTGCGCCGCGGCATCCAGCGGCACGTCCTCCCCCGCGTCCAGGCGCGCCGCGACCGTGGTGCTGAACCGGAGGACGTCGACGACGATCACGACATCGGCGGGCGCGAGCATGTCGAGGCCCGACGCCCCCCATGCGAGGCGCACCTGGTAGCGGGACTGGTCGAACGGTGAGCTCATCCCTCCAGGCTACGGGCGGGATGCAGGCGCGCCCGCGCCCGCATGCCCCATCGCGCCGTCGCCGCGTCGCGCCGTCGCCGCGTTGCGCCGTCGCCCCGTTGCGACGTCGCCCCGTTCCGAAAGCAGGCTGGACCGTACCTTTCGTCGCCGACACGGCGTGCGCCCGCCGGTGCGCCCTGCTTTCGGGACGCGGGACGCGGGATTCGGGACGCGGAACGCGGAACGCGGGATTCGGGACGCGGGATTCGGGGCGCGGGACGCGGGCGGCCGGAACCTGCTCAGGCGCGGCGGGCCCGGGCGTGCGCCGACGCGGTCGCACCCGCAGTGCGAGACTGGGCGCATGCGGATCCTCGTGAAGATCGTGCTCGACTGCGACGCGGATGCCGCGTGGCGCGCCCTCCACTCCCCGCGGGTGATCGCCGATCTCTACGGGCCGCTGGTGGACCTCGAGCCGATGGGAGCGGGCGGCATGCCGATCCGACTCGCGCCGGGCGACGACGTCCCGGTGCGGATGCGGGTGGGGGGAGCCGCGCTCGGCGATCAGCTGATCCACGTGAGCGAGCGGGTCATCCCCGAGGCACGGGGCGATGTGCGGATCCTCCGCGACAGCGGCATCCCGCTCACCGGCCCCCTCGCGAGCCTCGACGTGTGGGACCACCAGATGGCCGTCTCGCCCGCGCCGGGCGACCCCGGCCGCACGCTCTGGCGCGAGCGCCTGGTCATCGGGGGTGCCGCGGCACCCGTGCTCTGGCCCGTGCTGTGGACGATCTGGCAGTGGCGCGCGGCGCGCCTGCGGACCCTGGCACCGACCTGGGCCCACGACCCGGAGACCACGCCCGCCTCCGACCCCGGACTCGCGTCAGGGTTGGAGCCGGGATCGGAGGCTGTGGCCGAGGCGGGACCCGCGGCATCCTGAGCGCTCCGCGCGCTATTCGGCGAGCGCCTCGACGGCGCTGACCCGCGTCGCGAGCCGCGTGGGGACGACGGCCGCGACGAGCGTGAGCATGGCGATCGCGGCGATCACGACGAGCACGGGCACCCACGGGATCGCGGGCGCGACGAGCGTCGGGGACGTAAACGAGGGCGGCGCCGCCACCGACCCGAGGAGCGACTGCGCGGCGATCCACCCGTAGGCGATGCCGAGCAGCAGGCCGAAGGCGAGGGCGGTGATCGTCACGTGCACCGCCTCGAGCAGGACGACGCGGCGCACCTGACCGGACGTGAGCCCGAGCGCACGCAGGAGGCCGAGCTCGCGCCGGCGCTGCACGACACCGATCGTCAGGAGGTTGACGAGCCCGACGGCGGCGATGACGGCGGATACGGCGACAAGGCCCATCATGATGGCGGCGAAGGTGTCCATGATCCGCCCGAACTCGGCGGGCGGCTCGCCGCCGGAGGATGCCGTGAACACCGCCTTCAGCGACTCGTTCGCGACTGCGAACATCACCACGAGCGTGACGCCCATGACGACGCCGATGGCCATGCGGCTGGAGCGCTCGGGGTAGCGCAGCGCGTTCTCGGCCGCGAGCCGCGCGGGCGCGGAGCGACCGAACGCCCGACCAGTGAGCCGCAGGAGGGGCGGCATGATGACCACCGCCCCGAGGCTGAGGCCGGTGAACGAGAGGATGCCGCCGAAGAACGCGACCGCGATGCCGAGCGGGGTGACGAGACCGATCGCGACCCCGGCCGCGAGGAGCAGGGCACCCGTGATGGTCATGACGAGCGCGGTGACGTTGCGCCCCCGGCTCCGGGCGACCTCGCCGTGCGAGCGCGGGGCGGATCCGCCGATCGCCTCGAGGGGAGTCACCTCCAGCACGCGACGCGATCCGCTCCACGCGCCCGCCCACGTCGTCAGTGCGACCACCACGGCGGGGACGAGCAGGATCGGCTGGACCACGCCGTACCCGGTCGAGATGCCCAGCGCGGCATCCGCCCATCGCAGAAGGATCGCCGCGGCGGCGGTTCCGGCGACGAGTCCGGTGACGGCGCCGATCGTGCCGACGGCGGCGCCCTGTGCGGCGACAGCCCCCCGTTGCGAGCGGGCAGAGGCGCCGATGAGGCGCAGAAGCGCGATCTGCCGTGTCCGCCCCGCGACGATCGTCGCGAAGGTGTTCGCCGTCACGATCGCCGCGACGTACACGGCGACGCCCACGAGGAGGACGCTCAGGATGCCGACGACGAGCGTCAGCGTGTCGCCGGCGAGCGCCTCCTCGCTGTTCGCCCACGCGCCGATGTAGCCGGTCGCGCTCAGCAGGAGCACGCCGAAGGCCGTCGAGATCGCGGCGACGAGCACCGTCGCCCCCATCCCCCGTTCGCGCAGCGCCGCGGCGAGGCGGGAGCTCCCCGACGCGCGACGGGCCTTGCCGTGCGGCATCCCGTCGCCCGCGGATGCCGAGGGCACCGGCCGTGCGTCGCGGACGTCGACGGAGGATGCCGCGGTCATGCCGCCACCTCCGCCGCGAGCATGAACGCGGAGACCTGCGCGGCGCTCTGACGTGTCTTGTCGGCGACGATGTGGCCGTCACCGAGGAAGACGACCCGATCGGCGTGGGCGGCCGCCACCGGGTCGTGGGTGACCATCGCGATCGACTGCCCGTGCTCGCGGCTCGCGGCGGCGAGGAGCGTGAGAACCTCCCGGCTCGACCGGGAGTCGAGGTTGCCTGTCGGCTCGTCGGCGAAGACGAGGTCGGGCCCCGTGGCGAGCGCGCGGGCGATCGCCACCCGCTGCTGCTGACCGCCGGAGAGCTGGTGCGGCCGGTGGCGCAGGCGGGCGCCGAGCCCCAGGGTCTCGACGAGCCCGTCGATGCGGGCACGCTCGAGCGCGCTCGGTCGGCGCCCGTCGAGGTCGAAGGGCAGCAGGATGTTCCCCATCGCATCCAGGGTGGGCACGAGGTTGAACGCCTGGAAGACGAAGCCGACCCGGCGGCGACGCAGGAGCGTCAGCTCCAGGTCGCCGAGCCCCGTGATCTCGGTGTCGCCGATCCACGCGCGCCCCGAGGAGGGGGCGTCGAGCCCGGCCATGATGTGCATGAGGGTGGACTTGCCCGATCCGGATGGTCCCATGATCGCGGTGAACTCGCCGCGACGGATGCCGACGCTGACGTCGTCGAGGGCGCGCACGCCCGACTCGCCCGCCCCGTAGGTCTTCGTGAGGTTCTGCACGCGGGCGGCGAGGCCCAGCTGCGTCGTCGTGATCTCCATGCTCTCGACGCTACGGAGGGCGCCCCCGCCGGCGCCTCGGCCGCAGGTCGCGCCGGCGTACATCGCGAGGATGATCCGCCGCGCGTGCCGCGCGTGCCGTGCCGGGGCGGGCCGTGCCGGGCCGCGTGCGCCGAAAGCAGGCTGGATCGGCCGTTCGGTGGCGCCGGGGCCCCGCGAGGTCGATCGAGCCTGCTTTCGGAGCGCGAACGGCCGGTCACGGCAGCGTGGCCCGAGCCGGACCCGCCCAGGCGCTGGCGCTGGCGCTGGCTCTGGGGGCGGTCAGGCGAGGCCGTGCTCGAAGGCGAAGACCACGAGCTGGACGCGGTCGCGGAGCGCCAGCTTGGCGAGGATGCGGCTGATGTGGGTCTTCACCGTCGCCTCGGAGAGGTATTCGCGCTGCGCGATCTCCGCGTTCGACAGGCCGCGGGCGGCGAGCGCGAAGATCTCCCGTTCTCGCTCGGTGAGCTCGCCGTACGCCGGCGGTACGGGCGCCGTCGCCGGCCCCATGACGTGCGCGAACAGGTCGCGGGTGGCGGATGCCGCGATGACGGCGGAGCCGGCGTGCACGGTGCGGATCGCCGCCAGGAGGAACTCGGGGTCGGCGTCCTTCAGGAGGAATCCACTCGCCCCCTGCTGGATCGCGCGCGCCGCCGCCTCGTCGAGGTCGAACGTCGTGAGCATCACGACTCGCGGCGGGTGGTCGCCGAACGAGGTGTCGGCGAGAAGCTCTGACGTGGCGGCGAGGCCGTCCCGCACCGGCATCCGGATGTCCATGAGGACGACGTCGGGGCGGGCGGCACGGACGACCCGCACGCCCTCCTCCCCGTCGCCCGCCTCGCCGACGACCTCGAGGTCGGGCTGCGAATCGATGACCATGCGGATGCCGGCACGGAACAGCGCCTGGTCGTCGACGAGCACGACGCGGATGGGCGCGCTCATGTGGCATCCGCCCGGGGAAGAGTCGCGCTGACGATGAAGCAGCCGGAGGGGTCGGCGCCCGCGTCGAGGGTGCCGCCGACCAGCTGGGCGCGCTCGCGCATGCCGATGAGGCCGTGTCCGCGGCTCGCGCCGGCGACCTCGGGGATCGGCCGGCGCAGCGCATTGGCGACGATCATCTCCACGCGATCATCGTGCCACGCGAGCCGGACGTCGACGCGCCCTGCCGCTGTCCCCGCCGGGGCTCCGGCGTCCTGGCCGCCGCGGGCTCCGTGGCGCAGCGCGTTCGTGAGCGCCTCCTGCAGGATGCGGTACACCGCGAGCTGGGTGGCGGCCGGGATGTCGCCCCGCGGCGCGGGATCCACATCCACCGCGAGGTCGACGCCGGCGGCCCGGACCTGCGCGTAGAGCTGCTCGAGGTCGGCGAGCGTGGGCTGAGGCCCCTCGGCCTGGGTGTGCCGGAGCTGCGTGAGGAGCATGCGCACGTCGGCGAGCGCCGCCCGCGCGGTCGCCGAGATCGTGCCGAGGGCGCGGGATGCCGCCTCGGGATCAGCCGCGGCGGCGTACCGCGCGCCGTCGGCCTGCGCGATGACGACCGCGAGCGAGTGTGCGACGACGTCGTGCATGTCCCTCGCGATGCGCGTGCGCTCCGCCTCCGCCGCGGCCTCGGATTCGGCGGCCTGCTGGGCCTGCCGATTCTCCCGCGCGCGTAGGCCGGAGCGTACGAGAGCGCCGATCGTCCAGGCCAGCAGGAGCGCCAGGGCCGAGGCGATGAAGGTCATCACGGCGGCGAAGACGTACGTGCGCAGCTGCCCCACATCGCCCGAGCCGATGATCTCCATGGCGCCGGGGATGATGAGGTACACCGCGATCGCCGCAGCGCCCGCGAGCGACGAGGCGAACCCGATCCAGAACAGCCGCCGCGTGCCGTAGGCGGCGGTCGTGTACAGCACGCCGAAGATCGCGAGATTCGCGGGCAGCGGCGGAAGCCCGGCGGACATCTGCACGATCGCGGCGACCCAGCAGATCGCGAGGGCGAGCCCCGGAGAGAGACGGCGCAGGGCCAGGGCTCCCGAGAAGGCGAGCAGGAGCACCAGCGCGATGAGCAGCGCGATGTGCATGTTCACGACGCCGGAGCCGATCGAAGATCCGCGCCACGGGATGAGCGTCGCCGCGAGGGCGAACAGCGCGAAGAGCGTCGCCGCGAGGATGTCGAGGGTCAGCTGGAGGCGCGTGAGCGGGCGGAACACGCTTCGACGCTACGCGAGCGCCTGCGCAGCGACATCCTCCCTGAGATGTATCAGCGAGCCGTCGGGACGACGGGACGGTGCTCGTAGAAGGTCTGCAGGACGACGGTCGTGCGCGTGCGGACGTTCGCGGCCATGCGGATGTCGCGGATGAGGTCTTCCAGCGCGCGCGGCGAGGCGACGCGGACGAACAGCATGTACGCGGCGTCGCCCGCGATCGAGTGGCACGCCTCGATCGCGTCGAGGTGCTCGAGGAGCTCGGGTGCGATGTCCGGCTGGGCGGGGTCCAGCGGCGTGATCTCGACGAAGGCCGAGAGGGGCCGGCCGGCCGCCTCGGGGTCGAGGGTCGCGCGGTATCCCGTGATGACACCGCGGGACTCGAGCCGCCG
Organism: Microbacterium flavum; assembly: GCF_018717645.1. Classification (GTDB taxonomy): domain Bacteria; phylum Actinomycetota; class Actinomycetes; order Actinomycetales; family Microbacteriaceae; genus Microbacterium; species Microbacterium flavum. The sequence continues at coordinate 229,751 of NZ_JAFLHG010000004.1, forward strand.
AAGGCGCGCCTGCACCGCGGACACCGAGAGGCCGGTCGCCGCGGAGAGGTCGGAGAGCGTCGCCCGCCCGTCACGGGAGACCTCGCCCAGGATTCGAAGGTCGACAGCGTCATCCATGCATGGAATAATACCGGAGTCGGCGCTTCTGCGCCGGAAATATTCCTGTCTGCGCCGATCGGAGGTGCCCACCATGTCCCTTCTCACCACGCCGTCGAAGTCCGTCATCGGAGAGCCCGAGGTTGTCGAAGACAACCGACCGACAGCGCCGATTGTCGAAGACAACCGACCGACGACGCCGATTGTCGAAGACGGTCGCGAGCTCCGTGCGCAGCCGGCATGGCTCCTCCTGAAGGATGCCGCGACCGCGCTGCAGCCCCTGCAGGCCGCGGACGGATCGATCCCCGACGCCGGCGACCACGCGGCCGCACGCGAACTCGTCGCGTCCATCACGACGTCGATCGCCGCCCTCGCGCCGCTGTTCCCGCACGATCGCGCGTATCTGGAGGCATCCGTCGTCGATTTCGATCGCTGGGTCGAGAGCGGCTTCGCCGTCCCCGACTTCCTCGACTCGCTCGTCGCCTTCCAACCGCAGGAGCACCGCATCGATGGGCTCCCCCACCTCGTCGTCTTCCCGATGTACACGCAGAACGGCTCGCGCAGCCGGCTCGTGGAGGCGCTCCTGTGCGAGGTGATCTGGCCGGAGTTCATCGCCGAGCTCGAGCAGACGTACACGAACCGTCTGTTCGTGAGCCTTCGCCTGCTTGATTTCACCCCCGGATACGACACGAACTCGGCCGTGCTGTTCCCCGAGACGGTCGCGATGCGCGAGGTTCCGACCTTCACGTGGGGCGCGATCTTCCAGGATCGCGAGGCCGCGCGCTTCCGCCGGGTCGTGGCCGCAGCATCCGAGATCACGAAGCTCGACCTGCCGGCGGGCGCCGCACGGATGCTGTCCCACCAGCGCCTCACCGAGGACACCTTCGTGATGTGGGACCTCATCCACGACCGCTCGCACATGCGCGGCGATCTGCCGTTCGATCCGTTCATGATCAAGCAGCGGATGCCGTTCTTCCTGTACTCGCTCGAGGAGCTGCGCTGCGATCTCACCGCCTACCGGGCCTGTGTCGAGCTCGGTTCGCGAGACGACGCGATCGGTGAGCACGCGCGGCTCGTGCAGTACGCGGTGCTGTTCGACCGGATCTTCCGCTTCGCCATCACCGGCTCGCGGGTGCGCAACTACGACGGGCTCGGCGGGCAGCTGCTGTTCGCGTGGCTGCACCAGCGCGGCGTGCTCCACTGGACCGACACGCAGCTCGCGTTCGACTGGGATGCGGTCCCGGCCGCCGTCATCGAGCTGTCGGATGCCATCGATCGCCTGTACTGGGAGTCGATCGACCGGCCGAAGGTGGCGCACTGGCTCGCCGCGTACGAGCTCGTCCGCTCGGTCGTCACCCCGCACCCCGCGTCGCAATGGGCGCGCGGTCTGCCGCGGGAGGTTCTCGCCGGCGCCCCGAAGGGGTACACCGACGCCGTCCTGGACGACGAGTTCCCCCTGTCGATGTTCTTCGAGGCGCTCGAGAAGAAGATGCGGGACGTCATCTCCGCGACGGCCGGGATCACCGGACGCGATGACTGAGCAGGCGGCAGCCGCCTCGGCCGGAGCGCAGGGTCGCACCGTCGTGATCGCGGGCGCGACGAGCGCGAGCGGGCTCGCCGCCGCCCGGGCGCTCGCGGACGCGGGAGCGCGGGTGATCGCGGTGGGCCGCGACCACACGAAGCTCGACGCGCTCGCGACGGCCCTCGCCGACAGCGGTCACGTCCGCACGGTCGTGTGCGATCTGCAGGATGCCGATGAGGTGCAGTCGCTCGTGGGCGCGCTCCGCCACGACGGGGTGCGCATCGACGGCATCCTGCACCTCGTCGGCGGTTGGCGCGGCGGCGGCGGACTGCCGGGCCAGAGCGACGAGGACTTCCGCGCGCTCGCGGGGGGCCTCACCGCGCTCCGCCACGTCACCCGCGAGTTCTGGCCCGACCTGATCGCCTCGGACGCCGCGCGGTGCGCGATCGTCTCCTCCACGGCGGTCGAGCGGCCGCTCGCGGGCGGCGCCAACTACGCCGCCGTCAAGGCGGCCGAGGAGGCCTGGGCGCGGGCGATGGCGCAGGGCTTCGCGAAAGACGCCCGCGATGCAGGCCGGACGCTGCGCGCGGCATCCGCCGTCTTCCGCGTGCGGACCCTTGCCGGATCGGAAGGCGTCCTCGCGGATCGCTTCACGGGACTGTGGGATGCAGAGGCCTCCGCCGTCAACGACGCGGTGATCCCTCTCGAAGCTCTGTGAGAGCGCTGAGAGCGCGCCGGGCGCGACTCAGGAGAGGCCGGCGTCTCCGCCCCGCGCCTGCAGCGCCTGCGGCGGCGTGACCGCGCCGTCGGCACCCGTGTCCGCGGCGGCCGCCTCGTCGGCGGGGCCCGCCGCATCCACCTCGTACCCCCGCGAGAGCACCCGATAGGACCGGGTCGTGAAGGCGAGCACGCCGATGACCACCATCACGAGACCCGCGACGAGGAACACCAGCGCGATGCCGCGGGCTTGGCCGTCGCCGAGCAGCCACGACCAGCTCGACCGCCCCGCGTCCGAGTCCATGTACGGGATCACCCAGAACTGCGCGATCGGAGCGATGAGGAACGCGGTGATGGGCGCCGCGCCCGCCTCGAAGGTCGCCGCCGCGCCGAAGACGCGCCCCTGCGTCTGGAACGGCACCACCTTCTGGATGACCGTCTGCTCGGCGGACTCGATGATCGGCACGAGCGACATGTAGAGCCAGATGCCCAGCACGTACAGCCACCACCAGTCGCGGATGGTGAACAGAGCGCCGAGGAGGCCCATGACGATCACCGCGAGGAGCATCGTGCGGATGGGGTTGCGGCCGAGGCCGCGCTTCGCGACGATGGCGCCGCCGATGATGAACCCCGTCGAGGTCACGCCCAGCACGACGCCCCACATCTTCACGTCGAACAGCGTCAGGCCGTACGGGTCCATGAGCGCGAGGTAGACGCCGCCGATCAGGTTGTTGAACGTCGAGAAGAGGATCAGCGCGAACAGGCCGGGGACGGCTCGGATGGCGACCGCCGCGCCCGCGATGTCGATCGCCTTCGTGCCGGGGGTGCGCTCCGGTTCCTCCTCGGGGATCCGGAGGGTCAGCAGGTGGACGAGCGCGACCGCGGTGAGGACCAGGGCGATCACGAGGGTCCACCCCATCCCGACGAGCCCGATCGCAAGCCCGGAGAAGACGCTCGTGACGAGGAACGCCAGGCCCTGAACCGTGCCCACCAGACCATTGGCGTTCGCATGGCGCTCCGTGGGCACGAGGAGAGTCACGGTGGTGGAGAGGGCGATGTTGCGCAGGTTCTCCACGACGGCACCCGCCAGGAGGATCCCCGAGAACAGCCAGAACCACGGCCCGCCCAGGTCGAGGATCGCGCGCTCGGGGAGGAGCAGGAAGATCACGCCCGCGATGGCGAACGCGACGAGGGTGAAGACCGCGGACACCACCATGACCCGATGTTTGCGATGGCGGTCGACGAAGGTGCCGAACACCATGCCGAAGAGGGCGAGGAGCAGCATGTACGCCCCACCGATGATCCCCGTCGCGAGCACCGACCGCGTCTCGAGGTACACCCAGAAGGTGAGGGCGAACCAGAGGAAGCTCGTCGTCACGTTGGCGACGGCGGTGTTCACGAGCACGCCGAAGAACGTGCGCATGCCGCCGTGCGGTGCGGCGGACGGTGCCGCAGCGGTCTCCTCCGAGGTCATGCCGCGAGGCTAGCGGGCGCCTCGGACACGCGGAAGGGACGGACCCGGGGAGGGCGAGCGCCCGCGGGGGCGCTCAGTCGACGGGCCGGAACTGCCGCAGCACGCGCATGCCCGCCGGAACGAGGATCACGAGGATCGCGCCCACCAGCGCGGCGATGCCGATCGGGGTGCTGGGCAGGTCGCCGCCCAGGCGCGCGACCGACAGCCATCCGAGGCCCCATCCGATCGCGAGGGCGGGCGCGATGCTCCACCGCGACCACGCCGTGAGGGCGAGGGCGATCACGACGACCGCGACGACCACGAGGGTTCCGGCGAGCGCCGCCGCGCTGGCCCACGATTCGGGCCCGGTCGCGGTGAGCGCCGCCCCGAGGTTCGCGACCGTCGCCAGCGTCGCCCAGCCGAGGTGCAGCCCGGTCGCGCCGTCGTAGAGCAGGGCCGGGAGGATCCCGTCGTGCGGCTCCCGCGTCCGGACGATCTTCACGTAGGCCGCACACAGCGCCGCGAGCAGGAGCGCGAGCACCACGACCGTCGCCCACACGCCCGCGAACTGCACCGTGACCAGCCACGCGCCATTGAGCACCATGGTGAGCGCGATCCACCAGCCGACGACACGCTGCCGCTCGCTCGCGCGCTGGCTCGGAAGGGCCTGCCAGACGGTGTAGCCGAGAAGGCCCAGGTAGATCAGGCTCCAGATGCTGAAGGCCGTCGTCGTGGGAGTCAGGTACGAGGCATCCGGGTCGAACGCTCCACCGACGGCGTCCTGGATCGGAGTGCCGCCGAAGGCGCCGATCCCGACCATGTCCCCGACGATCATGAAGCAGAACGCACTGATGACGACGATCTGCCGGGAGAGGTCGCGGGATCGAGGCGAAGCCATGACGACAGCCTAGGCACGCGGGAGAATCTAGGCTGGAGCGGTGACAACGCTCCATGATCGTGCTATCCGAGGCTTCGCCAGCGACAACTACTCCGGGGTGCACCCGGAGGTGCTCGCGGCGATCGCCGCCGCGAACGACGGCCACCAGATCGCCTACGGGGAGGATGCGTACACCGCGCGCCTCCAGGAGGTGTTCGCGAGCCACTTCGGCGAGGGCGTGAGCGCCTTCCCGGTGTTCAACGGGACGGGCGCGAACGTGACCGGGCTGCAGTCGATGCTCCCCCGCTGGGGCGCGGTGATCGCGGCATCCACGGCCCACATCAACGTGGACGAGGGCGGCGCACCCGAACGGGTCGCGGGGATCAAGATCCTCAACGTGCCGACGACCGACGGCAAGCTCACCCCGGAGCTCGTCGACCGCGAGGCGTGGGGCTGGGGCGACGAGCACCGTGCGCAGCCCCTCGTCGTGTCGATCACGCAGTCCACCGAGCTCGGCACCCTCTACACGCCGGAGGAGATCCGCGCCCTCGCCGACCATGCGCACGCACGCGGCATGCGCTTGCACCTGGACGGGGCCCGCATCGCGAACGCCGCCGCGGCCCTCGACCTGCCGCTGCGCGCCTTCACACGCGACGTGGGCGTCGACGTCCTCAGCTTCGGCGGCACGAAGAACGGCGCGCTGGGCGGCGAGGCGGTCGTCGTGCTCGATCCCGCGGCATCCGACGGACTGCTGTTCCTGCGCAAGCTCAACATGCAGCTGGCGTCGAAGATGCGGTTCATCTCGGCGCAGCTGGTCGCCCTCCTCGAGGGCGACCTCTACCTGCGCAACGCCCGCCATGCCAACGCGATGGCCGCGCGGCTGCGGGCGGGCGTCGAGGCCGGGCTCTCCGACGGTTCGATCACGGGGGTGACCTTCAGCCAGCCGACCCAGTCCAACGGCGTGTTCGCGACCCTGCCCGACGGGGTCGCCGACCGGCTTCGGGAGGCGTTCCGCTTCTACGACTGGGACGCGGCGAAGAACGAGGTGCGCTGGATGTGCTCGTTCGACACCGAGGAGTCGGACGTGGATGCCTTCGTCGCGGAGCTCTCCCGCCTCACCTGAATGCGGGCCGCCGCGACGCGATCTTCAGGCGCGGGCGCGGCCTCACGCCCCCGCGAGCCATTCTCGATAGGCGTCGAAGCGGTAGGGCCGGCCGAGGAACGACGTGACGAGATCGGCCGCGTCGCGGCTTCCCCCGGGCTCGAGGATGTCGCGACGGTAGCGCTCCGCGACGGCCGGGTCCATCAGGTCCCCCGCGAAGGCCGACAGCAGGTCGCGCGCGATCACGAGGCTCCACTGGTACGTGTAGTAGCAGGACCCGTAGCCGGTGAGGTGCCCGAACCCCGCGTAGCTGTGCAGCCCGCGCAGGGGCTTCACGGGGCTCGTCACGTCGTACCAGTGCTCCGTCGCGGCCTGCAGGTCCGCCGGGCGGTCGACGTGCAGGTGGTAGGACACGTTCGCGTGGCCGAGCTGGCGTCGCACCTCGAGGGCGCGCCCGAACCCGTCGGCGACCGCCATCTTCGCGACGAGATCGGCGGGGATCGGCGAACCCTCCGCGTCGGCGGTGAAGGTCGCGAGGACCCCGGCATCCCACGCCCACTCCTCCAGGAGCTGGCTCGGCGCCTCGACGAAGTCCCACTCGGTCGCGACTCCCGTGAACCGTGCGAAGCGCTGGTTCCCACCCAGGATGGCGTGGACGAGGTGGCCGAACTCGTGGAAGAAGGTGACGACCTCATCGTGGGTCATGAATCCGCGGGCGAAGTTGCACAGGAGCACCGACTCCGGCAGAACCCTCCCGGTCACCCCGGGAGCCAGGCCGAAGCAGGCGGCGTGGGTGTACTTGCCCTCGCGCGGGTGCAGGTCGAGGTGGATGCGCCCGAGCCGCTCGCCACCTCGGATCACGTCGTAGGAGTGAACGTCGGAATGCCATGTGGGGACATCGACGGGCACGTAGGACACGTCGAGGAGTCGGCCCGTCGTCGCGAGGAGGCCCGGGAGCACGCGGTCGAAGGTGAAGTAGGAGCGCACGAGCTGCGCGTCGACGTCGTGGCGCTCCTTGCGGAGGGCGCTCAGGAGGTAGAAGAAGTCGGCGATCGTGACCTCGGTCGCGTCGGGATCATCCCGACGGAGGCGCTCGAGCAGGAGCGGGTACTCCGCCTCCGCGGCGCCCGCGGAGGCCTCATCCAGGCGCGCGAGGAAGTCGGCGATCGCCCCACCCGACCCGATCATCCGGGTCTCGGTCTCGTAGTCGGCCCAGTCGCCGTAGCCGAGGAGCGCCGCACGCTCCGCGCGGACGTCCAGGAGCTCGGCGAGGATGGCGTCGTTCGCGGGCCACGCCAGATCGTTGTACGCCGCGACGAGCGCCGTACGAGTCTCCCGATCGCTGGCGTATTCACGCACGGGCATGAGGTCGGGGTAGTCGGTCGTCAGCACGACCCGGCCATCCTCGCCGGCCGGGTGCTCGTCGATGAAATCCTGCGGCAGCCCGGCGAGCGCCTCGGGCGCCACCCGGATCTCGCGCCGCCCGTCGCGGACGTTGCGCGAGAACTCCAAGCTCAGCTCGGTGTCGCGATCGGAAAGGGCACGCACCCGCTCGCGCTCGGCGTCGGGGAGGTCGACGCCACCGCGGCGGAAGTCGCGCAGCGCCTGCGTGAGAAGGCGGCGCTCGTCCTCGTCGAGGCCGGCGGATGCCGCGTCGGCGTCGGCTGCCTGCAGCGCCGAGAACAGTGCACGGTCCTGGAGCCGCTCCGCATCGAGGGCCTCGAGCCGCTGCACCTGCTCCTCCGCGGCGGCGCGGACACCCGCATCCGGATGCGACTCGCTGAGGAGGTACACCTCACTCGTGGCGCGACGGAGCGCCAGGTCGGCGTCGTTCCAGAGCTCGAGGATGGCGGTGGCATCCATCCGCGCGCCGGGTTCTGCTGCGGCGATGAGCCGGGCGTCGATGTCGGCGACGAGGGCGACCGCTGCGCTCGGACGCTCGGTCACGAACGCGCGCCAGCCTTCGGGGTCGGTCGGGAACGCGAGAGGCTCGGGGAAGGTCATGATCCGAGCCTAGGCCGGACGGGCGACACGCGCCGGGCCGCCATCGGCGCGGGGGCGGTCTGCTCAGCGGCGGCCGAGCATCAGGTCGGCGAACGTCGGGCGGAAGTGCCGCGCGACGTAGGTGACGGCCTCGTCGACGCCGAACGCGCGCGTCGAGTTGCCGACGCGCACCCACAGGTCCTTCGACGCGCCCTGGGTGAGGAAGACGGGCTCGCTCGAGCGCGGGCAGCGCACCGCGCACACCTCGCGCCCGTCGATCTCGGCGAAGCGGATGCGCGGCAGCGCGGCGGCGTTCTTCCCCAGCGCGGCGGTCAGCATGTCGCGCAGCCATAGTTCGAAGCGGTCGGCGTCGGGCGTGCGGAGGGTCGAGTAATCGCGGGCGAGGCCCCGCGGCGCACCGGCGTCGTCGACACCGATCACGAGCGTGCCGCCCGCGCTGTTGAGGAAGGCCGCGACGGTCTTGGCGACGGTCAGCTCCATCCGCGGGTCCTTCTTCTCCTCCCGCACGTTCCACCGGGCCGTCTCCTTGAACTCCACCCGATCGCTCTCGCCCGCGCCCAGCAGCGCCGGCACGTCGATGGCCGGCTCGTGGCGCAGGACGGCGTAGGCGGCCGCCACGAGGAAGGACAGCCCGAGGCTCGTGCCCACCGCGATCAGCGCCGTCGTCGGCATCCACAGGCGCAGCCCGAACGTGAACCAGCCCGCGATGAACAGCCCGACGCTGAGTCCCACCACCGACACGTTCGTCATGATCGACAGCGGCAGCGACAGTCGCGCGCCGAACAGCCGGCGCAGCAGCCACGCGATCGCGAACGCCGCGAGCAGCGCGAGCGGGAGAGCGACCGCGAACTCGACGAGAGTGGAGCTGCGGGGCATCAGCGCAGGGCGCCCACCGACGCGAGCGCCTGCCGCAGGAGGATCGAGCGGCCGCCCTCCATCTCGGCGGCGAGGGAGTCGGATGCCGCCTCCTCGGGGCTCATCCAGGTGACCTCCAGCGCATCCTGACGCGGCTCGCAGGTGCCTGTGACGGGCACGACGAACGCCAGGGACACGGCGTGCTGCCGGTCGTCGTGGAACGCGCTCACGCCGGGGATCGGGAAGTACTCCGCGACAGTGAAGGGCACCGGCTGCGGCGGGAGGAGCGGGAAGGCCATCGGGCCGAGGTCGTTCTCGAGGTGGCGGAAGAGCGCATCGCGGATCGTCTCGCCGTAGCGGACCCGACCCGAGACGATCGATCGGGTGATCTCGCCGATCGGCGTCGCCCGCAGCAGCACCCCGATCTGCGTGACCTGCCCCATCCCGTCGGTGCGGACGGGGATCGCCTCGACGTAGAGGATGGGCAGCCGGCGACGCGCCTCGGCGAGCTCGATGTCGGTGAGCCAACCCGGATTCGGGGAGCCTCCGGGCGTGGAGGACCCGAACATGCCGTCGCCGCCCGACGGTCCGCGCCCGCCACCCGCGCGGCCGCCGCTGCCGAGCGGATCACGAGGGGTCCCGTCGTCGTCGCGCTCGTTCGGGTCGGGGTCGGGGGTGCGCACGGCCATGCCTCATGTATACCCCGTCCGCCGCCGGATGCCCGTCCGCCGCCCGATCGCTCGGGCGCGGCGCCGGGACGGCGTGCTCGGCGGGATGTCGGACGCGGATGCCAGGATGTCGGTATGAGCGAGATCCCCGCCCTCGACGACGCGGCCGCCCTCTGGTCGTGCCCGCCGGAGGAGCGCGCGGGCAGGCCGCTTCTCATCCTCCTGCACGGCTACGGGTCGCACGAGGGCGACCTGTTCAGGCTCGTGCCCTTCCTCCCGCCGGAGTTCGTCGTCGCGGCCGTCCGCGCGCCGCTCAGCCCCCCGTTCCCCGCGCCGGGGTGGTCCTGGTTCCCGATCGAGGGCGTCGCGGACGCGGCGAGCACGGCCGCGGCAGACGCCTCGGCGGCGGTGACCGCGGCAGCCGAGAGCCTGCGCGCGTGGCTCGGTCGCACCACCGACCCGGCGACCGCCGTCGGCCTCCTCGGCTTCTCGCAGGGCGGCGCCGTCGCACTGCAGGCGCTGCGGCTCGCGCCGGAGCGCTTCTCGTTCGTCGTGAACCTCGCCGGCTTCGTCGTACCGGGAGAGCTCCCCACCGATGCCGCTCTCGCGGAGCTTCGACCGCCGGTGTTCTGGGGTCGAGGAGCGCGCGACGAGGTCATCCCGCCCGGCCGCATCGCCCACACGACCGAGTGGCTGCCCCGCCATGTGGATCTCAGCGGCCGCGTGTATCCGGGTCTCACCCACAGCGTCTCGGAGGAGGAGCTCGCCGACGTCCGCGCGTTCCTGGAGAAGCGGCTCGGCGACCTGTCCGGCTGAGGCGTCGAACCCCGGCGGCCCGGCACCGGCCGCGCCGGGGCGGCGGCCCCGGTCGTCGGCGGCCCTGGCACCGGGTGCGACAGTCCGGTAGAGTGTCGGCGTTCCCGTTGCCGAGTGTGAGGACGAGCCGTTGAAGCGTATCGACGCCGCGCTGTGACCCCGCGCTGATCGTCGATCCTCCGCTCGTCCCGATCGGAACACCGACGCGTCCGCGCATCCATCCGCGCCGACCGTCGACCTTCTGCCGTCCTCCGTGCGCCCGAGCCCCTGTGCTCCCGGGCCGCGCGCCTCCGGGGCTCAGCGTCCGCCGCGTCCGCGCATCCGCGATTCGGAGGACCCCTTGCACACCATTTTCTCCCCTTCCCCCGCGGTCGTCCTCGACCGCGTCACCTTCTCCTGGCCCGACGGCACCCCGGCGCTCCACGATGTGTCGGGAGCGTTCGGCGACGGGCGGACCGGCCTCGTCGGCCGCAACGGCTCGGGCAAATCGACGCTGCTCGCGCTGATCGCGGGCGCGCTGACCCCGGCATCCGGCACCGTCTCCGCCATCGGCGACGTCGACCTCCTGCCGCAGCGGCTCACTCTCGCGACCGACCGGCGGGTCGCCGAGGTCCTCGGCGTCGCGGCGACGCTCGACGCCGTACGCGCGATCTCCGCGGGCGACGTGTCCCCCGATCACTTCGACGCGGTGGGCGATGACTGGGACGTCGAGGCGCGCACCGCGGCGGCCCTGTCCGAGGCGGGGTTGCCTCCGAGCGTGCTCGATCGCCGGATCGGGCAGCTCTCCGGCGGCGAGGCGGTGCTCGCGGCGCTCGTGGGCGTGCGCCTGCGCGGCGCGGCGGTCGCGCTCCTCGACGAGCCGACCAACAACCTCGACCGCGATGCGCGGGCGCGGGTGTACGACCTCGTCCGTCGCTGGCGCGGGGCGCTCGTCGTGGTGAGCCACGACCCGGCGCTGCTCGACCTCATGGACGACACCGCCGAGCTCTACGGGAACACCCTGTCCACGTTCGGCGGACCGTACACTCCGTGGCGGGAAGCACGGGATGCCGAGCAGGCCGCGGCCCGGCAGGCCGAGAGCGCAGCGCGCCAGGTCGTGCGACGCGAGAAGCGCGACCGCATCCATCAGGAGCAGGTGCTCGCGTCGCGCGCGGCGATGGGGCGCCGAGCCCAGATCGAGAAGCGTGTGCCCGGGATCGTGGCGGGTGCCCGCAAGCGCTCGGCGCAGGAGTCCGCCGGACGACTGCGGATCGAGGCATCCGGAAAGGAGGCGCAGGCCCGCGCGGCCCTCGACGCCGCCGAGCGCCGGGTCCGCGACGACGACAGCGTGCGGATCGACCTGCCCGACCCGGGCGTCGGCTCGGGCCGGCGGCTCGCGACGTTCACGGGCGGCGGACGGTCATGGGTGCTCCAGGGGCCCGAACGGGTGGCGCTGGTCGGGCCGAACGGGGCCGGCAAGACGACCCTCGTCCGCCGGTTGGTCGACGACGGACGGCAGGACTCCTCCGCTCCGACCCCCGGCGGGGCGGATCCGGCGTTTCCGCCCCCCTCGGTCGCGAACCGGTGGCGTTCTGTCGACGTCACCGCGCAGACCGACCGGATCGGGTACCTGTCGCAGCGGGTCGATGGACTGGACGACGCGGGCTCGCCCCTCGAGAACCTGCGCCGGGCGGCGCCCGGTGTCGGCGATGTCGAGCTGCGCGGCAGACTCGCCCGGTTCCTGCTGCGCGGGGACACGGTCCTGCGGCCCGTCCGGGCTCTCTCGGGCGGCGAACGGTTCCGACTGGCGCTCGCCTGCGTGCTGATGGCGGACCCCCCGCCGCAGCTGCTGGTGCTCGACGAGCCGACGAACAACCTCGACCTCGACACCGTCGATCAGCTCGTCGACGCGCTCTCCGCCTACCGCGGCGGAGTGATCGTCGTCAGCCACGACGACGGGTTCCTCGCCCGGCTGGAGCCCGACCTCGTGCTCGAGCTGCGGGACGGCGCGCTCACGGAGGGAGGCCTGCGGACCGCTGCCGCCGCGAGCCACCCGCCCGAGCGGGGGTAGCCCTGGGCGGACATCCGCGCCGAGGCCCCTCTGCGCAATGTCGGGTCTGCGCGATGTCGGGTCTGCGCAATGTCCCCTCTGCGCGATGTCCCCTCTGCGCAATGTCGGAGGGTCGCGCGAAGATGGACGGATGAGCGACGTGCTCGAACGGTTCGGTCCTGCGACGCAGGACTGGTTCCGCGGCGCCTTCGCTCAGCCGACCCCCGCGCAGGCGGGCGCGTGGGAGGCGATCTCGCACGGAAAGCACGCCCTCGTCGTCGCCCCGACCGGCTCGGGAAAGACGCTGTCCGCTTTCCTCTGGGCCATCGACCGCGTGTTCCGCGAGCGGCCCGCGGCGCCGGACACCGCGGCGGCTTCGGCGAGCGCGGCCGCGGGCGAGCCGGGCGCCGCCGCGGGCAGGACGCGCACGGCCGGGGCGAAGAAGAGGCGCACTCCGAAGACGGATGCGCCTCGCACCCGCATCCTCTACGTGTCGCCCTTGAAGGCGCTGGGCGTCGACGTCGAGCGGAACCTGCGGTCCCCGCTCGTCGGCATCGGTCAGTCGGCGCGGCGCCTCGGCATCCCGGTCCCCGAATTGACGGTGGGCGTGCGCTCGGGCGACACGACCTCCGCCGACCGGCGGCGGCTCGTCACGGACCCTCCCGACATCCTGATCACGACCCCCGAATCGCTGTACCTGATGCTGACCTCGCAGGCGTCGGAGACCCTGCGGGGCGTGCACACGGTCATCATCGACGAGGTCCACGCGGTCGCCGCGACCAAGCGCGGCGCGCACCTGGCGGTGAGCCTCGAGCGCCTCGACGCCCTCTTGGAGACGCCTGCGCAGCGCATCGGCCTGTCCGCGACGGTGCGGCCGATCGACGAGGTGGCGCGGTTCCTGGGCGGCTCGGCTCCCGTGGAGGTCGTCGCGCCCCGGGCTGCGAAGACGTTCGACCTGCGGGTGGTCGTGCCGATCGGCGACATGCTGAACCCCCCTCCGCCGCCCGGGTCGGAGGCCGACGACGCGGATGCCGGGCCCTCGGGCAGCCGGAGGACCGGCGGCGACCGTGACCCGGACGGCGCGGACGGTGACGGCGACTGGTTCTCCTCGCCGTCTCCGCAGCCGTCGGAGGTCACCGGCTCGGTGTGGCCCCATGTCGAGGAGGCGATCGTCGACCGGGTGCTCGCGCACCGCTCGACCATCGTCTTCGCGAACTCGCGGCGACTCGCGGAGCGCCTGACCGGTCGACTCAACGAGATCTACGCGGAACGACTCGACCCCTCGACGAGCTCGGGGACCGGCGCCGCAGGCGGCTCGGGGACCGGGGCCGCAGGCGGCTCGACGAAGCCTCCCGCGGCGATGATGGCGGCGGCCGGGTCATCGTCCGGCGCCGAACCCGTGCTCGCGAAGGCGCACCACGGCTCCGTCTCCAAGGAGCAGCGCGCTCAGGTCGAGGACGAGCTCAAGAGCGGCATCCTGCGGTGCGTCGTCGCGACCAGCTCGCTCGAGCTGGGCATCGACATGGGCGCCGTCGACCTCGTCATCCAGGTCGAGGCCCCGCCCTCCGCCGCCTCCGGCCTGCAGCGGGTCGGGCGCGCCGGCCACCAGGTCGGCGAGATCAGTCGCGCGGCCCTGTTCCCCAAGCACCGCGGCGACGTGCTCCACACGGCAGTCGTCACCGAGCGGATGCTGTCCGGACAGATCGAGTCGATCTCCGTCCCCGCGAACCCGCTCGACATCCTGGCGCAGCAGACGATCGCGGCCTGCGCGACGGGGGTGATCGAGGTCGAGGACTGGTTCGAGACCGTCCGCCGCTCCGCCCCGTTCCGCACCCTGCCGCGCTCGGCGTACGAGGCCACGCTCGACCTGCTCGCCGGCAAATACCCGTCCGATGAGTTCGCCGAGCTCCGCCCCCGCGTCGTGTGGGATCGCGATCACGGCACCCTCACCGGTCGCCCGGGAGCGCAGCGCGTCGCTGTGACGAGCGGCGGGACGATCCCCGACCGCGGACTGTTCGGCGTGTTCGTCGCGGGCGAGACGCGGAACGCGCGCGTCGGCGAGCTCGACGAGGAGATGGTCTACGAGTCGCGCGTGAACGACGTCTTCACCCTCGGAACCACGAGCTGGCGCATCGTCGAGATCACCCATGACCGCGTCAACGTCCTTCCCGCGTTCGGGCAGCCGGGCAAGCTCCCGTTCTGGCACGGCGACGGACTCGGCCGCCCCGCGGAGCTCGGCGAGGCACTCGGGAGGTTCTCGCGCGAGGTCGCGGCCGCGTCTTCCGAGAAGGCCACCGAGCGCCTGCGGGAGTCCGGCCTCGACGACAACGCGATCGACAACCTCCTGGCCTACCTCACCGAGCAGAAGGCGGCGACCGGGACCCTCCCCACCGACCGCACGCTGACCGTCGAGCGTTCGCGCGATGAGGTCGGCGACTGGCGCATCATCCTCCATTCCCCGTACGGCATGCACGTGCACGGGCCCTGGGCGCTCGCGGTGAACGCGCGGATCCGAGAGCGGCTGGGCGTGGAGGGATCGGCCGTGGCGAGCGACGACGGGATCATCGCGCGGGTGCCGGATGCCGAGACCGAGCCGCCGGGCGCGGAGCTGTTCGTCTTCGACGCCGACGAGCTGGAGCAGATCGTCACCGACGAGGTGGGCGGCTCGGCGCTGTTCGCCTCGCGGTTCCGCGAGTGCGCCGCGCGCGCCCTGCTCCTGCCACGACTCAACCCCCACAAGCGCTCGCCCCTGTGGCAGCAGCGTCAGAAATCGGCGCAGCTGCTCGAGGTCGCGAAGAACCACCCGACGTTCCCGATCATCCTCGAGACCCTCCGGGAGGTCCTCCAGGACGTCTACGACGTACCGGCGCTGCTGCGGATCGCCCGCTCGATCGCCGACCGTCGCATCCGCCTCGTCGAGACGACGACGTCACAGCCCTCTCCCTTCGCGCGCGACCTGCTGTTCGGGTACGTGGGCGCGTTCATGTACGAGGGCGACTCGCCCCTCGCCGAGCGGCGCGCAGCCGCGTTGTCGGTGGATCCCGCGCTGCTCTCGGAGCTCCTCGGCAAGGTGGAGATGCGCGAGCTGCTGGACCCGGGCATCCTGGCGCAGTTCGAGGCGGAGGCGCAGCGCCTCGCCCCGGACCGACGCGTGCGCGGCGTCGAGGGGGTCGCCGACCTCCTCCGGCTGCTCGGCCCGCTGAGCGCCGTCGAGGTCGGCCTGCGGGTCGAGGGGCCTGCCGCCGCCCTTCAGAAGCGCGAAACTGCGGATGCCGAGGCGGCGGACCCGCACGACGGCGCCTCCGAACCCCTCGCCCCCGACGCGGCACAGGCCCTTCTCGACGAGCTCGTCGAGGCGCGACGCGCAATCCCGGTGACGATCGGGGGCGAGCGGCGGGTGGCGCAGATCGAGGATGCCGGGCGCCTGCGCGATGCGCTCGGCGTGGCCCTGCCGGTCGGCATCCCGGTGGCCTTCCTCGAGCCGGTCGTCGATCCGCTCGCCGATCTCGTCGCGCGCTTCGCCCGCACGCACGGCCCGTTCCGGACGTCGGATGTCGCGACGCGACTCGGGATCGGTGCGGCGGTCGCGCGTCAGGCGCTGCAGCGGCTCGAATCGCAGGGACGGCTCGCGAGCGGATTCTTCCTCCCCGCCGAGGCGGCCCGCGAGGGCGACCTGGAGTGGTGCGACAGCGAGGTGCTGCGGCGGCTGCGACTGCGCTCGCTCGCCGCGATCCGCGGGACGGTCGAGCCGGTGGCCCCCGAAGCGTTCGCGCGCTTCCTCCCCGCGTGGCAGCACGTCGCGGGGTCGGCGGGCGGGCGGCCGCTCGAGGGGATCGACGGCGTGCTCGCGGTGATCGAGCAGCTCGCGGGGGTGCCGCTGCCCGCGAGCGCCTGGGAGTCGCTGATCCTCCCCTCCCGTGTCTCGGACTACACCTCCGGCATGCTCGACGAGCTGACCGCGACGGGCGAGGTCGTCTGGTCCGGGCACGGGTCGCTCCCCGGCCGCGACGGCTGGATCGCCCTGCATCCCGCCGACGCGGTCGCCCTGACCCTCGCCCCCGCCGATCAGGACGGCGAGTCCGGGCCCGACGCGTTCGAGCAGCAGCTGCTCGCGGCGCTCGGCACCGGGGGCGCGTACTTCGCGGCGCAGCTGGTCGCGATGACGGGCGCGCCGAGCGAGCAGGCGGTGATCGACGCGCTGTGGAACCTCACCTGGACCGGCCGGGTGACGAACGACACGTTCGCCCCCGTGCGCGCCCTCCTCGGAGGTGGGTCGCAGGCGCATCGCACGGCACGTCGGACGCCCCGCGCGCGCATGTTCCGGGGCACGCCTCTCGCCGCCGTGCGGGGCGCGACACCTCCGCCGCCGCAGCGACCTCCCCTCATCGGCGGTCGATGGTCGCTCCTCCCCGACCCGAGCCCCGACGCGGCTCTGCGGGCGACCGCGGCGGCGAGCATGCTCCTCGAGCGCTATGGCATCGTCACACGGGGCAGCGTCCAGTCCGAGGGGATGCCGGGCGGCTTCGCGCAGGCCTACCGCATCCTCGCCGGATTCGAGGATGCCGGTCACACGCGACGCGGGTATTTCATCGAGCGCCTGGGCGCGGCGCAGTTCGCGGTCTCCGCCACGGTCGACCGGCTGCGGACGTTCGCCGCTCTCGCCGATCCCGCGCCGCGGAACGCGCTGACTCTGGCGGCGACCGATCCCGCGAACCCGTACGGCGCGGCGCTCGGCTGGCCGGCGCTCGAGGGCGTCGGGCACCGCCCCGGGCGAAAGGCCGGCGGACTCGTCGTCCTCGTCGACGGCGAGCTGACGCTGTACCTGGAGCGCGGCGGGCGTTCCGCGCTCGCCTTCACCGAGGACGAGGAGGCCCTCGCCGCGGCGGCGCGCAGCCTCGTCGAGACCGCTCGGGCTCGGCGGCTCGATACGCTCACCGTCGAGCAGGTGTCGGGCGTCTTCGTCTACGGCACGCCGGTCGGGCGCGCGCTGCTCTCCGCCGGCTTCGTGGAATCCAGCCGCGGACTCACTCTCCGGCGGCAGCGATGACGGCGCCGCGACGCGGAGCAGCACATGCCTGAAGGCGACACCGTCTTCCGCACGGCGCGCCGTCTCCACGAGGCCCTCGCCGGGCAGGAGGTCACGCGCTTCGACCTCCGTGTGCCACGCCACGCGACAGCTGACCTCACCGGCCAGATCGTCCACGACGTGACGCCGCGCGGCAAGCACCTGCTCATGCACATCGGTGCGATGACGCTTCACTCGCACCTGAAGATGGAAGGGCGCTGGCTCGTCTTCCGTCCGGACGAGCGCTGGCGCTCCCCCGCGTACCAGGCACGCGCGATCGTCGGGACGCCGGGCGCGGTCGCCGTCGGCTTCGAGATCGCGATGGTCGACCTCGTGCCGGCCGATGAGGAGGACGAGCTCGTCGGACATCTCGGCCCCGACCTTCTCGGGCCGGACTGGGATGCGGTGGCGGCGGCAGCGCATCTGGCCGAGGACTCCCGACCCGTGCACGTCGCGCTCCTGGATCAGCGGAACCTCGCCGGGCTCGGCAACGAATACGCGAACGAGCTCCTCTTCGTCCGCGGCATCCTCCCGATGCGGCCCGCCGATGAGGTGGGCGACACCGGGATCGCAGGGCTCGTCGACACCGCGGCTCGCATGATCCGCGCGAACCGTGACCGTTCGGGGCGGACGTTCACGGGCGACACCCGTCCCGGTCAGCAGGACTGGGTGTATCGGCGCGGCGGCAAACCGTGCCGTCGGTGCGGCACGCTCATCCGCCGCACCGACCTCGGCGCCACCGCGACGAGCGAGCGCATCGTGTTCTGGTGCCCCGTGTGCCAGACCTGACCGGGCTATCGCATCACCCGTGCCCGCCGTCAGTGCCCGAGGTACCGCCCCGGCCGGTGGTTCAGGGCGAGGACGAGATTCAGCAGCACCGCGCCGACCGCGCTCATGGCGACGTTCGTCCACGGCACGACGAGGAGCGCCGACACGACGATGAGCACGTCGAAGATCATCATCGTCCAGCCGGCGCGGAATCCGGTGCGGTCCTGGATCTCGAGCCCGATGATGTTGATGCCGCCGACGCTGGCCCGGTGACGGAAGAGGATCAGGACGCCGACCCCGGCGAGCAGGTTGCCGGCGAGGGTGCCGTACCACGGCGCGATCCAGCCGATCGGGAAGAGCGCGTCGTGCACCACCGCCCAGCCCGATACCGCCACCACGCAGAGGACCGTTCGGATCGTGAAGTCCCACCCGCGCCGCCACACCGCGAGGAAGGCGAACGGGACGTTGATGATGAGGAACAGCAGCCAGAACGGCCACGCGGTCGCATACCCGAGAAGGAGCGAGAGCCCCGCCGTCCCGCCCGTGACGGCGTGCGCCGCATGGAGCAGATGGAGGCCGAGCGACACGAGGAACGTCCCGGTCGCGAGGCCCAGCACGTCCTCCGCGACGCCGTGGGCGTGGGTCTTCTCCTCGAAGACGAGGGAGGGTCCGGTCGTGGGATCGGGGTCCGGTTCGGGTGTGCTCACGACATCCATTTTCCCCAGTCTGGGAGCGCTCTGAGCACACCGATACGGCGGGAATGAACGGGGCATCCCTCCGGTTGGACCAGTCAGGAGGGCCAAGTGGGCAAGAACTACGTCGACATCGAGGACGAGCAGGGCAAGACGCTGCGCTACCGCAAGCACGTGAACGGGCGCGGCCTGATCGCGAACGGGGCGAAGGTGCACGCGAGCGCCCTCGTCGAGGCGGGCGCCTACGTCGAACCGGGCGCCCAGATCGGCGAAGACGCGCACATCGGGCGTGGAGCGTGGATCGAACCGGATGCGGTCATCGGCCGCGGCGCCGAGATCGCCCCGCACGCCCACATCGGATCCGGCGCGGCGATCGGCTCGAAGGCGAAGATCGGCGTCCGCACCGTCATCGGGGCCCACGCGCGCGTCGTCGGAGGGTCCCTCATCGGCGATGACGAGCAGGTGGCCGACGGCGAGACCGTCGCGACCGACCGCCGTGGACTCCGCCTGGCCGCCTGATCCGAACGTCCGCACCCGACGGCCCGCCATCCGCCGTGGACCTGCTCGTGGATGCCGAGCCCACGGCCCTCATCGCCGGCGCCGGGCTGTGAGTCGACTGCCCCGGCGACGTGCGCGACTACGCTGGCACCATGGCGGCTGGACGATCGGCGGGAAAGCCGCCACGGAACAAGAAGCCCGGCGGCAAGACCCCCGGCGGGAAGACCCCCGGTGGCAAGAACTCCGGCGGCAAGAACTCCGGCGGTAAGAACCCTGGTTCGAAGAAGCCGAGCGTCCCAAAAGCAGGCCACATCGTTCCGGGCGCCGCGCAGCGCTCCTCCGACGCCGCATCCCGCCTGCCGACGGGACCGCTCCGCCTCGGCGCGATCGAGGGCGCGACCCCCGGCAAGTGGATCGACATCTGGAAGGACCGATACCCGGACGTCCCCCTGGAGCTCGTGCCGCTCACCCCGGCGGGTCAGGCCGAGGTGATGGCCGCGGCCTCCGTCGATGCCGCCCTCGTCCGCCTGCCGATCCCCCGCGCAGGGCTCCACGTGATCCCGCTGTACGAGGAGGTTCCCGTCGTCGTGTGCGCGGCGGAGTCCCACCTCACCGCCGCCGACGAGCTGACGCTCGCGGACCTCGACGGCGAGGTGGTGATCACCCCCGCACATCCGCCCCTCGCGCTCGAGGTTCCCGGATCGGTCGCTCCGCGCTTCGCAGCGCCGCCGACCGTCGCCGACGCGATCGCGCTCGCCGCGACCGGCGTGGGCGTCGTCGTCGTTCCGCTCTCACTGGCGCGCGCGCACCATCGGAAGGATGCCGCGCACCGCCCGCTCACGGACGGGCCCCACTCGACGGTCGCGCTCGTCTGGCCCGACGCCGGCCCGACGCCGCCTCTCGTCGACGCCTTCGTGGGAATCGTGCGCGGCCGCACGGCGAACTCCTCCCGCTGACGCCCGCCGGCTCCTCCGACCGCGCGCCAGCGCGACGGGGGGCCGGCGCTCCCCAGTGCGCCGGCCCCCTCGACGGCCGCCAGTCCCCCCGACGTACGCCCGCCCCCGCGAAAGGTCCGCGTCACCACTCCCCAGCGGTGGATCCGGGCGATCAGAGCACCCGTGCAGTCCTTCCACCGATCAGGAGCACCCGCGCTGCGCCCTGATACACGCCGTCCGGATTTTTCTCAGAATCCGTTTCCGTGACACAGGAACGGTGTGAGGATGCCGGTGCGCTCGGTCGCCTCGGCCAGCGCGACCGCGGGTGCCACGCCGCGGGCGAGACCGCCATGGAGCGCGCCGAGGACCTCGCAGGCGTCATCGTCCGCGACGATCACCGGAGCGGCGACGACGACCTGGGCGCCCGCGTGCAGCCACGCGCGGGTCATCCCCACCGCCTCTTCGCCCCATCGGACGGCCGATCGCCCTGCCTCGCACGCCGACAGGACGACGGTCCTGGGCACCGTCGGCATCCGGTCGACGTCGTAGCCGAAGAGGGCGCCGTCGGCGAGCTGGACGGCCGAGAACAGCGGATTGTCGACGGCCTGCCGTCCGTGCGCGGCGATGTGCAGCACGTCGGCTCGCCCCGCCGCCGCGGTGACCGCGTCGACGGAGGCCGTCTCGCCGGTGAGGACGTCCGCCCGCTCGCCCCAGGCGGCGGCGCCGGCGGCCGCCTCCTCCTCCCCGCGGGCGATCCGCGGGCCGACGGCGAAGGCTGCCGTCGCGGACGGCATGGGGTCCCTCCGCCCGCGCACCCACCGCGTCGTGGACGCGGCGACGGTGATCGCGCGGCCGCGCGCGCCGGTGAGCATGTTCCAGGGGAGGCCCGCGAGGACGCCCGGCGCGGTGATGACCACGCGCCCGGCATCCGCGCCGCGGAGGGGGGCGTCGAGGATCGCCTCGGAGAGCCGCTCCAGTCGGGACGCGAGGGAGCGACGCACGACGTCCGCCATCGGCCCGCCGCGGACGGCGGCGCTCATGTCGAGGTCGGAGCGCAGGGCCGGGAGGTCCGATCGCGCGTCGACCCAGGCGCGCAGCGGCACGAGCTCGGCGCCGCGGGCGGTGACGACGAGGCAGGCGAGACCCTCCGTGCTGAAGACGTACGTCAGGAGGGCCGTGTCGCATCCGAGGGCCGCGGAGGCGGTGGCGAGGTCGACCGGCTGCTCGAGACCTTCCGCGCCCGTCGTCGTCCACTGCCGTCGCCGCAGCCGCTCACCCAGCTCGACCGCGCGGGGATCCGTGCTCCACTCCCCACCGGCCGCCTCGGTGCGCAGCATCCGCAGCTCGCTCAGCTCGGCGGCCTGAGCGGGGTCGGCGGGCGGGCGCAGCGGGACGACCTGCAGGCTCAGGTGCCGTGCCCGCTCGGACCAGTCGAAGACCACCTCGGGCCGCCCCGAGCGGACGGCGGCGCCGAGCCCCGCCATCATGAGCGTGTTGCCGTGCATCGCCAGCGAGGTCTGCAGGTCGAGGCTGCCGAAGGAGGAGCGCCACGCGCTGAGCTCGTCCAGCCCGGATGCCGCGTGCCGCCGCACCTGCGCGTCGTCGCCCGAGCGGGCCGCGCGCTCCGCCCGCACCTCGTGGGCGAGCATCCGCACCTCGAGCGGCGCCGCCTCGTCCACCGCGGGCGCATGGCCCGCCCGCTCGCCGCGGCGCGCACGCCACAGCTCGCGGGTGAGCCGCAGCGCTGTCGCGTCGGAGGCGAAGCCCTGAGCGGAGAGCACGCTCGCGAGCGTCGAGACCTCGGCATCGTCGGCGCCCGGGGTGGCGACGACGCGGCCGGACCGGCCGAATGACCCTCCGGACAGCAGGGCCCGCGCCCGGATGCCCCGGGCACGGTCGCGCCAGGCCGTCGCGCCCAGCGCGTCGAAGTGGCGCGCCGCGCGTGCGGCCGCCTTCGCCGCCTCCCCGGGGTCGTGGCGGAGCAGGGAGCGCGCGAGGTGGAACTCCGCCTCGGCGCGCGCCTGGGTCATCCCGTTCGCGCGGAACGCGAGCGCCGCCCTCTCGAGCATCCGCTCCGCCTCAGTCACGAGACCCGCGTCACGGAGCGCCTCGGCCATGTCCATGTCGCAGATCGCGGCGTTCGCCTCGGAGGCCGCGGCGACGACGGGACGCGCGGCGCCCATCTCCCGCAGCGCGCGGACGAGGTCGCCGCCGATGAGCGCCGCGTAGCCGAGGTTGTGCCGCGCCTCGGCCACCTCGGCCTCGGAACCGGAGACCTCGTAGACCGCCACGGCCTCCTCGAGCTCGGTCGTCGCCGTGGCGAGGTCGCCGAGCTGCATGGCGAGGACGCTGCGGTTCATCCGGAGGTTGGCGACCGCGATCGGGTCGTCCGTGATCTGCGCGATCGCTCGCCCCAGCCAGTCGGCGGCTTCGGCCGCGCGGCCGCGATGGGCGAGGATCGTGCCCAGCTGCCCCTCCAGCACCCCGCGCGTGTGCGCGCTGAGCCCGGGGGCGTCGAGGGCCGCACGACACAGCTGCTCCCCGTCCTCGGGGCGGCCGAGCTGGTCGAGGACGTACGCGCGCGTCCCCGCGATCCGCGCACCCAGGTCTGCCTCCCCAGCGGCGGCCGCCGCGTTCCCGGCATCCTCCAGCACGCTCTCCGCCTCGCCGTAGCGGCGGTCGTGGGTCAGGGCGCGCGCGGCCGCGTACAGGGCCGAGGCGTCGGGGGTCACACCCCCAGCATGCCGTGCGGAGGCGATCTCGCGCGAGATGTGTCAGACGGCCAGCGTGGCGCGTGCGCGGTCGGCGGCCGCGAGCGCGGATGCCGTGGCGTCCGCCGCGCTCTCCTTCCGGTCCGGCATGCCGAGTCCGGCGGCGACGAGGCCGGCGACCAGGGGCGCCGCGAAGGAGGTGCCGCTCCACACCGCGAACCCGCCCCGGTAATCCTCGGGGCCGATCGTGAGCCGCCGCCGCTGATAGCGGTCGTCGCGCGCCGAGGCCTGCAGACCGCCCGTGAAGTCGGGGAGGATGCTCAGCACGGCCGCCCCCCGCGCGTACGTCTGCACCCATGGTCCGACGTTGGAGAACAGGGCTGTCGTCCGGCCGTCGGGGTTCAGGGCTCCGACCGACACGTGCGCCGCGCGATCGTCCGGCTCGATCCCGTTGTCGCCTCCCGGCCACGGCCACAGCGAGGCGGGGAAGGTCGGCCGGTCGGTCGCGTCGTTGCCCGCCGAGACGACGACAGTGGTCCCGTATCCGCGCAGGATCGCGAGCAGGTCGTACAGATCCTTCGAGTAGAGCCCGTCCTCCGGGGTCTCGTGGTAGTAGCCGAGCGACAGGTTCAGCACGTCGATCGCCTGCCCGGTGTCCGGATCGGCACGATGGCGCTGCACGAGCACGCCGAGCTGCTCGATCACGTCGAGGAGGTTCGTCTCCTCGACCACGCCGAGCGCGTCCGCGACGCGCACGGCGAGCAGCCGCGCATCCGGAGCGACTTGACGGACGATCCCGGCGATGAAGGTGCCGTGGCCGGCGACGGGGTCGAGCTCGCCGTCGAGAGGTCCGTAGAGGTCAGGGTAGATCTCGGGGTTCGCGTCATCGTGCAGGCCGATCGGAACGCCGTCGATGTTCACCTTTCGCTCGACCATGTCGTCCGGGAGCCAGGGGTGAGAGCCGATCCCGGTGTCGAGCACGGCGACGACCGGGCGACGGCATCCGTCGGGGACGTCGGAGGGCACGGGACCCGGGCCCACCCAGGCGACCGGCTGTCGACCGCCGGATCCGCAGTCGCCGTATTCGCCGACCGGGTTCGTCTTCGTGAACGGGTTCGTCTTCGTGAACGGATTGGTCTTCGTGAACGGGTTGGTCTTGGTGAACGGGTTCGTCTTCGTGAACGGATTGAGCCCGATCGGGTCGATGGTGAGGAGGTGGTCGAGCCCGATCCGATCGACGCCGGCGGCGCGAAGGGCGGAGCCGGCGTCGACGCGTCCCTCGCGGGTGCGCCGCGGGTCGCGCGCGCCGAGGATCGTCCGCCGGATGTGCTGGAGGACGCGCCACGCGTCGGGCAGCGCCGGAGAGACGCCGTCGGCGCGCTCGGGTGTCGTCAGACGGACGCGGGTGATGACGGGAGCACCCTCCAGCCGCGCCTCGGGTACCTCGCCCTCCCCCAGCTCGGTGCCGTCGAGCCGCTCACGGACGATGCCCCAGCCGAAGACCGCGGCCGCCTCGCGCACGCGGTCGACGTTGCCCTCGAGCAGGCCCGCACCGCCGTCCGACACGATGAGCCGGTCGGGGATGTACGCCGTCGGGAAGGCCTCGATGCCGTCCAACGGCTCGGTGCCCGGGTCGAGGACGTCCGCGCGCACGATGGATCCGCGGGCCCGGTCGCGCCACGACCATCCCTTCGGCTCGGGGCCGTTCTCATAGTCCTCAGGCGTCATGGCTCCTCCTCGAAGCGGCGATCGGATGGTGCGGGTCAGATCTCGAAGCGCGGGGTGAGCAGCTCGGTCGCCGCCCCGGGCTGCGGCGGCGCGGCCAGGACGACGCGCAGGCGTGCGATGCCCGAACGGACGGCGTCGAACGAGAAGCGCCCGCCGTCGGAGGCGGCGCGCCGCTCGGTCACATGACGCTCGGGCTCATCCGCGGCGCCGACGTCCGCGACGTCCTCCTGCTCGAGGCGCACCTCGACCGCGTCGCCGTCGACCCACCCGTCCAGGCGGCGCTCGCCGCGTTCGGCGGCGGTGACGTGGACGAGGACGTTCGTGGCGCCGTCGGTGAACTGCATCGTGAGGAGGTCCGCGTCGCCGCGCACGGCGCCCGACGCATCGCTCTCGACGAGGACGAGGAGGGCGTACTCGCGGCCGAGGTCGGCACTCGCGACCGCCGCGATCATGCCGTCGACGAGGCCGTCGGGGCTGGGGTCGAGGTGCTGCCAGGTGCGGCGCAGGGCCGCGAGCACGGCATCCTCGTCTCGGGTCTCAGAGGTCACGGGAATCCCCTCCCCATCCATGCGCCGCCAGGGCGGTGCGAAGCTTTCCGAGGCAGCGGCCCCGGGTCGGGCCGATCGAGCCGATCGGCATGCCGAGGTCACGCGCGATGCCCGCGTAGTCGGGGCGCTCCTCGAACGCGATCACGCGCAGGAGGCGCCGGCAGCGCTCGTCGAGCGATGCGACCGCGCTCCACAGACGCCGATCCCGGTCTGTCGTCTGCGCGCGGTCCTCCGCGGGCAGGTCGGGCGCCAGGAGCGGCTCCAGGTCGACGGCGTCGGTGGGGCGCTGCCGCTGCTGCGCCCGCGCCGCGCGCCACGCCTCGCGCCGGGCCGAGGTGGTGAGCCACCCTGCGACGGCGTGCGGATCCCGGATCGACTCGGCGCGGCGGATGAGCGTGAGCCAGGTCGCCTGGACCACGTCCTCCGCGAGCATCGGCGCGAGCCCGTAGGCACGCACGACGTGCCACAGAACGGGCGTCATCGTCCGCACGAGGTCGTCCATCGCGTGGATGTCGCCCTCCCGCCACAGCGAGAAGCTTCGGGCCGCGCGGTCCCAGATGGACGCCGGAACACCGCCCCCCGCCGTGTCCGCGCCGGATGCGTCCGCGGAGGAGGTCGAGGGATCGGCATCGGTCATACCGCCCATTCTGGCCATGTCTGAAGGAGCACGGGGAAGGGATTCTGATACATGCGCGGGGAATCCGCTCGGCCGCCGCCTTAGACTCGTCGCCATGACTGCGCTCGTGTACCTGTGCGCTCGCCCGCAGGCGGGGGCCGCGGCCGCCGAGTACGAGTCGTTCCGCACGGCGATGCACCTCGACGAGGCGGGCCTCGAGCGCTGGGACCTCGTCCACGACGACCTGCCGGCGGACTTCGCGACGCGCTGGCGCGGCGCCGTCGTCGGGGGGAGCCCGTTCAACGTCACCGACCCGCCCGCCTCGAAGACCGACGCGCAGCGCGCGCTCGAGGCATCGCTCGCACGCCTCGCCGAGGCGTCGGCAGACGGGCGGATCGCGGCGCTGTTCACGTGCTACGGCATCGGGATCGCGACGCGCACGCTCGGCGGCGAGGTCTCCCGGGCGTACCCCGAGGACACCGGACCGACCCCCGTCGCGGTGACGGAGGCCGGTCGCCACGACCCGCTGTTCGGGACGCTGGCGGACCGCTTCACCGCCCTCACCGCACACAAGGAGGGGACGGCCGCGCTGCCCCCCGGCGCCGTGCTGCTGGCCGAGAACGACGGATGCCCCGTGCAGGCGTACCGCGTCGGGGACCGCCTCTACGCGACCCAGTTCCACCCGGAGCCGACCGGCCGCGCCTTCACCGAGCGGATGGCCGTCTACCGCGACGACGGCTACTTCGCCGCGAACGACTACGACCGCATCTCCGCCGCGGTGCTCGCCGCGCCGCTCAGCGAGCCGCCGCGACTGCTCCGCGCCTTCGCCGACGCATTCTGACCGGAGGTCGAGGCCGCCGAGGCCTACGCCGCCGCGGTGTCGATGCGGACCGGCGCGTCAGCCGCGGGGGCCGTGGGGCCCCACGACGACGGCGGCGTCCGCGGCGAGGCTGAAGGATTCGGCATCCGCGCCCGCCGCGTCGCCCCGGTCGTCCGTGCTCAGCCACACCTCCCGCCCCTCGGGCAGGGTCACCGTCCACTCCTCGGGAGAGAGGTTGACGTAGACGGTCGCCGAGCCGCGGCGGAGGGTCCAGCGGCTGTCGCCCGCGGCCTCGGCCTCGTGCCCCGACCGGTCGGAGTCCGAGAGCGCGGGGCGCTCGCGTCGCAGCCGCGCGAGATCGCGGTACAGCGCCAGGAGCCGGGCGTGCGCTCCTTCCGTGGCCTCCGACCAGTCGAGCTTCGAGCGCTCGAACGTCGCCGGGTCGTTCGGGTCGGGGACGAGCGACTCACCCCATCCCATCTCGGCGAACTCGGCTCGGCGCCCCACCCGGACCGCCTCGGCGAGCTCCGGCTCCGGGTGCGAGGTGAAGAACTGCCACGGCGTCGACGCCCCCCACTCCTCTCCCATGAAGAGCATGGGGGTGCCGGGCGCGGTCATCGTCAGGACGGCGGCGACCGCCAGCCGGTCGGCGGACAGCGACTGGCTGAGTCGGTCGCCCGCCGCACGATTGCCGATCTGGTCGTGGTCCTGCGCGAACTCCACGAACTGCCACGCGGGGGTATCGGCCGACACCGGGCGCCCCCAGTCGCGCCCCCGGAACGAGGAGAACGTGCCGTCGTGGAAGAAGCCGCCCCGCCAGGTCTTGGGAAGGGCCGCCGGATCGGCGAAGTCGGCGTAGTAGCCCGCCGTCTCGCCGGTGAGAGCGACATGGACGGCGTGATGCCAGTCGTCGACCCACTGCGCGTGGATGCCGTAGCCGCCGGCATCCCGAGCCGTGATCATGATCGGGTCGTTCAGATCGCTCTCGGCGATGAGGGTGAGCGGGCGTCCGAGCTCCGCGGCGAGCGCGTCGACTCGCGCGGAGAGCTCCGCCAGGATGTGCACGGGGCTCTCGGCGGACTCGTGCAGGGCGTGGACGGCGTCGAGCCGGAGGCCGTCCACGTGCATGTCGCGGAGCCACATGAGCGCGTTGCCGACGATGTGGTCGCGCACCGCGCGCTGGTCGAGGTCGATGCTCGATCCCCAGGTGTTGGCGTGCCCGTCGCGCAGGTACGGGCCGAACTCGGGCAGGTAGTTGCCGCTCGGGCCGAGGTGGTTGTAGACGACGTCCTGGATGACCGCGAGCCCCGCGGCGTGCGCGGCATCCACGAACCGCCGGTAGCCCTCGGGGCCGCCGTACTCCTCCTGGACGGTGTACCAGAGCACGCCGTCGTACCCCCAGTTGTGCGTGCCGTTGAAGCCGTTCACCGGCAGCAGCTCGACGTGCGTGACGCCGAGATCGACGAGATACGCGAGCTTGTCGATCGCCGCGGCGAAGGTGCCCTCGGGGGTGAACGTCCCGATGTGCAGCTCGTAGATGAGGCCGCCTGCGAGCGCGCGGCCCGGCCACGCGCCGTCGGTCCAGGGGAAGGATGCCGGGTCGTCCCACGCCGACAGGTCGTGCACGCCGCGCGGCTGACGGCGCGAGCGCGGGTCGGGTCGCACCGCGTCGGAGGCGGCATCGCCGTCCCCGTCGCCGTCGCTGAGGACGAAGCCGTACTCGTCGCCGGCGGCCAGCGCGACGTCGGCGGCCCACCACCCGGCATCCCCCGCGATCAGGTCGATGTCGTCGTACCCCGGTCGCCGCAGCCGCACCCGCTCCGCGCGGGGAGCCCACACCTCGATCGTCATGCGACCATCCTGCCGGTCGCCGGAGGGCGTGACGTACCCCTTGACGCCGCGCGGGCGCCGCATCCTCCTCCGCCACGAACTCCGCTCACAGCTCGACGAGATCGCCGCCCGCGCGGCGCAGCGTGAGCCGGAAGCCCGGCTCCTCACCCGCCACGACCTCCGCGACCCCGCCGCCGAGACCGAAGGCGGCGAGGATCTCCCGCAGCGGCGCGGGGTCGGGCTCGGTGCGCACGAGCGAGACGAGCTCGATGGTGGGGATGTCGCTGAGCCCCGGCTGCGGCGTCGTGCCCCAGTCGATCAGGAACGGAACGTCGATGCGGCGGTCCTCGCCGCGGGTGAGCCGCCACTCCAGCAGCGTGCCGTCGGGCGTCCGGCGCGACAGGTCGCTCACGTCCCCCGGATCGTAGCCGCCGGCGCGCGCGGTCGCGACGGTCGCCTCGATGTCGGCCGGATGCACGGCGTAGGCCTGCACGCGCGGCGCGGTCAGCGCGTGGATGCCGAAGGTCGCGGGCACCGCCGGCTCGGCGCGATCCGGGTCCGGGCCGATCAGCTCGATGTAGTGCGGACCGCGGCGTCCGTCGACGGTGAGCGCGACGAGCGCGTTCGCGGTGCCGGTCGGGTGGGCGCCGCCGGGTGCGGCCACGACGCCGGTGCGCTCGGCGAACCAGTCGACGAGGGCGGCGAGGTCGGGGCCGGCGATGACGACGTGGTCGAGGAGGGCGGGGATGCTCATCCGCGTCCCCGCTGCCGAGCCGGCACCTCGGGCTCGCCGAGCGAGAGCATGAGCCGGTTCGCCCAGTTGAAGAACGCGGCGCCGCCGATCACGTCGACGATCTCGGCGTCGCCGAGGCCCGCACCGCGCAGACGCGCGATGTCGGCGTCGCCGAACGCCAGCGGAGTGTCGGCGAGGGCGACGGATGCCGCGACGACCGCGTTCCACGTCTCGTCGCCGAGGTCGGCGTCCACGCCGTCGTCGAGCAGGCGCTGTACATCGGCCTCGCGGCCCGATTCCCGGGTGGCGGACGCGGCATGCACCGACGCGCAGAACACGCATCCGTTGTGGCGCGAGGTGGCGGCGGCGGCGAGCTCGCGCTCGGCCCGGCCGATGCCGCCCGTGACGTTGTAGAAGATGTCGAGGTCGGTGAGCGTACGGGCGTGCAGCGCCTCGGGGTCGCGGGCGAGGAGGCGGAAGTACGGCATCTTCGTGCGCGCCGGCTCGATGAGCGCATCGCGCTGCGCGTCCGTCAGCTCGTCCTCGGCGACCGGCAGCAGCCACGGCACCCAGCCGAGCCCGTGCTGCGTGAACGCCTCGGGGCGCGTGAGGTCGGCGTACGTCGTGATGGTCTCGGTCATGTTAGGCTCCCGCGGGGACGGTGGTGGACACGGTGGCTCCGTCCGCCGCGGCGGACGCGGGCTCGGATGCCGCGGCGAGCGCCCGCAGGCCCCACGCGACCCGCAGCTGGAAGGTCAGGAACGCGACGAGCTGCGACAGCGACACGATGTCGTCGGGGCTCCACCCGGCATCCACGAGCGCCCGAAGCGCCTCGGCACGGGCCTCGCGAGGGCGGAACACGAGCAGATGGGTGTGCGCGAGCGCGGCGGCGAGGCGCGTGCCGAGCGCGTCCGCGGTGGACGCGTCGGGGCTCCATCGCAGACCGTCGGTGGACTCGCCCTCCAGGCGCGGCTCGCGGTAGCTCCCGAAGGGTCCGGATGCCGCCGCGAGGGTCGCGGCGTCCGCCACGACGACGGCGAGATCGGGCGCCTCATCGCCGAGGAGGTCGCCGTAGAACGCGGTCGCCTGGGCGAAGCCGTGCAGCGACGAGACGAACAGCGCGACCGCGTACCTCTCGCCGAGCGGGAAGCTGCCGGGGTCGGCCGGCTCCAGCAGGGCCTCGAAGCTGCGCTGGGCGTTCTCACGAGCCTGCGCCCGCTGGTCGCGGACGGCCGCGAGCGCATCGCCGGGCGCGATGCCGGCGAGCAGGTCGATGATGTCGGCGGTGGGGGTGCTCATGCGGGTCCTTCCGTAGGGGTCGCGAGCGACGGGGCGGCGCCCGCGAGGGTGCCGGCGAGGGCGGGCGGGCGGTGGGCGCGGTGGAGGTCCGCGGCGGCATCCGGCCCGACGGCGAGACCGAGCCGCGGCGCCACCTCGTCGGCGAGCAACTGGAGGGAGCGGAGGGTCAGCTCGTGGGTCGCGGCGATCGAATGCACCTGGAACGACACGTCACTCGCGGCGGGGAGGGTGCGGTCGGCCGACAGCGAGGCGACGACCTCGTCGACGGTGCCCACGTGGGTGTCGGTGATGCGGACGAGCTCGTCCAGCGAGACGCCGTCGGTGTCGATGCCGAACATCGTCCGCGCGAGGTGGCGCAGGCCGTCTCCCGCCAGCTCGAGCGCGCGCGTCCGGTCCTCGGGGTCGACGACGAGGGCCGTCCGGGAGGCGAGCACGCGCACGGGGGCGCCCTCCGGCAGCGCGGCACGATACGCGTCGATGATCGGCAGCTGCAGCTCGTGCAGGGGGGCGTCCGGCGCCTCGGGCGTACGCGGCTGCGTGCGCGAGAGCATGAGGCCGTCACCGCGTTCGCCCGCCCGGCGTCCGCCGTCGACGGAGAACGTCGCCTGCCAGATGCGCGGCGCCAGATCGCCTGCGGCGGGGTAGATGCGCGAGGCGGTGCCGCGGACGCCGCGGCCCTCCAGCGCATCGAGGAGGACCTCGACGTACTCGGCGAAGATCTCGCGGCGACGGTCGGAGTCGCGCCCGAACGCCGCGAACGACGACGGGGTGCCGCCCGTGGCGAGGCCCAGCTGCACGCGCCCTCCGCTCAGCTGGTCGAGCACCGCGGCATCCTCGGCGACCCGCAGGGGATCGTCGAGCGGAAGGGTCACGACGCCGGTCCCGAGGGCGATGCGACTCGTCCGCTGCGCCGCGGCAGCGAGGAGGACGAACGGCGACGGCAGCCCGCCCTCGTGCTCGCCGAAGTGGTGCTGGGCGAGCCACGCCGAGGCGAAGCCGCTCTGCTCGGCCTGCACGATCTGCTCGACCGCGAAGCGGTAGCGGTCGGCGGCGGATGCCTCTTCGAGCAGGCGGCTGAAGAAGCCGAGACGGGGGCCGCTCATGCGGATACCTCTTCCTGGGAGGGGACGGATGCCGGGGAGGCGGCGGTCGCGACGGCCTCGGGGTCGGTGCGCAGCGAGGCGCCCGGGATCGCGGCGAGCAGCTCGCGCGTGTACTCGTGCTGCGGGTCGTCGAAGACGCTCGCCGCGGAGCCGTGCTCGACCTGACGGCCGCGGCGCAGCACCGAGACGGTGTCGGCGATCTGTCGGACGACGGCGAGGTCGTGCGAGATGAACACGTAGGTGAGTCCGAGCTCGCTCTGCAGCCGCGCGAGCAGCCGCAGGATCTGCGCCTGCACCGTGACATCCAGCGCGG
This sequence comes from Microbacterium flavum, assembly GCF_018717645.1. Taxonomy (GTDB): domain Bacteria; phylum Actinomycetota; class Actinomycetes; order Actinomycetales; family Microbacteriaceae; genus Microbacterium; species Microbacterium flavum. Next base: position 261,549 of record NZ_JAFLHG010000004.1, read on the forward strand.
ATACGGCCTCGTCGAGCACGACGAGCTCGGGCTCGACGATCAGAGCGCGGGCGATCGCGACGCGCTGGCGCTGCCCGCCGGAGAGTTCCCGCGGATGCCGCGCCGCGATCTCGGGCGCGAGCGCGACGAGCTCGAGGTGGTGCGCGACGCGCTCGATCCGATCGGCGCGGGTGCCGATGCCGAAGTTGCGCAGCGGCTCGCTGAGGATGTCGGCGATGCTCTGGCGCGGGTCGAGCGAGGCGTACGGATTCTGGTACACGAGCTGCGTCGTGCGGTGGAACGCACGCCGCGCCCGCCCGCCCGCGAGCGAGGTGACCTCGGTGGCGCCCACGCGGATCGTGCCCTGCGTCGGGGTGTTGAATCCGGCGATCGAGCGCCCCGTCGTCGTCTTGCCCGACCCCGACTCGCCGACGAGCGCGTGCGTCGTGCCGCGCGCGACGCGGAACGACACGTCGTCGACCGCGACGAGCGGCGGCCGGCCCGCGCGCCGGAACTCCTGGGTGAGGCCGGCGACCTCGACGAGCGCGTCGCGCGCGGGGGCGCCTGCCTCGGCATCCGTCGCCGCCGTGTCCGGCGCGCGGCGGTCCACGACGCGCGCGAGCGAGGGCGCATCGGCGAGGAGGGTGCGCGTGTAGGGCGACGAGGGGGCCGCCAGGACCTCGGCGGTGCGGCCCGCCTCCTGCACCTGACCGCCGCGCATGACGACGAGCGCGTCGGAGCGGTCGGCCGCGACGGCGAGGTCGTGCGTGATGAACAGGATGCCGGTGCCTGTCTCGGCCCGCAGCTCGTCGAGGAGGTCGAGCACGGTCCGCTGCACGGTGACATCGAGGGCGCTCGTCGGTTCGTCCGCGATGACCAGTTCGGGCTGGAGCGCGAGCGCGGCGGCGATGAGGACGCGCTGGCGCATCCCGCCGGAGAGCTCGTGCGGGTACTGCCGCGCCCGCGCCTCGGGGTCGTCGATGCCGACGCGCTCGAGCAGGTCGATGACCCGTGCGTGGATCTTGGCGCGGTCCCGCCAGCCGTGGATGCGGAGGGCCTCGCCGACGCTCCAGCCGATCGTCGCGACGGGGTTGAGCGAGTTGCCGGGGTCCTGCGGGATCAGTGCGATGCAGCGGCCGCGCAGGTGCCGCCACCGGCGCTCGGACAGCCCGACGAGCTCGGTCGGCCCGTCGGTGCGCTCGGACAGGCGGATGCTGCCGCCGGCGACGCGACCGTTCGCGGCGAGGAGGCCGATGACCGACTGCGCGACCGTCGTCTTGCCCGACCCCGACTCGCCGACGAGGGCCGTCACCGCCCCGGGCTCGACGTCGAACGAGACGCCCCGCACGGCGTCGACCAGACCGTGGCGGGTGCGGTACTGCACCTGCAGGTCGCGGATGGACAGCAGCGGCTGCGCGCTCATGCGGCATCCCCTCCTCGGAGTGCCTGGCTGAGGCGATTCGTGGCCAGCACGACGAACACGACGATGAGGCCGGGCAGCACCGTGAGCCACCACGCGGTGGCGACGTAGTTGCGGCCCTCGGCGATGAGCAGACCCCACTCGGGCGTCGGCGGCGGCGCGCCGTAGCCGAGGAAGCCGAGGGTCGAGATCTGCAGGATCGCCGAGCCGAACTGCAGCGCGGCGAGCGCGATCACGGGGGTGAGCGAATTGGGCAGGATGTGCCGCCACAGCACGCCGAAGAAGGTGCCGCCGGAGCCGTAGGCCGCCTCGACGAAGTCGGTGACGCGCACGCTCACGACGCGCGAGCGGGCGAGTCGGGCGAAGACGGCGATCGAGGTGACACCGACCGCGATCGCGGCGCTCGTCGTGCCGAAGCCGAGGAGGATCACGACGCTCAGCGAGAGCAGCAGTGCGGGGATCGCGAGGAGCACATCCACGACGCGCATGAGGACCTCGTCGACGGCGCCCCCGAGCGAGCCGGCAGCCAGTCCGATGGCCGTCCCGACGACAAGGCCCACGAGCACGGCGACCAGCGCGCCGACGATCGACTGCGAGGCCCCGTAGACGACGCGGGCGTAGAGGTCGCGGCCGGTGGCATCCGTGCCGAACCAGTGCTCGGCGCTCGGCGCCTGGAGCGCCGGGGCGACGGTCTCGGTCGGGCTCTGCCCCGTGAACAGGCCCGGGAAGAGCGCCCACAGGAGCGCGACCGCGATGACGAGCGCGGGGACGAGGAAGCCGGCACGCGCGAGGAGCGCCCCCCGGCGGAGGCGGCGATCGGATGCCGGGTCCGTGCCGGGCGATCCGGGTGCCCCGGGCCGGCCGTCCAGGCCGGCCGTCGTGGCGAGGGCGGTCATCGCTCGCTCCCTTCGGGTCTCGCGGAGGATGCCGCGGGCGCGGCGCCGATGCGGGCGCCGACCTCGGCATCGATGAGCTCGTCGGCGGCGCGCTCCGCGGCATCCGCCGGCCGACCCGCGGCAGCCGCCGTCCGCTCCGCGGGGCCGCCGCGGGAGCGACCCGATACCCGCAGTCGCGCGTCGAGCACGGGGTACAGCAGGTCCACGACCAGGTTGATGACGACGAAGGCCAGCGTGGAGATCACGACGACGGCGAGGAGGACGGGCGTATCACGGTTCGCGACGGCCTGCGCCGTGAGCTGCCCGAGCCCGGCGCGGGCGAACACGGTCTCGGTCACGACTGCGCCGCCGACGAGCTCGCCGAACAGCAGGCCCGCCATCGTGAGCGTGGGAAGCAGGGCGTTGCGGGCGACGTTGCGCCAGAGCAGCCACGACGTGCTCGCGCCGCGCGCGCGGACCACGGTGACGAACGGCTGCTCGCGCACCTCGTCGATCGAGCGCATCAGCACCTGCGACAGCGGGGCGGCGATCGGGATCGCCAGGGTGATGACGGGGAGGATGAGCGCCTGCACCGGGTTCGCGCCGATCACCGGCACGAGCCCCAGGCGGAACGAGAAGACCTGGATGAGGATGATGCCGATCCAGAAGACCGGCAGGGAGACGAACAGCGGCGGGATGCCACGGAAGGCCCGGCGCAGAGCACGCCCGGCCCCGTAGGTGGCCGTGAAGGCGATCGTCACCGCGAGGACGACGGCCAGCGCGAGCCCCAGCGCAGCGAGGGTCAGCGTGGGCGGCAGCGCCGTGGCGATGAGATCCGACACGGCCGCGCCGCTGGCCACCGAGTAGCCGAAGTCGCCGGTGAGGAAGCCCGCGATCGAGCGGACGTACTGCACGACGAGCGGCTGATCGGCGCCGAGCGACTGGCGGATCGCCTCGATCTGCTCGGGTGTGAGGCCGAGCTCGGGGCTCCCGTAGCGCGCGATGACGGCGTCGCCCGGGAGGGCGGCCAGCAGGAGGTAGGCCGCCGTGTAGGCCAGAGCGAGGACGAGCACCGCCTGGCCCACACGACGAAGGACGTACGACATGGATTCTCCGTGAACCGCTTCCGGCTGCGGCGGCTCAGCCCGCGAGCCAGGTCGAGTAGAACGACGGACGGCCGACCGACTCGGTCGCGAAGCCCTGGACCTTCGCTGTGAGCCCGAAGACCTGCGGCTCTTCGAAGATCGGCAGGATGTAGGCGTTCTCGGCGAGGTAGGTCTGCGCCGCCTCGGAGGCCGCCTGGCGTTCGGGCGTCGTCGGGTCGGAGGCGACGGCCTGCAGCAGGGCGTCCAGCTGCGGGTCGCCGACGGAGCCGTCGGCCGGGTCGAGGTTGAGCAGCGTGTTGCGGTTCTTCGAGAAGTACTGCGACTTCAGGACGTCGAAGTCCGCGCGCCCGACCATCGAGTGGTACACCTGGATCGTGCTCTGATCCGTGGACGCCTTGGTCTGCGCAGCCATGTCGCCGGCGAACAGCGAGACCTGGATGCCGAGCTTCCCGAGCTGCTCCTGGATGAGGGTCACGACCTCCTTCGAGCGCGGCTGCGGCAGCGCCTCGTTGAACGCGAGCGACAGCTTCTCACCATCCTTCTCGCGGATGCCGTCGGCCCCCTTCTTCCAGCCGGCCTCATCGAGGAGGGTCGCCGCCTTCTCGGGGTCGTACGCGTAGTACGAGGAGGTGTCGACGTAGCCGAGCGCGGTCGTGGCGAGGGCTCCGGTGGCGAGCGGATAGTTCTTCGTGAACAGGGTGTCGACGATCTCCTGGCGGTCGATGCCGGCGATGATCGCCTGGCGGACCTTGACGTCGGCCAGGCGCGGCTCGCGGAAGCGGAAGCTCAGCCCGTTGTTCACACCGTTGGTGGCGGCGGCGTGGAGGGACAGCCCGGACGCCGCGAACTGCGCCTCATCGGGTGCGGGGATGGTGCGGGCGATGTCCGCCTGGCCTGCGACGACCGTGCCGACACGGACGCTGTTCTCGGCGGCGAGGACGTAGTCGACGCCGGCGAGGTACGCCGCGCCCTGGTGCTTCAGCGAGGGCGGGGCCCAGTTGTAGTCGTCCCGCGCGGTCACGCTCGTCTTGGTGCCGATCTCCTCGCCGGAGATGACGAACGGGCCGCTGCCGATGATGTCCTTCGCGTTGCCCGGACCGAACTGCTCGCCGGTGCGGTCGAGGGTGGCGTCGGAGAGGAGTCCGGAGTTGATCGTGGAGACGGCCTGCGCGAAGCCGGGCGAGGGCGCAGTGAAGTGGAACACGACCGTGTGATCGCCCGTGACCTCGCCGTGGTCGTAGTTGTTGATCGCCTCGGAGATCGGGAGGGCGCGACCCGAGTCGCCCGTGCCGTAGAGGTCGATGTTCTTCACGACGTTCGCCGCGGTCAGCGGGGTGCCGTCGGAGTAGGTGACATCCGTGCGCAGGTCGAACGTGTACTCGGTCGCATCCGCGTTCACCGTGTAGTCGGTCGCGATCCACGGCTCGAGCTCGAGGGTCTCGGGGTTCTGGTACAGCAGCCGGTCGGTGACGTTGTTGACGATGCCGCCGTTGGGGTAGAAGCCCGCGGACGGCGGGTAGAGCGTCGTCCAGGTCTGCGGTTCGAGATAGGTGAGCGTGCCGCCGGACTTCGGCTCGCCTCCCTCGGAGACGGTCGGGGTCGCGGCGCCGGACGCGCACCCGGCGAGAAGGACGACCGCGGCGAGGGTGGCTGCCGCGGAGACGGCGATGCGGGTGATTCGGGACATGGTGGTCTCCTGTGTGCGCCGGGAGGCGACGTGGTGTGCGGGAGATCCACCACATCACGCGGCCGCTCCGCCGGGCGAACCCGCGGTCACGTTTCGTAACCGGCGTGCGCAGCCCGAAGGCTCACACCCAGGGTCAGCCCGAAGGCTCACACAGGAGTCAGCCCAGGAGTCAGCCCTGGGGCGTCAGGATCGCGACGGGGTACTGCGCCAGAAGCTCGGCGAGGAGGGTCGCGCCGCCGGTCACGGTGCGGCCCGTCAGCTCATCGCGCCAGGCGCCGCCGACGCGTCGGGGCAGGAGCACCGCGGCATCCCCCCACCCTCCGTGTGCGGCCAGGCCGACCGGAAGGCGCGTCGCGACGGCGATCGCGCCGCCGCGGTCGAACGCGAGGGCGTGAGCGGACGCCGCGCCGACGGTCTCGAGCGGCGTGTACCTCGTGAGGAGCTCGGGGCGGTCCCGCCGCACGCGCAGCGCGCGCGAGACGAGGAGGAGCTTCGCCGCGCCGCTGTCATCGACCTGCGGCATCCATCCCCCGTCGAGTCGGGAGAGGAGCGCGCGCCGGGCCGCGTAGTCGACCGGGCGGCGGTTGTCGGGGTCGACCAGCGACAGGTCCCACAGCTCCGTGCCCTGGTAGACGTCGGGGGTGCCGGGGCCGAGGAGCTGGAGCAGCTTCGCCGACAGCGAGTTCACCCGTCCGGGCGCGACGATCTCGGCGACATACCCCTCGACGACCGGCCGCGCCGGACCGAAGGCCGCGTCGACGAGCGCGTGGATGCGCTCCTCGAACGCCCCATCGGGGTCCTCCCAGCTCGTTCCGACGCCGCCTTCGCGCGCCGCCTTCTCGGCGTACGCGTGCAGCCGCTCGCGCAGAGCGGGGTCGTCGGACCATGCCCCGACGACCGCTTGCCACAGCAGGTCGTCGAGCGGGCCGTCCCCCGTCGACGCGACTCCGCGGAGCTCGTCGAGGGTCGCGCGCCACCGGTCGGGGGTCTCGGCGAGGACGGCGAGCCGGGCGCGGACATCCTCGGAGCGCTTCGTGTCGTGCGTCGTCAGCGTCGTCATCGCCTGGGGCCAGGATGCCTCGCGACGCGCGAGCGCCTCGTGGAATCCGTCGGGCGTCAGCGCGAAGGCGGCCAGGTCGCCGCCGACCTCGTTCAGCGACGTGAGGCGCGGGTAGCGGTAGAACGCGCGGTCCTCGACGCCCTTGGCCATCACCGGCCCCGTCGTCTGCATGAACCGGCGTGAGAACTCCGTGCCCGCCTCCGCCGCGAGGCGGCCGAGCGCGGCGATGGTCTCCGCGAGATCCGGGCGGGCGGCGGAGGCCGCTCGGACCGCGTGGTCCATGTGATCGGTGCCCGCCGGCAGATACGAGCGGTAGACGGGGAACCAGGTCAGGAGCTCGGCGAGGGCATCGCGCAGCGTGGCATCCTCGGGAAGGTCCGCGCGATCCGCCGCGGGCAGGACGCGCATCATCCGGCCGACCTCCGCCGCTTGGGAGGTGTCGGCGACCTCCCGCTTGGCCGTGGCGATGAGGGATGCCGCGTCGGCCGGGGCGCCCCGGAGCGCGCGGTCGAGGTCGTTCAGAGGCGCCTCGCCCCCGGGGTCGGTGAGCACCCGGTCGATCTCGCCGAGCGCGTCGTACCCGGTCGTGCCGTCGGTCCGCCACCAGCCGGGGAGCGCCTCGCCCGGCTCGAGGATCTTCTCCACGAGGGTGTACGCGCCGCCCGTGGTCTCCGCGAGCACGTCGAGGTAGCCGCCGGGGTCGGCGAGCCCGTCGGGGTGGTCGATGCGCAGGCCGTCGACGAGTCCCTCGCGGAACCAGCGCGCCACCTCGGCGTGCGACCACGCGAAGACCTCGGGGTCCTCCACCCGGACCCCGGCGAGCGAGGTGACGGTGAAGAAGCGCCGGTAGTTCAGGAGGTCGGCGTCGCGACGCCAGAACCCGAGCTCCCAGTGCTGACGCGCGAGCACGTCGCGCACCGCGGTGGGGTCCGTCGTCGCGTGCAGGGGCGCCGTGCCGGCCGCGAGCGGCAGGACGAGGTCGAAGTAGCGCGCCGTCCCGGAGCCGCCCTCGCCGACGCCCTCTTCTCCGGCCCGAGGCGGGGAGACCTCGATCTCGCCGCGCCCGAGGACCTCGTCGAGCTCGCCGCCGAGCACGGGCAGACGCACGCGTCCCCCGCCGACCTCCCAATCGATGTCGAAGGCGCTCGCGTACCGCGACGCGCGCCCGGCGGCCAGCACGTCCCACCACCACGGGTTCTCCGACGGGTCGGCGACGCCCTGATGGTTCGGGACGATGTCGACGAGGATGCCGAGCTTCGCCGCCCGCGCGGCCGCGACGAACCGGTCCAGGCCCGCCTTGCCGCCGCGCTCCTGGTCGACCCGCGTCGGATCGACGACGTCGTAGCCGTGCTCCGACCCCGCGGCCGCCTGCAGGATCGGCGAGAGGTAAGCCCAGTCCACCCCGAGGGCGTGCAGGTACGGCGCGACCTCCGCCGCGGCATCCAGGTCGAAGGATGCGCGCGTCTGCAGCCGGTAGGTCGAGCGCGGCGCGCCCCGCCGCGAGCCGTCCGCGCGCATCCCGGCCATCAGTGGCGCAGCTCCGACTGCGGCGCGGGCGAGGGGACGATGTCGATCGGCGTCGTCAGTGCGGCGAGCGAGGCGGCGACCGAGTGATCGACCTCCGGCTGGTCGGCCTCGTGCTGGCAGAGCAGCATCAGCGACCGCGCGGAGACGGCGACGGCATCTCCCCCGCGCAAGGGCTCCTCGTCGGTGCGCTGGCCGGCGGTGTCGACGAGGACCTCCCAGGCGGGGCTGAACTCCGCCTTCGGGATCGTGAACTCCACGTCGTCGTCGCCGGCGTTGAAGAGCACGAAGAAGTGCTTGTCGTGGATCTCCTGGCCGCGCCGATCGCGCTCGCGGATGCCGTCGCCGTTGAGGAACACGCCGACCGCGCGCCCGAAGCCCGAGTCCCAGTCATCCGGCTGCATCTCGGTGCCGTCGGGCCGCAGCCAGGCGATGTCCGGGACGGGCGCCCCCGCTTCCCTGCGCACGGGACGGCCGTTGAAGAACCGGCTGCGCCGGAAGGTCGGGTGCTCGCGTCGCAGACGGGTCAGCGCCGCGGTGAACTCGATGAGCGGCTGGTCGATGTGCTCCCAGTCGATCCACGTGATCTCGTTGTCCTGCGCGTACCCGTTGTTGTTGCCCTCCTGGGTGCGCCCGAGCTCGTCGCCGTGCGAGATCATCGGCACGCCCTGGCTGATCAGCAGCGTCGCGAGGAAGTTGCGCTGCTGGCGGCCGCGCAGCGTCAGGATCGCCTGGTCGTCGGTCGGGCCCTCGACCCCGCAGTTCCACGAGCGGTTGTGCGATTCGCCGTCGTTGTTGTCCTCGCCGTTGGCCTCGTTGTGCTTCTCGTTGTACGAGACGAGGTCGCGGAGGGTGAACCCGTCGTGCGCGGTGACGAAGTTGATGGATGCCACGGGGCGGCGCCCGTCGTGCTCGTACAGGTCAGCGGAGCCCGTCAGTCGCGAGGCGAACTCGCCGAGGGTCGACGGCTCACCGCGCCAGAAGTCGCGCGTCGTGTCGCGGTACTTGCCGTTCCACTCCGTCCACTGCGGCGGGAAGTTGCCCACCTGGTAGCCGCCGGGGCCGATGTCCCAGGGCTCGGCGATGAGCTTGACCTGCGAGATCACCGGATCCTGCTGGATGATCTCGAAGAAGGCGGCGAGGCGGTCGACTTCGTAGAACTCGCGCGCGAGCGTCGCGGCGAGGTCGAAGCGGAAGCCGTCGACGTGCATCTCGAGCACCCAGTAGCGCAGCGAGTCCATGATGAGCTGCAGCGTGTGCGGGTTGCCGACGTTCATGCTGTTGCCGGTGCCGGTGTAGTCCGTGTAGTAGCGCTTGTCGCTGTCTTCGAGACGGTAGTAGGCCTCGTTGTCGATGCCGCGCATCGACAACGTGGGGCCCATGTGGTTGCCCTCGGCGGTGTGGTTGTAGACCACGTCGAGGATGACCTCGATGCCGGCGGCGTGGAGCGAGCGCACCATGCCCTTGAACTCCTGCACCTGCTGGCCGCGCTGGCCGGCGGAGGAGTACGTGTTCTGCGGCGCGAGGAAGGCGATCGTGTTGTAGCCCCAGTAGTTGGACAGGCCCTTCTCCTGCAGCGTCGAGTCGTTGACGAACTGGTGCACGGGCATCAGCTCGATCGCCGTGACGCCGATGCGCTTGAGGTGCTCGACGATGACGGGGTGCCCGATCGCGCTGTACGTCCCGCGGATCTCCTCCGGGATGTCGGGATGCCGCTCGGTCAGGCCCTTCACGTGCGCCTCGTAGATGACCGACTCGGCATACGGGGTCTTCGGCTGCCGGTCGCCCGCCCAGTCGAAGAAGGGGTTGATGACGACACCCTTCATCATCGACGCGGCGGAATCGTCGTCGTTGCGGGAGTCGGGGTCGCCGAACTGGTAGCCGAACACGGACTGGTTCCAGTCGATCTGCCCGTCGACGGCCTTCGCGTACGGGTCGAGCAGCAGCTTGCTCGGGTTGTAGCGCTGTCCGTTCGCGGGGTCGTTCGGGCCGTATACGCGGTAGCCGTAGCGGGTGCCCGGCTGCACGGTCGGGAGGTAGGCGTGCCAGACGTGCGCGTCGACATCGCGGAGCGGAACGCGGGTCTCCTTGCCGCGGTCGCCGAACAGGCACAGCTCCACCCTCTCGGCGCCGTCGCTGAAGAGGGCGAAGTTCGTGCCGCTCCCGTCGAAGGTCGCCCCGAGCGGATAAGCGGATCCCGGCCAAACCTGCATGTGCGTCTCCCCTGTCGGCCCGACGCGTGTCGGGCGCCCCTCAGCCTAGGCTCTGCGCGTGTCTGGGAGATATCGCCGGCGACCCCTGGACGGATCGCCCCCCAGCGACTAAGGCTCCCCACGCCCGGCAGGGGTCAGCGCAGGGAGAGCTGCTCGTCCAGGTAGTCCGCGAGAGGGCGGGGACGTCCCGTGGGGCTCCAGCGCACGCTCGGGATGCCGCCCCGCATCGAGAGCGGGCCCTGCTCCACTCCTGCCGCCAGGGCGTCGAGGTCGAGCGGGGCGGCGCCCAGGTGCACGACCTCGCCGTCGGTGAAGCCCCCGCGTGCGGCCGCTGCGGCGCGTTCGGACCGCTCCCGCTGGGCCTGCGCCGTGTAGCCGCGCACCGCGTCGGTGCGGGCGCGCAGCACCTCGCCGGTCGCATACACCGCGTCATCCGCGATGAGGAGCACCCCCACGTGCCATACCGCGTCCAGCGGGACGATCCGCGGCGCCCGCCCGAAGCCGAGGAGCTTCCGCGCCGCCGCCCAGTCGCCCCGGCGTTCGCGGGGCGAACCGGCGAGGCGGCGGCGCGCATCGTCGAACAGCGCGTGCACCGCCGTCGAGGCATCCATCCTCACGCGCGATCGTGCGCCGGCTCGGCGGGTCGGGCGACCCGGTCGCCGCGCAGGGACATCCCGATCAGCGGGAACAGCAGCACCGACAGCATGCCGGCGCCGACGAGCACCGACCGGAACCCGCTCGAGATGAGTCCTGCGTCGACGCCGATGGCGGTGACCGCGACGATGATCGGCAGCCCGGTCGCCCCGAGCAGCGTGACAGCCGCCTTGGTCCGCCGGCTCGCGCGCTCGGGCGCCGCGAGCATCGAGGGCAGTCCGCGCACGATCAGCATCACGAGCAGCGCGAGGGGCACCATCGCGAGCAGCCGAGGGTCATCGAGCAGCGCCGCCAGGTCGAAGGTCACGCCGGTGTAGATGAAGAACAGCGGAACCAGGAATCCGAAGGCGAGCGCCTCGACCTTGCTCTCGACGGCCTCGCGATCGGCGGGGTCCGCGTCCCGCATCAGCAGACGCCAGAGGACGCCCGCCGCGAAGGCGCCGAGCAGCATGTCGAGCTGCAGTGCGATACTGAGCGCGACGAGGCCGGTCAGGATCAGCATCACCACACGCACGGCGAACTGTCCCGAGGTGTGCAGCGTGGCGTTCACGAAGCGGTGCAGCGCACCCTGCGGCACCTTCATGGCGTACCAGATCGCTCCGGCCGCGATCAGGATGAAGCCCGCGAGGACGACGGTCGCCACTCCCGGCCGGTGGCTGCCGAGCAGGATCGAGATCGCGATCAGCGGGCCGAACTCGCCCACGGCGCCCACGGCGCCGACAGCGCTGCCGAACGGGGTGCGCAGCTCGCCGGCATCGCGCAGGATCGGCAGCAGCGTGCCGAGGGCCGTGGAGGCCAGGGCGATGCCGATCACGATCGCGCCGAGACCCGGCGCGACGAGCATGCCGACGGCGACGCCGAGAGCGATCGAGATGAACCACCCTCCGATCGCACGCCTGCCCGTGCGCCCGCGGAGCGCGGCGAACTCGATCTCCGTGCCGGCGACGAAGAACAGCATCGCGAGGCCGAACTCGGACAGCAGCCCGACGATATGGCTCGGTCCGGTCCACCCGAGCACGCTCGGCCCCACCAGGATGCCGAGGACCAGCTCGAACACCACGATCGGCACGCGCAGCCACGGTCCGATGGCGCGGGCGGCGAGAGGCGCCAGCACCGCGAGGAGCGGGATCAGCACGATGGCGCTGTCGAGGTCGTCCACGGCTGACCCCTCACTCCCCGGGCTGCGGCCGTGAGGGACGCGCGCTCGGAGGACGCGGGCCGGGCCGCACCGTCAGATCACTGATCACGGCGTCGCGCGGGAGGTCGATCGCGGTGAGGATCGCCGTGGCGACCGACTCCGGGTCGATGAACCGGGCGGGGTCGTACTCGGCGCCCTCCTGCGCGTGGACCTCGACCTGCATCGGCGTCGCGGTGCGACCGGGGTAGACCGACGTGACACGGACGCCGTGGGGCGCCTCCTCACCGCGGAGCGCATCGGCGAGCGCCTTGAGGCCGTGCTTGGATGCCGCGTACGCGGCCCAGGCGGGGTGCGCGGTGAGCCCCGCGCCCGAGTTGACGAAGACCACCTGCCCCCGCGCCGCGCGGATGCGCGGCAGGAGCGCCCGCGTGAGCTCGGCCGGCGCCACGAGGTTCACGGCGAGCTGTGCCTGCCATGCCGTGACCGGCAGGTCGCCGACCGCGCCGAGTTCGACGACACCCGCCGCGTGGATGAGCGTGTCGATCTCCTCCGGGAGCCGAACGCCCTCACCGGCGGCCGCACCCGCCGCGGCGAGCGCGGCGCCGAGGGATGCCGGGTCGGCGAGGTCCGCGACGATCGTCGCCGCTCCCGTGAAGTCCTCCCGCAGCTGACCCGCTCGCGCCTCGCTCCGCGCGATGAGGACGAGCCGGTCGCCGCGAGCGTGGAGGCGCCCGGCGACGATCCGCCCGATGCCCGAGCCGGCTCCGGTGACGACGTGGGTGAGGGTCATGGCACCCATCCTCGCACCCGCCTCCCGATCGGCGCGGTCCGCGCTCCTTCAGACCCCGCCGTCGATCGAGCGCACGAAGTCGCCGGGCTCGTCGGGCACCATGACGGGCGTCGCGCGGTTGAGGCTGCGACCGGCGAAGAAGGGCTTCGACCGCGGGAAGGCGTACCAGATGAACATCAGCACCACGCCGACCAGCAGCGCGCCGATGCCGACGACGAACGTCCCCCCGACGCCCAGGAGCACCGTGTTGCCGTAGTCGACGTCGTACATGTCGATCGCGGACTGGACGAAGGCGAACGTCAGCATGAGAGCGCCCAGCAGCGGGAAGATCCCCTTGAACCACAGGTCCCGCGCCGAACGGGCGAGGTCGCGGCGGTAGTACCAGACGCAGGCGTATCCGGTGATCGCATAGTAGAACGCGATCGCGAGCCCGAGGGAGAGGATCGAATCCTGCAGGATGTTGTCGCTGACGAGCGTCATCCCGACGTAGTAGCAGATCGCCACGATCCCGCCGACGATCGTGGAGAACGACGGCGTCTTGTAAACGGGGTGCACCGTCTTGAACCGGGCCGGAAGCGCCCGGTAGACGCCCATCGCGAGCGTCCCGCGCGCGGTCGGCAGGATCGTCGTCTGCGTCGAGGAGACCGCCGAGATGAGCACGGCCACCACGAGCAGCCACCCCCACGGCCCGAGCAGCCCGTCCTTGATCGCGAGGAAGAAGTCGTCCGCGTTGGCCTCGTTGCCCAGGCCCGTCCCGTCCTCACCCAGCCCGGCGTACATCATCGCGGCGATCGTGACGGAGACGTAGGTGAGCAGCAGGATGACCGTGGTCAGCAGCGCCGCCCGGCCGGGGATGCGCTTCGGGTCCTTGGTCTCCTCGTTGAGGGCGAGGCACGTGTCCCAGCCCCAGTAGATGAACAGTGCCAGCAGGATCGCCTCGGTGAACCCGTGGAAGTCGGTGAAGGCGAAGGGGTTGAACCACTCCCAGTCGAACGGGGTCGGGTTCGGCGCCGTGCCCGCGAAGAACTGCCAGAGCGCCGCGACGACGAAGATCGCGAGCGCGATGTACTGGACGGCGAGCAGGACGTTCTGGATCCGCTCGCCGATCTCGACGCCGCGCCAGCTCACCCAGGTCATCGCCGCGATGAAGAGCACGGCGACGAGGATGATGCGCCAGTCGTTGTTCGCGAGGTCGAGGCCGAAGAGGTCCCAGAAGTAGATCGAGGCGACCTGGGCGAGGTTGGCGAGGACGACCATCCCCGCGACCGCGACGCCCCAGCCGCCCATCCAGCCGACCCACGGTCCGAACGCCTTCGTGCCCCAGGTGAACGTCGTGCCGCAGTCGGGGATCTCGTTGTTGAGCTCGCGATACGCGAACGCGATGAAGAGCATCGGGACGAACGCGATGATGAAGGCGATCGGAGCCTGGCCGCCGACGGCGAGCACGACGAACCCGAGCGTGGCCACCAGCGAGTAGACCGGCGCGGTGGATGCCAGGCCGATGACGGTCGATCCCCAGAGGCCGAGAGTGCCGGCCGCGAGCCCCTTCCCGTCGGAGCGTTCCAGATGGATGGGGGTGGTGCTGCCGAAATCGCTCATCACGTGGACCTCCGGGCCGGGCTGTCGGGTTGCCCTGCACAGTAGCGGGACGCGGCGGGCAGGAGCGCTGGCCGCGGCGGCGAATCTCATTCACGCCATGGACGCCGCGTACAGCCGTGGCAGACGGCCGTCCCCGCCGGCCGGGCTCAGAGGATGCCGACGCGGTGGACGGCCGAGCTCAGCGACGTGCCGTTCACGTCGAGGTAGAGCTCCCCCTCCGTCACGGAGAGCGTGAGCGTGTTCCGGCGCTCGACCGACGCGGCCACGGCGTCGACGAAACCGGGGTCGAAGCTCGTGAGGACGATGTCCTCGGCGCGGTGGATCTTCTTCCCCGCCCACAGCGGGAGCACCTTCGCCGGGTCACGGTGCGTGTACACCGCCGCACGACCGGCGAGCCGGCTCCCGTGGTGCAGGCGCTCGGCATCCGGAGCCCCGACCTCGATCCAGGCGGTCTCGCGGCCCGTGGCGTCGCGGACCATCACCGCCGGCTCGTTCGTCGCCGAGATCCCTTCGCTGAAGGCGATGCCCTCCTCGTACTCGAGGCAGTAGGCGAGAAGCCGCATCACGAGGAATGCCGTCGTCTCGGAGGGGTGCTGGCCCAGCCGCAGCGTCAGATCCTCGTAGACGCCCCGGTCCAGGTCCGCCAGCTGGACGTCGAAGGTATGCATCACCACGCCGATCGCCATGGTCCGAGCCTAGGGCCGGAGCGGACGCCGCCCGACTATCGTGGTTCTGCGTGGGAGGATCAGCGGTGAGCACGATGGACGACAGCGCGCGGGTCGATGCGATCGCGCGCTACCGCATCCTGGGCGCGCCGGCGGAGCCGAACCTCGAGGGGCTCGCGCGTCTGGCCGCGACGCTGTGCGCCGTCCCCACGGCCGTCGTGAACATCATCGACGACACCCGTCAGCATCAAGTGGCGGCGGTCGGCGTCGCCGCGGAGATCTGCCGCCGCGAGGACTCGATGTGCGCCGTCGTGCTGCAGGATGCCCGGCACGTGCTCGTCGGCGATGCGCGCACCGACGCCCGCTTCGCGCAGAACCCGTTCGTGACCGGCGAGCTCGGCCGCATCCGCTTCTACGCGTCCAGCCCCCTCGTCACCCCCGACGGGGTCTCGATCGGGACCCTCTGCGTCTTCGCCGAGGACGCGGGCACTCTCACGCCGGAGCAGAGCGCCGCTCTCGACCTCCTCGCCCGCCAGGCGGTCGAGGTGCTGGAGCTGCGTCGCGCGACCCTGGAGCTCGCTCGGTCGAATCGGCAGCTCGCGCAGTTCGCGGGCCGGGTGAGCCACGATCTCCGCAACCCGCTGGCCGCGATCGTCGGTCAGCTCGACCTCGCGGCGGAGGGCCTCGATGCCGGCGCCCTCGCGCAGGCCTCGCGCGCGATCGGCCGCGCCGACGCCGCCGCGACGCGGATGGACGAGATGATCACCGGGCTCCTCTCCTACGCGCGTCTGGGCGGCGAGCAACCGGCGCTCACTGAGATCCCCGTCGCCGGGCTCATCGCCGAGGTCATCGCGGACCTGCACACGGTCATCGGCTCCACCGACGCGACGGTGGAGGTGGATGCCGCAGACGGCACCGTGGTCGGCGACCGAGCGCTCCTGCGGATGCTCGTGCAGAACCTCGTGTCGAACGCCGTGAAGTTCTCCGCGGGCACCGCGCCCGGCGCCGTACGCCCGCTCGTGCAGATCCGGGCCCGACGCGACGTCGACCGCCCCGTCTGGAGCCTGACCGTCGACGACAACGGCCCCGGCATCCCCGCGGAGCTGCGTGATCGCGTATTCGAGCTGATGGAGCGCGGGAACGCGGGAGCCGTGCCCGGGCTCGGGATCGGCCTCGCGACCTGCCGGATGATCGTCGAGGCGCACGGCGGGCGGATCCTCGTCGAGAGCGCCCCCGCCGGAGGCGCTCGCGTGCGCGTGGACCTCCCGCTCCGCGCGGCGAGTGCGGCGCGGCCCCTGCCCGCCGCACTCCTCGAGCAGGGTCCCCGGTCGGCGATCCGCGGTTAGGGTGGACCGCATGACCGGGCCCGCCGATCCCGCCGATCCGGCCTCTCCCGCCGATCGCACGGCCTCGCGCTCGCGGGGCAGCTACGCGAAGGGCGTGGCGCGTCGGCAGGAGATCCTCGACCGCGCGATCGAGGTCTTCGCGCAGCGCGGCGGCAGCCGCACGAGCCTCCGCGCGATCGCGCAGGAGGTCGGGGTCACCCACGCGGCGCTCACCCACTACTTCGGCTCGCTCGACGAGCTCCTCGTCGCGGTCTATCGCGAGGCCGCGCGGCGCGGCGAGGGGGCGGACGCGGCGCCGGATGCCGCGCGCGCGGACCTCCCGCAGACCCCCGCGGAGTCGATGCGGAGCGCCGCCGCGCGCAACCGCGCCATCCCCGGGATGGTCGAGCTGTACTCGACGCTCGTCGTCTCGGCCCTCGACGGCGACCACCCGGCCGCGCACGCCTTCGTCACGGACCGATTCGCCGCGCTGCGTGTCGAGCTCGCCCGTCAGGTGACCGATCTGCAGGCCGCGGGACGGATCCGCCGCGACGTCGATCCGCAGCTGGCGGCCGCGCTCGTCATCGCGGCATCCGACGGCCTGCAGTCGCAGTGGCTGCTCGACGCCGCCGTCGACCACGAGGCGGCACTCGCGCTGCTGGACCGTCTGCTCGCCCCGCCGATCTGAGAGACCGATCCGCGGACCATCCGGTCAGGCGAAGCGCACGACCTGCTGCAGGCGCGTGCGGATGTCGAAAAGCTCGTTGCCGCCGATGTCGCGTGCACCGGTGAGTCCGCGTCGGAGCACCGTCTGCAGCGCTGAGCGCGCGACCACGGCGACGAGGAGTCCGCGCACTTTGCCGACCTCCTCGATCGCCTGCGCGACGTCGTCGTCGGGCAGCACGATGATCACGCCGCTGAACCGCACGCGCGCCGCGCGGCCGAGCGCCCGCGCCCCGGCGACGGTGTCGGCGATCGGGGCGCCGACGACCCCGTCCCCGATGAGCTCGCCCCGACGGAGGCGGATCGGCCCGCCGACGTCCTCGCTGAGGACGGCGTACAGGCCGCTCGGCCCGAGGATGACGTGATCGAGCTTGTGGTCGGGGTCGCGCGGGTCGGCGGCGACATCGTGCCACACCGTGTACCCCATGCCGAGATCGCCCACGGCTCGGGCGGTCGCCTCCTCGGCGAGCGCGTCCGCGAGCAGGCGTCGCAGCTCTCGCGGGGCGGTCCGGACGAGCGCCGGATCGTACGGGTCGGGAAGGTCGGCGCCGCGGCCGGCCCACTCGCGCATGAGCGTCAGGTAGCTCTCGCGGCGCCGGCCGCCCGGCTGCCCGAACGACCGCGCGCGCGGTCGGGTGTCGTGCGCCGCGCGCGGGGGCCGCCACCCCGACGACCCGCCGTCGCCG
>NZ_JAFLHG010000005.1 GCF_018717645.1 Microbacterium flavum
GGACCGCGGCGGCCTTCTCCTCCGGCGAATACCGACGCGTCGTCGGCTTCCCCACTGTCTGCTCTTTCGGCATAACCCCATCCTCGTTTCCAAGGTCAGGAGTCTCCAACAAACTCAGGGCGCTTCACATCGGCCGACAGGTCCGCGTCTCGCTACGCGCGTCGGAACTGGTCGTCTTCGACGGGCGCACCGTCATCGCGCAGCATCCCCGCGTGGTGGCACGCGGCGCGGACAGCATCGACCTTGACCATTACCTCGAGGTGCTGCAGATCAAACCGGGCGCTCTTCCCGGCTCGACCGCGTTAGCCCGCGCCCGGGCGGCGGGCGTGTTCACTGCAGCGCATGAAGCGTTCTGGGCGGCGACGAGGAAGGTGAACGGCGATGCGGCCGGGGCCAGGCAGCTGATCGACGTGCTGCTACTGCACCGGTCGATGCCCGCAGTCGACGTGATTGCCGGGCTTACAGCGGCGGTGAGCATCGGCGCGGTCACGGCGGATGTCGTCGCGGTCGAAGCACGCAGACATCACGCCGCCGGCACAGGTGGGGCCAGCCCAGACCGTCATCTTCCCGCGCAGACCCCGATCATCGAGCACCGTGTTGTCATTCTCACCCAGCGGCGGTTGATGGAATCGGCCGCCGGGATTGCCGGTCTTCCCGCCGATACACGCCCCACACCCTCGGTCGCCGGCTACGACGACCTGCTCACCCTGCACCGCCCCATCACGGATCGGCCGTTGGCTGCGTCTCGGAAGGACACCGCGTCATGACAACCACGCCTGCCCCTGTCCCTACGTTCCGTCGCCGCCGCGGGTTGACAGAGGAAGCCGCGATGGTCGCCATCGATCAGGCCTGCCGCCGGCTGCGCCTCCCCACGATCCGCGCGGTCGTGGATGACGCTGTCGGGATCGCGCAGAAAGAGCAACTCAGCTATCACGGGCTGCTCGCCGAGCTACTCCTCGCGGAATGCGACGACCGGGACCGCCGTTCCTCGATCCGCCGGGTGAAAGCCGCCGGGTTCCCCCGAGACAAATGGTTGGGGGATTTCGATTTCGACGCGAACCCGAACATCAACCCGGCCACCATCAACACTCTCGCTACCGGCGATTGGGTTCGCCGGGGGCAACCGCTCTGCCTGATCGGTGACTCCGGGACCGGGAAGTCCCACCTCTTGATCGGGCTGGGCACTGCGGCTGCGGAGAAGGGGTTCCGCGTCAAGTACACCCTCGCTACCCGCCTCGTGAATGAACTTGTCGAGGCCGCCGACGACAAGACGCTCGCGCGTACCATCGCCCGCTACGGCCGGGTCGACCTGCTCCTGATCGACGAGCTCGGCTACATGGAACTGGACCGGCGCGGAGCGGAGCTGCTGTTCCAGGTCCTCGCCGAACGGGAAGAGAAGAACTCAGTGGGAATCGCTTCGAACGAGTCGTTCTCCGGGTGGACGAAAACGTTCACCGACCCGCGGCTCTGCGCGGCGATCGTTGACCGGCTCACTTTCGGGGGGAACATCATCGAAACTGGCACCGACTCCTACCGCCTCGCCCACACCCGCCAGCAACACGCCACTCCCTAACCACCACAGACAGCATCGGTATCAGCGACTGCGCCGCTCGAGTCCGTCGCTGGCCTCGGACGATTCCTAAGGGGTGGGGTCGGTTTCTTGACGTGCTGCTTTCCAGACGGCTCGTGCCGCGTCGGCGTTGAGGATACCGATTCCTACTCCGACGATGATGTCGAGCCAACCGGTCGCGAACCAGAACGTGAGGATGCCGACAGTGATGATCGCGATGTTGGCGAACGCGTCGTTACGGGCGGAGAGCCACGCAGCCTTGGTGAGGCTTCCACTGTGATGGCGGTGCCGCACCAGCAGCAGCGCTGCGGTCAGATTCACCAGCAGCGCGCCGAACGCGGTGATGGTGAGCGCGAACGGTTCGGGCGGGTAGGGGTCGAAGGCTTTGGCGATCGCCATCCAGATGGTCGCGATGGCCGGGATCAGGATCACGAAAGCTAGGACCGAGCCGACCGTTCTGCGCCTGGTCGCCGTCCACGGCAGGGCGGCGAAGATGAGCAGGTTGATCAACGCGTCTTCGAGGAAATCGACACTGTCAGCAAAGAGCGACACCGAACCGATTGTGAGCGCCACGGTGAATTCGACGAAAAAATAGCCGAGGTTCAGAAGGGCGACGGTCAGGACCACGCGGCGAAGCATCTGCATACTGCCATCCTCGCAGTCCCCAGATCATCGCGAGGCTCGGCGAGCACCCACCCTTGACCAGCCAACACTACCGGGGCCAGATCAAGCCGTCACCCCGGGGCCAAACGAACTTGACATAGCCACTGCTCGCGTTCAACACGCCCGGCCGCGCCCTCTACAGCCCTGTCCTCAGTAGCGCCGCGCAGCCTGCTAACACCGCGCGGTTCACCTTCCTCGACGCGGGATCGCATGACTTCTGGGATGACTGGGCTGCGATGGCCGACGGGCTGGTCGCCACGCTGCGCGCCGAAGCCGGGCGGTACCCGACGGACAAACGCCTCACGGACCTTATCGGAGAGCTCGCGACCCGCAGCCCTGATTTCCGGAGCCGCTGGGCATCTCACGAGGTGTATCGGCACTCCACCGGGGCCAAGACCCTTCACCACCCCTTTGTGGGGGAGCTGACATTGACGTTCGAAGCGCTGACCTTCCCCGCCGACGATGGGCTGGCGCTCGTCGCCTACGACGCGGAGCCCGCATCACGATCAGCAGATGCTCTCCGGCTGCTGATGGCTTTGACCTCTGCACCTGTGGGCCTCGACGAGGGCTCCGGGCGGGAAGGTTGACCGCGTCCGGCGTGGCGAAGGAAGCGTGTGTTGTCAGTCGGCGAACTCGTCATCCTTGTCGTCGAGCTGGTCAGCGATGATCGCGGCCAGCTTGACCGCGCCGGCCAACACACCCGCGATGACCACTGCCCCGCCAATGACACCTGCCGCGATGCTCCACATGCGGAGACCTCCTAATTTCTTCACCCGACCCGCGCCCGCGGAGCGTCCCGGGAAGCCAGCGCCGTCGAGGTCTGTGGACGGACATACATCACAGCGACAAGCACGATCATGATGATCGCGAAGCCGAGGGACACCCACCCCGACCCGACGCCGAGCCCCCCTTCGGCAGATGGCTTGCCGAGCCAGTCCGCGACCGACGCGCCGAGCGGGCGGGTCAACACGTATGCGAACCAGAACGAGAACACGGCCCCCCAACGCCAATACCTGTACCCGACCGCCGGGAGCATGATCGCCGCGGCGAACAGGAAAACAGACGGCAGGTATCCGAGTCCCAGCCCCACTGCAGTGAGGTCGCCCACGGCGGTACCGAGCGCGAAGGTCCCCACGACGGCCGCCCAGTAGTAGAGCTCGCGACGAGTTGTGGTGATTTGGTGGACGGAAAGCGTCCGCTCGGTGCGCCGCCAGAGCGCGAACGTTCCCGCAAGCACGACCGCGTACAGTGCAGCCGTGGCGGCGTACGACAAGCCGATCACCACGTGCATGACGTCGGCGGCCATCGTGCCGAACACTCCCACTGCGGCCACTGCCAGCCAGTACACCGCGGGGACATAGCGGCCTCGCGTCAGCTGCAAGACCAGGGCCAGGGCGAAGAAGACGAAGCCGAGGAAGACCGCGACGACAGGATCCATGATGCGGATG
The DNA here is from genome assembly GCF_018717645.1 of Microbacterium flavum. GTDB lineage: Bacteria > Actinomycetota > Actinomycetes > Actinomycetales > Microbacteriaceae > Microbacterium > Microbacterium flavum. The sequence goes on from NZ_JAFLHG010000005.1 coordinate 3,682, forward strand.
GAGAAATCCGAGAGGGCCTCACCCAGAGCCGTCGAAGCCGCTTTCGTAGCCCAGAAGACGAGTGTCGGCTCCGGCACCCGAGAGACGCTACCGGGCTCGAGGGCGCCGGTCCGGGGACGGTAGGGAGTCATAACGCCGAGCCTTCGACCCTTCGTCTAAGTCACTTCTAAGAAAGTGCCGCTCGGCGACGGGCTGCGACAAGTGACGATCGCGGGGCGCCTCGGACCAGACGCCCCGCGACCGGTGGGGGCGAGATGACGATGGGGTTCGTCGTCTCGATTCAGTTGCCGCTCGACGACGAGGAGGCGTCGTCGTTGGTCTCCGTGTCGGTGTCCGCAGCCCCGCTGTCGTCGGCGGTTTCGGTGTCCGTGTCGGTCGCGCTGCTGTCGTCGGCGGTTTCGGTGTCCGTGTCGGCCGCACCGTTGTCGTCGGCAGTTTCCGTGTCCGCGGTCGAGTTGCCGTCGACGGCCGCGGTGCCTGTGGCCGACGTGGAGCTCGCCGGCGCCGGCGTCGCTGCGTTGGCGGGCAGGGCGAGCGCGACACCACCGATACCGAGGACGAGGGCCGCTGCACCTCCGCCGATACTCGCGATGAGGGTCTTCTTCTGAACAGTCATGTCATGTCTCCATTCCGCGGGCGATTGGTCCCGCATAACCTCACCGTGACGTGCGGCCTCTGATGAGCGTCAAAGAATCAGCCGCCGGCGGTCAGCGTTGAGCAGATCCATAGGCGCTGTGGGACTTCTCAGTGCTGCCTTAGAGCCGACGACGGAGAGTGCATGGATGCCGTCTTCACCACGCCGTTCCGCTGCATGGCTCAGCGTCTCCCTTGCCGCCCTCAGCCTGGTAGCCGCTGCGGTCAGTGGTCTGCTCATCGTGGCGTCGCCCACATGGTCGGACGCGGAGGTCGGACTCGTGGGCCTGGTGCACGGGCTGCACAGCACTGCCGGCGACGTCGTCGCCTTGGCGATCAACTCGGTGTTCGGGATCGGTGGAGGGATCCTTGTGTCGCTGATCGTGCTTTCTTGGATCCTGTTGGCCACGCGTTCGTGGCAGGACACGGTGCGCGCGGGCATCGTGCTGGTTGTTCCGTGGGCGTGCGTTGAGGCGCTCAAGCTGGTCGTACGGCGGCCTCGACCAGACCCCGCGATGCTGCAGCCGATGATCGTCGCTGATCCGATGTCGTTCAGTTATCCGAGCGGTCACACAGCCTTCGCGGCCGCGTTGTGCTGTGCTGTGGTTCTCGTCGTGCTGCCCCGACGTACGCGAGCATGGAGCGTGCCGGTGGCGGTGCTCGTCGTACTCGTGACGGCGTGGTCGCGTGTCTACCTCGGCGTTCACTACCCGACCGACGTGCTCGCGGCCGCAGTGGTCGTCCCTGTCGTATCGGTTGCGACTGCGCGCGCTGCCGCGGCGTGGCCTCTTCTGGCACCGCGGCACGTGACTGCGGTGAACCGGATCAGTTGAGAATGGTGCCCGTCAATCGGGAAAGGGGTTCGGCGAGCGTGTTGATCTGATCGACAAGCGCACGCTTGTCCGCTGCGGTGAGATCGGTGTAAGGCACGAAGCCCGCACTGAGGGAACCGTGCGTTGCGAGTTCGTTCTCGAGAGACGCGAATCCGGTCTGGATCCGCTCGACGAGTGTGGCCCCCTGCGCGCCGGTTGCCGAGGCGAAGTCCTTTACGAAACTGAACGACATCTTGGCGCCCTCGACGTTCGCGGCGAAGTCGTAGAGGTCGGTGTGCGACCACCAGTCCTCTTCCCCGGTGATCTTCTTGGTTGCGACCTCGTCGAGCAGGCTGATCGCTCCATTGGAGATCGCGGCGATGCCCTGACCGTCGAGAGCCGCCTGGAAGTCGTCTGAGTGCACGTAGTCGTACAGTTGGCCGATGTCGGCGACGAGGCGCTCGCCCAGTTGCGCGCGCTGTTCGGGAGTTGACGGGCTCCAGTTCTGCCATGCAGGGGTGACCTGATCGGCGTTGAGCGCATCAGCGGCGGGCACCCAGAGGTCCTTCTCGATGCGGTGGAAACCGGTCCACTCAAGATTCTCCGCGACAGCATCGACCTCGCGGTAGTCGATCTTGGGGTCAAGGTCACCGAGTGTGCTCGCGACCGGCTCGATGCGCTCATAGAAGGCGCGCACCTGCGGGAACTGTGCACGCGCGGTGACGTCGTCGCCGGCCGCATACGCAGCGGTGAAGGCCTTCGCCGCCGGGAGCAGTTGCTCGACCTGATCCTTCACGAACGCAGCGTACAGATTCACGGCCTGCTGCTTCTGCTGCGCATCTGCACCGGTAACGGCGACCTGATCGCCGGTGACGGTGAACGCGGCGCGCCCGATACCTTCGCCGACCATTCCTGGTTTGCACACGGTGAGGTAGTTTCCCGGTTGCGCGGTGACGGTAAGCGTGCGACTCGCACCCGGTGCGATGTTCTCGATCTCACCGACGACACGCAGCCCGTCGGAGGCGAGGAGGTAGAACTCGGTGACCTGAGTGCCGGTGTTGTTGACGTTGAATGCAAGAGTCCCGCTGGATGCGCCCGCAGCAGACACGCCACAGGTGTTGTCGTCGGAGGTCACGGTGAGCGCGTCGGCTGTGGTGGCGGCGTCCTTCGCCACACAGCCGGCGAGAGCGACCACCGCCACGGCAAGGGCGGTCACCGCCAGGGGGATGCGAGGGGTCATGATTCTCCGACGAGGTGAGGTACGGGCGAGGGCGAGGCTGCACGGGTGGAGGCTCGGCGGCGAAGTCCGCGCGCGAAAAACGATCCGACGATGGCGATGTATCCGGCCCACGCGATCACCTGAAACCACGACATGCGCGGCATAAATCCGACCGTCGCCTGAAGGACGGTGGCGAGAGCGCCGCCGGGTGCGATCGAGCTACTCAGATCGAACGCCCAGCCGAGCGGGAACCCGGCCCATCCGATGGCAACGGCACCGGTCGCAGGGTCGATAGGCGCACCCGCGGTGAAGGGGCCGGGGACCACGCCGGGTTCTTGCAGGTCTTTGAACGCGTACGCAAGAACGCCTGCTGCCGCGATCACCAGAATGGCGCCCGTCCACGCGAAGAACAGCCGAAGGTTCACGCGCACAAGCCCGCGAGTGAGTAGCCACCCAGCGATCACCGCGGTGAGGATCCCGAGAATCGCACCCAACAGGGCTGCAGGCGCGTTCCCGAAAGACTGGACCAATGACCACAACAACAGTGTCGTCTCGATCCCCTCGCGGGCGACCGACAGGAACCCGAGCGCGACCAACGCCCACATGCCACCGCGAGCGAGCGCCCGGTCCACGTCGCCCTCGAGCGTCGACTTCATGGTCTTCGCGGTGCGCTGCATCCAGAACACCATCCACGTCACCATCGCCACGGCCGCCAGCGATAGCACTCCACCGATGATCTCTTGCGCCTGGAAGGTGAGGGTGTACGCGCCGAAGGTGAGGATTGCACCGATGGTCACGGCGAGAGTGACCGCCAGCCCGACGCCAGTCCACAGCCGCGGAAGCACGTCCCGCCGACCCAGACGAGACACGTAAGCGACAAGCATCCCGACCACCAGCGCCGCCTCGAGACCCTCACGCAGGCCGATCAGAAAGGTCGCGAACACGACGGCACACTCCGCAGATGGGGTCAGAGGGGGAAGCACCCGCCGAACGAATCGTCGACGAGGCAGGTAAGGCGAACCTCACCGGGAGGTCACGATATCCCCGCTCCCGTCGGCGTGCAAAGCCTTAGTGGGGCATGATTCGTTTCTTAGAGACGTCTCAGAACGGGCCGCGAAGGGTGGTGGTGTGGAGGATGATCATGGCCGATAACCGACCGCGTTTGCTGCTCGCCGAAGACGACCCTCAACTGGGACCCCTCATGGTGAGAGTCCTCGAGGAGGTCTACGACGTGACTCTGTGCGCGGATGGCGCCGAAGCGCTCACGGCGGCGCAGCAGGGCCTCTTCGACGTGCTGATCATCGACCGTCGCTTGCCTAACATCGACGGCGTTTCGATCGTGGAGTCGTTGCGGCGCGGAGGGGCGACGACACCGATGCTGATCCTCACTGCGCTCGGGACGGTGCAGGACAAAGTGCGTGGCCTCGATGCCGGTGCGAACGACTACCTGGTGAAGCCGTTCGAGTTCGAAGAGCTGTTCGCCCGGCTTCGCGCCATCCGCCGCGTCAGTGAGGGTGAGGGCCCGTTCGTGCGCATCGGCACGTGGGAGTTCTACCCCGATTCGCGCGCGGTTTACTCGCCTTACGAGGGACGCACCATCCTCACCGAACGCGAATCCGACCTGTTGCGGCTATTCGCTATGCACCCGCAGAAGACATTCACGCGCAATGAAGTCCTGCAGGCCGTCTTCGAAGCCACCGACACTCCCGGAACTGTCGACACCTACGTGCACTATCTGCGCCGCAAAACCGATCCTGAGATCGTCACGACCGTGCGCGGGCGCGGATACCGGCTGGGGTTGCTGTGAGAAAGGCAGCGCATCGCACCGACGCCGACGCACTGTTGGTGCGCCGCACCGCGATCCGAGTCGGGTTGTGGATCACTGTCGCCGTCTCCGTCCTCGTCATCGCCGTGATGGTGGCCGCGATCAGCTTCGTGTTCCACCAGATCCCTCTTACCGCTCTTTTCGACCGGACTCGCCACGAAGAGATGATCGATGTCGGCGGGCTCGACATCATCGTGGGCGGCGTCGCCCTCGGATTTCTCGCCATCATCCTCGCCGGAACACTCGGTCTCCTCGCCACCCGCCGAGCAGTAGCCCCGCTCGTCGACGCGCTCGGCCGGCAGCGCCGATTTGTAGCCGACGCCTCCCACGAGCTTCGAACACCACTCGCGATTCTCGACACCCGACTGCAAGTGCTCGAGCGATCGATGCCCGCAGAAGACCCCAATCGAGAACTCGTCGACGAGCTCCGTGGGGACTCACGCAACCTGATCAACGTGGTGAACGATCTGCTCGACTCCATCGATGTCACATCGAGCGGAGTCGTCGCGTCCGAACCAGTCGCCCCCGTCATCGCTGACGCCGCCACCTCGATGCGACTGATGGCGCATGAACGAGGCATCCAGCTCCACGTTGACACCGTTCCCGCCGACCGCAGCGCCGCCATCCCGCCGACGAGTCTTCACCGAGCTCTCGTCGCGCTAATCGACAACGCCGTGAAGCACTCGCCCGACGGGGGAACAGTGCTGGTCACCACCAGCACGAGTCGGACTGACACCTGCATTGCTGTACGCGATCACGGGCCCGGCATTCAAGGGATCGATCCCGAACGCGTCTTCGATCGTTTCGCGCGGTCCTCGCTCGCGGTCGACGGCGGGGGCTCCGCGAGTACAGGATTCGGTATCGGACTCAGCCTCGTACAAGACACCGTCGGCCGGTTCGGCGGTACCGTCGAGGTCACCAGCACCTCTGAGGAGGGAACGACGATCACCATGACGCTCCCGCGCGGCCGCCGATAGCTGCCCCATCGGGTCTTCTCATGAAGGCAGTCGGACCTACGGTCCCACTCTTCGGTCGCTGCCACGCTCGAGCACGGCCGCCCCGGAATCGTCGAGAATTCCGACGTCGATTACCCCCGACAGCCTGCAGCCTCTCGCCAATGGCTCGCTACGAACCCGACTCCACCCGGGCTGAGCGGCGGCCCCGGCGCGACCCCAGCACCGCAGTCACCGCCACCGGCGCAACAGTGACGACAACGATGCCGAGCATGATCCACTCAATGTTCGCCGCCACCCATGGAATCGACCCCAACAAGAATCCCGACAAGCCGAGCACACCAGCCCACACGACTCCGCTGACGATGTTCCACCGTGTGAAAGCAGCTCGAGTCATCGCCGACATGCCCGCGGCCGGTGCGACGTACGTACGGACGATCGGAACAAACCGAGCCAGCACAATCGCGAATGCGCCCCACCGCGCGAAGAATCGCTCGGTTTCGACCAGGTGGCGCCGCTTCAGGACACGCGCATCAGAACGAAACAGCTGACGGCCGTACCGACGTCCCAAAGTGAATCCGACCTCACCACCAAGGATCGCCGCTGCGCCCGCCACCCCCGCCACGACGCTCCAATGGACGCCGATCGCCGCGGCGATGATGGCACCCGCGAAGACGAGGCTGTCGCCCGGGAGAAATGGGAACAGGATCCCGTTCTCGACGAAGACGATCAACGCAATGAGCACGAGCGAGAAGACGCCGAATCCGGCCAGCACATGAAACAGATCCATCTGCGCGAGCTTCCAGCGCGGGCTCTAAGAAGCCTCGAAGATCGACTACTCCGTCGCATCGAGTCCTCCCCGTAGACGACACCGGACGATGGTGAGAGACTTCTCTGTTCTGCGCGAGGAGGAAGCATGGACACTGACGGGACAGCGGCCGGGGGCTGGGAGGAAATCATTCGCGGACTGATCGCGCGGGCGACCGAGACGGCCCCGACCGAGCCCGGCGTGTACCGGATGCCCTGCGGTGAGTGCGTGGTCGACTTCTTCATCACCGCGGAGGGCGAGGAGCACTGGCTCGTCGCCGGCGACGAGCGCTCCTACACTCGGGAGACCGTCGCGATCGCCCGACACGGAGACCACCCGTGGGAGCGTCTCTACACGCTCGCCGACGCGGCCGAGGAAATCGCGAGACTCGCCGCTGCGAACGGTGGCGACATCGACCGAATGCTCAAACAGCTGGTCAGAACGGACGACGACCGCGAGGTCGAGCGCAGGGTTCGTGAGCGCGAGGGGGATGAGCAGTGAACCGCTCGAGGATGTTGCGGTGCGCTTCGAGGTCGACCGCGATGAACTCTAAAAGCAGCCGTAACCGCGAGCGTGGAGAGCAACTATGACCCAGTATCCATGGTTCGACTTCGACCAGATCGACTTCGTCACCTCGGACCAGCATTTCAGTCACGCACGGATCAGCGAACTCGCTGAGCGTCCGTTCGCGACCGTGGATGAGATGAACGCGGAGCTTGTGCGACGGTGGAACGAGGTGGTAGAACCGGGCGACACCGTCCTCCATCTCGGTGATCTCGCCCTCGGGCCGATCGAGGAATCCGTTGGGCTGACCGCCAACCTGAATGGGCGACGATTCCTCGTGCCCGGCAACCATGATCGGGTTTCGCCGGCGACACAGTCCAAACGCGCAATCGAACGGTTCACGCCGCTGTACGAGGCGGCCGGGTGGAGCATCCTCCCCGAGGTGATTGAGGGCACCCGCCGCGGATACCGGATTCTGGCATCCCACTACCCCTACAGCGGCGACTCGCACGGCACCGACCGGCACACGACCCACCGCCCACGCGCGGATGCTGGTGTTCCGGTGCTGCACGGTCACACGCATGCCCGCGATCACGGCCCGCACGGGCACGAGTTCCACGTCGGCGTCGACGCGCACGACTTCACGCCCATCCGCTTCACCGTCATCGACGAATGGGTCCGCAGCCTCCCGGGGATCGAGACGCGCCTGCAGGTCGCGACCCGGGAAGCGCGCACGGTGCTCGCCGATGTCGTCGGCGGCGAGACCCCGGGATCGGACGCGCTGTTCTACATGCAGGGATACAACGAGCTCGTCATCGTTCTTGAGGAGCTTCTCGACGCGCTCCCTCCCGACGAGCAGCACGAGTAGCCGGGAACAGGTCGCGGTTCGCGTTCGGGCCGGATCGGAGAGTCCGGGTCTCGGTCCGGTAGCGCACCCATCCCTGCCGGCGCCAATGCACCATCACGAGGCTCCGGACTGCCCGTGACGACCACGCCTCCTCATGGTCGGCGTAGTCGGGGTCTTGGGTGGCGAGTTCGCTGAACAGCTCGCGGAACGTCGGCGGTTCGCCGTGCTCACGGGTGTAGTGATGGATGATCTTCACCGCGCGGCGCGCCCACCTCGGAGCGGTCTTCGCTGACGTGAGTTCCATGAACAGCGGCGCCAGGTGGGGTGCCGACCACGGTTTGTCTGCCCACCCCGAGTTGTTCCACTGCACTGTGCAGTGATGGAGGACCGGATCGCCGTCCTCGGGAGCGTCGGGGCTCATGGCCGCGCCTCGCGGTCGACCGGCATCGCCAGCGGACCAGCGGACGTGGTCGGCGGGGAGCTGAGCTCAATCTGTGACCTGGTGTCCTCCATCACGGCCATCAGCGCCGCGGTGTACCTCTCGCCGGTCACCTTCATGCGCTCCCGCGTTGCCCGTTGCAGACGACTGGAGGTCCGCTTCTTTCCGGTCATAACGCCTTCTCCTCTTCGGTCGGTGATGTGGTCTGGGCATGAAGGTCAGTGGCGCGGGCGCGGCGGAGCTCGCGAGCGAGCCGTTCGCCGAGGGGGGTGAGGCGCATCGGCCTGTTGCGTGCCGCGGGGACGAACAGATCTCCGCCGACGTCGGCGCCGAGGCTGGCGAGCTGGGCGCTCAGTGCGCTCTGCGTCGTTCGGATGGTCGCCGCGGCGGCGCGGACGTTGTCGTGCTGTGTGGCGGTGAGGAATCGGCGCGCCCGTTCGATCGGGTGCCGGCCGACGAGGGCGCGCTGGAGGAGCCGTGACTGGCCGGCCAGTGGATGAGGGTGCGGTCGTGTGGGCCGGGTCGCATCGCGATACCTGCCGCGTGGATGCGGTGCGCGATCGTGGGGGCGCTGCAGCCGACGAGCGCCGCGATCTGTCGCAGCGTCATCCCTTCCTTCTCATACCGCTCGCGTAGCCAATCCTCGTCGATGACGAACGTGATGGGCCGTCCGCGACGGGGAGTGCTGTTGCCGTCCGCGAGCACACGCGACACCGTCTGCCGCGATACTCCCGCCCGCCGTGCGAGCTCATAGGTGGTCGCACCCTCACCGTGTTGGGCGATGAGTTCGCGGCGGCGCGATGGTGTGTCGAGTGCGCCACGGACGGGTCTGGCCGTCGCCCACTCACCGACGGTGTTGCTGCGGGCTGCGGCGGGTTCGATGTGCGTCGACAGCGGGGGCGCCCAGCTGAGCGGCTCGTCGATCCCTCGGCTGAGCAGGAAGGCGCGACCGACTTCGTCCAGCTCACGGCGCACCGAGTCCGGCATCGTCATCGTGAAGGTCGTCACCGTCCGCGGAGACAGTCCGCCCGCATCCCATCCTTCCGGTGCGAGTCGCATCGAATCGCCTGTGATGGCTCGGTAGAGGTGGGCGCGCGCATGGCGGTGCCTGGCGCCGGCGCCAGGTTGGACATTCAGTCGGGCGCAGAGCCGCTGCCAGTCCACTTCGGGAAGGAGATCGGTGCAGTCGAGCCTGCGGCGGCGTGCGTAATCGATCGGCGTCGCGTGCGCGTCGAGGTAGGCGGCGAGGTTGAGGATCGCCGCGAGGGCAGGCGTATCAGCGCCCGGCCGGCCGAGCTCACGCATCACATGCGTGACCTGACGGATGGGTGCCGTCGAATCCAGGAGGGCGAGGGCCGCGGAGTGGGTCAGGCGCGTGCCGGTGAACACGACGGCTGCGGCCAGCGCGGACGCGGCGACGTCGCTATTGATGCGGCGTGGGGTGAGCGCGCTCGTCCACTCGTCCCAGAGTTGCGCCGGCACCTTCCGCGCCCGGTCCTCCGGGTTCACGTCCGAGGCCGGCGCAGCTTGGAGAAACAGCGTCGGACGTCGGATGCGACCGAGGGACGCGGCGATCAGTCGCTGCAGCTGCGGCGTCTGACCGGTGTACGACGTACTCACGGCGAGCCGCCCCGTTAGCAGTCGAACGGCACGGTCGGAGTCTTCGAGTGCGGCGATCGCGATCGTCGTGCCGACCGCGCCGCCGGCCGCTGTGGGCGGTCCTGCCCACGTCCACTCATGCTTGTCTCGGGGCACCGCCGCGAGGAGCTCCGTTCCCAGCTCCGGCATGTCGAGGTCGCCGCCATCGCAGAGCGTAGCTCCTGCGGCGCGGGTGAGGAGGCGGATGTCTTCGAGGACAGTCATCGCGGGTTGCGGGGCGTCCGCGTAGATCCCAAACCGGCCCTCGCCGGTGGAGAGGATCTGCATCATGCGGCGCTGCGCGTGGAGCGCCGAGCCCGGTGCGGCGATGCGGTCGGGGTGCGCGGTGAGGTCGCCCCGGCAGCGACTCGCGATCGGCCCAGTCCCGGCACCGGCGACGGGATTGTGGCAGTGCCCGGGATGTGGGATCCCGGCGAGCGGGTGCCCGGTGTGACGCGGTGGCTTGTGGCACACCGGGCAGTTGTCGGCGAGGATGCGGCGGTGCCGGACGCACGCGAAGGTGAACGGAAACTGCCACGACATCCGCCACCTCCCACCGGAGTCCGCCATGCATTCGGGGCAGTACCGTCCCGCCATCCCGCCGACGGGGCAGCGGAAGCTGATCCTCCCCTGGCGGGTGTAGCGGATCGCGTGCCGCGCGAACCGCATCCGCGTCATCTCCTGGAACTGCTCCGCCGGGATCCCCGTCGACCGCTCCAGCCGCGACGCCTGCTCATCGGTGAGCTCAGTCGCCCATTGCGCGGCCATCCACGACGTCGCCGACACCGCCCGGCCGCCCTCCTGCTCCACCAGGCCGAGCGCGCACGCCATCTCCGCGACAGTCGCGCGGTTCGCGGCCGCCGAAGCCTCCAGCCACGAGTCGAACGGCTCATCCGGCAAGGGGCGGACCCGGAATGGGAGGACACGCACGGTACCGGCCGTCTCGCTCATCAGGCCGCCTCCTCGCCGGTCGCTTCGGCGCCGTCGCTCTTCAGGCGGCGCCGGCGCCGCTCGCGGCGTGCCCGATCCTCCCGGTCGTGCTTGGCCTGCAGCTCGGGGCGCTCCGTTTCGGCTCCCTCGTCGATGCGGATGTCGTCGAGGAGTTGCCGGTCGATCCGCTCGACGCCGGTGCGGATGGCGCGGGACGCGCCGCGACGGATGAGGTCCATGAGCGATCCGATGTTGCCGGTGGTGCGGGCGAACAGGTACCGCGACATGTCGACGAGCATCCCCTCGTGCGCGTCGGCGAGCACGAGTGCCTGTTCGATGTGCCAGAGCAGGCTGTCCCACTCCTGACGGGTCTGCTTGGTGCGCAAGCTGTACGGGTCGAGGCTGAGCACGGTCCAGCGGCGGAACGTCTGCGCCATCGCCGCCTCCTTCCCGGTCGCGCCCTCGCCGACGAGGCCGCGTTCGCGGAGCGCGACACCGGCGAACAGAAATGTGGCGCTGTACTCGTTGGACAGCCACTTCAGCTGGTTCGCGACCTCGACACCGTCACGGGTGCGCATCTGGATGAAGTGCAGATCGTCGATGATCACCAGACGGGTGTCGTGCCGTTCGATGCAGTCCGCGGCCGCCCGCGCCAGATCCCGGCCCGCCATCGAACGGTGCAGGATCCCGGCTGTTGCGGGGTGCGCGTAGAACCCGAGGATCATCATGTGCAGACCCTTGATCGTAAGGCGCCCGGGGACAGTGATGTGGCAGACCGGGAGGTGGAGAATGTCGCGATCCTCGTCGAGGTACTCGCCCGCCTCCGCGATCCGTTGCCGGTGGAAATCGCGCCCGAACGTGTTGACGACCGTCGACTTCCCGAGGGCCGGTGGAGCGTCGAGGGCGGCGGCGGATTTGACCCGGTCGGAGTCCTGCAGGTTGCTGTCCAGGATGTCCCCCAGTTGCAGGTGCACCCCGTGCACCTGCCGGGTGCGGAGCAGGATGTTCGCGTGCCACGCCCGACGCTCCGCGTTGTACCGCGCGAACTCGTCCGGGCCGAGCGATCCGAGCTGCTCGGTCGTTAGCAACGCGGGCTTATCGCGCGGGGGACGTTCGGCGAAGTCCTTCCATCCCTCGTAGGTCGACAGGCTCCGCTGCCGGCGAGGCGCGTCGTGCTCGCCCGGGACTGTGGCGGTCATTGGATCATCTCCATCGGCTCGAAGTGGTAGTCGGATCGGATCGTGGGCTCGTCGATGTCGTCCTCGTCGTCGTCATCGCCCGTTTCGGGAATGTCGACGCGCTTGCGTGGGTCGCGGACCTCGCCGGTGAGCTCCCGTCCGAGATCTGTGGTGGGGTTCAGTTCGGCCTCGAGCATCCGCTGCACGGTGCGCAGCGACCACACCCCGTCAGCCGCGGGATCCTTCTCGTTGAGCTGCGCGGCCATGCGGGAACTCATCCGCCTCTCCGATGGGGTGAGCGCGCGTCCCGCGCCCCAGTCCTCGAGCAGCTGCGCGGCGACGTCGTCGACCTGAGAGGGGCGACCCTGGCGGATCGCGATCTTCTTCGCGTACTCCAGCGCGTCGAGGCTGAACGGTGTGTCGAAGGCTCCCTTGTGCTCCCACTCGAGGGTGTGCCAGGTGCCGTCCTCGGGGTCGTGGAAGTAGATCTGCGTCAAGTCGTCGGGGTTGACCACGAACGGCCACTCCGTGCCCTTGTCTCGGTGGATCGACCGGGCGCGGTTGCGGTACTTCGCGACCGAGTCTCCGGTGTAGCGCAGCTTGTGGATCTCGACGCCGTAGTGATTGAACTGCCGTTTCACCACCGGCAGCAGCTCGAGGAGAACGCTCCGGTCGATCGGCATCCGCAGTTGCCCGGCAACGGCGAGCCCCTGGTCGTATCTCTCGGCGGGGCTGAGCTTGACGCCGGGGAGGCGGGGATCCTCGAGGGAGTCGTGGGGTCGGAGGTGGTAGACCGTCGCGACCCATTCGCGGATGATCTGCTCCAGCTGCGGGACCGTGTAGACCGCGTCGGCTTCGACGTCGTCGCCGCGGCCGCCGACGTCCGCGCCCTTGTAGCCAGGGAGTTCCTGGAGGAACGTGTCGAGGGTGCGGAAGAACCTCTCGACAGGGCTCTTGTCGGTGGGCTGGTAGACGCGGGCCGGCTGGATGGATATGCCCAGGCGTGCGCACGCGCTGGTCACGTGCTCCGAGAGGTACGGTGCGCCGTGGTCGACGATGATCGTGTCGGGCAGGATCCCCGCACGGACGAACCGCGGGACGCGGATGCGCGTCGGGTCGACGAGCACGGAACCGGCGACACCGTGGAAGGGCCATCGTGCGCTCGTGCCCCACTCCGCGGGAGTGTCGAAGGGTTGGCACGCTTCCATGAGCACGCCGGATACGTCGATGGATTTCGTTGAGCCGGGCGTCAGCCGCATGCCGAGAATGCAGCGGGAGTAGAGGTCGATCGCGACCGTGAGGTCTGCGGCGACCCACTTGCCCGTCACCGGGGCCACGGCGAAGACGTTGAGCGGCGTCGTATCGAGGAGAACGTATTGGCCGGGCGCGGTGGCGTGCAGGCGTCCGTACGGAGCGGGCGGCCGGTTCGCGTTGGAGCGCTTGCGCTTGGTGCTCCCGGAGAAGGTCGCGCGGCCACGGGAGAGCTCGTCGAGGATCTTGTATGCGGCGCTTCGAGAAGGGGCGGCGACGATACCTGGCCCGTGGGTGCGGTCGGCTCGGGCGTTGACTCTCGCGATGATGATGCTTTTCGCGACCTTCGACTCCGGCGTCTGCTCATCGATGACCTCACGTGCCGCCGTGACCCAGCGGTCGTCGAAGTTGACGAGCAGATTGCCCGGCTGCGCCTTGCGGTGATCGATCAGTCCGATCTCGCCGGCATCCTTGAACCTCGCCACCCACCTCGCGACGGTCCGGCGACCCTTACCGAGCTCGAGCGCCTTCGCCGCGATCCGCTCCTCGATGCGACGCTCCGGATGGTAGGCGAGCTTCGGTTCGCCCTCACGTGCGATCTCGGCCGCCCCCGACCGGTAGCCGGTGAGGACCTCTCGCACATGATCAGCGCGCTCGGCGGACACCGCGCGGGCCGCGTCGCTGGCATCGGCCCAGACGACACCCAGTGGAGCCGCGTCCTCATCGCGACTGTTTCCGGGGATGCGTGTCGTACCTCCCTCAGCGCGGGGGCGCAGGAGGTCGATCATCCGCAGGCGCCGAACCTGCCCAGTTCGAGTGCGGACGACGACCGCGCCATCGCAGATCTCCGCAACAGTGCAGGCGTCGCCGTCGTAGACGATATCCACGCCTGGTTTCAGGGTCCACGTGCTGCTCATCGCTATCTCCTTCAAGTGTTGAGGTGGTGGTATCTCAGGCCCGCGTCACGATGCTCGTGGCGCTCAGAAGTCGAGTCAGGTCGGTGCTCAGCCGGCGAGCCCACAGCAGGTGCAGGACGAGCGCGCGTGCTGCGAGAAGCCCGCCGGTGACGGGCACGATCGCGCGCACTGCCTCGCCGAACGCCATGGGCGATCTCAGCTCGCCGAGCGCGGCGGTGACGTCGCCGCCGGCGAACTGGAACGACCGGCGGTAGCCGGCAAGGAACTGGACGTTGCGCAGCAACACTTCATCGGGCTCGGATTGGACGCGGTACTCCCACCCGTGCGGTTCGATCACGCGCCGCGACCAGCTCAGCGAGTCACGCACCTTCGGGACGGTGAGCTTCGCGGCGGGCTTCACATCCACCACGCAGACGGTGTGGTCCGCGTGGACCATCAGATAGTCGGGAATGTGGCGACGGCGTGCGCCCTTGTCCTCCCCCTCGAGGAGGAACGGCTGAGAGAGAATCCAGTCGACGCGAGGGTCGAAGTCGGCCAGCAGCAGGTTCGCGTACTCGAGTCGCGACTCGTACCCGACATGCGCTTGCATGGTCGCCGACCAGTAGCTGCCCGAGAAGTGCCGCTGCCCCCGGTACCAGCGGAACTCACGCCACGGGACGGCGGCGTCGAAGACGCTCAATCGAGCTGACTGCAGCGGAACAACGTCCACCTCGCCACCCATTTTGCGAACCATCAGCCCGACATCCGCCTGGCGCGTTCCGCCCCGCGTCTCGAGTTGCTCGCGCGCCGTCATGAAGCCAGCGTGAGGGTCGAATCGGTCCGGGAGAATGCACGCTTCTGCCATAGATTCGCGAATTACGATTCAGGATCGCGCTCTTGATTTCCTGGGCTACTTCGGTATATGCGATTTACGAATACCAATGAATGTGACATTCACTGTAGTCGATGTCATATACACAACAGTCACCGTCAGGGATACAAATATAGGGACCACGAAATCAACGCGCGCAGGCCCGCCTGAACCCCACGTCGGCCGCGTGTGCGACACTCAAGGACATGACGATGTTGGAGCCCATCGCGCCGGAGGAATCCCGGCTCGTCTTCGGCAACAGCTACATGTACAGCGTCATGGTCGAGATCGCGGGCCTGCGCGGCGGGAAGTTCTCATCGAAGACGATCACCGACGCGACGAGACTCTCTCCTGGAATCGTGCATCCGCTGATCCAGAAGCTCCGCCGCGCGAACTTCATCGAGTTCGTGGAGCGCGTGCCTGGAGAGCGGACCATTCTGTATCGGGTCCGCGAGAATCCCTGGTGGAATGCGGCGAGCCAGTACGTCGAAGAGGATCGCGCTACCGAGCGCTCCGCATCGTAGGTTAGTCACCGTTGGGTCTCGGGCGGTGTCGGTATACACGCATGACGCCGTCGACTTCATTGAAGGATGAGACGGCGGTGTCCGAGTCCTTGAGCAACTCCAGGAACGGTGTCGGATCTGGGACGAGCGGAAGATCGACATAAGTGTTTGCGGGCTGAAGAACCTCGGCGTACGCACCGCCGAGTTGGGCCACGTATTGGGGTACGAGGCCGGGCACGGTCGCCACGGATGCGCTGAGCGCAGCGACCTTTGAGCTGGTCGACGCTCCCGACATCTGCATCAACTGTAGAGTTTCGGCTGGTAGGGGCTCGCGGGTCACCTCCGCCCAGGCGCCGAGCGCCTCAAGCACATCGGTTGATCCCCAAGCGGCGTTTCGAGGAATCGCATCAGCAAGCAGAGTCTTGACCCGGGGTGAGACATCGGGATTGCGAAGGAGCGACGCCACCAATGTCGCCGACGCGTTCGACGAAACGATCCAGTCTGGCGCCGTCTGAGACTCCACGACAAATGCTTCCTGTGCGTGCGCGGTGGCGAGAGCTTGGAAGGTGCTAGCGCTGTCGTCGAGCAATCCTGCGTTCATGAGTGCCGTGACAAGATCCGCCTCATCCCCCATCGATCGTGATGCTGGGACCGTGTCTACGAGCTGTCCGGCAAGCGTGACACGAGCGGCGACATCGAGCTCATCCTCAGAGACGAGGCGCGCGGCGAGAGTGATGCGCGCGGTCACGTCGGTCTCTGGCGGGACGGCGAGAGTGGGCGAAGCAGCGAGGTACTCGATCAGAGGAGCGTCCAGGGAGCGTACGGCGATGTAGTTCGTGACGTTCGCGAAGGTGAGGGGGAATCGGTGTGATTCAGCAAGAACGGGAAGCAGCGTCGCCGGCACTGCATTGATGTCTCGGATGAGCATCTCCGCGGGCATCCGCCGCGCGATCTCGCTTGCCGCGCCGGCCCTTGAAAGCTCCGCGGCCTCCATCACATCCACTGCCATGTCAACGTCGGTGATACTCGGGCGGTGGGATGCGTCGATGCTTGACAGGTACGCCTCGAAGTGCCCGAGAACGTGGTCGAACGTCGGATCCTCGAGTTGCATGATTGCATCGAGCGCGATGTCGCCCCCGCCGACTGCCACCTCGAGGTTCGGCGCATTTACCTCGTAACGGCGCGCGACCACGACAGACCGCTGCGCGGCCGGTGGGAGCGCTCGGATATCTGCGAGACTGACGCCGAGTTGGGTAAGCGCAGCAGTCGCTCGCTGGGGCGTACCGTCAGCACTCAGTTCCGTGAGGCGCCCTGGGTTCTCAGCGAGAAGTCGCTTGACGTCGTCGGGTACCTCGTACTCCAGCTCTGGATTCAAGGACTCGAAGGCGGCGACGACGAGATCGAGCTGATCCGCCGCGACGGCGGGTCCTTCAGTATTGATGAACTTGAAGACCCCGTCCCACTGCGCTGCGACGCGACTGATGAGCGTCGCTGGGAGCCGACCACGCTGCAAATAGCTGCGCATGAAGCCGACGGCGGCGGGGTCAGCAACGGCGAGAGCGGCGATGTTCTTCGCCAACCGACCGTCTTCTCGCGCCAGCAGCTGGTCGTAGATCGCGATGTTGAACAGCCCGGTCGATTCGAACGCGCGCGGGCCGCCGAGCTCGAGCACCGCGTCGACGTCCTTCTCGTCGAGTGGGTAGTCGTGATCCGGGGTGTCTGCTTGCAGGTGTTGGATCACGTAGGTCATCGCGGCTGCAGAGGCAATGACGCCGTAAAACTCGGAAGCGTAGAGTGCGAAGTTCCTATCGATCAGCCCTTCTGCGAGGAGGTCGTGCAGAAGCGGGTCGACGGTGCCGCGGATAAGTCTCGAGGAAGAGTCACTCGTCTGTCGCATCAGCAACTGTTGGAAGTCGGCCGTGCGGTACCACTGCAGCTCAGCGCGCGCATCCTCAGAAGCCGCCGCGGTATCGGCGACGACTTGGTCGCTCCAACGCGCCGGGACGGGCACGCCCAGATCCGCAGCGATCTCGTCAGCGGTGAGCTCGAAAAGAACCTCTCCATTCACGACGACCTGCAGAGCGTGGCCGGAGTCGATTGCCGCTTCCCAGAAGCGGGCAGTACTGAGCGCGGCGGGTGCCCAATCGGCTCCGCCAATTCGATAGGTCGCAGTGTGTCCACGCCTATGTACCCGTGGAAGCCAGCGTTCGACAAGATCTTGGAGCGCAGCGCCAAGTTGCTCAGCGCGCGCATCAGTCGCTGCAATCTGCGTACCCTGCTCACGCAGCGCAGCGAGCGTCGCCGACGCAGTATCCATCCCACTCGCGATGATTTCTCGCGAGCGTCGGTACAGCACGTCCAGCTCACTTGATCCGACCCGGATCAGCTCGAACTGCTTCATATGGGTGTTCTTGTAAGCAACAAGCGCGAACAACCCGCTTGAGGTGAGCCCGCCGAGCTTTCCGCCCGCCAGCACACGAGCGTGGAAGACCCGAAACTCGTTCAGGATGTTGCGCAGAAGCCGCATATCTGTCACGTGCTTCGCCACCACGCGGACCGCCTCGAAGGAGATCGCCGAGTCAACCTCGGCGGCCAGATCGAACAGGAGGTCGGCAGACGAGCGGTGTGTGATGAACGGCACGATCGGGACAACGAGCTCGAAGAACTTGGTTCGCTGCGTCGCCGCATCCGACAGTCCGCGGTCGGCCTGCCACACGCCCGGTGCTGCGTCCGGGCCATCCGGCGTATCGCGCGGCACCTCAAGGTCTTCGAAGATGCTGTCCCGGACAGCGTAAACGAAGTGGACCGGACGCTTTCGAAGTTGTCGCGACGTGTTGAGCACGGTGTTGAGCTCACGCAGAGACGCGTAGATTGTCGGGTCCTCGAACCGGTCCAGGTCCTCAATGATCACGATGTCGCGACGAGTCTTTTCAAAGAAGTAGACGATCTCGTCGAGGTACTCATCGAAGTAGCTGCCACCGTCGGACTCCGCGGTCAGGCTCACCGACGTCGCTGAGGTTCCCAGTTTGTCGATTCGGATCCGGTTGTGCAGGAGCGCCATAACCACGTACGCGATCACGCCGGCGATCAACGCTGCAGAAAGCAGCAATGGGACTCGCATGCCCTCGTTGGCGGGGGCGAGTTGGAACGGTGCTCCCCAACCTGTGATCCATAAGGTGAGTGCTATGAGGACAGCGACCAGCGCGGATGCAACCAGCGTTCGCCCTACTGGCAGCCTGCTGATCCTCTTGAACCTCGATCCCGGGACGCGGCTGGGGCGCTCACGATAGAGCAGCTGCTTGACGATCTCCTTCTGGATGTAGTTGTTGAGGTCGTCACCACGCTCAACACCGACGTCGCTGAGCGACGACAGTGAGATCTCAACCACGCGCTTGCCGAGCTGGTCTCGCACGCCCGCGAGCACGCTACTCTTCCCGCTGCCGTACCCCCCGGTCAACGCGATATTCCATACGCGCGCGCGTCGATCGTCGTCGGTGAGCAGGTCGACGAGCTCGTCGCGATAAGTGCCGTGCTGGTCGCTCACGAACCGTGGAACGAGCGACTCGAGCCTCAGTGGACTGGTCACCGTCTCGCTGGCATCAGTCACACCGAACCCCTCAATCGTCCACAGCAAATGGCAGGGATGCCAAGTGCCTGCCAACTACCCGTGGAATATGTCATTTCGGCGTGGAACCTACAACTACCCGAAGTCGCCCGGGGCCATGTCGGCGAAGCGTGAGAAGTGGCCCTGGAAGGCGACGGTCACGGTGTCGGTCGGGCCGTTGCGGTGCTTGGCGACGATGAGGTCGGCCTCGCCGGCACGGGGGCTGTCCTTCTCGTAGGCGGCCTCGCGGTGCAGCAGGATCACGATGTCGGCATCCTGCTCGATCGATCCCGACTCGCGCAGATCGCTGATGGCAGGCTTCTTGTCCGCGCGCTGCTCGGCGCCACGGTTCAGCTGCGACAGCGCGATGACCGGCACCTGGAGTTCCTTCGCGAGGAGCTTCAGCGCACGGGAGAACTCCGAGACCTCCTGCTGGCGGCTCTCGACGCGCTTGCCCGAGGTCATCAGCTGCAGGTAGTCGATGACGACCATCTGCAGTCCGACGCGCTGCTTGAGCTTGCGGCATTTCGCCCGGATCTCGACGAGCGTCATGTTGGGCGAGTCGTCGATGTACAGCGGTGCGTCGTTGATCCGCCCACGCGTCGATGCGATGGTCGTCCAGTCGCGGGAATCGAGCGAGCCCTTGCGCATCGACTGCAGCGGAACGGCGCCCTCGGCGCTCATGAGGCGCATCGCGATCTCGCTGCGCCCCATCTCGAGCGAGAAGAAGATCGTCGGACGGTTGTTCTTGATGGCCGCGGCACGTGCGAAGTCGAGCGCGAGCGTCGACTTTCCCATCGCGGGGCGCGCGGCGACGACGACCATCTGGCCCGGGTGCAGACCGTTGGTGAGCTGGTCGAGCCCGGCGAATCCGGTCGGGATGCCGGTCATCTGACCGTCGCGCCCCCGCGCCGCCTCGATCTCCTCGATCGCGGCGCCGACGGCGACCTCGAGGGCCACGTAGTCCTCGGCCTGCTCCGCACCGGTGACCGAGTAGATCTCCGCCTGGGCGTTGTTGACGAGGTCGAGCGCCTCGCCCTGCCCGTTGTAGCCCATCTGGACGATGCGCGTGCCGGCTTCGACCAGGCGGCGCAGCAGCGCGCGCTCGCGCACGATCGACGCGTAGTAGCCGGAGTTGGCCGCGGTCGGCACGATCGATGTGAGCGAGTGCAGGTAGTCGGCACCACCGGCACGCATGAGGTCGCCGGTCTTGATGAGCTCGTCGGTCACGGCGACGACGTCGGTCGGCTCGCCGTGCGAGTACAGGCTGAGGATCGCCTCGAAGATCAGCTCGTGCTTGGGGACGTAGAAGTCGGTGCCGCGGATCGATTCGACGACGTCGGCGACCGCATCCGCCGAGAGGAGCATCCCTCCGAGCGTCGACTGCTCCGCCAGCTGATCGTGCGGCGGGGTGCGCTCGTTGCCGCGTTCCGGCTTTCCACCGAATCGCTCCTCCGAGACATCCGCAATCGACATGCGTCCCCTTCCTTCACGGACGACGCGCGTGCCATCGCTCGACCTCACGCAACGCTAGGCAGAGCCTCCGACACCCGCAAACGGGCCTGTGGATAACTCTGTGGAGGATCTGCGCGAAACGCCGCACGGGCTGTGTACAGAAACTGTGGAAAGTCTCGCCGTTCTCGAAGAATCTCGATCAGTAAACCGAACGTGACCTGGGTTTTCAGATTCCACACCCTGTGGAGGGGAAACGTGGTTGAAGTGGGGGTTGAAGGTTGGTGCAACGCGCCCGGGTTGGGGACAATTCCGTGGACAACATGCGCACGCGCCGGTTCTTGTCAAGTCCAGATCCCTCGCGCGTGTCGCGCTCGGAAACAGTGTGTCGCGATCAGAGATGGTCCGGCGCGGTGCGCGTACGGCGCTGACGGGGCGTCCGTGCTTCGAGGTCGTGACGCAGGAGCGGGGTGCTCACCCGTCCGTTGAAGAACTCGATGAGCGGCCCCGTGAAGAACGCGGTCACGACCGTCCCGAAGCCGACCGCTCCGTGGAAGACCAGCGCGAGGACGAGGAAGAAGACGTCCTGGCCCACGCGCACCGCGCGATAGGGGGCGCGTGTGCCATCCACGATCATCGGCGCCAGCGCGTCGTACGGCGCGGTGCCGAGCGCTGCCGTCATGTACAGCGACGCACCCAGACAGAAGACCAGGATCCCTGCCAGGAACAGCGCCAGACGCAGCCAGGTCGGGACGAAGGCGGGCAGCACCGCGGCGATGAGGTCGGACGCGAACTGCACCGCGAAGCCCGCGAAGACCATGTTCACGATCGATCCCACCCCGATGTATCGACGCCCCCAGATGAGCATCGGCACGAACAGCACGAGGTTGCTGAGGAGCTGATAGGTGCCCAGATCGAGCCCCAGCGCGGCGCTGATGCCGATGTTGGCCGCCGTATAGGGGTCGACGCCCGCGCCGATCGACCGCAGGGTTCCCGCACCGATGCCGATTCCCGCGACACCGACGATCACCCAGAGCAGCCGGGCGATGTAGCGCCACCGGCGATGGCCGATCGACTCCGCCGAGAGGTCATCGGGTGCGGATGCGGGGGTCGCCATGGTGCCACTATGGCACGCCGTCCGGCCGCGGCGGGGCCCGCCCCCTTGACGCTCCCGGGGTCCCGGACTACCGTCGGTGGCGGGTACTGACACGAGTCACCAACCGCCCCCCAGCTCTGGTGACCACCCGCGACGACGGCGTCTCGGGTGCTGCCCGCGCCGCGATCGACGACGACCGCGACGGGATGAGAACGGAGATCTCACCGTGCACCACCAGCCGCACCACCCCCGCCACCCGCGCGTGCGCACGCCACGCCGCCGCGCCGCGACCATCACTGCGCTGATCGCCCTGACGATCGGATCGCTCACCGCCATCGCACCCGCCGCCCAGGCCGCGTCCGGCACGGTGCCGGTCGGATCGGGCAGCTACGCCGAGGGGACGCCCCCCGGCGGCAGCGCCCCGCTCGACTGCGCGGGCGCGACCATGGACCCGCGCTCGCGCACCACCGCCGACTTCCCCGACGGGCCCATCCCGACGAACGACTGGTGGACCTCGCTCCTGTGGAACAAGCTCGAATGCGGGCCGGAGTCGGCGAACCTCTACGCGCACCCCCTCGCCCTGCACGCCTACACCGACGGACTCGGCGTCAGCTACCCGACCACGCCCAACATCACCGGCACCGCCACCGGCGTCTCGGAGTACCACTTCTCGTACGCGGAGGACTTCCGCATCCAGATCCCGGGCCTCGACACCGCGGGAAAGGTCGACGACTACAGCGACTGGACGGTCACCGAGGCGTGGGAGAGCGGCGGCGCGGCCCTCCACACCACGATGGGGAAGGGCCTGCCGTTCGTCTACGGCACCGCGACCGGCGGCGACGTCCGCCTCGCCCTCACCGCAGCCCCCACCGTCTGGGACACCGCCGATGGCCGGATCGGGTTCACGGTCAACGGTCACGACTACGCCGCATTCGCGCCGACGGGAACGAGCTGGAGCTCGTCCGGGAACGCCCTGACCTCCTCCCTCGGCACCGGCGACTACTTCTCCGTCGCGGTGCTGCCCACCCAGACGACGGATGCCGGGCGCCGCGCAGCACTCGCGGCGTACGCCCCCTACGCGCACAACCACGTGACCGGAACGGAGGTCTCATGGAACTACGACGAGGCGTCCGCTCAGCTGACGACGACGTACGCCTTCACGACGACGGCGAAGGAGCCCGGCACCGCCGGGACGGTCTTCGCGCTCTACCCGCACCAGCGGGACGCGCTCGTCGGGATCACACCGAGCACCGACGAGTACATCTCGCCGCGCGGCCCGATGCGGGTGGTCGTCGGCGAGTCCTCGTTCACGACGGCCGCGCCGTTCCACGGGGTGCTGCCGCAGCTGGCCAACACCGCCTTCGCGCCGGGTGATGCGGACACCGCGACCCTCGACGGATACCTCGACCAGGTGTCCGGGAGCGACCCCTTCGCCGGCTTCAACGACGACACGTACTGGACGGGCAAGGCGCTCGGCCGTGCCACGCAGGCCATCCAGATCGCGCAGCAGACCGGCGACAGCGCCGACCGCGACGCGCTCCTGGGCGCGGTCCGCACCCGCCTCACCGACTGGCTGACCGCCTCGCCCGGCGAGACGACCCGCTCGTTCTGGTACAACTCCGACTGGGGCACGCTCATCGGCTACCCGGCCTCGTACGGGTCGGACACGGAGCTGAACGACCACCACTTCCACTACGGCTACTTCGTGGTGGCGGCGGCCACGCTGGCGCAGTTCGACCCGCAGTGGGCCTCGAGCGACGCCTACGGCGAGATGGTCGACACCCTCATCAAGGATGCCGCGAACCCCGACCGTTCCGACACCCGGTTCCCGTTCCTGCGCGACTTCGACATCTACTCGGGCCACGACTGGGCTTCGGGGCACGGGTCGTTCGCCTCGGGGAACAACCAGGAGTCCTCCTCGGAAGGCATGAACTTCGCCTCCGGACTGATCCAGTGGGGGCAGGCCACGGGGAACACCCAGATCCGCGACCTCGGCATCTACCTGTACACGACGCAGGCGGCGGCCATCCACGACTACTGGTTCGACGCCGACGACGAAGCCTTCCCGGCGGAGTTCGGCCACTCCACCGTCGGCATGGTCTGGGGCTCGGGCGGAGCGTACGCCACGTGGTTCAGCGCACGGCCCGAGATGATCCAGGGGATCAACCTGCTGCCGAACACCGCGGGTCACCTGTACCTCGGCTACGACACCGACTACATCACCCGCAACCTCGCCGAGCTCGACCGGAACACCGGGGGAGGCCCGTCGGTCTGGGAGGACATCTTCTGGGAGTTCGAGGCCCTCGCCGATGCGCCGTCGGCCCTCGCCGACTTCCGATCGCGCGCCAACGACTACGCCGTCGAAGAGGGCGAGTCTCGGGCGCATACGTTCTACTGGTTGAAGAGCCTCGACTCCGTCGGGACGGTCGACACCTCGGTCACGGCGGACACCCCGCTGTACGCCGTGTTCACGAAGGACGGAGTGCGCACCCACCAGGCGGCGAACATGACGTCGACGGCGATCACCGTCACCTTCTCCGACGGCGCGACCCTCACGGTCGCTCCGCGCTCGGTCGGGTCGGTGGGCGGAGCATCCGTGCCGACCGACCCGGGCGCGCCGACGCCGACGCCCACGCCGACGCCGACGCCCACCCCGACGCCGACTCCGACGCCGACGCCCACCCCGACGCCGACGCCCACCCCGACGCCGACTCCGACGCCCACGCCCACGCCGACGCCGACGCCGACGCCCACGCCCACGCCGACGGGGCCGATCGCCGCGACGGATCGCCTCCAGGCGGAGTCGTCCCGGACGCTCACCGGGGTGTCGACCGAGGTGACGACCGATGAGGGCGGCGGCCAGAACGTCACGGGGATCGGCGACGGTGATGTCCTCCGTTTCGACGACGTCGACTTCGGCGCGACACCGCTCACCCAGATGATCGTGCGCGTCGCCTCCGGCGCACAGGGCGGCGAGAGCGGCATCATCTCGGTTCGGCTGGACAGTCCGACCGGACCGGTGGTCGGCGACCTCGCCGTGGCATCCACGGGGGGCTGGCAGTCCTGGCGGACCGTGCCGGGCAACCTCCGTGCGACGACCGGCGTGCACACCGTGTATGTGACGTTCGCGTCGGGTCAGCCGCGCGACTTCGTCAACCTCAACTGGGTGACGTTCGGCCGCTGACCCCGGCATCCCGTACCACCGGCAGCGCGCCTCGGCCTCAGGTCGAGGCGCGCTGCACCACGCGGAAGAGTTCCCCCGCCGGCCGCGGCGACGGGGACGGGCGTCCGCCGCCCTCGCGGTGGCCCAGCGCGTCGAGCGCGGCCCCCACCAGATGCTCCGCCTGTCCGTCGATCGCCTGCCACACCGTCGTCAGCGCGGGTGTGGTGAGACGGGAGAGCGGGATGTCGTCGACGCCGATGACCGCGAGGTCGTCGGGGACCCGCAGACCGGCGGCACGCGCTCCGGCGAGCACGGCGATCGCGACCTCGTCGTTGTAGGCCACGATGCCCGTGACGCCAGCTTGCCACCATCCCCGCACCGCGACGGAGGCCTCGAGGCTGTCGAGCTCGACCGTGCGCACCTGCGGCTCGGCGACGCCGCGCTCGCGACTGGCCGCGCGGGCACCGCTCAGGCGCCGCTGAGCGAACTCCTCGAGGCGATCATCGTGCGGTGCGGCGTATCCGAGCACACGGTGTCCCCGGTCGACGAGGTGACCGACCTGCAGCGCCCCGATCGCCTGCTGAGGGACCGCGAAGGTCTGCGGCGCGGAGGGCGCGTCGAGCGTCGCCCCCACGACGGGGATGCCGGCGACCGCCATCGCCGCGGCATCCGCCGGTGTGAGCGGCCCGAGCGCGACCACGGCGCGCGGGGTCACGGCGCGCCAGAGGTGCGTGAGGGGCCGGTCGCCCAGGTCGTGGAAGACGAGCAGCGACAGCCCCGCCTCGGCGAACAGAGTGGTCAGGTGGTCGAGCAGGCGATCGATCACCGGGCCCGCGCTCCAGTCGGGCAGGACGCACACGACGATGTCGCTGCGCCCCGAGCGGAGGGCGCGCGCCGCGGCCGAGGGCGTGTAGCCGAGGCGTTCCGCGGTGTCGAGGACGCGTCGGCGGGTCTCGTCGGAGATCGCGGCCCCGGGAGTCGCGTTGAGCACGTAGCTCACGGTCGTGCGCGACACCCCGCTTTCGCGGGCGACATCGGCACTGGTGACGCGGAGCACCCTCCCGAGCCTACCGAGCGGTCAGGATCACCGCCGCCCCCGCCCGCCCGCCCCCGCCCTCGCCCCCTCGCGCCCTCGCCCCGCTGCCGAGTGTCCAGAACTCGCGGAGTCGGCACCGTCGGGTTCCGCGTGTCGTGGACACTCGGCGGCACCTCGCGCGGCAGAGCCCCGTAACCCGGCGCGCCGGCACCCGTCAGCGCGCCGCAGACGACGGATGCCGCGACCCTCCCGAGGGAGGAGCCGCGGCATCCGTCGTGCGCGAATTACTTCGCGGCGACCACCTGCAGGGTGATCACGGCGGTCAGGTCGTCACGCAGGCGAACCGTCGCCTCGTGCTCGCCGGTCGCCTTGATCGGAGCGGTGATGTGGATCTTGCGCTTGTCGAGCTCGCCGAGGCCGGCCGCGGCGACCGCGTCGGCCACGTCGGCGGTCTTCACGGCGCCGAACAGGCGGCCTTCCTTGCCGGCCTTGACCGACAGCTTGACCTTGTTCGCCTCGAGGGCGTCCTTCAGCGCGACGGCCTCTTCGTGGTCGTGGATCGCGCGGGCGTCACGGGCGGCACGGATGGATGCCACCTGCTTCTCGCCACCGCGGCTCCACGCCACGGCGAAGCCCTGAGGGATGAGGTAGTTGCGGGCGTACCCGTTCTTGACCTCGATGACGTCACCGGCGCTTCCGAGCCCGGCAACCTCGTTCGTGAGAATCAGCTTTGCCATGTTGGTGCTCCTTAGCGGCCAGCGCCGGCGTAAGGCAGGAGCGCCATTTCGCGCGCGTTCTTGATCGCCTTGGCGATCAGACGCTGCTCCTGCACCGAGACACCGGTGATACGACGGGCGCGGATCTTGCCGCGCTCCGAGATGAACTTGCGAAGCGTCGCGACATCCTTGTAATCGATGACGCCGACGCGGATCGCCTTCGCGGGAGCAGCGTTCTTCGCGCCCTTCCGCGGCTTGCGGCGATCGCCGGTAGCCTTTCCAGCCATTGTTTTTCCTTAAGTACGTGAGTTGATCAGAACGGCGTGTCGTCGCCGTAGGAACCGGGAGCGCTCCACGCGTCCGGTGCGGCCGAGCCGGGGGTCGCCCACGGCTCCTCCTGCTGCACCTGCGGACGGGCCTGCTGCCCGCCACCGCCGCCACCGCCGAAGTTGCCTCCGCCAGAGGATGCCGCGCGCGTGACCTGAGCCGTGGCGTATCGCAGCGAGGGGCCGATCTCGTCGACCTCCAGCTCGATGGACGTCCGGTTCTGGCCTTCGCGGTCCTGGTAGGAGCGCTGCTTCAGACGGCCGGTCGCGATGACGCGAGAGCCCTTGGTGAGCGAACCGGCGACGTGCTCGGCGAAATCGCGCCACACCGATGCGCGAAGGAACAGCGCCTCGCCGTCCTTCCACTCGTTCGCCTGACGGTCGAACGTGCGGGGAGTCGACGCGATCGTGAAGTTCGCGACGGGCAGGCCGTTCTGCGTGTAGCGCAGCTCGGGGTCTGCCGTGAGGTTGCCCACGACGGTGATGATCGTCTCGCCGGCCATCGTCCGTTACGCCTTCGCTGCCTTGCGGGCGGCCTTGGCCTCGGCGCGCTCCTTCTCGGCGGCGACCTGAGCGATCGCCTCCTCGGCACGCAGGACCTTCGTACGCATGATCTGCTCGTTCAGCTTCAGCTGACGGTCGAGCTCCTGCGTGGCCTCGCTCGTGGCGGTGAAGTTGACGACGGCGTAGATGCCCTCGGTCTTCTTCTGGGTCTCGTATGCCCGCTTCCGCTTGAAAAAAAAAACCAAATTCTCGATAGAGCCACCATCGTTGGTGATGACCTTGAGGAACCCGTCGAGCTTGGGGGCGACCTGACGCTCGTCGATCTCGGGGTCGAGGATGACCATGAGCTCGTACTGGTGTGAGTGCGTCACTAACCCACCTCCTTCGGACTAGAACGGATGCCGGGCATTTCCCGGCATCAGGAGGGTTGATGCACGTGCCCGACATCCGAACCGGAACGGTGCGGACAGACGGACAACCACAACAGTCTAGCGGACGCCGCGTCGGGCGAACGACTCGATCGGATCAGCCTCCGTCCCCGCGGGGCCCACCTGATCCAGGACGGCGTCGAGTCCGGCGAGCCCGGGGGCGGCCCGGAACGCCCGGGCGAGGCTGGCGGCTCGCGCGCGGAAGCCCGGTTCGCCCTGCACACGGCGGACGGCGGCGGCCACGGCATCCGGTGCCGGGGTGTTGGTTCGGAGGTCGATGCCCACCCCCGACCAGGCGACTCGGGCGCTGACTTCCACCTTGTCCTCCGTCCGGCCGGCGACGACGAGTGGGATGCCGTGACGCAGCGCCTGCTGGACCCCGCCGTACCCGCCGTTGGTCACCATGACGTCGACGCGCGGCAGCAGGAGGTCGTACGGCAGATACGGCGCGACGCGCACATTCTCCGGGAGCGGACCGGGGACCCGGGCGACCGGGGCACCGCCTGTGCTCACCACGACGAGCGGCGCGCTGCCGCCGAGCCCGGCGATCGTCGGCAGGACGAGCTGGCCGAGATCAGAGTTGGCGACCGTGCCCTGCGTGACGTGCACGACGGGGCGGGTGCCGGAGAGCTCCGACCACCAGTCGGGGAGGTCCCCCGCCGCGGCGGCGGACGCGGCGGGGGGAAGGGCCCCCACGAAGGTGACGTGGGGAGGCAGGTCGGAGCGGGGGTATTCGAACTCCGAGACGGTGAACTGCACCACGGCATCCGCCGCGCTGTGCCAGTCGAGGAAGAACCGGCCCAGCGGGTGGCCGAGTTCATGACGCGCGATCGCGTCCGCCTCGCGGGCGACCGGGGCGAAGACGAGCCGCCGGGAGGCGATGGCGAGGGCCGCGTTCCGCAGGCGTCCCGTCCAGCCGGCACGCGGCGGGATGCCGAGACCGAAGGGGGCTGTGTCGCGACTCGCGATTCCCAGAGGGAAGATGCCGAGCGCGACGATCGGCGGCCGTACGGCGCGCGGTGTCTCGACGAGCAGGGCCGCACCGACGAACAGCGGTTCGGTGAGGATCGCGTCCACAGGCGTGTCGGCGAGGAGTGCGCGGAGGGCGGCGAGCTGGGCGGCGCCGGGCCGCAGGAACAGGTGGAGCATGTCGAAGCGGATCGCGGCCGGGCCGGTGAGCCCGGCGCGGCCGGGAACGGATGCGGCGTCATCGAGATCGACGTCGGCCGCATCCGGGAGCGCGCGGAACTCCACGCCGGCCGCCGCGATCCGCGGCGCGTAGCGAGAGCTCGTGAGGAAGAGGACGCGATGCCCGCCCGCCGCGAGGTGCGTCGCGACCTGCAGGAGCGGCATC
Organism: Microbacterium flavum; assembly: GCF_018717645.1. Classification (GTDB taxonomy): domain Bacteria; phylum Actinomycetota; class Actinomycetes; order Actinomycetales; family Microbacteriaceae; genus Microbacterium; species Microbacterium flavum. The sequence goes on from NZ_JAFLHG010000005.1 coordinate 32,668, forward strand.
ACGTGACCGTGGGCCGGCGTGGCGCAGAGGAGGTAGGTGGACATGGTGATCGCTCTCGCTTAGATTCGGATTACCTGTGAGAGTATTCACCACACTGAGAGGGTAGTCAATAGTGGCATCCGGAGATTCCTCCCGCGCCTACCGGTCGTCCCTTCGCGAGCGACAGGCGGACGAGACACGCCGCCGGGTCATCGAGGCAGCCGGCGTCCTGTTCTCGGCGCACGGGTTCCAGTCGACGACGATGGCCGCGATCGCTCGCGAAGCGGGGGTATCCACCGAGACGGTCAAGGCGACCGGGGGAAAGTCCGACCTCCTCATCGCCGCCTTCGAACGGACCTTCGCCGGCGTCGAGGGGGAGGCGAGCCTCACCGACACTCCGGTCGCAGGTGATCTTCTGTCCCTGTCCGACGCGGACTTCCGCGCGGGGGTCGTCGTGGCGATCGCCGGCGCGAATGCGCGCGGACACGCGCTCTGGACGGTCGTCCTGGGGGCCGCGCTCTCGGACGAAGCCGTCTCCGCCGCCCTGACCACGATCCTCGCCAACCGCCGCGCCGACTACCGCCGTCTCGTCTCCGAACTCGCCCGGCGCGGAGCCCTCGTCGAAGACCCGGACGCCGTCGCCGACACGCTCTCCTTCCTGCTCTCCCCGGAGGGGTACCAGCACTTGGTCGTCCAATCCAGTTGGAGCGCCCCGCAGTACCGCGCCTGGCTGTGCACGATGCTGACGGCCGCGGTCGGTAGCGTGGGCGCATGAGCCAGCCCGCGGCGCCCCTCCCGTTCGACGCCCGACCCCTCACCGAGCAGGTCGACCGTGCGCAGGTGCGCGCGTACGTCAGGCAGCTGCGGGCGTCGGGGCGTCTGCCCCGGCGATCGGTGACGGGCATCGTGGTCGCGGTCTTCGCCACCGTCGTCGTCCTCTTCGTCTTCTCGAACGTCCTCACCGTGATCTTCGGGTCGTTCGGGTCGTTCGGATCGATCGCCGGATCCGGACGCCCCGCCGGCATCCTCGCGGTCATCCCCGGGATCATCCTCATCGCGCTGCTGGTGGGCGGCGGCATCCTCGCCTGGTCCGTCGCGACAGGCCGGGTGGGAGGCACGCGCGTCTATCGGCTCGGCCGATTCGCGCAGGCCAACGGGATGACCTGGTACCCCGAGGTCGCCACCCCGCCGCTGCCGGGGATGATCTTCGGGCTCGGCCACTCGCGCCGGGCGATCGACATCCTCCGCGGCGAGCGCCCGCGCCTCGTCGAGTTCGGGAACTACTCGTACAAGACGGGGTCGGGCAAGAACGAGTCGACGCACCGCTGGGGGTACGTCGCGGTGAAGCTCGGCACGCCGCTCCCGCACATCGTGCTGGATGCCGTCGGCAACAACTCGTTCCTCGGCTCCAACCTTCCGGCCGCCTTCGACCGGAGCCAGCGACTGAGCCTCGAGGGCGACTTCGACCGCCACTTCGCGCTGTTCTGCCCCGAGGGATACGAGCGCGACGCCCTCTACCTCTTCACCCCCGACATCATGGCCCGCTTCGTCGACACCGCGGCCGCGCTCGACGTCGAGATCGTCGACGATTGGATGTTCCTCTACACGCAGCGCCAGGTCTCGACCCTCGACCCCGCGACCTGGGCGTGGCTGTTCTCCGTCGTCGCCGCCCTGCTCGGCAAACTCGATCAGTGGGAGCGCTGGCGCGACGACCGGCTGGATGCCGCGCACGCGCCCACGGGCCCAGGAGCGCCGGGCGCGCCCAGCCTCCCCTTCGCGGCGCCCTCGGCGTCTCTCCGGCCTCCGATCGGCGTCGCGCCCGAAGGACGCCGGCTGCGACGCCGCGTGCCGTGGGCGGCCATCGTCATCCTCGCCGCGATGCTGCTGTTCTTCGTGCTCACCCAGACGGGCATCCTGGCCGGGCTGTTCGGCGCGATCCTGCGCTGACTGCTCGGGAGCTCAGTCCTCGAGCGGCGGCAGCAGCCTTCGCACGAGCGCCTGCATCGGGCCCATCAGCAGCATGACGAACAGCGCGTTGTAGTTCACCGCCGGGATCGTGATCGACACGACGAGTGCGACCGAGAACAGGATGCACATCGAGATGTCGGCCGACAGGCCGCCGCGCAGGGTGTCCGTCGAGATCTCGCCGAACTCGCGCCGGTGGCGCAGCACGTAGACGCGCTGGATCGTCGCGACGAGCGCGGTGAGGATCATGCTGCCGATGTAGATGGCCTTCGTGAGCGCGTCGTCATCCGGCATCCTGCCCGACAGCGCCGTCGCGACGGGCAACCACACGATCGAGAGCAGCCACGCCATGGAGATCCACAGGAGCGTCGTGCTCACCCGCTGGACCCCCGAGAACAGGCGCTGATGGTTGAGCCAGAACATCGCGATGATCGCGAAGCTCAACACGAAGCTCGTGAGCTGCCAGCGGTGGTCGCCGAGCCAGTCCAGCGCGGTGCCCTCGGCATCCGCGGCATCGGACACGCTCTCCATGAGCGGCAGGATCAGCAGCGTCATCGCGATCGCGACGACCGCGTCGATGAAGGCCTTCGGCCGCTCCGCGGAATAGAGCACCGGAGCGCGGCCCCGCTCCTGCACCCCCGCCCTCGTCATGGTCAGATGATAGGCGACGCCGCCACGGACGGGGGGCACCCGCCCCGCCCCGACGCCGACGCCTCCCGACGCCGCCGCCGGCGTCTCCTCGTCCCGAAAGCAGGGCGGATCGCCCCATCCCGTCCGCCGGGGACCGCTCTCGGTCGATCCGGCCTGCTTTCGCGACACGACGAGCCTCTGACCCGGCCCGCCGGCAAGCCGGCCCGGCCGCACCCCGGACGGCGCCGCGTCAGCCGCGCGCGGCGCGCCAGATCTCGCGGCGGCGAGCCTGCTCGTCGGGGTCGGGCACCGGGAGGGACGCGATGAGGGTCCGCGTGTAGGCATCCTGCGGGTCGCCGAGCACCCGCGCCGTCGGCCCCTCCTCGGCGATCCGCCCCTTGTGCAGCACGATCACGCGATGGGCGAGCATGTCCACGACGGCGAGGTCGTGCGTGATGAACAGCGTCGCGAACCCGAAGCGCTCCTGCAGCTCGGCGAACAGGTCCAGCACGCGCGCCTGCACCGAGACGTCCAGCGCGCTCGTCGGCTCGTCGGCGATCAGCAGCTTCGGGTCGAGCGCGAGCGCCCGCGCGAGCGACGCACGCTGACGCTGGCCCCCCGAGAGCTCGTGCGGGTACCGATCGCCGAAGGCCTTCGGCAGCTGGACGGCTTCGAGCAGCTCGTCGACCTTGTCGCGGGCGGATGCCGCATCGCGCGCCCCGCCGTGGACGATGAGCGGCTCGGCGACGCACTCCGCGACCGTCAGCAGCGGGTTGAAGCTCGTCGCCGGGTCCTGGAAGACGAACCCGAGTTCTCGACGTCGCTTGCGGAACACCCGCTCGCGCACGCCGTTCATCTCGGTGTCGAGCACGCGCAGAGAACCGCCGGCGACGGGTGTGAGGCCCGCGATCGCGCGCCCGATGGTCGTCTTCCCCGACCCCGACTCGCCGACGAGTCCGAGCACCTCCCCCGGACGGATGGCGAAGTCGATCGCGTGCACCGCGCGGAAGGTCGGGCTGCCGAGCCGGCCGGGATACTCGATCACCAGCCCCTTCGCCTCGACGACGGGCGCGATCGGGGCGCCCGTCGCATCCGTCACCGGCGGGACCGGCCGGTCGATGAGCTGCACGCGCGGCACGGCGGCCAGGAGCTTCCGGGTGTACTCGTGCCGCGGCGCGGCGAAGATCTCGCGGACGTCGCCGGTCTCGACGAGCTCACCGTCGAGCATGACGGCGACCCGGTCGGCGAGATCGGCGACGACACCCATGTTGTGGGTGATGAGGACGACCGCCGTGCCGGTCTCGTCGCGCAGGCGTCGGAGGAGGTCGAGGATCTCGGCCTGGACCGTCACGTCCAGCGCGGTGGTCGGCTCGTCGGCGAGGATCACGCCCGGGCCGAGAGCGAGGGCCATCGCGATCACGATGCGCTGCTTCTGCCCGCCGGAGAACTGGTGCGGATAATCGTTCACCCGACGCTCCGGCTCGGGGATGCCGACGCGGCCGAGCATCTCGATCGCCGTCCGTCGGGCCTCCTGCGCGGACACGTCCCCGTGCGCGCGGAGGCCTTCGGCGAGCTGCCAGCCCACCGTGAACACCGGGTTCAGCGCCGTGGAGGGCTCCTGGAAGATCATCGCGGCCTTGGTGCCGCGCACGTCGCGCAGCTTCTCGCCGGAGAGGCCGACGACGTCGACGCCGTCGAGGATCACGGCCCCGCGCGTCGTCGCCGTCTCGGGCAGGAGCCCGAGGATCGAGCGCGCCGTCACGGTCTTGCCGCTCCCGGACTCGCCGACGATGGCGAGGACCTCGCCCGGCCGGACGTCCAGCGACACGTCGCGCACCGCGCGCACCTCGCCGCCGTCGGTGGTGAAGGCGACGTCGAGATCGCGGATCTCAACGGCGAACTGCCCGTCGTGGGTCATCACTGCACCTCTCCGAGGAACTCCTGCGCGGTGGGTTCACGTTCCGCGACCGCATCGGCGGGGGTCTGCGGCGCCTTCGACCGACGCCGGGCGCGGAGCCGGGGGTCGGCGAGGTCGTTGAGGCTCTCGCCGATGAGCGTGATGCCGAGGATCGTCAGGACGATCGCGAGACCCGGGGGGATCGCGGTCCACCAGATTCCCGAGGCGACGTCCGAGATCGACTTGTTGAGGTCGAAGCCCCACTCCGCCGCGACCGTGGGCTGGATGCCGAAGCCGAGGAAGCCGAGCGCGGCGAGCGTCGCGATCGCCTCGGAGGCGTTGAGCGTCACGATGAGCGGGAGCGTCCGCGTCGAGTTGCGCAGCACGTGCCGGAATATGATCCGCGGGGTCGAGGCGCCGATGACCTTCGCCGATTCGACGAATGCCTCCGTCTTCACGCGTACGACCTCGGCTCGGACGACCCGGAAGTACTGCGGGATGAACACGACGGTGATGGATGCCGCGGCCGCCATGATCCCCGGCCAGAGCCCCGACTGGCCGTTGTTGATGGCGATGGCGACGACGATCGCCAGGAGCAGCGTCGGGAACGCGTAGATGGCATCCGCCACCACGACGAGCACACGGTCGACCCAGCCGCCGAGGTAGCCCGACACCAAGCCGAGGAAGATGCCGATCACCACCGACATCGCGATCGCCACCACGACCACCATGAGGGCCGTCTGGGCACCCCAGATCACGCGGGAGAGGACGTCGTATCCGCCGACGGTCGTTCCGAGCAGGTGCGCCGCGCTCGGCGGCTGCTGCGCGCCGAAGTTGGCCCCGTCGGGCCCGGTGAGCTGGCTGTAGCTGTAGGGGGCGACCCAGGGGGCGAGGACCGCCAGCAGCACGAAGACGCCCGTGAGGACGAGGCCGGCGACGAGCATGCCGCGTTGCAGGCCCACGCTTTGGCGGAGCTGGTGGACGACCGGAACCCGATCGATCAGAGAGCGGCGCGCCATCTCAGTACCTCACTCGCGGGTCGATGAAGGCGGCGACGATGTCGACGATGAAGTTCGTCAGCGCGACGATGATCGCGATCATGGCCACGATGCCCTGCACGGCGACGAAGTCGCGCGCCGACAGGTAGGCGGCGAGCTGGAAGCCGAGACCCTTCCACTCGAAGGTCGTCTCGGTGAGCACCGCACCACCGAGCATCAGGGCGATCTGCAGTCCGATGACGGTGATGATCGGGATGAGCGCGGGCTTGTAGGCGTGCGTGCGCACGAGCCGGCTCTCGCGGACGCCGCGCGAGCGCGCCGCGTCGATGTACGGCATGTTGTACGTCCCGATCACGTTCGTGCGGACGAGCCGCAGGAAGATCCCCGCCGTGAGGAGCCCCAGCGTCAGGGCGGGGAGGATCGCGTGGGAGAGGACGTCGCCGACGTAGGCGGGGTTCCCGCTCGCGATGGCATCGATGAGGTAGATCCCCGTGCCGCCCTTGCGGTTCAGCGCGATCTCGGTGCGCACGCTCGCGCGCCCCGACACCGGCAGCCAGCCGAGCCACACCGAGAAGACCAGCTTCGCGACGAGGCCGGCGAAGAAGACGGGCGTCGCGTAGAAGAGGATGGCCGACACGCGCAGCACCGCATCCGGCCACCGGTCGCGCATCGCCGCGGCGACCATGCCGAGGGGGATGCCGACGATGAAGGCCACCACGAGCGAGTAGAGCACGAGCTCGAGAGTCGCGAGGCCGTAGGTGGCGAGGACCTGGATGACCGGCTGCTTGTCGGTGATCGTGGTGCCGAAGTCGAACCGGAGGATCTGCCCGAGGTACTCGAGGTACTGGACGAAGATGTTCCGGTCGTAGCCCGCCTCGTGGATACGCTCGGCGAGCTGGTCGGCCGGGAGACGGCCGCCCAGGGCGGCGGTGATCGGATCGCCCGTCATCCGGATGAGGAAGAAGACGAGCGTGACGAGGATCAGGACGGTCGGGAAGATCAGCAGGAAGCGGATCAGGATGTAGCGGCCGAGCGAACCGCCCGAGCCGCGGCGTCGCGGCACCTGGAGAGCGGGCGGCGGCTCGGTGACCGCAGCGTCGATGGTCATGGATGTCTACCTTACGGACCGGACCCCCGCGCGCCCGGTGAGGGCGCGCGGGGGTCCGAATCGATTGCCTACTTGGTGATCGGTGCGAAACGCAGCTTGAACGATGCGTCGAGGGTGACCCCGCTCACGTCCTTGCCGGTGACGGCCACCTGAGCACCCTGCAGGAGCGGGACGGTCGACAGGTCGCCGGCCACCAGCTGCTGGATCTTCTCGATGTCGGCCGTACGCTTCGTGGCATCCGGCTCCACCGCCTGCTGGAGGATCAGATCGTTGACCTCGGTGTTGACGTAGTGGTTGCCGAGGAAGTTCTTCTCGAGGAAGAACGGCGTCAGGTAGTTGTCGGCGTCGGAGTAGTCCGGGAACCAGCCCAGCTGGTACGCGGGGTAGACGTCGGAGGTGCGGTCCTTGGAGTACTGCACCCACTCGGTCGACTGCAGGTCGACCTGGAACAGGCCGTCCTTCTCCAGCTGCGACTTGACGAGCGCGTACTCGTCGCCCGACGAGGGGCCGTAGTGGTCGGGGCTGTACTGCAGGCTGAGCTTGACGGGGGTCGTGACGCCCGCAGCGGCGAGCGTCGCCTTCGCCTTCGCGGCATCCGGGCCGCCGTTCCCGTCGCCGTAGAGACCCTTCAGCGCGTCGGTCGCACCCGCGAACCCGGCGGGGACGTAGGAGTACAGCGGCGTGTAGGTGCCCTTGTAGACCTGCTCGCTGATCGCATCGCGGTCGACGAGATCGGCGACGGCCTGGCGGACGGCGAGAGCCTTGGCCGGGTCGGCCTCAGCGGTCGTCGTGCCGAACGGCTGCGTGTTGAAGTTGAACACGATGTAGCGGATCTCGCCGCCGGGACCGTCGACGACCTTCACCGCGTCGTTGCCCTTGAGGTCATCGACGTCGGTGGCCGACAGGCTCCGGTAGGCGACGTCGATGTCGCCCTGCTGGACGGCGAGCTTGAGGTTCGACGAGTCGCCGTAGTAGCTCAGGATCACGCCGCCGTTGACCGGCGCGTCGAGAAGGCCCTTGTAGCTGTCGTTCGGGCTCAGCTCCACCGACTTGTTGAAGTCCCATGAGGTGATCTTGTACGGCCCGCCGAACGCGTCGCCGTCCACGATCGTCTGATCGGGCGTGATCGCGTCGGCAGAGAAGACCTCTTCGTCGACGATCGCTCCGGGGAAGCTGGTGAGGATGAACGGGAAGACCTGGTCGTTGTCCGTCTTGAGGGTGAAGACGACCGTCGTGTCGTCGGGCGTGGCGACCGAGTCGAGGTTGTAGAGCAGGCTCGACGCGCCGTTCGGGTCGGCGATCTTGAGGTTGCGCTCGAACGAGAACTTCACGTCCGACGAGGTGAGGTCGTGGCCGTTGGACCACTTCAGGCCGGCGGGCAGCTTCACCGTGTACTCGTTCGGCGCGGTGAACTCGGCCGACTCGGCGAGGTCGGGGACGACCTCGGTGGAGTTGTAGTCGGTGTTCACGAGGTAGGGGAACACCTGCGTCTGCACGGCCAGGGATCCGTTGTCGTAGGAGCCGGCCGGGTCGAGGGTCGTGACCTTGTCGGTGGTGCCGACGATGATGGGCGTGCCGGGGCCCTCGCCGCCGCCGGAGGCGCCGCCGGTCGTGCCGCCGCCGGAGCAGCCGGCGAGAAGGAGCGTCGCGACGCCGAGCGCCGATGCGGCGCCGAGAAGGCGCGTCCGTGCGGACCCGCCTCGGATGTCATGCAGTGCCATACGTGTTACCTCTGCTGTGTGGAAGGGCGACCTCGCAGGGTGACGAGGTCATTCCGCCATCTTCGACCGGGCGCGTCTCGCGCGCACCTCCCGGCGCCCATTCGTAACGAGACTGAAACCGAGTGTCACCCCCCGTGCGACTCGCTCGGGCCACCCGTGACGAATGTCACGGCGGCATCGTGACGGGCGTGTGAGGCTCGCCGTGCCCGCCGCGGGCAGAGTCGAGACATGGACCAGAACCAGGGAATCCTCGCGGTGGACGCCGCAGGACTGCGCAAGAGCTTCGGTGCGGTGCGAGCGGTCGAGGGGGTGGACCTGCGGGTGCGCCCGGGCGAGATCGTCGCCTTCCTCGGGCCCAACGGCGCCGGCAAGACGACGACCATCGACATGCTCCTCGGGCTGTCGGATCCGGACGAGGGGGCGGTGCGGATCTTCGGCGAGAGCCCCCGCGCGGCGATCGCGCACGGACTCGTCTCGGCCGTGCTCCAGACCGGCGGACTGCTCAAGGACCTCACCGTCCGCGAGACGCTCGCCCTGACGGCGAGCCTCTTCGCCGACACCCGTCCCCTCGACGAGGTCCTGCAACGGGCGGGCATCGCCGAGATCGCGAACCGTCGCGTGGGTCTGTGCTCGGGCGGCCAGCAGCAGCGGCTGCGCTTCGCGATGGCGCTGCTGAGCGACCCGGGCCTCCTGATCCTCGACGAGCCGACCACCGGCATGGACGTCGAGGGGCGGCGCGCATTCTGGAGCGCGATCCGGGCGGACGCCGCGCGCGGACGCACCGTGCTGTTCGCGACGCACTACCTGGACGAGGCGGACGAGTACGCCGACCGGATCGTCCTGATGACCCGGGGAGGCATCGTCGCCGACGGGACGACCTCCGAGATCAAGAACCTCGTGTCGGGCCGGATCGTCCGCGCCACGCTGCCGCAGGCCGACCCCGCCGCCCTCGCGGCCCTGCCCGCCGTGGACGACGTCGAGTTCGCCGGTGACCGGGTCACCATCCACACGAAGGACTCGGATGCCGTGGTCCGCCATCTCCTCACCTCCACACCCGCCCACGACGTCGAAGTGACCGCCCAGAACCTCGAGAGCGTGTTCCTCGCCCTCACGTCCGAAGGAGCATCCGCATGAGCACCGCATCCCCCGCCGCCGGGACCTCCGCTGCCGGCGCCCCCGGTGCCCCCGCCGACCGCGTCTCGCTGGATCGCCGCGTCCCGCCGCTCGGCGGATTCACCCTCACCTACCTCGGCATCGAGCTGAAGCGGCGCCTGCGCAACCGGCGGACGCTCTTCTTCACGGTCGCCTTCCCCATCGTGATGTACGTGCTGATCGGCCTGCCCATGCGCGACGAGTCGCTCACCGGCATTCCGGTCGCAGACGGCGGCATCTCGGTGGCGGCCTACATCATGGTCTCGATGGCGATGTACGGCGCGATGATGTCGGCGACGCAGACGGGCGCGGCCGTCGCTGTCGAGCGTGCCCAGGGGTGGAGCCGGCAGCTGCGCCTCACCCCGCTGAACCCGTTCGTCAACGTCATCGTCAAGATGATCGCCGGCATGGTGCTGGGCCTCCTGGCGGTCGTGGCGACGTACGTCGCCGGAGCGATCAGCGGCATCCAGCTCACCGCCGGGCAGTGGATCAGCACCGGCCTCGTCGGATGGCTGCTCGCAAGCGCCGTCTTCACGACGCTCGGGCTATTCATCGGATACCTCATGCCGAGTGAGAACGCGGCGCAGGTGACGAGCCTCGTCGTCGTCTTCCTCTCGTTCCTCGGCGGCCTGTTCTACCCGCTGAGCAGCATGCCCGACGTCATGCAGACGGTCGCGACGTTCACCCCCGTGTACGGCATCGGGGAGCTCGCGCGGTCGCCGCTGACGGGCGAGGCCTTCGACATCATGTGGCTCGCGAACGCCGTGGTCTGGCTCGTGACCCTCATGGTGGCCACGACGTGGGCCTTCCGCCGCGACACGAAGCGCGTCTGAGCGCGCGCGGCCTACAGTGATGCTCGTGACGGTCGCCCGCGACGAGTTCGGCGGGCCCGGGTGGGAGATCCCCCCGGGCTCCGCCGCATCGGCGCGCTCGCCGATCGCGATGCTGCGCTCCCGCGGCGCCGTGCGCTGGTACGCCGGCGCGGCCCTCTCGCTCATCTGGCTGGTCACCGTCGTCCCCGACATCGTCGCCGCGGCGTCCGGACCGCTCGGCGGCGCTCTCGCGATCAGCCTCGTCGTTCTGTTCGCCGTCGCGTTCCTCGCCGCGACGCCGATGTCGTGGGCGCTGCCACGGCGCAGCCGCGCCCTCCCGGCGCTCGGACTGTTCGCCCTCTCGTTCGCACTGTTCCCGTGGCTGGGATGGGGCATCCGGGGCGTCTGGACATATGTCGGGGTGACGATCGGGATGGCCGTGCTGCCGCTGCGCCTCACCTGGATCCTGCTGCTCGCCCTCGGCGGCGTCGCGGCACTCGCCGGGGCGCAGCTGGAGGGATGGACCGAGGACGTCCTCTGGGTGCCCGCGATCATCGTCTCCATCTCGGCCATGATGGCCGCCTTCGCCCGGAACATCGCCGCGATGAACGCGCTGCGAGCGACGCGCGATCAGATGGCGGAGATGGCGGTGGAGCGCGAACGCAGTCGCGTCGCGCGCGACCTCCACGACATCCTCGGCCACTCGCTCACCGTGATCACCGTCAAGACCGAGCTCGCCGGGCGCCTCATCGACGTCGACCCGGGGCGCGCCCGCGCCGAGATCGCCGAGGTCGAGGCGCTCGCCCGGGGTGCCCTCGTCGACGTGCGCGCCACCGTCGCCGGCTATCGCGGGGTGAGCGTTGCCGGCGAGCTCGCCGCGGCCCGCGTGGCACTGGATGCCGCGGGCATCGACGCCGCGCTGCCCGGCTCGACCGAGGCGCTGCCCGCCGCGACCCGCGAGCTGGCCGGCTGGGTCGTGCGCGAGGGCGTGACCAACGTCATCCGGCACGCGCACGCGACGCGCTGCCGCATCGAGCTGACGCCGCGCACCGTGAGCGTCGAGGACGACGGCGTGGGGCTGAGCGGGGCGGACTCCGGAAGTGGGCGCGACGCCGGCGCCGACGCCGGCGGCGCGGGGCTGATCGGGCTGCGGGAGCGGGTCGAGAGCGCCGGGGGCCGGCTGACGGTCGGCCGGAGCGAACTCGGCGGTCTGCGACTGAAGGTCACCCTGTGATCCGCCTGCTCATCGCCGACGATCAGGCACTCGTGCGGGGTGCGCTGTCGGCTCTGCTCGGACTGGAGCCCGACATCGAGGTGGTGGCCGAGGTCGGGCGCGGAGACGAGGTGGTCGCGGCGGCGCGCCAGACGGATGCCGAGGTCGCGCTCCTCGACATCGAGATGCCGGGCATGGACGGGATCGCCGCGGCCGCGGCCCTCCGCGCCGAGGTGCCGGTTTGTCGGGCGCTCATCGTCACGACGTTCGGGCGCCCCGGATACCTCGCCCGCGCGATGCGCGCCGGGGCCTCGGGCTTCGTGGTGAAGGACACGCCCGCCGCGCAGCTCGCCGACGCCGTCCGCCGCGTGGCGCAGGGCCTGCGGGTCGTCGACCCGGCCCTCGCCGCCGACTCCCTCGCGCAGGGCGAGTCGCCCCTCACCGCTCGCGAGACCGATGTGCTCTCCGTCGCCCGCACGGGCGGGTCCATCGCCGACATCTCCGGCATCCTGCACCTGAGCGAGGGCACCGTGCGCAACCACCTCTCCTCCGCGATCGGCAAGACCGGCGCCCGCAACCGCGCCGACGCCGTGCGCGTCGCCGACGACCGCGGGTGGCTCTAGCCCGCCCTGCCGCCCCGCCGCATCCCGCCGCCCCGCCGCATCCCGCCGCCCCGCCGCATCCCGCCGTCTCGCCGCATCCCGCCGTGCCGCTCTGGCGCGGCCTGACTGCCTGCCTGCCTGCCGCGACAACGATGTCTCGTGAGACGGCCGGTGCGGCACGATGGACGATGTGAGCGTCATTCTTCGCCCGTGGGGTCGAGACGACGCCGGCGCACTGCGGGATGCTGCGGCCGGCGCGACCGATCTGGCCGCACAGTTCGGAGGCGCGGACCTGTCGAGCGCCGAGGCGGCGGCGGGATTCATCGCCAGAGCGCTCGTCTTCGATGAGAAGGCCAGGAACTGGGCCGTGGTGGAGAACGGGGTCGCTGTGGGCAATGCCGCGGCGACGGCCATCGAGTTTCGACACGGAACCGCGTGGATGTCGTATTGGCTCGCGCCGGCTGCACGCGGGAAGGGGTACGCGACCCGTGCGCTGCTCTCGCTCTGCGATTGGGCATTCGGCGCGGGTCTGCACCGCCTCGAGCTCGGCCACCGCGTGAACAATCCGGCGTCATGTCGGGTGGCCACCGCCGCGGGTTTCCGGGCCGAAGGCATCGAGCGCGAGAAGCTCCGTTATGGCGCGGAGCGCTTCGACGTGGAGACGCACGCGCGCCTGGCCGGTGACCCCTCGCCGACCGGTTCGCCTCTGGCTATGGCGCCCCGCGCCTGACGGCGGCGCTGGCATACTGCCGGGATGATCACCGCCGATGCGCGACGCGCGGACGCCCCCTCGTTCGAGCGATGGGTCGCCCACTTCACGGACAACCGTGCGCGACATGCGGCGATCGAGGGGCGCATCGACTGGGATGCGGCCGCGGAGATGTCGCCGGCGGCACGGGCCGCCCTCATCCGGTCGTTCCAGCGGTTCGAGCTGGGCGAAGGCGGCGACGGCGCGCACCTGCTGCGGAAGGCGCGGGGATGCGGCGAGGCACAGCAGCACGCCCTGCGGATGCTCGTCGGCGAAGAGCAGGCGCATTCCGCGCTGTTCGCGCGCGGGCTCCGCCACCTCGGGGCCGTGCCGCTGCCGCAGCACTGGTCGGACGGCGCCTTCACACTGCTGCGGCGCTCACTCGGGCTCCGCACCGAGCTGATGCTGTTCCTCATCGCCGAGGCCGTGGCGATGCCGTACTTCGTCGTGCTCGCGCGACGCGGGCCCGACGCCGTCATCCGCGGGATCGGCACACGGATCGCGCTCGATGAGGAGCACCACCTCGCGTTCCAGATCGATCAGCTGCGGGGCGGCCTGCGCTCACTGCCGCCGTGGGCGAAGCCGCTCGTCGTGCTCCCCTGCTGGCTCGTGGCCGTGGGCGCGACCGCCGTCGTCGTGATCGACCACGGCGGGGCACTGCGTGCGTGCGGGATGGGTGCCCACGCGTACGCGGGCGCCGCGCTCCGCTCGTTCCGCCGCGCGCTGACCGCCGCACTGGGCGGCGTCGGCTCCTCCGAGCCGCGAGACACCGTCTGCGCGCCGACACACCCGGTGTGAACCGGTGTCTCGGCGCGAGAACGGTGTCTCGCGGATGTGACACGGACGCGGGGGGGGCGGCGGCCGGGGGCGCGCGGCGAACCGTCCGGGTCAGCTCAGGCCGAAGGCCTCCAGCTCGGCGGCGTCCAGCATCCGCGAGCGGATCAGGAACCGCATCCCCGTGGGGCCCTCGACGCTGAAGCCCGCCCCGCGGCCGGGCACGACGTCGATCGTGAGGTGCGTGTACTTCCAGTACTCGAACTGCGACTCCGACATGTACACCTCGATCGGGTCGTCGAGACCCGCGTCGATCGTGCCGAGCAGCACGTCGGACGGGCCGGTGAGGAACATCCCGACGGGGTAGCACATCGGTGCGCTGCCGTCGCAGCATCCTCCCGACTGGTGGAACATGAGCTTTCCGTGTTGCGCCGACAACTGGCGCAACAGGGCCGCCGCGTCATGCGTCACGGCGACCCTGCTGAGTGTGTCGTTCATGGCATCCTTTCGCGCCCCTCGTCCCACTTGTGGCTGTTCTCCTGGGTGGGAAGCGACCACAAGTGGGACAAGCGGCGCCACAAGTGGGACAAGCGGCGCCCCAAGTGGGACGAGGACGAGGAGGGAGGGTGGCTCAGAAGAAGCCCATCGCCCCTTCGGCGTACGACACGAGCAGGTTCTTGGTCTGCTGGTAGTGATCGAGCATCTTGAGGTGGTTCTCGCGACCGATGCCGGACTGCTTGTACCCGCCGAACGCCGCGTGCGCGGGGTACTGGTGGTACGTGTTCGTCCAGACGCGACCGGCCTCGATCGCCCGGCCGGCGCGGTACATCGTGTCGGCCGAACGGCTCCAGACGCCGGCACCCAGGCCGTACAGCGTGTCGTTGGCGGTGTGGATGGCTCCGTCGAAGTCGTCGAAGCTCGTCACCGAGACGACCGGGCCGAAGATCTCCTCCTGGAAGATGCGCATCGAGTTCTGCCCCTCGAACACCGTCGGCGCGACGTAGTAGCCGCCCGACAGCTCGCCGCCGAGGTCGACCCGCTCACCGCCGGCGAGGAGCTTCGCGCCCTCGGCCTTGCCGATCTCGATGTAGCTGAGGATCTTCTCGAGCTGGTCGTTGGATGCCTGTGCGCCGATCATCGTCGCCGGGTCGAGCGGGTTGCCCTGCACGATCTTGCCGACCCGCTCGAGGCCGTCGCCGAGGAACTGGTCGTAGATCGACCGCTGGATGAGCGCACGACTCGGGCAGGTGCAGACCTCGCCCTGGTTGAGGGCGAAGAACGAGAAGCCCTCGAGGGCCTTGTCGTAGTAGGCATCCTTCTGGCGCGCGACGTCCTCGAAGAAGATGTTCGCGGACTTCCCTCCGAGCTCCAGCGTCACCGGGATGAGGTTCTGCGACGCGTACTGCATGATGAGGCGGCCGGTCGTGGTCTCCCCCGTGAAGGCCACCTTGCGGATGCGCTTGTGCTGCGCGAGCGGCGCGCCCGCCTCGATGCCGAAGCCGTTGACGATGTTCACGACGCCCGCCGGCAGCAGGTCGCCGATGATGTCGAACAGGAACAGGATGGATGCCGGGGTCTGCTCCGCCGGCTTGAGGACGACGCAGTTGCCGGCGGCGAGCGCCGGGGCGAGCTTCCACGTGGCCATCAGGATGGGGAAGTTCCACGGGATGATCTGGCCGACGACGCCGAGCGGCTCGTGGAAGTGGTACGCGACGGTGTCTTCGTCGATCTGGCTGAGCGAGCCCTCCTGGGCGCGCAGGACTCCGGCGAAGTAGCGGAAGTGGTCGACGGCGAGCGGGATGTCGGCGGCGAGGGTCTCACGGACGGGCTTGCCGTTCTCCCACGTCTCGGCGACGGCGATCGCCTCGAGGTTCGCCTCGATGCGGTCGGCGATCTTGTTGAGGATGTTGGCGCGCTCGGCGGCCGTGGTCTTCTTCCACGACTCGAACGCCTTCCAGGCGACATCCACCGCCCGGTCGATGTCCTCGACGGTGCCGCGCCCGACCTCCGTGAACGGCTTGCCCGTGACGGGGGTGATGTTCTCGAAGTAGCCGCCCTTGATCGGCTCGACGAACTCGCCGCCGATGTAGTGACCGTAGCGGGGGCGGTAGTCGGCGACCGCGCCGCGCTGACCCGGCTGGGCGTAGACGCTCGAGACGCCTTCTTCGACGATGGTCATGTTGTCTCCTTCGACGCATGAACTCGCGGCGTCGGTGCCGCGTTTTCGGATGCGGCAGAACCTACGCCCCGCTACGTTGCATCTCGTTGCAGGGTCCTGCCTGCGAGAAGCCGCGGGGATGCCGGGTCAGAGCGCGGCGAGCCACCGGCGGGATGCCGCGGCGATGGCCTCGGCATCCGCGGCGTCGATCAGGTCGACGAGGCGGTGCTCGTTCTCGAGGTGCGCCGTGACGGCCGCGTCGATCAGCGTGCGGCCCTCGGGCGTCAGACGGACGATGCGGCGCCGGCGATCGGCGCCCGCCTCCTGGCGCTCGACGAGGCCGCGCTCCACGAGCCGGTCGACCCGTTTCGTGAGGCCGCCGGTGGTCACCATCGTGTGCGCGGCGAGCTCGCCGGCCGGGAGCTCGTAGGGTTCGCCCGCTCGGCGGAGGGAGGCGAGCAGGTCGAACTCGGCCTCACTGAGTCCGAACCGCGCGTACACGGTGACGAGTTCGTCGGTGAGGGCAGTGGCCAGGCGGTGCAGGCGTCCGATGACGCCCTGCGGGCTCGGGTCGAGGTCAGGGCGCTCGCGGCGCCACTCCTCCAGGATGCGGTCGACGTGATCCTTCACCCCCACGACAATACCTTCCGTGGAAGCTATAGTGTCTTCCGTGGAAGATAAACCGCTGCGCTGGGCGCTCACGACGGCGATCGCGCCGATCGCGTGGGGCAGCACCTACTACGTCACCCGCCACGTGCTTCCGGCGGATGCCGCGCTCTGGGGCGCCGTCATCCGGTGTCTGCCCGCGGGGCTCCTCGTGCTGGTGTTCACGCGGCGCCTGCCGAGCGGATCGTGGTGGTGGCGGTCGTTCGTCCTGGGCGCGCTCACCGTCGGCGGGCTCAATGTGCTGGTCTACGTCGCCGCGCAGCGCCTCGCGACGAGCCTCGCCGCGACGATCATGTCGACCTCGGCGGCCGCCCTCCTGCTGCTGAGCTGGGTGGTGCTGCGTCAGCGGCCGACCCTTCGCGCCGCCGGCGGTGCCGCCCTGGGGATCGTCGGGGTGATCCTCATGCTCCAGCCCGGGGCATCCGGCGCCCCGGATGCCGTCGGCGTCGCGGCATCCGTCGTCGCGATGCTGGCGTCGTCTCTCGGATTCGTGCTGACGCGCCGGTGGGGGTCCGGTGTCCCGCCGCTGACGATGACCGCGTGGCAGCTGATCGCCGGGTCGCTCCTCGTGCTGCCCCTCGCCGTGCTCGTCGAGGGCCGCCCGCCCGCGCTCGACCCGTCGGCGATCGCCGGATTCGCGTACGTCATCGTGATCGCCACCGCCGTCGCGTACGCCGTGTGGTTCAACGGCCTCGCACGGCTCCCCGGCGCCGTCGTCGGGATCGTGGGACTGCTGAACCCGGTGACGGGCGTGCTCCTCGGGGTGATCCTCGGTGGGGAGCGGCTGGATCCCGCGGCGCTGGTCGGTCTCGCCCTGGTGCTCCTGGGCGTGGTCGCCGGGGCTACACCCGCGCGTCGACGGCCGACACCAGCGACGTGAACCGGGGAAGCGTGGCGAGGTCGTCGAGGAGGACGACCTCGCCCTCGGGGCCCGCGAGCGGAATCTGCCAATTGGGGTACTCGGTATCGGTGCCAGGCTGGTTCTGCGTGCGGCGCTCGCCCACGGCGTCCACGAGCGCGACGCCGACCAGCTGCGAGGGGGATGCCGTGATCAGCACGCTGAGCGCCTCGATCACCTCCCGCTCGCTGGGCGCCTCGCCGATCAGGCCGCGGGAGCGCAGCAGCGTCAGCATCGCGGCGCGCTCGGCATCCGCGTCGGCGAGCTCCTCCTCGACGGGCCGGGTCAGCAGTCCGAGCCGCGCCCGCAAGGCGACGTGCTCGTCCGCGAGATACCCCGCCGTCGGAGGCAGATCGTGCGTGTTGACGGTCGCGAGCAGCGACCGGCGGTACTCCTCGGGCGGGCGGAAGCCATCGCCCTCGCGCTCGAACCACAGCACGCTCGTGCCGAGGATGCCGCGATCGGCGAGGTAGTCGCGCACCCAGGGCTCGACGTTGCCGAGATCCTCGCCGATGAGGACGGCGCTCGCGCGCTGCGCCTCGAGCATCAGCACCCCGATCATCGCCTCGTGGTCGTAGCGCACGTAGGTCCCGGCGGCGGGCGAGAGCCCCTCGGGGATCCACCACAGCCGGAAGAGCCCGATCACGTGGTCGATGCGCAGCGCGCCCGCGTGGCGGAGGAGGGTGCGGATCATGTCACGCAGCGGCGCGTAGCCGCTCTCGGCGAGCGCACCCGGGAGCCACGGCGGCTGGTTCCAGGTCTGCCCCTGCTGGTTGTACATGTCCGGCGGGGCACCCACCGCCATCCCCTGGGCGTACATCGGCCGGAGCGACCAGGCATCCGAGCCGAGCGGGTGGACGCCCACGGCCAGGTCGTGCATGACGCCGATGGCCATGCCGGATGCCTTCGCCGCCGCCTGGGCGCTCTCGACCTGCTGGTCGCAGATCCACTGCAGCCAGACATGGAAGCGGACCCGGCCCGCGAGGCGTTCGCGGAGGTCGGAGATCAGGGGCGAGGCGATGTCCCACGCCTCGTCCGGGCGCGCCGATCCCTCGTAGTGCTCCTCGAGGGCGCACCACAGCGCGAAGTCGTCGAGCGGCTGTCCTTCGCGCGCGGCGAACGCGTCCCGCTCGGCGACGCGCGCGGGCGACAGGGGCACGGCGAAGATCGCGTCCAGGGCGACCCGCTTGGCCGCCCACACGGCATCGCGGTCGATCCGTGCGGGGTCCAGGTCCATCGCGGCGACGGGCGTACGAGCCGCCTCGACGAGCGCCCGCTCGGTGGGGGTGAGGTACGCGACCTCGCGGATGTCCTCGGGACGCACGTACAGCGGCGCGAGGAACCGGCGCGACGCCGGCCGGTACGGCGAGGCCTCGATCGGACTCGTGATCTCCGCCGCGTGGATCGGGTTCACGAGCAGGAAGTCCGCGCCCTCCGCGCCCGCGATCGCCGCGAGGTCGGCGAGGTCGGCGAAGTCGCCCATGCCCCACGACGCGCGCGAGCGCACCGAGTAGAGCTGCGCCATGAGCCCCCAGCCGCGGTGGCGGCCGGGGCGGGTCGGCGGGTCGGGCATCCGCTCGGGGGTGATGACCAGGCCCGCCTGTGCGCTCTCGGTGGCATCCCCGCCGCCGAACGGCGTGAGGAACGCGTGCACCGTGTGCCACCCGACCGGCAGGGTCGTCGGAAGGGGCACCTCGACACGCCAGCGCGTCGCGCCGTCGACCTCCCGCGCGACGGGAGCCTGGTCGGGAACGGGCAGGTCGCGCCACGATCCGTCCTCCAGCGCGACGACGAGGCGGACGTCGTGCCCGTCCGGCACGTGGACGGGCAGGGCGCGCGCGCCGGGGCGTGACACGAATGAGGGGGGCAGCACGCGTCGCCACGGCGCATCCTCGACCTCGGCGAGGGTGGCGGAGATGTCGTCATCCGTCGCCGTCTCCACGTGCATCGCCTGCAGGACGGCGCGCAGCGTCGGGGCGGGGACATGGACCCGGTCGCCGAAGAACGACCAGTACTCCGTCGCGATCCCGTGGGCGGCGGCCAGCTGCACCAGCGCGGGTGAGGGCTCGACCGGCGCGCTGTCGGGCGTGGCGGTGTCGGGCGTGGGGCTGTCTGCGGTCATGGATGCCTCCGTCCCGCCCATCCTGCCAGTCGTCGCCGCCGTGCGGGAATGCGTGACGGACCGGCGACGGAACCGCTCAGACCTCGAGCTTCTCCAGCCGCGCGACGAGCCCGGCACGACGCGGGGAGCGCGCCGGCAGCATCTCGAGGGCGAGCCGCAGCACCTCCGCGTCGTCCTGTCCGTCGGCCGTGTCGACGTAGGTCAGGAGGACCTCGACGGATGCCTCGGTCAGCAGCGCCTCCCGCAGGGCGAGCCGGACGGTCTCGCGGAGCTCGTCGATGCCGGGCGCGGTCGAGTCGGGCAGCACGGGGCCGCGGTAGGCGGCGAGCGCGACGCGGTGCGCTCCGCGTCCCA
Source organism: Microbacterium flavum (assembly GCF_018717645.1). Taxonomy (GTDB): domain Bacteria; phylum Actinomycetota; class Actinomycetes; order Actinomycetales; family Microbacteriaceae; genus Microbacterium; species Microbacterium flavum. The sequence continues at coordinate 52,465 of NZ_JAFLHG010000005.1, forward strand.
GGAGCGAGAGCACCTGCTGCGCGTCGGTGTCGAGCTCGGCGGGGAGGCGGTACGGGCGGGACGAGGGCACGAGGTGCGGAGCGACGCGCTCCAGCGTCTTGCGCAGGCGCACCATCTCGGGCCGGAGCGTCCCGTCGGTGGCATCCGGCCCGTAGACGAGCTCCGTCAGCCGCTCGGCCGACAGGCCCTGCCGGTGCACGGCCAGCATGAGGAGGATCTCCGCGTGACGGCCGGAGAGCTCGGCGATCGTCTCCCCGCTGCCGCTCGAGACCTCGATGAGCGCCTTGTCGCGGCCGAGCACCCGCAGTGTCGCGATCTCCGGCGCGCGCGGAGCGCGGGCGGCGGAGCGCGACAGCCCGCGGGACGAGCTGCGGCGCACGGGGATCGGCGCCGACGCGGCGGCACGGGCGCGCAGCCGCGCGACGAGCAGCTCCCCCTCGACGGCGCGGGCGGTCGCGTCGACGAGCAGCTGGGCCTGCGGCGTCGCCGCGTCGCTGCCGCCGGTGACGTCGATGACGCCGAGGAGGCGTCGGGTCTCCGGATCGTGCACGGGCGCAGCCGTGCACGACCAGGGCTGGACGAGGCGGTTGAAGTGCTCGGCACCGTGGATCTGCACCGACCGGCCGAGGGCGAGGGCCGTGCCGGGGGCGGAGGTTCCGACGATCTCCTCCGACCAGTTCGCCCCCTCGACGAATCCCATCGCCCCGGTGAGGTCGCGGATGCCGTGGTCGCCCTCCACCCAGAGGAGCCGGCCCGCGGCATCCCCGACCGCCACGACGACGCCGGCGTCGGACTCGGGGAGCAGCAGGGCCCGGATCATGTCCATCGCTCCGGCGAGCGGGTGGGCGCTGCGATAGGCCTCGATCTCATCGTCGAGCAGATCGAGGGGCGGCAGCGCTTCGGCTCCGACGAGGTGCGCGAGCGAGCGTCGCCACGACTCCTGGACGAGCGAACGCACCTGGGTGAGCCGCGGGTCGGCGCCGTTCCCGCCGACGAGCTCCTCGTGCGCACGCTCGATGAGCAGACGCGACGTCTCGGGCGAGACCTCGCGACGCGACGACCATGACGAGGGCATGGCGACTCCGATCAGCGGCGAGGAAGTGCCGTCAGTCTAGATCGCGGCCGGAGTGTTGGCGAGCGCACGGATGCGCCTGGGCGCCCATGCGCGTCAGCGGGCGGCCCACCAGGCGCGCAGGCGCTGCTCGGCGGCATCCGGGCCGATGACACCCTCGTCGAGGCGCACGTCGAGGAGGAAGCGGTACGCCTCGCCGACCTCGCGGCCCGGCCCGATGCCGAGGACCTCCTGGATGCGGTTGCCGTCGAGCTCGGGGCGCATCGCGTCGAGCTCCTCCTGCGCGGCGAGCTCCGTGATGCGGCGCTCGATGTCGTCGTAGGCGCGGCGCAGACGCCCCGCCTTCCGCGCGTTGCGGGTCGTGACGTCGGCGCGGGTGAGGATGTGCAGGCGCTCGAGCTCGCTGCCGGCATCCCGCACGTACCGGCGCACGGCGGAGTCCGTCCACGCCCCCTCGGCGTACCCGAAGAACCGCAGGTGCTGCTCGATGAGCTGGACGACCGCGCCGATCGTCGCGGTGTCGAAGCGCAGCGCCTGCAGCCGTTTGCGCGCCATCCGCGCGCCCTTGAGGTCGTGGTGGTGGAAGCTCACACCACCGCCCGGTTCGAGCTTGCGGGTCGCGGGCTTCCCGATGTCGTGCAGGAGCGCGGCGAGGCGGAGGGTCACGTCGGGTGCGCCGCCCGGATGCCGCTCGTGCTCGAGGTCGATCGTCTGCTGCAGGACGGTGAGCGAGTGCTCGTACACGTCCTTGTGGTGATGGTGCTCGTCGATCTCGAGCCGCAGCGCGGGGACTTCGGGGAGGATCTCGCCCATGAGTCCGGTGTCGACGAGGATCCGGATGCCGGGGACCGGATCATCCGTCGCGAGGAGCTTCACGAGCTCGCCCTGCACCCGCTCGGGGCTCACGATCCGGATGCTGGCGCGCAGGCGGGTCATCGCCTCGAGCGTGTCCGGCGCCACCGTGAATCCGAGCTGAGCGGCGAACCGGGCGGCGCGGAGCATCCGCAGCGGGTCGTCGCCGAAGCTCACGTCGGGATCGCCAGGCGTGCGCAGGATGCCGGCGACGAGGTCCTCGACCCCGCCGGTGGGGTCGACGAGCGCCGGGACGGGCAGGCGCAGCGCCATGGCCCCGACCGTGAAATCGCGGCGCGAGAGGTCGGCGTCGAGGTCGTCGCCGAAGGCGACGGTCGGCTTGCGGGTCACGCCGTCGTAGCTGTCGGCCCGGTAGGTCGTGATCTCGACCTGCTCGGAGGTGCCCGGCTCTCCCGACACTCCCGGCCCGGCCATCTTCGCGCCGATCGTGCCGAACTCGCGACCGATGTCCCACGTCGCGGATGCCAGCGGCTTCACGATCCGGAGGATGTCGTCGGGCCGCGCATCCGTGGCGAGATCGAGGTCGTTCGTCCGCCGCCCGAGCAGCGCGTCGCGCACGGGACCGCCCACGATCGCGAGCTCGAACCCCGCCTGCGCGAATGCGGCCCCGAGCCGCGCCATGATCGGAGAGGTCGCGAGAGCACCCAGGCGATCGAGCCCCTCGGCCATAGTGAGCATGGGTTCGAGCCTACCGGGGCGGTGCGAGACGTCCCGGCCCGAGCGCCCGCGACCCGCGACCACCCTCCGATCAGTCGGCGAGGTGCAGGAACCCCGCGAAGACGAGCTCGCGCACGCGCGGGAGGATGTCGGCGCGCAGGGCCGCGGCATCCACCTCGAGTAGGTCGGCGATCGCCGCGATGAGGGGACCGAGCGGGAGGTCGCCGTCGCTGGCGCCGACGAGGGCGGCGAGCGCAGGGTCGACCTCGATCGTCCGGGCCAGGGCGCCGCCCTGACGGAGCTCGATCACCGAGGGGGCCTCGACGCCGGGCAGGTGGTGGCGCGCCTCGGTGACGTCTCCCGCGACGACGACGCGGGTCGCAGACAGGGCGTCATCGTCGAGGACGGCCAGCGCGTCGTGGGCGGTGAGCGCCTCCGCAAGGTGCGCGCCGAGCGAGCCGCCCGGGAGCGGATGCGCGATCCGTTCGAAGCGGCGCAGCGTGGGCGTTCCCGTCGCCGTCCGGCGCAGGAGCAGATACCCGAACCCGATGGCGGTCACGTCGCGCGCCGCGAAGTCGGCGAGCCAGGCCTCGACGAGCGTCGCGTAACCCGGGGTCCCGGGGGCGGTGCCGCCGTCGCGGACCCACAGCTCGGCGTAGGCGAGCGGATCGAGCTGCTCGCGCTCGATCACCCAGGCATCCAGGGGCTCGGATGAGGCATCCACCCACGCGCGGACGCGCTCGAGCCCGTCCTCGCCGCCGCGGTACTCCCAGTTGCCGAGCAGCTGCGCGACGCCGCCGGACGCCAGCACCCCGCCGACTCCCGACACGAACGCCGCGACGAGATCATCGCCCGCGAACCCGGCATCGCGATACTCGTACGCGGGCACCCCCGCCGCGCGGGGGGTGATGACGAACGGAGGGTTGGAGACGACGCGATCGAACTCCTCGCCCGCCACCGGCGCGAACAGGCTCCCGTGTCGCACCTCGACGGCGGCGGCGCCCTCGTTGAGCAGGACGTTCAGGCGCGTGAAGGCGAGAGCCCGCTCCGAGACGTCGGTCGCGACGACGTGTGCGGCGTACGCCCGGGCGCGGAGCGCCTGGATGCCGCATCCCGTCCCGAGGTCCAGCACCCGGGTCGCGGGCGTCGGCAGCTGCAGTCCCGCGAGGGTGAGTGATGCCCCGCCCACGCCGAGCACGTGCCCCGGGGGGAGCGGACCGCCGAGAGCCGCCTCGTCGAGATCGCTCGCGACCCACCATCCCCCGTCCGCCCCGCCGTCGGCGTAGTCCTGGGGGCGCAGCAGCACGCGGGGGACGACACGCGCCCCCTCGATCGCGGCGAGACCCAGCGCCGCGAGCCCGCGGGCACCGGCGTGCGGGAGGGCCGCGTCGACGGATGCCAGGGGCGTCGGAGCGCCCAGGAACAGCAGCCGAGCAAGCGTCGCGACGCGCACGGCCGCACCATCCGGGCGATCGTCGGCGGCGACAGCGCCCTCGCCCTCGATCCTGTCCAGCGCGCGGAGCGCGGGTCCGGTCAGCCCGTGTCCGATCGCCTCGTCGGCCAGCGGACCCCAGAGCGCGCGCACCGCGTCGGCGGTGTAGCCGGCCTGTGCGAGGTCGGTGCGCAGCAGCGCGACGAGTGCGGGGTCGGGGTCTTCTCGCAGGGCTGCGTCGGACTCCGATCCGGGGGTGGGGGCAGGGTTCGCGAGCTCAGTCACCGCGGCATCCATTCGTCGTCCGTTCGCGGCGCGGCGGCCGGTCACCGCTCGCGCACAGGGGCGTGACCCTAGAATCTCACCTGATCGTGCGGTCTGGGATCGCACAGGAGTCGAATCCCTCTATGACCAGCCCCTCCCGCCGCCCGTCGCGCCGCGCCACCCGCACCGGCCGCACTCACCGCGCCTTCACCGCGGTCCTCGCGACGCTGGGGGCGACCTCGATCGCTCTGGGCGCCCTCATCGGTTCGCTCGGCAGTGCTCCCGCAGCGTCGGCCGCGGCCGATCCCGCCGCGAGCGGCGACATCGTCTTCACACTCGCGCCCGCCGCCGGGGGGATCGTGACGAGCGGATCGGCGCTGGCCCTCACCGTGTCCGCCTACAACCCGACCCTCGCGGATCTGGGCGGCGGCAGCGTGCGCGTGACGACCTCCGCCACCCCCCTCGCCGATCGCACCGCCACGCGGGCGTGGCTGGCAGGGGAGGTCACCGACGACTCCCGCACGGAGACCACGCTCGCCGAGACCACTCTCCCCGCCGTGGCCGGCCGCGCCACGACCACCGCGACGATGTCGGTGGACTCGTCACCCCTCGCCGCGTGGCCCGCGGGCGTCTACCCGATCCGCGCCGACTACTCCTCCACCGCCGGCCCGACGACATCGCGGAGCGTCCTCGTGGTCCCCGCGGCCTCCGCCGGTGGCGGCGTGGCCGTCGTCGTCCCGGTGACGGCGCCCGCCCGCACGACGGGCCTCCTCACGGCCGACGAGCTGACGAAGCTCACCGCCACCGGCGGGGAGCTCCGCGACACGCTCGACGCGGTCGCCGGCACGAACGCCGCCCTCGCCGTCGACCCCGCGATCGTCGCGGCGATCCGGGTGCTCGGCTCCTCGGCTCCGGCGAGCGCGACGCAGTGGCTCGCGGACCTCATGTCCCTTCCGAACGCCCGATTCGCCCTGCAGTTCGGTGATGCGGATCTCGCCACCCAGATCGCCGCTGGTCTCAGCGCCCCCCTCGAGCCTCTGCCCCTGACCCCGTATCTCCAGACGCGCGACTTCCCGTCCGCCACGGGGACCCCCACCCCGACACCGACGACCGGCACCACCGATGCCCCCGGCGGCACAGATCCCGCCGACGCCCCGAACACGGACACGGACACGTCGACCGAGGCGGCGACACCAGCGCCGTCGCCCTCGCTCCCGACCACGCCGACGTTCCCCACGCTCGCCGAGCTCACCGACGTCGGATCCTCACTCGGGGCGGTCTTCTGGCCCGCATCCGGCAGCGCGGGCGATGCCACCGTCGCGGCCCTCGCGGCGGCATCCGGCCTCACGCTCCTCGACTCGCGCGCCGTGAGCGACGCGCGAGCGCCCTCCTCAGCCTCGGCGAACGGCGGGCGCCTTCTCGTCTACGACGCCGACACGTCCGCCGCCCTCGGCATCGCGGCATCCAGTGCGGGCGCCCCCGCGCGGGACGCGGCGCTGGCGGCGGCATCCGCCTACGGACAGTTCGCCTCGGCCGACGCCGGCGAGGCGCCCGTCCTCGTCGCCGTCGACCGGGCGAGCAGCTTCCCGTCCCTCCGTCCGGCCCTGCAGGCGGCCTCCGCGCTCGCGGGGCGCGCGGCCGTGGGCATCGGCGCACTCACCGCAGCGGAGCCCGCCGCGGTCACCCTGAATGCCGTGCCCGACGATGCGGAGCGGACCGCTCGCCTGCACGCGCTCCTGAGCGACGAGGGCGACCTGGAGAGCTTCTCGTCGATCCTGCAGGACCCGCTCGTGCTCACCTCGCCGGAGCGGGCGGCGGTCCTCCAGCTCACCGGCAACGGATGGCGGTCGGCGACCGAGGATGCCGCGCAGAAGGCCGTCGATGATCATCGTGCGCAGACACGCGACACGCTCGGCGCGGTCTCGATCACGCCGCCGAGCGACATCACCCTCGCCGCGACGAGCGCCCCACTGGCCTTCTCGGTGCGCAACGACCTGCGCTGGCCGGTGACCGTCATCCTGTACGCCACCCGCAACGACCCTCGACTGATCGTCCAGAACACGACGACCGTCGAGGCGGGACCCGCGCAGAACACGCGGGTGCAGGTGCCGGTGCAGGCGCGGGTGGGCAGCGGTGACTCGACGCTGGACCTGCAGCTGCGCAGCATCACGGGAGTCCCGATCGGCGACCAGGTGCCGGTCAACGTCGCCGTCCGCGCCGAGTGGGAGTCGGTCGGCCTCGTGGTCATGCTCACGATCGTCGCGCTGCTGCTGATCCTCGGCGTCGTGCGCACCGTCCGGAAGCTCCGCCGCCGAGGCGCCCCGGCGCAGATTCCCGACGACCTGGAGGATGCCGATGGCTAGCCTCGGGCGCGCGAGCGCCATCATCGGCGCGGGAACGATGTTCTCGCGGGTGACCGGTCTCATCCGGTCGATCGTCCTCGTCGCGGTCATCGGCTCCTACAGCAGCCGCGCGGCGGATGCCTTCACGGTAGCGGCGACCCTCCCGACGAACGTGTACGAGCTTCTCGCCGCGGGCGTCATCACGGGCATCATCGTGCCGCAGATCGTGAAGGCCGCCGCACACACCGACGGCGGCTCGCGCTATGTCTCCAAGCTCCTGACCCTGGGAACGGTCGTCCTCATCGCCGCGACGGCGGTGATGATGGCGCTTGCGCCGGTCCTGGTCTGGATCTACGCCCCGGATTGGGAACCCGAGCAGCGCGCGCTCTCGATCGCGTTCGCCTACTGGCTGCTGCCGCAGCTGCTGTTCTACGGGATCTTCGCGCTCCTGGGCGAGGTGCTCAACGCGCGCAAGGTGTTCGGCCCCTACAGCTGGGCGCCGACCGTCAACAACCTCATCTCCATCGTCGGTTTCGGAGCGTTCCTCGCCGTTTTCGGCGGGCCGTTCACGGAACTCTCCGACTGGGATGCGCCGAAGATCGCCCTCCTCGGCGGAACGGCGACCCTCGGGATCGCGATGCAGACGGTCGTCCTGCTGTTCTTCTGGAAGCGCACGAAGCTCCACGTGCGCCCCGACTTCCGCTGGCGGGGCATCGGCCTCCGGCACATCGGGACCCTCGCCTGGTGGACCTTCCTCGCGGTGGTCGTCGGCCAGCTCGCCGGCATCGTGCAGTCCCAGGTCGTGACGCGGGCCTCCGGCGAGGCGAGCGTCACGGTCATGGTCTACGCGTGGCTCATCTTCATGCTGCCGCACTCGATCGTCGCGATGTCGATCTCGACGACCTACTTCACCCGGCTCGCCGAGGATGTCGCGGCGGGACGGCTCGACCGGGTCGGTCCGAACCTCGACGAATCGATCCGGGCGATCGCGGTGTTCGGCTTCGGCTTCACCGCCGCGATCGCCGCGGCATCCGTCCCCATCACGCGCGTCTTCACCGCCAGTGCGGAGGGCGCGGTCGCGATGGCGTGGGTGCTGTGCGCGTACCTTCTGGCCCTCGTGCCCTTCGGGGTCCTCGTGGTCCTCCGCCGCGGGTTCTTCGCGTTCCAGGACACCCGCACGCCGTTCATCTTCTCGTTCGTGCAGGCCACCCTCGCGGCGCTCGGTGCGGTCATCGCCGTCGTCGCGGTGAACCTGGGCGCCCTCCCGCTCGGATTCCTCGCCGCAGCGGTCGCCCTTGCGCAGTCCCTGTCGACCTATGTGCAGCTGCCCCTCGCACTGCGGCTGCTGCGCCGCCACACCGACACGCGCGCGCTGCACGCCACCTGGCGCGCGCTCGGCCGCTTCGCACTCGCCGCGGTGCCCGCGTTCGCCGCCGGCTGGGGCGTCTTCCTCCTCCTCGGCGGCGTGGACGGGTGGACGACGAGCGACCGGTTCCTCGGCATCGCGGGCGGAGCCCTCGTCGGCGGGGCCTCGCTCCTCGTCTACGCGGGTGCGCTCGCTCTGCTGCGCGCCCCCGAGCTGTCGATCGCCACGGGCGTCGTCCGCCGGGTCCTCGGACGCTGACGCTGACGCGGACGCCGGGCTCGCCTCCCCCCGAGGGCGCCGACGCGCAGCGCTGCGAAGAGTGCAGCCGCGCCACCGCGGAGCATGAACGCGGAATGCCCCGCGGCTAGCATGGGTTCTACGCTTCAGGGCCCGGATTCGGGCCGTGGGGAAAGCCACGAGATCGCCTCAGAAAGGCAGCGCAGTGCGACAGGTCATCATCATCGGTTCGGGACCGGCGGGTTTCACCGCCGCGATCTATGCGGCGCGCGCCAACCTCTCCCCGCTCCTCGTGGCGAGCTCGGTCGAGACCGGCGGCGAGCTCATGAACACCACCGAGGTGGAGAACTTCCCCGGCTTCCCGGAGGGTGTCATGGGCCCCGAGCTCATGGCCAAGATGCAGGAGCAGGCGGAGAAGTTCGGCACCGAGGTGCTCTACCAGGACGTGACCGAGCTCGACCTCGACGGCGATGTCAAGCGGGTGATCCTCGGCAACGGCGATGTGCACGAAGCCGAGTCGATCATCTTCGCGACGGGGTCCGCCCCGCGCAAAATGGGCATCGAGGGTGAGCAGCGGCTGTCCGGCCACGGGGTCTCCTACTGCGCGACGTGCGACGGGTTCTTCTTCCGCCAGCAGGAGATCGCGGTGATCGGCGGCGGCGACTCCGCGATGGAGGAGGCGACGTTCCTCACGAAGTTCGCCTCGAAGGTCTACATCGTGCACCGTCGCGACGAGCTGCGCGCCTCCAAGATCATGCAGGACCGCGCCTTCGCGAACGAGAAGATCGAGTTCGTCTGGAACAGCGAGGTCGCCGACGTGCTCGGCGGTGACGCCGTCACCGGGCTCCTCCTCCGCGACACGGTCGACGGATCGACGCGCGAGCTCCCCGTCACCGGCGTGTTCGTCGCGATCGGCAACGACCCGCGCACGCACCTCGTGCACGACAAGCTGCGCCTCACCGAGCACGGCACCGTGTGGGTGGACGGCCGCTCGTCGCACACCTCGGTTCCGGGCGTCTTCGCGGCGGGGGACGTCGTCGACCACATCTACCGTCAGGCCGTCACGGCCGCCGGCTCCGGCACGACGGCGGCCCTCGATGTCGAGCACTACCTCGCGGCGCGCGGCGACGCCGGCCTCCCCGAGGTGCACGCCTCCGAGATCGACGGTCTCGCCGACGTCGCTGAGGACGCCGCGTAGGCGTCGGGAACAACCGAGACGCATCCGGCGTTCTCTGCAGAGACACGAACGTGTCGTACATCTAAGGAGTTGGACATGACCGCGAAGGCCACGAGCGAGAGCACCTGGCAGCAGGACGTCATCGACGCGGAAGGCCCCGTGCTGGTGGACTTCTGGGCCGAGTGGTGCGGCCCGTGTCGCATGGTCGGGCCGATCCTCGACGAGATCCAGTCGGAGAACGGCGACAAGCTCACCGTCCTCAAGCTGAACGTCGACGAGAACCCGAACCTCGCGATGGAGTATCAGATCACCTCGATCCCCGCGATGAAGGTGTTCAAGGGGGGCCAGGTCGAGACGACCATCATCGGCGCGAAGCCGAAGGTCGCTCTCGAGAAGGATCTCGCCGCCTACATCCGGTGAGGTTCGCCGTCGGCGTCGTCAGGATGCCTCGACGCGCACCGATGCGTCCCACGTGCGGTGTGGCTCGCTGCCCAGCAGCCGCCACACCGCGCGGGTAAGGGCCGGGTAGTCCAGCGAGATCTGTCGCAGCACGCGGTAGTTGCGGGCCGCCGTCGGGCGGTTCCCTCCGTCGGCGGCGATGTTCTCCGCGCGCAGCGTCAGGACGACCAGTTCGTCCACGGACGGCAGGTCCTCCATGAAGTCCCACGGGTCTTCGCCGACGCGGATGCGCTCCTCGATCAGCACCGACAGCTCGTCGGATGCCTCGGCGCGCAGCACCTCGAGACTCGCTCGGCGCGGGAGGGGTGGGCGATCGGACACCCCTCCAGCCTACGCGCCCGTCGTGTCGCCGTACCCGGTTTCGCCGATCTCGGCCAGGACCCGGTTGAGGTCCTGGATGGTCGCGAAATCGATGATGATCTGGCCTTTTCTCGATGAGAGAGCGATCCTCACCTTGGTGTTGAGTCGATCTCCGAGGCGTTCGGCGACGTCGTCCAGGTGAGCGCGTCGCGCGCCGGCCTTCGGCGCCGGAGTGCGGTGCAGAGCTGCCTCCGCCCCCTTCGCGGCGGCCTCGGCGGCACGCACGGAGAGGTCCTCGTTGACGATCTTGTCCGAGAGGCGCTGCATGGCGTCGACATCGTCGAGCGAGAGAATCGCGCGCGCGTGGCCGGCGCTGAGCACACCCGCGGCAACGCGCTGCTGCACCGGCACCGGGAGCTTCAACAGACGGATCGTGTTGCTGATCTGCGGACGCGAGCGGCCGATGCGCGTCGCGAGCTGTTCCTGCGTGATCCCGAAGTCCTCGAGGAGCTGCTGGTAGGCGGAGGCCTCTTCGAGCGGGTTGAGCTGCGACCGGTGCAGGTTCTCGAGGAGCGCGTCGCGGAGCAGATCCTCGTCCGCGGTCTCGCGGACGATCACGGGGATCGAGCTCAGGCCGGCCTCGCGCGCCGCACGGGTGCGTCGCTCACCCATGATGAGCTCGTACGCGCCCTCCTCGTTGCGGCGCACGACCACGGGCTGGAGCACGCCGAACTCGCGGACGCTGTGGACGAGTTCCGCCAGGTCGTCGGCGTCGAAGTTGGTGCGGGGCTGTCGAGGATTCGGGACGATCTCATTCGGGTCGATGGAGATGAGCCGTGCGCCCGGGACCGCGAGCAGGTCGGGCTGGTCGGACTCCGCCGCGGCATCCGCCGGCGACGAGACCTCATCCGTCCGAGTGGCTCCAACCGCGGTGCTCTCCGCGTCGGTGGCGTCCGACGGGGACACATCCGACGGCGAGTCGGCGCCGGAGCGCGAGGGGGCGAGGGATGCCCCGGGGAAGAACACATCGACGGGTCGTGCCTCGGTGCCCTCCGTCGTCGGAATGAGTGCGCCGATCCCCCGGCCCAATCCCGTGCGCTTCGCCATCAGTTGCCTTCCTCGTTGGTCTTCGCCCGCTGTCTGAGCACCAGCTCGACCGCGGCTTCGCGGTACGAGACGGCGCCGACGGACTGGGGATCGTACGCGATCACGGTCTGACCGAAGCTCGGAGCCTCGGAGACACGGACGGTTCGTGGGATCACCGTACGGAGCACCTCCTGTGGGAAGTGCGCGCGCACCTCCTCCGCCACCTGTTGCGCCAGGCGCGTCCGGCCGTCGTACATCGTCAGCAGGATTGTGGACAGGTGCAGGGCGGGATTCAGGTGCTTCTGGATCATCCGGATGCTGCCCAAGAGCTGGCTCAGCCCCTCCAACGCGTAGTACTCGCACTGGATCGGGATCATCAACTCATTGGCGGCTGTGAACGCGTTGATCGTCAGGAGGCCCAGGGACGGCGGGCAGTCGATGAGGACGAAGTCCAGGCGCTCCTCGGATGCCGCGAGGTAGTCCTCGAGGGCGGTGCGGAGGCGGTGTTCACGTGCGACCTGGGAGACGAGCTCGATCTCTGCACCCGCCAGATGGATGGTGCTCGGAGCGCACAGCAGGTTCGGGGATTCCGGGCTCGTCTGGATGATGTCCGCGAGGGGGAACTCGTCGATGAGGACGTCGTAGATGCTGGGGATATCGGCGGTATGGGGCACACCGAGCGCGGTGGAGGCGTTTCCTTGCGGGTCCAGGTCGATGACGAGAACGCGCGCGCCGAGTGTGGCAAGCGCCGCCGCCGTGTTGACGGTGGTGGTGGTCTTGCCGACGCCGCCCTTCTGGTTGGAGATCGTCAGAATTCGGGTATCCCCGTGGAATTCCAGCGACACCGCGTCCAATGCCCGGCGACGCGACGTGAGGTCGGCCAGCTCGCGAGCGATGGGACTGTCGTCGATGGAGAAGGGGGCGGGAGCGGTCGTTTTCTCCGATTCCTGCACCTCAGACTCCGATCGTTGGGGGACTGTTCCACTGTAGTCGAGCGATCAGACACTGGAGTCCGCCGTGTTTCACGTGAAACACGATGACTTTCTCCCCGCACGCATGCCTGGGAGCCGCGACGCCACCCGTCCACGCGGGACGGTGCCCCTCTTGCGGGAGATCCACCCCCGGTACACGTGTCCCGCCGGGCCCACTTCATCACAGAGATCGGCGGCAAAGTCACGCGCTCCGGACAGCCCGTCGAGGGAGACAGCCTGTGAATGCTGATGGTCTCTTCAGTTGCTGCCGGCAGATGCGCTCCTTTCCGCGACGTTTCACGTGAAACACACGCAGCGGGACGGGGCCGATGCTCCTTGATTTGATGACGCGCCTGAAATCGTGCCGCCGTGCGCAGCTGATGCCCCTTCTTGGAGATGTTTCACGTGAAACGTCGCCGACGACGGCGAAGAGCTCGGTTCTCCGGCGTACCAGCGAAGTTGTGGAGCGGCCCCGGCTTTCACTGTCGTGGCTGGGCCTCGTGTGGGCACCAGGACATGTTTCACGTGAAACGGCCCAGACCAGGGCCGCACGCGGGTCGGTCTCTCATCGACCAGTCCAATGGTGTGGATATCTGCACCGGATCTCACCGGTCGCGCTCCAGCTCAGCGGTACCTGGATGGATGTTTCACGTGAAACACACCTCGACGGCGAGACCGCTACTCGTCATCTCGTGGGAGCGACGCCCCCGGTCGACCTCCACGGCTTGACCCGCTCTCGCACTTGCTGTTTCGGACGGGGTCATCCTGGTCTAGAGGCACCTGACGGGCGAGTTCGATCCTCGCCACGCCGGGGTCGGGTGTCCGCGGCGCGTCTCGTCGGAGCAGAGGTGAGCTGTGCCGTCGACGATGTTTCACGTGAAACACTAAGCCCGTGACCGCGGCCCCGGCTGTTGTCCGTGTGTGGATGGTCCGCGAACCAATAGTTGCTGCGATGACCGGACGCCGTGCACCTTCGACGATTCCCGAGCCCCCTGACCCTGACGTCGCGGCCCGCCCGAGGAGTGCGAGCACTCGCGCCCGGCGGCAAACGTGCGTTGTCCTCCATGCACGGAGAGACAAGCACGCCGCCCCAACGTATGTTTCACGTGAAACCTACGCAGACGACCGCATGAGTCACCACGCACACACTCCGCACGAGCCGTGCGCAGCCACGGCGATCCCGCCCTGTACGTGCCTCGCTTCGCTCGGTATGCGCGCGGACAGTGCTACACCACAAGCATCAAATGCCTGATGGGGCGCTGTTTCATACGGATCGCTTCACAATCGTGTGGGCATGAGCGTCTCTAGCGACCCAGGGGAGACCCCCGCCGGCGCCGTCCCCTCGAGGGACGAGCCACCGCGCCCGACGCGACCCGCACCACCCTGCAGCACGCCACCGCAGAGAGGCCGGAGATGTCCTCATGTCATGCGTCACACGACGCCCGGCATCGGTCTCCGCGGATGAGGCCGATCAGCACGAGTGCGTCAGTTCTTCCGCCCCCGGATCACCCAGGTCGGGTCGGAGATGACGCCGTCACCAACGACCTCCACGCGCACGTCGCGCAATCCGTGCTTCCGAATGACCTTCTCCGCGGCACCGATCTCATTCTGCGCGTTCGCCCCCTTGAGGAGGATGAGCTCGCCCCCCGGGCGCAGCAGGGGCGCGGTGATCGGGATCAGCGTGCGCAAGGCGCTCACGGCCCGAGCCGTCACCGCATCGAGGGTGGGCCCGCGATCCCAGTCCTCCGCACGCGCACGAACGATCTCCACATTCTCCAGCCGGAGCGCATCCGCCTGCTCCTGCAACCAGGCGACCCTGCGCTCCATGGGTTCGATCAGCACCCACTGCACATCCGGGCGCGCGATTGCGAGCACGATCCCGGGCAGGCCGGCTCCGGACCCCACGTCCCCCACGACGGCGCTGGGGGGGAACAACGGAGCTGCGACAGCAGAGTTCAGGATGTGTCGCGTCCACAGACGGGCCGGTTCGAGCGGGCCGATCAGCCCCCGCTCCTCGCCATGAACGCCCAGCGCTTCCGCGAAGCCGCGCGCGCGATCGATCTGCGCACCGAAAAGGGGCGCCGCCTCAGCGGGTTCGGTCTCGACCATGGTGATGTTTCACGTGAAACGCGCGCGTCAGCCGCGGCGGATCACCGTGTGACGATCGGCGCCGTCACCGTAGGACTCCGACACGAGTCCGCGTTCGGCGACGATGTCGTGGATCAGCTTGCGTTCGTAGCTCGACATCGCCGGCAAGGACGCCTGAGACGCCCCCTCATCCAGCCGTGCGATCGCCCGGTCGACGAGCTTCGCGAGCTGGCGCTGCCGGGCGTCGCGGGAACCGCCGACATCGAGGATCAAGCGCGAGAAGCGACCGGTCTGCGTCTGCACGGCGATGCGGGTGAGCTCCTGGAGAGCCTGCACGGTGTCCGGGTCGGAGATGAGCGCGAGCGCGGCGTCATCCTCGTTCTCCACAGACACGTAGGCGCGGCCGCTACGGACGTCCAGCGCGAGGTCTCCGTCGATATCGGCGATGTCGAGCAGGCCTTCGAGATAGTCCGCGGCGATGTCGCCCTCCTGCTCCAGCTGCTCGGTGCTGGGCGCAACGCCGGTGGTCGTGTGGTCAGCGGTGTTCGTCATCATCGTCTCCGGGCTTCCTCAGGACTCGCCGTTCGGGCTTTTCTTCTGCGCCTGCTTCTTGGCGCGCTGCTTGTTGACCGGCTGCTGACGCTTCGGGGTCTCGGCCTTCGCCTTCTGAGCCTCCTCGAAGAGACGCTGCTGCTCGGCCTGGTACTTCTCCATCGGGATCACCTTGCCCGTGGCATCCAGCGCCTTGCCCTTGCGAGCGAGGCGCTCTTCGCGTGCCTTGGCCGCGTCCGACCCCGGTGTGGGCAGGTTCCGGATGACGAGGAACTGCTGCACCATCGTCCAGATGTTGGACGTGAACCAGTACAGGACGACGCCAAGGGGGAAGAAGACACCCGAGAAGATGAATGCCAGCGGCAGGATGTAGAGCATGATGCGCTGCATCTGGTACGCCTGGCCGGTCTTGGCCTCGGGGGAGAGGTTCTTCGAGATGCTCTGCAGCTGGGTGATGAACTGCGACGCGATCATGAGGACCACGAGGATCACGAGGATCGTGACCGTCGCCTCCCACCCGTCCGGCTTCGTGCTGACCGCCTCGGTGAGGCTCGTGTGCAGCGGCGCGACGCCGAAGAGCTTCGCCTCATAGAACTGGAACGTCAGCTCCTTGTTCAGCAGGCCCACGCCGCCCATGCCCCACTCGGCATGCTTCTTGACGTCGGAGAGCGTGTAGAACATGCCGAGAAGGATCGGCATCTGCACAAGGAGAGGGAGACAGCTCGAAACCGGGGTTGTCCCGTGCTTCTTATACAGCGCCATCGTCTCGCGACTCATCGCCTCGCGGGAGAGCTGATCCTTCTTCCCTCGATACTTCTCCTGGACTTTTCGCAGTTCAGGCGCGATTTCCATCATCTTGCGCTGGCTCTTGATCTGCCGCACGAAGAGGGGGATGAGAGCGGAGCGGACGACGATGACGAGGCCCATGATCGAGAGCACCCAGGTGAGGCCCGCATCGGCCGGAAGTCCCACCGCGGTGAAGATCCAGTGCCAGAAGACCAGGATCGCCTCGACGATCCACTTGAACGGCCACATGATCGCGCTGAAGAAGTCCAGGCTGGTGCCCGGCATCGGCGTCGTCGGCGTCGGCACCACCGGAGTCGGCGTGGCGGCGGCAGCACGGTACAGAAGATCCAGCACGGATCAGTCCTTTCTGGGCGACGGGCTCGAAAGCTCGTCGTCGGTGGATGGCACGACGAAGCCGTGCCGGGTCAGCTCATGGCGGAAGCTCCGGTGCAGCGGAACGTCATCGACGCCGCCTCGGGCCCACGGGTGACAGCGGGCGAGTCGCGCGGCCGTCAACGCGGACCCCTTGACGAGCCCGTGCTGCTGGACGGCACCGACGGCATATGCCGAGCACGACGGATAGTACTTGCAGACGTCGCCGTAGAGATGCGAGATCGTGGCCCGATATCCGTGCAGAAGAGTCAGCCCCGCGTTGCGCGGAAGAAGCGGGATCGCGGCGGAGAGCTGTCGTGCGGAGAGGCTGCCGGTCCCGAGGGAATACGAGGGCAGTGTCGTCACGCTCACGCGGCCGCTCGCCGTTCGAGGCAGCGGACGACATCCGAGCGCAGTTGCGAGGAATCGGCGGTCGCTGCGGACGGGAGCGCGCGGATGACGACATCGGCGCCCGAGCGGACGCCGGGCAGAGCCTCCGCGCACGCGGCCTTGAGCCGGCGTCGCACGGTGTTGCGGGTCACGGCGGTCCCCACCTGCTTGCTCACGATGAACCCGAATCGGGCCGGACGGTCCTCTGTCGTGGTGACGACGTACGTCACCGTGTGTGCACTGGCACAGCGAGAGCCCCCGCGGACGACGGCTCTGTACTCCGCCCCGCGCGTGATGCGATTCCCGCGCGCCAGCACCGTGAGAGGATCAGGCCGAGAGCTCGGTGCGACCCTTGGCGCGGCGCGCCGACAGGATCGAACGACCGGCACGCGTACGCATGCGGGCGCGGAAGCCGTGCTTCTTGGCGCGGCGGCGGTTGTTGGGCTGGAACGTGCGCTTGCTCATGTGGATCACTCCGGATCGGCGGGGTCACCCGAACGCTCTAGACCGGGGACTCAGGTACAGGGACTGCCCAAGTGGGCATAAGTCAACCTACTGAGGATACGTCGAGTAGCCCCAGACCTCAAACCGAGGTACACGGATCGATTATTATCCACCGCCTGTGGATGATCACTGGCAGGGACACGCGGGCCGGATCTACAGTGGATTTTGCCCTCGACGGGGTCGCTGGCTACCGTGGCACGGTTAGTTATCCACAGGGGGTTCCATGTCTCAGCACGACGTTCCGGATGTTCCGGTCTGGACCGCCGTGCTCGCACAGCTGGACGCCGACGAGCGGGTGACGCCGCAGATGCAGGGCTTCCTGAACCTCGCCGTCGCGCAGGGCGTGATGAGCGGAACCCTCTACCTCGACGTTCCCAACGATCTCACCGCAGCGCAGCTGAACAAGCGGCTGCGGGCTCCGATCATGGAGGCACTGGCGGTGGTGGATGCCGAGCCCGGCGCGATCTCGTTCCGGGTGGTCGTCAACCCCGAGCTCGCCGACGCGCACCTCACCGCGCCGATCCCCGTCCAATCGGCCGGCGCTCCGCTGTCGAGCCCGCCGATCTCACGACCGCCGATCGACGACGTCCCCGATGTCGCCCCCGGCGCCTCGCGCAGCGACACCCGCCTGAACCCGAAGTACTCCTTCGACAACTTCGTCATCGGGCAGTCCAACCGCTTCGCGCATGCGGCGGCGGTCGCCGTCGCCGAAGCGCCGGCGAAGGCCTACAACCCGCTGTTCATCTACGGCGACTCGGGTCTCGGCAAGACGCACCTCCTGCACGCCATCGGCGACTACGCGCTGAGTCTCTACGGCGGCATCCGCGTGCGATACGTGTCCAGCGAGGAATTCACCAACGACTTCATCAACTCGATCGCGAACAACCGGGGGTCCGCCTTCCAGGCGCGCTACCGCGACGTCGACATCCTGATGATCGATGACATCCAGTTCCTCCAGGGCAAGGCGGAGACGCAGGAGGCGTTCTTCCACACCTTCAACACGCTCCACGATCACGACAAGCAGGTCGTGATCACGAGCGATGTCCCACCGCGCCACCTCACCGGCTTCGAGGACCGCATGCGCAGCCGCTTCGAGTGGGGCCTCATCACCGATGTCCAGGCGCCAGACCTCGAGACCCGCATCGCGATCCTCCGCAAGAAGGCGCAGTCCGAGCGCCTGCTGGTCCCCGACGAGGTGCTCGAGTACATCGCGACGAAGGTCTCGAGCAACATCCGCGAACTCGAGGGCGCTCTCATCCGGGTCTCCGCGTTCGCGAGTCTCAACCGCTCCACCCTCGACATCGCCCTCGCGCAGACGGTCCTGCGCGACATCGTCGACACCGACGACGCCAACGTCATCCTCCCGACCGACATCATCGCTGCGACAGCGCAGTACTTCCGGCTCTCCGTCGACGATCTGTACGGCTCGAGCCGCTCGCAGTCGGTCGCCACGGCGCGCCAGATCGCGATGTACCTGTGCCGCGAGCGCACGAATCTCTCGCTGCCGAAGATCGGCCAGCTCTTCGGCAACCGCGATCACACCACGGTCATGTACGCGTGCAAGAAGATCGCGGAGCTCATGAAGGAGCGCCGCTCGATCTACAACCAGGTCTCGGAGATCACGACGCAGCTCGGCCGCGTCTCGCGCTGACGTCGCGCTCGACCCTTCCATACGACGCACCCGCTTGACAGCGGGTGCCGGTTTCCCCCATCATGCGCGTTCTGCACAGTGTGGAGAGCCTGTGGATAACTGTGCAGTGAAACACCTTCGCTGTGGGCGGATCCGGCGCTCCTGTGGATGACGGCCGACGCAGGGGCGTCGCCCCCGAGGCGCGTCATCACAGGCATCCGCAGCTCGCTCACAACTTACAACCGTGTGGTTCTCGCTCCACGAGCGGGATCGGCCGAGTTATCCACAGTTTCCACAGCTGTTAACACCATGACAGAGATACACCTCAGAGAATCCGATTCGATCACCAGAGCGGGGACCGGCTGGGATCGGGGGGCCCTGCGAGAATCACACGACCGGGCACTAGCATGGAGACGCCCAAGCCGACCTCTAGGGAGCCCCAGTGAAGTTCCACGTGAATCGCGACGTGTTCAGCGAGGCCGTGTCATTCGTCGTCAAGCTCCTGCCGCAGCGCAACCCGCAGCCGATCCTGGCCGGTGTGCTGATCGAGGCATCCGATGAAGGACTCTCGCTGGCGGCGTTCGACTACGAGGCGTCGGCGCGCACGACGATCGAGGCCACGGTCGACGAGCCGGGCACGATCCTCGTCCACGGACGACTGCTCTCCGAGATCGCGAGCCGCCTCCCGAACGCTCCCATCCAGATCGAGGTCACCGACGACGGTGGCATCCTCCTCACCTGCGGCTCCGCGCGGTTCACCCTCGCATCGATGCCGGTGCAGGAATATCCCGCGATCCCCGAGGTGTCGGGCGAGTCCGGCCTCGTCCCGGCCGACGATTTCGCCACGGCCATCGCTCAGGTGGCGTTCGCCGCCTCGCGCGACGACGTGACACCCGTCCTCACCGGCGTCCAGCTCGAAGTGGCCGGCACATCCCTGAGCCTCGTGGCCACCGACCGCTACCGGGTCGCGCTGCGCGACGTGCCGTGGGATGGCGGGTCGGTCGCCGGCGACGAGTCCACCACGGCGCTCGTCCCCGCCCGCACCCTGACCGAAGTCGGCAAGACCTTCGCCCACACCGGCGACATCCAGGTGTCGTTCTCCGGCTCGGGCGACCGCGAGATCATCGCCTTCACCTCGGGGAACAAGACCGTCACCTCGCTCCTGATCAAGGGCAACTTCCCGCCCGTGCGCCGCCTGTTCCCCGAGCAGACCGACCACTACGCCGTCGTGAACACCGCCGATCTGCAGGAGGCCGTCCGCCGCGTCGCGCTCGTGCTCGACCGGTCCGCGCCGCTGCGGTTCACCTTCACAGAGGACGGCGTATCGATGGATGCCGCCGGCACCGAGCAGGCGCGCGCCACCGAGTCGGTGGATGCGACCCTCGCCGGCGATGACGTGACCCTCGGACTCAACCCGCAGTACCTCCTCGAGGCGCTCGGCGCGGTCAAGAGCGAGTTCGCCCGCATCACCTTCACGTCGAGCGACAACGCGAACAAGCTGAGCCCCGTGCTCATCACGCCGCAGACCTCGGGCACTCCCGAGAGCTTCAAGTACCTCCTGCAGCCCAACCTCCTGCTGCGCTGACCTCGGCATCCCGCGCGCCCCGGCCCGCGCCGGTGGTCTCGTCTCCACCCCGCCGAGTGTCCAGGACACGCGGAGTGAGAAGCCCCGGCATCCGCGTGTCCTGGACACTCGCGGGCGGGTCGGTGGCGCGACGTAGGGTGGAGCGGTGATCGTGGAGCAGCTGAGCCTCGTCGACTTCCGCAATTATGCGGTCGCCGATGTGAGCCTCGCGGCGGGCGCGAACGTCTTCGTCGGCCGGAACGGTCAAGGCAAGACGAACCTCGCCGAAGCGATCGGCTACTTCGCGACCCTCGGCTCGCACCGGGTGTCGCAGGACGCGCCGATGGTGCGCGATGGGGCGGATGCCGCGATCGTGCGCATGCGTCTCGCTTACGGCGACCGCCGGGTGCAGCTCGAGTCGCAGCTCAACCGGTCGGGCAGCAACAAGGCGCGCGTCAACGGGGCGCCGGTGAAGACGACGGAGCTACCGCGCTACGCGCAGGTCGTGCTCTTCGCACCGGAGGACCTGCAGATCGTGCGGGCGGACCCGTTGTCGCGGCGCAGGTTCGCCGATCAGCTGCTCATACAGCGCGCGCCCCGCATGGCCGGCGTCCTCGCCGACTACGACCGCGTGCTTAAGCAGCGCACGGCGCTCCTCAAATCCGCGCGCGCCCGCGGCATCCGCGGGGACGCGCTCTCGACGCTTGAGGTCTGGGACGACAAGCTCGTCGCCCTGGGCACCGACATCATCCGTGCGCGCCTCGTCCTGGCGAACGATCTGGCCGGGCCGGTCACCGACGCCTACGCCGCGATCGCGGGCGAGGATCACCGTCCCGAGATCTCGTGGGCCCTGTCGATCGGCGGATCCGACCCCGAGGACGACCGCGACGCACCTTCACCCGCGACGCCGCCGCTCGGCTCCACCGCCGCCGCTCGGCTCGACGAAGGGGTGCCCGTTCCCCCCTCGGAGGTGGTCCAGCAGCAGTTCCGCGCCGCCCTCGCTGCCCGTCGTACGCAGGAGCTCGACCGCGGCCTCACGCTCGTCGGGCCGCATCGCGACGACCTCGTCCTGCGTGTGCGTGGACTCCCCGTGAAGGGCTACGCCTCGCACGGGGAGTCGTGGTCGGTCGCACTGTCGCTCCGCCTGGCATCCGCTGAGCTGCTGCGTGCCCAGTCTCAGCTGGGAGATCCGATCCTGATCCTCGACGACGTGTTCGCCGAGCTCGACGCCGACAGACGCGCACGCCTCGCGCTGCTCGTCGAGGGCTACGAGCAGGTGGTGGTCACGGCCGCTGTGGAGGAGGATGTGCCGACGGCGCTCCGTGCGCGGACGGTCCGCGTCGTCGCCGGCACGATCGTCCCGGAGCCGAAGCCCGAGCCCCAGCGCGAATCCGAGCCCGGGCCCAGTGAGGAAGACGCGACGCATGGCTGATGATGCCTCGACGGAACCGGTCCCCGAGACCGTCGGCACGTACCTGCGCCTGCGCGGCCTCGCCCCGTCGGCACGTGCCGCGCGCAGACGTCGGCGACGCGCGGTCGATGACGAGGACAAGCAGCCGTTCGCCCCCGGACGCGACCCCAAGGGACTCGGCGACGCACTGGCCGACCTCACGCGACAGGCCGGCTGGGAGCCTCAGCTGGCCCGCGAGGACCTCGTCCTGCAGTGGGAGGAGGTGACGGGGGCCGAGACCGCGCGCCACGCAGATCCGGTCGCGCTGGAGGGCGGCATCCTCACCGTGCAGTGCGACTCGACGGCATGGGCGAAGAACCTGCAGCTCATGCGTGCGGAGATCGTCACGCAGCTCATGCGCCGCTTCCCGGAGGCGGGGGTCCAGAACGTCCGTTTCGTCGGGCCGGACGTCCCCTCATGGAAATGGGGCCCCAGAGCCGTTCCAGGGCGGGGCCCTCGCGATACCTACGGGTGAGGGACGTCCATCGCCCTCCGGATCGATTTCGCGGCGCCACAGGGCCGTCCAGCGACGAAACACCGCGCGGACCCGATAGAATGGAGCATCCCCTGATTCCCGACCGGATGTGATCCAGGAGCGCTCGAAACCTATGACATCAGATACTCCCGACAGCGTTCCCGAGGACCTTCCCGCGAAGCTTCCCCAGCCGGCCAGAAGGGTCGAGAACGAGTACGGGGCCGATGCCATCCAGGTGCTCGAAGGCCTCGAGGCCGTCCGCAAGCGCCCCGGCATGTACATCGGCTCGACCGGTGAGCGCGGCCTGCACCACCTCGTCTACGAGATCGTCGACAACTCCGTCGACGAAGCCCTCGCCGGCCACAACGATCTCGTCGATGTCACGATCCTCGAGGACGGTGCCGTCCGCGTGATCGACCGCGGGCGCGGCATCCCGGTCGATCCACACGCCTCCGACCCGACGAAGTCGACCGTCGAGGTCGTCCTCACCGTCCTCCACGCCGGCGGCAAGTTCGGCGGCGGCGGCTACGCCGTGTCCGGCGGTCTGCACGGTGTCGGCTCGTCGGTCGTCAACGCTCTCTCGACCCGCTTCGAGGTCGAGATCCGCCGCCAGGGCTACGTCTGGCGTCAGACGTTTGCCGGCGGCGGCAAGCCCCAGGGTGCGCTGCAGAAGGGCGAGACGACGGAGGAGACCGGCACGGTCATCACCTTCTGGCCGGATGACACGATCTTCGAGACCGTCGACTTCGACTACGACACGCTCCGGACCCGCTTCCAGCAGACCGCCTTCCTGAACAAGGGTCTGCGGATCACGCTGAGGGATCTGCGTCCGGCATCCGCCTACATCGCCGACGGCGAGGACGGCCAGTCGGTCGAGAAGCAGCCGTTCGACGATTTCCACTACGAGCGCGGTCTCGTCGACTACGTCGAGTACCTCAACAAGATCCGCAAGGCCGAGGTCGTCAACGACGACATCATCGAGGTCGAGTCGGAGGACACCGAGCGGCACATCTCGCTCGAGCTCGCGATGCAGTGGACGACCAGCTACACCGAGAACGTCTTCACCTTCGCGAACACGATCAACACGCACGAGGGCGGAACGCACGAAGAGGGGTTCCGCGCTGCGCTCACGACCTTGATCAACAAGTACGCGCGCTCGAACAACCTCCTCAAGGAGAAGGACGACAACCTCACCGGCGAGGACATCCGCGAAGGTCTCACCGCGGTCATCTCGGTGAAGCTGTCGGAACCCCAGTTCGAGGGTCAGACGAAGACAAAGCTCGGCAACACCGAGGCGAAGGCGTTCGTCCAGAAGATCGTCGGCGACCAGCTCACCGACTGGCTCGACCGCAACCCGGGCCAGGCCAAGCGCGTCATCACGAAGGCGATCGATGCGGCCACCGCGCGCCTCGCGGCGCGCAAGGCGCGCGAGACCGCCCGCCGCAAGAGTGTCTTCGAATCCTTCTCGATGCCCGAGAAGCTCAAGGACTGCACGAGCAAGGATCCCTCGATCTCCGAGATCTTCCTCGTCGAGGGTGACTCCGCCGGCGGCTCGGCCGTCTCCGGTCGCGACCCCGAGCGCCAGGCGATCCTGTCGCTGCGCGGCAAGATCCTCAACGTCGAGAAGGCGCGCCTGGACCGGGCCCTCGGCAACGCGGAGATCCAGGCGATGATCTCCGCATTCGGCACGGGCATCGGCGAGGACTTCGATGTGTCGAAGGCCCGCTATCACAAGATCGTCCTGATGGCGGATGCCGACGTGGATGGCCAGCACATCACGACGCTGCTGCTGACGCTGCTCTTCCGCTACATGCGCGGTCTCATCGAGGCGGGATACGTCTACCTCGCGATGCCGCCGCTGTTCCGCCTGAAGTGGTCGAACTCGCCCCACGAATACGTGTACAGCGATCGGGAGCGCGACGCGCTCCTTCAGGCGGGCCTCGCGGAGGGCAAGCGCATCCCGAAGGACAACGGCGTGCAGCGCTACAAGGGCCTCGGCGAGATGAACGCCAAGGAGCTCTGGGAGACCACGATGGACCCCGACACCCGGACGCTCCGCCAGGTCACGATCGACGACGCGGCCGCCGCCGATGAGATCTTCTCCATCCTCATGGGCGAGGACGTCGAATCGCGGCGCGGGTTCATCCAGCGCAATGCCAAAGACGTCCGCTTCCTCGACATCTAATCCGGTGCACACCGCACCCGCGCCCCCGCGCGCTCTGTAGCACCGGAACGAAGGACTGAAATGACTGACGAAGAACGCCCCGACCCGAACGCCGGATACAACCACGGCAACATCGACCAGGTCGACCTTCAGGTCGAGATGCAGCGCAGCTACCTCGACTATGCGATGAGCGTCATCGTGGGGCGCGCGCTGCCCGACGTGCGCGATGGCCTCAAGCCGGTGCACCGCCGCGTCATCTACGGCATGTACGACGGCGGCTACCGCCCCGACAAGGGGTTCAACAAGTGCGCCCGCATCGTCGGCGATGTGATGGGTCAGTACCACCCGCACGGCGACTCGGCGATCTACGATGCGCTCGTCCGCCTCGTGCAGCCCTGGTCCCTGCGCTACCCGCTCGCCGACGGTCAGGGCAACTTCGGCACGCCCGGCAACATGGGCGCCGCCGCGTCCCGCTACACCGAGACCAAGATGTCGCCCCTGGCGATGGAGATGGTCCGCGACATCGACGAGGACACCGTCGACTTCGAGGACAACTACGACGGCAAGACGCAGGAGCCGCGGGTCCTTCCGGCCCGATTCCCGAACCTCCTGGTGAACGGATCGGTGGGCATCGCGGTCGGCATGGCCACGAACATCCCGCCGCACAACATGCGCGAGGTCGCCGAAGGTGCGCTGTGGGCCCTCGAGCACCCGGATGCCACGCGCGAGGAGCTCCTCGAGGCGCTGATGAGCCGCATCCACGGCCCCGACTTCCCCACCGGCGCGCAGATCCTCGGGACGAAGGGCATCCGCGAGGCCCAGCGCACGGGGCGCGGCTCGATCACGATGCGCGCGGTCGTGAACGTCGAGGAGATCCACGGGCGTACGTGCCTCGTGGTCACCGAGCTGCCCTACCAGGTGAACCCCGACAACGTCGCCGCGAAGATCCGCGACCTCGCCCGAGACGGCAAGCTGCAGGGCATCGCCGACATCCGTGACGAGACGAGCGACCGGACGGGTCAGCGTCTCGTGATCGTCCTCAAGCGCGATGCCGTCGCGAAGGTCGTCCTGAACAATCTGTACAAGCACACGCAGCTGCAGGAGAACTTCGGCGCGAACATGCTCGCGATCGTCGACGGGGTGCCGCGCACGCTCGCCCTCGACGGCTTCGTCTCGTACTGGGTCGAGCACCAGGTCGAGGTCATCGTCCGCCGCACGCAGTACCGCCTGCGCAAGGCCGAGGAGGATGCGCACATCCAGCGCGGCTACGCGCTCGCGCTCGACGCCCTCGATGAGGTCATCGCGCTCATCCGCCGCTCCCCCGATGTGGATGCGGCCCGCCAGGGCCTCATGGAGCTGCTCGGCGTCGACGAGGTCCAGGCTGACGCGATCCTCGCGATGCAGCTGCGCCGGCTCGCGGCCCTCGAGCGTCAGAAGATCCTCGACAAGCTCGCCGAGCTCGAGCGTCAGATCGCCGAGTACCAGGCGATCCTCGCCGACCCGGCCCGCCAGCGCACGATCATCGCCGAGGAGCTCACCGGGATCGTCGAGAAGTTCGGCGATGAGCGTCGCACGCACATCCTGCACGGCTTCGACGGGGACATGTCGATGGAGGACCTCATCCCCGAGGAGGAGGTCGTCGTCACGGTCACCCGCGACGGCTACATCAAGCGCACCCGCAGCGATAACTACCGCTCGCAGCACCGCGGCGGCAAGGGCGTCAAGGGCGCGCAGCTGCGCGCCGACGACGTCGTCGAGCATTTCTTCGTCACGACGACGCACCACTGGCTGCTGTTCTTCACCTCGAAGGGGCGCGTGTACCGCGCGAAGGGGTACGAGCTGCCCGAGGCGGGTCGGGATGCCAAGGGCCAGCACGTCGCGAACCTCCTCGCCCTCCAGCCCGGCGAGGAGATCGCCCAGATCCTCGACATCCGCGACTACCGTGTGGCGACCCACCTCGTGCTCGCGACCCGCGACGGCAAGGTCAAGAAGACCTTCCTGAGCGAGTACGACACGAACCGTCAGGGCGGCATCATCGCGATCCGCCTGCGCGGGCAGGATGAGGAGGACGGGGACGAGGTCGTGAGCGCGCTGCTCGTCAACGACACCGACGACGTCCTCCTGATCTCGCGGGGCGGGATGTCCCTGCGCTTCACCGCCACCGACGAGTCGCTGCGCCCGATGGGCCGTGCGACCGAGGGTGTGAAGGGCATGAGCTTCCGCGACGATGACAGTCTGCTCTCGGCATCCGTCGCTCGCGACGACGCCTACGTCTTCGTCGTGACCGAAGGCGGGTACGCGAAGCGCACCGCGGTGAGCGAATACCGCCTGCAGGGCCGAGGCGGTCTGGGCATCAAGGTGGCCAAGCTCAACGACGATCGGGGGCGTCTGGCGGGCGGTCTGATCGTCTCCGAGGACGACGAGGTCTTGGTGGTTCTTGCCAGCGGCAAGGTGGTACGCTCTGCCGTGGCCGAGGTCCCCGCGAAGGGTCGCGACACCATGGGTGTCGTGTTCGCCCGCCCCGACGACGACGATCGCATCCTTGCGATCGCACGCAACTCGGAGCGCACCCTGGGCACCGCCGAGGAGGCTGAGAGCCCCGCGGACGAGACCACGCCCTCGACCCCTGAAGAGAGTGACACTGACGTATGAGCACGGTAGCCGACAAGCTGGCGAAGAAGTCCTCCAGCAAGACCAGCGCGAAGCAGGTGCGTCTGCGCCTCGTCTACGTCGACTTCTGGTCGGCTGTGAAGCTGTCGTTCCTCGCATCGGTCGCGCTCGCGATCATCACCATCGTGGGGGCGTTCCTCATCTTCATGGTGCTGCAGACGACGACGATGCTCACGAAGCTCGACGACCTGTTCAAGGCGTTCGACGACAGCTTCGTGCTGAGCGACTACGTCGGTCTGCCGCAGGTGATGGCGTTCGCCGCGATCGTCGCCATCCTCAACCTGATCGTGTTCACCGTGCTCGGCGCCGTCGTCGCGGGGATCTACAACCTGATGGTGAAGGTGACCGGCGGCCTGCTCGTCGGCTTCACCTCGAACTGATCCGATTTTCGGATTGCCCGCGAGTCGGGTAAAGTCTTGGAGGTTGACGGCGGCGACGCCGGTCTCCAGACGGGGCTATAGCTCAGGCGGTTAGAGCGCTTCACTGATAATGAAGAGGTCCCAGGTTCAAGTCCTGGTAGCCCCACCACCCCGTTGTTTTTCCCGGGGGCCTTAGCTCAGTTGGTAGAGCGCCTGCTTTGCAAGCAGGATGTCGGGAGTTCGAATCTCCCAGGCTCCACACTTCCCTCCGCCGGAGCCCTCTCGGGCTCGTCAGACCCCCGCCGTAGTCTGACGGCATGGACACCGCAGATGCCGCACAGACCCTCCGCCGGCTCGCCACGGTCATCGACGCGCACCGCTGGGACGCCATCGCAGAACTCCTCGCCGAGGACTTCGTCTGCCGGCTCGTGCACACCGGTGAGGAGTTCGACGGACCGTCGTGGATCCGCTTCAACGCCGACTACCCCGGGTTCCAGTCGATGACCCTCGAAGACCTCGTCGGGGACGGTGAGCGGGCGGCGGCTCGAGCTCACGTCGTCGGGGTCACCGACGGGCGAGAGGAGCACTTCGCGCTCGCGCAGTTCGCGACGTCGCGCGGTGCACGACTCGTCGAGCTGGTCGAGATCTGGACCGGACTCGACCAGGCGGCACCGGCGGGAACGCGCGCACCGGGAGTGATCGTCGGCTGAGCCCGCCTGGGTAGGGTGAGCAGATGGACCTGCGTGTCGCGGCGTACGCCGTGATCTTCGATGAGCGGCGGGGTGGGTTGCTGCTCGCACACTGGCACGAGGCACGACGCGGCGCGTGGACGCTGCCGGGGGGCGGGCTGGAGCCCGGCGAGGACCCCGAAGACGCCGTCCGGCGCGAGGTCCAGGAGGAGACCGGGTATCGAGCTGAGGTGGACGAGCTGCTCGGCATCCATTCACGTGTCATCCCGGCGCGTCAGCGGCTGCGCGGCGACGGGAAGACACCCCTGCACACCCTGCGCATCGTGTACCGCGCGCACATCGTCGCGGGCGACCTCACCGACGAGCAGGATGGATCGACGGATCGCGCAGCGTGGTTCCCCCGTCCACAGGTCGAGACCCTGCACCGGGTCACCCTGGTCGATGTCGCGCTGGAGATGGCCGACCGGCACACCGCTGCGTGAGGTCAGCGCGGCGACGCCGGCTGGGAGATGTCGGCGACCGTCGCGCCGTAGGCGTCGATGAGGGCGTCGGCGTCGACGAACAGGCTGTAGCCGTGCGCGCCGGCGCCCATCGCGATCCGCCGACCGACGATCGAGGCATCCGCGTAGACGGGCCAGTCCGTCGTCGAACCGATCGGGACGATCGTCCCCCGCTCGTAGCCGGTCGCGGCGAGAGCCAGCTCGGGTTCGGGCAGACGCAGCTTGTTCACGCCGACCAGGGCGCGCAGCTTCGGCCAGGAGATGGCCAGATCACCCGGGATCAGGGCGAACAGGTAGGTGTCATCGGCGCGCTTGACGACCAGAGTCTTGACGATGTCCTCGGGCCCGAGCCCGAGCAGGGACGCCGCCTCGGCGAGACTGCTCGCCGCCGGCCGCTCGCGGAGCTCGATGTCGAGCCCGCGGGCGGCCGCAGCGGAGCGGACCCGATCGAGGGGATCAGGCATCCGGTGCGCGCAGCGGGTCGTCCGCGACCCACAGCTCGTCATCCGCGCGCAGCGTCTGCCACGCCGCGTAGAGCACGCCGGCCGCGGCGGCGACGCCGAGGAGGATCGCGATGACCCCTCCCGCGCTGACGCCCTTCTTGGCGGGGGCCGTGTTCACGACGAGGTGCTTGGATGCCTTCTTGCCGTACTTCTCGGCGTTCTTCTGCAGCGTGTGAAGGTCGAGCGACCCGAAACCGCGGCCGGCGGCGAGATCGCTGCGCTTCTCGTTCGCGGCATCCCACACCGACAGTGCGGAGCCGATGACGGCGCCCGCAGCGGGCACGATGTTCTTGTTGTAGACCTTCTTCGAGGTCTGCACGCCCTGATTCACGTACGGCGCGGCGTACTTCTCGTACGAGTGCTGCACGGTCGGGACGACCTGCTCGCGGTTGTAGTGGCCGAGCTGGCGACCGGCTTCACGGGCGACATCACCGGCCTGGCCCAGCAGCACCTGCTGCGACTCCCACAGCGTGCTCGCCTGGTCCTGAAGCTTGCGAAGTTCCTTCTTGCGCTTACGGCTGAGGCTCATGGGGCCCTCCTGATCCGGGGACGTTTCCCCCCATCTTGCCAGACGCGCTCGGCCGCGGAAGGGCTTGACAGGTGGGAGAATGACAAGCATGACGATCCACACCGCCGTAGCGACCATCCACACCAACCACGGCGACATCGTCGTCAACCTCTTCGGTGACCACGCGCCTCGGACGGTGCAGAACTTCACCGGGCTGGCGGACGGCTCGCAGGCCTGGACCGACCCGGCGACCGGCAAGCCGGGTGAGGGTCCGCTGTACAAGGACGTCATCTTCCACCGCATCATCCCGAACTTCATGATCCAGGGCGGCGACCCGCTCGGTCAGGGTGTCGGCGGCCCGGGCTACAACTTCAACGACGAGATCAGCCCGGAGCTGAACTTCAACGAGCCTTACATCCTCGCGATGGCCAACGCGGGTCTGCGCCGCAACGCGATCACCGGCAAGGCCGAGGGCACCAACGGCTCGCAGTTCTTCATCACGACCGACCCCACGCCGTGGCTGCAGGGCAAGCACACGATCTTCGGCGAGGTCGCCGATGACGCCTCGCGCGCTGTCGTCGACGAGATCGCCGCCGTGCGCACCGGCGCGGGCGACCGCCCGATCGAGCCGGTGGTCGTCAGCTCGATCGACGTCGCGACGGTCTGACGTGCGACCCCTCGACAGGCTCGGGGACCGGATGGTGGCCGGGGACCGGAGTTCGCTCGGGGACCGGATGGTTGCCGAGGACCGGATGGTTGCCGGGGACCGGGCTGCGCGCGGGGGACGCGGAGCGTGACGGAGACGGGATACCAGGCGAATCCGGATAACTTCTGCTATCGGCACCCCGACCGTCAGAGCTTCGTGCTCTGTCAGCGGTGCCTGCGCACCATCTGCCCCGAATGCCAGACGCCGCTGCCCGTGGGGGTGATCTGTCCCGAGTGCCTCGCCGAACAGCAGAAGCAGCAGAGTGCGCAGCACAAGGCGACGGTGACTCGGATGCCGCGTCGCCGCGCATCGGGTCGCGCCGCGACCAGCGGCACACCGGTCGTGACCTACGCGATCATGGGCGTGACGGTGTTCAGCTACCTGCTGGGGCTCATCCCCGGCGGGTTCGGGAACCTGGTCCAGGTGTGGCTCGCGTTCAACGGGCAACTGGCGTACACCCAGCCCTGGCGCCTGGTCACGGTGACACTCGTACACGCCAGCATCTGGCACATCGCGCTCAATATGCTGGCGCTGTGGGCGCTCGGCCGCAGCCTGGAGCCCCTCCTGGGGCGCGGCCGCTTCCTCGCGCTCTACCTGTTGAGCGCCGTCGGCG
The DNA here is from genome assembly GCF_018717645.1 of Microbacterium flavum. GTDB lineage: Bacteria > Actinomycetota > Actinomycetes > Actinomycetales > Microbacteriaceae > Microbacterium > Microbacterium flavum. The sequence goes on from NZ_JAFLHG010000005.1 coordinate 83,224, forward strand.
GGTCGGTGCTCACCGCTCTCCTCGCACCGAATCAGTGGGTCGTGGGTGCCTCGGGCGCCGTCTGGGGTCTGCTCGGCGCGATGTTCGTGATCGGTCGGCATATCGGCGCGAACGTGACGGCGATCGCGGTGCTCCTCGGGCTCAACCTGCTCATCACATTCCTGCCCGGGTCGGGCATCGCGTGGCAGGCGCACATCGGCGGAGGCCTCGTCGGCGCGCTGATCGGCTTCATCTTCGCGCGCACCAGAGCCATCCGTCAGCAGCGGACGCAGTTCTGGCTTCTCGTCGCCGTGGCCGCCGGGCTCCTCGCCCTCCTGGCGCTCCCGGTGTTCCTGTACCGCTAGTTATCCACAGGTTCATCCACAAATGGGGATGAATGACACCGGTGTAATTCACAGCCGTGGACGGGCTGTGGATGGACTCAGCGCCAGCGTGTCGTCATGAGGAACCCGACGAAGGCGATGCCGAATCCGATCACCAGATTCCAGCCGCCGATGCCGGGGATGGGCAGCGCCTGCGCGCTGAGGTAGAACACGATCACCCAGAGGAGCCCGAGGATCATGAGGCCCAGCATGATGGGCTTGAACCACACCGGGTTGGGGGCGGCGTCGCCCTCCGGGCGCTCGGTGAGCTGCTCGTCATCCTTGCCAGATCGTGCCATGCGGCGATTCTACCTGCAGGCCGGGCACAGCCGTGCTGTGGGAGAATCCGATCATGGGGGACACCGGGACGAACTCGCGTCGTGAGCTCCGCGCGCGCCGTGCGCGCGGGAGCAGTCGACCGCGCCGCCGCGCGACCTTCCTCGGCGTCGTCGGGGAGATCCTCATCACCGTCGGTGTGGTGGCCCTTCTCTTCGTCTCCTGGCAGATGTGGATCGGCGACCGGATCATCGGCGCCGAGAAGCACCGTGAAGCCAGCGCCCTGTCGCAGAGCTGGATGACACCCGCGCCCGCGGCATCCGCGTCACCGACGCCGACGCCCGCCGAAGAGGCAGCGGAAGCCACCGTCCCCGTGCAGACACAGCCCGACCACGGGACGCAGTTCGGCGTCATGTTCATCCCGCGCTTCGGGCCTCAGTGGCAGTTCACCATCGCGGCGGGCACCTCGCGCTCCGACATCCTCGACGCGGGCGAGATCGGCCACTATGCCGACACGGCCATGCCCGGCGGCGTCGGCAACACCGTCTACGCCGCGCACCGCTGGACCTCGGGGGCGCCCTTCGACCCCATCGACCAGCTGGTGATCGGCGATGCCATCGTCGTCCAGACGCCCGACGGCTGGTACACCTATCGGTTCCGCACTCTCGAGTACGTTCAGGACACCCAGGTCGAGGTCCTCCTGCCCGTGCCGCAGCAGGTCGGCGTCGAGGCCAACGGACGTTACCTGACGCTCACCTCCTGCGCCCCCAAGCTCAACATGCTCGAGCGGATCATCGCGTACGCGGTCTTCGACAGCTTCACCCCCGCCGCCGCCGGGCCGCCCGCCTCGCTCGCCGCCCCGACCGTAGGAGCCACGTCCTGATGTACGCCGCACTCTGGCGCCTGCTCCCCGGCCCGGCCTGGGTCCGCGTGGTGATCCTCCTCATCCTCGCGGCCGCTGTCCTGTACGGACTGTTCTGGTACGTGTTCCCGTGGGTCTCGCAGCTCATCACCCCCCAGGAGTCCACGATCGGTGGCTGACGTCCTCGTCGTCGACAACCACGACAGTTTCGTCCACACCCTCGTCGGATATCTGCGTGAGCTCGGCGCGACCACGCGCCTGATCGAAGCGGATGCCATCGGCGACCCGCGCGCGGAGATCGGCGATGCGATCGGTGTCCTCGTCTCCCCGGGCCCGGGTACCCCCGAGGAGGCCGGCGGCTCGATCGAGGTCATCCGGGTGGCCGCGCGCCAAGGCATCCCCCTCCTCGGCGTCTGTCTCGGCCACCAGGCGCTCGCAGTCGCGTTCGGGGCTCGCGTGTCAGAGGCGCCCGAGCTGCGGCATGGGATCACGAGTGGCGTGCACCACGACGGCGGAGCGCTGTTCGCGGGCCTCTCCTCCCCCTTCTCCGCGACGCGCTACCACTCGCTCGCTGTGGAGGAGGTGACTCTCCCGCCCGAACTCACGGTCACGGCTCGGACGTCCGCGGGCGTCGTGATGGGCCTCGCCCACCGCACGCTGCCGCTGCACGGCGTCCAGTTCCACCCCGAGGCGGTGCTCACAGACGGCGGCTACCGCCTGCTCGGCAATTGGCTCGCGCTGACGGGAGCGCCGCACCTCGCAGGGGCGGCGGCTCGCGGCGCGACCCTGTCCCCGCACCGCGTCATCAGCTGAGGCCGGCGCGGCTCAGGCAGGGCTCAGGGCTTCCCGGTGCAGACCGTCAGTTCCACCGTCGAGTGGATCGGGACGTCGCCGGGTGCGAGCGACTGGCGTGCGACGATCTGATCGCCGCGCGGCGCCGGGCAGCTCGGGTCCTCGACGATGACAGGTGTGAGCTTGACGTCGTCGGCGCTGAGCGCGCGCTGGGCGGCGTCCGCGGTGTAGCCGACGACATCCACGAGCGTCACGTGGCCGCTCGAGACGACGAGACTGACCGCCTTCCCCACGGAGACCTGCGCCCCCTCGGTCTCGCCGGCCGAGATCACCGTTCCGGCGCTGAGATCCGGATCGTTGCGCGTCGTCACGGACCCGAGGGAGAGCTTCGCGGCGCTGAGCGCCGCCGTCGCCTCCTCGGTCGTCATCCCCGCGAGAGCCGGAACGGTCGCCATCTCCTGCCCGGTCGACACGTAGACCTTGACGGTCTGACCGGGGGCGACGGTGATACCGGATCCGGGCTCGGTGCGCACGACATTCCCGGCTGCGATCTTGTCGCTGCTCTCCTCGAGGCGGTCGGCCTGGAGATCCTGTGTGAAGAGGGTCTCGTTCGCGCGATCCCAGGACATGTCGATCACGTCGGGCACGACGCGGGCGTTGTCGGGGATGTTCGTGCCCGGCTTGCTCGTGAGCACCCAGAACAGCACCGAGATCAGGACCACGGCGAGGACGGTGATACCGGCCCAGATCCACGCGGCCGGAGGCCCTGCCTGCGTGCGCTTCATGGTGGTGTCGGTGGAGAGCTGGCGCAGCGACCTGGCTGTCTCGGCGGCGTGCCGCGGGCTGTCGCCGTACAGCTCGCTCGTCAGCGCCCCGACCTGCTTCTTGCTCGGGACGTGCCCCTCGCTCGTGGCGTCCAGCGCGGCGCGGAATGCCGCGGCGTCCTGGTACCGCTGGAACGGGTCCTTCGCGAGCGCGCGCAGCGCGACGGCGTCGAGCGAGCGCGGGACGGTCTCGACGAGCTCGGAGGGCGCCACCGGGGTCTCGCTCACGTGCTGGTAGGCGACGGCGACCGGGGTGTCGCCGCGGAAGGGCGGGCGGCCGGTGAGCAGCTCGTACAGGACGACACCGGTCGAATAGACGTCGGCGCGAGAGTCGACGGGCTCACCCTTGGCCTGCTCGGGCGAGAAGTACGCGGCGGTGCCGATGATCGCGGTCGTCTCGGCGACCGTCGACGACGAGTCGGAGACGGCCCGGGCGATGCCGAAATCCATCACCTTGACCTGGCCGGAGTCGGTGACCATCACGTTGCCGGGCTTGATGTCGCGGTGGACGACACCGGCGCGGTGCGAGTACTCCAGCGCCTCGAGGATGCCGTCGGTGTAGTGCAGCGCCTCGGGGATGGGCACCGGGCCCTCGTCGACGATGTCCTTCAGCAGACGGCCGGAGACGAGCTCCATGACGATGTAGGGCACTGGGTGAGTCGTGCCGTCGGCATCCGTCGCGAGGTCTTCTCCCGCGTCGAACACGCGGACGATCGTCGGGTGCGACATGCGCGACGCGGACTGCGCCTCGAGCCGGAACCGGGTGCGGAAGGTGGCGTCGGCGGCGAGCTCGCGCTTGAGGATCTTGATCGCGACGTCACGACCGAGCGTGATGTCCTGACCGCGGTACACGCTGGCCATCCCGCCGCGTCCGATCAGCTCATCGACCCGATAGCGGTCGGATAGCACGCGCTGACCCACAGACACCTCTCCCCCTGGCATGACTCTGCCGCCAGCCTAACCGACGGGCCTGTCAGGGCGCCGTGGTCGAGGTGGGCGAGGGTGCCGGCGTGATCGTCGCGACCGACTGCGCCGACGTCGGCGACTGGCGCACGCTCCCCGATCCGTTCTCGCACTCGACCAGGTAGTCGACGACGACCGTGCCGGACTCTCCCGCGATGATCACGCCCGGCTGCTGACCGATGAGGAAGGACGCCTCGGTCCCGCCACCCGCCTCGAACGTGCCGCCCGAGACGGTGAACACGTAGTTGGTCGGCGTGAAGCCCGCGGGGCACGAATAGCCCTGCCACGTGACGCCCAGCTGGCCGCCGGCGGCCACCGACGCGGCGCTCAGCGTCGGGGATCCCGGCGCGCTCATCGGGGTCTGCTCGGCGTAGACCGTCAGGGCGACGACCGTGCTCGGCGGAACGTTGCCGCCGCTGGGGCTCGACTTGTAGACCTTGCCGATCTGATCCTCGGAGGTCGCGGCGTCGCCGTCGGTGCAGGTGGCCATGGCGGTGAAGCCCGCCTCGGTCAGCGCCGCCTGCGCCTCCTCGCACGTCTTTCCGGTGAGGGTGATGGCGCTGAGGTTGATGTCCGTGGCGGTGGGAGTCGCCGACGGTGTCTTGGACGGCGTCTGACTCGGCGTCGCGGAGGAGCTGCTCGGCTCGGGAGCCGGGTTCTGGTTCGTCAGCAGGGCGAAGACCGTGCCGCCGAGCACCAGCAGGAGCAGGACGATCAGGGCGATGAGCGGCCACGTCCACGCGCTGCGCTTCTTCGTCTTCTGGGCCTGCTCGTTCTCGCCGGCGAGGGGGGCGGCCGCGGCTGCGGCCGCGGGAGCGGCGCTGGAGGTCGGCAGGATGCGCGTCGTGTCCTCCCCGCCGGGGGTGAGCAGGCGCGTCGCCTCGTCCAGGCGACCGCCGCCGGCGATGGCCGGGACGATCGCGATGGCGCCCGCGATGTCGCCGCGGCGCAGGGCCGTCGCCGCGCGCGCGACCGCGGAGGCGGTGGCAGGCCGGTCGTCGGGCTTTTTCGCGATCATGCTCATGACGAAGTTGCGGACGGGCTCCGCGATCGTCTCGGGAAGGGGCGGCGGCGCGTCGTTGATCTGCGCCATGGCGATCGCGACCTGCGATTCGCCCGTGAACGGACGCTTTCCGGCGAGGCATTCGTACGCGACGATGCCCAGCGAGTAGATGTCCGTCGACGGGGATGCCGGGTGGCCGGAGGCCTGCTCGGGAGAGAGGTACTGGACCGTTCCCATCACCTGACCGGTCGCCGTCAGCGGCACCTGGTCGGCGATGCGCGCGATGCCGAAGTCGGTGATCTTCACACGACCGTCGGGCGTGATCAGCAGGTTGCCCGGCTTGATGTCGCGGTGGACGAGACCGGCGGCGTGGGCGGCCTGCAGCGCGGCGGCCGTCTGCGCGACGATGTCGAGGGTCTTGTCGGTCGACAGGGAGCCATCGCGCTCGAGGATGGTCGAGAGAGCCTCCCCGGGAACGAGTTCCATCACGAGGAAGGCGGAGCCGTTCTCCTCGCCGTAGTCGAAGACGCTCGCGATGCCCTCGTGGTTGACGAGCGCGGCGTGGCGGGCCTCGGCGCGGAAGCGCTCCAGGAAGCCCGGGTCGCCCATGTACTCGTCTTTGAGGATCTTGATGGCGACGGTGCGTCCGATCACGTGATCGGTGGCCTCCCAGACCTCGCCCATCCCGCCGATCGCGATCCGTGAATCCAGTTCGTAGCGTCCCCCGAAGCTCACACCCTGTGTCGGTCTCATCTGCTCAGCACCGCCTCTAGTACTTTCTTCGCGATGGGGGCCGCGATCCCGTTGCTCGTCCCGGACTGTCCGAGTCCTCCGCCGTTCTCGATCATGACCGCGACGGCGACCTGGGGGTCGTCCGCCGGGGCGAAACCTGTGAACCAAAGGGTGTACGGATCGCCTGGTCCGTGCTCGGCCGTGCCGGTCTTCCCGGCGACGTCGACGCCGTCTATTCTTGCACCGCTCGCTGCGCCGTTGCTGACATTGGCGATCATGAGCGAGGTCATGGTGGCCGCATCGGCCTCCGACAGCGCACGTCCGAACTGCGTGTCCTCGACCGTCTGCTGCACCGTCAGATCCGGTGCGACGACGCGGTCGACCATGCGGGGGTTCATGACGATGCCCTTGTCGGCGATGCCGGCCGCCACGAGGGCCATCTGCAGCGGCGTCGCCTGCACGTCCTGCTGGCCGAACCCGGTGAGGCCGGTCTGCGCGTCATCCAGCGGGCCGGGCGGGTAGACCGAGGCCTCCGTCGTCAGCGGGATCTGGAAGCTCTTGTTGAAGCCGTACTTCTCCGCCTCGTCGCGGATCGCGTCGTCGCCGAGGGCGATCGCGAGCTGCGCCATCGGGATGTTGCAGCTGAGCCGCAGAGCCGTCGCGAGGCTCACCGTGTCACCCGGGCCGCACGCAGCGCCGTCGAAGTTGTGGATCGTCTGCGAAGTTCCCGGGAGCACGTAGCTGGAGGGGTTCGCGAAGGTCGAATCGGGCGTGAATCTGCCCGAGGCGAGGGCCGCGGATGCCACGACGAGCTTGAACGTCGACCCGGGCGGGTTCAGACTGCCGCCGATCGCCCGGTTCCAGAGCGGATTGACCGCGCTGGAGAGGAGGTCGTCGTAGGTCGCGTTGACCGCTTCTGCGTCGTGCACCGCGAGGGCGTTGGTGTCGTAGCTCGGACTCGTGACCATCGCGAGGATGCGGCCGGTCTTGGGCTCGATGGCGACGACGGCGCCCTCGTAGTCGCCGAGAGCCTCGAAGGCCGCACGCTGGATGGCGGGGTCGAGGGTGAGGAGCACGTTCGACCCGCGCGGGGGCTGCCCCGTGATGATCCGGTCGATGCGGGAGAGGAACTGGGAGCCGGCGGTGCCGGAGAGCTCGCTGTTCATCGCGCGCTCGATGCCCGTCGCGGAGTTCAGCACGGGATTGATGTACCCGGTCACCGGCGCCCACATCGCGGCATCCGCATACTGGCGCTGCCAGCTGTACAGGTCGTCGCTGGGCACGGAATCGGCGATGACCTGGTCGCCGGCGATGATCGAGCCCCGCTGCACCTCGAACGAGTCGTACAGGGCGCGGCGGTTGTGCTCGTTGTCCGCCAGGTCGCTCGCCTGGACGACCTGGATCCAGCTCGTGGCCCCGAACAGGGCGACGAACATCGCGAGCATGATGAGGCTCAGCCGGCGCAGCTCCTTGGTCATGCGATCGCCCCCTTCCCTTCGATCATCAGCGAGGTCATCCGATCACCACGCGCGGGCGGGAGCGGACGGCGTCGGAGATGCGCAGCAGGAGCGCGACGATGATCCAGTTCGCGATCAGCGACGAGCCGCCCGCGGCGAGGAAGGGCGTGGTGAGGCCCGTCAGCGGGATGATGCGCGTCACACCGCCGACCATGATGAACACCTGCAGCGCGATGGTGAAGGACAGGCCGGTCGCGAGGAGCTTGCCGAAGTCGTCCTGGCCGGCGAGGCCCACGCGGATGCCGCGGCTCGTGAACACCATGTAGAGGCACAGGATCGCGAACACGCCGACGAGGCCGAGCTCCTCGCCGAGGCTCGGGAAGATGTAGTCGCTCTGCGACAGCGGGGTCAGGCCCGGGCGACCCTGACCGAGGCCCGTGCCGATGAGTCCGCCGTGCGCGAGGCCGAAGATGCCGCTCACGAGCTGGAAGCTCGATCCGTCGACGGTGTCGGGGTCGAAGGGGTGCAGCCAGTTGGTGAAACGCGCCTGTACGTACGGGAGCACGGCGGTGGCGGCGGCGACCCCGATCGCGGCGAGGGTCAGACCGATGACGACCCAGCTCGTCTTGCCGGTCGCGACGTAGAGCATCGCGACGAACATGCCGAAGATGAGCATTCCCGTGCCGAGGTCGCGCTGGAGCACGATGATCGCGAGAGCGCCGGCCCACAGGAGCAGGAGCGGGCCGAGTTCGCGGGGGCGCGGCCAGGTCATGCCCAGGAACCGTGTGCCGACGGAGGTCAGCGCCTCGCGCGTGCGCACGAGGTAGCCGGCGAAGAAGATCGCGAGGCAGATCTTCGCGAGCTCGCCGGGCTGGAAGGAGAAGAAGCCGCCGATGGAGATCCAGACGTCGGCGTTCTGGTCCGTGCCGAGGCCCGGAACGAAGGGCAGCAGCAGCAGCGCGATGCCGACGAAGCCGAACACGTAGGTGTAGCGCAGCAGCACGCGGTAGTTCCGCAGGGCGATCACGATGGCCACGGCCGCGGCGATCGAGATCGCGAGCCAGGCCAGCTGGCGGGTCGAATAGGCGGCCCAGCCCGCATCACCGTCCTCGATGTCGATGCGGTAGATCATCGCGAGACCGAGACCGGAGAGCACCGTCGCGATCGGGACGACGAAGGGGTCGGCCTGCGGCGCGCGGTACCGCAGGACGACGTGCAGACCGAGGACGAGCACGGTCAGGGCGCCGCAGTAGTAGAGGAAGGTCCAGTCGATGTGGCCTGTCGCGCCGAGCTGGACGAGAGCGACCGCGCCCGCGTTGATGACGAACGCGAACAGGAGCAGTCCGAGCTCGCGGTTGCGCTGGGTCTGCGGCATCCGGATGCGGCGCAGCGCCTTGACGATCGTGGTGTCCGTGGTCACGGCGGAGGTGTCGGTCACGGGGGGCTCCCCTGCGTCGCCCGCATCGTCTGGACGATCTGCTGGGCGTCGGCGAGGGACCGGGCGGAGATCGTCTGCTGAACCGCCAGCCGCTGGTAGAAGGGCAGATTCGCCAGCAGGATGCCGGTGTCTTCGTAGGGCGTCGACAGTGAGATCGGGCCGAGATCCTGCTGGATGCCGCGGTAGATCACGACGGAGTCCGCGTCCGACCCGACGAAGTAGCGGGTCTGCGTCCACGAGTACGCACCGATCAGGCTCACGATCAGCGCTCCGATCACGATGATCAGGCCGGCGATCCACCACACGCGGCGTCGACGTGAGCGGCGACGGTCCTCCTCGATGAGCTCCTCGAGGAATTCGGGCGCCGGCTCGAAGTGGGTCGGCTCGTTGGCCGCCTGACGGTTCGGGTGCAGCCAGCTCGAGCGTCCCGGACGTGCCGCCGGCACGTCGATGCCCTGCGGGTTGGATGCCGAGCCGACGATCGTCGCCGTGCCGCTGAAGATCGGATGGCTGCCGCCAACGTCGACGATGACGACGGTGACGTTGTCGGGGGCTCCGCCGTCGAGCGCCTGCTTCAGCAGCAGGTCCGCGGTCCGCCCCGGGGGCAGATGCTGCGCGAACGTCCTGGCGGTGTGCGTGTCGTCGACGACCCCGGACAGCCCGTCGGAGCACAGCAGCCAGCGGTCGCCCGGCTGGGTCGGCATGATGAACGTGTCGACCTCAGGGTCGGGGTCCATGTCGCCCAGAACCCGCATGAGCACCGAGCGGCGCGGGTGGTAGCGCGCTTCCTCCGGGGTGATGCGACCCGAATCGACGAGACGCTGCACGAAGGTGTGGTCGGTCGTGATCTGGGTGAGCGCCTCATCGCGGAAGAGATAGATGCGCGAGTCGCCGATGTGGGCGATCACGGCGTAGTCGTCGACGAACGCGAGGGCGCTGACCGTCGTCCCCATGCCGGAGAGCTCCGGGCGGTCGGCGACGGTGTCGATGAGCACCGTCGCCGTGGACGCGATGGCCTCCTGCAGCGCCTGCTCGGCCTCGGTCGGGGTGGGGAAGGGGTGATCGAGATCCTTCAGCCGGTGAACGGCGATGCTCGAGGCGACATCCCCGCCCGCGTGACCGCCCATTCCGTCGGCGACGACGAACAGGTTGGAGCCGCTGTAGCCCGAATCCTGGTTGTTGGAGCGCACCTTCCCCGTGTGGGAGATGGCGGCACTCGACCCCTCGAAGACCATGATCGGGTCCGGCTACTTCCGCAGCTCGAAGGTGGTGGCGCCCACCTTGATCGGCGCCCCGACGCGCACGGGGACCGGATTGGCGACGCGCTCGCCGTCGTGCCAGGTGCCGTTGGTCGAGTCGAGGTCCTGGATCATCCACTGCTCTCCCCACAGGAGCAGCCGCGCATGGTGGCTCGAGGTGTAATCGTCGCGGATCACGAGACCCGACTCGCTGGAGCGACCGATCGTGAGGGGCTCACCGGTGAGGGGCAGTTCGAGGCCGGTCTTGGGCCCGCTGGTGATGAGGATGCGCGACACGGAATCCCGCGTGGCCTTCTGCGGCCCGGCGGGGGCGGTGGGGGCGGAGGGCTTCGCCGCGGCCGGGCGTGCCACCGGTGCGATGGGCGCCGTAGCCCCCGCGCCTCCGACGGCCGCCGCGCCCCCGACGGTCCCCGAGCTTGTCGAGGGGTCGGGGAGCTTGCGCACCTTGACGCCGAACAGGTCGGCGCGCAGGGAGTAGACGACGGCGAACACGAACGCCCACAGCACGATCAGGAATCCGACCTGCAGCAGGAGCAGGGTGAGCTGGCTCACGCGGAGCCGCCGATCCCGAATGCCCGCGTCGCGTCGGCGGCCGACGTCGTGGGGCGCGGCGGGGTGGCCTGCGCGATCACGCGGAAGGTGATGTCGGTGCGCCCGATGGTGATGATCGAATCGGGCGGGAGGGGAGCTTCGCCGACCTTGCGGCCGTCGAGCTGCGTGCCGTTCGTCGAGCCGAGGTCGCGGACCATCGCCTTCTCGCCGTCCCAGAGGATCTCGACGTGGCGGCGGCTCGTGCCGGCATCGGTGATCGTGATGTCGGCGTCGCTGCCGCGCCCGATCACGGTGCGTCCCTTGGTGAGCGGATGGCGCTTCCCCTCCACGTCCACGACGCCCCGCCATGCGACCTGGCCGGCGGCGGTCTGCGAGGCGATGCGGAGGGTTCCGGTCGGCAGCTGCGCGTCGGCGGCGACCGCGATCGACACGGGGCCGGCGAAGGAGAAGCCCTGCGACTCCGCGTGCTTCTTCACCAGGGCGTGCAGCTCGTCGTCGAGGGTCGTGCCGAGGGAGGCCATCCGCTCGGCATCAGCGGGGGCGAGGCGGACCTCGAAGGAGTTGGGCGCCAGGATGCGGTCGCGGCTGACGACCGCGGCCTTGGCATCCAATTCGGTCCGCAGGGCCGCGGCGATCTCCACCGGCTGGATGCCACTGCGGAAGGACTTCGCGAACGCACCGTTGACGGCGCGTTCGAGTCCCTTCTCGAAGCTGTCAAGTAGTCCCACGGGGCTCCTCTGGCTGGCTGGCCGGTGCGTACATGCTAGTTGCACAGTCTGAATGACCGCGCATCCGGCGATTCTGCCGCCGCCAGAGCGCGTGATATCCTCGGGAAGTTGATCCGGTGGATGCACCGGTTCGCGCGAGTGGCGGAATAGGTAGACGCGCTGGCTTCAGGTGCCAGTGCCCGCAAGGGCGTGGGGGTTCAAGTCCCCCCTCGCGCACGCAACGGATGTCTGAGGACATCGAAAACGGATGAACCCCCGGATTCGGGGGTCATCCGTTTTCTGCGTCAGCTGCTCGGCGGCACGGCTCCCGGGGTGAGTCCGTAGAGCCGGCGCACGGCATCCTCCGCCCCCTCCGCGTCCCGCGCCGCGATCCGCTCGCGCAGGAGATGCCAGTTCTCGCGGCGCGGGCCGGCCTCGGCCCGGACGCCCGACCACCCCCGGAGGTTGCGTGCGACGACGATCGACGTCTCGTGGATGATGGTGGTGAACACGCCGTTGCGGGCTCCGCGGGTCGCGAGGTCGCCGAGTGTGGATGCCGCGGCGAACACCGCCGCAGCGTCGCCGGCAGAGATGCCCTCGAGTGCGGAATCGGCTGCTGCGACGAGCGCGGCCAGTTGCTCGTCGGTGCACCGCGACACGGCCAGGTTGAGCGCGTTGCCCAGGAAGAAGGCGGCGAACTCCGCCGTGTCGCGCCGCAGTTCATCGTCGGGAGCGGTGACACGGGTGTAGCGGCCCACCACGATCTCGACCAGACCGAACCGCTCCAGGCGCTGCAGTGCTTCGCGCACGGGGGTACGCGAGACGCCCAGTTGTCGGGCGAGCTCGACGTCGCGCAGCCGGTGCCCCGGGGGGAAGCGGCCGTCGGCGATCGCTGCGCCGATCCGTGCGTAGATCTCGTCGCTGAGGATCATCCCGCTGACCAGCTCGATCGGGGCGAGGGTGTCGTTCGTGTGCATCGGGCCGGGTCTTCAGACGATGCCGTGGAGGTAGCGCAGCAGCTGCTCGGCGTTGTCGCCGTCGCGCGCGACGATGTGCTCGCGCAGCTGCGCGTAGCCGTCGCCGCGGCTGATCGGCCCGACGAGGAACGGCTGCCACCCGCGCAGGTTCCGCTGGATCGCCAGGGCCGTCTCGCGCACGACGCCGATGAAGACGGTGTTGCCGGTGGCCTTCGTCACCTCCTCGAACATCGTCGAGGCTGCCTCGAACAGGCGCAGCGGGTCGGCACGCTCGGCGCCGTCGACGACGGCATCCATCTTCGCGACGATCGCCGCGTGCTGGTCGGCGGTGCAGCGCTGGAGGGCGATCCGCAGGGCGTTGCCCATGAAGTACGCCGTGAACTCACCCGTCTCGTCGCGCAGACGGTCGTTGGGCTCGGACACGCGGGTGTAGCGGCCGACGGCGATCTCGACGAGCCCGAATCGCTCGAGGCGCTGCAGTGCTTCGCGAACGGGGGTGCGCGAGACGCCGAGCTGCTGGGCGAGGTCGACATCACGCAGGCGCTGGCCGGCGGGCAGGGTGCCGTCGAGGATGGCGGCACCGATGCGCGCGTAGACCTCATCGCCGAGGATCATGCCGCCGGTGAGTTCTATGGGGGGGAGGATGACGGTCATCGACCAGAATTGTACGAGGGTCCCGGCTGGAACGCGGATTCACGGGCCGTGAATCTCCGTCGCGCGACGCGGCGACCCAGCTCCCGGCCGCGGATTTCTCTCGGCCAATTCCTAAGGCGTCCCGCTCCCGTTCGGGTCGATATATCAGTACAGTGGGCGCTGTCACGCTCAGCGTGACCTATCCGGGGGGATCCGTCGACGCCCGGGCGACGCGCTTTCGCGCGATGCGCCCGGGCGTCGAATGGTTTACGCAACGTTTATGTCACCATCACCGTCACAGTCGTGCGCGAACGGCCATACACCACTAGCGTGGGTCACGTCGGCGCGCCTGCGTCGGCATCGCACGTCAGTAAGGCAGTTCATGGCAACGCAGGGCACCGTCAAGTGGTTCAACTCGGAGAAGGGCTTCGGGTTCATCGCTCCCGATGAGGGCGGCGCAGACGTCTTCGCTCACTACTCCGCCATCGAGTCGAGCGGCTACCGCTCCCTCGAGGAGAACCAGCGCGTCGAGTTCGAGATCGCTCAGGGCCCCAAGGGCCTGCAGGCGGAGAACATCCGACCCATCTGATTGATCTAGTTGACGGCCCGCGTTCGCGCGGGCCGTCACTGTTCGATCAAGAGAAGCGCACGCAGTTGATCGGCCGTGTCGACGGCTGCTGCCGCTCCCTCTGACTCGTGCGGCCAGCTGAAGCCCCACCGTACGAAGATCACGGGGACGCCGTGCGCTGCGCCACCCTCGACATCGTGGTGGCGATCGCCGATGAGGACCGGCCGACTCGTGTCGGCGCCCGCGGCCTGAAGGCGCCTCAGCGCCTCGGCCACGATGTCGGCCTTCGTCGCGAGCGTCTTCTCGTCGGCCGTGGCGCCGACGACCGCCTGCAGATAGGGCGCCAGGTCGAAGTGCTCGACGAGAGCTGCGACCTGGATCTCCGGCTTGGAGCTCGCCGTCGCCTGTGGGATGCCCGCGGCATGCAGCTCGGCCATCAGATCGGCGATGCCGGGGTACAGCTTCGCGCCCGTCGTGTAGCCGTCCGCCTTCCCGATGGTCCGGTAGAAGGCGACCGCCTCGGAGGCCTGCTCCGGCGTCATCCCGACGTTCGCCTGGAAGGAGTCGAACATCGGAGGTCCGATCCAGTGGACCAGCTCCTCACGCGTGGCGGCAGGCTTGCCGAAGTGATCGAGGGCGATCGCCAGGCGGCGCAGGATGCCGTCCGAGGCATCCACCACCGTGCCGTCGACATCCCAGAGAACGCAGGAGAACGGCGAACGCGGTGTCATCCCGCCAGCCTATCCGCGCGGCGACGCGGGTCGGGCGACGGGCGGCTGTCCCGGCTCAGAACAGGCGAGGGGCGCCGGACTCGGTGCCCTTCATGCCGTCGTAGTCGAGGGTGACGCAGCGGATGCCGCGGTCCCCGGCGAGCGTCTTCGCCTGCGGCTTGATCTCCTGCGCCGCGAAGACGCCGGCGACCGGTGCGAGGTGGGGATCACGATTGAGCAGCTCCAGGTAGCGCGTGAGCTGCTCCACGCCGTCGATGTCACCGCGCCGCTTCACTTCGACGGCGATCGTGCCGCCCCGGGGATCGCGCAGGAGCAGATCGACCGGTCCGATGGCCGTCGGGAACTCGCGACGCACGAGCGTCAGTCCGTCGCCGATGACGTCGACCTGCTCGGCCAGCAGCCGCTGGAGGTCGGCCTCCACGCCGTCCTTCTGCAGGCCTGGATCCACGCCGAGCTCGTGGGCCGAGTCGTGCAGCACCTCGTAGATGCGCACGAGCAGCGCGTCGCCGGTCTTGGCGTGCGTCACCCGCCAGTGCTCGAGCACCCCCGCTGAGGCGGACTCGGCATCCGGCACCTCCACTGTCAGCGAGCAGGGCGGGCTCATCCAGTTCAGGGGCGCGTGCTGGATGTCGCGGTGGAAGGCGACCGTCCCGTCGGCCTTGATCATGATGAGCCGCGTGGCGAGCGGAAGGTGGGTGTTCAGCCGCCCGGAGTAGTCGACGGAGCAGCGGGCGATGATGAGACGCACCCGTCCAGTCTCGCAGGCCCCGGCAAGGGCGAGCCGCCGTCGCGCGTCCGGCCCGTCTCTGTGCGCCGGCTGTCTGGCACGATGAGCGGGTGGAGTCCTCCCTCGATGCGCTCGCCGCCCGCGTGCGAGCGACCCGCCCGCCGTCGGGCAGCGGCAGATCCCTCGTCGGCATCGCGGGCAGTCCGGGCAGCGGCAAGACGACTCTCGCGCAGGGCCTGGTGGCGCGGCTGAACGAGGCGGAGCCCGGATGCGCCGTGCACCTGCCTCTGGACGGCTTCCACCTGGCGAACGCGACGCTCGACCGGCTCGGCGTCCACGACCGCAAAGGCGCGATCGACACCTTCGACGGCTGGGGGTTCCTCGCCCTGCTCGACCGGGTGCGGAACGAACGCGACCACACGGTCTACGCCCCGAGCTTCCGCCGGGAGGTCGATGAAGGCGTGGCCGGGGAGGTCGCGATCGAGCCGGGCGCCCGCTACATCGTCGTCGAGGGCAACTACCTCCTCGTCGATGCGCCGCCGTGGTCGGGGGTGCGGCCCCGGCTCGATGCCGCCTGGTTCTGCGCGACTCCCGACGATGTCCGCGAGGCGCGGCTCATCGACCGCCACACCCGTCACGGTCGCAGCCTCGCGGCGGCGACGGCCTGGGCGCGGGAGGTCGACGGCGCGAACGCCGTCCTCATCGAGGCATCCGCGGGGCGCGCCGACCTCGTCGTCTCGGGCGTCATCGCGGAGGTACCCCGCTGAGGCGGCCGTAACGCAGGACGGAAGGTGCCGCCGCGGTCCACCGCCCGCGGAATTCCACGGCCCGGCCGGGCCCGCCCGCGCAGATGTCCTGCAATCGGTACGCGTCGACGCCGCCACGCCACAGCGGCGTCGACCCGTCAGTGGTGCCCCGCGCCGACCTTCGACCCGGCGATCGGCTTCGCGGCGCCGGAGGCGAGGCCGCTCATGACGATCAGGCCGACGATGATCCAGAGGGTGTTCAGGATGCCGATCTGGTGGCTGATCCAGCCGAGGACGGGCGGTCCGCACAGGAACGCGACGTAGCCGATGGTGGCCGCCGCCGAGACGGACGCCGCGGCCTTGGCCGGGTCGTCGGCCGCCGCCGACATCCCCAGCGGGAAGCCCAGCGAGGCTCCGGCGCCCCACAGCGCCACCCCGACGAACGCCAGGGGCAGGGTGGGGGCGAGGATGAACACGATGAGCCCCACGCCCGCGGTCACCGCGAGGCCACGCAGAGCCCACACCCGGCCGATCCGATCGACGATCGGACCTCCCGCGGCGCGGAACACGGTCATCGAGATCGAGAAGACGGTGAGGAAGATCGCGCCCGTGGCCTCGGACTCGCCGTGTCCGTCCACGACCGCGATCGTGAGCCAGTCGTTCGCGCTGCCCTCGGCGAAGGCCATGCCCAGGATGATGGCGCCGATGGCGTACGTGCGGGGATCGCGCCACACCGCGAGAGCCGCGTGGAGACGCTCGCCGCGGATCGAGGGCGCGTCGGATGCCGCGTGCGCGCGCTCATGGGCGGGAACGAACCGCAGGGCGAACGTCGTGACCACGAGCCAGATGACCGCGACGGTGCCGAGGTGCCACGAGGCGCCGACACGCCACGCGGCCATCGCGACCCCGACTCCTGCGCCGGCGACCGTGCCGAGGCTGAAGAAGGCGTGGAAGAGCGGCATGAGGGTGCGCCCGGTCGCCTGCTCCACAGCGGCGGCCTCGACGTTGATCATGACGTCGGTCGCTCCGAAGCAGAGCCCCATCAGTGCGAGTCCCGCGGTGGCGACCGCATAGGAGCCGAGCGCATCGACCCCGAGGCCCGCCAGCAGCAGGCCGAGGGCGACGCCCACCACCGTGACCGAGAGCCCCCGCCTCGCACCCCATCGCGCGACGATGACGTTTGCCGACATGACACCCAGGAGCGAGCCGGCGCCCATCGCGAACAGGAGGACACCGACCTCGAAGTCGTCGATCCCGAGGTTCTGCTTCACGGCGGGAAGGCGCGATGCCCACGAGGCGAAGGTGACGCCGCACAGGAGGAACATCGCGAAGACGGCGAGACGCCACCGGGAGAGGCGCTGACCCTCCGGGCGCCCGGAGGCGGGTGCGGAGAGGGGTCCAGGGATGGGGGAGGCGTTCACCACAACACTCTACCGAATCGATTCGACGCTTCTCGACCCCCCGAGTACGATGAGGAGGTGACGACACGACGCGCGACCATCTCCGACGTCGCCCGCGAAGCGGGCGTCTCGCCGTCCACCGCATCCGTCGTCTTCAGCGGCAAGACTCCCGTGTCCGATCTGACGCGGCAGCGCGTCCAGGCCGCCGCCGCGGAGCTCGGATACACCGGCCCCGACCCGCGCGCCGCGTCGCTGCGCCGCGGTCGCAGCGGGATCGTCGGCGTCGTGGTCGGATCGAGCCTGCAGGACCTGTTCCTCGACCCCGTCCAGCGCCTCCTGATGGATGGCCTCTCCGAGGCGGTCGCCCCCCTGGGGGCGGGTCTGCTGCTCCTCCGGCGGAACTCCGGCGTCGAGAACGCCCCGACCCTCACGACCGCTCCGGTCGACGCGGCCGTCCTTCTCAGCTGCGACAGCGCCACCCGTGCCACGCTGACCGAGGTCCAGGCCCGCGGCATCCCCGTCGTCGTCATCGAGGGCGATGCCGGCTACGGCGTGCCGCGCATCGCGCTCGACAACCGGGAGGCGGAGCGCCAGGCGGCCGAGCATCTGCGCGCGCTCGGCCACACGCGGGTGGCGACGGTCACGCTGTGGCAGGACGAGCACGGCACCCGCGGATTCATCCCCGCGGGCATGGTCATCGGCGTCGAGGTGACGCGGGAGCGCCTCGACGGAGCCCGCGACGTGTACCCCGACGCCCCGGCGTACGCGACGGCCGCCAGCTCGATCGACGAGGGCCTGGCCGCGGGGCGCGTGCTCTTCGCCGGGCCGGAGGGCGATCGCCCCACCGCCGTGCTGGCGCAGAGCGACCTCCTCGCGGCCGGCGTCATCCGCGCTGCGGAGGAGGCGGGCCTGCGCGTTCCCGCCGACGTCAGCGTCACGGGGTTCGACGGAGTGCCTGTCGACGGCCTGGCGCCCTACGAGCTGACGACGCTCGTTCAGGATGCCGCCGGCAAGGGCCGCGCAGCGGGGCTCGCGGTCGCCCGGCTGCTCGAGGGGGAGGCGCCCGGGTCCGTCCTCCTCACCTGCCGGTTCCGGCCCGGGAACACCACCGGCCCTGCGCCCCGGTAGACTGGAGATCCGACCCCCGAACCCGTCTGGAGGCCAGAATGCTGCTGCTTCTGGCCGCGTTCGCGGTCGTACCGCTGGCGTTGCCGTGGCTGTTCGGCCGGATCGGTCCCCGCGCCTTCCTCGTCGCCGCGCTCGTCCCCCTGGCGGGCTTCGTGCAGGCCGCCGCGATGACCCCGCGCGTCGTCTCCGGAGAGGTCCTCACCGAGTCGTACACGTGGATCGAACCGCTCGGACTCGAGCTCTCGATGCGGATGGACACCCTCGGGTGGCTGATGGCGCTCATCGTCACCGGCGTCGGCGCCCTCGTGCTGATCTACTGCCGCTGGTACTTCGACGGCAAGAAGGCGGGCGTCGGACAGTTCGGCGCCGTCCTCCTCGCCTTCGCCGGCGCGATGTACGGCCTCGTGCTCACCGACGACCTGATCATGCTCGTGATGTTCTGGGAGATCACGAGCATCCTGTCCTACCTGCTCATCGGCTTCTACCACGCGCGCGGCGCGAGCCGACGCGCCGCGCTGCAGGCGCTCCTCGTGACGACCCTGGGCGGGCTCGTGATGTTCGTCGGCGCCGTCATCCTCGTGGTGCAGGCCGGCACGAACAGCCTCTCCGGCATCCTCGCCGCGTACTCCGCCCCGGGGTCGACCCTCGCCGGCTCGCCGCTCATCGACGGCGCGATCGTCATGCTGCTCGTCGGAGCACTGAGCAAGTCCGCGATCTTCCCCTTCCACTTCTGGCTGCCCGGCGCCATGGCCGCCCCGACGCCGGTGAGCGCCTACCTGCACGCCGCCGCCATGGTGAAGGCCGGGATCTACCTCATCGCGCGGTGCGCACCGGCCTTCGCGGTCGCGGCCCCGTGGCGGCCGATCATCATCACGCTCGGCATCTTCACGATGCTCCTCGGCGGCATCCAGGCGCTGCGTGAATCCGACCTCAAGCGCATCCTCGCCTTCGGCACGGTGAGCCAGCTCGGCATGCTCACCGTCGTGCTGGGGTACGGGGAGCGCAACTCCGCGCTCGCGGGGCTCGCCCTGCTCATCGGCCACGCGCTGTTCAAGTCGTCGCTGTTCCTCGTCGTCGGCGTGATCGACCGCCAGCTGTCCACCCGCGACATCGGCGAACTCTCCGGCGTCGGCCGGCAAGCGCCCACCCTCGCGACGTTCTCGATCATCGCGATCGCGTCGATGGTCGGGCTCGCTCCGACGGTCGGCTTCGTCGCGAAGGAGGCGGCCCTCACCTCGCTCATCGAGGGCGGCGGTCGGCCCGACGCCCTCATCCCCCTCATCGGCATCGTGCTCGGCTCCGTGCTCACCACCGCCTACGGTCTGCGGTTCATCTGGGGCGCGTTCTGGACGAAGAAGGATGCCACGGGCGCGCCCCGACCCGTCACCGAGTGGCCCGACCCGCCGATCGGCTTCCTCGCGGCGCCCGTCATCCTCTCCGGCCTGACGGTGGTCGGCGGATTCGCCGCGCCGTTCCTCGACGTCGCCTTCTCCGGATACGCCGATACGCTGCCGAGTGCCGGCGAGGGCGATCATCCGTACCATCTCGCGCTCTGGCACGGGCTCGAACCCGCCCTCTTCCTCTCGATCGGGTCCATCGCGCTCGGAGCGGTGCTCTTCTGGGCGACGTACCGCCGCGCGCCGCTGCGCCGCGTCCTCCCGTTCGGCGCCGCCGACGCCTACAACGCGACCCTGCGCGTCATCGCCCGCGTCGCCGTGTGGACGACGACCTTCACCCAGCGCGGCTCGCTGCCGGTCTACGTCGGCACGATCTTCGTGGTCTTCGTCGCCGCGCAGGGCACGGCCTTCCTCGCCGGTCTCCTCGGCGGGGCGGACTGGAAGATCTCCGTGGACGCCTGGCAGAACCCGATGCAGCTCGTCGTCGCGCCGATCATGATCATCGCGGGGATCATCGCCGTGCGCGCGCGCAAGCGCTACACCGGCGTCGTTCTCGTTTCGGTGACGGGGCTCGGGATGGTGGCGCTGTTCGCCACGAGCGGCGCGCCCGACCTCGCCCTGACGCAGATCCTCATCGAGACGGTCACGCTCGTGGCCTTCGCCCTCGTGCTGCGCCGGATCCCGGCGCGCATGGGGGAGCACAACGCATCGGTGTGGCCGGTCGCCCGCGCCGTCCTCGCGCTCGCCGCGGGCGGCACGATGGCCCTCGTCGCGCTGGTGGCGACCGGCGCCCGCGTCGCCGAGCCGATCTCCACGGCGTTCCCCGACCTCGCGTACGAACTCGGCCACGGCAAGAACGTCGTCAACGTCGCGCTCGTGGACCTGCGCGGCTGGGACACGATGGGCGAGCTGTCGGTGCTCATCCTCGCCGCGACCGGCGTCGCGTCGCTCGTGTTCGTGACGCACCGCTCCGACCTGCTCTCGGACGCGATCTCCTCGCTGCCCACCGCCGCGACCTGGACGCGGCGGCCGCTCGTCGAGACGGCGGAGGGCCCCCGTCCGCGCGGGACGCAGCCCGGCAGCACGCGCCAGGCGTGGCTCGTCGGCGGACAGCGGGTGCGCCCGGAGAACCGCTCGCTCCTGCTCGAAGTGATCGTCCGCGTCCTCTTCCACACGATCATCGTCGTGTCGATCTACCTCCTCTTCGCCGGTCACAACCTGCCCGGCGGCGGCTTCGCCGGTGGCCTCGTCGCCGGCATGGCCCTCGTCATGCGCTACGTCGCGGGCGGGCGGTACGAGCTGGGCGCCGCGGCGCCCACCGACGCCGGTCGCCTCCTCGGCGCGGGCATGATCATCGCCGTCGGCACCGCGGTCGTCCCGCTGCTGTTCGGTGCGCCGCCGCTCACGAGCGCCGTCTGGGAGGCGGAGGTGCCCGTCCTCGGACATATCGAGTTCGTCTCGTCCACCTTCTTCGACATCGGGGTCTACCTCGTCGTCATCGGACTCGTCCTGGACGTGCTCCGCTCGCTCGGCGGCGAGGTCGACCGCCAGGCGCAGGAGCTGCGCGACGGCCCGGGCACCCCGCGCATCCCGGTGGTGAACCCGTCATGACCGTCTCCGCCGTCCTCATCGTGATCATGGCGATCCTCTTCGCCGCCGGCGTCTACGCGATGCTCGAGCGCAGCCTCACGCGCGTGCTCATCGGCTTCCTCCTGCTCGGCAACGCGGTGAACCTGTTCCTTCTCATCGTCATGGGACGCCCCGGCGCCGCACCGTTCTTCGGGGCGGCGGACCCGGAGGAGATGAGCGACCCGCTGCCGCAGGCGCTGACCCTCACCGCGATCGTCATCACCTTCGCGGTCTCCGCCTTCCTCCTCGCCCTCATCTACCGGTCGTGGCAGCTGGGCCAGGCCGACACGGTCCACGACGACGCCGAGGATGTCGCGCTCCGCGACCGCGGCAGCATCGACGAGGACGAGATGGACGACGAGACATCCATCGAGGACGAGGACGACGACGCGACCACCGACTTCATCGGGACGGAGACCGCCCCCATCACCGTGCTGCACCACCGCGACTTCGAGGCCATCCGCGACGACGCCCCCTCCGACCACCCCCGCGGCGCCGAGCCGCGGGCGGGCGAGGACCGCGACGGGGGTGAGGCCCGATGAGCTCGCTCGTCCCGCTCCTCGTCACCCTCCCGCTCATCGGGGCCGGCATCGCGCTCGTCTTCGGACGCCGCCGCCGCGTGCAGGTCGGGGTCTCGATCGTCACCCTCACGCTGACGCTCGTGATCGCGTCGGTGCTGCTGTACGCGGTGGATTCCTCGGGCGAGGCCATCGCGGTGTCCGTGGGCGGGTGGCCGATCCCGTTCGGCATCATCCTCTACGTCGACCGGCTGGCGGCGCTCCTCGTCGTCATCTCGAGCATCGTGCTCCTCGCCGTCCTCCTCTTCTCGGTCGGCCAGGGCGCCGCCGACGGCGACGACGACACCCCCGTCACGATCTTCCACCCCTCGTACCTCATCCTCGCCGCGGGCATCTTCAACGCGTTCATCGCGGGCGACCTCTTCAACCTCTACGTCGGGTTCGAGATCCTCCTCGTCGCGTCCTACGTGCTCATCACCCTCGGATCGACCGAGTCCCGCATCCGCACGGGCGTCGTCTACATCGTCGTCTCGCTCGTCTCGTCGATCCTCTTCCTCGCCGCGATCGCCGCGATCTACGGGGCGCTCGGGACGGTCAACATCGCCCAGCTCGCCGAGCGGATGACGGAGCTCCCGGATTCCACGCAGCTCGTGCTGCACCTCATGCTGCTCCTCGCGTTCAGCATCAAGGCGGCCGTCTTCCCGCTGTCCTTCTGGCTCCCGGACTCCTACCCGACCGCTCCGGCGCCGGTGACCGCCGTGTTCGCGGGCCTGCTCACCAAGGTCGGCGTGTACGCGATGATCCGGACCGAGACCCAGATCTTCCGCGACAACGACGTGAACACGCTGCTGCTCATCGTCGCCCTCGCGACGATGATCGTGGGCGTCCTCGGCGCGCTCGCACAGGCCGAACTCAAACGCATCCTGTCGTTCACGCTCGTCAGCCACGTCGGCTACCTGGTCTTCGGGCTCGCGATCGCGACGCCCGTCGCCCTCGGGGCGACGATCTACTACATGGTCCACCACATCATCGTGCAGACCACGCTGTTCCTCGCCGTCGGCCTCATCGAGCGCCGGGCCGGATCGACGTCGATCCTCAAGGTCAAGGGCCTCATGCGGGCCGCACCGGTCATCGCCGTGCTCTACTTCATCCCCGCGATCAACCTCGGCGGCCTGCCGCCGTTCTCGGGCTTCATCGGCAAGTTCGCGCTGTTCGACGCGGCGGCCCAGGTCGGCACGCCGCTGATGTACGTGCTCATCGTCGGCGGCATCGTCACCTCGCTGCTCACTCTCTACACGCTGATGCGCGCGTGGAACCTCGCGTTCTGGCGCGAGGAGGAGGACCACAGCGAGGAGACCGGTGTCGTCGAGCGCATCGAGTACCTCGGGGACGCCCCGGCGGCCGACGATCAGAGCGCCCGGCGGGTGATCCCCCGCATCATGACGGCGACGACCGCGGGGATGGTGGCGGTGACGGTGGCGCTGACCCTCTTCGCCGGCCCGCTGTACCAGCTGTGCGCGAGCATCGGCGACGCCCTGCTCACACCCGTCACCCTCGTGCAGCTGGAACAGGAGGTGCAGCAGTGAGCCCGACCCCGAAGGCCGTGGCGGCATCCGTCTGGCGCCAGCTGCCGTTCTTCCTGTGGCTCATCGCCCTGTGGATGCTGCTGTGGGGGCAGGTCACGGTGCTCGCGGCCCTCACCGGCCTGATCGTCGCGATCTTCGTCACCCGTGTCTTCCGCCTGCCCCCCGTCGAACTGTCCGGTCGGGTGAACCTCTGGTACGGCGCGGTTTTCGTCGTCATGTTCTGCCTGGCCCTCGTGCGCGGCTCGCTGCTGGTCGCCTGGCAGACCCTGAACCCCGTGCGCTACCCCGGCACCGCGGTCATCGCGGTCCCGCTGCGCACCGACGACGACCTCATCATGGCGCACGTCGGCGTGACCGCCTCGCTGATCCCCGGATCGCTGATCATCGACGTCGACCGCGACCGTCGCATCCTGTACCTGCACGTCATCGGCGTCTCCTCGGAGCGCGATGTCGAGAACCAGCGGCGGGCCGTGCAGGGGTGGGAGGCGCGGATCGTCCGCGCCGTCGGCTCGCGCGCCCAGCTCGACGCGATCCGGAGCCACGGCGCGATGTCGCCGCGCGAAGGAGGTGCGGGCTGGTGAGCATCCTCATCGTCGCGATCTACGTGATCCTCGCCATCGCGGGGCTCTTGACGCTCTGGCGCATCATCGCCGGCCCGTCGATCCTCGACCGCGCCGTCGCCTCGGATGTGCTCCTGACGCTCGTGATGTGCACGCTCGGCGCGGACATGGTCATCGGCCACCACACGCGCAGCCTCCCCGCGCTCCTCGTGATCGCGGCGGTCGGCGTCTTCGGGTCGATCGCGATCGCGCGCTTCGTCGCGAGAAGGGACAACTCGGACCGATGAACGAGATCCTCGACATCGTCGCGCTCGTGCTCGTGCTGATCGGCGCGCTGCTGTGCCTCACGGCCGCCATCGGTCTGCTGCGCTTCCACGACGTCCCCACCCGCCTGCACGCGGCCACGAAGCCGCAGGTCCTCGGGTTCATCCTCATCTGCATCGCGGTCGCCCTGGCCCTGCGCGCCTGGCCGGTGGTCGCGTTCCTCGTTCCGGTCGTCGTCATCCAGCTCGCGACGGCACCGCTGTCGGCGCACATGGTCGGTCGCCAGGCCTACCGCAACGGGACGATCGACGAGCGTTCGCTCCTCGTCGACGAACTCGCCGAAGCCCGCCGCACCCCGCCCGCCGCCGGCGGCTGAGCCGGGCTTCGAGGCGCCGGCTCCGCAGCAGAATCGGTGAACGACGCCCGAGTCGGATGCCGCGGGGCCGTGCGTCCGATTCTGGTGCGATTCCCCGGTTCTGTTGCGGGCCGGGTCACGGCGCGAGGGAGGGGGTGCGGCTGATGCCGAACTCGTGCTGCAGCACGCTGCGCGCCGCGAACCACCCCGACTGGCCGTGCACGCCCGGCCCGGGCACCGTCGATGCGCCGCAGAGGTAGACGCCCGCCATGGGGGTCCGCCACGGGTCGAGGCTGAGGACCGGCCGCGCCAGCAGCTGGCCGAGAGTCGCAGCTCCCGCCGCGATGTCCCCTCCGATGTAGTTCGGGTTGTCCGACTGCAGGTCGGCGGCGCTCCAGGACCGTGACGCGATGATCACATCGCGGAAGCCGGGCGCGACGGCCTCGATCGCCCGCGTCACCGCCTCCGTGCGGTCGAGCGTCGACCCCGTGGGCACATGTGTGTAGGTCCACAGGGCGTGCGCTCCGGCCGGTGCTCGCGACGGGTCGAACCGGGAGGGCTGCGAGATGAGCACATAGGGGGACTCCGGGTGCCTCCCCGCCAGCACCTCGCCCTCCGCGGCCGCGATCTGGGCGCGGGTGCCGCCGAGATGCACCGTCCCGGCATCCGCGAGGCGGGGATCCGCCCACGGCACCGGGCCCGAGAGCGCGAATTGGACCTTCGCCGAGCCGCTGCCGTAGCGGAAGCGCTCGAGCCGTCGCCGGTACCGCGCGCTCATGCGGCTGCCGGCGAGACGGATCAGCGCCCGCGGCGTGACGTCGAGCACGACGGCGGGCGCGGTCAGCTCATCGAGGCTCGTGATCTCGTGATCGGTCACGATCTCGCCGCCGTGTGCGCGCAGATCGTCGGCCAGGGCGTCGGAGATCGCCTGGGAGCCGCCGAGAGGGATGGGCCAGCCGCCTGCGTGGGCGTGCGTCTGCAGCGCGAGCCCCGCTGCCGCGGCGACGGGGCTCGGCTGACGCACGATCGCGTGCGCGGCCACCCCCGTGATCATGGCCGGGGCGACGTCCCCCGTGAACCCCGCGTTCCAGGCGGCGCTGCCCTGCGCGAGTGCGCGGAGGCCAAATCTGGCGGTGACGACGGGATGCGGCGGCACCCGCAGGAGCGCGGAGCCGGTGAACCGGGCGACCTCCGCCGCGTGATCGGAGAGCGGGCCGATGAGTCGTCGGTAGGCCGCGCCGTCGCGACCGAGAGCGTCGGCGGTCCGCTCCAGGTCTCGGTAGGCGATGCCCGCTCCGCCCCGTCGCTCGGGCAGCGGATGGGCGAAGGAGATCTCCGGGGTCGCGAAGGCGATCCGCCGGGACAACCCGAACGCGCGGAAGAACGGCGAGGCGATCGCGAGGGGATGCACCGCGGAGCATGTGTCGTGGCGGAAGCCGGGGGCGACCGACTCGGCGGTCGACGCGCCGCCACCGGCATGCGACATCCGCTCGTACACCCGCACCCGCAGGCCCGCACGCGCAAGGGTGACGGCGGCGGCGAGCCCGTTGGGGCCCGAGCCGACGATCTCGACGTCGGTCATCCGGGCGCATCCATGCCGACGACGGCACGTTCGGCGGCCGTGGCCCGCGCGACCTCCGCGGCGGCGTGAGGGTCGGGAGTGCCGCCGGAGGGGCGGGGCACCTCCGGCCGCGCCGTGGCGCCGCCCGCATCCTGCTCGCGCTTGCGTCCCTCGCTCAGGAATCGCAGCCGTCGCAGGGTCTCCTCGTTGCGCAGATGCAGGGCCGGTGCCCAGACGAAGCGGGGAAGGCGGCGGGCGAGCCCGGCGACGGGCTCCTCGCCGATCCGCACGACGCAGCCCTCGCCGCGGGGCTTCACGTCGATCACGACGACGGCGCGCCCGAGCGGGCCGGCCTTCGCGCGCAGACGCATACGGCGGGGCGGATCCCACTCGACCACCTGGGTGTCGTCGTCGAACAGGATCGGCCACGTTCCCAGCGAGTGGTGCAGGTGGGACCCCGGGGCGGGCCAGCTGGGGTCCACCGCACGCATCCGCGAGGCCCCCACGACCCAGGCCGGGTAGAGCCATCCGTCGCCGAGGACGGCGAACACGTCATCGGGGGTGCAGTCGAACACGCGCACACTGGCCGTCGCCATGGGGCCTCCTTCGCCGGGGTCCCTTCCGATCGTAAGCGAGTCGCCGAGCGTCCGCGGGGGCTTGACTCCGTGGCCGGCGCCGTCCCGCGAGGACCGGCGACGACCCGCCTCAGGATGCCGGGGCGAGCACCAGGGTGTCCGTCGCGGCGGCCCGCACCCGGTCGAGGCTGAACAGCCAGGGCGTCTGTCGTGTGTGCTGCCAGGCGTCGAACTGGTCGTGGTAGTTCGGGTGGAAGGCGTGCCCGCTCGACCCGGTGAGATGGTTCCACCGCGACGCATCCAGGTCGGCGAGATCGACGGTCATGCGCATCGACGGGACGGTGGTCGTCGCGAAGCTGCCGGTTCCGAGACCCCAGCCGGTCGCGTCGACGACCGACGAGCCGCCGCCGACGGGGAACGGCCCACGGTTGAAGAGGGCCTCGATGGGCGCGATGCCGCTCTCGCCGAACGTGCCGCTCGTGAGAGTGATCGCGTGCAGCGATCCCCAGTTCCAGCGCGCGGGGTCATCGCCCTGCAGCCCGACGAGGCGGGTGGAGGCATCGGTCGCCGCGCGCTCGAGCATCTCCCGCTGCCCGGCCACGCCGATCTTCTCGTTCGTCCACCACGCGGAGGACTCATCGCCGAGAAGGTTGTCGACGACGGAGTACAGGCGCCCCTGACCGCCGAGCGGTGCGGGCTGGTCGCGACGGCTGAAGAGGTCCTGCGCGAGTTCGTCCCAGAGGACGTTGGCGTATGCGGCCGCCGCGGAGTCGGGATCGTTCTGCCCGTCCCATTCCGCCAGCAGGTCGAGGCCGCGCTGGGCCCCGGCGTCGGTGAGCGTGATGCCGGAATAGGCATCGGCGAGCCGTGTGCCCATCCAGAACTGCTTGTCGGCCTGGATGGCGCTCATATCGTCGGCGGACACCGGGCCCTTCGCGATGGCCTGCTCGAGGAGCTCGGTGATGCGGGCCGCACGCCAGCCGTAGTCGAAGTCGGATCCGAGGAAGTACGGGTAGTCCTGCGGCACGACGGCGTTGTTCGCGGTCACGATGAACCCGCTCTCGGGGTTGTAGACCACCGGCAGCTCGTCGAACGGGATGAAGCCCCGCCAGTCGTAGGCGGAGTCCCAGCCGGGCTGGGGCATCGTGCCGTCGCCCGCTCCCCGGATGGGGAGCTTCCCGGGCGACTGGTAGCCGATGTTGCCCGACCGGTCGGCGTAGACGAGGTTCTGCGCGGGAACGTCGAAGACGGCCGCGGCGGCCCGGAAGCCGGCGAAGTCGGTGGCCTCGTTGAGGGCGAAGATCGCCGATGCGGTGCTCCCCGCATCCAGCGCCGTCCACCGCAGAGCGACGGCGTATTCCCCGGGCGGAATGTCGGTGGGGGGCGAGACGGCCTCCGTCGTCCCCGCGAACGGCTCACCCGCGATGGTGGCGTAGTCGCCGGGAAGGTCGGAGAGGATCGGGCCGTGGACGGTGGAGCGGACCTCGATGGTCTCGTCCTCGCCCCCGGCGACGTGGAACGTCTCGCTGCGCGTCTCGAGGGGGACGAGGGCCCCGTCTCGCCAGTAGCTGTCGCCGTCGAGGCGCTCGAGGTAGAGATCTGTGACGTCAGCGGTGAGGTTCGTGAATCCCCAGGCGATGTCGGCATTGTGCCCGATGACGACGCCCGGTACGCCGGAGAATCCGAACCCCGCGACGTCGAAGCGGCAGGCGTCGGAGACCTCCCGGCAGCGCAGGCCGATCTGATGCCACACGCTCGGGAGCGAGGCGCCGAGGTGCGGATCATTGCTGAGGAGGGGGAGTCCGCTCTCGGTGTGCGCGCCGGACACGACCCACGAGTTCGACCCGACGCCCTCGCCGACGCCGCCGAGCAGCGCGCCCGCGGCCTCGATCACCGATCCGACCTCGCGCCAGCGCAGGGAGGCGGGGGCTGCCGTCGCCGCGGCGGCGCCCGTCGTCGGCGACGTGCCCTCGATTCCGGTCGTGATCTCCGGAACGATCACCGGGTGGTCGGCGTAGGGGTATCCGGGGTAGAGCTCTCCGATCTGGGTCGGAGAGAGCGTCTGCGCGAGGACCGCGCGGTCGACCTCGTCCTCGATGTTGCTGCGGAGGTCCCAGGCCATCGCCTTCAGCCATGCCACCGAGTCGGCGGGCGACCACGGCTCGATCTCGTAGTCGGGGTTCTGCAGCCCGAGGACGGCGTACTCGAGGGAGGCGTCGGCGCCACGGTGGTCGGCGAGATAGGCGTTCACGCCGTCGGCATAGGCCTCGTAGTAGGCGAGGGTCGTGGCATCCAGCGCGGCGACCTCCTTCTCGGCGACGTGACGCCAGCCGAGAGTGCGCAGGAACCGGTCAGTGGGCAGCTGGGAGGCGCCGAACAGCTCGGACAGGCGGCCGCTCGTGACGTGGCGGCGGAAGTCCATCTCCCAGAACCGATCCTGCGCCTGCACGTAGCCCTGCGCGTAGAACAGGTCGTGGGTCGAATCCGCGACGATCGTGGGGATGCCGAGGTCGTCACGGTACACGGTGGCCTGCGCCTCCAGGCCCGGTGCGGACACGGTGCCGTCGAGTTGCGGGAACGAGCGCTGGATGGTCCAGACCACGACCCCCGCGGCGATGAGGGCGATGACCGTCAGTCCGGCGACGATGCCGAAGACGATCTTTCCGATCGTGCGCCCACGACGGCGCTTCGCCGTCCGGGGCGGTGCCGCGGCGGCGAGGCCGTCGGTCGCCGTGGATGGGTCGATCCCGTCGGTCGTGGAGGATGCGTCGGATGAGGGGGATTCGGACATCGTCGTCGTGGAGCCTTCCGGGGGCATGCGTCGGGCCCCACGGGAGCGAGGCCACAAGGAAGCGGTCCGCGCCCCAGTCCGGCGTACCGCTCTGGAATCCTATCCCGCGCCCTCCCGCCGCGCGCCGGGCGCGACGGGAGCATCCCCCGCGAGGATCTCGGGGTGGGTGTCGAGCAGGGCGACCTGCTCCGTCCACGAGAGCCCCGCGATGCTGAGCACCACGCGCACGACCGCGGCGTCGGCATCCGCGGTCGTCAAGCGCAGCTCACGCAGGGTGGCCCGCGCGGTCTCTTCGATGAGGAAGGCGAGGAGCTCGGGCGGGACATCGCCGCGGAAGGCGCCGGCCACGACGCCCGCGCGGGTGATCGTGCGGATGCGCTGGCGCAGCGGCGCGAGGGCGCGGACGGTGTCGGCGACGTGCGCGTCGTCGAGGGCGATGTTGGCCGAGGCGCGGACCGCGGATGCCTCGCGCCACAGCCGGGCGGCCAGCTGCGCGAGAGCGACCCGCGGGTCGGGGTCGTCGACCTGCTCGGCGATCGCGTTGAAGCGACCGGCGCCGATCGCGATGACCTCCCGCAGGAGGCTGTCGCGGTCGGCGAAGTGGCCGTAGAGCGCGCGGCGGGACAGTCCTGCGGCCTGGGCGATCGTGTCCAGCGAGGCGTGCGGATCGCGGGCGAGCACGGTCTGCGCCGCGGCGATCAGTGCGCTCCGGTTCGCCGTCGCATCGCGTCGGCGCGGAGTGGCGGGGGTGGCGTGCGCGGCGGGTGCGGTTGTCACGGTCTCTGGTCCTCCTCGGGAATGGGTGCGGCGTGAGGCGGGTCACATGAGCTTGGTCGACTCCATGGCCTCGACCAGACCGCGGTTGAAGGAGATGAGCGGTCGGCGCAGCACGAGACCGAGGAGGAGGATCGGCGCGACGAAGGCGGCGAGAAGACCCAGCGACGCCCAGAAGTCGCCCCCGTAGGTCCCGGCGATCGCGGACCGCAGCGCGTCGATGGCGTGCGTCGCGGGGAGGAACGGGCTGATGCTCTGGAACCAGGGCGGCAGGAGCTGCAGCGGGTAGGCGCCGCCGGAGCCGGAGATCTGGATGACCAGCAGCAGCACGGCGAGCGCCTTGCCCGCGTTCCCGAAGGCGACGACGAATGTGTAGATGAGGAGGGTGAACACGAGCGAGATCACCCATCCCGCGACGATCAGCAGCAGCGGGTGCGCGGGCTCGATCCGGACGAACAGGATGAGGCCGATCGTCACGAGCGTGCTCTGCGCGAGCCCGGTCAGCGCGAACACGCCGTAGCGGCCGAGGTACTTCTGCGTGGGGGACAGCTCGGGTTCGCCCGGGAGGGTGTCGCGGCCGACATCCACGCGGATCGCGACCGTCATGAGAAGCGCCCCCACCCACAGGGCGAGCACGATGTACAGCGGCGCCATTCCCGCGCCGAAGCTCACGACGGGGAACACCGCGATCCGGTCGACCCGCACGGGCTCGGCGAGCGAGGTCGCGAGCACGCTCGGGTCGGAGCCGATGATCTCGCTGATCCCCTCGAGATCCCCGGTCTGGGCGGCGCGGACGAGCGCCTGCTGCACGCCGTCGAGCTTGCTCGCCGACTCCCCGAGCGCGGCGCTCAGGCTCTGACTCATCGCCTGCGCGGATCGCAGGGCCCCGACCGCCGAGTCGGAGGCTCCGGAGAGGCCCGCGGATGCCTCGGACAGGTCGCCGCGCACCGCGGCGACGTCGCCGTCGATCACCGCGAGCGTCGCGGCGAGCTGGTCGAGCTGGGGCTTGAGGGTTCCGGTGTAGGAGTCCTGCGCCGCCTGGATCGCCTGCTTCGCCTGCGCGATCAGGTCCGACACCTTCTGGTGGGAGGCCTGGGCCGCATCGTTGCCGGCCGTGATGTCCGTCGCGGCCTGCGTAAGCTGGTCGCGCACGGACTCCTGGCGGTCGATCGCCCGGTCGAGCTGAGCCACGACGTCATCGAGCAGCTGCTGCGCGGCCGGCGGCAGCCCGGGGCGCACCTCGTCGACGAGCGTCGTCCGCAACGCGGTGGCGGCGTCGATCTGGGTCTGCACGCGGCCGGCCAGGTCGGTGAGGACGGCGGCCTGGCTCGACGAGACGTTCCCCGCCTGGTCGTAGAGCGCGTCCACGCTCGCGCCGACGGCGTCGTAGCCGCGCAGGGTGTCACCGAGCGCGTCGGAGATGGCGCGGGTCGAGGACTGGAGCGCATCGGCGAGCTGGCCGGCCGCCGCCGCTCCGCTGCCCGCGGCATCCCCGGCATCGTCGAAGGATGCCCCGGCGCCGGAGACGAGTGCGGCCGCGCTGTCCGCGAGGGGGATGGTGCCGGCCACGAGCGCGGCGAACATGTCGGCTGTCTGCGCTCCGGCGCGCAGCTGCGCGGCGGCCGATCCGACCCGTGCCTCCAGGCGCGTGAGGGCGGCCTGCGTGTCGGGGCCGGTGAGGTAGTCCGAAAGCGAGGAGAGGAGGCTCAGCGCGACGTCGCTGAGCGTCTGGGTGAACACCTCGCTGATCTGCGCCGAGACGCCCTCCGCACCCTGCCCGGTGATCTTCGGCGCGAGCGCGTTCTTCTTCTCGTTCGTGTAGTACGCGAGCTCGGTGCGCTTCGCGCCGTCGGCGTAGAAGGTCAGCATGTCGGCGCTGAAGGAGGGCGGGAGCACGATCGCCGCGTAGTAGCGGCCCGCCTTCGCGCCGTCGATCGCGTCATCCTCGGAGGTGACGACCCAGTCGAGCTGGTCGTTCGCGCGCAGCTGCGAGAGCACCTGCTCGCCGACGTTGATGCGGATCGGGACGAGCTCGCTCTGGTACCCCTCGTCGGCGCTCGCGACGGCGACGGTGAGGTTCTTCGTGCTTGCGAACGGGTCCCAGCTGGCCAGCACGTTGAACCACGTGAACAGCGAGGGGATGACGACGAGGCCGAACATCACGATGATCGCCATGACGCCTCTGACCGCGTGCCGCAGATCGCGCCGGATGAGGTGCAGGATGCCGCTCATGCGCCCTCACCCCCCTCGCGCTGCTCGGGGGAGCCGGGGGTCTGATCCTCCGGCGCTGCCGTCTCGGTGCCGCCCGGCTCCGTCGGCACCTGCGGGTCGGCGGTCTCGGCGGCCTCGGCGGCGGCGGAGTCGGGCTCCGACGCCGCGTCCTCCGCGGTCATCGCGTGGGGGAGGGTCGCGGCATCCCCGAACAGCGTCGTGAACGGATCGTCGACGGGCACCTGCTCGACCAGGACGACCGTCGGCGCCGCCGCCGTCACCGCCACGGGCTCCGTCGCGGGCGTCTCGGGCGCGGGTGCCCACCGGGCGCCCCACGCGGAGTCGGCTCCCGCCATCGCCCGGCGCAGATCGTCCTCGCCCATGGCGGAGAGCTCCCCGGCGACCGCGAAGCTGTGCTTCACGTACTCGAGGACGACGAGGAACGCGATGACGAGCAGGATCCAGAGCATCCAGAGGAAGAGGAGGGTCGCGCTCTGCTCGCGCACGAGCCACGCGATGACGCCGAGGACCACCATGCCGCCGAGCCCGACGAGCAGGGTGACGCGGAGGATGTCGGGGTAGCGGTGTGCGAACGGCCGCGCGCGGCGGTCGAGCTCGCTCTGGAAGCGGCCGCGGTCGGAGAGGGCGTGGATCACGTCGGTCAGGCGGTAGCCGCGCCCGGTCACCTGCACGTCCTCGCCGATGAGGAGGTCGGTCGCGGCGATCTCGCGGTTGAACAGCCGGTTCAGGTTCGCGAGCCGACGGCGCAGGACGAGCCCGAGGCCCCAGGAGAGCAGCACGAACAGGGCGAGCACGCCCATGAACCGCCACCAGTGCGCGCCGTAGAACCCGGCGATCGTCTCGCGCATCGCGTCGATCCCGTACGTGAACGGGAGGAAGGGGTAGATGTTGCGGAAGAAGCTCGGCATCAGCTCGATCGGGTAGAGACCGGATGCCCCGGGGATCTGCATGATCACGAGGAGGATGCACAGGCCGCGCCCCACATGCCCGAACGAGACGCACAGCGCGTAGATGATGCTGACGTAGGCCAGAGAGATGAGCACACTCGTCCCGACGAACGCGAACGCGTTCACGGTCTGCACCCCGATGACGAGGTTGCCGACGCTCACGACGACGGCCTGGAGGACGGCGAGGGTGCCGAACAGGAGGAAGCGCCCGACGTAGGCCTGTCGCACCGTGATCGGCGCCACCCCCTCGGTGTCGACCTCGACCTTGAAGATCACCATCAGGACGAACGCCCCGATCCACAGCGAGAGGTTCGTGAACAGCGCCGCCATCGCCGAGCCGTAGGTCGCCACCGGGAAGAGGGTGTGCGTGGCGATGTCGACCGGGGTCGCCACGAACTGAGCGATCTGCTGCGGTTCGAGACCGGTGACCGTGCTCAGGGTGCGCCAGGACGAGGCCGACCCGAGGGCCAGAACGTCGGTGCGCGCGCCGTCGAGCCCGGTCTGGATGCCGGCGAGGTTGCCGTCCAGGCTGTCGAGGGCGCTCGAGGTCGCGACGAACTGTCCGTCCAGCCCGTCCAGGAGCGCGGCGGCCTGCGTGAGCTGGGCGCGTTGCGCGGTGAGCGCGGCCGAGAACCCGCCGGCGCTGGAGGACAGCGCGGACATGGCGCTCGTGAGCGCCGGGATGGACTGGCTGAGAGCGTCCCGCAGTCCGGATGCGGAGGTCTGCGCGCCCTGGACGGCGGTGTTGAGGGCGTCCGCGGCATCCTGCACGGCCTGCACGGTGGACCCCGAGTTCGCGCTCAGCGAGGTGAGGTCGGCGAGGAGCTGCTGGTCCGCCGTGTTCTGCGCCTGCAGCGCGCTCACCACCTCCTGGAGCTGGGCGGCGACGGCGGGGTCGAGCTGACCGCCGTCGATGAGCTGCTGGAGCTGGGCGATCGCGGCGGCGTTCGCGTCGACGACGGCGGTCACGTCCGTGAGGGCGGTGTCGATCCGCGTGCCCGCCTGCCCGAGCGCCTGGGTCACGTGGGAGATCGACACGTTCGCCTGGGCGGAGGCGTCGGCGAGGAGGGTCGTCCCCTGCACGTAGGCGGAGGTCGCGGCGTCGGTGAAGTTCAGGACGTCCTTCTGGGCCTGCGCGAGGATCGTCTGCGCCTGCCCGATCGCGGTCTGGACATCGCCGAGCGTCGTGTCCACGTCGCCGAGCGTCGCCTTCGCGTTGCTGAGCGATGCGCGCGAGTTCTCGAGATCCGAGCGCATCTGGACGATCCCCGCCCGTGCGGCGCCGACGGTCGCGCCGGCCGAATCGAACGCGTTGAGGCTGTCGTTCTTCGCGTTCAGGAGCTTCAGCACGGCCGAGTCGCCGGCATCCTTCAGCGCCGTGGTCGCGGCATCGGCGACCTGTTCGATGAAGGCGCTGCTGATCTTGCCGTCGATCCCTGCGGCGCCCACGTCGGTGATCTTCGGCGCGATCGCGCTCGACTTCTCGTTGACGTAGTACTGCAGGGCCGGCTGGGTGAAGGTGCCCGTGGTGATGCTGAGGAGGTCGGCGCTGAAATCCGCCGGGATGACGATGGTGGCGTAGACATCGCCGCTGCGCACCGCCTGCTGAGCGGCGTCCTCGTCCATGAACTGCCAGCCGAGCTGGTGGTCCGCCTTCAGCTGGTCGACGACCTGGGCGCCGATGTCGACCGGGCCGGTCAGGTCGGACCGCGCCCCCTCGTCGAGGTCGACCACCGCGACGCGGATGTTCGCGGTCTCGCTGTACGGGTCCCAGAACGCGGTGATGTTGAACCACGCGTAGAGGGCGGGGGTGAGGAGGACGCCGAGGACGATGACCCACGTTCGGGGCGCGCGGAAGATCCGCGTGACATCACGCCGGAAGACGCGCAGGCTCTTTCGCACAGCATCATGGTACACCCAAAGTGCACACCGGTGTGCACTTTATGACCGCTCCGATGGGTGGTCAGTCGGCGCCGAAGTCGAACGAGGCCGACTCGCCGGCCTCGTCGAATGCCTCCGCGAGGGCCTCGCCGTCAGCATCCCGCGGGGTCGCGCGCCCGGTGATCTCGCCGGACTCGCCCGCCGTGACCCGTCCGACGAGTTCGCCCGTCGCGCCGCCGATGAGACCCATCCCGGCGTACTGCTCGAGCCGCGCACGCGAATCGGCGATGTCGAGGTTGCGCATCGTGAGCTGGCCGATGCGGTCGATGGGGCCGAAGGCGGCGTCCCCGACGCGCTCCATCGAGAGCTTCTCGGGGGCGTAGGAGAGGTTCGGAGCGGTCGTGTCGAGGATCGTCCAGTCGTCACCGCGGCGCAGGCGCACGGTCACGGTTCCCGTGATGGTCGAGCCGACCCACTTCTGGATCGACTCGCGCAGCATGAGCGACTGCGGCTCGAGCCAGCGGCCCTCGTACATGAGGCGACCGAGCCGACGGCCCTGCTCGTGGTAGGTCGCGAGGGTGTCCTCGTTCAGGATGCCGTTGACGAGGCGTTCGTAGGTGATGAACAGCAGCGCCATGCCGGGCGCCTCGTAGATGCCGCGCGACTTCGCCTCGATGATGCGGTTCTCGATCTGGTCGCTCATGCCAAGGCCGTGGCGGCCGCCGATGCGGTTCGCCTCGAAGACGAGCTCGACCGGGTCGTCGAACCGGACGCCGTTCAGGGCGACGGGGCGCCCACCCTCGAACTCGACGGTGACGTCCTCGGTCGCGATCTCGACGGTCGGGTCCCAGTACTTCACGCCCATGATGGGGTCGACGGTCTCGAGCGAGACGTCGAGGTGCTCGAGGGTCTTCGCCTCGTGCGTCGCGCCCCAGATGTTCGCGTCGGTCGAGTACGCCTTCTCGGCGGAGTCGCGGTAGGGGAAGCCGTGCTCGACGAGCCACTCGCTCATCTCCTGGCGGCCGCCGAGTTCGGTGACGAAGTCGGCATCCAGCCATGGCTTGTAGATGCGCAGCGCGGGGTTCGCGAGCAGCCCGTAGCGGTAGAAGCGCTCGATGTCGTTGCCCTTGTAGGTCGACCCGTCGCCCCAGATGTCGACGCCGTCCTCCTTCATCGCGCGAACGAGCAGCGTCCCCGTGACGGCGCGACCGAGGGGGGTCGTGTTGAAGTAGGTCTTGCCGCCCGAGCGGATGTGGAAGGCGCCGCACTGGAGGGCGACGAAGCCCTCTTCGACGAGCGCGGTCTTGCAGTCGACGATCCGGGCGATCTCAGCCCCGTACTCGAGCGCGCGGTCCGGGATCGCGGCGATGTCGGTCTCGTCGGGCTGACCGAGGTCGCCCGTGTACGTGCAGGGGACGGCGCCCTTGTCGCGCATCCAGGCGACCGCCACGGAGGTGTCGAGACCCCCGGAGAAGGCGATGCCGACGCGCTGACCGATCGGGAGGGACTGCAGGACCTTGGACATGGTCACCAAGTGTATCGAGCCCGGGCCGGGGCGCCCGTTGCGGGCGGGCAGGGGCTTCTCACAGATATATCGAGACGCCGAAATACTGATACATGGAGGCCGACGAGCCATTGTGCACCGCACGCGCCCCGTCGCGTCCGGTCCAGGGCGAACGGGATCTTGGGCGACGATGGCGAGTCGCGCGTCGACATCCAGAAGTACATCGCCGAACCTGCCGAACGCACCCTCTCGTTGGACCCGGGTGAGGAATTCACCTACACGATCACGGTGGCCTGCTCGGGCCAGCTGGGCTTCTGTCTGGACGCGCGGGGGCAGGACGCCGTACCGGCTCCCCGCACGATCTAAGCGACCGTCCACACCGGCACGGTGCGCTGCACGTGCGGCGCACCCGGTGACATCGCTCAGAGCGTGCGTCGCTGCTCAGAGCTCGTGCTGGCGGCGAAAGGCGGCCTCGGCGCGATCCGCGTCGCGCGCGAGGAGCGCGGCTCGCATCTCGCGGTACCCGTCGTCTCGCTGCTCTTGCGTTCTCCGTGTGGGTCGGCGACTGCGAAGGTTCCGCAACACCATGACGCCCGTCTCCCGCATCACACCGTTGAAGACCACGTTGCCCGAGAGCGAGGTGGTGTACCGGACGAACTCTCGGGCGGTGTCGAAGATCGCGCCCTCGTCTCCAGCCGCGTTCGCGGCGATGACGGCGTCGATGCGCTCGACCGCCCCGGCGAGCTGCAGGTCGTCCATCCTGGCGATCGACATCCGGAGCGCGATGCCCGCCTGGTAGCCGGAGTACTCGAGCGTGTCGATGATCCGCTGGTCGTCGACTTCGGTCACCCGGGTGTACCGGCTCGCGACGACCTCGACCATGCCGAGCTGGGTGAGCCGCCGAAGCGCCTCGCGCACGGGTGTCCGCGATACCCCGAGACCTCGCGCCAGCTCCCCATCCCGCAGCACCTCGCCCGGGGCGAGCTCCTCCGTGATGATCGCAACACTGAGCCGCTCGAACACGTCGTCTGCCAGCGTGCGAGTCGTTGCCGAGACGGGGGGGCCATCAAGTAGGGGCACAGAATCCTCCGACCTGAATCTACCGGACTGCTCAAAGGAAATGTGCCGGGGGTGGCGGATGAGGAGCGCAGGCGGTAGCGGGCGCTCGGCGAGGCGGCGACAGAGCATCCGCTGCAAAGTATCGATATATTGACCGCGTGAGTGTTCGTTGGGCTCCTGACCCCCTCAGGCTGCTCGAGGGTGATCAGGCGTCGGGCCGGCATCGCGACGCCATCGTGGCTCGAATCGTCGATGCGGGCATCCGGGCAGTCTTCGCCGAGCGCGACGTGCTGTCCGCCGGCACGGTCGCGCGATGGCTGGCGGTGGATGTCCCGAAAGCGACGTCTTCGCTCGGAGTGCTCACGGACGCCGGCGTCCTCGAGGCGGTGGGCACGGATGAGTACCGAATCGCGAACGGGCGCGCCGAGCTCGCCGCTCTGGTCGAGTACGTGGGGCACGAGGTCTGCATGGCGGCCACCGTTTCGACCAACCTGATGTCGGACGCAGAACTGCGCGGGGCGTCCGCGTTCGCGCAGCAGATCGTCGTCGGCATCGAGGAGGAGCGACCGGACTCGGCCCGGATTGCGAACGCCGCTCTCACCCGCCACCTCGTCGCGTGCTCACGCCAGCGGGTCATTCGGCTCGCGTTCTCGCGCGGCGAACTGTGCAGCGACCTGCCCGATGTGTCGAAGGATGCCCTCGAGACGTATCGCGCGCTGCGCGATGCCCTGCTGCAGGGCGACGCCGAGTACGTCGGATCTCTGCTGAGACACGTGCGCTCGCTGAGCTAGCGATCGGTCGACGATCGGCTGCCGCGTCGCCGGTTCCACGCGACGACCATCGTCGCAATGGCACAGAGTGTCACGGCGATGCCGAGGCAGTACCCGACGACACCGCCCCAGCCGCCCGGCACCAGGTGAGGGTTCAGGAACGGGTACGGGTACCACCACCCCTCTCCGGTCACAGGGTTGGTGGTGCGTTCGCCGCGGAGGAGGGTGTAGCCGATCCACACGAGGGGGAAGATCGCAACGATGCCGACCGTCGACCACGCCGGCCGACGGCGGCGCACGGCCAGAATCAGATCAGCGAGCAGGAACAGTGGGCCGATCAAGTGCAGCACCTCGTTCGACCAGGGCACCGTCGTGCCCTGCGGCAGGGGGACGTTACGCAGCAGCAGGTTGTAGACGATGCCCGTGACGAGCATGTACGTCGTCGCGCAGACGAGCAGCGTTCCGACCGGCCGAGATTCGATGGGCGACCGGTTGCGCGCGGACTCGATGGCGCACCACGTCAGAGCGACGACGGCCGAGACGTTCGAGAGGATCGTGAAGAAGCTGAAGTAGTTCACGACGGTCGTCGGCAGGTCTCGGCCGCCATCGACGGCACCGGATGTCGTCACCGCGAGTTGGGCGATGATCGCCGCCGTGATGAGGGCTGCAATAGTCGCGCGAGCCAGTGTCCAGAGGATCGCGAGCGGCGAGGTGTTCACGCGAAGACCCTACCGGGCGTCGCATGCGAACCGATATGCCGATATATTCGCACGTGAGTTGCGAGAGGATGCTGAGATGACGACTCCGCACGAGGGCGCCGATCCGGCCGTGAGCACCGCGCCGGGACGGAAGCTGCGCCGACCCCGCGGCGGTCTGAGCATCCAGTCCAAGCTACTCATCATGCTGCTCGCCGTGAGTTTGGTCTCCTCGGTGATCGTGGGGATCATCGGCTACGTCAATGGACGCGAATCGCTGCGCGAAGCGGCGACCGATCAGCTCACCACGATCCGCGAGCTGCGCACCGATGCGATCCGGACATTCATCACGCGCGCGGAGCAGGGGGTGGTTCTGGACTCTCGGAATCTCAGCGCTCAGCAGGCATCCGCCGCCTTCAACGCGGGCTGGGATGAACTGCAGCAGCAGCCGGTCAGTGCCGAGAACGACGCCACGCTCGAGTCGTACTACCGGGACGTGTTCATCCCGCAGTACGAGCAGCGCAGTCAGAAGGAGCAGTCCGACTCCGCCCTCATCCCGACATCGAACGCGGGCAGGTATCTGCAGTCGCAGTACACGGCTCGCTTCGACGACTTCGATGCGGCGCTCGCCTTCACCGATGCGGGTGACGGCAGCGCGTGGTCGGCCGCACACGCCACATATCACGACTACTTCCAGCGGCTCATCGAACAAGTGGGGTACGAGGATCTTCTCGTCCTGAACACGACGGGAGATGTCGTCTACTCGGCGTACAAAGGCATCGATCTGGGGATCAGTGTCGAAGAGGGCGCGTACGCGCAGTCGTCGTTGGCCGACGCCTACCGTGCGGCCATGGCCAGCAACGACGTGAACGCGGTCGAGATCAGAGACCTGGAGAACTGGGCGCCGTCGCTGGGAAAGCACGCTCTCTGGGTGGTCTCGCCGATCGGCTCGGACGCCGGGGTGACCGGGGTGCTGGCGGCTCAGATCTCGCTCGATCAGGTCAACGCGGTGATGACAGGGAACCGTCAGTGGGCGGAGCAGGGTCTGGGCAAGACCGGTGAGGTGTACCTCGCCGGACGCGACCACCTCATGCGCAGCCTGGCGCGAGGAATCGTGGAGGACCGCGACTCCTACGCCGATCAGGTCATCGCGAACGGCACTCCACCCGACCGCGCAGCGCGCATGGCTTTCGTCGGAGGAACCGTCGGCCTACAGCCCGTCAACACCTTCGCGGTCGATCAGGCCTTGCTCGGGAAGAAGGGCACCGGTATCGCTCACGAGTACATCGGCAGCGAGAGCCTCGTCGCCTACGCCCCCGTGGACATCGATGGATTGGATTGGGTGATCGTCGCCCGCAAGGAGTCGTCGGAAGCATTCGCACCCGTCACCGACTTCACGCGTAACCTCCTCCTGTCGATGCTGGGCATCATGCTCGCCGTCAGCGTGCTCTCGCTCCTGCTCGCGCAGGTCTTCACGCGGCCCATCCGCCGACTCGTCGATGCGGTGCGGCGCGTCGGGGCGGGCGACCTCGCCGTTCAGGTGCCGACGGACTCTCGCGATGAGTTCGGCGACCTGGGACGCGCCTTCAACGACATGGCGTCGGGACTGCGCGTCAGACAGGACCTCATCAACGAGCAGCAGGCGGAGAATCGCCGTCTCATGCTCACCCTGATGCCCGAGTCGGTCGCGGATCGGTACAAGGCGGGCGAGCAGACGATCGCCGAACAGCACGAGAACGTCTCCGTCGTATATGCGGAGCTCGTCGGCTTCGATGACTATGCCGCGAGCCTGGACGATGGGCAGGAGGTCACCCAGCTCAACACGCTCATGCGGGGCTTCGACGAGGCCGCCGTCAAGGCGGGCATCGAGAAGGTACGCACCCTCCGTGGGGGCTACCTCGCCTCGTCTGGCCTCGGGGTCCCAAGGGTTGACAACGTCCGCCGCGCGGTCGACTTCGCCCTGCTCATGCGCGATGTCATCGAACGCTTCAACGCGCAGAACAACGCGTCGATCGGACTGCGTGCGGGCGTCGACACCGGCTCGGTCACGAGCGGCCTCGTTGCGCGGACCAACCTCGCGTACGACCTGTGGGGCGACGCTGTGAGCCTGGCGTATCGCGCGCGCAAGGTCACCCCCGAGCCCGGTGTCTACGTGAGCGACGCGGTGCGCGACCGACTGCAGGACACGGTGGCGTTCGCCAAGGCGGGCACCGTGGAGAGTCGTGGAAGGACCCAGACCGTGTGGCGGGTGGAGGCATGAGCCTCGACGGCGGCTGGATCTGGGGAGCGGTGGCTCTCGCCGTCGGGGTGCCCATCCTGCTCGTCGTCCTCACGGAGATCCTCTCCGCCCTGCAGCGCCGTGGGAGTCCTGCGGCCGGGCCGGTGCGCCTCCTGCGCAACTGGATCGTGCCCGTCGGCGCACTGTTCGGTCTTCTCGCCTTCGCCCTCCGTTCCGACGCCGAGCACGTATGGACTCGGGTCGTTGCGACGGTGCTCGGCTTCCTCGTCATCCTCCTGATCCTGTCGGCGTTCAACGTCGCGTTGTTCGGGTCCGCGAAGGAAGGGTCGTGGCAGCAGCGGATCCCGACCATCTTCATCGAGATCGTGCGCCTGCTGCTGGTCGTGGTGGGCCTCGCCCTTCTGTTCTCGTGGGTGTGGAACGCGGATGTCGGCGGCCTGATCGCGGCGCTGGGCGTCACCTCCATCGTGATCGGCCTTGCGCTGCAGAACGCGGTGGGCGGTGTCATCTCGGGGCTGCTGCTGCTGTTCGAGCAGCCCTTCAAGATCGGTGACTGGCTCGACGTGGGCAGCTGCGAGGGGCGCGTCATCGAGGTGAACTGGCGAGCCGTGCACATCGACACGGGCTCGGGCATCCAGATCGTGCCGAACTCGACCCTCTCCGGAGCATCGTTCACGAACAAGTCCCAACCCGAGGGCGCTTACTGGGTGAGCGCGGACGCGAAGTTCACCACCGACGACCCGCCCCAGGAGGTCATGGCACTCCTGGTCGATATCGCGCGCGGACTGCCCGATCGCGTTCGCACGCTCGAGGCCTCGGCGAGCTATCGAGGCGCGGGAGCCTACTCCGTGTCGATCCCCGTGACCGCGCCGGCGGTCGCGGGCGACGCGCTCTCGACTTACCTGTCGTGGCTGTGGTACGCCGCGCGCCGGCGCGGCTTCGCTCTCGACGGTGACGCGACCGATCCCATCGCCGAGCCGCAGCGCCTCGACGAGGCGATCACAGCGCTCGCTCCGTCGCTGCACCTGCGACCCGAGGACGCCGAACAGCTGAGGAGCGCATCGCGACTTGAGCGCTATGGGCGGGGAGAGGTGATCATCCCCGCGGGGGTCGTGCCCGACGAGCTGGGATTCGTCGTCTCCGGCGCGGCGGTGCTGAGAGTGACCGTCGATGACGCCGTGGTCGACGTCGGCTCGGTCGCGCCTGGGGAGGTCGTCGGGCAGACAGCCCTCACGCGCGAGCGCACCCAGGCCGCGGCTGTGGCCGCCGACGTCGTGACCCTGTTGGTCGTCCCGCTCACGACGCTCGACGGCCTGGTGCGCCGCCGCCCGCGCCTGGCGGCGGAGATCGGCGACTCGCTCGACCTCAAGCGCAAGGCGTCGGCCGAGGCGCTGGCCGCCGCAGGCATCGATTCCGCGCGGCTGTTCGAGCGCTGACGCACCGCCGAGACTGGTCTGGCGGGGCCTCCGCTGCGACCAACTTCGACTCCCGGTCCACGGTGGCGACGAGCGACGCGGGCCTCACCCGTCGAGAGGGAGGGGCCCTGTTTTCTGTGAGGCGGGTGTGATTGTCAGCTACACGCTTACCGTCACGTGCAACTCGATCACGACCGGGTGCAACGGAGCGACCCTGTCCGACGTCGTGCCCGATCAGCTGATCGTGGACTCCGCGGCGGTGGGAGCGGGACTCACCGGCGCCGTCACGGTGGACGGTCAGAGCGTCAGCGTCGACGTCACCATGCCGACCGCCAGCGGCGGCACGGGCCTGCCGGGCGGGACGACCGGCGTCGTCACCATCGAGGTGACCGCGCGCGACCCGCTGCCGTACGCGCTGAACGGAACGACGCTCACGAACGTCGCGACGACCGATGCCGACACGCAGACCTCCGGCCTCCTCTCGGACGATGCC
Source organism: Microbacterium flavum (assembly GCF_018717645.1). Taxonomy (GTDB): domain Bacteria; phylum Actinomycetota; class Actinomycetes; order Actinomycetales; family Microbacteriaceae; genus Microbacterium; species Microbacterium flavum. The sequence goes on from NZ_JAFLHG010000005.1 coordinate 126,606, forward strand.
GACGTCACGATCGTCGTTCCGCTCGACCTCGCTGTCCAGACCTCCAAGTCCATGGATCCCGCCAGTGCCGTCGCACAGCCCGGCCTGCCCGTCACGGCGAACCTCGCCGCGAAGAACACATCCAATGCGAACGTCGACACGATCACCCTCACCGATCCCGCGGACCCGACGGCGGGCCCGACCCGTCCGCCGGAGGGTTCAGCGATGCGATGCAGTTCGCCGGGTTCTCCGGCCCCGTCGCCTACCCGGATGCCGCGACCGGGGCGACCATCACCTACTACAACGCCGACGGCACCACGGAGGGTCCGACTTCGTTCGCGGACGGCGCCACATCCCCGGCCACGTGACGGCGTGGCGGCCCCGATAGAATCGGTGCGGTTCGCCCTCTGCGGCGCAGACCGTCCGACAACGGGGGAGAGACCCATGCCAGGAATCGTGATCGTCGGCGTCCAGTGGGGCGACGAGGGCAAGGGCAAGGCGACCGACCTGCTCGGCGAGCGCACCGACTGGGTGGTGAAGTTCAACGGGGGCAACAACGCCGGCCACACGGTCGTGATCGGCGATGAGAAGTACGCCCTGCACCTCCTGCCCTCCGGCATCCTCTCGCCGGGCGTCAACGCCGTCATCGGCAACGGCGTCGTCGTCGACCTGGAGGTGCTCTTCGGCGAGCTCGAAGCGCTTCGCGCGCGGGGCCTCGACACCTCGCGGCTGAAGATCAGCGCCAACGCGCACGTCATCACGCAGTACCACCGCACGCTCGACAAGGTCACCGAGCGCTTCCTCGGCAAGCGCATGATCGGCACGACCGGGCGCGGCATCGGGCCGAGCTACGCCGACAAGATCAACCGCGTCGGCATCCGCATTCAGGACCTCTTCGACGAGAACATCCTGCGCCAGAAGGTGGAGGGTGCCCTCGACCAGAAGAACCAGCTGCTGGTGAAGGTCTTCAACCGCCGCGCCATCGCCGTCGACGAGATCGTGGAGGACCTCCTCTCCTACGTCGAGCGCCTGCGGCCGATGGTGTGCGACACCGGGCTGCTGCTGAACGACGCGCTCGCCGCGGGCGACGTCGTCGTCTTCGAAGGTGGGCAGGCGACGATGCTGGATGTCGACCACGGCACCTACCCGTTCGTGACCTCGTCCTCCGCGACGGCGGGCGGCGCATCGACGGGCTCGGGAGTCGGGCCGAACCGCCTGGACCGGATCGTCGGCATCGTCAAGGCCTACACGACGCGCGTCGGCTCGGGGCCCTTCCCCACCGAGCTGTTCGACGAGCAGGGCGAGTGGCTGCGCAAGCGCGGCTTCGAGTTCGGCACGACCACGGGGCGGCCCCGCCGGGTCGGCTGGTACGACGCGCCCATCACCCGGTACGCGACCCGCGTCAACGGCATCACCGACCTGGTGCTGACCAAGCTCGACATCCTCACCGGGCTCGAGCAGATCCCCGTCTGCGTCGCGTACGACGTCGACGGCGAGCGCTTCGACGAGGTCCCCGTCAACCAGAGCGACTTCCACCATGCGACGCCGGTCCTGGAGTACTTCCCCGGCTGGCAGCAGGACATCTCGGGCGCCCGCTCCTTCGAGGACCTTCCCCTCGAGGCGCAGGATTACGTCCTCGCGCTCGAGGCGATGAGCGGCACGCGCATCTCGGTCATCGGCGTCGGCGCGGCGCGCGATGCCGTGATCGTCCGACACGACCTCGTCGACTGATGAGGCTCGAGGACCGCGAGCAATGAGGTTCTGGGTCGGCGGGTACACGGCGGACGCCGGGGGCGCGGCCTCGGGGATCGGGGTGGTGCACGCCGGGTCGCCGGATTCCCCCCTCGCCGGTGGCGACCTCGCGTTCACCGGCGTGGCGACGCCCGCGGCGTCCCCGTCGTGGATCGTCGCACACCCCACCCTCGACATCCTCTACGCCGCGCAGGAGAGCGCCGGCGCGGTGGGAGCGTTCGCGCGCACCGGGCCGGAGTCCTTCGCGCCGCTCGGCACCGCCGTGACGGCGGGTGACGCTCCCTGCCATCTCGCCGTCGCACCGGACGGCGGCTCGCTCGTCGCGTCGTGCTACGGCGATGGCCGGGTCGTGAGCTTCCCGCTGGATGCCACCGGCCGGGTCGGCGCCGCGCGGATCGCGTCCGCGGCGCAGGACCCGTACGCCGATGCGGCGATGCAGGGCCGCCTGGCAGAGCTGTCCGCGCTCCAGGGGATGACGGGTTTCTCCGGTCTCGGCGATCTTCCGATCCTGGGCTCGGAGGCCGAGGCGGAAGCGGCGTTCGCCGCCGAGGAGGAGGGCGGGCACATCGCCCGGAGCTCGCGCGCCCACCAGGCGCGCTTCCTTCCCGGGGGCGTCATCGCCACGACCGACCTGGGACTGGATCTCGTGCGGTTCTGGACGCTCCAGAACGGCGAACTGCGCGAGACGCAGAGCCTCGCGCTGCCGCGCGGCAGCGGACCGCGCCACACCGTGTGGCATCCGAGCGGCCACCTGTACGTCGTCACGGAGCTCTCACTCGAGCTGTTCGTGGTGGCTGCCGATCCTTCCGCCCCTGCGTCCGAGCGCTGGAGCGTCGTCGGCGGCGCGCCGCTCGCGCCCGCCGCGCGCAGCGGTGAGGACTTCGCTGCCGAGATCGCCCTCGCCCGCGACGCGCAGCACGTCGTCGTCGGCATCCGCGGGAGCAACACCCTCGCGAGTCTGCGGGTGCGCGACGGCGGCCGTGGGGTGACGCCGGTCGCACTGGCCGAGTCCGGTGTCGATTGGCCGCGACACCACGTCATCGAACGCGACACGGTCCTCGTCGCCGGGCAGCTGTCGAACGAGATCGCGTCGCTGTCCCTCGACGAACGGACGGGTGCCGTCGGACGCGTGCGCCGCCGGGTCGAGGCGCCGTCGCCGACGCGGCTGCTCGCCGATCACGGCTGAATCGGCCCGCGATCAGGCCGGATCCCGAGGCGGATCCCGGGCTCGCGCGGCGGCGGATCGGTCGTGAGGAAACCGTGACAACTTCCTCTTCCCTTATCGCCATGCATACGTATACCCTACGGATATGTCTACCACCAAGAAACGAGCTCTTGCTCTCGTCGCCGCCACCGTCGTCGGCGTGCTCGCATTCGCCGGCTGCAGCGCGGGCAGCCGCACCGGCAATGCGAACGCCACCAAGGTGACCTGCGACTACACCGCTCCCGAATCGGCGACCACGGTCAACGTGCTCGCCTACAACTCCTCCGCCATCGACCCGTACACCAACACGATGGTGTCCAGCTGCACCAAGGGCAACGTGACGGTCAAGCACGACCCGATCGACTTCGGCGGCCAGGTCACCAAGACGCAGGCGACGCTCGGTGGCGACACCGGCACGTACGACATCGTCGAGACCTACGGGTTCGTCATCCCGGGCCTCGCGACCGACAAGAAGCTGACGCCGCTCGACGACCTGTACAAGGAGTACTCCGAGAAGTACGGGCTCGACCAGATCAGCGAGTCGATGCGCGCGGGCATGTCCTACGACGGAAAGCTCTACGCGCTGCCGATGCAGGCGCAGATGTTCGTCATGGCCTACCGGGCCGACGTCTTCAAGGACCTCGGCATCACACCGCCGAAGACCTTCGACGAGATGATCGACGCGGCCAAGAAGATCCAGGCGGCTGGGACGATCAAGTACCCGATCGCCCTCCCGTGGCTCGCGACGAGCGACGTGGCGACCAGCTACGAGGGCATGCTCAACTCCCTCGGCGCGGACTTCGCCACGGCGGACGGCAAGGTCACGCTCGACACCGCCGAGTCGAAGAAGGCCCTCGAGACGATGCTCTCGCTGATGCCCTACATGGACCCGCAGGTCACGACCTTCGACCAGCCCAAGGTGCAGCAGCAGATGTACAACGGCACCGCCGCGATGTCGATCATGTTCTCGGGCCGCATGTACGACCTGACGCTCGACAGCAACAGCAAGCTCGCCTCCGACTTCGCGTTCGCCGCGCCGCCGAAGGTGTCCAGCGATGCCGCCTACCTCTACGACCGTCTCTCCATCGACGGCTGGTCGATCCCCTTCAACACGAAGCTCGACCACGACATGCTCTTCCAGATGATGGCATCCGCCGTCAGCGAGGACGCGTCCAAGGCCTCGGTCCCCGCTGCCTACCCGGCGCGCGAGGGCATGGTCACGGCGGACAACTCTCCCTACGGCGAGGCCGCCAACGACTCCATCGCCGGCGCCATGCCGCCCGTGGTGAGCCCCGCCCTGGCGACGATCGCGACGGAGATCCGTCCGATCCTCGTCAAGATCCTCACCGGTGACGTCTCCGTCGAGGACGGGATGGCGCAGATGCAGGCCGCGGCCGAGAAGGCCGTCGGCTGATCCACCCCCCGGGTCTCATCGAGCTGATTCGATGACGGTGGCCTGGGCTTGCTCCCAGGCCACCGTCGTTCGAGAGGAGAACTGTTGTGAAGGCACGTGAATTCTGGGTGCTGTTCCTCCCCAGTCTGGTGGTGATGGCGGGTCTGCTCGTCGTCCCGCTCATCCGCACCATCCAGTGGAGCTTCGAGGACGTCCACTACGGGACGCCGGGCAGCTTCGTCGGGCTGGACAACTTCGCCGCGGCGCTCACCGACGCGCGTTTCGGCAGCGCCGTGCTGTTCACCGTGACGGTGACGATCATCACGACGATCATCCTGCTGGTGCTCGGCTACCTCGTGGCCACCGGCATGAACCGCCTCACGGTGTCGCGGCCGCTCGTCCTCGGCATCATGCTCGTGTCCTACGTCCTCCCGAACCTCGTCGGCGCCGTCGCCTACTCGTGGCTGTTCGACGACAACTTCGGCGGCGTCGTCAACCATCTGATCGGCTTCTTCGGCGGCTCGGAAGTGCTCTGGTTCACCGACAAGGTGCCCAATGCCATCCTCGTGATCTCGAACACGGTCTGGCACATGCTGCCGTTCGCGATGCTGATCATCCTCGCCGGGCTCCAGGGCGTTCCGGTGGAACTGCGCGAGGCGGCGACGATCGACGGCGCCAATGCGTTCCAGACCCACCTCAGCGTCATCATCCCCACGATCCGCGGCGTCCTCGGCTTCGTGACCCTCATCACGATCATGGACGTGCTGCGCATGTTCGACAATCTGATCCCGCTCTCACCGCAGGCCGCCGCGATCGGCAACGAGTCGATCATGCTCTACGTCTATTCGGTGGCGTTCGCGGACGGCGCGGAGAAGCTGGGCCTCGGCAGCGCGATCAACGTGCTCACCATTCTCATCATCCTCGTCATGCTCATTCCGTTCATCCGGGGGATCTTCAAGGAAGCGAGGCTCGCGCGATGACCTTCACCGCGGACGAACTGTCCACCCGTGCCATCACGACGCGGGACATCTCCGGAAAGCGCCGTCGCTCGCCTCGCAGCGGACGCCCGCCCGTCGTCACCGGCATCCTGCTGGGCCTCCTGTGCGTCGTGGTGCTGAGTCCCTTCGTGTGGATGGCGCTCACCGTCACCAAGCCGACCGACGTCGCCTTCTCCAACCCGCCCGTGCTGTGGGGGTATGAGCCGACCCTCAAGGCGTTCGTCGACCTCTGGGAGACGACGTACTTCTCCGACTACCTCATCAACACGATCGTGGTCGCCGTCATCTCGACCATCGTCGCCCTCGTCATCGGCATCCCCGCCGCCTACGCGCTGTCGCGCTTCCCCAGCTACGTCTCCGCACTGCTGCTCGTGCTCGCCCTCATCTTCCGCGCGCTGCCGCGCTTCGCGGTCGTGCTGCCCATGTACGACGTGAGTCGCGCGCTGGGCATCTACGACACGACGTTCGCTTTGGCGATCGCCCTCGTCGCGATCAACCAGCCGTTCACGATCTGGCTGCTGCGCAACTTCTTCGCCGAGATCCCGCGCGAGCTCGATGAGGCCGCGATGATCGACGGATGCACGCGGATCAGCATGCTGCGGCGGATCATGATCCCGCTCATGGGCCCCGGCATCCTCACCGCGGGGATCTTCGTGTTCCTCTTCGCGTTCCAGGAGTACCTCACGGCGCTCGTCCTCACGGACACCTCCTCCAAGACGGTGCCGGTGTTCATCGCCACGCAGCTCGGGCAGACGCTCCCGATGCTGCAGCAGGCGGGGGCCGCATCGATGCTGCTGACCATCCCGGTCGTCGTGATCGCCTTCATCGCGCAGAAGTACCTCGTCGCCGGACTGAGCGACGGCGCCGTCAAGGGCTGACGTGGCGCCGCTGGTCCTGCTGGCCGGGATGAACTGCACGGCGGACCTGTGGACGGGGTGCGGGCTGGACGACGCCCGCACCCCGATCCTGACCTCCGCGTCGATGGATGCCCAGGTCGCGCGCCTGCTCGACGAGCTGCCGGAGCGGTTCGTGCTCGGCGGGCTTTCGCTGGGGGCGATCGTCGGGATGGCGCTGGCCGTGCGGGCACCCGAGCGCCTCGCCGGACTGATCCTCATCTCGACCAACGCGAAAGCGCCGACGGCCGCTCAGCAGGAGGGGTGGCAGGAGTGGCGTGCGCGGCTCGACGAGGGGGCGACCCCGCTCGAGCTGCAGGCGGGCATCGCCGCGGCCCTGCTGTCGCCGCCGGCATTCGAGGATGCCGGCCTCCGCGAGCGCGCGCTCGCGATGGGAGCGGACACGCCGCCGGCGGTCCTGCGCGCGCAGCTCGCGATGCAGTCGACTCGCGCCGACCTGCGACCCGGACTCCGCGGGCTCACCGTCCCGACGCTGATCGTCTCGGGGCAGGACGACGGCATCTGCCCGCCCGTCTTCCACCGCGAGATCGCCGCGGCGATCGCCGGGTCGGAGCTGGCGACCATCCCGGGCGGCCACCTGCTGCCGATGGAGCAGCCGGCCGCGTTCGGCCAGCTCGTGCGCACCTGGCGGCGGGGACTCTGAACCACCGCCGCCGGACGTTCCTCCGTCAGGCGCGGGGCGCGACGAGCCCGCGCAGGTGCCCCATGAGGGAGTGCGCCAGGTTGTAGACGACCAGGTGGGCGCCGTCGGCGAAGGCGGAGGCTGCGGCATCCGCCGTGCCGACGATGTCCATCCGCAGCTTTCCTTCGTCGGCCAGAGCGGCGGCCACCCGGGCCCTCCCCTCCGCGACGGACGGATCGCCGGGCGCCGAGCTCGCGGCGAGATCGGCGGGACCGACCATGATTCCGTCGAGGCCCGGCGCCGCGGCGATCCCGGCGGCGTTCGCGACGCCGGTGGGGGATTCGATCATCCCCAGCACGAGCGTGTTCTCCAGGTACCAGTCACGGTGGGCGGCGGGATCGGTGAGCCCGAAGCGGCCGGCCCGACTATAGGTGGCGAAACCGCGGGTGCCCCGCGGCGGGTAGTGGCTCGCGGCGACGAGCGCGGCGGCGTCGGCCGCGGTGTCCAGGTGTGGCGCGAGGATGCCCTGGGCGCCCTGATCGAGCACGCGCAGGATCATTCCGGGGTCGTTCTCTCCGACGCGCACGATCACGGGCACGTCGTGGAGGGCGGCGACGGCGATGTGCTGACGCAGGGCGCCGACGTCCGCGGGTCCGTGCTCGCAGTCGACGAGGACGAAGTCGAAACCGGCGACGGCCGACATCTCGACGAGCTCCTCGCTCGGCATCCGCAGCAGCACGCCGATCAGGCGCTCCCCGTGGAGCGCCCGCCGGCGCAGCGACGGGCCCGTCACGCGATCATCCCCGCGGACAGGTCGATGTCGGCTCCGCAGAGACCGGGCATCGCCAGCATCGCGATGACGGCGCGGGCCACCTCGTCCTCGGTCACCATGCGCCCGAGCGCGGCGCGGGAGACGAAGTCGCGCTGCGCGTCGCCGACCGTTCCGCCGGAACGCTCCGCCTCCAGCCGGAAGTTGCGCTCCATCCGCGGCCCGTCCACGGGACCGGGGGAGAGCGTGTTGACGCTGACCCCCGCCGGGCCGACCTCGAAGGCGAGCGTCGAGGTGAGTCCGATGACCGCCATCTTCGACGCGCAGTACGGGGTGCGGTGGGCCAGCGGACGCTTGCCGGAGACGGATGCCACGTTGATCACGTCGCCCGCGCCGCGGGCGACCATGGCCGGGAGGAACGCCCGGCAGATGAGGAACGTCCCGCGGACGTTGACCGCGAACACCTCGTCCCAGTCGTCGACGTCGATGTCGGTCAGCGCCGCGACCGGTCCGGGGATCCCGGCGTTGTTGACCACGATCGACACCTCGGTGCCGGCCAGCGCATCGCGAAGGGCGTCGACGGATGCCGGATCTGCGACATCGCACACGAGCCCCCGCGCGCGCTCGCCGAGACGGGATGCGACCGCGTCGAGCTTCGCCGCGTCGCGCCCGACCACGACGACGTCGGCACCGGCCCCGTGCAGCGCGGTCGCGATGGCGGCCCCCAGGCCGCTGCCGCCGCCGGTGACGACGGCGGTGCGGCCCGTCAGGTCGCTCATCGTGCGCCGGCTCCCGCCGACAGCGCCTCATCGATCCAGCCGAACGACCGGGCGCCGTGACGCCAGGCGCGGGCATCGCCCGAGCGGGCGTGTCCCTCGAAGAGCTCCACGCGCGCGGCCCGACCGCACACCTCGCCGAGCTGAGCGGAGGATGCCGGCTCCACGATCTCCTGGTAGGTCACCGTGCGCAGGTACTTCCCGACCCAGAGGCCGCCGGTGTACCGCGCGGCGCCGAGCGTCGGCAGCACGTGATTGGTCCCGATGACCTTGTCGCCGTAGGACACGCACGTGTTCTCGCCGAGGAAGAGCGCGCCGTAGTCGTGCATCTTCTCCAGGGCCTCGCGCGGGTTCTCGGTGAAGACCTGCACGTGCTCGAACGCGAAGCTGTCGGCGAGCGCGTAGGCCTCGTCGAGGTCGTCGACGACGATGACCTGTCCCCAGTCGCGCCACGCCGGCTCGGCGTAGTCCTTCGTGGACATCCCCGGCAGGAGCGCCTCGATGTGGGCGATGACCTGCTCGCCGAGATCGCGCGACGTCGTGATGAGCACGGCGGGCGACTCGGGCCCGTGCTCGGCCTGCGACAGCAGATCCACGGCGGTGAAGAACGGGTCGGCATTCTCGTCCGCCACGATGAGGATCTCGGTGGGCCCGGCGAACAGATCGATGCCTACCTCGCCGAACAGCTGCCGCTTGGCTTCGGCGACGTACGCGTTCCCGGGGCCGGCGATCATGTTCACCGGGGCGATCGTCTCCGTGCCGACCGCCATCGCGGTGACGGCCTGGATCCCGCCCAGGATGTAGATCTCGTCCGCACCGGCGAGTTTCATCGCCGCGACGGTCGCCGCGGGGATCTCCCCGCGGATCGGGGGTGTGCAGGCGACGACGCGCGGCACGCCCGCCACCTTCGCGGTGATGATCGTCATGTGCGCCGAGGCGGTCAGCGGGTATTTTCCGCCCGGGATGTACGCGCCGGCCGCCTGCACCGGAACGTGCTTCTGACCGAGGAAGACTCCCGGGAGGGTCTCGACCTCGATGTCGGTGAGGGAGTCGCGCTGCGCCTGGGCGAACCGTCGCACCTGGGACTGGACGAAGACGATGTCCTCGATGACCTGCGGGTCCAGGCCCGCCATGATCTGTTCGATCTCCTCGTCGCTGAGGCGGAAGGAGTCCGGGGTCCACCTGTCGAACTTCTCCGCGTAGCGGCGGACGGCCTCATCGCCGTTCGCGCGGATGTCGGCGATGACGGAGCGGACGCTGTCGGCGACGTCGGCCTGGGCCGTGTCGGTGAACGACTTCGTCGGGGCGGACTTCAGATGCAGGGCCATGGGCCGTCCTTTCATGCATACGTATGCTGACAGTATGACTCCGTATGCAAAACGCGTCAAGAGTCGAATAGACTCGGGTCTACCGACGCGCGGAAGGTGGTGCAGGGGTGGCTGTCACGAGCCATGATGTCGCTCGCCTGGCCGGCGTGTCCCAGCCCACCGTCTCGCGTGCCCTCCGCGACGACCCGCGGGTATCGGCCGAGACCAAGCGGCGCGTGCGCGACGCCGCGAATCTGCTGGGCTACGTGCCGAGTGACGCCGGCCGCGCGCTCTCGTCGGGTCGCACCCGTCGTATCGGGCTGCTGCTGACCGACCTCAGCAACCACTTCTACTCGCACATCATCTCGCCGATCCACCGAGAGCTGGAGTCGCAGGGCTATCAGCTGATGCTCCACGCGGAGGACGCCGACACCGAGCTCGTCGCAGAGCGCCTCATCGGCAACGGGCTGGACGGCGTCATCCTGGCGACGACCACCGTGGACTCGGTCGTGCCGCTGCGGCTGCGCGACCGTCGGCTCCCGTTCATCTACTTCAACCGCACGGCATCCGTCGTGGATGCCGACGCCACCGTCGTCTCTGCGACCCGCGGCTTCGAGGAGGCCGTCCGCCGCGCGGCGGATCTCGGCCACCGTCGGATCGGCGCCGTCCTCGGACCCGAGAATACGAGCACGGCCGCCAGTCGCGAGGTCGCACTGCGGGCAGCGCTCGCCGGACACGGACTCGCTCTGGTGCCCGAACTCGTGCGCCGCGGCCCCTTCGACACGGCCGCGGGCGATGCGGCCACGACCTCGCTGCTGTCGCTGGCGGAGCCGCCGACGGCCATCTTCTGCGGAAACGACGTCATCGCCTACGGCACGCTGAACGCGGCACGGCGCCTCGGTGTCGAGGTTCCCGGCGACCTCTCCGTGATCGGATTCGACGGCCTCCCCGCCGCCGGGTGGGAGATCATCGACCTCTCGACGATCGCCTACGACCTCGCGGAGATGGCGGCGGAGGCGGCCCGGCTGATCGTCCACCGTGTCGAGAATCAGGATGCGCCGCTGGTGCGCACCGAGTTCGACACCCGCTTCGTCCAGCGGCACACGCTCGCCGCGCCGCGCTGACGCGGCGCGGTCGACGCGCGAACCGTCCTCTGCGGCGTCCCGCGGAGGTTTGCGATCGCCCCTTGTGCACCTCCTGTGCATACGCATACACTGCCGGTAATCGATCCAGTCCGGCGATGTCGGACGAAGAACTGTAAGGAGCAACACCGTGTCTCTCGATCCGGTCGCCTACCAGCCGTACGCAGACCCCGACGACTTCATCCGCGAGGTGACCGACCTGATCTGGGTCGACCGCTCGATCAGCTTCATCCGAGAGAACTACGAGCCGGACTCGATCGTGCACGGCGCTCTGGGGACCTCGATCGACCGCGACGAGGTCATCGAGGGCACGCTCATGCGCATCTCGTCGACGCCGGACCGCGTCGGCCAGGCGGAGGACGTCATCTGGGAGGCGCGCGGCGACGACGCGTTCCTCAGCTCGCACCTCGTGCTGTCGGGGCACCTCCTCACCGGCGCGCACAGCCGCACCATCGCGAACTGCCTGTACCGGCGCGGCCGCATGGTGGAGGAGTGGGTCGTCCGCGACACGCTCGCGGGGGCCCTGGAAAGCGGCATCGATCCCGATGAGGCCGCTCAGGCGTACACCTTCCGCGGGTACTCGGGATCGTGGACGCAGCCGGCGCCCGCCGACCCGATCGTGGAGGGCGACTCGGGCCCGCGGCCCGACGAGCACCGCGCCGAGGTGGAGAAGGTGATCGACATGATCACGACGGTGTGGAACGAGCGCGACCTGCAGAAGGTCGAGACGTACTTCGAGCGTGACCTCGTGCTGCACACGGTGGGCAACCAGGTCATCATCCGCCCCGAGGGCTACCGTCGGGCGCTGCTGCGCTTCCTCGAGTCGTTCCCGGGCGGGCAGTTCGAGATCCGCGACATCCAGACCAACTACGACGTGCGCTACGCCGGACTCCGCGTCGCGGTGGTTTGGAAGTTCGTCGGCACCTACAACGGAAAGCCCAACTACGGACCGATCACGGGCAAGCCCGTCGACGTGCTGGGCATCTCCCAGTTCACGTTCCACCAGGGCGCGCTCGTCAAGGAGGTCCGCCTCTGGGACGACATCGCCCTGCGGGCCCAGATCGCCGGCATGCGCGATGACCAGCCGGTCGGCCCCGCGAACATCTACTGATCCATTGACGGACACACGAGAAGGAACCAGAACAATGAGTGACACGATCGTCGACCAGACGGAGATCGAGCGGCGCACGATCCGCAAGAGCGACTGGGTGGCCTGCAACTCGGCCTTCATCGACTGCCGCACCCCCGGTTCGGACAAGAAGGAGAACTACGCGTTCATCGGCGGGGGCGTCTCCCAGAACGCGGAGCAGTTCATCAACCTCACCGAGGAGCACGGCTTCAACACCGGCGCGGCCGGCATGCCCAACGGCATCTCGAACAACCTGCACCTCCACTTCACTGCCGAGACCTTCATCAACCTGGGCGGCGAGTTCCGCCTGCGCTGGGGAGTGGACGGGAAGCAGGGCGAGTACGTCAGCACCGACGGCGACATCGTCACCGTCCCGACCTGGATCTTCCGCGGGTTCACCAACGAGGGCCCGGACGAAGGCATCCTCTACACCGTCCTGGGTCGCGACAACACGGGCGGGATCATCTGGGGCCCCTCGGTCCTGCGCGAGGCGGAGGGCTACGGCCTCCACCTCACGGCCGACAATCGCCTGATCGACACCGTCGCCGGCGACGTCGTGCCGGACGACGTCGCGCTGATCACGCCGATGAAGCAGCACTACATCGACGAGCTCACCACCTACACGGTCGAGGACATGCGCAAGCGCGTCATCCAACCCGGCGACCGCGTCTACAGCGATCACGCCCTGCTGTGCAACGCCCTCCCCGGCGGTGGAGCCCAGCTCAGCCTCGCGATCGGCTACGGCATGAGCGAGGACCGTCGTCAGGTGCCCAACGTGCACGAGCCGCACTCGTTCAACCTCGCGTGGGTGCGCGCCGCCGAAGACGAGGGCATCCTCCGCCACCGTCACGACAAGCCGCAGGAGCTCCTCATCAAGTCCGGCCGCTGGGAGCTCACGCTCAACGGCGACCCGTCCTCGACGATCGAGCTCGGCCCCTCGGATGCCTTCTCGGTGCCCGCCGGCGCCTGGCGCGCCATCCGCTGCGTCGAGGCCGGAGCCTCCGGCACGGGCGAGCTGCTCGTCATCAACGCCGGTGACGATCGGGTCTACCTCGAGTGGGCTCCCGAGGTCGTCGACGCGGCGCGTGACGCCGACTGGATGATCGACCCGAACGGCTACCTCGCGCCCGTGGGCGTCATGGTGACCGCGACCGAAGACGACTGAGCGGGAGCATCCGCTCCTCTCGCGAAGGCAGGGCACAACGTCATGAGATCGCTGCGCGCCGCGGCCGCGTCGCCCGCCGTCCGGCTGGGTGACGTCGACGGCAACCTCGACCGCATCCGGGATGCCGTGCGAAATGCCGCCGCTCGGGGAGCACGCCTGATCGTGCTCCCCGAGCTGGCGACGTCCGGCTACGTCTTCGCCGACGTCGACGAGGCGATGCGCGCCTCCCTCATGCGGGACGACCCGCGGTGGGAGGACGTGTCATCCGTCCTGCCCGACGGGGCCGTCGCCGTCGTGGGGTATGCCGAGCGCGACGGCGATCGCCTTTTCAACACCGCCGCCGTGCTGACGCGCGAGCGCCGACTCGGCGACTACCGCAAGGCCCACCTGTGGGGTGGTGAGCGCGCGATCTTCGGTGTCGGCGATGCCGCGGGCGCCGTCTTCGACACCCCCGTCGGGCGGGTCGGCGTGGCGATCTGCTACGACAGCGAGTTCCCCGAGGTGCCGCGACGACTCGCACTGGCCGGCGCCGAGGTGCTCGCCCTTCCGGTGAACTGGCCGCAGATCCGGCGGCCGGACGGAGAGCATCCGCCCGAGACCATCCAGACGATGGCCGCCGCACGATCTTCGCGCCTGGCCACCGTCATCGCGGACCGTCAGGGCGCCGAGCGCGGGGTCGCCTGGACGGGCGGGACCGCGATCATCGACGAGGACGGCTGGATCATGGCCGTCCCCGACGCCGACGGCCTCGCGTGGGCGGAGCTGAGTCTGCGCCCGCCCGGCGACAAGTCCCTGCCGCCGCACAACGACCTGTTCGCCGACCGCCGTCCGGACCTGTACGGCGCGATCTGACCGCCCCGCTCAGTCCGCCCTGCTGCGGCCCGCGTGATCGCCGACCTTCGCGAGCAGCGTCTCGCGGGCAAGGCCCGCGATGCGACGGGTCGCGGGCGAGAGGTACGCGCCCTCGCGGTGCACGAGGGCGATCGTGTCGTAGATCGGCTCGGCGAACGGGAACACGTCGATCCCGGGCGGGAAGGACGGCGACTCGGCGATCGTGCGTGAGACGATCGTGTCACCCGCTCCCGTCGCGACCAGACTCAGCGCCGTCTCGACGTGTTCGACCTCGATCACCGGATCGATCGAGAGTCCCTGCAGCTGCGCGCGCTCGAGCAGCTGCCGCCGCGTCGGATCCTTCCACCCGGCGTGCGCGTCGTAGAGGACGAGTGTCGCCGCCGCGACATCCTCGATCGACACCGGGCCGTCCGCGGCCAGGCGCCGGGTGGACGCGTACAGCACCTCGTCGCGGAAGAGCGGGGTGATCGTCAGACCGGACTCCTCGATCGGCAGCACGAGCAGCCCCGCCTCGACCTCGCCGCGGGCGATCGCCTCCGCGACGACGGCGGAGTTGAGGCCCACGAGCCGTACCTTGACCCGCGGATGCCGGCGGTGGAACCGCTGCACGAGGTCGGCGAGGTCGTAGTACGCCGCATTGCGGAGCACGCCGAACGTGCACGTCCCGCCGTCGAGCGCGTTGAGCGCGCGGACCGTCTCGATGCCGCTCTCCACCGCGCCCACCGCCTGCTCGGCGTGCGGCCGCAGAGCCTGCGCCGCAGCCGTCGGCACCAGCCGCCGCGCGCCGCGGGTGAACAGTCGGGCGCCGAGTTCGCGTTCCAGCCGGGCGACGAGTTCCGACACGGAGGCCTGCGTCGTGTCCAGGTGGACGGCGGCCGCGGTGAAGGACCCCGTCTCGAGCGCGGCGAGGAACGCCTCGAGTTGGACGATCGTCATGAAGCAATGGTAAACCCGATGGATTGCATCGGTAACAATCGGGTTGTGCCAGGTTCAGCACGCCTTTAGCGTGACAGCATGCGATACACGCCCGCCCTGCTCCAGTCCTTCGACGGTTCCTACCGATTCCTCAAGACGCCGCTGATCGACGCGCCCGCCGCACAGCGCGACCCCGCGGTCATCGAGACCGTCACCCGCATGCTCGCCGACATCCAGGCCCGCGGCATGGACGCCGTCCTCGACTATGCGCGCAGTCTCGACAACTACCAGGGCACCGACATCGAGCTCACGGCCGGGCAGATCGCGACGAGCGGCGACCGGCTCCCCGCCGACCTGCGCGCGGCGATCGAACTCGGCTCCGAGCGGACGAAGGCGTTCGCCGCCGCCCAGCGGGCCCACCTCGAGGACTTCGAGGTGGAACTCGTGCCCGGCCTCGTCACAGGCGCCCGGTACATCCCCGTATCGCGCGTCGGCGCGTACCTCCCCGCCGGACGCTTCCCGCTGACGGCGAGTGCCTTCATGACGGTCGGGGTCGCCAAGGCCGCGGGCGTGCCGACCGTGATCGCCTGCACGCCCCCGCAGCCCGACGGCGGCGCGAACGACGCGGTCGTCTACGCGGCGCACCTGTCCGGTGTCGACCGCGTCTTCGTGCTGGGCGGGGTCCAGGCGCTCGCCGCCATGGCCTACGGGCTGCTGGGCGATCTGCCCGTGGACATGCTCGTCGGCGCCGGCAACGCCTTCGTCGCCGAGGCCAAGCGCCAGCTCTTCGGCACGGTCGCGATCGACCTCCTCGCCGGGCCGTCGGAGGTGGCCGTGCTCTCCGACGAGACCGCAGACCCCGAGATCGTCGCCGCCGATCTGCTCGGGCAGGCCGAGCACGGGCCGAACTCGCCCGCCGCGCTCGTCACGACCTCGGAGGAGCACGGACGCGCGGTCATCGAGGCGATCGAGCGTCAGCTCGGCGAGCTGGCCACCGAGCCGATCGCGGGGCCGGCCTGGCGCGACTACGGATCGGTCACCGTCGCGAAGGATCGGGAGACCGCGGCGGCGCTCATGGACGACCTCGCCCCCGAGCACCTCGAGGTGATCACCGCGGATGACGCCTGGTACCACGACCGGCTCCGCAACTACGGGTCGATCTTCCTCGGCGCGTGGAGCACCGTCGCCTACTCCGACAAGGGCATGGCGGGCACCAACCACGTGCTGCCCACCGCGGGGGGCGCCAAGCACAGCGCGGGCCTCTCCGTCTCGCGCTTCCTCAAGCCCCTCACCTATCAGCGCATCGCCCGCGCGACCACGCCGGAGCTCGCGGACGCCGTGCAGGTGATCTCGGACTCGGAGGGGATGGCCGCGCACAGCGCCACCGCCACGCGGCGACGGGACATCTTCCGCGAGGACTGAGGGGTTCGGCCGCGCGCCCGCGCGATAGCGGAAAGGGTCCTCGACGGCGAATTTGCGCCGACCGCGAGCGCGTGAAAACGTGGTGAAGGCCTCAGGTGAGGCCCTTCCGACCCAGTCCGCGGCTGCCGGTGACGCTGAGCGTCAGACCGGCGGGCGTACGGTCGGTGGCCTGTGCGACGGACCCGATGTCCTGACGCCGTGACACCCCGATGCGCGAGGGGGTGCGCGTGGCCGCCACCCGGGCGTGACCGAAGCTGCCGTGGTACGGGCAGTCGAGGTGAACTGTGTCCGATTCCATTACCGCGGAGCCCGTGCGCCCCGCGCTCGAGGCGAAGAATCTGTACAAGGTCTTCGGCCGGAACCCGAAGGATGCCGTGGCGCGGCTGCGCTCCGGCGCGTCCCGCGCCGAGGTGTCCGACGCGGGCACGGCCGCCGTCATCGATGCGAGCTTCACCGTCGCCCCGGGTGAGATCTTCGTGATCATGGGACTGTCCGGCTCGGGCAAGTCGACGATCATCCGCATGCTGAACGGACTGCTCGCCCCGACGGCGGGGGACGTGCTGATCGGAGGCCGGAACGTCACGACGGCGTCGCCCGGCGAGCTGCGCACCATCCGGCGCGAGTCGGTGTCGATGGTGTTCCAGCACTTCGCCCTGCTGCCTCACCTGACCGTGCTCGACAATGCGGCGTACGCGCTCGAGATCCAGGGTGTCGGGAAGACCGAGCGCCGCGAGCGCGCCCGTGAGATCCTCGAGCGGGTCGGCCTCGGCGACCGCGCGCACGCGATGCCCGACGAGCTCTCCGGCGGCATGCGTCAGCGCGTCGGGATCGCCCGGGCCCTCACGGCCGGCAGCGACATCCTCCTGATGGACGAGGCGTTCTCGGCGCTCGACCCCCTCATCCGCCGTGAGATGCAGGAGCAGCTCGTCGAGCTGCAGCGCGAGCTCGGCCGGACCATCGTGTTCATCACCCACGATCTCAACGAGGCGATGTTCCTCGGCGACCGGATCGCGGTCATGCGCGATGGGCGCATCGTGCAGAACGGCACCCCTGAGGAGATCCTCACCGATCCGGCCAACGACTACGTCGCCCAGTTCGTGCAGGATGTCGACCGGGCGCGCGTGCTCACCGCATCCGCCGTCATGGAGCCTCCGCACGCGACGACGCCGCTCAGCGCCGGCGTCCGCGGCGCTCTGCGCACCATGCGATCCCAGCAGACCGGAGCGCTGTTCGCGGTCGAGAACCGGCGCCTGGTCGGCGTCGTCACCGATCGCGCCGTAATCCGCGCCGTCAAGTCGGGGGAGACCGACCTCCGCAACATCGTGGACTCCCGGCCGGGCGCCGTTCCGACGGTCGGGCCGGACGATCTGCTGACCGACATCGTCGAGACGGCCGTCGAGGCCACGGTCCCGCTCGCCGTGATCGACGAGAACCGCCGTCTCCTCGGCGTCATCCCCCGCGTCACGCTGCTCGCGGCCCTCGGGAATGTCCCCGCCACCACTCGCGAGATGCCGATCATCCAGACCCCTATCGACCTCGTCGCGGAGTTCACGCCGCTCGTCGACCAGGCCGCCGGGGTGCCGGAGCCCGCCGCGCCGGTCGCGGCCGCGACGGAAGGGAGCGTGCGCTCGTGAACGGATTCCGGATTCCTCTCGGCGAGTGGGCCGAAGCGGTCGTCGACTTCCTCGGGTCCGCCCTCGGCGGCCTGTTCGATCTCATCTCCACGGTTCTGAAGAGCGTCTACGGCGGTCTCGAGTGGGTCCTGAGCGCGCCGCCCTTCTGGATCATCATCGTCGTGTTCGCGGCCGTCGCCTTCGCCGTGCGCGGGTGGAGACTCGCCCTCGGCACGGCCCTCGGCCTTCTCGTCATCGTCGGGGTCGGTCAGTGGGGCAACGCGATGGACACGCTCGCCCTCGTCCTCGTCGCCGCGGCGGCCGCCGTCGTCATCGCGATCCCGATCGGGATCTGGGCGGCCCGCAACGACCACGTCTCGCGCATCGTGCGCCCCGTCCTCGATTTCCTCCAGACGATGCCCGCGTTCGTCTATCTGATCCCCGCGATCATCTTCTTCGGAGTCGGGGCCGTCCCCGGAATGATCGCCACCATCATGTTCGCCGTGGCGCCCGGCGTGCGCCTGACCGAGCTGGGCATCCGCGGCGTGGACGCGGAGATCGTCGAGGCCGGACAGGCCTTCGGCGCGACCCCCGGCCGCATCCTGCGCCAGATCCAGATCCCGTTGGCGCTGCCCAGCATCATGGCCGGCATCAACCAGGTCATCATGCTCAGCCTGTCGATGGTCGTCATCGCCGGGATGGTCGGCGCCGGCGGTCTCGGCGGCGAGATCGTGAAGGCCATCGGCCGCATCAACGTCGGCCTCGGATTCGAGGCGGGTGTCTCGGTCGTGATCATCGCGATGATCCTCGACCGCATCACCTCCGCGCTCGGCCGCGGCGATCGCCCCCGCAGCATCCGTCGCACCGCCCGCGCCGATCAGGCGGACGCGACCCCCACAGACCAGGCGAGCCCATCACTCGCCGGAGACGCGGAGACTCCGCGTCTGACAAACAACGACCAGTCCGCGAACAGCACGCGGATGGAGAGGACGTCACGATGACCAAGAGAAACAGCTTCCTCGGCGCGCTCGCCCTGGCGGGCGCCGCCAGTCTCGCGCTCGCCGGCTGCTCCGGAGACGGGAACGCGAGCTCCGACGGGCCCGCCGACCGGCCGATCGAGATCGCCGTGTTCAACGGCTGGGACGAGGGCATCGCCGCGTCCCACCTGTGGCAGGAGATCCTGGAGGAGAAGGGGTACGACGTCAACCTCACGTACGCCGACGTCGCCCCCGTCTACCAGGGTCTCGCCGGCGGTGACTTCGACCTCGTCCTGGACACCTGGCTGCCGACCACCCACGCGGACTACATGGATCGCTACGGCGACGACGTGGAGGACCTCGGCGCCTGGAACGACGAGGCGAAGCTGACCATCGCGGTCAACGAGGACGCCCCGATCGACTCCCTCGACGAGCTCGCCGCGGCCGCGGGGACGTTCGGCGATCGCATCATCGGGATCGAGCCCGGCTCCGGGCTCATGCGCATCACCGGTGACGACGTCGTGCCCGGATACGGGCTCGACAAGCTGCAGCTCGTCGAGTCGTCCACCCCGGCCATGCTGGCCGAGCTGAAGAAGGCGACCGATGCCGGTGAGAACATCGCCGTCACGCTGTGGCGCCCGCACTGGGCCTACAACGCCTTCCCGGTCAAGGACCTCGCGGACCCGAAGGGACTCCTCGGCGATGCCGAGAGCATCCACTCCGTCGCGGCGACGTCCTTCCAGACCGACTTCCCCGAGGTGCACGCCTGGATCTCGGGCTTCCAGATGCCGAGCGAGACTCTGTACTCGCTCGAGGACGCGATGTTCAACCAGGCCTCCGGCGACGACTACGGTCCCGTCGTGAAGAAGTGGATCGCGGAGAACCAGGAGTGGGTCGACGCGCTGACCGCGTGATCTCCCACCCCGAGCCGGATGCCGCGGCTGAGCCTTCGCGAAGGCTCAGACCGCGGCATCCTGCCGGGGGATGAACACCTTCTGGATGATCAGGAGGATCGAGGCGGTGACCGGGATCGCGACGAGCGCGCCGAGCAGGCCCATCAGGGTGCCGCCGACGAGCGCGCCGATGACCACGAGCGACCCCGGGACGGAGATCGCCTTGTTCATGACCTTGGGGGTCAGGACGTAGGCCTCGAGCTGCATGTACACGAGGTAGGCGATCGCGAAGATGAGCGCTCCCACCGGCGACGAGATCAGCGCGACGAGGGATCCGATGCCCCAGAACACCACGCTGCCGACGAGCGGGATGAGCGTGATCGAGAAGGCGACGACCGCCATCAGCGCCGGGAACGGCAGGTTCAGGAACAGGTACAGCAGGAACGCCACGAGCGCGTTGAAGAAGGCGAGCACGACCATGCCGCCGAGGTATCCGCCCACGGAGGACGTGATCTGCTCCGTCAGCTCGGCCGTGATGGCGCGCGCCCGTGCGGGCCACAGCCGGTAGAACGCCTTCTTGATCTGCGGGAGCGACGCCAGGAAGTACAGGCTCAGCACGATGATGATGATGACGCCCGAGATCGACGAGCCGATCGTCACGCCGATCGAGAGCACTCCGCCGCCGATGGCGGCGAGGTTCGCCGGGTCGGTGAGGAAGCGCTGCACCTCGGCGAGCAGATCCGGGACCTGATCGCCGAACTGCGCCGACAGCCATGCGAACAGGTCCGAGCGCTGGAATGCGGTCACCATTCCCGGCAGGTCGCGGATGAACTGGGCGATCTGCGTGACCACCGTCGGCACGATGAGCCAGATGATCGCGATGAGCACCAGCGCGAAGACGAAGTACACGACGGTGATGGCCCACGCGCGCGCCATCCCGCGGTCCTGCAGACGATGGACGAGCGGGTCCAGACCGAGGGCGGCGAACATCGCGAACGCGACGTAGATCCAGACGGTGACAAGGCTCGAGGCCGCCGCTCCCAGCGCGAACGCGACGAGGCCGCCGAGGGTGAGGAAGAAGCCCACCACGAACGGGTGGTTGAGATTCGCGAGCACGCGCCGGCCGGCGTCCTCGGGTTCGGGCAGGGATGCCGGGGCGCCCGTGGCGGGGGAGGGCTTCGGGGCCGCGGCCCGCGTGGAGCGACGTGAGGTCATGGGACACACTTTAGGGCGCGGTAGGGTCGATGCCATGACCGACGCCGCCGATCCGACCGTGACGCTGCGCCGCCTGCGCGGCTCGATCGACAACATCGACGCCGCCCTCATCCACCTCCTCGCGGAGCGGTTCAAGGCGACTCAGCAGGTGGGGGTGTTGAAGGCGGAGCACGGGATGCCTCCTTCCGACCCGGCCCGTGAGGAGCAGCAGATCGCGCGCCTGCGCCGCCTGGCATCCGACGCCGACCTCGACCCCGAGTTCGCCGAGAAGTGGTTCAACTTCGTGGTGGCCGAGGTCATCCGCCACCACACCGCGGCGGCCGAGGGCGCCTGACCCCCGCCGGCGCGCCCGCCGGCCGCGCATGCCGAGTGTCCAAAACACGCGGACCCCGCACCTTGCGCCTCGGCGTGTTCTGGACGCTCGGCAGACGGCAGACGGCAGACGGCAGACGGCAGACGGCAGACGGCAGGCGGCAGGCGCCAGGCGGCAGACGGGCGCGGGCGGGGGATGCGGGGCGTCAGGGGGTGGCGCGGCGCAGCGTCGCGAAGGCGATGCCGCCCACGGCGACCGTCGCGACCAGCATGCCGACGATGAGTGCGGGCACGCTCAGCCCGGCCATCCACTCGCCGACCCGGGTCCAGGCGTCAGCGCGCCCGATGAGCCAGATCGCGGCGACGAGGAGCAGCCCGGTTCCCACGAGGACCACGGTCAGACCGAGGGCGCCGGCCCGTTTGTAGATCGTCGAGCCCAGGAAGCCGATGACGAACAGCAGCAGCGCGCAGACCGCGTAGAAGGCGCCGGCGGCGAGGGCGCCCGCGCGCCACACCCACTCGAGGTAGAAGAAGTATCCGTTGATGCCCCACCCGCCCGTCGCCTGCTCGAGCGCGCCGCCGACGACGAACACGGCGCCGAGGATCAGGGCCGTGCCGACGGCGGCGAGCATCGTGCCGAGGAAGAACTCGCGTCGCGTGATGCTCAGCGCCTGCGAGAACGGGAACGTGTAGCTCAGCGACATGATGCCGACCGCGAAGAAGTACCAGATGGGCGCCTGGGTGCCTCCGCCGATCTTCACGCCGTCGTAGGGGATGAGCGCGAAGATCATGAGCGAGAGGGCGAAGGAGCCGCCGAGGATGATGAGCGGCAGCCAGACGAAGGTGTACCTGTTCACGAACTGCAGCCGCGTGACGGTCAGTGTCCGGTTCATCGCAGTGCTCCTTCCTCGCGGGCGTCCTCGGACGCGTTCTGGGTGGTGCGGACGATCAGCTGCTGCAGCGAGACGGGGCCGACCTCGACGCCGTCCCGGGCGAGCGCGACCCGCTCGTCGGCGCTGATCGGGCCGAGGACCGTGACCGCGGCGACCCGGCCGAGGCTCTCGCGGTGGAGGATCTCGCGCCCGACCGTGAAGGGCTCCACGGCGCTCGCGTCGCCGGTCAGGATCGACGCCCGACCCCGGACCGCGTCGGTCTCCTCGTCCATGACGATGCGTCCGCTGTCGACGACGATGACGCGCTCCAGCAGGTTCGCGACCTCGTCGATCAGGTGACTGGAGAGGATGACGGTGCGCGGGTGCTCTACGTAGTCCTCGAGGAGCCGGTCGTAGAAGATCTGGCGCGCCACGGCATCCAGCCCGAGGTACGGCTCGTCGAAGAAGGTGATCTCGGCGCGGGACGCGAGACCGATGATCACCCCCACTGCCGACAGCTGGCCCCGCGAGAGCTTCTTGATCCGCCGCTTCATCGGGAGGCGGAATTCGGCGACGAGCCGATCGGCGAGTCCCTGATCCCACCGGGGGAAGAACATCGCCGCCATCCGCAGCGCGTGGGTGGCGTTCGCGTCGTCGGGGTAGCGCTGGCTCTCCCGCACGAAGCAGATGCGGCTGAGGACCCGCGCGTTCTCGTAGGGATGCTCGCCGAACACGCGGACCTCACCGCTGGTCGCGAAGTTCTGCGCCGTGAGGATCGACATGATGGTCGTCTTGCCCGCGCCGTTGCGTCCGAGCAGGCCGTAGATGGTGTTCTCCTCGATGGAGAAGCTGATGTCGTCCAGCGCGAGGGCGTCGCGATAGCGCTTGGTGAGGTGCTGCACCTCGATCACGGAGGTCATCGTGCGTTCCCTTCGGTGTGGTCTGCCGCCGCGCGCTCGTGCACAAGGCGGGCGAGGTCGTCGGGGCCGAGTCCCAGGGTGCGGGCCTCGGCGATCAGGGGCTGGATGTAGCGATCGGCGAAGGCGGAGCGGCGTTCGGCCAAGAGCGCGTCCCGTGCTCCGGGGGCGACGAACATGCCGATGCCGCGCCGCTTGACGAGCACACCCTTGTCCGTGAGCATGTTCACTCCCTTCGCCGCCGTAGCGGGGTTGATGCGGTGGAAGGCGGCGAGCTCGTTCGTCGAGGGCGCGCGAGAATCCTCCGGCAGCGAGCCGTCGAGGATCGCGTCCTCGACACTCTCCGAGATCTGCAGGAAGAGCGGCTTCCCCTCGTCGATCACCCGATCTCCCGTCGTGTCTGTTGGTTAGTTACTTGACTAAGTAACCACAGAACCGGCGGTGGTGTCAACCGTGGCCGCCGCCCGCCGAGCCCGGGGCGTCGGCGTCATCGCCGAGTGTCCAGAACACGCGGATGGTGGGCGGCCCGTGTTCGCGTGTCTTGGACACTCGGCGGGCAGGCGCGCGGGGGAGGGCGACGGACCCGGGGGGTGCCGCGCGGACGGACCGGGTGGGGTCAGTCGGCGGTGGGGCGGGATGCCCCGGCATCCAGCGGCAACGCGACCTTCTCCTCGAGGACGACGATCGCCTCGTCGGAGACCACGATGAGGCCGTCGAGCTCCTCGCGCACGCGTTTGTAGGCGACCTGGCGTTCGGCGGGCGTGGCCGCGCTGTCGACGGCGACGGCGAGAAGGCGCTGCGCGGTCTGGAGGCGCTTGCGCTCGGTGTCGGTGAAGTCCGAGTCCTTCAGCCGCCGGGCTTCGCGCTCAGCGACGTCGAACGCGACTTCGTAGTCGGTGACGGCACCGGAGTAGGCGGCGAGCTCCTGATCGGTGAGCTGCGCCTTGGGGGATGCGGGGCGGAGCCGGTCGGCAGTCTTCTTGGCCCGCAGGAACGCAGCGGTGAGCGGCTGACGGCCGTCGCTGATGGTGGGGTAGGCGATGAGCTTCGCGACGTCGAGCTCGTAGTCGAGCCAACGGGCGGTCACCGCGTCGTGCTCGGAGAAGAGCTTCTCCAACTGCGGCTGGATCGGCGATGGCTTGGTGATCGGCTTCGGCTCGGTCGCGTGCGCGACCTGCTTGGGCGGCGTCGCGGCCTTCAGCGCCGCCTTCGCCTGCAGGATCTCCAGTCGCCGCTTATGGCGGGAGCGGGCCCCCAACTCCCATCGGCGCGCGAATCCACCCGCGATCGCCATGAGGGGGAACGCGGCCCACCAATAGTGCTGCGCGAAGGCCCAGAACTCGTCCACGCGGTCAGCCTACGCGCGGTCGCCGCGCTCATCGCGCGCGCGGCCATCGGTGGAGCGGGTCGGGCCGTCGGCGGACGGAGGATACGGAGGGGGCGACGGCTCCGGTGAAGGTCGGTGCGATGGCCGCGGCGCCGTCGCACGCGCGAGGGCCTCCGCGCCGCGGGCGAGGACGGTCTGGGTGAGGTTCTGGGCGAACTCCTGTGCGGCGATCATCCAGTCGGCGGGCTGCGGTGAGTCCGGTCCAGGGCCGGGCGGGGCGGATCCGTCTGCGCGGGCGCGACGCCAGGCCTCCGCCTCGGCGACGTCGAAGCCATGGTGCACGCGCGCGACGGCGTCACGGTAAGCGCCGAACTGCGCGGGCGTGATCCGTGCGCTCGGGGAGGACGGGCGCAGGGCTCGAGCGGTGCGATGCGCGGCGAGGAACGCGGCCGTCTGCGGAACACGCGCGTCGCTCATCGCGGGGAAGGAGAGCTGGCGCGCGGCATCCGTCTCGTACTCCATCCATCGAGCGGTGACGGCGTCGTCCGCCGCCATCAGGCGAGCCAGCGGGAGGTGCGCGGGATCTGTGGAGCGCACAGCCAGTGCGGCGCGGTCGGCCGACAGGTTGGCGCGGCGCGCGCGCAGCGTCGCGGCGGCGGCGCGCGTCTCGCGTTGCGCTGAGTCGAGCGCGCGTCGCGCGGCGCCCACCTCCTCGGGCCCGGCGTAGCCGGCCGTGCGCGCCGCCTGGGCCCTGGCGAGTTCCGCCCGCGCGATCCGGACGCCGTGGCGTGCGGCAAGCGCATCCTGATGCGCCGCCCGCAGCGCCTCGCGCGAGGCGTCGTAGGCGAGTCGGCGCGCTTTGGAGCTCTGCCCGCTGCGCAGGCCGAGCAGACCGAGGGCGCCCGCGCCGATCATCGTCGGCCCGATCCACCAGAACTCGGCGAACACCGCGAGGAACGGTTCCACCTCTTCATGCTATCCAGCATGGCTGAAAGCCTCGCGGGAGTCTGCCGCCCCCTCGGGTCCTCCCCGGGTCCGCGATCCCTGCCCGCGATCCCTGCCCGCGATCCCGCCCCGCGATCCCCGCCCGCGAGTGTCCAAGACACGCGGATGCGAGAGGGGCCGCGCCCGCGTGTTCTGGACACTCGGCAGAGGAGGCGGCGGCAGAGGTGGCGGCGCGGGAGGCCGGTGGCGGGGCGAGCGCGGGCCGACGCGTCAGCCGAAGATCAGCGCGAGGACGGTCGCGCCGCCGCCGACGAGGATGAGCGAGCCGATCACGACCCACGCGACGATCCGCGTGCGCCGCGTGCGCGCCTCGTTCATTCCGGTGTACTCGTCCTGATCGGTCATGGCGTTCAGCCTACGGCTCCGGCGGCCGGCTCAGGCGACCGGCTCGGCGATCACGGGGCCGAAAGCCGCCGGGAGCGTGCCGTGCGAGACGGTGCGCAGCTCGGGGACGGTCAGGGTGAAGACGTCCTGGATCTCGAGCGCCGGCTCGTCGCCGTCCGCCGCCGGATCCGTCACGCCGATGCGGAGCACGGGGTACCCGCGGCCCTCGCACAGGCCGCGGAACTTCACGTCCTCCTCGCGCGGCACCGACACGATGACGCGTCCGGTCGACTCGCTGAACAGCGCGGTCGCGGCATCCACGCCGTCGCGCTCCATGATCTCGCGCAGCCACACGCGGGCGCCGACGCCGAAGCGCATGACGGCCTCGGCGAGGGCCTGCGCGAGTCCGCCTGCGGACAGGTCGTGCGCCGACGAGACGAGCTCCTGCTGGGATGCCGCCTGGATGAGCTCCGCGAGGCGACGCTCGGCCGCCAGGTCGACCGCCGGCGGGCGTCCGCCGAGGTGGCCGTGGACGGTGCCCGCCCACTGCGAGCCGCTGAGCTCCGTCGCGGTGACGCCGAGGAGGTAGATGTTCTCGCCGGCATCCTGCCACCCGCTCGGGATGCGGCGGGCGACGTCGTCGATGATCCCGAGCACGCCGACGACCGGGGTCGGGAAGATCGGGGTGTCGCCGGTCTGGTTGTAGAAGCTCACGTTGCCGCCCGTGACCGGGACGCCGAGCTCGAGGCACGCGTCGGCGAGGCCGTCGACGGCGCGGCCGAACTGCCACATGACCTCGGGGTTCTCCGGGCTGCCGAAGTTCAGGCAGTCGGTCACCGCGGTCGGGATCGCGCCGGTGACGGCGACGTTGCGGTACGCCTCGGCGAGGGCGAGCTGCGCGCCCGCGTAGGGGTCGAGCTGGCAGTAGCGGCCGTTGCAGTCGGTCGCGATCGCGAAGCCGAGACCCGACTCCTCGTCGACGCGGATCATGCCGGCGTCATCGGGGAACGAGAGCGCGGTGTTGCCCATCACGTAGTAGTCGTACTGGTTGGTCACCCAGCTCGTGTCGGCGAGGTTCGGGCTGCCGAGCAGCTGCAGGAACTGCTCCTTGAGCGTCTCGGGGTCGGCGCTCCGGGGCAGGGCGGCGGCCGAGTCGAGCTGCAGGGCGTCGATCCAGGCGGGGTAGGCGACGGGGCGCTCGTAGACCGGGCCGTCGACCGCGACGGTCGAGGGGTCGACGTCGACGATCTGCTCGCCGTGCCAGAAGATCTGCAGGCGGCCGTCGCCGGTCACCTCGCCGAGGACCGACGTCTCGACATCCCACTTGGAGGTCACCGCGAGGAAGGCATCCAGCTTCTCGGGGGCGACGATCGCCATCATCCGCTCCTGCGATTCGCTCATGAGGATCTCCTCGGGAGTGAGCGTGGGGTCGCGCAGCAGGACCTTCTCGAGGTCGACGCGCATGCCGGAGCCGCCGTTGGCGGCCAGCTCGCTCGTCGCGCACGAGATGCCGGCGGCGCCGAGATCCTGGATGGCCTCGACGAGCTCATCCTTGTAGAGCTCGAGGCAGCACTCGATGAGCACCTTCTCGGCGAACGGGTCGCCGACCTGAACGGCGGGGCGCTTGGTGGGGCCGCCGTCGGCGAAGGTGTCGGATGCCAGGATCGACGCGCCGCCGATGCCGTCGCCGCCCGTGCGTGCGCCGAAGAGGACGACCTGGTTGCCGGCTCCGGTGGCGTTCGCGAGCTTGATGTCCTCGTGGCGCATGACGCCGACCGCGAGCGCGTTGACGAGCGGGTTGCCCTGGTAGACCGCGTCGAACACGGTCTCGCCACCGATGTTCGGCAGGCCCAGGCAGTTGGCGTAGGCGCTGATGCCCGAGACGACGCCGTGGACGACGCGCGCCGTGTCGGGGTGGTCGATCGCGCCGAAGCGCAGCTGGTCCATCACGGCGACCGGGCGCGCACCCATCGAGATGATGTCGCGGACGATGCCGCCGACACCTGTCGCGGCGCCCTGGAAGGGCTCGATGTAGCTCGGGTGGTTGTGCGACTCGACCTTGAAGGTGACCGCCCAGCCCTCGCCGACGTCGACGACGCCCGCGTTCTGCCCCATGCCGACCATGAGGCGGGACTTCATCTCCTCGGAGACCTTGTCGCCGAACCGGCGCAGGTAGATCTTCGACGACTTGTACGAGCAGTGCTCGCTCCACATGACGGAGTACATCGCCAGCTCGCCCGACGTGGGGCGGCGACCGAGGATGACCTTGATCTGCTCGTACTCGTCGGGCTTGAGGCCGAGCGCCGCGTACGGCTGCTCCTTTTCGGGCGTCGCGAGAGCGTTCTCGACGGTGTCGGCGACCTTGTTTTCGGATGCAGCTGGGGTGCTCACGCGGCGGGACTCCAAGACTCGGGATGCCGGCGGGGGATGCCCCAAGTCTAGAGGCCCGTCTCGAGCCCCGCGTCGGCGTGCGTCGCGGGGCGGGTGATCACGCGTCGTCGACGCCGAGCACTCCGATTCCGGTCGCCTCGTGGCTGGGCTCGTCCCCGTCGGGAGACGGCGCCGCGGCTTCGTCCGAGGCAGGAGCTTCAGGCTCCTCGCCCGGCTCCTTCTCCGTGCTCGGCTCGGCGAGCTGATCGGCCGACGGCTCGTCGGCGCCGGGCTGATCGACGCCGGGCTGGTTCGTCGAGTGCGGGTCGGCGGCGGTGCCGGCGGCTCCCGCGGCGGCCTCGGTCGTCGCGTCGGCGGGGGCGGTGGAGTTCGGGTCGGACATGGTCTCTCCTTCGGTCGTGATGCGAGTCTGCGCCTCGGCCGGCCGCGCCGCAGGGGCCTTGACAGGCGGCTCGCCCGGGGTGCGATGAGGGCCCGGGCGGGGTGTGGTGGATGTCCGGGGCCGGACGTAGAGTCGGCCCATGACCGGACTCACCCCGTATCTGCACTTCGCCGGCGATGCGCGCGAGGCCCTGGGCTTCTACCGCGACGTGTTCGGGGGCGTGCTCGTGCTGAACTCCTTCGGCGACTTCGGACGGACCGATGGTCCGGCGGATGCCGTCGCGCACGGCATGCTCCAGGGCTCCGTCGAGCTGTTCGCCTCCGATGTCGCCGGCGGCGAGGAGCCGCTGGTGCTCCGCGGCATCCTGTTCTCCCTGCTCGGCACGGCGGAGCCGGCGGAGCTCGAGCGATGGTTCGCGGCGCTCGGGGAGGGCGGCGAGGTCCTCGATCCGCTCGCCCTCAAGCCGTGGGGAGACCACGACGGTCAGGTGCGCGACCGGTTCGGGGTCACGTGGCTGATCGGGTACCAGGGGTGACGGGCCCGCTCCCCGCGCTGCGCGCGCGCGCGGCGGAGCTCGATGCCCTGCTCGCGCGACTCGAGGCCGACGAGGGGAGCGTGCGCGCCGACCGCGCCGACGCGACGGCCGACGACGAGCACGACCCCGAGGGCTCGACCCTCTCCGGGGAATGGCAGCGGATCGAGGCCATCCGTCGCGCGGCCGCGAGCGAGCGCGCAGAGGTGGATGCCGCGCTCGCGCGGGTGGACGCCGGAACCTATGGGATCTGCGTCGTCTGCGGCGAGTCGATCGCCCCGGCACGCCTGGAAGCCCGTCCCTTCGCGACGACCTGCATCGTCTGCGCCGCGTGAGCGCCGCGCCGCGGCATCCCCCGGGCGCTCAGACGACGACGCTGTTCGCGGTCGGGATGCGCTCGTCGGCGCCGCGGACGACGAACGCCACGCCGATCAGGGCGAGGACGATCGCAGCGATCTCGACGATTCCCGCGAAGGCGTAGAACGGGCCGGGCGTTCCGTGGCCGACGGCGAACGTGGAGAAGTCCCAGAATCCGTGCAGCAGCATGGCCCAGATGAGGCTTCCCGTCACCCGGCGGAGGACGTAGAAGATGGTCCCCGCGCCGAACGCCAGCACCACCTGCTGCAGCGTGGGGGCGAGGGGCTGGCCGGTGAGGGCGTTGACGAGGTGCATGAGCCCGAACAGCGCTGACGTGAGGAACCAGACCCAGACCTCGGAGAGGCGACTGCGCAGCGCGACCAGCAGCAGTCCGCGCGTGGTGAGCTCCTCGGTGAAGCCGACGAGGAGGAGGACGATGGACGCCGCGAAGAACGCGCCGTCGTACGAGCCCCAATCGGTGGACGTGAGGTTGAGGAGCAGGGCGACCACCATGATCGCGGGCGCGACGATCGGCCAGGTGTGGGCGGCGCGGCGTCGGTCGGACAGCGCGGGACGCCACCAGCCGAGCAGCGTCGTCGTGATCGCGAGGAGGATCGCGCCGACGATCAGGGAGAGGCCGGCGCCGAGGAAGAGGTTGGCGCCGCTCTTGCCGAAGTCGGTGTACGGGATGCCCGTGATCTGCTGAACGACGAAGACCACGGCGACGTACGCGAAGAACACGACGAGACCGATCCATACGCGCGGTCGAACGCGATAGCGGTCCACGGGAGCCGTCGTCACTGCTGGTCCCCTTCGATGTCGCCGATCAGATCTTTCAGTCCGAGTCCGCCGACGTTCTGTGCCTCGACCTCGAGGACCTTTCCGGTCGTCGTATCGGTGAGGCCGATGATCAGCACAGTGCCATGGCGCTTCTTCGACACGGAGAGATTGCTGCGGTCGATGTGCGCCACGGGCTCGAGGTTCTTCCACCCGCCGACGAGGCCGGTGCTCTTGCGGCCCAGCACGTGGAGTCGGGCCGGCGTGAGGGCGAGAACGAGAGAGGGAAAGCTGCCCCGCGACGCGGCGGCCAGGGCGCCCTCACGCGCATGCTCTTCTCTGGACATCGTTCTCCTCGCGGCAGATGGTCGACCCGGTCATCGCGGACTGTGTCGATCACGGTAGCCAGAGCGGGAGTGTCCTTCGAGTGGTCTTGACAACGGCGCCGAGGAGTGTCAGTCGGCGGCGTCGGCCTTCTCGAACTGGTCCTTGAGCTCGTCGACGTCGATCGCACCGGTGGTGACCTGCTTCTTGCCGTTGTAGACGTCGCGGTCGAGCTCGTTGCTGGCGTTCGCGACGAGCATCGCCACGAAGGTGTCGCCGTTGACGTTGAGGAAGGTGCGGAAGATCCCGGCGAACCAGTCGACGGCGATGAGCAGTCCGACCGCCTGGAACGGCAGGCCGAGCGAGGTGGCGAGGAACATCGCGACCACGGGGAATCCGCCCGGGACGGTGATCGTGCCCATGTTGAGGAGGATCGCGAGCGCCATGCCGAGCAGGATGGTGCCGAAGTCGAGGGAGACGTTCCCGGACTGCGCGAGGAACATGACGACGATCATGTAGTTCAGCACGGCGCCGTAGGACCCCATCGTGAGACCGACCGAGAGGGTGAAGTTTGCCACGGGCTGGCTCACGCCGATCTTCTCGATCGCGGTCCGGAGCACCGTGGGGTAGGTGACGGCGGAGCTCGTGGTCGTGATCGCGATCATCGTCTGGTCGCTGAGCTTGGCGGGCAGACGTGCGGGGTTGAGGCCGGTGCGCAGCGCCACCACCAGGACGAACAGCGCCAGGATGATGAGAACTCCGAGCAGGGTCGAGCCCAGGTACTTCAGACCGCTGGTGACGACCGCGAACCCGACGGTGCCGGAGAGGTTCGCGAGCAGGCAGAACACACCGATCGGCGCGATGAGCATCACGAAGCGGATCATCGTCAGCACGACCTGCTGGATCTGGTCGAAGAAGTCGAGCACGAGCGCGTTGCCGGTCTTGGCGATGTACGCGTTCAGGGCCACGCCGAACAGCAGCGAGAAGATGATGATGGGGACCATCGTCGCGTTCGACATCGCCGAGAAGATGTTGGTGGAGACGAAGTTCAGCACGGTCTCCTGCCAGCCGGTGGCGGCAGCCGCCGACTCCTCCAGGGCGGGGTCGACGCCGCCGGAGAAGTCGATGCCGGCGCCGGGCTGGATGATCGTGCCGATCCCCCAGGCGAGGAGCGCGGCGACGATCGAGAACCCGATCATCCACTTGAAGGTCCGGAAGGCCATCTTGCCCATCCCGGACCCCGTCATCCCTCCCGTCGCGACGATCACCGACGACATCACGAGCGGCACGATCGCCATCTGGATGAGACGGATGAAGAGGTCTCCGATGAACTTCAGGTTCGCGGCCCATTCGCCGACGATCAAGCCGAAGGCGATGCCGAGGATCGCAGCGACGCCGATCTGCAGTGCCGGGTTCTTCAGGGCTTTCATGGTGTTCCTTCGCTCGGAGGCCCCCGGCGCGGCTACGCGGTGGCTGGCCCCAAAAGTAGGACGAATGAATCGGACCAATCCAGGAATTGGTAGGACCGTAATCCACTGTTTACACACGACCTTCCTGCGAAACAGCGTTGTCACACGCACGTTGCGAACGCGCCGCAGAAGGCCTCGCGCCGCGGCATGGAAGACTTGACGCCGATGGCGATGCTCGCCATCCCCGAGTCCCGAGAAGCAGGTGACGGCGCCCGTGCCCGACAGCACCGACATGACCCTGGGTCCGTTGCAGCGCACCCACGCTCTGATCGCCGACGACATCGTCGGCTACCTGGAGCGGCTGATCGTCACGGGGACGATCGCGCCGGGTGTCGCCCTGCCCCCCGAGCGCACCCTCGCGCGCGACCTCGGCGTCTCCCGCAACGCGCTGCGCGAGGCCCTCACCCGACTCGACAGTCTGGGGCTCGTCGATCGCCGGCAGGGCAGCGCCAACCGCGTCGCCCCGTCGATCCCGTTGAGCGCGGCGCTCGCCGCGCGACTCCAGGATGCCGGCGAGGAGTTCGCTCATTCGGCGGAATTCCGGGCCGAGATCGAGCCCCGCATCGCACGGCTGGCCGCCTCGCGCATCGACGATCCGCAGCTCGCAGCGCTCGGCGACGTGCTGAGCAGGTCCGCTCGCGAGACGGATCCCGACCTCTCCGCCAGCCTCGACATCGACTTCCACACCGCGATCGCCCGCGCGACCGGCAATCCCCTGCTGGCAACCCTCGGCGAGCTCACGGCCAGCTGGACGGTCGAGGCCCGGGTGTATTCGCACCTCGCCGACGAGCATCGTCGGCTCTCCCATGCGGGGCACGCCCGCATCCTGGCGGCCCTCGGCGCCCACGACGCCGAGGCCGCAGACTACGCGATGCGCATCCACCTCTCCGAGATCCGGGAAGTGATCGAACGCGTGCGGGCCGCCGATCCGGCAGGCGGCGAGCTCGCACCCGTCGGAGAGAGCGCGGGGGATCAGACGCGGGCCCCGCGATGAACTGGTAGGACCAGTTCGCGCGGGTTCCCGCTACAGTTCTCCTCAGGCGGTCCTCGATTCCGCCGATCGCGACGGGGGAAGGACCGAGATGCGGCGCTACCTGACGGGCTCCAGCGAGGGCGGGTCGTCCGCGACGGTCGCTCTGCTTCTGCTCATGGTCCTGACATTCGTGACCGGTGTCGTCGACGCCGTGGGGTTCCTGGCCCTCGACCGCGTGTTCGTGGGCAACATGACGGGCAACATCGTGGTCCTCGGCATGGCGGTCGCCGGCGCGGATGACCTGCCGATCCTCGGACCGGTCATCGCCCTGGGGACCTTCACGCTCGGCGCCTTCGTGGCGGGGGTCTTCCTCCGGCGGCGCAGGAAGGAGTGGGGCGGGGCCGTGACCCTGCTGCTCCTCGCCGGGACGGTCGTCCTGGCCGGGCTCGGCGTGGCATTCCTCGTGCCCGCATGGGCGGCCTCGTCGGAGCTCGAGCTGATCGCCTCCTCGTTGACCGCCGCCGCGATGGGCGTGCAAGCGGCCGTGGCCCGCAGTCTCGCCGTCACCGACATGACGACCGTCGTCGTCACCTCGACGCTCACCTCGCTCGCCAGCGAGTCCCTCACCGACGGCGGCATCAAGGGATTCTGGAACCGGCGGTTCGCGGCGATCGCGGCGATCTTCCTCGGCGCGCTCGTCGGAGCACTGCTCCTCGCCTTCGGCGCGGCGGCGCCGCTCCTGCTGGCGGCCGCGCTCACGGCGTCGGTCGTCGCCGTCGGGCACCGGTACGTGTTCACCCCCGCCACAGCGAGCATCGCCTGACGGCACCGACCGAGGCCAGGGCGCGGCCGCCTTCGGCTGACGGCGAGGGCGCGGCCCTCGTGCGACCCTCTTCACCGGGGCTCGCCCCCCCATAGGAAAGGCATAGCGGCGTCAGGGGCCCCGGATGTGATGGGCGATCAGGATGAGGCATCCGATCATCACATCCCGCTGAAGGAGGGCATCATGCCTCGAATCCCTGAACCCCAACAGACCCCGGCCGGTCCCGCCTACGAGGGGCGCCTGCTCGACCGTCCCGACGATGAGGTCGTCGACCAGGGCGCCGGTTTCGACATCCGGACCCTCGTCACCCGACGCTCCGTCCTCGGGCTCGTCGGCCTCGGCGCCGGCAGCCTCGCGCTCGCCGCGTGCAGCGCCGCCGCGAGCACCGCCGCATCGCCGAGCGCGACGAGCACCGCGACCGGAACGCCCACCGCGACGCCGACGCCCACGCCGACCCCGACCGCGACCGCCACCATCGCGGCGGCGGCAGGCGAGATCCCGGAGGAGACCAACGGTCCCTACCCCGCCGACGGCACGGCCGACGTCAACATCCTGAGCGACTCCGGCATCGTCCGCAGCGACATCACCACGAGTCTCGGCAGCGCCACCCGCGTCGCGGGTGTGCCGCTGACGATGACCTTCAAGATCACCGATGTCGCCGGAGGGAACGTGCCCTTCACGGGTGCCGCGCTGTACGCATGGCACTGCGACGCGCAGGGGCTCTACTCGATGTACTCCTCGGGCGTGGAGGATGAGACCTACCTCCGCGGCATCCAGATCGCGGATGCCGACGGCCTCCTCACCTTCCAGACGATCGTGCCGGGGTGCTACCGCGGTCGGTGGACGCACATCCATTTCGAGGTGTACCCGGACGCCGCGTCGGCGACCGACGTCGCCAACGTGATCGCGACCTCGCAGCTCGCGTTCCCGCCGGACATGCTCGCGAACGTCTACGCGCTCGAGGCGTACTCGGGTTCATCCGAGAACCTCGCCGGCGTCGGAACGCAGATCACCGATGACAGCCTGTTCGCCGACGGCGACTCGAGTCTGCAGGTCCCGACGATCACCGGGGATGCCGCGACCGGGTACGTCGCGACCCTCGCCGTCGCGATCGACACCACCACGCAGCCCATGGCCGGTGGCGGGGGCGGCGGCATGGGCGGCGGAGGCGGGCGCCCCTAAGCGGCCCCCGGAACAGACAAGGAACACGATCATGCTGCAGAACCTCACCGGATGGCACGCGCTGCTCATCCTCGCCGTCATCGTCTTGATCTTCGGTGCCGCGAAGCTCCCCGCCCTCGCGCGAAGCTTCGGGCAGTCCGTGCGGATCTTGAAGGACGAGTCCCGTGCCGCCGCGTCGGACACCGGGGAGCCGGAGACCTCGTCGCGCGCCGACGATGCGCGGCCGCTCGCCGCCCCCTCGGCCGCTCCCGCCGCTCCCGCTGCGCCCGCTGCTGCCGAGCGCGTGACATCATGACGACCGCCGCCGCGCGGGGGACCATGCCCCTCGCGGACCACCTGCGAGAGGCGCGCACGCGCGCGTTCCGCGCGGCGGCCGCCCTCATCGTCGGTCTGATCGTCGGGTATCTGCTCTCCGATCTGATCCTCGAGGTGCTCCGCGCACCCATCGAGGCGCTCGCCGCCTCCCGCGACGCGAGCCTCAACTACGACAGCATCACCGGTGCGTTCGATCTGAAGCTGCGGATCGCGCTGCTGACGGGGATCGTGGTGTCGAGCCCGGTCTGGCTCTTCGAGATCCTCCGCTATCTGTCGCCCGGCCTCACCCGCCGGGAGCGACGCCTCACACTCGGCTACACGTTCGCCGCGGTGGGGCTGTTCGCGGTCGGAGCCGCTTTCGGGTTCGCGCTGTTCCCGCACATGGTCGCGCTGCTGACAGGCTTCGCGTCCGCGCAGGACAGCACGATCCTCGCGGCATCCACCTACGTCGACTTCGTGCTCAAGACGGTCGTCGCCACCGGGCTGGCGTTCATGCTCCCCGTGCTCGTGGTGCTGCTGAACGCACTCCGGGTGATCTCAGCGGCGACGCTGCGGCGCTCGTGGCGCCTCATCACCGTGGCGATCGTGCTCTTCAGCGCCATGGTCACCCCGGCGGCCGACGTGCTGTCGATGTTCCTCGTCGCACTGCCGATGGCGGCCCTGTTCGGCGCCGCGATGCTCATCACCCATCTGCACGACCGACGGCTCGCACGTCGCCTGGCGGTCGCTGCCGAGCCCGCGGCATCGCTGCCCGCCTGATCGACCCGAGAGGACGCCGTCATGTTCGGACTCACCTTCGAGAAGCTCGTGCTCGTCGCCATCATCGCGGGCATCGTGCTCGGCCCCCACCGCCTGGCCGCCTCGACCCGCCGCCTGGCCGACACGGCGCGCTCGCTCCGGGCGTTCGTCGATGCGACGAGGCGCCGGACGGAGCAGGAGCTGGGGGTGCCGCTGACGCGCGCGGAATGGGACGAGATCGACCTGCGGCAGTACGACCCGCGCCGCATCGTGGGCGACGCGCTGCGCGACGCGGTCGCCGACCGTCCGCCCGGATCGCTCGACGTCGACAGCGAGACGCCCGGCGAGGCCGTGCCGGAGCCGAGCACCGACGAGTGGGAGGGTCTTGACCGCGTGCGCCCCGGGCAGAAGTACCTCGTGCTCGGCGACGCCGCGCATCCGCGGCGTCTCCTGCTGGCCGGCCTCCCGACGAATGACCCCCGCCGCGTCGCCGCCGAGACGCCGCCACCGACGGAGGATGCCTCCGAACTCCACGCCGCGCCGGCGTAGACCCGGGCGGCGCGCCTCGTCAGGAGACGCGGCTCGGCGCGGGGAGGACGAGGTCGAGCTGGAAGCCGGCCGCGGTGTGCGCGGCGCGCACGACCCCGCCGTGCGCCTCGACGATTCCGCGCACGATCGCGAGCCCGAGACCCGCGTGCGCGGAGGCGGACTCATCCGGGCTGCCGCCGCGCGCGGCATCCGCACGCCACCCCACGTCGAACATGCGCCCGAAGTCCTCGGCGGTCACCCCCGGACCCTGGTCGATGACGCTGAGCACCAGCCGACCGTCGTCGAGCATGTCGGCGCGGATGAGCACCTCGCTGTCTCGCGGGGCGTGGCGGATGCTGTTGGCCAGGAGGTTGCCGATGGCCCGGGTGAGCTCGCGCGGGTCGGCCCACACCGTGTGGCCGGCGACGCCGTCAGGGGCGAGCGTCACGCCCCGTGCGGCGGCGATCAGCTGCACGTCGGCGACGGAATCGCTGACGAGGTCGAGCAGATCCACCGACTCCGGATGCAGCTCGAATGTGCCCGTCTGGAGCTTGGAGAGCTGGAAGAGGTCATCGACCATCTGGGTGACGGTGTCGACCTTCGTGCGGATGAGGCGCACGTACTCCTCCGGGTCGGGCGCGGTGCCCTCCTCCAGCGACTCGGCCATCGCCCGCATCCCGGCCAGGGGCGTGCGCAGATCGTGCGAGATCCACGCGAAGAACTGCTGTCGCGCACGGTCGAGCTCGGAGACCTGCGCGCGCGCTTCCGCCAGCCGGCGCGAGGTCTCGGCGAGCTCGGTCGTCACGGCGTCCACCTCCGGCCCCCCGGTCGAGGATGCCTCGGCGAGCACGTCCCCGTTGCCCACGCGACGCGTGACCTGCACGATCCGCGCGACGCTGGAGCGCACCGTCGCGCGGATGAGGAACCACGCCGCCAGGGTGCTCAGCAGGGCCGAGATCCCGATCACCGCGGTGAGCACGGCGAGGTCGTGCGCGGACAGGTACATCTCCCAGCCGATCGCGAGTGTGGACGCCGCGATGGAGGCGACCGCGCCGACCAGCACCAGTGTCATCCGCGCGGCCGCACTGCGTCGGCGCAGAAGACGCAGCGCGAGCACCGTCACACCGGTCACCGCCCCGGTGACGGCCACGGTGGTCACGGCGATCAGCAGCATCGCCTCGGGCGTCAGGCTCAGCATGCGCCGCCGTCCGCGACCCGCAGGCGGTAGCCGGCCCCCCACTCCGTGCGCAGATAGCAGGGGATGCGCGGGTCGGGCTCGATCTTCTCGCGCAGCCGGCGCACGTGCACGGTCACGGTGGAGGCATCCCCGAACCCCCATCGCCATACCTCGCGCAGGATCTCCTCGCGGCTGACCACCTCGTCGGGCCGACGCACCAGGTAGAGGAAGAGCTCGTACTCCCGCGTGGTGAGCGTCACCTCGCGACCGTCCACCCAGACCCGGCGATGGGCGGGATCGACGCGGAACCGCCCGGCGACGAACTCGCCCAGAGGCCCGGGTGACGCGGCGCGACGCAGGAGTGCGTTCACCCGCAATTGCAGCTCGCGCAGCGAGAAGGGCTTCGACAGGTAGTCGTCGGCGCCGCGCTCGAGGCCGTCGATGCGGTGGTCGACCCCGTCGAGCGCGGTGAGCATGATGATCGGCACATCCGAGAACGCGCGCACGGCCCGGCAGAGCTCGTCGCCGCCCAGCACCGGCATCATCCGGTCGACGATGAGCAGGTCGGGCAGCTGCTGCTGGATCTGGGTGAGCGCGTCCTGACCGTCGGGGTGCTGCGTCACGCGGCATCCCGCGGCGCGCAGATGATCGGCGATCACGGTGCGCACGGTCGCGTCATCCTCGACGACCATGACCCGTGCTCCCTGCTGCATGGATCTGAGCCTAAGCCGCGGTGCGGAAGGGAGCGCCGCGGGGATCTTACGGCTCTGTAAGAACCGATTACGCGGCTGACCCTTTCGACAGCGGCGGGCGCGGGGGTGGCTTCACTGGCAGAGGTGCCGCACCACGTGGCATCCGACCCAGATCACGACGAACGGAACCCTCATGCGCACCAAGACCCTCCTGGCCTCCACTTCTGCCGCACTCCTGCTCACCGCGGCTCTCGCCGGCTGCAGCTCTCCGGCCGGCTCGGGCTCGGGCGCCGACGCGTCCATGTCGCCCATGCCGACCATGAGCGCGTCCGAAGCGGCCATGATGTCCGTGACCGGAACATTCGCGGGCGAGAACGGCAAGAACGTCGCCGGCACGGTCACGATCTTGGGCGACACCATCACCCTGAGCGACTTCTCGTCGGATGAAGGCCCCGACCTGCACCTCTACCTGGCGAAGGGGACGAGCGAGGCCGACGTCACCGCCGGCACCGAGATCGCGGGCGTGAAGTGGGATGCCGCGTCGCAGACCTTCACCCTGCCCGCCGGCGTGGATGCCGCCGACTACACCTACCTCGTCGTGCACTGCGACAAGGCCCTCGCGGTCTTCGGCGCAGCGCCGCTGTCGTCGTGACACCGGGGCAGACCGCGCGCGCGGCGGGGGTGGTTCTGGCCACCCTCGCCCGCGTGGGGCTCGGCGCGCTCTGGATCACCGAGGCGGTCCTGAAATGGCAGGCCGGCTTCGGCCGCGCCGACATCCTGCTCGTCGTCTCCTCGACCGGCCGGAACCCGCGTGTCCCGGATTTCTACGCCTTCTTCACGCAGAACGCGCTCGGCGCGTTCCCCGAGCTGTTCGGCGTGGTCGTGCCGCTCATCGAGTTCGGCCTCGGCGTGCTGCTGGTGCTCGGCGTGTTCACCCTGCCGGTGGCGCTGGCCTCGGCGGCGGAGCTCATCAATTACTGGTTCGCCGACCAGCTGATCACCCAGTATCCGATCATGATGGGCCTGTCGGTCGTGGTGGCGACCTTCTCGCGCGCAGCGTCGCGGGTCTCGCTGACCGAATTCGTGCTGCGGCGTGCGCGCCGAGAGCCGTCCGCCGCCGTCCGCCGATGGCTGTGACCGGTGCCGGGACGCGGCGGCGCCGCTCTGCCGCCCGACGCCGCCGCGTCGTAAGGTTCGTGCATGATCGACCTCTCCCACCCCCGAGACCTCGTGATGATCGGCGCGATCTTCGGCGCCGCGGCGTTCGTCTGGGCGGGGTGGGCGCAGGAGCAGCCGCCGGGCATGCCGTGGCGCGTCGTCCTCGGCATCCTTTCGGTCGCCAGCGCGGTGCTCGTCGCGCTCTGCGTGCCGCTCGTCGTGCGCCACTGGGGCGCCGGCTCGGCCTTCGATACGAAGGGCGCGCCGTTTCTCACCTACATCATCGTGTTCTGGGTCGAGGTCGCCCTCATGATCGGCCTGTCGATCTGGGCGAACGCCGCCGGCAGGGCCGATCTGATCGCGCCGCTGATCCTCGCGATCGTCGGCATCCACTTCCTCCCGCTGGCCTGGGTGTTCGGCCAGCCGATCCTCGCGGTCGTGGGCGTCGTCCTGAGCGCCGCGGCGGTGGTCGCGGCGCTCGTCGACGCGTCGCCGGTCGCCCGCAGCTTCTGGTGCGGCATCGTCGCGGCACCCGTGCTGCTGGCCGCCGGAGCGTGGGGCGCGATCGCGGGACGCGGGGCGCTGCAGCAGGGGTGAGATGCGTTGACGGAAAACCCCACCGTCCTGTTCGTCTGCGTCCACGACGCGGGCCGGGGCGCAGCTCACCCGAATGCGAGGTAGGTCCCGGGTTTGCCCGGCTCGTCCAACGCGAACTCCACCGAAAATCCCGCGCTCTCGAGCAGTCGAACCTGCCGCGCGTACTGTTCGTTCGCGACGAACACGGTCCGCTCGAGCGCCCAGACCTCATCCATCCACACTCGGACCGCCGCCAGAAGCCGGACGTCCATGTCCGACGAGATCCGCGACTCTCGTACCCAGAAGTACACGACGGCCTCGACATCCGCCCATCGCACATCCGCGCTGACGGGAGAGACGGTGGCTCCCCTCAGGAAGGTCGCGCTCGTGGGAACGATGTAGACGCACCCCAGACATTCGAGGCCCGTCGGGTCGAGCACCGTGTACGTGAAGGCGCGTCGGTCCGCGTGGCGCTGCTCGAGGTCCGCGAGGTCTGCGCGGTTCGCCTCGACCGTGAAATCCTCGGCAGGCCACGACGACTGCTCCCAGACACGCAGGTCGACCCGCGTCTCCATCACCGCGGCATGATCGCGGGCCGCATCGGCAGCCGCGATCGGCCGCAGGAAGAACTCGTCGGTCTTCAGGTCGGCTGGGACGATGCGCCGCGGATCGACGAGCGACAGGGATGCACGTTCAGCTGCAGAGGGTCCGGGGTGCGTCTGGCTTGCCCGATGCGCCAGCGACGGCGCTGACCGGGGTCTTCCGTCCTTGCGTCGCGACATACGTCGATTTTCGCCCTGACGACGGCTCCTGTCCCGTAGCCCGTCAGCGCGGCTCGTCAGCGCCCGGCCGTGCCGACTCCGGCGCCGAATGCTGCCACGCCCACTGGACGAGAGGGTTGAGGATGCGGATGAGGTCGCTTCCCGACGGTGCCAGACGGTAGGTCACCTGGACCGGAGTCGTCGGGATGACCTCGCGCACGATGAGGCGGCGTGCTTCGAGTTCACGGAGTCGCACGCTCAGGAGGCGCGGGGAGATCCCCTCCACGGTGTCGACGATCTGGGAGAAGCGGGTCGCGCCTCGGGCGAGGGAGAGCAGGATGGCCGCCGTCCATTTCTTCCCGGCGAACTCCGCCGCCTCCTGGAAGACGCGACACGTCTCATCGTCGATCGAGTCGACCTGTTCGCGGTGCGCGTGCGCGGAGTGGGGGGCCTCGGATGTCGTCATGGTTACCAATAGTAACTCAGTAATGTGCCATTGGCGTCGCGCTGCCGCACGGCGAAGACTAGGAGCATGATTTCTGAAGAGGCGATGCCGTACGACGGCGTCCGATCGATCGCGGTCCTCGGCGTGGGTCGGGTCGGGTCGGCAGTGGCACGGACGGCGGTGAGTGCCGGGTACGAGGTGCGGGTCGCCGGATCCGGCGCCGCCGAGGACATCGCGCTGCTGGCGGAGATCGTGATCCCGGGCGCGCGGGCGATGACCGCAGCGGATGCCGTGAGAGACGCCGACCTCGTCGTCGTCGCCGTTCCGTTGGGCAAGTTCCGGACCGTCGACGCGGCATCCCTCGACGGGAAGATCGTGATCGACGCGATGAACTACTGGCCGCCCGTGGACGGCGTCATCGCCGACTTCGCGGACAGCGGTGTCTCGAGCACCGAGGTGGTCCGCGGTCATCTGGCGGGTGCCCGGCTCGTGCGGACGCTCAACCACATCGGCTACCACGACCTCGAAGACCACGCGGCGCCGGCGGGGACGCCGGGCCGGCGCGCTCTCGCCGTCGCGAGCGATGACGACGACGCCGCCGCGGTGGTGCTCCCCGTGATCGACCGCTTCGGCTTCGACGCCGTGCGCTCCGGTCCGCTCGCCACGGGACGAGCCTTCGAACCGGGAACCCGCATCTTCTCCGGGGCGTTCTCGACGGACCA
The DNA here is from genome assembly GCF_018717645.1 of Microbacterium flavum. Taxonomy (GTDB): domain Bacteria; phylum Actinomycetota; class Actinomycetes; order Actinomycetales; family Microbacteriaceae; genus Microbacterium; species Microbacterium flavum. The sequence goes on from NZ_JAFLHG010000005.1 coordinate 168,722, forward strand.
GCTCCGCCATGAGCTCGCCCTCCACCTCGACTCCACCCTCGAACGACAGAACTGAGAGATACACCATGGAACTCGGCGCATACAGCTTCGGCGACACCCAGCAGAACCCCGACGGATCCCTGAGGCCCACGGCGGAGGCCATCAAGAACCTCCTCGACGCGATCGTCACGGCCGACGAGGCAGGACTGGACTACTTCGCAGTGGGAGAGCATCACACGCTCGAGATGCCGGCGTCATCGCCGGGGGCGATGATCGCCGCCGCGGCGGGGGCGACGAAGCAGATCCGGCTCGGCTCCGGGGTGAGCGTGATCAGCACCGACGATCCGGTGCGGGTGTTCCAGCAGTTCGCCACGGCCGACGCCGTCTCCGGGGGGCGCGTGGAGATCACCGCGGGCCGGGGGTCGTCGGTGGAGTCCTACCCGCTGTTCGGGTACGACCTCCGCGACTACGAACGACTCTTCGAGGAGAAGCTCGACCTCCTCATGCGGGTCAACGCCGATGAGCGCGTCACCTGGTCGGGAACGACGCGGCCGGGCCTGGATGATCTGACGGTGGTGCCGCGGCCCGTGAACGGGTCGCTGCCGCTGTGGGTGGGCACGGGCGGCAGCGCACCCTCGAGCGTCCGCGCGGGCCGATTGGGCCTGCCGGTCAGCTACGGGATCATCGGGGGAGCGCCGCACCGCTTCGCTCCGCTGGCCGACCTCTACCGTCGCACCGCGCAGCAGGCAGGGCACACGGGGGAGAACATCAAAGTGTCCGTCGCGGCGCTGGGTCTGGTCGCGCCGACCAAGGCGGAGGCCCTGGAGAGGTTCCACGAGGGGTGGCGGCGCATGAACGTGAAGATGGGTGAACTGCGGGGATGGCCGGCGCCGGACGACGACGCCTTCTTCGCCCAGGCGCACGCGCCGGGGGCGTATTACATCGGCGACCCCGACGACGTCGCCGAGCGGATCGTCCACCTGCACGGCTACATGGGACACATGCGGCACTTCCTGCAGATGGACATCGGCGGGCTCCCTCAGGAGCACTTCCTCGAGTCGCTGACGCTGCTGGCCACCGAGGTGGGGCCGCGCGTGGCGCGCCTGCTCGCACGGAAGGGTTGACGGCGGGCGCGAGGCTGCGGGGGCACGTCCCGGCCGCGGTGGGTGTCCTCGTGGATCTCCCGGCCGAGCCGTCCCGCCCGCGCTCCGGACCGGCCGTCACCGCCGCGAATGCCATCCCTCGCGGTGGAGCCGCTCGATGCCGTCGAGCAGCAGATCGAGGGCGAAGTCGAACTCCGCATCCTCGTCGCAGGTGGTGCCGGCGCCGGGGGCGGTCGTCGCCATCCGGATGATCGCGGGGTATTCCGCTGCGTAGCCGGCGACGGCGGCGGCACGCGCGTCGGAGTCGTCTGGCAGGCTCGGCGTCGGCAGCACGTCGCGCGTGAACCCCCACATGCGCGTGCTGAGCGCGTGCATCGCGTGGTGGACGAGGTCGGCCGACAGGCCTCCGGCGAACATGGCATCTATCAGGGCATCCATGTGTGCGAGCACGCGCGGCGTCGCTCGCTCGCGAGTCTCGATCGCCTCGCGAGCCCAGCCATGGCGGCGGATCGCGGCGCGTGTGGCGAGGATCCGATCGCGGACGTCGCGGCGCCAGTCACCGTTCGGCGCGGTGGGCGGGGTATCGGCGAGGACACGGTCGAGCATCTCGTCGATCAGCTGCGACCGATCGGCGACGTGGTTGTACAGCGCCATGGGCGTGACGCCGAGGCTCTCGGCCACCGCGCGCATGCTCGCCGCGTCGAACCCCCGCATGTCGGCGAGGTCGATGGCCGCCGCGACGACGCGGTCTCGATCGAGGCGCGGCCGAGGAGTTGACATGTATACACCGTACACCTAGGCTCGGCGGCGCGTCGGTGTACGGCGTATACCGAAAGGACTCGACATGGACTCCCTCTCGCGGACCCGTGCGCGCAGCGCCGGCATCCTGTATCTCGTCACCCACGTGACATCCATCGGCGCGGTCGCCGCGTACGCGGCCGGGGCGATCGCGCTCGGCGTCACGCTGGAGTTCGTGCTCGCGGCCGCCTGCGCCGCGACGGGCGTGATTCTGTGGACCCTCCTCGCCGAGTCTGGTTCGGCCCGGGCTGCGGCGTTCCTGAGCCTGCGGGCCATCGAGGCTTCCGTGATCCTCGCCGGCGCGCTGCCGCTCGTGGGTGCGATCCTCGATTCCCCCGCACCGACGGGCGCCGCCACGTCGGTGCACACGGCCGCCTTCCTGGTAGGGCAGGGGCTGGTGATCGCGGTCAACACGGTCATCCTCGGATCACTGCTGTGGACATCGCATGCCGTCCCGCGAGCGCTGGCCGGACTCGCGGTGGCGGGCGGAACGGTCGTGTTCCTCAGTGATCTCGGGCAGCTCTGGGCGGTGATCCCGCTCAACGGCCCCGTCGCGGCGGTCGCCGCGCTGCCGATCTTCGGGTTCGAGATCTGGTTCGCGATCCGTCTGATCGTGGTCGGCGTGCGGCATCGCGCTACTGTAGCGGCCGACGAGGACGCGATCCCGACAGGAAGTGTCGGGAACGCCGGGAGATGACACTGGATGTCACGTCTGGCGGGAGCTCCGGGTGCGATCGGGGCGTCTTTGTCGTGACACTTTCCCGCGGCCGTCCGAGCGACGTCGGGCCCAGGTCAGCTGGTGCCCATATGTCTTCATCAAGTCGAGACCAGGCTCGGATGGTCGACTTGTGGTGTGGAGTTTGAGCAGTGCCGGGTGGCCGACATCGAGGCCTTAACGGGGTTCTTGAGTGAGGTCGACCTCACGCTGAGCGGTCTGGACGCGCCGAGCGTGCGACTGTGGATCGAGCGTGACGAGAGCGGCGCGATCGTGGGCAGCACCGGGTACGAGATCAGCGGTGATGGTCGCCACGCGTTGATACGGAGCGTGGCGGTCAGTCCGATGCAGCGCTCACGTGCCCGAGGCAGTGCTCTTGCGCGATACGCGCTTGAGCGGGCGGTTGAGGAGGGCGCGATGAGGGCGTGGCTGTTCAGTCGCCGGTCGGGTTCGTTCTGGCAGACCTTGGGGTTCGAGTCCGCTGATCGTGACGAGCTTGCTGAGGCGCTGGCTGACACGCATCAGGTGCGACTGTTCCAGCAGACCGGGCAGCTGGGTTGCGAAGTAGCCTGGTCGCGTTCGCTCGCCGCGTCCTGACCGGCAGAGGCCGCGGCCGCCGACGGTGCCGGCTGGAAGCGGAACATCGCGTAGAGGACGCCCCGCGCGATCACCGAGTGTCCCGACCCTCCATCGGGGCAGTATCGACCGTTTCACGCGGACGCGACCGCCGCGAGTCGGCGCTGCATGCCCGATGCGACCAAGAAGTCCCGCACCATCCGCCACAAGCTCAAGCGCGCCGCTCGCACCATCCGAGCCCTCACCGAGGTGCTCAACCCTGCAGCACGGACAACACGATGCAGAGCTTCTTCTCCGCCGGGATCGTCGGGGGACGACTCATGATTCAGACCTTTCGAAAGGGGCGTTGCCTCAGCAACCAACTACCCCTGCCACATAGTCTGACGCGCGACAGGCGCCCGAAGCCATCGTGGATGATCGCGCGAAACGCCCCGTCGTACCCCTCCACGACTTAGTCATCGCCAGGCGCGCTCATCGTCGGGTAGTCGGTGTACCCCCTTTCGCCGGTGTAGAAGGTTGCCGGGTCAGGCAGGGCTTCGGGCGCGTCGGCGGTCCACCGTGCCGGGAGGTCTGGGTTGGCGATCGCGGGTCGGCCGATTGCGACCAGGTCCGCCGCGCCGGTGTCGATGAGGCGCAGAGCCTCGTCTCGGCTTGTTACTGCGCCGAAGCCTGTGTTCGCGATAAGTGGGGCGCTGAATTCGTGTCGGATATGTTGCACGAGCTCACCGGGGATGTCGGGGTGGATGATGCTGACGTAGGCCAGGCTCAGGGGGCGGAGGGCGTGCCCGAGCGCTGTGTAGGTCGCGATGAGGTCGCGGGGGTCGTTCTCGTCAGCGCCTTGGATGTTCGCCCCTGGTGAGAGGCGAAGTCCTACCCGGCCGGCTCCGACGGTGCCGGCGATGGCTTCAACGAGTTCGATGATAAATCGTGCCCGCCCTGCCGGGCTGCCTCCGTATGTGTCGGTGCGCTGGTTGGTGGCGGGCGAGAGGAACTGCTGGAGCAGGTAGCCGTTGGCGCTGTGGAGTTCGATACCGTCGAAACCGGCCGCGATCGCACGCTGGGCCGCCGTCACGTGAGCGTGGATGATCTGTTCGAGGTCGGCCTTCGTCGCTGCGCGTGGCACAGGGTTGCGTGCGGCCGCGTGAGCGTGTTCGGCGTCGGCCTCGAAACCGATCGCGGAGGGTGCGACGACGTCTTCGACACCTGTGATGTCGGGGTGGGTGAGTCGGCCGGCGTGCATCAACTGCATCGCGATCCGGCCGCCGGCCTGGTGCATCGTGTCGGTGACGTGTGCCCAGCCGGGCGCGTGCGAGGCAAGGATGCCAGGTTGATTCGGATAAGCACGCCCTTCGACGCTGGGGTAGGTGCCTTCGGTCACGATCAATCCGAAGGAGGCTCGCTGTGCGTAGTAGGTGGCCATCCGTGCGTTGGGCTGTCCATCGGCATCCGCGCGGCGTCGAGTCATCGGCGACATCGCGAGACGGTTGTCGACCTGGATGTCACCGAGCCGTGTCGGCGTCCAGAGTTTGCTCGTTCCGTGCGTTCCTTTGGGGCCGGAAGGGCGGGCTGCGGGGTCGGTGGGAGACGCCATCAGAGGGTGGCCTTTCGCTTCGTGGGGATGACGGTGACCGCGATCACGGCGGAGATCGCGTAGAGGGCGGTCGCCACGAGGAAGGTGAGTCGCAGTCCTTCGGCGGAGACGCCGTTCGTGGATGTCACGCTCAAGAGGTAGATGCCGTTGAGGAGGGCGACGCCGACGGCGCCTCCGATCTGCTGGCTGACGCTGAACATCGCGCTGGCCACGCCGACGTCGTCGGCTCCCACGTCGGTGACGACGCTGCTGTTGAGCGGGGTGAATACCAGGCCGATTCCGGCTCCCATGATCGTGGTGACGATCAGGATTCCGGCGACGGCGTCGGGCAGGGTGATCACGGTTGCCAGCCCTGCCATCGCGAGGGTGGCGATGCCGATGCCGGCGACGAGGACCGTCTTGGGGCTGAGGCGTCGCAGAAGCCGTGGGACGAGGAGGGACGCTGCCACGAGTGCGGCGCTGAACGGCAGAATCACGAGCCCGGTCACGAGCGGGCTGTAGCTGAGGTGGTCTTGGAGGTAGTACGGCAGGAGGAGGAACATTCCGAACATGCCGGCGGCCATGAACGCTCCCATGAGGTAGGCGCCGCCTCGGGTGCGGTTCGCGACGATCCGGCCCGGCAGGAGCGGGTTGGCTGCTCGGTGCTGACGCCACACGAACAGGCCGATGAGAAGCGCCGATACCGTCAGGAGCGCATACGGGGCCGGCGAGGACCAGCCGTTGGGTTCGGAATCGACGCTGAACGCTGCCACCAACGCCGCGGACCCGAATGTGGCGAGTACGGCGCCGGGAATGTCATGACGTCCGCCGCCTCGAGGTCGGGAGCGGATGATCGTCGGCAGGCCGAGAGCGAGGGCGATCAGGGCGATCGGGACGTTGATGAACAGTGACCATCGCCATCCGAGTGTCTCGGTCAATGCTCCGCCTAGGAGCAGGCCGATCGCACCGCCACTGCCCTGGGTCGCGGCGAAGATCGCGAACGCGCGGGCGCGCTCTCGCGGTTCGGTGAAGGTGACGGCGACCAAGGACAGGGCCGCCGGGGCGAGGGCCGCGGCGAAGACGCCCTGCAAAACGCGCGCGGCGATCAGCATCTCCGGCCCTGTCGCCAGCCCACCAATGAGCGAGGCCACCGCGAATCCGCTCAAAGAGACCATCAGCACCCGCTTGCGTCCGACATAATCCGCGATCCGGCCGCCCAGCAGGAGGAACCCGCCGAAGGTGACCGCGTAGGCGGTCACCGCCCAGCTTCTGGCGGCGTCGCTCAGTCCCAGGGCCTGCTGCATCCGTGGCAGGGCGATGTTGATCACCGAGGCGTCCAGCACCACCATGAGTGCCGCGATCGTGATCGCTGCCAGAGCAAGCCAGCGTCGAGTCGACGAACTCGAGGACGAGGGCGACTCCGCCGAGTTGACAGTGGCGGGAGGTAGGGAGGTCATGCAGGAGCCTTTCCAAGCGTGCACTGGACGGTTCCTCAACCTTCCGTGGCCAATGGCGCTACTTGCAACTACACTTGCGGAATATGCAAATGAAACGCAACGAGACCGCCCCTGCGCATACGATCGTGGACACGATGCTCGACGCCGTCGGGCCTCGACTGCGGGAGCTGCGCAACCGGCGAGGCTTGAAGCTGTCGGATGTCGCGGATGCGACGGGCCTGTCGACCAGCACGCTGTCACGGCTGGAGTCCGGTCTTCGTCGTCCGACGCTCGACGTGCTGATCCCTTTGGCGCGGATCTATCGCGTGGCACTGGACGAGTTGGTCGGTGCTCCGCCCACCGGAGACCCTCGCATCCATCCCAAGCCGATCCGGCGGAACGGGTGGATATACCTTCCGCTGACTCGAGATGGTGCGCCGGTGCAAGCGTTCAAAGTGGTCCTCCCCGCCAAACGCGTCGGCCGGGACGTCAAGCTCGCTTCGCACGGCGGCTACGAATGGTTCTACGTGCTCAATGGCTCGGTCGACCTGACGCTCGGCGGCGAGGTGACCACGCTGACGGAAGGCGAGGCGGCGGAGTTCGACACGCGCCAGCCGCACAGCATCACCAACGCCACAGACGCACCGGCCGACATCCTCAGCCTGTTCAGCCCGCAGGGTGAGCAGATCCACATTCGCGATTCCTAAGCGGAATAGTTGCGATGGTCGCAAGTCTGCTTGCGGTTCTGTTCCCGCGCCTGCAACCTTGCAGGCATGAGTGCACAGATGTGGGATGTCGTCGTCGTCGGTGGCGGGCCTGCAGGTCTCAGCGGGGCCTTGATGCTCGGCAGGGCACGAAGAAGGGTGCTCGTGATCGATGCCGGCGAGCCGCGCAACCGGTTCACGGATGCGATGCACGCGGTGCTGGGGCGTGACGGCACCTCGCCTGCGCAGCTGCTGGCTGATGGGCGCGCGGAGGTGGAGTCCTATGGGGGCGTCATCCGGCACGCCACCGTCAGCACCGTCGAGCACATTACGGATGGTTTTTCCCTCACGCTCGATGAGTCCGGCGCGGACCCTGATGCCGAGGGGACGGTTCTTGCCCGTCGGCTACTGGTCGCCACGGGGTCCAGCGACGACCTCCCGGATATCCCCGGCCTGGGTGACCTGTGGGGCCGCGGGGTCGCCACGTGCCCGTACTGCGATGCATACGAAGTCAAGGACGCACGCATCGGCATCCTCGCCACCGGCCCTGCCAGCGTCATGCAGGCCCAGCTGCTTCGCCAGTGGTCGGAATCGATCATCTACGTCACCCACACCAGCGCAGCACCCGTCGGAGAGGAAGCAGCGGGCTTCGCCGCCCGCGGCATCCAAGTCGCTGTCGGGCCGGTCGAGTGCGTACTTGCCGAGGACAGCCGTCTTGTCGGCGTCCAGCTGGACGGCGGGCGGCGCATCGAGCTGGACGCGATCTTCACCATCCCCACTCTCGCACCGGCCGATCGCACCCTCCGCTCTCTCGGCGCCGCCATCGTCGAGAACCCGGTGGGCGCCTTCGTCCAGGTCGACGCGACAGGGCGAACCAGCATCGACGGCGTCTGGGCGGCAGGGAACGTCGTCAACCCCGCCGCCAACGTGCCCATCTCCATCGGGGCCGGGGCACTGGCCGGCGGCGCCATCAACCACGACCTCGTGCTCGACGACATCGCACGGGTCCTCGCCAGGAGTGCACAGTGAACGCCACGCCATCGAACGAAGCGTTCTGGGAGAACCACTACGCACGAGGAACATCGTCACCGGCCAGCACGCCGCCTCGACCGAACGATGCCCTCGTCCACCTCCTCGACACGCTGGACATCCGCCCAGGCCGAGCACTCGAACTCGGCGCCGGCTCAGGCGGGGACGCAATCTGGCTCGCCGGACAAGGATGGCAGGTCACCGCCGCCGACATCTCCGCCACCGCCGTCGCGCGATTGAGCGAGCTCGCGAACGCTCTCGGGCTCTCCGGAAACCTCCATGCGGTCCGTCATGACCTGGCTCGCAGTATGCCGCCGGCGCCGTTCGACCTCATCTACGCGTGCTACCTCCACACGCCCGTCGACATCGGCCGTCCCGGCATCCTCCGTCGCGCTGGTGGCCTCATGAGCCTCGGCGGCACCCTCATCGTCGTGGACCACGCCTCGACCGCTCCCTGGTCATGGGCGCACCCCGACACCCGATACCCCGCGCCGGAACAGACCTACGCCACATTCGGCCTCGGCGACGATTGGGAGCCCCTGCTGCTGACCGCCCGCGAACGGATCGCGACCGGTCCCGATGGCGAAACAGCACGCGTCACGGACAACCTCATAGTCGCCCGTTGCATCGACGACGCGCATCGGGGGCCGAGCTCCACTCCCCTCTAGCCTCGGATATAGGGCGAGCCGCACGATGGGCGCACCATCTGTGAGGCGCCGCCTCAGTCACCAGCCCACTGGTCCGTTCACGTCGAAGAACGTGCCGGAGATGCTGTCGGGTGCCAGGTTGGCTGCGTACGCGACAGTGGCCTTGGCAAAGCTGTATCGTCCGGCGTCGCGCTCGTTGATGTAGCCCTGCAACGTGCCGTCCTTGACGGCACCGACAGCGTCGCCCGGATACATGCTTTCCAGAGTTCGGCGTACCAACAGCGCGCAGTGGCGTCGAGTGCTGGTGGGCATGTCCCTGCGATCGTCGAGCGCGCGGTCGATGACGGCAACGAGCCGCGGGTCGGCCCTCGCCTCCCACCGGGCGCGCAACGCTGCGTGCCTGGTGCTGATGCTCCCGTTGAGGGGGCGCAGCGGTCGGAGCCGCGTCGGCGTTTCGCTGCATTCAGTGCAAGGTCAGCGATGCCAAGTGCAACGAACGGACCCCAAGTGCAACGAGAACGCGGTTCCGACAGGAAGTGTCGGTATCGCTACTCGATGACACTAGGTGTCGCGCCGGAAGGACACTTCTGAGGGTTGCGCGGCATCCTTGTCGTGACACTTTCCTGAGACAGGCCGCCTGGCGGACCTTGGGAGGCGCCAGCGCACACGGCGAGGAACAGGGCGATTGATGGCCCCTGCCGCAGGAGGAATCTGGACTGATCATTTTTCGAGTGGCATGTGTTTGCTACTTGTATTCTCGGAGCATCTTCTCCGGTGAATGGATCGTCGTGCCTTCTGCTGTCAAACCTCCGGCCGAGCGTGAACGCTGGTCATCCACTCGATTCGTCCTTTTTGCCTTCACGTTCAACGCGTTGTGTTTGTTGGTGCTCCTGGCGAATCTGCTCACCGGCAATGTCTGGTGGAAGGTCGCGGTGCCGATCGCTGTCGTTTGCCTTCTTTTCGGAGGGCTGGCGGGGTTCCTAGCCAGGAGATTGCGGCTCAAAGAGCGATAGGGGCGAGCTCAGTCGAAGGCACGTCGACCAACGGAGATTCTCAATAGGTCATCCCGGGCTGTATAGTCATCATGTGCTGACTCTTGCTTCTCGTCTTGATGTGATGAACCGGCTGGGTCGGGCGATGGCCGATCCGACGCGTTCACGGATCCTGCTGTCCTTACTGGACGGGCCTGGGTATCCGGCTGAGCTTTCTCGGGACTTGGAGTTGACTCGCACCAACGTTTCCAATCACTTGACCTGCCTTCGAGGGTGTGGCCTGGTGGTGGCAACACCCGAGGGGCGCCGCACGCGATACGAGATCTCCGATCCTCATCTGACCCGAGGGATGCGCGATCTACTCGAGGCTGTGGTTGCTGTCGATCAGGGTGTCCCCTGCGTTGACGACGCGTGCGAGTGCTGCGCATAACCGGCGGGGCATCGGTCTTCGAGCGGACGGAGTGGGCGGGATGAGCGAGGAGTGCTGCGGTCCGGACGAGCCCCTTAAGGTCGGCACGGTACGGCGAATCGAGTTGTCTGCACCTCGGGTAGCCTCGGATTCTTACTGCTCGCCGGGCGAGCCCGCCGCACTGGCCGTTGACGCAACGCCCTTGCACGTCGAGGACGGGGACGCGTGCTGTGGTCCGAGTGTCTCGTCGACGGTGACCGGTACCGCGGGACAGGAGCCGGAGGTGCGGCCGCCGTGGTGGCGGGATCCTGCACTGCTCCCCTCAGTCCTTTCCGGTGTTTTCCTTCTTGCCGGGTACGTTTTCGAGTGGTCCGGGCTCTCCGTTCCCGCGCTGGTGCTGCAGTGGGTGGCGCTCCTGGCGGGTGCCTACACGTTCGTTCCTGGCGCAGTCCGCCGGCTGCTGCGCGGTCGCCTCGGTGTCGGGCTGTTAATGATGATCGCCGCGATAGGAGCGGTGCTACTCGGTCACGTCGGTGAGGCCGCGACGCTCGCGTTCCTGTTCTCCCTCGCCGAGGCCCTCGAGGACCGCGCTATGGATCGTGCGAGAGAAGGTCTGCGCGCGCTTCTGTCGCTGATCCCCGACACGGTACGAGTGTCACGGTTGAACGGCGATGTCACGATACCTGCTGCGGATGTTCGGGAGCTCGACATCCTCGTGGTCGGCGCGGGCGAACGCGTCGCCACCGACGGTGTGGTCGTGGAGGGACGGTCGAGTCTGGACACGTCCGCGGTAACGGGCGAATCCATCCCCGTCGACGTCGCCCCGGGAGAACTAGTGGCAGCCGGTTCCGTGAACGGGGCAGCGACCTTGCGGATCGAGGCGAGCGCCGACGGCCGTGACAATTCCTTGACGCAGATCGTCGCGCTCGTGGAGCAGGCACACGCACGAAAAGGCAACCGGGCGCGGCTTGCTGACCGGATCGCGAGGCCTCTCGTTCCTGCGGTGCTGATTGCGGCCGCCGCAATCGTGTTGTTCGGTTTCTTGATCGGGGACCCCGGGACGTGGACGGAACGTGCTCTCGTCGTTCTGGTCGCCGCGTCCCCCTGCGCTCTGGCGATCGCTGTCCCGGTGACGGTGATCAGCGCCATCGGTGCCGCGTCCAAATTCGGTGTCATCATCAAGTCGGGCGAGGCGTTCGAGCAACTCGGCACTATCCGCGCCATCGCTTTGGACAAGACCGGCACCCTCACCCGAAACCAGCCCGTCGTCGTCGAGGTACACCCGGCGCCGGGCGTCACCCGCGAGGAATTGCTGGCCTGGGCGGCGGCAGTCGAAGCGACCAGCACGCACCCCCTCGCCATGGCCATCACGGCGGCCGCGCCCAGTGCTCCGGCCGCGGTGGATGTGCTGGAGGACGCGGGGCATGGAATTACGGGCCGAGTCGGTGGTCGCACCGTGCGTGTCGGCAACGCACGTTGGTTGGACGTCAGCGAGCAGAGCGACATCGCGGAGCACATGGCCGGGCAGGGAATGACGGTTGTGGTCGTGGAGGTTGACGGGAGGTTCGCCGGCCTGGTCGGAGTGCGCGACGAGTTGCGCCCGGAATCGGCGGAGACCGTTCGGATGCTGCACGCGCAGGGCATTGACACGGTCATGCTCACTGGCGACAACGCCCGCACCGCCCGCGCGATCGCCCGCGAGGCCGGAATCACCGACGTGCAAGCCGAACAGCTGCCGAGAGACAAGGCCGACGCGATCACCGCCCTGGTCGCCACACGGCCCACGGCAATGGTCGGCGATGGCATCAACGACGCCCCCGCTTTGGCCACGGCCACGGTCGGAATCGCGATGGGCGTGAAAGGGTCCGCGGCGGCGATCGAATCCGCCGACGTCGCCTTCACCGGCCACGACCTCCGACTCATCCCCGCCGCGCTTGCTCATGCCAGACGCGGCCGACGGATCATGACCGCCAACATCGCCCTCGCCTTGGCGATCATCGTCGTCCTGTTCCCTCTCGCCTTGTTCGGGATGCTGGGCCTGGCCGGGGTGGTCTTGGTTCACGAGATCGCCGAATTGATCGTCATCGCCAACGGTGTCCGCGCTGCCCGCCGCCCCGCCCTCGCCCGCACCCATGTCCACTCCCGTCACACCTCAGCCCGCGCTGACGGTGGCCTGAATCTGGGCACCGCAACCCGCTGATCCGTGGACGGTAGACTGCGAAGGATGATTTCGGCCGCTCGAACACAGGATGCTGTGATTCTGAGCGAGCGTCTGCTGATAACGAGGATCATTACGAGCGTGGCTCTCGCGCTGCTGCTGATCGTCGGCGCGTGGATGGCGACTCACACCGAGCCTGAGGCAGCCGCACCGACCGCGTCGTCCGTCACGGAGCATGTGGACGCGCACATCGCGCCCCTTGCTGCTGGTACTCCGGTGATCGATCAGGGAACGACGAGTCCCGCACTGCTGGGCGTCGCGGTGTGTGTGCTTGGGGTGTTGTGTGGGCTGCTGCTGGTCGTGGTGACCCGGTGGGTGCATCGCACCTGGCGGCCACAGCCAGAACGAGGACTGCTGCCGCTGCTGAGAGCGCTGTTGCCCGCGCCAGCACCGCCCCGCGCTGCGGCGTTCACCCTGACACAGTTGAGCATTTCCCGAACCTGACACCTGGCACGCCACCCGTCTGTGGTGGTGACCTTCTCCGGCGCCTGCCGGGGAGATTTCTCTTATGCCCACGTGTCGTGACCGTTCGGAGTGCCTCCATGAAAACCCCTGTGAAAGTGACGTTGATCACTGTCGCTGTTGTCGTCGCCTTGATCCTGGCGGCGGTCATCTATGTCCTTGTCAATCAACGCTCGACGCCTTCCCCGGGAGGGGAGGGGGAGCCCGCATCGGTGGTGCGACCGAACTCGCATGTCTTGGAGGACGGGGGTGAGGGTGCGGTCACGGTGGTGGAGTTCCTCGACTTCGAGTGTGAGGCGTGTGGGGCGTTCTACCCGATCGTTGAAGACATTCGGGAAAAGTTCGCGGGGCAGATCACCTATGTCGTCCGCTACTTCCCGCTACCCGGTCACACCAACTCCACCAACGCGGCCCTGGCTGCGGAGGCCGCTGCCGGGCAGGACCGGTTCGAGGACATGTATCACCGGCTGTTCGAGACGCAGGCCGAGTGGGGCGAGTCGCAGGAATCCCGTGCTGATTTGTTCCGCGGATTCGCGGAAGAGCTCGGGCTGGACATGGCTGCCTACGACGCGGCGATTGCGGACCCGGAAACGCTGGCACGGGTGGAGATGGACCTCAACGAGGGTCAGGCGCTGGGTGTTTCCAGCACCCCGACGTTCTTCCTCGACGGCGAACCGCTCGAGCTGCAGCAGTGGAACGACCTCGAGGACGCCATCACACAAGCGCTGAGCACGGCCCCGTGATGCCTGCCAGTCTTGCGCGCCGCCGGGCGATCATCGTTGGCGCCGGCCAATCAGGCCTTGCTGTCGCCGCGGCGCTGAGCGCGGAAGGGCTGCGGCCGCAACAGGATTTCGTCGTGATCGATGCGGCAGCTCCGGGTCAGCGTAGCTGGTCGTCAAGGTGGCACTCGATGGTGCTGCTCAGTGACGCCCGACACAGCGCTCTCCCGACTCGGCGGCATCCTGGGGATCAACGGCTGCACCCCCGGGTGGATGAGATGGTCGACTACCTCAAGGTGGTCGAGGCCGGGATCGGCGTCGAAACAGCCTGGAATATCCACGTCACCGGGGTCGAGCGACGTGGCGACGGAACCACCCTGCACCTGTCCACCACCGTGGGTGAGGTGCAGACCCGCAACATCGTCTGCGCCACGGGCGCTGCTGCCCACCCCCGACTTCCCGAATGGGCCACCGCATTGAGCGTCCCCGGTGTCGCGATCCATACCAGCAGCTACCAATACCCCCGCCAGATTCCCACCCGGGATGTGCTGATCGTCGGCGGCGGCAACAGCGGTTTGCAGATCGCACGGGAACTTGCCGCTTCCCACACAGTGACCGTGGCGGTGCGTACCCGCCGCGCGCACCGGCCGTTAGCGAGCTACCCGTTGGCCGCCGGCGGGCGTCGGCCGTTGTTCGGCGGGGATTTTCGTCCCGAGCCGGTGTTCGGTGACAGCTACGAACGGCTGCAACAGGTCGGGGTGCGAGTCGTCCCCGGGGTAACCGACGCGCGGGGCGGTGCGGTGACCTTCGCGGACGGGACGACGGCATCACCGGGCTCGGTGATCTTCGCGACCGGCTACCTCCCCGGAGACGACTGGCTCCCCGATGAGGCACGCATCCGTGGGCCGCGGCGCACAACGACCCCCGTACCGGGCCTGTTCGTCGCGGGATTCCCGCAATACAGCCGCAGCGGTGTCGACACCATCGCCGGGGTCTCCGCGGACGCGACAGCGATCGCACACCATATCATCAACCGGCCGTAAGAGAGGGACCAACATGGGCGCTGGACACAGCCACGACACGGGCGAGGCCACCCCCCGGAACAGATTGCTGATCGCGTTCTCGATCACCGCATCGGTGTTCGTGATCGAAGTCATCGGCGCAGTCATCACCGGCAGCCTCGCGCTGCTCGTGGACGCCGCGCACATGCTGACCGACGTGATCGGCCTCGCGATGGCGGTCACCGCCGCGCATCTGATGAACCGGCCCCCGTCTGACCGGTACACGTTCGGGCTGCGGCGTGCGGAAGTGCTCGCCGCTCTCGCCCAGGCCGCCCTCCTCCTCGGTGTGGGGATCTTCGCGCTGGTTGAGGGCATACGGCGACTATTTGAGCCGCCCGAGATCGCGTCCGGCAGCCTGTTGTTCTTCGGGATCGTCGGCCTGGTCGCGAACATCGCGTCCCTGCTGGTGCTGATGAGCGGTCGCACACGCAACCTGAACATGCGCGCCGCGTTCCTCGAGGTGTTCAATGACGCACTTGGCTCCGTCGGCGTCATCGTCAGCGCCATCCTGATCGCCACCCTCGGCTGGTACCAGGCAGACGCGGTCGCCGGCATCCTGATCGCTCTCCTGATCATCCCGCGCACCTTCATCCTGCTCCGCGCATCCGGCAGCGTCCTGCTCGAATCCACCCCTCCCGGCCTTGACCTGGCGGAGGTACGCCGACACATCCTCGAGCTCCCGCAGGTGGTCGCGGTGCACGACCTGCACGCCTCCCAAGTCTCCACGGACCTCCCCACTCTGACCGCGCACGTCGTCGTCGACGACACCCTCACCCCGGAACAGTCCGCCCGGCTCCTGCAAGAACTCCAGGAATGTGTCGCCGACCACTTCCCGGTGAGCATCGAGCACGCCACGTTCCAGATCGAACCGCAATCCCACCCCGGAGAACACACCACCCATGCGTAATCCCCGCCGCTCACTCATCACCACCCTGGCCACCCTCCTCCTCGGAGCGGGACTAACCCTGGCTGTGGCGGCCCCCGCCCAAGCACACGACGAACTGGTCTCCTCCTATCCCCAAGCGGACTCCACCATCACCTCATCGCCCGCGGAAATCACTCTCTCCTTCAGCGGTGAACTCATCGCGGGAATGCAATCCGCCGCCGTCGAGGTGATCGCCTCAGATGGGCAAAACATTGCCACCGATGCACCGGCAGAGGATGGCACCTCCATCACGCAGCACCTCACCCCGGACCCGCCGGCAGGCATGTTCACGGTCCGGTGGAAGGTCGTCTCCAGTGACGGCCACCCGATCAGCGGCGAATACACCTACACCGTCGCACCCACCGCCGCCGTCCCGAGCAGCCCCGCCGCCACACCAAGCACGGCTCCGCAAACTCCCCAACCGTCACCGACCGCGACCGAAACATCCGCTGACAACGGATACGGAGGCGAGACCTCCGGCGGCGGCGACGCCTTCCCGATCGTCGCCGTGGTCGGGGGAGTGATCATCCTCGGGGGCGCCCTTGTCATCGTGTTGATGGTCGGCAGGGAACGGCGACGCCGCGACCGAGCCGACGCCGCGCGAGCCGCCCGGGACACGACCGCCGGGAAGGACTCGACGGATGAGTCCTGACCAGGCACGCAGGTTCGCTCTCGCCTGCATCGCGGCAGCAGGAGTGGTGCTGATTGATCAGGCCAGCAAGGCGGCCGCGTTTTCCACGCTGACTGAGGATGAGCGGATCCCGCTGCTGGGCGATCTGCTCGGCCTGCAGCTGGCTTTCAACCCTGGAGCCCTCCTCTCCCTCGGGTCCGGGGCGACATGGCTGCTCACCCTGCTGGGGGTCGCCGCGACCGCCGTGCTCATCGTCGCCGCCACTCGCGCCCGCACCACCGGCTGGGCGGTCGGGATCGGGCTGATCCTGGGCGGCGCGATCGGCAACCTGATCGACCGGCTTTTCGCCCCGCCCGCGTTCGGCCGCGGCCATGTCACCGACTTCCTCGCATACGGCAACTGGTTCATCGGCAACCTCGCCGACGTCGCTCTCGGCGCCGGCGTGATAATCCTGGGCGGAAGTCTGTGGATCCGTCACCGCCGCACCCACACAACGGCAACGGACGATCCCACGGCCCCGGCAACCTCCGTGGAGGCGGGTCGATGATGGCGAAGCAACGAACCCCCCCGACCTACCAGCGCAACGCGTTCGCGCCGAGCCTGCTCGCTGCGGCCGCCCTGTTCGTTGCCCCCGCGCTCATCGGCAACGACTGGTTTTTGGCGGTGCTGTTCCTGACCGCCATCCTGGGCGTGATCGTGGCGTGGTTCGCCGTGCAGGCGCGGCAGTGGTGGTGGGTGCCCGTGTTCGCGGTGATCGTGGTGATCTGGAATCCGGTATTCCCGTTCCCATTCGCAGGGCCTGTCTGGACGGCCGCGCAACCGGTCGCAGCCGTGGTGTTCCTCGTCGCCGGTGCGCTGATCAAAGTGCGCCGCCCATGACCACCCGCAGAGTCCGGACCCGGACTGCTGTCGCCCTGCTCCTCGCGGCGACGTTGCTCACCGGATGCGCAGCAGATGACTCCCTCGCGCAGCAGTACCGCGACGGCACCGATAAGGGCTACATCTCCGGCGATTTCCAGGTCGTGGAGATCCCGCAAGCTGAGCGGGGTGATCCTGTCGTGTTCGAGGGTGTCACCGAGCCCGGTGACAGGGTGACCAGCGACGACTACCGGGGCGGGGTGCTGGTGGTGAACTTCTGGTACGCCGCGTGCGGGCCGTGCATCGTGGAAGCGCCGCTCCTGGAAGAGGTGTGGCAGGACTATCAGGACCAGGGTGTCGCGTTCCTCGGGGTGAACACCTACGACCAGCCCGCCACCGCGCTCTCCTTCGCCCGCGACAACAACATCACCTACCCGAGCGTGATCGATGTGAACGACGGGCGGGTCAAACTGGCGTTCGCGCAGCTCACCCCCATCCAAGCCACCCCCACCACCCTCGTCATCGACCGTGACGGGAGAGTCGCCGCCCGGATCATCGGACAGCTGGCCGCCGCGTCGATCCTCTCCACCCTCGTCGCCGACACCCTCGTAGAGGATGCCCCGTGAACCCGGGGGCGGCGATCGTCGACGGAGCCCTGTGGGTGGCTGTCCCGGTGGCGGTGCTTGCCGGGCTGGTGTCGTTCCTCTCCCCGTGCGTGCTGCCACTCGTGCCCGGCTACCTCGGTTACCTCGGCAGCACCACCACCGACACCCGAACAGTCGGAACCGGGTCAGGGGTCGCGGTGCGGACGGAGCGTGCACGGCTGTTGCTGGGGGTGGCCCTGTTCATCGCCGGCTTCACGGTGGTATTCGTGGCGGTCACCATCCTTGGGGGCGCTTTCGGGTTTCTGCTGTTGCAGTACGCGAACATCCTCACCCGGGTGTTTGGGGTTGTCATCATCGTTCTCGGTCTGGTTTTCCTCGGCCTGTTCGGGCTCGCCCAACGCACCCTCCGCCCCCGTATCCGAGGTCGCGCGGGGTTGATCGGCGCGCCGTTGCTCGGCTTCGCGCTCGGTGTCGGCTGGACGCCGTGCATCGGCCCGACCCTCGCGGCGATCATCTCCATGTCGTGGAACCTGGGCGACCCGGCTCGCGCCGGCCTCCTCGGCCTGGCCTACTCTCTCGGCCTGGGGATCCCGTTCCTGATCCTCGCTGCCGGCTGGGGATGGGCATCCCGGTCCGTGACATTCCTGCGCCGCCACATCCGCGCTCTGAACATCATCGGCGGAGTGATGCTCATCCTCCTCGGGCTGCTGATGGTCACCGGACTGTGGACGGCGCTGATGTCGTCACTGCAACAGGTGGTGATCAATGTCCCCCTCCCGCTCTGAGACCGACGAGGCGAACGAGGCCGTCGACCCGCTCCGACCCCGCGACCACGCCGACAGCGACGACGGTGACAATGCCGCGGACGTGACCTCCCCGGCGCTCGGCATCGTGGGCTGGGGGAGGTGGGCATGGCGGCAGCTGACCAGTATGCGTACCGCCCTGGTGCTGCTGCTGTTCCTTGCGATCGCCGCCGTACCGGGGTCGCTGTTCCCACAGCGCACCGCCGACCCCAACGGCGTCATCCAATGGGAACGCGATAACCCGGACGTGTTCCCCGTCGCGGACGCGATCGGGTTGTTCGACGTGTACCAATCGCCTTGGTTCTCCGCGATCTACCTGCTGCTGTTCACCTCCCTCATCGGCTGCGTCATTCCCCGCGCAAAGCACCACTACAAAGCCCTCCGGTCACAGCCGCCCCGCACCCCCGCCCGCCTCTCTCGCCTCCCCGACTACCGGGAGGTCACCGTATCCGCAGGGGCGGCGGCCCAGAACGCGGCGGAAGAGGCCGTTGAGCTCGCGGAGCGGCAACTGCGCCGCGCTGGCTACCGGGTGCACAGGTACGACGGCCGCGGATGGGCATCCGTCTCGGCGGAGCGCGGCTACCTGCGAGAAACCGGGAACCTTGTCTTCCACATCGCTCTGATCGGGGTGCTGGTCTCCGTCGGCATCGGCGGCGGGTTCGCTTACACCGGGCAGCGGGTCGTGGTGGAGGGCACCACGTTCGTCAACGCCCTCAGCGACTACTCCTCCTTCAACCCGGGCCGATTCGTCGACGGAACCGGCCTCGCCCCGTACTCGATGACCCTCGACGAGTTCGAGGTCACCTATCAGCTGCCCGGTACCCCCGGCGCGGGGCAAGCAGGGGACTTCTCCGCCAATGTGACTATCCGCCAACCCGGGCAGGACGACCGCAGCGAGAGCGTCATCGTCAACTATCCGATCACCGTCGAAGGTGACCGGATCTACCTGCTCGGAAACGGGTACGCGCCCACCCTCACTATCCGGAACCCGGAGGGGGAAGTTGTGTACAGCGAATCGCAGCCGTTCCTGCCGCAGGACTCATTCATGACCTCCTTGGGGGTCATCAAGATCCCGGACGGGATGCCGGAGCAGCTCGGTCTGGTTGGATTTTTCTACCCCACTCAGGGTGTGCTGCCGTCCGGCGCGTACACGTCGGTGTACCCGGATGCGATTAACCCGGTGCTCACTCTCAACGTGTTCAGCGGTGACCTCGGGATCGATGACGGCACCCCCCGGTCCGTCTACACCCTCGATGTCGACGGGCTCACCCAGCACACCGGCGCCGACACCGGCGCGGAGTCGCTCGAGCTCACCCCCGGCGCGAGCGCTGACCTTCCCAACGGGTGGGGGACGATCACCTGGGAGGACGACACAGCGGTGGTCGGTGAACCGGTGAAACGGTTCGCGTCGCTGCAGATCCAAAACGACCCCTCCGGTACCTGGGTGCTCGCCTTCGCCACCCTGGCCACATTGGGACTGATTGCCGGGATGTTCGTCCCCCGCCGCCGCGTGTGGATCAAAGCCCACACCACCCCGGGGGGCGTCCGGGTCGAGTACGCCGGCCTCGCGCGCGGCGAGGACCCAACCCTGAACAAAGCCGTCCGCGACATCGCGGACACTCATTCCGCCGCGCTGACCGGCACGACAAGCCACATCCCTCCCGAAGGAGAAAACCGATGAAATGTCCCATTGACGATGCCCTGCTCGTGGTGACCGAGCGTTCCGGTGTCGAGATTGACTACTGCCCGCAATGCCGCGGCGTCTGGCTGGACCGCGGCGAACTGGACAAGATCATCGACCGCACCTCCGACTCCCGCTCGCCCGGATACCCCGCACCACCATCACGCGACTCCCACCACGGCCGTGGTGACTCCTCCCGAGGCAGAGACGATTCCAGGGACGTCCGAGGAGGGAAGCGCCGCCGGGAGGGTTTCCTCGGCGACCTCTTCGACTTCTGATCACTCAACCGAGATGAGACCGTGAACGACTGGATCCCCGGGGCACCGCCGACACTGCTCGGCTTCCTCAGCCCTGGGCCGTTACCGCTGCCGCTGCTGCCAGTAGTGGCCGGCGTGCTCGCCGTCGCCTACCTGGCCGGCGCGGTGCGGCTGTGGTCGCTGGGGCGTCGGTGGCCGGTGTGGCGCACGGTCAGCTTCCTGCTTGGCTGCGTCGCCCTCGCCGCGGTCACAGGGCTCGGAGTCGAGGGGTACGGGTACGCGCTGTTCTCGGTGTTCATGTTCCAGCAGCTCACCCTAATGATGACAATCCCGCCGCTGCTGGTTCTCGGCTCTCCCGGCACCCTGCTGCTGCGCGCCACCCCCCACCACGGCACCGGCCTCATGATCCTCCGCGCGGCACATGCGGGGCTGCGCAGCCGGACCGCCCGGTGGCTGCTCAGCCCGTGGCTGGCGGTCCCTTTGTACCTGGCCGCGTTCTACGGCCTCTACCTGGCGGATTTCGCCGACCCGATCCTGTCCACCGTCACGGGCCACACTCTCCTCGAGGTCGGGTTCCTGGTTGCCGGGATGCTGTTCACGATCCCGATTCTGTCCTCAGACCCGCTCCCGGTGCGGATGAGCCACGGTGGACGCGCTCTGGATGCGTTCGCCGAAGCCGCCCTGCACGCGTTCTTCGGCGTGTTCCTGATGATGGCCACCAGCATCCTCGTGCAAGGGTTCGCCGGTCCGACGAGCGCGCTGGGAATGGACCCGATCGAGGACCAACGCCTCGCCGGTGGCCTGGCCTGGTCCTACGGCGAAGCTCCCACCCTGCTGATGCTCATCTACGTGATGCACCGCTGGTTCCGCGAGGACACCGCCCAGGCCGTTGCCGCCGACCGCCGCGCCGACGCTCACGGTGACCCCGAACTCGACGCGTACAACGACTACCTGACCCGACTGCACCAGAAAGACACCTGACCGATGCCCACGACCCTGCCCCCTCCTGCCCCGGCTGCTGCGCCGGAGCGCGGGACGCCACAGCGTGCGCCGTCATGGTCGATGCCGCTCTGGGCAGCGGTAGCGGCGGCCGCCGCTGCCGGGTTCTTCCTGGATGTGGCGTCCGCGCCGGTTGGGTGGTGGCCACTGACTTTCGTGAGCGTCACGGTCGCCCTGCTGAGCCTGATCCGGCGGAGTCTCGGCGGGGCGCTGCTGGTCGGCACCGTGTTCGGGGCAGTGTTCTACACCACCCACTTGGTATGGGTGGGGGAGTTCCTCGGCCCGGTGCCGTGGCTTGCCCTCGCCGGGCTGGAAACGATCTTGTTCGGCGTAGGCGCGGTGCCGATCGCCCTCGCCTACCGGTGGACTGCCCACTACCGGCCACGCGGCGCCGTGCAGCTGTTCGCGGTGCCGCTGCTGGTCGGGGGGCTGTGGGCGGCCCGCGAGGTGGTGATGGGAACATGGCCATACTCCGGTTTCCCGTGGGCACGGATCGGGATGACCCAGGTCGGCGGGCCGTTCGTCGAGGCCGCATCGTGGACAGGCGTGACCGGCTTGTCGTTCCTGATCGTGACGGTATGCGCCGCCGTGGTGCAGTGGCTGCGTGCGGGTGGGATCCGATTCCTCCGCGGCCTGCTCCCCGTCGTCGCCGTCGTGGTTCTCCTGGTCATCACCCCGCAGTTCCCCACCATTGCGGCCGGGACATTCCGGGTCGGGTGGGTGCAGGGCAACGGCCCGACCGGGTACTTCGACGAAAAGGCGCCCGGCGACGTCCTCGCCGCGCAGACCACCGCGACGCGCCCCCTGTACGGGCAGCCGATGGATCTGCTGGCCTGGCCGGAAGGCGGCGTCGACGCCGACCCGCTCAGCGACCCCGCCGCCGCTGCGGCGCTGGACCGTGTCGTGAAGGCAGCGGGAGCACCGTTGTTGATGAACGCCGCCACTACCCGCGGCGACAGGATCTTCAACACGTCTCTGCTGTGGACCGCAGATCCCGCGGACCGGCAGTGGCATGACAAGGTCAACCCGGTCCCGTTCGGGGAATACGTGCCCGACCGGTGGTTCTACGAACTGATCGTCCCTGACCTGGTCGGTCTCATCCAACGCGAATACACCCCCGGCACCAACCCCCCGCTCGTGCAGGTTGGAGACGTCGGTGTCGGGCTGGCGATCTGCTTCGACGTGATCTACGACACCGTCATCTGGGACGGCGCCCAGCAGGGTGCGGAGCTGTTCGTGTTTCAGACCAACAACGCCGACTTCCGTGGCACCGACGAGAACCTCCAGCAACTCGCGTTCGCCCGCATGCGCGCCATCGAAACGAGTCGCGCGGTCGTTAACGTCTCGACGGTGGGCACCAGTCAGGTGATCGCCCCAGACGGCACCACCCTCGACAGTGTCGGCGTCGACACCGCTGGCGCCGCGGTCAGCACCGTCCCGCTGCGCACGGGGCTCACCCCGTCAATCGTGCTCGGCCCCTGGCTCACCGGTTTCATCGTCCTCGCCTCCGGTGTTGCTCTCGCGGCGGCCGGCATCTCCCACCGTGCCCGCACGCGCGCGGGCGCCACGAATCATCCGACCGGCCGAAGGAGTCTTCAATGAACGCGGCACGGACGGAACATACCGGATACCAACACGACCACGCGCGCCGAACGCTACAGGTGATCCCGACCAAGGCCGCGCGGGAAGATCCGCGGAGGGCAGAGGAATGCGGGTGCGCACCTACTCCCGCCGAGAGCCGAGCGCTGCGGGCAGGTGTCAGCCGACGCACCCTGCTGGGCGCGGGGACCGCTGGCCTGGTCGCTGCGATCGTGGCTGGCCCGCTGCTGCCCTCAGCGTTCGCGGCCACCTATCCGTCCTGGGACGACGTGCAGGCAGCCAAAGCGAACGAAGCGACAAAGGCTGCCGAGGTGCAGCGGATCCAGGGTTTCATCCAAAGCCTCACCGGCGAGGTGGCGCGCACCCGCACCGCCGCTGAGCAGGCCGCGGGTGCGTTCTACACCGCCCAGCAGGCGCACTTCGAGGCGGCCGTCCGAGCGGACACGCTGCAATCCCAGGCCGACGCGGAAGCAGCCAACGCCACCGACGCGGCGAACAAAGCCGGCCGTGTTGCCGCACAGCTGTATCGAGACGGCGGCGACCAGACCTCTCTCGAGCTGTTCTTCTCGGGCTCCGCCGCCACCGCGGACGACCTGCTCACCCGCCTGGGCGTGATGGACAAACTGCTGGAACGCAACCAGACGGTGTATGCCACCGCGATCACCGCGCGCGACGCTGCGCAAAGTCTGACCGATCAGGCGATCGTGGCCAGAGATGAGCGCGACCGGCTGCAGACGGTAGCGGAGCAGAAGATGTCCGAATCGCAGCAGGCCGCCGATGCCGCGCAGGCAGCCCTCGACGCCCAGACACTCAACCTTGGTCAGCTGCAAGCCCAACTCGCCGCTCTCCAAGACACCACGACGAAGACCATCGCCGATTATCAGGCCGGGGTCGAAGCTGCCCGCATCGCCGAGGAGCAACGCCGAGCAGCAGAACGAGCAGAGGCTGAACGTCTCGCCGCCGCAGGCAACGGAGGGGGAGTGGTCAGTTCCGGGTGGGCACGGCCCACATCCGGGCGCCGCACATCGGACTTCGGGCCACGCAGCTCGCAATGCGGCAACGGATACTGCTCGACCAGTTACCACTACGGCGCCGACCTGAGCGGTGGCTGCAGCGCCGGGATCTACTCCGCCGCGGCCGGCACCGTCGTCTACGCCGGATACAACGGCGGCTACGGCAACTACATCAAAATCGACCACGGCGGCGGGATCGGCACCGGATACGCCCACATCCGCAACGGCGGGTTCAACGTGGGATACGGCCAGCGCGTGAACGCCGGCGACCTCATCGGCAGCGAAGGCAACACCGGAAACGCGTTCGGCTGCAACCTGCACTTCGAGGCCTACGTCAACGGGTCACCCGTCAACCCCATCAACTTCCTCGTCGCCCGCGGCGTCTCCATCTGACCCGAAACGAAGGAGGACATCATGAATGACCAGCCCACCTCACCCGCCGGCGATCACCCCCAGACGCCCCCCACCAGGCGCAGCCTGCGCCACACCGCACCCCTGCCACACGCCGGTATCCTGACGCCACCACCCCTACGCCGCACGACCGCAGGTAAGTCCGCTCCCCGCGGGTCCAATGCGCTCCGCCCGATGCGGTCCCTTGCTGTCCTGACGATGGTCACCGGCCTGGTCGCCACCGTCGCGCTACCCGCATACGCTGCCTGGCAGCCGGCAGACGCAGAGATCTCCACGCTGCAGCAGGTTGCCTCGGACGACGCACAATCCCTCGTCGTGGCCTCCGACTCAGCGGCAGAACAGCTCTCCCGAGAAAGCTACGCCGCAACCACCCAGGCGGAGATCGACCAGAAGAAGGCGGCAGAAGCAGCCGCGGCCCGCGCCCGCGACGCGGCCCGCGTCGCCTCGGTGCCGTTCGACTACAGCATGGTGACCCCCGGCAGCGGGACCGTGCGCTGGCCGGTCGGCGGTCCCTTCACCGTGACCGACAGGTTCGGCGCCCGAGGCGGCGCGCACATGGGCACCGACATGGTCGCCGCCGGTGGTACTCCCGTTTACGCATCCCTCGACGGCGTCGTGCGGATCTCGCAAGACAGCTACAACGCCTACGGCGTCACCGTCGTGCTGGAATCCGTCCTGAACGGGCAGCAGATCAGCACGGTGTACCCGCACATGCAGACCGGAAGCCGACAGGTCACCGCCGGCCAGTCGGTCTCCGCCGGCCAGCTGGTCGGTCTCGTCGGCAGCACCGGCCGCTCCACCGCGAACCACCTGCACTTCGAGGTCTACCTCGACGGAACCGCCGTCGATTCGCTGGCCTGGCTGGAAGCGAACGCAGGCTGACCCGTGCCCCCATACCCGTCGCGTCGCCACGCTTCGCCCACACCTTGACCGCAACGATGAACAGGATGACCCTGCCATGACCGGAACCGACGCGCTCTCCCTCGACGGCATCTCACTGCTGTTGGTGTGGACGGCGATCGCCACCTACCTGCTCGCCTTCATCGCGTACACCGTCGACCTCGCCCAGCGTTCCGTCCCCGCCAACATCCCGCAGCGGGAGCCGCTCCTGGTCAGCGGGTCCACAGTCGACAGTTCGCAGAAGGAGACCGCTCAAGCTGGCCCGGTCGACGCGGTTCACCCACCGCCCGCGCAGCAGCAACGACTGCTGTGGGCGCGGATCGGGACATCGCTGACGGTGCTTGCGTTCCTGTTTCACGTCGCTGGCACCATCCTGCGCGGAATCGCCGCCGAACGGGTGCCGTGGGCGAACATGTACGAGTTCGCGCTGACCGGCACCGCCCTGATCGTCGCGGTGTACCTGCTGGTGCTCCGCCGCTCCGACCTCCGGTTCCTGGGCGCCTTCCTCATCGGCATGGTGGTGCTGCTCCTTGGCGGGGCGACGATCACGTTCTACGTCGACGTCGTCCCCCTGATGGACCCACTCAAGAGCGTGTGGCTGGTCATCCACGTCTTCGTCGCCTCGCTCGCCACCGCCCTGTTCGCAATCGCATGCGGCCTCTCCATCACCCAGCTCATGCAAGCGCGCCGTGAACGCCGCGCCCAAGCATCGGAAACCGCCCGCCCCTCCGGCCCCGGGTTTCTGCGCACTCTGCCCCCCGCCGACGCGCTCGAATCACTCGCCTACCGGTTCGCGATCGTGGGATTCATGTTCTGGACATTCACTCTCATCGCCGGCTCGATCTGGGCGAACGACTCCTGGGGTCGTTACTGGGGCTTTGACACCAAGGAAGTGTGGACATTCGTGATCTGGGTGCTCTACGCCGGCTACATCCACGCCCGCGCGACCAGGGGCTGGCGTGGCAACCGCTCCGCGTGGCTGTCCATCATCGGGTTCGTCGCAGTGCTGTTCAACTTCACGATCGTCAACATGTTCTTCAAAGGACTCCACGCCTACTCCGGGCTCAGCTGAGTCTTCTTCCGTGAGTCCGCTCGACCCCAAACCGAAAGCACGCACATGACTTCGAATCGCTCGAATCCGGCCAACAAACCTCAGCACGGTCAGATGACCGTCAAGCAACAGCGCGAGCACAAGCGCCAGGAGAAATTGGTCGAGTATCAGAAGCAGCTCGCCAAACGCCGTCGGAGCAAACTCGTCTGGTGGGTCGTTGGTTCGACGGCGGCTGTGGTGATCGTTGGCCTCGTTGTCGCGTCAGTAGTGCTCGCGCCGTCCCCGCCAAGACAGTACGAGGCCGGTAGTGAGGGGGCCACCATCGAAGGTGTCGAGACCTTCGAGAATACGGCTGAGCACGTCGAGGGTGTTGTGGGATACGAGCAAAGCCCCCCGGCGGGCGGGCCGCACAATGCTGTCTGGCTGAACTGCGGCTTCTATGACCAACCGGTGCCGAATGAGAACGCGGTCCACTCCATGGAGCACAGTGCCGTGTGGGTGACATACAACCCCGACGAAGTCGCGGGCGATGAACTCGCAGCGCTCAAGAGCCAATTGCCCTCGACCTATGTCGTGCTTTCCCCCTATGAGGGTCTGGATGCGCCGATAGTGATGTCCAACTGGAACCAGCAGCTCAAGATCGACTCGGCCGACGACGAGCGAATAGGTGAGTTCTTCGAAGAGTACTGGCGCAGCCAGAACGCCCCCGAACCGAACGCCGCTTGCACTGGCGCGTACGACGCCCCCGGCAAGCAATGAACCGCAGTAAGAACATGCACGCGGCCCGACCTCGAGGATGGCGTCGGTGGTGGAAAGTCATCCTTGTACTGCTCGCGATCGGCGCGCTGGCGTTCGCCGCAGGACGCTTCTCGACCTTCGGGTCGCAGGACGCCGGTACTCCTGGTGCGGACTCTCCCGAAGCCGGCTTCTCACGTGATATGCAGGTGCATCACGCACAGGCCATCCAGATGGCCATGGAGATCTACCAAAAGACTGCCGACGACGAACTGAGGATCCTCGCCTACGACATCGCCACCGGGCAGGCGGGCCAGCGCGGCGAGATGTTCGACTGGCTCGTGCAGTGGGGCCTGTCGCAGTCCGGTGGTCCGATGATGAAGTGGATGGATGCCTCTCCGGTCGGGAGCGGCCACACCATGATGTCAGACGGTGCGGCCATGACGGAGGAAGAGGCACGCATTGAAATGGGAATGGCTTCAGCTGACGAGATCACCGCTCTCCAGGGCGCGACAGGGCAGCAGGCAGATTGTCTCTTCCTCGAGCTGCTCATTCGCCACCACGAAGGCGCCATCCCTATGGCCGAGGCGCTCATCGAACTCGGCTCAGATCCGCGTGCCCTGACCGTTGCGGAGAACATCAAGAACGGACAGACCGCCGAGATCAGCGCGATGCAGTCCATGCAGGCGCGAATCGGCTGCGGATAACACACGATGGCGCCCAGCGGCGGCTGGTGTAGCGACCGCTCCGCCTGGTTGCGCATCATCCGAACCGAAAGAATCCCCATGACCCTCACGCCCAAAGAGCCGCGCAGGAGAGCGCCCCCGCAGTCCTGTGCGCGCGAGGGAAAACTGATGCCGCGCCCCGAAGATGTGAGGTACCGAGGATTGCGGGCCGTCGGGCCGGCGATCCTTGTCGCGGTCGCACTCATCGTCATGGTCTGGGCGCTGGGGTTCGGTGGCGGTGCCGCGGAGCTCTCATTGGATGACGCCGGCCCGATCGTACGCTGGGGACTTCCGGCCGCAAAGCTGTTCGTGAACCTCGCTGCCGCTGGCATGGTCGGTGCCCTCGTGACCGCGCTGTTTACGTTGCGAACTGGTGAGCGTGAGTTCGATGTCGCCCTCGATGTCGCCTCGATCTCCGCTGCCGTGTTCACCGTTGCCGCCGGCGCAACGGGGTTTCTCACGTTTCTCAGCGTGTTCAACCCCGCGCTCGACGCAGGACCGCAGTTCGGTGCCCAGCTCGGTCGGTTCCTCGTCGAGCTCGAGGTTGGACGCACGTGGCTGATCACGACGGTTGCCGGCGCCGCACTTACTGTGCTGACGTTCGCTGTACGGTCCTGGCTCGGCACGCTTCTGGTCGCACTGCTGGCGGTGGCATCTCTCGTCCCGATGGGGACACAGGGACACTCCGGCGATGACGCTTTTCACCATGAGGCGATGATGGCGGTCATTCTGCACATCATCGGCGCCGCGGTCTGGCTCGGCGGGCTGCTCCTGCTCGTCGCGGTCCGGCCCGTCCTGGATCGGCGCCGCATCCCGGATGTCGTCGCCCGGTACTCGAGCCTCGCCCTGGCCGCGTTCGTGCTCGTCTCCGTGTCCGGCACGGTCCGTGCGGCTATCGGATTGCAAGAGTGGTCTGCGTTGTTCTCTCCCTACGGCGCGATCCTTGGCGTCAAGGTCATCGCACTTATCGGGCTGGGGCTCTTCGGGGTGTGGTATCGCGCTCGCCTGGTCGGCAGGATGCGGGACTCCGACGCGGCATCCCGCGCCTTCTGGATACTGGTCGCGTTCGAGCTGGGATTGATGGGCGTGGCCAGCGGTGCCGCAGCGGCGTTGGCACGCACCCCGCCTCCGAACCCGGTCCCGCTTCCCGAGATTCCCTCACCGGCAGAACGCCTCACCGGTGCACCATTGCCCCCGGAGCTCACGATCGAACGGTGGGTCACCGCATGGAACGTAGACCTGTTGTGGGCGGTGGTCGCTGGCTTCGCGGTCTTCTTCTACCTCGCTGGGGTGTGGCGGTTACGCCGCCGAGGTGACGCATGGCCGGTCTACCGCACGATCATGTGGGTCGCGGGAATGGTGCTGCTGGTGTGGGTCACCGGTGGGGTCATCAACGTCTACCAGGACTACCTGTTCAGCATGCACATGGTCGGGCACATGCTCCTCACCATGGCGATACCGGTACTTCTGGTCGCCGGAGCCCCCGTAACCCTCGCCGCCCGAGCGATCCGCAAGCGCGACGACGGCACCCGCGGGGGCCGGGAGTGGATCCTGTGGGCCGTGCACTCCCCAGTCGCGCGCGTGCTGACCAACCCATTTGTCGCGGCAGGCCTCTTCATCGGGTCGTTGTGGATCTTCTACTACACCGACCTGTTCCGGTGGTCGCTGTATGACCACCTCGGCCACCAGTGGATGATCGCGCACTTCCTCATCACCGGCTACCTCTTCGTACAGTCGCTGATCGGCATCGACCCAGTGCAGTGGCGGCTGCCGTACCCCGGCCGGCTACTGATGCTCATCGGCATCATGGCGATGCACGCCTTCTTCGGTATCGCCATCATGATGCAATCGGGGCTGATGGTCGCCGAGTGGTTTGGAGCGATGGGCCGCACGTGGGGAGCCACCCCGTTGGAAGACCAGTACATAGGCGGCGGCATCGCCTGGTCGATCGGCGAGATCCCGACGCTAATCCTCGCGATCACCGTCGCAGTGCAGTGGAGCCGTAGCGACGTACGCGAGACGAAGCGCCTCGACCGGCACGCTGACCGCACCGGTGAAGCTGAACTGGACGAGTACAACGCACACCTGCACGAGCTCGCCAAACGCGATACCCGCGGCCGCAACTGAACGCCCCATCGGCAGGTTGTATCGAGACCGGCCAGGTAGGCCACCTTATGACCCGATAGCTGATCTCCGTGTCCCCGAACCTGTGGCGTTCAACGCCCCACGGAGGCGGTTGCCCGCCTCAACCCAGCTGGGGCAATCGTCGATATGAAGCACCTCGATGTTCACGCCCGCATGATCCTCCAAGGTGTCCGAAATCGCGCAGGGTTCTTGCGATAGGGCGCGTCGTGCTCCCTTGACCTGCGGGCATCCTCGCCTTCAAGCGTGGGCTGCTCCCGGAGATAAAGATACGGTAGGGGGGTATAGTATTGACGCTATGAACGGCTACGCGGGGAACAAGGACGACCTGCTCAAGCGCCTCAGTCGCGCGGAGGGTCAGGTCCGCGGAATTGCACGGATGGTCGAGGAGGACAAGTACTGCATCGACATCCTCACCCAGGTGTCGGCGGCGACAAGCGCGCTTGAGACGGTCGCATTGTCGCTGCTGGCCGATCATCTGTCCCATTGCGTTGCGGAGGCGACCGCCGAGGGCGGCGCCGTCGCGGCGGAGAAGATCCGAGAAGCGAACGACGCGATCGCTCGCCTCGTCCGCTCCTGACCCCACCCCCGGAAACGAAAGGCCACACATCATGACCATGAACGAGCGCACCGACCTGGGTCTGACCGACTCCGCCGCCGGATGCAGCTGCTGCGCCACGGCATCCGTCCCCGACACGCAGCCCGCCGCATCCACGGTCGCGGAAGAGGTGCTGGTCGATGGGATGACGTGCTCGCACTGCGTGATGAGCGTCACCGAGGAGATCTCCGCGATCGACGGTGTCGACAGCGTGTCGGTCGATCTGAAGGCCGGCGGAACCTCGCGGGTCACGATCCACAGCGCCGCGCCGATCGATGCCACACGCGTGCGGGCCGCGGTGGAGGAGGCGGGGTACGCCCTCGCCGGCACACCCGTATGAGCACCGTCGATGTGGACCTCGATATCTCGGGCATGACGTGCGCCTCCTGCGCTACCAGGATCGAACGCAAACTCAACAAGATTCCGGGTGTGGAGGCGACGGTCAATTACGCGACCGAGAAGGCTCGCGTGCACGCCGACGGGGTGGAGACGGCGCAGCTGATCGCGGCGGTCGAATCCGCCGGCTACTCCGCAGCCCTTCCCGCCCCGGTCATCGATGAGTCCACGTCGGCCGCAGCACCCACCGAAGACGTCGAGCTGGTGTCCCTGCGCCGCCGGCTGCTGATCAGCACCGTGCTGGCGGTGCCGGTCGCGCTTATGTCGATGATCCCGGTGCTGCAGTTCACGAACTGGCAGTGGCTCGCGCTGACCCTGACCGCGCCGGTCGCGGTGTGGGGTGCGTGGCCGTTCCACCGCGCGGCGTTCGTTAACGCCCGCCATGGGGCAGCGACGATGGACACCCTGATCAGCCTCGGCGTCATCGCTTCGTTCGGCTGGTCGCTGTACGCGCTGTTCTTCGGCATGGCGGGGATGTCCGGCATGCACATGACCTTCACCCTGTTCGGCAGCCCGGAAGCGGGAAGCGGAGAGATCTACCTCGAGGTCACCGCCCTTGTCACGGTGTTCATCCTTGCTGGCCGGTACGCCGAGGCTCGCGCGAAGAAGTCCTCATCCAAGGCTCTGCGCGCCCTGCTCGAGCTCGGCGCCAAAGACGCCACGCGCCTCGTTGGCGGAGTGGAGCAACGGGTCCCCATCGCGCAGCTTGCCGTACGGGACCGTGTGCTGGTGCGCCCCGGCGAGAAGATCCCCTCAGACGGTCTCGTCGTGGACGGGGCCTCGGCGATCGATGCCAGCATGCTGACCGGCGAGTCCGTTCCGGTCGAGGTCACCGTCGGATCCCGGGTCGTAGGCGCCACCGTGAACGTCGGCGGGCGTCTCATCCTCGAGATCACAAGGGTCGGGGCAGACACCGAACTGGCGCGGATGCAGCGGCTGATGGATGAAGCCCAAACCGGCAAAGCACGCGTGCAGCGCCTGGCCGACCGGGTCTCCGCCGTGTTCGTTCCGATCGTGATCCTCCTCGCGATCGTCGCGTTCGTCGGATGGCTGCTGGTCGGTGGCTCCCTCGAGGTCGCGTTCACCGCTGCGGTGGCGACGCTGATCATCGCCTGCCCGTGCGCACTGGGCCTGGCTACGCCCACGGCGCTGCTAGTCGGCACCGGACGCGGGTCACAGCTGGGCATCCTCATCAGAGGGCCGCAGGTGCTCGAGCAGACCCGTCAGGTCGACACAATCGTGCTGG
The DNA here is from genome assembly GCF_018717645.1 of Microbacterium flavum. Taxonomy (GTDB): domain Bacteria; phylum Actinomycetota; class Actinomycetes; order Actinomycetales; family Microbacteriaceae; genus Microbacterium; species Microbacterium flavum. The sequence goes on from NZ_JAFLHG010000005.1 coordinate 200,715, forward strand.
ACAAGACCGGCACCATCACCCAGGGCGCGATGACCGTCACCACCGTCTCGGCGGCGCCGGGCGTCACCGACCAGGAACTGCTGCGGATCGCGGCCGGCGCGGAGTGGGGGTCCGAACACCCCGTGGCGCGGGCCATCGTGAGCGCTCATCACGGTGCGCCACCGGTGGCGGAAACGTTCGCGTCTCACGCCGGGTTCGGCGTCCAGGCGGTTCTGGAAGGCTCGCTGGTCGTGGCTGGACGCCCGGAGTGGGTGGAGGACCAGTGGTCCGTTCATCTGCCGATCCGTTTCCGCGGTGAGGCTGAGGTGCTGGAGGCTGCTGGGGGCACGGTGATCGCGGTCGCCCGCGACGGGGAGTTCCTCGGTATCGTCGCGGTCTCTGACACCATCAAGCCCACCAGCGCGGACGCGATCGCCCGATTCCGTGCCCTGGGCTTGCGTCCTGTGCTGCTCACCGGCGACAACGCCGGCGCCGCCGAACACATCGCGGGTCTGGTCGGGATCGACGAGGTTCGGGCTGGAGTCACCCCCGCCGGGAAGCTCGACGCTATCCGGCAGCTGCAATCCTCGGGGCGGGTCGTGGCGATGGTCGGTGACGGTGTGAACGATGCCGCGGCCCTCGCCGCGGCCGATCTCGGCATCGCGATGGGGGGCGGGACGGACGCCGCCATCGCCGCCAGCGACGTGACCATCGCCTCCGGCGATCTCCTGGTTGTCGCGGATGCGATCCGACTGTCGCGTCGCACCCTGGGCACCATCAAGGGCAACCTGTTCTGGGCGTTCGCGTACAACATCGCCGCGATCCCGATCGCGATGCTCGGCCTGCTCAACCCCCTGGTTGCCGCCGCAGCGATGGCCCTGTCGTCGGTGTTTGTGGTGACCAACAGCCTCCGCCTACGACGGTTCCGACCACCGCCGGCGGAGTCCGTGCCCGCCGCACCCGCGACGCGAGTACCGCAGCCCGCTTGAGACCTGATGGCCGGGCGGTTCCATGCTGGCCAACAGGGACAATTACCCTGAAGGGAAGGAGGTGAGATCTCGATGATCGCTCTCGCGCAGCATCTGCGCCGCAGCCCATACGGGCTGGGCCGTTCTGTGCTGCTACTCATCGCCCTCACCGCCGCGCTCATCATCGGGCTGCTCGCGATGCATGCGATGAGCAGTGTCACCTCTCACACGACCCCGGCGGTCACAGCCGTGTCCATGCACGAAATGGACACTGCGCACGGTGATGCCATACAACCCGTCGAGGAAGGTTGCGCAGACTGCGGCGGGCATGAAGCCATGCTCGCGATGGCGTGCGTGCTAGCCCTCCTTGTGGTGTCGGTTCTGTTCTTGTTGCCCCGAACAGGTCTCACCTGGGTCGCCCCCCTCCGCCGGGCCGGACCCCTCATGGTCGCCGGCCGGGGAGCGCTGTCTCGACCACCCTCTCTTCTCGTTCTCTGCGTCAGTCGTACGTGATGGCAGCTCGCTGACCCGTCAGGGCAGCGGAGCTTTCGCGCGCGATCACACCGATCGTGCGCGCCACACAGACGACTGAGGAGAACCACATGAAGAACCGTGCCGCGGCGACCGCCGCGATCACCCTGACCGCGCTGCTTGCCCTCGCCGGCTGCGCCGGCACCACCACTGGCGGACCGGGCAACATGCCCGGAATGGGCTCATCGGCATCCCCCGCTGCCGACGTGAACAACGCCGATATGCAGTTCACGATGATGATGATCCCGCACCACGAACAAGCCGTTGAGATGGCCGACATGATCCTCGGCAAGGACGGCATCGACGAGCGCGTTATCACCATGGCGGAGCAGATCAAGGCCGCGCAAGGTCCGGAGATCGAGCTGATGGAGTCCTGGCTTGCTGACTGGGGCACCCCGATGGGTGACATGGACGCAATGGATCACGGGGGGATGATGTCGGACACCGACATGCAAGCCCTCGAGGACGCCACAGGTGCACAGGCATCCCGTGTCTTCCTGGAGCAGATGATCGTCCACCATGAGGGCGCGATCGACATGGCGCAGACCGAGGTCGACAACGGTCAGAACGCCGATGTCATCGCCCTGGCAGAGGCCATCATCGCCTCACAGACCACCGAGATGACGACGATGGAGGACATTCTCGCGACCCTCTGACCGTCAGGGGCCGGCCGCACCCGACGGCCGGTCCCTCACATAGGGAGACCGCCACTATGAAGACACATTCACGCACCCTCGCCGCTATCGGCCTCGCCACGACGCTCACCCTGACCACCGCCGCGTGCACCGCTGCATCCGAGAGTGAGACCTCGCTCGATCTCATCCCGCACGTCCACGACGTCGCTTTCGACCCGCGGGGGGCGCTGCTGGTCGGCGCACACACCGGCGCGTACCGGGTCGATCTCAGCACCGACGAGGTGTCCCTGATCGGAGAGACCGCCTTTGATGCCATGGGGCTCACCATCCAGGCGGACACGATTCTCGCCTCCGGCCACCCCGCCCCGGACAACCAGGACGACACCTTCACCGCGCCGAACATCGGCCTTGTCCGGCATACCCAGACGGGCTGGGAGCAAGTGGCCCTCGCGGGGGTCACCGACTTCCACATGCTCGCCGCCAGCCCCGCCGACCCCGACTTCCTTCTCGGGCTGCCCTCGGACCGGGCGGTCCTGGCTGCCAGTAGTGACTCCGGGCAGACCTGGACTGACCTCGGTCCACTGACCGCACGGGACATCAGCATAGACACGATGAAAGCCGATGTGGTCACCGCCACCACACCGGAGGGTCTGATGGTCAGCCGCGACGGCGGCATCACCTTCACCACGGTCGCCAACGCACCTGCGCTCCTGGTCATCACCGCCGACCCCACGGTGGAGGAGGGCATCATCGGGGTCGATTCGGACGGCACGATCTGGACCGGCGGCACGACGGAAGGGGCCGTCTGGAAAACTGCCGGGCGCGCTACCGGAGTCGCCTCGGCGATCGCCGCCAGCTCCGACGGCGCTGTCGCGATCGCTGACGAAGGCGGGGTCCGCGTCACCACTGACGCCGGAAACACCTGGCGGCTTCTCATCAGGACGAACGCTTCAGAATGAACCACTACCGCACTGAGAGGAGAAGACCATGAGCAACGCGAGGCGAACCGTGGTGTTGGAGGTCGAGGGGTTGTCCTGGGCGTCCCCGAAGGCCACGGTCGAGGCCACCCTGCTCCGGCAGGCGGGTGTCACCGATGTCGAGGCGAACCCGGTCTCCCAGACCGCGAACGTGACCTACAACCCCGAGCTGACCTCACAGGCTCAGCTCCGGCAATGGATCATCGAGTGCGGCTACCACTGCGCCGGCCAGTCCGTCCCCGAGCACATCTGCGATCCCGCCGACGACCCCACCCAAGCGGCGCAGACCGACCACAGCCCGCACCCGACCGAACCACACGTGCCGGTGCCCGGCGATTCACCGCCCCTGGGCGCGGCGAGCCCGGCTCACGATCATTCAGCGATTACCAGCCCCGCCACTGTGCGGGGCGAGAAGGCCGCGGACCGGGGCCTACACCAAACCCCGGATCACGGCGGCCACGAGATGGCAGACCGCAGCATGCAAGATGTGATGGGGCACGGCGGAAGCCACGCGGGCATGTCCATGGCGTCGATGATCCGCGACATGCGCAATCGGTTCATCGTGGCCGCCGTGCTGTCGGTGCCGATCATCTTGTGGTCCCCGATCGGGCGGGAAGTGTTCGGGTTCACCGTTCCTGCACCGTTCGGGCTGCGCGATGACGTGTTCTCGCTGGTCCTCTCCCTGCCCGTGATTTTCTACTCCGCTTGGATCTTCTTCGACGGCGCCTGGCGTGCCCTCCGTGCCCGAACCCTGGACATGATGGTGCTGGTCGCTGTCGGTGTCGGTACCGGCTGGCTATACAGCGTGGCGGTCACCCTCACCGGCGGCGGTGAAGTGTTCTACGAAGCGGCTACCGTGCTTGCCGCCTTCGTTCTGCTCGGCCATTGGGTGGAGATGCGCGCCCGCGGCGGCGCCAACGACGCGATCCGAACCCTGCTTGAGCTCGCTCCTCCCCGGGCAGTCGTGCTCCGCGACCGCGAAGAGGTCGAGGTCGCCACCGCCGACGTCGTCCCCGGCGATCTCATGCTGGTGCGCCCCGGCGCGAAGATCCCGACCGACGGCACCGTCGAAGAGGGCGACTCTGAGATCGACGAATCCATGGTGACCGGAGAGAGCCTGCCGGTCCTCAAGACTCCCGGCTCTGAGGTGATCGGCGCCACCGTCAACACCACAGGGACCCTGCGGGTGCGGGCCACCAAGGTCGGAGCCGACACCGCCCTCGCGCAGATCGTCGCGCTCGTCCAAGAAGCGCAGAACTCCAAAGCCCCCGGGCAGCGTCTCGCCGACCGGGCGGCGTTCTGGCTGGTCCTGGTCGCCCTGATCGGCGGCACAGTCACCTTCCTGGCCTGGTGGCTCACCGGCTCCCCGGTACCCACCGCGATCCTGTTCGCCATCACTGTGGTGGTGATCACCTGCCCCGACGCGCTCGGACTGGCCACGCCCACCGCGATCATGGTAGGAACCGGACTCGGCGCCAAACGCGGCGTGCTGTTCAAGAACGCCAGCGCCCTGGAATCCGCCGCGCACATCGACACGGTCGTCCTCGACAAGACCGGCACACTGACTAGGGGCGAACCCGAGGTCACCGACTACCTGCCGATCGGTATGAACGACATCGAACTGCTCTCCCTCGCCGCCGCCGCGGAACGCGAATCCGAGCATCCGCTCGCCAAAGCGGTCGTCGCATACGCCGACGCCCGCAACATCCCTCGCCGCACCGCCACTGCATTCCGGAATGTGACCGGGCTCGGCGCCGTCGCGACCGTCGACGGGCGCCGCGTGGTGATGGGCAACACCCGTCTGATGGCCGACGAGGGCATCGACATCAGCACCATCGAGGTCGCCCTGCACGAACTGGCCTCCACGGGCCGCACCGCGATCGCATTCGCCGTGGATGGCGAGGCAGCGGGGGTGATCGCCCTGGCCGACGCGCCGCGAGAGACCGCCGCCGCAGCGATCACCGCCCTGCACGAGGCCGGCATCGAAGTCGTCATGCTCACCGGCGACAACGAACCCACCGCCAAACGCATCGGCTCACTGCTGGGCATCGACACCGTCATCGCCGAAGTCCTCCCGGAAGACAAATCCGCGCAGATCGCCGAACTGCAACGGGCGGGCAAGAAGGTCGCAATGGTCGGCGACGGCGTCAACGACGCCCCCGCCCTCGCCCAAGCCGACCTGGGTATCGCCATCGGTGCAGGAACCGATGTGGCCATCGAGACCGCCGACGTCGTCCTGATGCGCTCCGATCCCCTTGACGTCGCGATCGCGCTCCGGATCGGGAAAGGCACCGTCCGCAAAATGCGACAGAACCTCGGCTGGGCCATCGGCTACAACGCCGTCGCCCTCCCGATCGCCGCCGGCGTGTTCGTCTCCTCACTGGGGATCATGCTCAGCCCCGAGATCGCCGCCATCTCGATGTCCGGATCCAGCGTCATCGTCGCCGGCAACGCGCTCCTCCTGAAGAGACTGCGCCTGCCCTCCCCTCCCGCTTCGACTCCGGCATCCTGACAGTCACCTCCAACCCAATCCGAACCCGAGGAGAATCTCATGACACATCACACCGACGACGCGACAGATCACGCGGAGTTCGTCACAGACCCGGTCTGCGGAATGCTGATCGACCCGACTACCTCCGCCACTAGCCGCGAGCACGACGGCACCACGTTCTATTTCTGCTCAGTCGGGTGCGCAAACACCTTCGACGCGGATCCTCACCGCTACGGCCACCCACACCCGTGAGGAATCACGGGACCGGTGCGCGGGCGACTGTGGCTCGCACGACCCGCGAACCGGCCCCCTCTCACACGGCCCTACCAGCCGCCACCCGGTAGTCCTTACCAAATCATTACATCGCCGCCCGAATCGGCGCTGTGCAGTCAAGGCTGCGTGCCCGTCTCCTCACCCTTACTGGAGCCGCCCCTACCTCGAGGCCCTACGCGACTGGGAGACAGCCTGCGGCAACTCGCGACCACCCCGGCTGCGGCTCGTAAGCGCGCGCAGAACAGCCCCGGCCTGCCACGGAGAGACGGACGGCGACTCGACGTCTCATTGCATTTAGTGCAACGACAAGATCGACCAGTGCAACCAAACGGCGCCAAGTGCAACGAGAGCCCGTTCCCGACAACGACTGTCGGGAACGAGGTGGGATGACACTGGATGTCACCTCAGGCGCGCGTGCGTTGCGCTATCGGAGCGTCCTTGCCGTGACACTTTCCGACCCGACCGCCCGCAGTGGAGACCGGGCTGACCTATCCGGCCGCGCCCACCTAGTCGCGGCGCACGACGGCCGTGCCGAGCAGCAGCTAGCCGCGGAAGGCATCGAGGCGGCAGAGCACACGAACGTGGGCTGGTGCGTCCGGGTTGACTCGCTCTGCGATCGCCGTGATCGACCAGCCGTCCTTGACTCGAGCGTGGACATCTGCGCAGAGCCAGTCCGGGACGTACCCAAACTTCTGACCATCGAAGGTGTTAACGAGGACCGCCTTCGGATTCACCTCGTTGCCTTCTTCTAGCTCGAGGCGGAGCGTCGCGCCATTCTGGAGGGTCGCGACGGCGCCATCCGAATCGACGAAATGCCGAACGCCTGAAACGAAGAACCGGCTCGTGAGCCGATCAGCGTTGGCGAGCGGCAGCTCGACGATGTGGAAGGTGTCGGTTGCCCTACCGCCGCCAGTGCGAGCCAAGACCTCGAATGGGACATCGTCCGAGCTGAGATCCTCAATGCCGAGCCAACTCAGATAGCGACCGTAGTGCGGCCGGTCGACGGAGAGAATGCGATTCGCGAAGAACGCCGGGACCTCATCGGAGACGTAGGCAGTGTCGCGATCAGGGTATTCGAGCAGTGGGACGAATGCAGGGTCGTCCCACGCACCCGGGAGGTATTGGAAAGCGAATCGACCGGAGGGGAGTGCGTCGAGTTGGCCCACCTTGACGAAGAGCCTCGACACCGGGTTCTGCCAGACCAGGATGAGGGTCTTGCGGCTCGCCGTGAGATCGAGTTGGTCTCGGTCAAGTGCCTGAGTAGCCATCGAGCAACCTCCTTCGATTCGTCGCCAACAGCCGAACTACGAATGTATGGGTGACCTCAGACATTATCGCGCGAGGGACCTGTGAGACGACGGAATGAACTGCATCTTGCGAGATCGCGTCGAGTCGTTCGACCCAGAAGCGGCGAGCCGTAGGCGAGGCGAGGCCAAGCGCGCTCCAGGCGAGTTCCGTGAGTTTGGGCTTTCCCGCGAAGTGGTGGCTGGTCCCGCGTTCCACCCAGCGCATCAAGTGGAGTTCGTCGTCCAACATTCGTACACGTCGCTCGTCCCGTTCCTGGAAGCCGAGCGCGTTTCCATGGTCGAACGAAGGCGCCAGGCGACGCTCATCCCCACGGAGGATGACCGCCCAGTTCTCGTGATGACGGTCGCGTCCAGCGACCCAGGCATCCATGAGGAGATAGCCAGCCCAGACGTCGAAGGCTGTGAAACCTCCTGGCCACTCCGTGTCGGCCGGTGGCCCAACCTCCTCGAGGGCATCCCGGACCGCGGCCAAGGTATAGCCCTGGTTCTCGCCCTGGACTGATTGATCGTAATCGGCGAACCGTGCTGACAGCACGCTGTTGCCATGATCGAGATACTCGAGACGGTCCCGAAGCACCGACCTGGACACGATCGCTCGCCGGCCTTCCAAAAGTGCTGGGCGCACTGTCGCGCTGGGGACACCGAGCTGTTCCGCGAATTGGTGGACGGTCCACTCGGCCCAATCCTCCCCGCTGACAGTCCCATCGAGCTCGTCGAGGCGCGCCAGCTTGAGCAGCCACTGTCGCTCACCGAACATCGGCAAGTCGACCCACCACTTCTCCTTCGATCCCATCGGTTCGTCGGCTTCGGCCGCACCGCGGACGAAATGAAGAGGCTCCCAGGCGGTCGGCACGGGGATGACCCTACCGGCGACTCCCGACGGCCGAATCGCCGAATCGCCCTTAACTCAGCGACTCTGCAAGATCGACCTTGGCACGCAACTTCGCGATCGGTCCGCCCCAGGTGCTCGTTAGGAAGGCCCATTGGCCGGCCACGACGCTCGGCGCAACGCCCAGTGTCTCGGCCAGTGAAACTATCTGCGCGGGGGTCGTCGCTGCCTGTAGAAGCTTCTTGTACGCGGGCGGTATCAGGTGCGTCTCGGCAAACTTGTTGGCTGCAACCTCTTGCGCATCGGCGTTGTCGTCGGCCTTGAATCCGTCGTCCACGAACGTGCTTCGCTTGGGGTGGAGCAGGACGTGGGCGATCTCATGAAGGATCGTGAACCACAGGCCGTCGAGCGATTTGTACCGGCTCGTGACAGCGATCATCGGGGTTCCACTTATCCACCGCGACACACCACTGATCCGCGTGTTTGGTATCTCTGGGACAAATACGAGGACTACTCCGGCATCAAGCAACAGTGCCTGAGCTTCTAGGAAAGCCGTGTCGATTTCCTTCACGGTGAGCTTCGGGATGGCGTGTGCAGCTGAGCGGAGCTTCTCACTATCGAACTCCGGTGCGTTCTCGACCAGAGCGGATGAGTGAAGCTCGGACAGACGGATCCACAGGGCAGTGAGGTCCGCATCGATCGTGTGAAGTTGACTGCGCTTGTAGGAGGCTTGCGGCTCCAGCCATGTCTTGTCGTATGCGGCTGGGGACGCGACGCCGAAGAACTGGAGTAGCTTTTCCGCGACCTGCGGCCCCTTGTCTGCAGCGTCGATTACATTTCGCTCGATCAGAATCTGCCGAGGGAAGTCTGAGGCCCACCCCACGAAGCCAGCAAGCGCGTCTCGTCTCTCGGCGCGCGCCTGATGGGTTTGGTACGCAGTCTCTAGGCGCAGCCACGTTTCGGCTGGTGTCCCAAGTACCTGCTCCAGCGTGACTGCAACATCTGGAGAGAGGGGCGCGGTGCCCTTGATGACGAGGTTGATGTGTTTTGTGCTCAGCCCCGTGCGCGCTGCGAGTTGCGCCTGGCTGATCGAGTGTTCGTCGAGCTCACGCTGCAGTATGCGGCCGGGTCGCGGCGCAAAGTCGAACTGGGCGTCTCTTGCCTTGTAAGTAGTCATAGTCCCGGTCAGCTCGCGCGCCGAAGAACTGATCGACCGCGAACATGCAAGTCCTGGATGAGGAGTGCTTCTGCTGCGGAGTAGTCGAGCGCCGACGCTCCACCAGCGATGATGCGTGGAACTCCGGCTTGGTTCAGTGGCCGTGCGTGCATGTCAACCTCCTGGATTGAAAGAGCTAGCGTTCCTGCTCGAATCTCCATTTGGACACTCCGGAACTGGGCGAGATCGCCGAGACGTGGTGCTTGCGCTATGAGGCTGAGGAGGTCCTCGGCTGCTTCGACTTGGCCGCGCGCGGCGACGCGCAGGCGTGCGGCGGATGTGCAGCAGCTCTCCAGCTGAGGATCAGACCATGCGAGCAGCAAGCTTTACCTCTTTGGTAAACGGAAATCGTGTACAATGGGATTTACCCGACAGGTACATGCTACTCGCTCTCACTCGGAGCGCGGGAGCAACACGGTGTTCGCTCACCATAGGAAGGAGGGTCATTATGACCCCCAACACTCCCGTCAAGCTCACGATCGTCATCGATGGCAAGGCTCACGTCACCTTCGACGAGGATCAGACCGCTGCGGCGCTGCTGCGCCTGGCAGGCCGCGAACCGAAGGTCTTCGATCTGTTCCTCGTTACTAAGAACGGCGTCGAGGAGAAGGTCAAGGACGGCCAGATCATCAATCTCAAGGACGGCGAGCGGTTCCGCTCGCGCCAGCACGCCCGCTTCACCATCGACGGCGAGCCGTTCCGCACGTACGACGAGGATCAGACCGCGGCCGACCTGCTGCGCCTCGCAGGTGTCGAACCGGCCGGCTATGACCTCGCCCGCGTCGGCGCTCCGGCATCGTTCCCCGACGACGAGATCGTGATCATCGTCGACGGTGACGAGTTCGTCACCGCGAAGCACGTCGGCGGTGTCGCGTGACCGACACACAGGACCTGCCCGAGGCGGCCCAGCAGTTCATCGATGACATGACCGCTGCGGGCGCCCCGGCCAGGGCCGACGGTCCCCGAATTCTCTACGACATCACGCCAGTGAACGGCGCCCTCGCCGGCCAGGTCGTCGCCACCGGCGTCAGCCTCAACGAGGTCCAGAGCTGGCCGGCGGTGCCACCGCACTGGATCCACCTGCCCGAGACCGTGCGCTTCGAGCAGACCAACATCGACAGCTCCGACTGCGCGCCCGGATTCGTGCGGCACTCCCGCGACTACAACTACACCGACACCTCGATCGCCCCGGCCCGCGCGTGGCTGAGTCATGTCCGCGGCTTCGTCTCCATCGCCATCGCAGAGGAGGCCTGACATGCGGTACTCGGTAGCCATGACAGGCGAGGTCGAAGCAGCAATGCGCGATCACCTCATCCGTGACGACGGGCAGGAAGACGTCCTCGTCGCCACCTATGTGCTCTCCTCCGGCCTCGAGCGGACAACCGCTCTCATCCGGTCCATCATCCTTCCTCGCGAAGGCGAGCGTCATGTGCACGGCAACGCCTCGTTCACGAGTCGCTACGTGCTCCGCGCAGCGAGCGAAGCACGCGCTGCCGGCCACGGACTGGTACTCCTGCATTCCCACCCGGGCGCTGAAGGCTGGCAGCACCTGTCCGGGATGGACTGGGAGACTGAATCCGAGTACGAGCGCGTGGCGCGTACCGCCACGAAGATGCCCCTCCTCGGTATGACCCTTGGTGGTCACGACACCGCTTGGTCGGCACGCTTCTGGTTCGATCGCACCGCGCCGACCTGGGCCGAGTCGGTCCGGTCAGTCTCCTCCACCCTCGGGGTTACCTGGAACGATGAGCTCCGCGCTGTGCCGGGCGTCACGTCCTCGCAGGAGCGCACCGTCTCCTCCTGGGGTGAACGCGCCCAAGGCTCGATCTCGCGGCTCCGAGTCCTCGTCGTCGGAAGCGGCAGCGTCGGTCTAGATGTCGCGCAGCGCCTAGCGGCGACCGGTCTGGTCACAGTGGGCGTGATGGACTACGACGGGGTCGAGGCTCGCAACCTTGACCGCATGATCGGCGCCACCCGGCTCGACGCTGCCCTCGGACGATCCAAGGTCGACGTCGCATCACAGCTGATGAAGTCCGCCGCCACGGCCCACAAGATCGATATCCGCCGCCACGAGGTCAGCATCACCGACCCCGAAGGGGTGAGCATCGCCCTGGACTACGACGTGATCTTCTCTTGCGTCGACCGTCCCTGGCCGCGCGCGGTGCTAAACGGACTCGCGTACGCCGACCTCATCCCCGTCATCGACGGAGGGATCGCGCTCGACACCTTCAAGGACGGTCGCATGCGCAACGGGATCTGGCGCGCCCACACCCTCGTGCCCGGCCGGCCCTGCATGGGCTGCATCGGCCAGCTCGTTGCAGGTGACGTCTCCCTTGACAAGCTCGGACTCCTTGATGACCCGGAGTACATCAAGGGTGCAAACCGCGAGACTCCGTCGCGCCAGAACGTTGCGGCGCTCTCGGCCAGCGTTAGCAGCGCGCTCTTGGCACAATTCGTCAGCCTCACAGCCCACCCGGGTCGCCGAGGCGTTCCCGCCCCGCTTCGATACATCTTGTCCAGCCACACCCTCGAACACAGCACCGCAACGTCCGGCCCCTACTGTCCCTACGAGAACGCCACGACGTTGGGTGATCGGCGTACGCCCATCGCGGAGCGCCGCGATGACTGGCGGATCACCGTTGCCGCCCGCGCCACGACGAAGCACTCCCTTCGCCTCCGCGTCGCCGCTTGGGTCGAGCGTCTTGCGCGGCGCACCATCGATCGCATCGTTGATTAGTTCTCTGACGTAGTGCTCTCGTCATCGCGGGCTGTCAGGTTGCCCCTACGCACATGCTTCGCGGCGAGTCTCGGCACGCTGAGCCGAGGACTGGGTCGCGGGGATCTGCGGCGTCCCTACATAGCGGATGAGCACCTCTTTCTCAGGTGTCACGGAAGTCGTGCATGCAGACGTGCATTCTCGTGGGGGTTGCCCTGGCATTCGGGCACCGAGTGTTCAAATCTCGACGAAGAACTCCGGGTTCACCCAGATCTCTTCGACGATGCGGGCCGACACGCCGAGCTCGTAGCGCAGAAGGAGCTCGCACAGTCGATCCCCGTCGATGAGGTCGACCGGTGTGGCGCCGTCGCGTGATGCCTCTGCCTTCGCAGCAGCGGTGAACGCGCCTGTCGTGATTAGCAAGCCCTTCTCGCCTCGCCCTTGCAATGCGCCGCGGAAGTCTCTCACGTCGCCAGCGCCCACGCTGCCCTTGTAGCGCTTGCATTGGAAGTAGACCGGGAACGAGAGTAGGCCAAGCCGGTAGATGCCGATCCCGTCGATGCCCTGGTCGCCGGAGCGACCCGTCACGGTGACGGACTCGAAGTCCGCCTCGCGGAGCAGACGCTGTGCAAGCCGCTCGAACTGGGTCGGACTGAACGCGTCGGACGTGAGCACGCTGATAACGCGTTCCTTCCAGGACGCCGAGGGGGCGGCTTCAAGCGACTCGTCCGGCTCGTCGTCATTGCCGACGAGCGGCGCCCCTGTGGGCAGTGGTTCCCCGCGTGCGGCTCGTTCGAGCGCGGCCTCTTTGATCTTCTCGGCCTTCATCCGGAACAGCTCGGCCACGCGCTGCGAGTCTGTGACGGTGGGGTTGGTGAGGAACTGGTCGCCCGCCTCCGTGATCGCCCAGACGCCCCGCGCTGAGTTGGTGAGGAGCCCGAAGTACTTTAGGTAGGTCCTTGCCCAAGCGACGCGATAGCCGATCTTCGTCTCGGGGCCTTCGTTGTGCAGGACATCCTGCTGCGCCTCCGTGAACTGCTCGAGCTTGATGACCATGCTGACGATCTCAGAGATCGACCCGGACCCGCCCAGATGGGCAACGGCCTTGAGCGTCGGCAGGAGGAGATCCGAGAACTTGGGCAGCGGGACGGTCATCTCATCACTATGGCAGCCACGCAGGATCGACACAGATCACTACTTCGGCGGCTGTCTCGACATCCGCTGGATGCGGCTCGGTCAGACGAGATAGTTGCCCCGTGGCACCCGCCCGATCACGAGGTTGAAACCACCGGAGGTCCTCTTCTCGAGTGTCACGTGCTGGCCGATGTAGTTCGTGCCTTTGAGTACCTTTCCAAGGTCCGGACCCCAATGGATCACCGTCGGAACATTGCCCTGGCCAGACACGCGGTCCGGGTCATGGCTGACTCGCAGTTCGACTGCCCCGATGTCATGTCCATCAACCCAGACGCTGAACTCCGCAATGGCCTCCTGCTCGGTGTCGTGATTTTCCCTCGGCGTCCATGGCAGCTCTCCGAAGAACTCCTCGCGGAAATACGTCAGGTGGTTGATCGGCGCTGCTTCCCGACTGAGCCGGAGGTTTCCAGTTGGATTCGTCGTCGCCCCCTTCGGCTGTTGGGCTGCCGTGTGGTCCATCTCCTTCGACCACCGCCGTTGAACATCGGCGCTAGGTAATGGCGCGTCGGAGCCGGATACGGGCTGCTGCACATCTCGCGTCACGCTCACCCCGCTTGAACTGCCCGCAGTTCCCGGAAGAACCAGATCAATGATCAACGGCTTAGTCTTCGTGGCCGCGAACTTCGGGTTGAGCTTCGGAAGCGTGCGGAGCTTGGCCTGAACGGCCGTGAAAAGGCCGCTCACCGTGGCTGCTACTGCGCTGTCGGTGTCCTCGGGGGTATCGGACCTAGCCTTTTGCACGCGCCTGGCGCGGCGCTCCGAGCCGAGCATGATGTCCTTACTGTTCTCGATGTCGTCAATGAGCGCGGCCGTCAGCGGGACGCAGGATCCTTGCTCGCCGGTGAGCGCGTCAAACCACTCCGAGACGGCATCAGTGACCTCCTTGCCCTCGCCTGTGTCCCAATCGACCCATAGAGACGCCTCGTGGTTCCAGCCGAGCCCGCCGGCGGTCAGGTTGCTCGACCCGACTATGAGCGATCGGGGACCCGCTGAGGAGGCGAGATACACCTTCGGGTGGAACGTGCGCCCAGGGTCGTGGAAGACGAACGCCTCGTCGGCGACATCAAGCGCGATCTCGAGGCCCTCCCGTGTGGCACCTCCCTCGCTCACACCGAGGATTATGGTCACCTTTCCGCCTTGCGCACGGAATGCGGACAGGGAATCCCAGATCCGACCGAGGCCGGATCTCTTCGCCCAGGCGACCGCGATTCGCAGTTCGTCGAATCCGGCGGTCGTAGCGAACTCGATGAAGTCGAGGAGGTTCTGTTGTGTGGCGAACGGCTGGCCGACGAACCGGATTCTCATGTGACTCAGATTCGCACACAGGCTCCTCGACAGCAGTAACGTCCCTCGATAGACTATGCTTCAGTAACTGAAGCGGGAGTAGCGTGCGCACGCGAGAAGAAGTTAGTGACGAAAAGCTGCGGGGCGGCTTCTACTCTCCGGACGTCCTCGTTGACCTCTGCCTCGCGCGATCCAGGGCGCTACTCGGCGGACGAACTGGGCTGCGCGTTCTCGAGCCTTCCGCTGGCGATGGCGCGTTCCTGCGCGGCCTGGGCCGCGCGGGATTGGCCAAGGATCTCGCCCATGTCGAAGCAGTGGAGGTTCTGGAAGAAGAGGCGATGAAGGCCTCGCGCACGTTGGGCGATCTTAACCTGCCCGGACGTGCCGTGCACGCGAACGTACTGCGCTGGGCCGAGGATCACGGCGCCGATTTCGACCTCGTCCTCGCGAACCCGCCGTACGTGCGATTCCAGTTCATCTCCGACGAGGACAAGCAGCGTGCGCGGTCGATCAGCGCGGAGCTCGGCACCGCGGGTACCGCCGTGTCGAACCTCTGGATTCCAGTCTTCTTGCTCGCCCTCGCGAGGCTGCGCGAGGGCGGCGCATTCTCGGTGATCCTCCCTACCGAGTTCCTGACGGGTATCTCGGCGAACGCCGTGCGCAACTGGCTCCTCGGAAACACCACCGACCTCACGATCGACCTGTTCAAGCCCGGTACGTTTCCGGCCGTGCTGCAGGAAGTCCTCATCCTGAGCGGTCGGGCGTCGAGGCGTCCGGCAGGCGAGGTCGCGACGATCGACTTCCACGATCACAATGGGGGGACCCACTCTTGGTCCCATCGGGTCGCCCCCGCGGCTGGCACCTGGACCAACTACCTGCTGAGCCCAGACCAGAACGACGCGATCGACGCGACGCGATCAATCGGCGCCGTCCAACCGCTCCGCCAGGTCGCGCGGTTCAGTGTTTCGACCGTGACTGGCGCTAACGGCTACTTCTGCGTCGACGCAGCAGAGATCGACGAGTTCGACTTGCGGCAGTGGGCGATTCCGCTTCTCCCGAGGTCTCGCTTTGCTAAGGGCCTCGCGTTCGAGGTGGACGAGCAACGCGCACTCTCGGACGCTGGCCAACCCGCATGGCTGCTGAGCTTCGCGGCCGATAAGCCGTCACCGGCGGCACACGCCGGGGCACGTCGGTACCTTGAGCTCGGTACCGCACAAGCGATTGACAGGCGGTTCAAGTGCCGCGTCCGGGAGCCCTGGTATCGCGTTCCTGTGGTCCCACCCGGCGACCTACTGCTCTCGAAGCGCTCGAACCGATACCCTCGCGTGATCGCCAACCACGCGGGCGTGGTAACGACCGACACCATCTACAAGGGTCAGATTCTCGCGGGGGCGCCTGTGACTGCTGATGAATTCACGGCGACGTTCCACAACTCACTGACGATGCTCTCGGCTGAGGTCGAAGGTCGAAGCTTCGGCGGAGGTGTACTTGAGCTCGTGCCCAGCGAGGTGAGCTCGCTTCGGGTTCCCGTCATTCCGGGCGCTGGAGCCGAGCTCGCACGCCTCGATGGGATTGCGCGCACCTCTTCGGATCCGGAGTCACTCATAGAAGCCACAGACCAGACCCTCGCGCGGCTGCTTCCCGCGCTTGACGCGCCAACGCTCGCCTCGCTCAGTGAGGCGCGTCATGCTCTGATGGATCGGCGGCTGCAGCGGACACGACTGCGGTTCTACGACGACGACCGAGTTGCTTAAGAAGCGGAGAATGATCCGCGCCGCACCATAGCGGACTCTTCACCGCGAGCCGCCGGCTACTTCCACGGCCGCAGCCTCCAATACGGCCTCCGGGCCATTCACTATCAGAACGTCGCAGGGGCGCGCTCCGTCGAGGTGCGCATTGGCGCTCTTCAACCACACGTCAATCACGGGGTCGGTCCAGATTGCGGTGAGTCGTTCTCGAACGACGGCGATGTCACTCGCAGTGCCTTGCTCGATCAAGTCCCGCCCCAGTCGCGCGGCGTCCGGGCCGAACAGCGGGTCCTCGGATCGGACATTCATGGCCCGAATGTATCGAACAATGTGCCCGCAGAGAATCGAGATGTGCACGTTCGACATCGGCGACGTGAACGATCATCGAGCGGTGAGGTCCGGCATCTGAGCGGGCAAGATATCTTCAAGCGGCACCCGCAGCACCTGCGCGATTGCCAGGAGGGTCATCAGTCTGGGGTTAGACGTTCGCTCGGGGCTCGAACGTCCGCGTTCGAGTTGCTGGTACGTGTAGCGGCTGAGGTTTGCCTCATACGCCACACGATCCTGGCTGTATCCGCGCGCTATCCGAAGACGATGAATATTTGCGCCGATCTCGGCGACATACGCATCCCACCCAGATGGAAAGGCCAGAGGACTACGCACTATCTCAGGCTGACGGCGAGGCCTGCCCGGGAAGGCTCGATCTATCTGGCATTCTGCTCGCATGGCGACTCAACTCGTCGAGGTCGAGTCCTTTCGGATGACAGTCCGCGACCCCTTCCTCGATGTACTCATCAGCCTCGTCGCCGAGCCGAACGGAGTTCCGACAGCACTCCACGCCTACGAGACGACCTGCGCCTGGTGGGACGAGCACGCGGATGGCCCCACCGCGGACGAACTCTTGGACTCGATGTTCGAGCCGGCAGATTGGCTCACTGTGGTCGAAGACCGAAGCCGGCCACGCTCCGCCCAAGAAGCACAACTGCAGTTGCTGCGCGACTGGCTTCTGCTCTACTGGTGCAGAATCGGCGCGATCAGTTTCATTGCCGGCGTGGACCGAGTAATCCGTCCGGGAAGCCCGCTGCTCATGTCTGCTGAAACCCGGCAGTGAAGATCGGCGCTCCGATTGTGCAACGATCCGTTGCACAATCGTGCGGTGGTCTGATCCGCTGCAGGTTGGTCTCCCGATCCGAGCAGGTGCATTGAGGAGGGCGCGAGGTGCGCAAAGAGTATCCGGCGTTCAACTTCGACCAAGTCGACTACGTCACGTCCGACACGCACTTCGGTCACGCGCGGATCAGCGAACTCGCTTCCCGACCGTTCGCATCCGTCTCGGAGATGAATGCCGAGCTCATTCAGCGATGGAACCGGAGCGTCGCTCCCACCGATGTCGTTCTCCACCTGGGCGACGTCGCGCTCGGAACCATCATCGACTCGCTGCCACTCACCGCGCAGCTCAATGGGCGTAGGTTCCTCGTGCCAGGCAATCACGACCGCGTGTCACCCGCGACTCAGTCCCGGGCCGCGATCGAGCGGTTCACGCCGCTGTACGAACAAGCGGGCTGGACCGTTCTGCCCGAGGTCATTGAAGGCACCCGGCGGGGCATCCGACTTCTCGCGTCTCACTACCCGTATTCCGGCGACACCCAGGTGCAAGACCGGCACACGTCCCGTCGACCAATCGACCACGGCATTCCTTTACTGCACGGCCACACCCACGATCGATGGAACGGGCCTGTCGGACATCAGTTCCACGTCGGCATCGACGCCTTCGAATACGCGCCTATCCCGTTCTCGATGATCGACGCCTGGCTTGAAGATCTCCGCCGCGAGGACGACGAGATCGTCGGGGAAAGAACTGCGACAGGGGACGAAACACCGCCGTCAGAAGTCGCGGAGCGATTCGGGATCGATCTCCCGCCCCTTGAAACGCCCGGTCCGGACCACCGGCGAGGGGGGCACACCTTGATGGACGGAGACGAGGTGACAAGCGGGCCCGCAACGGCCATGGACCTCGTCCGGCGGGCGCGGGACGGCGAAATCTCGGGGGACGAACTCGTCGCCGTCTTGTCGACGTGGCAGTTCGAACCGCAGCACCGAACTCGAGGCCTCACGGATGACTGGGAATCCCGGCCGAACAGCTTTGACGCGGTGCAGTACGCGTTCAACCTCGATCTACTCGATGAGGATGCGTATCGCCGCATCGCCGATCGTGCCAGGCGGTCGGAGGCGGCGGGTCGCGAGTAGACAGCTACCGGCAGCGTGGATCACCGTCCGAGCAAACCAAGCTGGTCGTGTCTCGATTCGTTTAGCCATCCAGCACTTCGACGACTCTGTCGCAGCGAGGGCATCCGAGCCCGTTCACGCGGCTGACCACCCTCGCTTCCCAGACATGATCGCTTGAGCACCGCCAAGTGATCATTGCGGTAGATGCTGGCTTCACCCGTTCGGGTCGGGACTTGTTGCTGATGTCCCACTCCACAGCGAGGTCAGGTCTCAAAGTCGCCAGGTCGGTCTCTCCCGGAACGGCGCGATGACCGTAGCAGTGGGGGCAGCCACTGGCCTGGCGACCGGTTCGGCTTGCGATCACCGCCTCCCATTGATGCCCGTGCTTGCAGTTCCACAGCGCGCGCTGCTTCGAACCCGCAGGCACCTCGGTCGGCTCGCGCGCGTTCGAGGCGTCCCATTCGCGAACCAAGTCGGGCCGAACCGTGGCAAGGTCTGTCTTGCCGACGATGGCGTATCTCCCGAAGCAGAACGGGCATCCTGTGCCGAGAACGTGTCGCCGGTAGATGGCGGCAGTCCACGTGTGGCTCTCCGCGCAAACCCACATGACCTTCTTGCCAGAGCCCGGTACCACCGCGTCTGGGCGCAGCGTGTTGCTGGAATGCCACTGCGCGGCGAGATCTGGACGGACAGAAGCCAGGTCTGTGAGTCCAACAATGGGTCGCTTTCCGGCGCAGAACGGGCAGCCCTGGCCCTTGGATCGATTGCTCACCATGGCATCCCACTCGTGGCCGCACGAACCCGTCCACCACACCTTTGCTATCGAGAAGGCGCCAATCGAACCCGGAGCGAGTTCGCCGTTGCGCTCAAGGTTCCATTCCGCCATGAGGTCGGGACGAAGTGTCGCGAGATCTGTCTGGCCAGGAATCACTCGGTTTCCGGCGCAGAACGGACAACCGGATCCGTTTCTCGCCCGGTTGTTGATCGTCGCAGCCCATCGATGACCTTGCCCGCAGTTCCAATTGACACGTCGGTTGGATCGCGCACCAACGTGATCGGGGTCGCCAGCGTTCGCGCCCGGGCTGCGGTCCCACTCCTTCGCCAGCGCAGGGAACTGAGTGCCGAGGTCGGTCTGGCCCTTCCAGGCGGCTTGGCCCGCGCAATAAGGGCAGCCGGCTATCGCGCGGACGTACGGCGTCGATTCCCACGTGTGCCCTGCGTCGCACACCCACCACGCCTTATAGGACGTCCCCCTCCCGCCCCACGGGTCGCGGGCGGGGTCATTTGTGCTCCAGTCCCACTCGGCGACGGCGTGCGGTCGGCGCTGTATCCAGAGAGGGTACGGGGCTGCGACGTCGATGATCTCCGGAGCATCTACGACATCCATCGGGACGTTCAGTGGGTCAATGCGAGTTGGGCGAACTTCCCGACGTCGGGGACGCAGCCAGAGCACGATCCGTTCGACGAGCACATCGATCGGCGCCGCATCAAAATGAAACTTTGAGGCGATGGCTTGGCGAATCTCATCGGACGGCAGGCCGACCCACCGATCGACGATCGCTGAGTCGGAAAGCACCTGCAAGACCGCGATCGTCTCGGGGTAAAGTGCCGCTCGACCGCGGATTTCGTGGTCATCGATGCATCGTGACAATTGCGCCGTCCAGCCCTGCGGCTGGGTCAGCCAAGCGTTGTCGCGCACCATCTCCCACACTCGGGCGTGAAGCCGGGCGTCAATGCCTCCCGAGGCCACCAAGCGTCGGAATCGCCGCTCCGCCTTCGCTTGATGGTCGCTGTGCGCGACCACCAGCTGCGTGTCGGGTGTCGTACCTGGGCCCATCCAGACCATCTGACCTGGATGCCGAAGGCACCAGTTCTCGCGATCGTGCGGGATCTGCTCCACAAGATCGCCAGCAGAGCAAAGGCGGCAGAGGAAGCGTTGGGGATAGATCCACGATGCGTCGGGCTGTGTGATTCCTCGCAGACGAAGATAGTGACCCTCAGGGCGTCCCGCGGCGGCCTCGATAGTGGCCGCCGCAGCGGCCTCGTCCATCCACACCCGATAGATATACGGCTGCGTCGGGGAAGTGAGTCCCCGCTCTACGTCGCCAAACGGGACCCCGGCCGCTTTGCACTGTCGTTTGGCATATGAACGGGGAGATTCGAATCGATGCCACTTGGGGCGAATCGGCCACGCTCGGATGTCGGTCATGCTGCCTCGACCAGGTCTTTCAGCTTTACCCTGTGCCGAAGCGGTGTTGTGTGCTGCAGCCCGTCCAGGACCGCAAAGAGTTGATCGCGAGACACCTGTTCGTCGAGGCGGTTCGGATCATCGAGAATCGACGCGACCAGTCGCTCGATCGTCATGGCGAGCAGCGCGAGCCGTCCGTGCGTCGCGGAATGGAGAGCCTGCGCGTTGAGTGTGAGCGTGCCCGGCACGTGGTCACAAAGAGGCAGATTACGGTCAAAGATCGCCACCCAGCGCGTCCAGAGCGCCATCCCCTCCTTGGTCGAGACGTCGACCTTACGCAGCTCGACCATGTCGCATCGCATCGTGACCTGCATGCCGTGGCCGGATCCGAATGCCTTGCCGCTGCCCAGGCTGATCCCGACGAGCGCCACAGTCGCCGACGATTCGTTTTGCAGAGCCTTGATAACGCTCGACGGCTCAGTGCCTCTCAGATGGTGAGCCTCGTCGATCACAAGTAGCTTCGTCCGATGGACGCTGAGGAGTTTCAGGGCCTCCACGCGGAGCGCGTCAGTGTTACTTGACCTCGCCACGACCGCTGTGGGCGCAAGGAATCGGACGATCTGTGTCAGTAGCGTCTTGCCGGTGGCGTTCTCGGTCATCTCCACCCAGACAACCGGTACGTGCCCGTCGTCGGCGTAATCCGGAAAGTGCTTCGCGTGATCGTTCTCTACAGACCGAGCGAGGAGCATGGCGAGCTCGGTCTTGCCGTAGAAGAGTGGGGCCGAGATCATCAGACCTCTACGCGAGTTCGTGCGGCGGGGGTTGGTTCTGATGAGCCTCGCCAAAATTCCGGTGCTGCGATCCTGCTCCGGTGTGGGCACTCTTAGTGTTAGCCGAACAAAGTCGTCACGCGCTTGGTCGTAGAGCGCACGTTGGTCCGCGGGTAGCGCGCAGTAGTCCGCGAAGGAGAGGGCGGGCGGCATGGGGGGCAATGCACGGAGCGCCTCACGCAGGCCGGGGAGCGTCGTCTTGCTGGAGTGCTCCAGTGTGAGCGAGGGGATGATCACTAGCTCAGATCCTTCGTGGTCACGATGTCATACCGAGAGGAGGTCCAGTCAATATCGCTGACGTTGACCGGAGCGGCCCAATCTCGTAGATCGAAGGGGACGGGTTCGGTTACCGGGGCTGCGACGTCGTCAGAGCCACGCGCGGATACCCTGAGCTGGCGGTTTCGTGCTTGCTTGTCGCTTCGAGCTCTTCGCTCGATCTCGTCGAGGAACTCGGCTGTCTTTGGCGTCTCGCCTGGGGCTCCAGTGCCGAAGCGTTCGACGAGCCGGACCTCAGTCTCGGCGGCCATCCACGCCGCGCGGTCGTCGATCGCCTTGTCCCAGCACTCGATCCACTCGTCGGTTTCAGGATGCTGAACCCAGACCGCGTTGTCGTTGCAGGGATCGAATCGGATGTCGAACTTCCGTGCCTGCCGCGATCCGGCGGGAGCACCGGAGAGTGAGCGATTCCGGAGGTCAGCCAAGAGTGGTGAGTCGTACTTGCGGTTGCGGAATTCGATCCCTTCGTTGCTGATGATCCGGCCCTCGGAGGGGAGCAGAGCGAGGAAGTCCTCTGCTCGGAACGGAAGTTGAACCCCAGGACCGACCTCGAACAAGGCTGCGTACATCTGGTTGGGTGTCCACTCGCGGCCCGGGAACAGCGGAGAGCGCAGTCCCCCGTGCTGTTTGTTCAAGAAGACCGTGGTGATCCACGCGTCAAAAGCGAGCCGCACCGAATCCAACGTGAGCGTCGGGTTATCGCGTTTCCCTCGATTGGGCACCGAGTTGCCGGTGGAACCGGCAAGCCACTGTGCGAAGTCCGTCGATGTCGTGCCGAAATTGCGCTCGACGTGTGGCTTGGTCGCCGGGGCGTTCGGTGGCGCGAGCACGATTGTGATTCCGAAGGCGCGACAGGCCGCTTCGAATGTCGCTGATCGGAAGTCGGCGCCGCCGTCGACGGTGATCGCATGTGGAAAGATCCAGGGCACGGCGAGCGACTCGTCATCGAGGTACGGGTTGATCCTCTTCATCAGCTTCGCGGGCAGGGTCGCAGAGCCTGACAGGGTGGCTGCAGACGAGCCGGGCATGGCCCTGCGTCCGACGATTGCTCTTGCCAATAGCAGCGCGTGGTCGAATCCGTTCGGCCGATTGGCATGGATTGCCCACGCCAACGGGACTCTGCTTGCCACGCAGAAGAGCGCCGTGACGGTGGGGCGGAAGGTGTTGCCCTTCTCGTCCCACACTTGGACGTCCAACGTCGTCGAGTCGATCTCGCATACCTGTCCGAGTCGATGAGAGTTCCCCGAGAAGTACTCCCGATCCGGACTGTTCGATGTGTTGCGGCGGGTTGTCGCCTTCGCGAAGCTGTACCGGCCCGCATCACGCTCATTGATGTACCCCTGGAGGGTCGTGGGTTTCACGTTGCAGATCGCATCGCCCGGGTACATCGCCTCGAGCGTGCGTCGCACGAGGGCGGCGCAGTGACGGCGACTGCTCGTGTGCAGGTTGATTCGACTGTCGAGCTCGCGGTCGATGACCGCGATGAGGCGAGGATCCGCCTTGCTGATCACCAACCGCTTCTGACCCTTCGGATGCAACCGAGCATCCACCCCGGCGACGCCCTCCGACTCGTAGACCTTCCAATAGTTGAACAGCGCTTTGCGGCTGCGCGCGAGAGAGGTGCCAGCCAACTCAGCGACCTTCGCAGTGATCCGCTGCTCCTGCGTCGTTCGGGTGAGGTCGTACCCCGGACGCGCCCCGACCGCGCTCGGGTCCATCGGCACGCCACGGAAAGCCTCGAGCAGATGCTTTTCCATGTCGAGCACGTCAGCTGACCAGTCGCTTGCGGTGGGGCGAAGCGGCGTACTCGACTGCCGACGGGCGGTGCCAGCCAAGCCGATGAGTTCGGGCATCGAGATGACGAGCCAATCGTCTTCGGCGCCGTCGCGTCGAAGTGTTGCCTCGACGCCTCGGCGCACGCGCTCCCACACCCAGAGATCCCCATCTATCTCGACCTTGGCGCCGAGCTTGAGCTTGTACTCCTCGCTGGTCATGCCACCGCTCCCGTCAGTGCCGCTTCGGTTGTCGTGTAGACCGTCTCGCTGCTGAACACACCACCGAGATCTACGTGAAGCAGCCGGCGCCAAGCAAGGTTGTCGACCCACGCACACGCGTGTGGCGGGCAGTCCGGGGATGCGATCAGACAGAGATCGCCGCGGCTTCGACCCGCGCGCGCTGCGTTCAGGATGAGTGTTTCCGTCTCGTGGCCAGGTCGGCAGCGGTCGTGGCGGGACGCAGACAGGCTGTCGAGGTTGCCGGTCGCGCGTTTATCGTGGCCTGTCAGCACCCGGTAGCGCCACCCGAGCACATCGCAGGCGGCCGCAGTCTCACCGAACTGAATGCGCGCCGCGTCGTCGACCCGCTCCGCAGGACGCACATCCAACAGACCGTATGAGCCATCGGCGAAAAGCGCCAGCAGATCAGGGAAATGCGAGTAGCCCGATAACCGCGATCCGTGCCCGAAGGTGATCGCCACCGGCTGCGCCCAGAGTCGTTCCACCTGGCCGCTGTACTCCAACCAGAGGACCTCCCACCGTTCTTCCTGAGACTCGCACCAGACGTGGGTTTCCGTTGGCTGCCAGAAGTAAAGGCTCGGCGTGAACCTGAACCGAAGGCCCTTCGACTTCCGCAACGGTAGAGGATCGATCGTCGTCCAATCGCGATCACCCAGGTCGCGGTCGATGACGGCCCAGTCGTGCCGCTCGGACTTCTCGGGAGCGCTGCCGACGGCGCGAGATATCCAGTGCAACTCGGTGGACGATGTGCGCCGTCGGGGGACGATCTGCTGAGGTCCAGCTACTGGGAACACCCGCATCACCTCTCGCAAGCAAAGTCGGTGTCTGACGTTGCGAGGACGATGGGCTGATTGGAGCCCCATCGCTCCTCTATCCACTTCCGATGCTCTTCCTCGACGAACAACAACCCGTCGTCGTCATCGGCGTGTCGTGACACTCGATGTCATTCGACCGCCCGCCTATGTCAGGCAGAGCCGGTTTGTGTCATCGCAACCCGTTCCCGACAGGAAGGGGTTGACACGCGGCATCCGTCGGCATAACGTACAACCAAATGGTTGTACAAACGGAGTTGAGCGACGATGAGATCGACCGCGTGTTCCACGCCCTGGCACAGGCCACGCGGCGCGACATCCTGCGGCGCACCATCGAGGGCGAGCAGTCGGTCTCGATGCTCGCAGCGGCATACGAGATGTCCTTCGCTGCCGTCCAGAAGCACGTGGCGGTCCTCGAAGCCGCTCAGCTCATCGTCAAGCGCGCCGAAGGACGGGAGCGGCTCGTGCGCGCCGATCCCGTCATGATCGCCCGCGCCCGCGCCCTCCTCGCGCGGTACGAGGACCTCTGGCGCGCCCGTATCGACCGGCTCGATGCGCTCCTCGCAGGACCCGACCCCTCGACAGGCTCGGGGACCGACCCCGAGCTGCAGGACCCACGAAAAGGAGAGTGACATGCCCGTCACCGACATCACGACCGATCCGGAGAACCTCACGATGACGCTCGTCGCGGACGCCGCGGCGCCCGTCGAGCGGCTGTGGCGGGCGTTCACCCAGCCCGATCAGCTGTCGCGCTTCTGGGGCCCTCCCGGGTGGCCAGCGACGTTCACCGCGTTCGACCTGCGGCCCGGAGGGCGCGCGGAGTACCACATGACGAGCCCGCAGGGCCAGCGCTCCGGGGGCTCGTGGGAGGTGCTCAGCGTCGACGACGGGCGCTCGTTCGAGGTGCTCGACTCGTTCGTCGGCGAGGACGGCGAGAAGCTCGAGGGCTTCCCGTCGATGCGCATGGTCTTCACCTTCGCGTCGACCGAGGACGGCTCGCGCCTCACCAACACGACCTACTTCCCCTCTCACGAGGCGCTCGAGCAGGTCATCGCGATGGGTGCCGTCGAGGGTTCGCGGATGGCGATGGACCAGCTCGACGCCGTTCTGCAGGATCTCCGGGAGTACGCGCAGGGCAAGGGCACGCGCACCGAGATCCTGGACGACACGCACGTGCGCATCACCCGTCTCATCGAAGGGGCGCGCGACCTCGTCTGGCGCGCGCACCAGGAGCCGGAGCTGCTGAAGACGTGGCTGCTCGGCCCGGACGGATGGCAGATGATCGAGTGCGAGGTCGGCGACACGTATCGCTACGTCTGGCAGCAGGGCGACGACGAGTCGACGCGCTTCGGGTTCGAGGGCGAGACGGTGCTGAGCGAGCCGACCTGGCGCGCCGTCACCACCGAGAAGATGATCGGCATGGACGGCCCCGGCACTCTCAACGACCTGCAGCTCTACGAAGAGGACGGCGCGACCCTGCTGACGCTCCTGATCGAGTACCCGAGCCTCGAGATGCGCGACATGATCCTCGCGACCGGCATGACCGAGGGCATGGAGGCCTCGTACGCCCGCCTCGAAGAGACCGTGCTCGCGAACGCCTGATCGCCCCCTCACCGAGAACGCGCGAACCGCTCGCACACCCCTCGCCGGGGAGCGGTTCGCGCGTTTTCGCGTGCCGCACGCCCCGCGTCGCTCACCGATTCCGTCCGCGGCCGCCGCGAGGATGGTCTCGTGCTCTCCGTCCGCGTCACCGCACCGATCGACCTCGTCGAGCGGATCGAGCGCGAATTGGACAGCTACCCGACGACGGCGAACATGGTGCGCCTCCCGGCAGCCCTCGAGCCGGTGGCCCCGGGCGGCGGCGGGCAGCGGTGCCTGCTGCTGTTCGACCTGGCCCGCGAGGACGCCAACAACGTCATGCGGATGCTGCGCCATCACGGCGTCCCGACGGTCGGATCGGTGACGATCAGCGAACCGCTCGTCATCCTGTCGGATGCCGCGTCCGAGGCCGAGCACGCAGCTCCCGGGCATCCGGCCGATGGAGTCCTCTGGGCCCAGCTCGCCGACCACGCGAGGGAGGACGCGCGCCCGTCGTGGAGCTTCTTCGCCTTCCTCATGCTGGCGACCCTCATCGCCGGGATCGGGCGGCTGCTCGACCAGCCCATCCTCATCATCGGCGCGATGGTCGTCGGACCGGAGTTCACCCCCATCGCCGCCATCAGCTACGCGATCGTGCGTCGGCGCACCGGCATCGTCGCTCCCGCGCTGGCGACCCTCCTCGGCGGCTTCGCCGGATGCGCGGCGGTGGCGTGGGCCGTCTGGGCGGTGCTCTACGCCGTCGGCGTCTTCACGCTCGAACAGGCGACGACCGGCCCCTTGACGGAGTTCATCATCGCGCCGGATGCCTGGTCGTTCGTCATCGCGCTCCTCGCCGGGATCGCGGGTGTGCTGTCGCTGACGAGTTCGAAGTCGTCGGCACTGGTGGGGGTGTTCATCTCGATCACGACGGTCCCCGCCGTCGGCACGATCGGGCTCACGCTGGCCGTCGGCGCCTGGGACGAGGCCCTCTCGGCTCTCGTGCAGCTGGGAGTCAACCTCGCCGGGTTGTTCGTCGCGGGGATCGCGACGCTGTGGGTGCAGCTGCACGTCAGCAGGAAGATCGGAGCGCGGGTCGCGCGCACGCGCCGGCTCAGCTGACGCGCCTCAGTCCACGACGAGTCGGTAGCCCATCCCCGCTTCGGTGAGCAGATGCCGAGGCGTCGCCGGGTCGGGTTCGAGCTTCTTGCGCAGCTGCGACACGTACAGGCGCAGGTATCCGGTATCGGCGACCTGCTCCGTGCCCCAGATGTCTTTCAGCAGGGTCTGGCGGGTGACGAGCGCGCCGGGATTGCGCGCGAGGAACTCGAGCATGCGCCACTCGGTCGGTGTGAGTCGGACGGGCGCGCCGCCGCGCGTGACGAGCTTCGCCGCCAGGTCGACGGTGACATCGCCGAACCGCACCACGGGCTCCCCACCCGGCGCAGACGTGCGCCGCAGCAGCGCGCGCAGGCGCGCGAGCAGCTCGTCGACCTGGAACGGCTTCGTGACGTAGTCGTCTGCCCCGGCATCCAGCGCCTCGACCTTGTCGGCCGAGCCGGTGCGCCCCGACACCACGATGATGGGCGCGGCCGTCCAGCCGCGCAGAGCCTCGATGACTCGCACGCCATCGAGGTGCGGCATGCCGAGATCGAGGAGGACCAGGTCGGGATGCGATTGCGCGGCCAGGGTCACGGCGGTGGCACCATCCGGGGCGGACACGACCTCGTACCCATGCGCGGCGAGGGTGATCCGCAACGCGCGGACGAGTTGGGGATCATCATCGGCGACCAGGATCCTCATGCGTCCGATCCTCTCGCGGAACCGCCTGAGGCGATCGGCAGCGCGATCACCATCGTGAGTCCTCCGCCGGGGGTGTCCTCGGGTGTCAGCGTGCCGCCCATGCCCTCCGTGAAGCCGCGGGAGAGGGCGAGCCCGAGCCCGAGCCCCGTCGTGTTGTCGGTGTCGCCGAGGCGCTGGAAGGGGGCGAACGCGTCCTCGCGTCGCTCGGGAGGAAGCCCCGGGCCATGGTCGATGACGCGGATCTGCGCGACCGGCCCCAGCCGGCTCGTCGTCAGGCGCACCCGCGATCCGCTCTGCGGCTCGTACCGCAGAGCGTTGGCGAGGACGTTCACCAGAACCCGCTGCAGCAGTACGGCGTCGGCGGCGAGAGGCGGAAGATCCTCGTCGAGCGCCAGGTCGACCAGGGCAGGACCCAGGCCGAGTTCGTCGACGGATGCCATGACGACGCCCCCTGCGTCGACGGGGGCCACCGAGACGGCGAGGACCCCGGCCTGCACGCGCGACACGTCCAGGAGGTCGGTGACGAGCCGGGTGAGAGTGCCCAGACTCTCGTCGGCCGTCTCCAGAAGCTCCGCCCGATCGTCGTCGGACAGGTGCGCCCCGCCGGAGCGGAGGCCGCCGATCGCGGCGACGGCAGCGGCCAGCGGGCGGCGCAGGTCATGGCTCACGGCGGACAGCAGCGCACTGCGCACCTGATCCGCCTGAGCGAGGACGTCGGCAGCCTGCGCGCTCTCCTCCAGTCGGCGCTGGGCGAGCGCCCCTTCGAGCTGCGTGACGATCACCTGCAGGAGGCGACGCTCCGAGGCATCCAGCGATCCGCCCTGAAGCTCCAAGACGGCGCCCTCTCCGACGGGCACGTCGGTGCGGCCCGGCGTCGCGCCGGTGCGAGCGGCGTCCTGCCGGAGCGGCTCGCCGTCGCTCGCGACCGTCTCTCCGTGCACGAGAAGGCGCACCCCTGCGAGCGAGAACGCCTCGCGGGTGCGTGTGACGAGAGCTTCGAGCGATCCCTGCCCGCGCAGCACGCTGCCCGACACGGTGGCGAGCAGCTCCGACT
Organism: Microbacterium flavum; assembly: GCF_018717645.1. Classification (GTDB taxonomy): domain Bacteria; phylum Actinomycetota; class Actinomycetes; order Actinomycetales; family Microbacteriaceae; genus Microbacterium; species Microbacterium flavum. Next base: position 229,642 of record NZ_JAFLHG010000005.1, read on the forward strand.
CTGCGGCGCGGCGCCGGGCGGTGCGCGCCGCCCGCGCGGCGCGGTCGACGACGAGGCTCACCAGCAGCGCGATGATCACGTACAGGACGAGCGCCCACGCATGCAGCGGATCGGCGACGGTGACGGTGTACAGCGGGTCGACGAAGAAGTAGTCCAGTGTGAGGCCCGACATCACCGCCGCGAACACGGCCGGCCAGATCCCGCCGGCGAGGGCGACGAGCACGACGAGCAGCTGGAAGGCCAGCACGTCGCTCGTGATCGATTCGGGGCGGCGCAGCGCGACCAGCAGCCACGTCAGCAACGGGCCGCCCACGAGCGCGAGGCCGAATCCCGAAAGGCGGCGCCGCACGCTCAGCGCCGTGCCGGCCAGCCGCGGCAGCGCCATCCTCCCGCCGGCGGCGGAGTGCGTCACCATGTGCACATCGATGTCGCCGGATTCGCGGATGACGGATGACCCGATGCCCGGGCCGGTCAGCGCCGCCTGCAGCCGCCCGCGTCGGCTCACCCCCAGCACGAGCTGAGTCGCGTTCACCGACCGTGCGAACTCGACGAGCGCGCGGGGCACGTCACTTCCCACGACCTGGTGGTAGGTGCCGCCGAGCTGCTCGACGAGAGTTCGCTGGGCGCCGAGGGCCCCGGGCTCCTCGGCGCGCAGACCGTCTTGGCTGTTGACGTGCACGGCGAGCAGTTCGCCCCCAGCCGAGCGGGCGGCGATGCGCGCCCCCCGGCGCAGCAGCGTCTCGCCTTCGGCGCCACCGGTGAGGGCGACCACGACCCGCTCGCGCGCCTGCCACGTGCCCTGGATGCCCTGCTCGGCGCGATAGCTCTTGAGGGCGCTGTCGACTTCGTCTGCGAGCCACAGCAGAGCGAGTTCGCGCAGGGCCGTGAGATTGCCGAGCCGGAAGTAGTTCGACAGTGCGGCGTCGATGCGCTCGGCAGGGTACACGTGACCGGCCGAGAGACGGTCGCGCAGCGACTCGGGCGACAGATCGACGACCTCGATCTGATCGGCCGAGCGCACGATGGCATCCGGCACGGTCTCCCGCTGCGCGACGCCGGTGATCTGCTCGACGACGCCGCCGAGCGACTCGATGTGCTGGACGTTGACCGTCGTGACCACGTCGATTCCCGCGTCGAGGAGCGTCCGGACATCCTGCCAGCGCTTCGCGTTCGTCGATCCCGGTGCATTGGTGTGCGCGAGCTCGTCGACCAGAGCGAGCTGCGGCGATCGGGCCAGCACCGCGTCGAGGTCCATCTCATCGAGCTGTACGCCGCGATGCGCGACGACGCGACGCGGGATCTGTGGGATGCCCTGCGCCTTCGCCGCCGTCGCCGCGCGCCCGTGCGTCTCGACGACGGCGACGACGACATCGATGCCCGAGTCGAGGAGCCGGCGCCCTTCCTCGAGCATTTCGTAGGTCTTGCCGACGCCGGGGGCCGCCCCCAGCAGCACCCGCAGCCGACCCCGTCTCATGGATTCACCCTATTGACGCGGCGTGCGCGCCGTATCCCGGCGCGCACGATCAGCTGCCGAGTGCATCGAGGGCCAGGTTGAGCTGCAGGACGTTGACTCGCGGATCGCCCAGGTAGCCGAGGTCGCGGCCCGTGGTGTTCTCGGCGACGAGACTCTCGACCTCGTCGGTGCTCAGACCGCGGGCGTCGGCGACACGGGCGAGCTGCAGCTCGGCGTAGGCCACCGAGATGTGCGGGTCGAGACCGGAGGCCGATGCCGTGACGGCGTCAGCAGGAATCTGCGACGCGTCGACGCCCTCACGCTCGGCGATGGACGTCGTGCGCTGCTCGATCGCCGCGATGAGGTCCGCGTTCTCGGGGCCCCAGTTCGACCCCGACGACGCGCCGCCGTCGTAGCCGTCACCGGCCGCCGACGGGCGGGACTGGAAGTACTGCGGCAGCGCGTTCCCGTCGGCGTCGGTGAACGACTGACCGATCAGGGCGGAGCCGACGACGGTGCCCCTCGCATCGGTCACGGGGGAGCCGTGCGCCTGCCCGGGCAGCAGCTGGCCGACGCCCGTGATGAGCAGGGTGTAGCCGAGGCCCAGGGCGAGGGTCGCGACGAGCATCGCGCGGAACGCGGTGCCGCTCGTGCGCAGCAGGGTGCGGGTGGGGGACATGACGGTGCCTTTCGCGATCCGGCGTCAGAAGCCGGGGATGAGGCTGACGACGAGGTCGATCAGCTTGATGCCGAGGAACGGGGCGATGACGCCGCCGAGTCCGTAGACGAGCAGGTTGCGGCTGAGCGTGCTCGACGCGCTCGCCGCGCGATATCTCACGCCCCGCAGCGCGAGCGGGATCAGGAACACGATGACGATCGCGTTGAAGATGATCGCGCTCGTGACGGCGGATGCCGGGGAGTGCAGCTGCATGACGTTCAGCGCCGCGAGGCCCGGGAAGACGCCCATGAACATCGCGGGGATGATGGCGAAGTACTTCGCGACGTCGTTGGCGAGCGAGAAGGTCGTCAGCGCGCCGCGGGTGATGAGCAGCTGCTTCCCGATCCGGACGATGTCGATGAGCTTCGTCGGGTCGGAGTCGAGGTCGACCATGTTGCCCGCCTCCTTCGCGGCCGACGTGCCCGTGTTCATCGCGACGCCGACATCGGCCTGAGCGAGAGCCGGCGCGTCGTTGGTCCCGTCGCCGGTCATCGCCACGAGGTTGCCGCCCTCCTGCTCGCGCACGATGAGGGCCAGCTTGTCCTCGGGCGTCGCCTCGGCGAGGAAGTCGTCGACCCCGGCCTCGGCCGCGATCGCCGCGGCGGTGAGCGGGTTGTCGCCCGTGATCATGACCGTCCGGATCCCCATCGCGCGCAGCTCCGCGAACCGCTCGCGCAGGCCGTCCTTGACGATGTCCTTGAGGTGCACGACCCCCAGGACCCGGGCCGTCGAAACCCCTCCGATCTGCGCTCCGAGGGTCGCCACGACCAAGGGGGTTCCGCCGCTGCCGGCGATCTCGCCGACGGATCGGAGGAGCTCTTCGCGTCGCTCCTCGGGCACCGCGGCCGTCGCGACGGCGCTCGTGCGGTCGCCGTCGGCTCCGCCCGCACCGTCCAGCCAGGCGAGGATCGCGGATGCCGCTCCCTTGCGCACCTGGGTGCCGTCTGCGAGGTCCACTCCGCTCATGCGGGTCTGGGCGGTGAAGGGCACCGCGGTCGAACCCACGGGTGCCGCCACGTGCACGCCGAGCTGCGCCGCCAGTTCGACGATCGAGACCCCCTCGGGCGTCGGGTCGGCCAGGGAGGAGAGCGCCGCGGCCCGGGCGAGATCATCGTCGTCGCCGTCGAGGGCGACGAACGCCGTTGCCCGGCGGTTGCCGTAGGTGATGGTCCCGGTCTTGTCGAGCAGCAGCGTCGACACATCCCCCGCCGCCTCGACCGCGCGCCCCGACATCGCCAGCACGTTGCGCTGCACGAGCCGATCCATCCCGGCGATCCCGATCGCCGACAGCAGCGCGCCGATCGTCGTCGGGATCAGGCAGACGAGCAGCGCGACGAGCACCGGGATCGACACCGGGGATGCCGCGTAGGAGGCGATCGGGTTCAGGGTCAGCACGACGATGACGAAGACGATCGACAGGCTCGCGAGGAGGATGCCGAGGGCGATCTCGTTGGGCGTCTTCTGGCGCGAGGCTCCCTCGACGAGGGCGATCATCCGGTCGACGAACGTCTGGCCCGGCTTCGAGGTGATCCGCACCACGATGCGGTCCGACAGGACGCGGGTGCCGCCCGTGACGGCCGAACGGTCCCCGCCCGATTCGCGGACGACGGGGGCGGATTCGCCCGTGATGGCCGACTCGTCGACCGTCGCGATGCCGTGGACGATGTCCCCGTCGCCCGGGATCAGCTCGCCCGCGGAGACGACGACGACGTCGTCGAGGGTGAGGTCGCTCGAGGCGACCTCCGTCGTCGCGGCGCGCTCGGCGCCTGGATCGGAGGCCGCGTCGTAGCCGGCGACCAGGCGCGCCGCCGTCGCGGTGCGCGTCTTGCGCAGCGCACCCGCCTGCGCCTTGCCGCGGCCTTCCGCGACCGACTCGGCCAGGTTCGCGAAGAGCACGGTCAGCCACAGCCAGACCGCGATGCCCCACGTGAACCCGAGGGGGACGGGCGTCCCGCCCGACTCCGACGGCCCGCCGAGGAACGGCTCGGCCACCGCGATGACGGTGGTCAGGGCCGCGCCCACCCAGACGAGGAACATGACGGGGTTCCGCCACAGGGCGGCCGGATTCAGTTTGCGGACGGCACCGGGCAGGGCTTGCGCGAGCTGTGCGCCCGAGAACGCGTGGGAGCGCGGCGCGGGGCGCGCGGCATCCGCGGAGGCATCGGCCGCCGCAGCCGTGACCGTGGGGAGAGAGGTGGTGAGGGGGGACATGTCAGAGCAGCCCTTCCGCCAGGGGACCCAGCGTGAGAACGGGGAAATAGGTGAGGGCGGTGATGACGACGGTCACGACCGCGAGGAGGGCCGCGAACTGCGGCCGGTGGGTGGGGAGCGTGCCGATCGTGGTCGGCACCCGGTCCTGCGCCGCGAGCGACCCCGCGAGGGCGAGGGCGAGCACGATCGGGATGAAGCGTCCGAGGAGCATCGCGACGCCGAGCGCGGTGTTCAGCCACGGGGTGTTCGCGGTGAGTCCCGCGAACGCGGATCCGTTGTTGTTCGCCGCGGAGGTGAACGCGTAGAGCAGCTCGGAGAGGCCGTGCACACCGGGGTTCCAGATCGACGTGGCCTCGACGTCGGCGCGCACCGGCGGGATCGCGAAGCTCAGGGCCACGCCGCCGAGGACGAGTGCCGGCGTCACGAGGATGTACAGGCTCGCGAGCTTGATCTCGCGCGGACCGATCTTCTTGCCGAGGTACTCGGGGGTGCGCCCGATGAGCAGGCCGCCGACGAACACCGCGATGATCGCGAGCACGAGCATCCCGTACAGCCCCGTGCCGACGCCGCCGGGAGCGACCTCGCCGAGCATCATGTTGAGCGTCGGGATCATCCCGCCGAGGGCCGTGTAGGAATCGTGCATGGAGTTCACCGCGCCGGTGGAGGTGCCGGTGGTGGACGCCGCGAACAGCGTCGACCCCCAGATGCCGAACCGGACCTCTTTGCCCTCCATCGCCCCGCCGGCCAGCTGCGGAGCGGTGCCCGCCGCGCGAAGCTCGAGCCACGTGGTCAGCGCGACGCCCGCGATCCACAGGGATGCCATGACGCCGGCGATCGCATACCCCTGGCGGTTGTCGCCGACCATCCGGCCGAAGGCGCGGGGCATCGCGAACGGGATCGCGAGGATCATGAGCACCTCGAGCACGCTCGTCCACGGCGTCGGGTTCTCGAACGGGTGCGACGAGTTGGCGTTGAAGAAGCCGCCGCCGTTCGTGCCCAGCTCTTTGATCGCCTCCTGCGAGGCGACCGGTCCCCCGGGGATCACCTGCGAGCCGCCCGTGACCGTCTGCACGGTCTGGAAGCCGTCGAAGTTCTGCACGACGCCTCCGATCAGGAGAACGATCGCCATGAGGATCGCGAGCGGCAGCAGGATGCGCCCCAGAGCGCGGACGAGGTCGACCCAGAAGTTGCCGATCGTCGCTGATCCGCGGCGGGCGAACCCGCGGATGAGGGCCACCGCGACGGCGATGCCCACCGCGGCGGAGACGAAGTTCTGCACCGCGAGGCCGGCCAGCTGCACGGTGTAGCCGAGCGTGACCTCGGGCGAGTACGACTGCCAGTTGGTGTTCGTCACGAACGAGACGGCCGTGTTGAACGCGAGGCCCTCGGGCACAGGCGGCAGACCGAGCGAGGCGGGGAGGACCGCCTGGGCGCGCTGCAGGACGTACACGAACAGGACGCCCATGGCGGAGAAGAGCAGGATGCCGCGGGCATACGCCTGCCAGGTCTGCTCAGCCGTGGCATCCACGCCGATGACGCGGTAGATGCCGCGCTCGACGCGGGCGTGCTTCGGGCTGTCGAACACCCGAGCGATCGCGTCGCCGAGCGGGACGTACAGCAGCGCGAGGGCGAGGATGACGGTCGCGATCTGGAGCACGCCGCTCCAGATCGCTGCGGGGTCGGTGCCGCTCATCAGAAGCGCTCCGGCTTCACGAGGGCGACGACGAGGTAGACGACGGCGCCGACGGCGAGGAGCGCGCTGACGATCGCGAGGACGGTCACAGCTTCTCGACCCCCTTCGCGATCAGCGCGACGAGGCCGAACAGGGCGAGGGTCGTGGCGAGGTAGACGAGATCGAGCACGGGGACTCCGGTGGGGTGGGCCGCGCGTCTGCTGTGGCGCGGATGCCCGCGGTGGGCACGAGATCCGATACAACTCGCCCCGGGCGGCGTGCGACGGCATCCTCACGCTTTCCATACGCCCCGCCGCCCCTACCCTCACGGCATCCGTACGCCGCCTGCCGCCCCTACCCTCACGGCATCCGCACGCCGCCTGCCGCACGCCTCCCGCCGCCCGCCGCCGGCCGGTGGCCGCCGCCGGCCGCCTGCCGCCTGCCGAGTGTCCAGGACATGCGGAGGCGAGCCCCGGCGGCACCGCGTGTCCTGGACACTCGGCGAGGGGGAGGGAGGGATGCCATCCGGTACTCACTGTTGCGGAGTAGCGGTACTCATGCTTACTATGTACCAGTAGTCATCGTCACTGAGTACCGAAGGGACCCCCGATGGGAAAGCAGACCACCGAGATGCTCAAGGGCGTGCTCGAGGGGATCGTGCTCGCGATCCTCGCGCGCCGGCCGGCGTACGGCTACGAGATCACGACCTGGCTGCGCGACCAGGGCTTCGCCGACATCGCCGAGGGCACCGTCTACGCCCTCCTGCTGCGCATCGAGCAGCGCGGCCTCGTCGACGTGGAGAAGGTGCCCTCGGAGAAGGGCCCGCCGCGCAAGGTCTTCACGCTGAACGCGCAGGGCGCGGCTCAGCTCGACGAGTTCTGGGAGACCTGGACCTTCCTCGCAGAACGCCTCGACCGACTTCACCCCGACACGACCCAGAAGGAGGACTGACATGTCCTGGATCGAAAAGCTCACCGGCTCGCTGGAACGAAGAAGCAGTACAAGCACGCGGTCTCGCGCATGGACGCGCTTCCCGAACCGTACCGCGCCGCCGCGAAGGCCTACCAGCGTTACTTCCTGTACGCCGCGGGCTTCCTGGACGGCGACACCCTCGTCACGATGTTCGTCGACGTCGCCGACCTGTGGGAGCGCGCCGCCGCCGACGGCATCCCGCTGCGCGATCTCCTCGGCACAGACCCGGTCGCGTTCGGAGAGGACTTCATCGCGGCGTACTCGAGCCGCCAGTGGATCGACAAGGAGCGCACGCGCCTCGTCGAGGCGATCGCGGAAGCCGAGCGGAGGACCTCATGAGCGCGCCGGCGGTGATCTCGCTGCGCGGCGTCGAGAAGTCCTTCGGCGACCTGCGCGTCCTCCGCGGCGTCGACCTCGACGTCCCGCGCGGCACGATCTTCGCTCTGCTCGGGTCCAACGGAGCGGGCAAGACGACGCTCGTCCGCATCCTCTCGACGTTGCTGCGAGCGGATGCCGGGGCGGCAGCCGTGGCCGGGCGGGAGGTGGCATCCGACCCCGCCGGCGTCCGCGAGGAGATCAGTCTCACGGGACAGTTCGCCGCCGTCGACGAGGTGCTCACCGGGCGGGAGAACCTCGCGCTCGTCGCGCGGCTGAGGCACCTTCGGAACCCCGGAGCGGTCGCCGACGCGCTGCTCGGACGGTTCTCGCTGACGGATGCCGGGGCGCGGGCGGCGGGCACCTACTCGGGCGGGATGCGGCGTCGCCTCGACATCGCGATGAGTCTCGTCGGCGACCCGCGGGTGATCTTCCTGGATGAGCCGACGACGGGTCTGGACCCGGAGGCGCGACGCGAGGTGTGGGACACCGTCCGGAGCCTCGCCGATGGAGGGACGACGGTCCTCCTGACGACGCAGTACCTCGACGAGGCGGAGCGTCTCGCCGATCGCATCGCGATCCTCCACGAGGGCCGGATCCTCGTGGAGGGCACCCTCGACGAGCTGAAGGCGCTGCTGCCGCCCGCTCGTGTCGAGTACGTGGAGAAGCAGCCGAGCCTCGAGGACGTCTTCCTCGCCCTCACCGGCCCTTCGACAACCTCAGGGAGCGGATCATGAGCGCACACGTCTTCGCCGACACGGCGACCCTCACCGGGCGGTCGCTCCGCCACATCCTGCGCAGTCCCGACACGATCATCACGACGGCGGTGACGCCGATCGCCCTGATGCTCCTGTTCGTCTACGTCCTCGGCGGCGCGATCGACACCGGAGCGGGCACGGCGGCGTACATCGACTACATGCTCCCCGGCATCCTGCTCATCACCATCGCGTCGGGGATCGCCTACACGTCGTACCGGCTCTTCCTTGACCTCCAGGGCGGGATCTTCGCGCGGTTCCAGTCCATGCCGATCGCGCGCTCGTCCGTGCTGTGGGCGCACGTGCTCACCTCGCTCGTCGCGAACCTCGTCTCCCTCGCGCTGGTCGTCGGAGTGGCGCTGCTCATGGGCTTCCGCAGCTCCGCGGGGGTGCTGGCGTGGCTGGCGGTCGTGGGGCTGCTCGTCCTCGTCATCCTCGCGTTGACGTGGGTGGCGGTCATTGCGGGCCTGGCGGCCCGAAGCGTCGACGGCGCGAGCGCGTTCAGCTACCCGCTCATCTTCCTGCCGTTCGTCAGCTCGGCCTTCGTCCCGACCGACACCATGCCCGCGCCGGTGGCGTGGTTCGCCGAGCATCAGCCCGTCACGCCGATCGTGAACTCGATCCGTGCGCTGCTCGGTGGTGGCGCTGTGGCAGGAGATGTGTGGATCGCCCTCGCCTGGATGCTCGGCATCCTTCTCGCCGGCTACACCGGCGCGATGCTCCTCTACCGCCGCCGCTGACGCGTCGCGCCGGGCCCGCCGCCCCGCGCCTGCCCCCGCCCCGCCCCCGCGCCCGCCGCCCCCGCCCCCGTCCTGCCGAGTGTCCAAGAC
>NZ_JAFLHG010000006.1 GCF_018717645.1 Microbacterium flavum
CTCCACGGCTACCTCGGCGACGTCCCGCCGGCCGAGTTCGAGGAGACGTTCTATGCTGGCCAAACCACCACCGATCAGCTGGTGGGAATCAAATAGCGCGAGTCTCCATCAGACCCAGGGCGCTTCAGATGAACCGGGACGGGACGGAGTATTTCGCCATCCGCACTGTGATCAGCGAGGAACGGTCAACCCGCGGCGTCAGCGGTAAGCCGGGATCGAAATCATCGACCGGCAACGCAGCGAGAGCGTCACGGTCCAGGGCGTAGTCCGCTTTGACGGTGCGGATCCGGGACCCGATCCGACGGTCCTCGTCGACCTGATCCCAGGCGATGACCTTCTCGTTGAGTTCCGCGAGGGAATCGACCACTGGCATCGGGGAGAGCCAGGTCCGGCGAAACCGTCCAACGTCGCCCTCGATGCCGCCCTTCTCATGCGCGCCCATTATCCCCGGCTGACAATAGAAGGAGTCAAACCCGTAGTGGGAACGGAACAGCACCCACCGGTCGTTCTCCACCCGAGCCCGACCCTGCCCATAAAGCACCGACTGGACCGCGGCGGTCAGGTTGTCGTATTTGATCTGCCCGGTCGGGATCCCGCCGATGGTGTGGAACGCGGCGATATGACCCTCCAGGAATGCTTCCTGCGCCTGGGTCGGATAGATGCGGTGCACCGCCCTGCCCGAGAAGCAGAGCCGGAACGCGAAGAGGTGACACTTCGTTTTCACCCCCGCCAGCACCACCCAGACCTCACCGAAATCGACCTCCGCCTCATACCCGGGGACATGCTCCTGCGGGACGAACGCTTCCACCCGCCGGCCCGCCGCGATCTCCACCGCCGCCCGCCGCACCCGGACGTAATCACGGACGGTGGAGTACGACAGGTCGGCGGCGCCGTGCTCGTCGATCAGCCGAGCGAGGATGCGTCGTGCGGTGTGGCGCTGCTTCCGCGGCGCATCCAGATCCTCGATTAGCATGCGCTCGATGTGCGGCTTGAACGGCTCCAGGCGGCCAGCTGTTCGGACGGGCGTTTTCCGCGGAGGAGGGACCGCGGACTCAAGTCCAGCTCGCACCGTTCGCCGGTGCACGCTATGTCGGCGAGCAAGCTCCCGAACCGACAACCCCTCAACACGCGCATCCCTCCGGATACTCGCGAACAAATCCACCCTGGACACCATCCCGGCCCTCTCCGTCGACAACCTGCCAGACGAGACCACGATGAGGTGGGGCCAAATCAAACCGTCACAACCACCCCGGCAAGTCGCAAGCGGGGCCAAACCAAGCCGTCACAACGGGGCCACTTCAACCTGTCACAGACAGAGCAGGTCGAGCCGACCGTTGCGGAGGTACGCAGGGCCTGACATCGAGTCGAGAAGACGCTGCAGGCCAGGCCTCACCCGGCTGGTGACCGAGGCGCGGGGCCGTAGCCCCACGCTGTTTGCGTTTCGAGCCAGATCGAACAGGTGCGCACGCTCGGTGTCGTCGAGTCGCAGTGCGCCTGCCAGGGAGTGCAGCACGCTCTCGGATACGCCGGTCAGGTTTCCGCGTTCGAGGCGTACGTAGTAGTCCACGCTGACGCCCGCGAGCACCGCGAGCTCCTCCCGACGCAGCCCGGGAACGCGTCGAGCGCCTCCGAACGGGGTGATGCCAGCCTGCTCGGGTGTCAAACGTCCCCGCCGCGTCGTCAGGAAGTCGCGGACCTCCGACCGGTTGTCCATGAGCCGAGCATACGAACATCCGCGATCTTCGCGAGGGGTGACAGCGTTACCTGGCTCGTGGTTCGCGCGGGGGTGACCATGGATGAACGTTGCGGAAAGGGGAATCGTCATGGCCGAGAAGACGCGAGCACAGCAGCTCGTCGCGGACATCGCACCGAAGCTCGCTGACCTCACCGACGAGGTGCTGTTCGGTGACGTGTGGAGGCGACCGGAGCTGTCTCCGCGCGATCGCAGCCTCGTCACCGTCGCCAGCCTGATCAGCACCGGCAGCACGGAACAGCTGGAAAGCCACCTGCGTCTTGCCCGACAGAACGGCCTCACCGACGCCGAGCTCGTCGAAGCGATCGTGCACCTCGCGTCCTACGCGGGGTGGCCTCGGGCGATGTCGGCCGTGCATGTCGCGAAGCGTGTGTTCGCAGAGCCGGCGGACTGATGCACATCGATCCTCGGGGCGCGACGGTGCGGGGACCATCGGATCGATTCACCGGCGACGTGTGGGTCGACACCATCGCCCGCCCCCAACCGCCTGGATACGCGACAGTTGCTCTGGTCCGATTCGCCCCCGGCGCGCGCACCGCCTGGCACGTCCACCGCCATGGGCAGACCCTCCACATCACGCAGGGAACCGCCGTAGTGCACACCCGCGATGGTCGGACAATCATCGCGGGCGCAGGCCAGAGCGTTCACACTCCGCCGGGAGAGTGGCACTGGCACGGCGCCGCGGACGACAGTTTCATGGAACACCTCGCCGTCAGCACCCTCGCCCCATCTGAGAAGGACTCCGCTGTCGAGTGGGCCGAACACATCACCGCGGAGGAATACGCCTCCGCTCTCACCCACAACGAAAGGCCTTCCAACCCATGAACGAGAACACCACCCCTCGGGTTGCCGTCATCACCGGCGCCTCCTCCGGCATCGGCGCCGCAACCGCCCGCGCTCTCCACTCCGCCGGGTACCGGGTCGCATTGCTCGCACGACGTGCTGACCGGATCTCGGCTCTCGCCGCTGAGCTGGGGCCGGCGCACTCCCGATCCAGGCCGATGTCACCGACCGTAAGCAGCTCGTCGCAGCCGCCGACCGCGTGCAGCAGGAACTCGGCGGAGCGAACGTACTGGTCAACAACGCCGGCATCATGCTCCTCGGCCCATTCGCGTCCGCGCAGCGCGACGACTACCGCAACATGATCGACATCAACCTCCTCGGCGCGATCACCGCGACCGAAGTGTTCCTCGACCAGCTGCGCGAAGCGCCCGGCGACGTCATCAACCTGTCGTCCGTCGCCGGGCACACCGCCCGCGCAGGCGACGGCGTCTACGCGGCGACGAAGTGGGGGCTCAACGGCTGGTCAGAGTCCCTCCGTCAGGAACTTCTCCCCAACGTGCGCGTGACCCTCATTGAACCGGGCGTCGTCGACACCGAGCTCCCCTCGCACATCACCCACGACGCCACACGCGAAGCCGTTTCGCACCGAGCTCTGCGATCGCGGCGGCCTTGTCTTCGGGGCGCAGCTCGGCGCGGACGTCATCGATCCCTGCATGCGCAGCGAGGGCGCGGGCGGTGCGGGCGTTGTCGCCGGTGAGCATGGTCACCCCGATGCCCTGGGTCGCGAGGGTGCGGACCACTTCAGGGACCTCGGGGCGCAGCTCGTCGCGGACGCCGATCGCGGCGACCGGGACGCCGCCGCGGTGGACGATCACGACTGTCATGCCCTGCTCCTCCAGCCCCGCGACCCGGTCGCCGAGGGTCCCGGCGTCGAGCCAGCGCGGGCTGCCGACGGTGATCCGCGCGCCGGCGAGCTCGCCCTCGATGCCGTGCCCGGCCTGCTCGGTCACGCCCTCCGCCGCAGGGGCATCCGGCGCTGCGGCGGTGATCGCGGCGGCGAGGGGGTGGGTGCTGTGCTGCTCCAGAGCGGCCGCCCACGCCAGCGCCTCCGCCTCGCTCACACCGTCCACGGTGAGGACGGCGGTGACGGCGGGCTCGTTGCGGGTGAGGGTGCCGGTCTTGTCGACGGCGACGTGGCGGATCACGCCGAACCGCTCGAACGCGGCACCGGACTTGATGATCACGCCGAACTTGCTCGCCGAGCCGATCGCCGCGACCACGGTCAGCGGCACGGAGATCGCCAGTGCGCAGGGCGATGCCGCGACCAGCACGACCAGGGCGCGGGTGATCCACAGCTCCGGGTCGCCGAGCAGCGAGCCGATGATCGCGACCAGGGCGGCGAGGATCAGCACGCCCGGGACGAGAGGGCGGGCGATGCGGTCGGCGAGGCGGGCGCGGTCGCCCTTCTCCGCCTGAGCCTTCTCCACGAGGTCGACGATCGTGGTCAGTGAGTTGTCGGTGCCTGCCGCGGTCGTTTCGACCTCCAGTGCCCCGGCGGTGTTGATTGCGCCGGCGGAGACGGCATCGCCGGGTTCGACCTCGACCGGGATCGACTCCCCGGTGATCGCGGACGTGTCCAGGCTGGAACGTCCCGTGCGGACGACGCCGTCGGTCGCGATCCGCTCACCCGGCCGCACCAACATCAGCTGCCCGACAGCCAGATCCTTCGCGGCGACCTCGACCGAGACGCCGTCGCGGCGGATGGTGGCGGTCTCCGGGACGAGCTTGAGCAGTGCCCGCAGCCCGCCGCGGGCACGGTCCATCGCCTTGTCCTCCAGCGCCTCGGCGATCGAGTACAGGAATGCCAGCGCTGCGGCCTCCTCGACGTAGCCGAGGATCACCGCGCCGACCGCGCTGATGGTCATCAGCAGCCCGATGCCGAGCTTGCCCTTGAAGAGGTTCCGGATCGCGCCCGGCGTGAACGTCGACGCGCCCAGCAGCAGGCCGATCCAGAACAGCACCAGCGCAGGGATCTCCATCCCGGACCACTCCAGCGCCAGACCGGTGAGGAACGCCACACCGGAGAAGACCGGGACCATGATCCCGCGGTCCCGCCACCAGGGGCGCTCCGCCTCCTCGGCCTCTTCGCCGACTGCGGTCTCAGGCTCGTCGTGCTCGCAGCCGCACGCCGCGCTCACGCGCCCGCTCCCGTCCCGCAGCAGCCCGGCACCGTGCACGAAGCGTCCATGCAGGGCGCGTGCTCGTCCACCGCGAGCGTCACGTCCACCAGCGCGGTCAGCGCCGCCGCGAGGTGCGGGTCCGCGATCTCGTAGCGCGTCTGCCGCCCTTCCGGCTCGGCGACCACGATGCCGCAGTCGCGCAGGCAGGTCAGGTGGTTCGAGACGTTCGAGCGGGTCAGCTCCAGCTCACGCGAGAGCACCGCCGGGTAGCTGGGGCCGTCGAGCAGGGTCATCAGTATCCGGGAGCGCGTCGGGTCCGCCATGGCCCGGCCGAGCCGGTTCATGACGTCGAGACGTGGAGCAATGGTCAGCATGCACTGATCATACAGTGTTGACTGAACTAATCCCAGGATGAATAGTGCACCCTGCGACATTCGGCCCTACCAGTAACCCCGCGGGCGCGCAGCAGCAGCCCGGCGTTTTCGAGCGCGCCGAGGACGCGGACGATGCTGGTGGTGTTGCAGGACACCACCCGGGTCAGGTCCCGGCCGAGCGCGGTGGCGTAGTTGGCCTGGGCGACGAAGGAGTGCCCGGTGGTCGAGTGCGCTTCCCCGCCCTGCACGATCACCTTTATTCCCGCCGCCTGGTAGCGGGGCAGGTTTCCGGCGGCGACGTGCTTGGGGGTCGTATCGACGATCACGTCGCTCTGCGCGAGGAGATCGTCGAGGGTTCCCTCGGGGCGGATGCCGGTGTCCACCATGCCGCTGTGCGCGTCGGGGGTGGCGGCGAATACGGGCAGCCGCGGGACGGCGGATTGTATTCGCCAGTCGGTGACGATGTCCGCGACGCCCACCAGGTGCATGTCGGGTTGGGCGTGGACGGCGTCGGCGACCCTCTTGCCGATCACTCCGTACCCGTTGACGCCGACTCTGATCCTGTCCATCTTCGTCTCCTTTCGTGGTGTTCTTGAGCCGTGCGCGGGTCAGGGGCGGGGTCGGCGGCGCCGCAGCGTCCACAGCAGATAGCTGCCGAGGGCGCCGATCGTGCCGGTCCCGGCGCCGATCAGGACGCCTTCCCGGGAGCGCCATTTCGTGTTCCCGCCGACGAGGGTGCCGATCCCGCTGATCAGCGCGGCGGCGATCATTCCCGCGACGACACGGTTGCCGACGCGTTCGGCGCGCCCGACGAGAGGTTCCAGCTCCGTCGCGCGCAGGTGCACCTCGAACCCGCCGTCTTCGAGGAGATGCCGGAGCCGGCTCAGGGTGGCGGGCAGCTCGGTGAGCAGTGCCCCGGTGTCGGCTCCCGCGCGCGCCCATCGCCGGGCCAGAGCCGGCAGGGACAGCTGGGCGCGGGTGAGCTGCTCAGCGTAGGGCTGCAGGGCGTCGAGCATCTGGAAGTCCGGATCCAGCCGCGCCGCGGTCCCTTCGGCCATCATCAGCACTTTGAACAGCAGCGCCGTCTCCTGCGGAAGGTGCAGCTGGTGCTGCTGCAGGATGCCGAGCAGCTGCTGGAGCATGATTGCGAGGCTGATCTCCGACAGCGAACGGCCCCGGTAGCGGGCCGTTAACGCGGTGATCGCCTGCCGCAGCCCTGCCCGGTCGACGACGTCGGCGGTCCGGGAGAGTTCTATCAGGGCGGTGGTGAGGGTGTCCGGGTCGTCGCGGGTGAAGGCGAGCACGATGCCGGCGAGGCCGTCCGTGGTCTGTTCGGTGAGCTCCCCGACCATCCCGAAGTCGATCAGCGCGAGCGCGCCGTCGGGCTGCACGAACATGTTCCCGGGATGGGGGTCGGCATGGAAGAACCGGTTGTCGAACACCATCGTGAGCACGATGTCGGCACCCAGCCGCGCGAGTGCGACCCGGTCGATGCCGGCGGCGTCCAGGCCCTCCAGGTCGTCGATCCGCACCCCGCTCATCCGCTCCAGGGTCAGCACGCGCGAGGTCGTGGTCTCCCCGTGCACGCGGGGAATCCGCACCCGCGCCGCGTGGGCGAACTCCTGCGCGAACCGTTCGGCGTTGCGGGCCTCCTGCAGGTAGTCCAGCTCGGCACGCAGCGTGCGGGAGAACTCCTCCACCAGCCCGGGCAGGTCGTACTGCCGGATGGCATCCCAGCGCCGGTCGGCGCGGTCGGCGAGGTTGCGGAGAATGTCCAGGTCTTCATGCACCTGCGCGACCACGCCGGGCCGGCGCACCTTCACGACGACCTCGGTGCCGTCGTGAAGAGTTGCCACGTACGCCTGCCCGATGGACGCCGCCGCCAGCGGCACCGGGTCGAACTGGGCGAACACGTGCTCTGGGTCGGCGCCGAGCTCTTCACGGAGCACGTCCCGAATGCCCTCCCACGGTGCCGCGGCGACGTCGTCCTGCAGTTTGGCGAACTCGGCGACCCATGCCGCGGGGAGCAGATCGTGCCGGGTGGAGAGGATCTGGCCCAGTTTCACGAACGTCGGCCCGAGCTCCTCCAACGCGACCCGCACATGCTCGGGGTTCGTGTAGGGGTCCTCCTGCCGGGCGTGTCCGAGGGCGCCGCGGTGGAACGGCACCAAGCCGCCCAGGCCCAGCACGCCGGCCAGGACGCCGAGTCCGTGCCGGCGCAGCACGGCCCCGATCTGCCGGTACCGGCTACTCCCCGCGCCCATCAGCTCACGCCCCTCTCGGCTGGAGTGCCGGCCGATGCTCGTTCGAGGATGAAGTCGACGCGCGCGTCGGGGGCGAGTGCGGGGACGGTGACGACGGGAAAGCCCAGCTCCTGGTACACCAGCCCGAGCAGGTCGTGGATGCGCCGCTGCGCGGCGGGGTCCTCGGTGCGCGCGTAGTCGGACGCCAGCGGGAGCAGGTCAAGCAGGAACACCGTCGCGTACCGGGCGCCGGCCAGCGCGCCCAGCAGGGCGGTGCCGGGGGCGAGGCCGAGGAAGCGGTAGTAGGCGAGCGAGTCCGGCAGAGCACGGTCCAGGAACACGGTCTGTTGCGGGTCGAGGGAGCGTTCCTGCTCGATCTGCATGTCGACGACGGCGCGCTGGAACTCGCTCTGCCGTGCCCGCACCTCCGCGGTGCTGCGCCCGGTGATCCGTTGCAGGTCGATGTAGTGGCGGGCGTGCTCGATTGTGGTCGTGTACCCGCGGCCCCGCAGCAGGTTGACCGTGGTGGTCTTGCCCGAGCTGGGACCGCCCGTCACGACGTGCCAACGGGTGGTCTGTGCGGGCCGCGGCTCCTGGATGCCGGTCATGACCTCACCCTACACCCTGTACCCCTACAGGGTATGGTAGATTGTGGGTGGAGGTGCGAGATGGCACACGGGTATGTGGACAACAAGCCGGCGCTGCTGGCGCGGCTGAGCCGCGCGGAGGGTCAGGTGCGCGGGATCGCGCGGATGATCGACGAGGACGTGTACTGCATCGACGTGCTGACCCAGGTGTCGGCGGCGACGAAGGCGCTGGAGTCCGTCGCGCTGTCGCTGCTGGAAGACCACCTCGCGCATTGCGTCGCGCAGGCGACCGCCGAAGGCGGCCCGCTCGCGGAGGAGAAGCTCCGCGAGGCGAACGCCGCGATCGCGCGCCTCGTGCGCTCCTAACGTCGTCCCCACTCACATCGTTCAACGCTCTTGAAGGGAGCACATCATGACCGGACAGGGATTCCAGGACCTCGGCCTGCAGGCGACCAGCACCGGCGGTGGCTGCGCCTGTTGCAGCCCCACCTCCCACGCCACGGCAGCCACCGACACCGGCGCGCCGGCGCAGCAGACGGCGGCGGGTGAGACCGTGTCGGCGCAGTTCCTGGTGGAGGGGATGACCTGCGCGCACTGCGTGCGTAGCGTCACCGAGGAGGTCTCCGCGATCGACGGTGTCTCCGACGTCGCGGTCGATCTGCACGCCGGTGGCGTGTCCACGGTGACGGTGTCCAGCGCGACGCCGGTGGATGCGGAGCGGGTGCGGGCGGCGGTGGAGGAGGCCGGGTACAGCCTCGCCGCAGCCTCATGAGCACGCTGGACGTCGATCTCGACATCACCGGGATGACCTGCGCGTCGTGCGCGACGCGGGTCGAGCGGAAGCTGAACAAGCTGCCCGGGGTGGAGGCGACGGTCAACTTCGCCACCGAGAAGGCCCGCGTGCACTCGGAGGCCCCGGTGCCGGTGGAGGAGCTGATCGCGGCGGTCGAGCAGGCGGGGTACGGAGCGAGCCTCCCAGCCCCGCCTGTGCCCGACACGGCTGAGCAGACCATCCCGCGGGACGATGAGCTGGCGTCGCTGCGGCAGCGGCTGATCGTCTCGGCGGTGCTGGCGGTGCCGGTCGCGGTGCTGTCGATGATCCCCGCCCTGCAGTTCACCTACTGGCAGTGGCTCACGCTCACCCTGGCCGCGCCGGTGGTGGTGTGGGGGGCGTGGCCGTTCCACCGCGCCGCGGCGATCAATGCCCGGCACGGGGCGGCGACGATGGACACTCTGATCAGCGTCGGGGTGCTGGCCGCGTTCGGCTGGTCGCTGTACGCGCTGTTCTTCGGCGGTGCGGGGATGCCGGGAATGCGGATGAGCGTCACCTTCGTCGGCACCCCGCAGGCCGGTGGCCACGAGGTGTACCTGGAGGTCGCCGCGCTGGTGACCGTGTTCATCCTCCTCGGCCGCTACCTCGAGGTTCGTGCCAAGCGGCAGTCCGGCGAGGCCCTGCGCGCCCTGCTGGAGCTCGGCGCCAAGGACGCAGTGATCCTCCGCGAAGGCACTGAGCAGCGCGTCCCCGTCGCACAGCTCGTTCCGGGTGATGTCGTGGTGGTGCGGCCGGGTGAGAAGATCCCCGCCGACGGCCTCGTCACCGAGGGAATGTCCGCGGTGGACGAGTCGATGCTGACCGGCGAGTCCGTGCCGGTCGAAGTCGCCCCCGGCTCCCGCGTGGTCGGCGCGACTGTGAACACCGGCGGGCGCCTGCTCGTGCAGATCACCCGCGTCGGCGCCGACACCGAGCTGGCCCGGATGGCGCGGCTGGTCGAGGAGGCGCAGACCGGCAAGGCCCAGGTGCAGCGCCTCGCCGACCGGGTGTCGGCCGTCTTCGTCCCCATCGTCATCGTCCTCGCCCTGGCCGCGTTCGCCGGGTGGCTGATCGCGGGGGCGCCCTTGGAGGTCGCCTTCACCGCCGCGGTGACCACCCTGATCATCGCCTGCCCGTGCGCGCTGGGGCTGGCGACGCCGACCGCTCTGCTGGTCGGCACCGGCCGCGGCGCCCAGCTGGGCATCCTCATCCGCGGACCCCAGGTGCTCGAGCAGACCCGCCGCATCGACACCGTCGTGCTCGACAAGACCGGCACCATCACCGCCGGCACCATGACCGTCACCGGCATCCACCCCGCTCCCGGCACCGATGAGGCGGAGCTGATCCGGTTCGCCGCGGCGCTCGAGCACGGCTCCGAGCACCCCATCGGCCGCGCCATCACCGCCGCAGCCGACGGCCCGACGGATGCCGTGGAGTCATTCGCCGCCGAGGCCGGTCAAGGCGTGCAGGGCATCGTCGACGGCCGCCTGGTCGCCGCCGGCCGCGCCTCCTGGATCACCACCCAATGGGCGCTCCCCATCCCCGCCGAGCTCGCCGCGACCATCGCGGCGGACGAGGCGGCGGGGGCGACGGTGACGGTGGTGGCGTGGGACGGGCAGGTGCGCGGGGCGATCAGCGTCGCCGACACCATCAAACCCACCAGCCGTGAGGCGGTCGCACGGCTCCGGGAGCTCGGGTTGACCCCGATCCTGCTCACCGGCGACAACCCCGGCGCCGCCCGCGCGATCGCCAACCAGGCCGGGATCGAGGACGTCCGCGCCGGGGTCACCCCGCAGGGCAAGCTCGACACCATCCGCGACCTGCAGGCCGCGGGCCGGGTGGTCGCGATGGTCGGCGACGGCGTCAACGACGCCGCAGCCCTCGCCGCCGCCGACCTCGGGATCGCGATGGGCACCGGCACCGACGCGGCCATCACCGCCGCGGACCTGACCATCGTCTCCGGCGACCTGATGCTGGTCCCGGACGCGATCCGGCTGGCCCGCCGCACCCTGGGCACGATCAAGGGGAACCTGTTCTGGGCGTTCGCGTACAACGTCGCCGCGATCCCGGTCGCGATGCTCGCCCTGCTCAACCCCATCCTCGCCGCCGCGGCAATGGCGTTCAGCAGCGTGTTCGTCGTCACCAACAGCCTCCGCCTGCGCCGCTTCCGCCCCCTGCCCACCCCGACCCGTGCCGGCGCCCCCGCCACCCGAGAGCCCGCGCCCGTCCAGGCCTAACCATCGCTCGAGAAGGAGACACACCATGTCCCACGACCACGACCACTCCGGGCACGACCACACGCACGGGCACGACCATGGAGGACACGAGCATGGTGCGCACGAGCATCACCATCACGAGCCGCCGGCGGGGGCGACGAACCTGGTGACCTGTCCGGTGATGCCCGGCAACCAGGTCGACCCGGCCTGGGCCGAGCAGCGCGGCCTGTTCCGCGACTACCAGGGCAGCCGGTACTGGTTCTGCTGCGCCGAGTGCGGGCCGCTGTTCGACGCCGACCCGGCCCGCTACGCGCACGCCGCCTGACCGGCCAGATAACCCGGTCGGAGATAGAGGGTGGACACGGCGGTCGGGCTGGTGCAGGCGTACCTGCGGGTCAACGGCTACTTCACCGTCGCCGAATACCCCGTGCTGGACGCCACCGGTCCCGGCGGTCCCCGCACCATCACCGACCTGGACATCCTCGCCGTACGGCTGCACCGCGCACCGGGAGCGTCCGGGACCGTCGACGCACCGCTGGACCCGGCCCTGGGTGCCGGGGGCGGAGCGGACATGATCGTCGGCGAGGTCAAGGAAGGCCGCCCGCACCCCAACCCGGCGATGCGGGACCCGGCCGTGCTGGAAGCCGCGTTCACCCGGTTCGGGTGCTGCGCCCCGACCGATGCCGCCCGGCTGGTCGCCGAACTGCTGGAAACGGGACGGACGGTGGCGCCGGAAGGGCGCACGATCCGCACGGTCGTGTTCGGCAACCCCACCTCCCCGCCCGGGGCGGGGGCGCCGTGGCACACCGTCCCGTTCGCCCGGGTGCTGCGCTACCTCGAAGACCACCTGAGCGCGCACTGGGGCATCCTCGGCCGCACCCAGATCAAGGACGACACCCTCGCCCTGCTGGCCCTGCGGGAGAAGGCCCACCGCGCCGCGACCGGCGCCTCCCGCCAGGGCACGGACCGGTAGGGCGGGTCATGGCGGGGGAGCGTGTGCACACGCAGGGGGAGCCGGTGTGGGTGCGCACCCGTGGCGGGCGCGCCCCTTATGCGATGGTGCTGCCGGGCCCCGCCGGGGCCCCGGGTGCCGACGGTGGTGTTCGAGGCGGGATCGGCGGCGACCCGCTCCACCTGGGCGTCGGTGCAGACCCGGGTCGCCGCGTTCACGCGGGCCGTGGTGTATGACCGGGCGGGGCTGGGTCGGTCCGTCCCGGATAGTGCAGGGCGCACCCTGGACCGGATGGCCGACGACCTGAACGATCTGCTGGACGGCCTCGAGCCGAGCAGCGGGTTCGTGCAGGTGGGGCATTCCGCGGGCGGCCCGATGGTGCGGCTGGCCGCGTCCCGCCGCCCGGACCGGGTGGCCGGGCTGGTGCTGGTGGATCCGACCGATGAGGCAGCGGACCTCCTGTTCGGTATGCGGTTCCGGGTCGGGGAGAAGATCGTGATCGCCGTGGAGTGGGTGCTGGCCCGGGTGGGGATGCTGGAGCGGTTCTTCCGGTTCCTCGGGGAGGGGATGCCCGAGGATGTGCGGGCCGATCTTCACCGGGAGGCGTTCCGGCCCGCGGTGGTGGTCACCCAGGGTCGGCAAGCGCGCACCTTCCTCACCGAGCTGCACGCCTGGCAGGGCGACCCGCCGGCGCTGCCCGATGTCCCGGTCACCGTCATCTCCGGCAGTCTCGCGGACGGTATGCCGCGACGGGTCCGGGATGCCGCGACCGCCGCCGGGCGGTATCGGGCCGCACAGTCCCGGCAGGGCCGGCACGTGGTCGCTGCCCGCTCCGGCCACTACATCCCCGCCACAGAACCAGATCTGATCGCTGCGGAGATCCGCCGCCTCGTCCTCCCACCCGCAGGATAACCCCGGGTTGTCTGGCGGGCATGCCTAGTCAGGCCACAGCAGGGGTGCGCCGCCGCCAGGCGATCGCGCCGGTGAGGGCGAGACCACCCAGCCCACCCCACAAGGTGACAGCGGAGACGCCTTGCCCGATGAGGACGGCGGGGGTGATGCCGGTGCGCAGGTCGGTGTCGGCGATCAGCGCCCCGGCCTGTCCGGCGGGCAGACCGGTGAGGGTGCTGCCGTCGGGGCGGATGATCTGGCTGGTGCCGACGGTGGAGACGTTCACCACGGTACGGCCGGTCTCTACCGCGCGGATCCGGGCGACCGCGAGCTGCTGCAGGTTCTCGTCCGTGCCGCGGAAGTCGGCGTTGTTGGTCTGGAACACCAGCAGCTCCGCACCGGCGGTGATGCTCTCGGCGATGACCTCGTCGTAGATCACGTCGAAGCAGATCGCCAACCCCACCGGCACACCGCCGACGGTGACCAGCGGCACGTCCGTGCCGTGCGCGTAGTCGCGTTGCAGCAGCCCGACCAGGTCGGGGGCGAGCAGGGTGTAGAACGCCCGGTCGGGCACGTACTCGCCGAACGGCACCGGGTGGCGTTTCGCGTGCGTCTGCACCTGCTCCCGCTGCGGCGTGGCACCGGTGGTGGCCGGGTCCCACAGGAACGACGTGTTGTAGATGTTGCCGCCCGCCGTGGTGGCCGCGTTCGCCAGCAGCGGGGCACCTGCCCGGGTGCTGATGCCGGTGAGATACTCGGCCAGCCACGGGGTCTGGAACGGGTCAGCATCCAGCCCTTCCGGCCACACCACCAGATCCACATCCGCGTCGAGCACCGGGCCGGTCGCGTCCCCCTGCGCCCGGGCGATCGCCCCCACGGTGCGCTGGTCGAAGTACCCGGACGGGCCGTTGCCTTGCACCGCCCCGACCCGCATCGTCCCGGCCGGTGTGGTGGGAAACGCCGGGACCAGGACCAGCATCAGGGTGGTGACGGCGGGTACGGCGGCGGGGAACGGGCGACGCCACCGGCCGGTCCGGATGGCTTCGATCGCGGCGGCGACGGTGAAGACCATCAGGAAGGTGAGCCCGCTCACCCCGACCCAGGACACCGTCTGAACGAGGGGGCTGTCGGCTTGGGTGATCCCGAGCCGCGCCCACGGCAGCCCCCCGTACGGCCAGGCGCCCAGCAGCACCTCCCGGCCCGTCCACAACGCGGCCACCAGGCCCGGCAGCAGGAGCAGGCGTCCGACCGGGCCGGGGGCGGCGCGCGGCACCCACCGGTAGGCGAGTGCCAGCGGGATGATCCCGACCGCGGTCAGGGTCCCTTCCACCACGGTCAGTGCCGCCCACGGCACCGGCCCGAGATACCGGGTCGTCCAGGACACCAGCAGCCCGAAGAACAGCAACCCGAACACCGCCCCGACCGCCACCGCCCCCCACACGCTCCGGCCGATCAGGGCGAGAAGCAGCAGCCCGGTCGCGGCGAACGCGGCCGGCCAGAATCCCACCTCCGGGTAGGCGAGATCCATCAGCACCGCCGCGGCTGCCGCGACCGGCAACGCCATCGCCAATGGCATCACCGCCCGGGCGCGGCGGTTCGGCGGGGTGGGTTGGGGGCGTCCGTGCGGGTCCTGGAGGGTCGTCGGGGTGGCGGTCATGGCCGGTCCGCGATGGTGCGGGCGATTACGGCGGCGTCCCGGGACACCCCGGCGAGGGTGTCCGCTCCGGGGCGGCTGTGGGCGGGGATCCCGGCGACGAACAAGCCCGGCAGCCCGGTCATCGCCGGGCGGGACCGGGCTGCGGTCGCCTCGGCGGGGAGCCAGTCCTCGCCGGGGTCGTACCCGGTGGCGAGGATTACCGAGTCCGGGGCGAGGGTGCTGCCATCGGCGAACGTGACCTGCCCGCCGTCCGCGCCGGTCACCGCCGGGGCGACCGCCACACCCGCGTGACGCAGCGCATGGTAGCTGTCGCCGAACACCGGCTGCACGGCGGGTGGGCGACCCAGCCAGGACGAGCCTGCCCGGGCGTGGACGGGGAAGGTACGGGCGGGTCGGTGCGGGCGCCGGGTGCGGACCGCGAGGGTGACCTCGTGGGAGGTGGATAGCTCTCGCGCCAGCTGCACGCCGCTGTTTCCGCCGCCGACGATCAGCACCCGCCCGGTGGGCACCTGCCGGGGGAATTGGTAGTGGGCGCTGTGCAGCACCACCCCGGGCACCCGCAGCTGCTGCGCCCACGCAGGGATGCGGGGGTGGGTGGCGGCGCCGGTCGCGCACACCACGTTGCGGGTCTGCACGTCGCCCTCTGCGGTCTGCAGCTGCAGCACCGACCCGTGACCGACGCGTTCCACCCCGACCACACGCAACCCCCAGAACGGGTCCACCCCCAGGGTGTGCTGCACCTGGTCCAGGTAGTTCGCGATCTCATCCGCCCGCGGGTGCTCGTGCGGGTCCACCGGTAGAGGCCGGACTGGCAGCGTGCTGTGGCGGGCGTCGGATAGCAGCCGCATCGAATGCCACCGGGACGCCCAACTGCGTTGCCGGTCCGTGGCGGCGTCGACGACCACGAACTCCTGCTGCGGCCGGAACCCCAACCCGATCAGCGCGGCGGCCACCGCGAGCCCGGCCTGCCCGGCCCCGACGATGATCGCCCGCCGATGCGTCAACCCCGACCGCATCACCACCCCCTCCCCGCAGAAGAGGGCCGGGGCGGGAATGGACGGAGGATGATCGCGCCGGCGCCGCGGCGGGACGGGGCCGGACGGGGCCGAGCGGGGCCGGGTGGGCGGCGGTGACCGGCCGCAGCCGTCGGCACCGGACCGGCGAAGGGGGCCGCCGTGATACGGGTCGTCAAGACATTCTCCAAACCTAGAAATCGGCATCACACAGCGCCCGCACACGGGCGGGCGGGAAGACGCCGCCCATGGGTGGGCGGCATGCCGGATCTCAGGTTCGGGAAATCGACAACAGCAGCAGTGAGGGCGCGGCCGGACGCCGCGACACGGGCACCGGCACCAGCAGCGGCGCGCGCACCGGACGGGATACCCGCAGTATCCGCAGCCGGCCCTGGAGCCGGGAAGCCGTCACGGCCGCCAGTACCAGCAGCGTGCACACCACCCCGATCAGGCACCCCCACGCCCCGGACGCATCGACGGACACCCCCGCAGAGGACGACGCCGTCCGGCCCTCCACCGGTGCCCCCGAGTCTGGGGTAGAGCCGGTCGCGACGGGGGAGCCCGCACTGGTGTCGGCGTGCGCGTCAGCCGTGGTGTGGGAGGTGGTCCAGCCGCCGATGATGAGCACAAGTGCCAGGCCCAGGATGGTCAGCAGCCGCCCCGACCACCACCCCGCCGCGATGACCCGGTCGGGCCGGGATCGGGGGTCGCGGGGCATAGTCCCTCACTGTACCAATCCGACCTTTGCGTCTCCCGGATCTCGCCCGGCCGCAGGCCTTCCACGCCTTCGCCGACAGAGCAGCCACATCGCGTCCACCGGCACGTCGTTCTCGATTATCGGCGAACGACGTCCGTCTCCTGAGCGGAAGGATCAGTGCCCTCGGGGTGCCGTGGTGTCGGTCAAGGCGGGCAGCAGGATCGCCGTGACGCCGTCGGGGTCGAGTCTGCCGGTGCGGACTTCTTCGGCGGCGCCGTTGAGGACGGCACGGGTCGCTGAACTCCGCCGCGATCGTCTCGGCTGCGTCAGGTTCGCCCCACCGGGCACGTGCACCCGTCGGCACCCGAGGCGGCGCCGATTGAAAGAATACCTATAGGGGGTATAAGGTGTGGGGGAGTCGTGTGCGAGGGAGAGGCGGGCGAGGTTGATTCAACCGATCGACTATTTCCTGGTCGCCTGGTTCGTGCTGGTCGCGATCAGCACGATCTGGGTCGGGGTGGACCAGTTCCGTCACAACCCGGAGCCGGCGGTGATGAAGTGGGGCTTCATCCTGGTCACCCTCTACCTGGGGCCGATCGGGGCGCTGCTGTATGTGCTCGCGGACAAGGAGCCACGGCCGGGAGAGCATGAGGAGTTCACCCGGCCGCTGTGGAAGCAGGGCATCGGCTCGACCATCCACTGCGTCGCGGGCGATGCCACCGGCATCATCGTCGCCGCCGTCGTCGTCGCGTCGCTGGGCCTGCCGATGTGGCTGGATCTGATCATCGAGTACGCCGCCGGGTTCGCGTTCGGGTTGTTCGTGTTCCAGGCCCTGTTCATGAAGAACATGATGGGCGGCAGCTACTGGCAGAACGTGCGCCGCTCGTTCCTGCCCGAGTTCATCAGCATGAACTTGATGATGGCGGGCATGGCGCCGGTGATGTCGCTGCTGATGATGGGCCGCGACATGCGGGCCATGCTGCCCACCGAGTTGCTGTTCTGGGCGGTGATGAGTTTCGGGATCGCGGTCGGGTTCGTGCTCGCTTACCCCGTGAACGTGTGGATGGTGAAGAAGGGCCTCAAGCACGGTCTGATGACCGTCCGCCCCCAGCCCGCCACCCACCCCCAGGAGCATGACGCGCACGCGCAGCACAGCCCGCGGCCGGAGGCGCACGCCGGCCACGACCAGGCGGCGGGCTGTGCGTCGTCGCCGGGGTCGGGGCATGAGGCGCACCAGCCTTCTGGCGCCGGAGCGGTGACCGTGCCGCAGCTGACCGTGGTCGGCGCGTTCTCCGCGATCGCGCTCGTGGTCGGGATGGTCGCCCCCGCGAACGCCGTCAACATGACTCTCAGCGCGCACGACGTCGGTGGGCTGATCATGCCGCCCGGGATGATCATGACCCGTGACACCCCCGCCGAGGCGATGCGGGACATGGCCGCCGTCGACCCGCGGGCCGCGACCGCCGCGTACGACGTGGACACCCGCGGTGATGAGGTGCTGGAACCTGCCCGCGTCGAGGACGGGGTGAGGGTGTTCGAGCTGACCGTGTCGCAGATCCGCTGGGAGATCCTCCCCGGCGTCACCGTCGACGCGTACGCGTACAACGGGCAGATCCCGGGGCCTCGGCTGCAGGTCACCCAGGGCGACCGGATCCGCATCGACGTCACCAACGAGCTCGACGAGTCCACAACCGTGCACTGGCACGGCCTGGACGTGCCCAACGAGATGGACGGGCCCGCCGGGATCACCCAGGATCCCATCCAGCCCGGCGACACCTACCGGTACGAGTACACGGTGAAGCAGTGGGGCACGTTCTTCTACCACTCCCACGATCACGCCGACCGGCAGCAGGCCCTCGGCCTGTACGGGGCGCTGATCATCGACCCCGCCGACCCTGGCCTGCAGCCGCCCGCCGATCGCGAGTACACGATCCAGCTGCAGGAGTGGCTGTCCCGGGAGGGACTGACCTATCCGGCGATGCCGATGGAAGGGGGCATGCCGAACTACTTCACCATCAACGGGAAGGCATACCCGGCCACCGAGACCATCGACATGAAGGTGGGCGAGACCCTCCGGGTGCGGTTCATCGGCTCGAACACCATCGACATCCATCCGATGCACATCCACGGCGGCCCGTTCACCGTCGTCGCCCGCGACGGGGCGGCCCTCACCACGGCGCAGCAGTTCCAGGCCGACACGATCAACGTCGGGCCTGGACAACGCTACGACGTGCTCTGGAACGCGCTCGAGCCCGGCCAGTGGCTCATCCACTGCCACATCAACCACCACACCACCAACAACAACGTCGAAACCGACGGCGCCGGCGGCCTGACCATGATCATCAACGTCACCGAATAACCCCTACGGGCCGAAGAAGCCCGCCGTCATCGCCGTTGCCGCGTCGAGTCACGTCCGCGCCCTCCGGCAGCACAGCATGCCGAGGCCAGGGGTGCCCAGCTGATCGTGCCCGACCGTTTCGGTTGCCGGGGGCCGAGATCGCCCGCCCGCCCGCAACGGGGCGCGGTGACCTCGCCGTGGTCAGGTGGTCGCGGGAGGGAGGACGCGTCGGCGGCGGGCGACGGTGACGGCCGCGGCGACCGTGAGCGCCGCCGAGACGGCGAGGAGCACGGCACCGAGGAGGATCTGCCCCGGTGGCGGGGCGGCGGCGGTGACGGGCTGGTAGAGGTTGCGCTGCTGGCTCTGCGGGCCGGTGAGCTGCTGATCGACGGGCACCCACACTTCGAGGGTGCGTTCGCCGGTGGCGAACTGGGCGTACACGAACCACAGCCCCGGTGACGGCAGTGCCAGTTCCCCGGTGAAGGTACCGGGAGGCGGGGTGCCGGGTTGTGCGCGCAGCGGCGCGGTGAGGTCCTCTCCGGTGCGGCGGGCGACCAGACGGGACGGGGTGAGGTCGGTGTCGTCGGTGAGGCGGATGCCGGTGATGGTGACGGTCATCTGTGCGGTGCCGTAGGCGGTGCCCTGGCCGGGGTCGTGCGCCTGCGCGGGTGGGGGCGGGGCGAGGGCGACCAGCAGAAGGGTGAGGGCCGCGGCCGCGCCGCCGGATCGGAGGCGAGTCCCCGGCCGCACGGTGAGGGCGATCATGCTGACGATGATCACCGTGGTGGTGCCGACGGCGGACCAGGCGACGGGGGTGGGTGGGACGCTGCTGATCCCGGTCCCGGAGGCCAGCAGTTGCAGGGTGGTCACGGCGAGGGCGGCCACCGGCCACCGCCACCGGGGGACGGGCAGGGCCAGCAGGAAGAGCCCGGCCACCGCGACCGGCAGGTCGGGGGCGAGCCACCCAGAGGTGGTGAGCAGCACCCACAGCACCACCCGGAACACCAGGTACACGGCGACGACGAGGACAAGGCGGGTGCGGCCGGGGACCAGGGTGGTGATCACCCATGCCGCGCCGAGCGTGGTCGCCAGCAGCAGCGGCAGGTACAGGGTCTCGGTGAACTGGGGCACGTCGGTGTCGTATTCCATCACGATGATCAGCGCCGCCCCCAGCACGCCTGCGGCCAGGGCGATCCGCGGCGGGGCGGGCACGTGCCGGTCGGTGCCGGTGAGCAGGCCGATCAGCACGCACAGGGTGCCGATCACCGACAGCAGGTGCGGGGGCGACCAGAGCACCGCGTCACGCCCGAACGCGGTGTGCCAGAACGCGTCGGCGGGCGCGGCCGCCGCGGTCGCGACCGCCGCAGCGACCGCGAGGGCGAACCCGGGAGTGCGGAACACGGCGGCCACGGATCGTGTCGCGGCCAGCCGCCGCCACCCCCAGCCGGCGATCACGACCCCGACGGTGAGGATCGACGCATACAGCAGCAGGTGCGGAGGGATGAAGGTGCTGTCCCGGCCGAGGGTGGTGTGCCAGGAGTCGTCCCAATACGCCGACCCAACCCCGGCGGCCGCGGCCGCCGCGGCGACCCAGACGCCCCCTGCCCCCAGCGCCGGGGAACCGCGGGCCGGGTCCGGCTCGGACGGGATGGGGGCGCGGTCACGGCTGCCGTGTGGTCGCATGGTCTGTCCTTTCTGTGATGCGGCAGGGAGCCGGTCCGGCCCTGGCGGCTAACGCCATGGCCCCGCTCCCGGCGGCAGCGGGGTGTTAGAGGTGTGTTAGAGGGGGAGCACGGTGGCTCCGATGAGGTTCTGGATGCTGGAGGTGAGGAGTGTCCAGGCTCCGCTGATCATCGCGATGCCGGTGGCGATCATGAGGACCCCGCCGGTGATGTTGATGGTGCGGATGTGGCGGCGCAGGAACGTGATGCTTCCGGTGGCCCAGTTCAGGCCGGCGGCGGCGGCGATGAAGGGCAACCCCAGGCCCAGGCAGTAGGTGACGGCGAGGAGGGCGCCGCGGGCGGGGTTGCCGGTGGTGAGGCTGAGGGCGGAGATCGCGGCGAGGGTGGGGCCCAGGCACGGGGTCCAGCCGAGCCCGAACGCGATGCCGAGCAGGGGAGCTCCGGCCAGCCCGCTGGGTGGGTGGATGGCGGGTTTCGCGGTGCGTTGGAAGAGCCGGAACACGCCGAGGAACACGAGCCCCATCAGCAGGACCACGATCCCGAGGATGCGGGTGAGGAGATCTTGCCAGCGGATGAGCCAGGCCCCCAGGGCGCCGAACGCGGCCCCGTAGCCGATGAACAGGACGGAGAAGCCGAGGGTGAACAGTCCGGTCCCGGCCAGCGCCCGCCACCGGGAGACCCCCGCGGTGGTGGTGGTGCCGGTGAGGTAGCCGAGGTAGCCGGGCACGAGGGGGAGCACGCAGGGGGAGGCGAAGGACACCAGCCCGGCGAGGAGGGCTAGGGGGAGGGCGGCCCAGATGCTGCCGGCGGTGATGATCTCCCCCATCAGGGGCTCGTCTCGGCGAGGACGGTGTCGATGAGGGCGGCGAGGGTGGTGCGGGTAGGCAGTTGCCCGATGATGCGGGCGGCCATCCGGCCGGTGCGGTCCAGGACGATTGTGGTGGGCACGGCGCCGGGGGCGGCTTTCCCGGCGAACGCGGCTTGCACCGTGCCGGTGGTGGCGTCCAGGATCGACGGGTAGGTGATGCCGAACTGGTTCTCGAACGCGGCGGCGGTGTCGGCGCTGTCGCGCACGTTGACGCCGATGAACACGACACCGTCGGGCTGGTAGGTCTGGGCGAGGGCTTCCAGGTCGGGCGCTTCGGCACGGCAGGGCGGGCAGGCGGCGTACCAGAAGTTCACCACGACGACCGAGCCCGCCCACGCGGTGGAATCCGCCTGCTCCCCGGTGTCGGTGGTGCCGGTGAAGGCGACCGGGTCGTCGCGCCGGTCGGCGGGGATCTCCCGCACGGTCTCGTCCGCGGACAGATACCCCGGGGACGGGGAGGAAGACAACAGGCCGGGCGTCTGGGCGATGCACCCGGCCAGGAGCAGGGCGAGCACGCCGAGCACGGCGACCGCGGCGGCGGTGACGGCGCGGCGGGGTGGGCGTGTCAGGGCGGTGGGGGTGCGCATGCGGGGATCACTCCGGTCGGTCAGGTGTTCGTGCTCTTGCTGGTGGGGCGGCGGCGGCCGGCGAGGATCGCGCCGGTGATCAGCAGCAGCGCCCCGGTCGGGTACCCGGCGACCAGGTCGAGCCAGCCGGGGGGCTGGCCGGGGCCGAACACTTCCAGGTGCGCGAGCCAGTGGATGATCGCGACGATCGCGCCGGCGGCCATCAGGGCCTGGCCGACCCGGACGAGCAGTCGGTGTCGCCGCCAGGCGCGTTGCGGGTCCTCAGCCGGGGCGGGTCGGGGGGTGGTGCGGGTCATGAGCGGGGTCCTTTCGCAGGGGGCGGGTCACAGTCCGGAGTAGGAGTGCAGGCCGGTGAAGAAGACGTTGACGACGCCGAAGTTGAACAGCACGGCGGCGAAGCCGACGATGCACAGCCAGGCGGCGCGGGTGCCGGCCCAGCCGCGGGTGGCGGTGGCGTGCAGGTATCCGGCGTAAAGCACCCAGATGATGAACGTCCACACCTCTTTCACGTCCCACCCCCAGAACCTGCCCCAGGCGCGGCCGGCCCAGATCGCCCCGGCGATCAGGGTGAAGGTCCACAGGATGAACCCGACGATCGTCAGCCGGTATGCGAGCCGGTCCAGATCCTCCGGCCCGGGCAGACTGTCACGCAGCCGGGTGAGCCGGGAGGGGCGACCCCGGCGGCGGGTGGTGAGCAGGTAGGTGAGGGAGACGAGGAACGCGAGCCCGAAGAACGCGGTCGCCAGCAGCGCGACCAGCACGTGGATGACCAGCCACCCGGATTGCAGGGCGGGCATCAGGGGGACGACGGGGACGTAGAAGCTGACCGTCGCGACGCCGAGCAGCAGCACGGTCAGCCCGAGCACGGCGCTGCCCAGGTACGCCAACCGCACCCGCAGCGACACGGCCAGGAAAGTGGCGATGATCAGCGCGGTGCCGGTGAGGGAGAACTCGAACATGTTCGCCCACGGCACCCGGTCCGCGGCGACCCCGCGCAGCACCACCCCGGCAAGATGGAACACCCAGCCCAGCACGGTCAACGCGAACCCGACCCGCGCCGCCTTCCCCGCACCCCGTCCGCCACCCGGGACAGCGGCGGCGGGTGTGGTGTCGGGGGCGGGGGTGGGGGGTGTGCCTGCCAGGTTCGGGTCGGTGGTGCGGGTGGCGCCGGCGGTGACCGGCACCCGGGCGGTGACCGGGACGGCAGGGGTGCTGGCGCGGCGGGCGAGGTGAAGGGTGTAGGCGACGAACGCGGCGGCGTAGATCGCGATCGCGGAGTACACCAGCAGCAGGGACAGGGCGTCAAGGAACGGGGTCATCAGAGCCTCCTCGAGGGGGTGTGGGGGTCGGGGTGAGGCGGGTGGCGAGGGTGTCGACGGTGGGTTGCAGGCGGGGGTCGTCGCCGCGGGCGAGCCCGGCGACCTCCAGCACCGTGCCGCCGCGGCGGCCGGTGGTTGTGCGGACCCAGAGGCGGCGGCGGGGCACGAACAGGGACAGGGCCAGCCCGGCCATCGCGGCGACCGCGGCGATCAGGGTGGGGGTCTGGGTGGGGTCGGCGGCGATCTCCAGCGACGCGAACCGGGGGATCGGGCCGAGCTCGATCGTGCCCAGCCCGTCCGGCAGCGGAACCGGGGTGCCGGGGACCAGCTGCAGGGCGGGGGTGGGGGTGCCGCGCCCGGCGATCTGGGTGAGGGTGCTGGTATCCAGTGCGTACACCGACACCGGGACCCCGGTGTTCAGGCCCAGGTCGCCGACGTACACGTTGAAGGTGACGACCGGGTCCAGCAGGTCCGGGTAGCTGGACGCGAACGCCCCAGAGGCGGTGGTCGCGCGGGTGGGGTACAGCATCCCGACCAGGCCGACCTGCTCGGCCAGCCCGTCGGGAACCTTCACGATCCCCAGGCTGGTCAAATTCGCGTCCTGCGGCAGGAACGGGACCGTGTCACGGAACACGATCTTCCCGGCCGGGTTTCGGACGGTGAGGGTGGGGGCGTACCCGTTGCCGAGCAGATAGATGTCGGTGCCAGCCACCGACAGCGGCTCGTTGACCCGGATGCTGGAGGCCTGCCGGGTGCCGCCAGTGGTGGTCGTGACCTGCGCGTCGAACGTCTTCGGCATGCCGAGCGCGTTGACGTTGTCCAGGACGTAGTCGACGCGGAACCGGTCCAGGGTGAGGGAGAACGTCGGGATCTGCGTGTCAGTGATGAACCGGCCGGCGGTGAACGAGTCGTACGCGATCCGGGTGGACGCGAACGTCTGCCCCTCCACCAGCACCCGCTGCCCGGTGAACCGGAACCCGCCGCCGACGCCGACCACGACCAGCACCGCCAGCAGCGCCACGTGGAACAGCAGGTTCCCGGTCTCCCGCAGGTAGCCGCGCTCGGCTGCGACCGAGTCCCGTCCGTCGTCGCCGCGGACCCGGCGGGTGCGGTACCGCTGCCGGCGCAGCGCCTTCTCGGCCGCGTCCAAGACCGCACCGGGGGGCGTGTCGGGGAGGACGCGGCGGGTGTGGGCGGGCAGGCGGGACAGGTTGCGGGGGGTGGCCGGGGGCGGGGCGAGCAGCGCGGTCAGGTGGTGGCGGATGCGGGGGATGACGCAGCCGATCAGCGACGCGAACAGCAGCAGGTAGATCGCGGAGAACCACACCGACCCGAACACGTCGTGCAGCTGCAGCAGGTCCACCGCCCACATCCAGCCCGGGTTGGTCTTGTCGAACTGAATCACCCCGTTCGGGTCGGAGGAGCGTTGCGGGATCAACGACCCGGGGATCGCGGCCACCGCGAGCAGCAGCAACAACACCAGGGCGGTGCGCATGCTGGTCAGCTGCCGCCACGCCCACCGCGCCCACCCCGACACGCTCAGGCGCGGATTCGTGGGCTCGTCCACCGGCCGGTCGACGTGATCGGCGGGCAGCTGCGGGGCCTGCTCACTGCGGATCGACACGCGCATCCCCCCTCCCCTGGACGGGTGCGCGGCGGCGGGCGCGCCAGGAGGCGTGGGCGAGCAGCCCGACCCCCAATGCCGCGGCCACCAGGGCGGTGAGCACGTTCGCTTTCAGCCCGCCGGCGAGCAGCTCGGTGGGATCCAGCCGGATGGACTCCAGCGCCGCCCGCCCTGCCCCGTACCACAGCAGGTACACGCCCAGACTCCGCCCGGCGCCCAACGTAATCCGGCCGTGCCGGCGGCGGTGATGCTCGAGCAGCACGATCACGGCGGCACCGGCCAGGTTCCACAGCAGCTCGTACAGGAACAGCGGATGAAACAGGGTCCCCGCCGGGGTCCCCGGCGGGATCGCGGGAGCTGAGGGGTCGATCTGCAGCCCCCACGGCAAGGTGGTGGGTGGGCCGAACAGTTCCTGGTTGAAGTAGTTCCCCAGCCGCCCCACCGCCTGGGCGACCAGCATCCCCGGGGCGAGCGCGTCCAGGAACAGCAGCACCGGGATCCCGGCGCGACGGGTGGTGATCACGATCCCTACCAGCC
The DNA here is from genome assembly GCF_018717645.1 of Microbacterium flavum. Taxonomy (GTDB): domain Bacteria; phylum Actinomycetota; class Actinomycetes; order Actinomycetales; family Microbacteriaceae; genus Microbacterium; species Microbacterium flavum. The sequence goes on from NZ_JAFLHG010000006.1 coordinate 25,113, forward strand.
CGCCCAGGATCGCGCCGAAGATCGCGATCCCGCCCTCCCAGATGTAGAGCACCCGCCACAGGTCCGCGCCAGGGAAGAAGTAGTCGCCCGGATGGGTGAGCACATGGTAGATCCGGGCGCCGAGGATCCCGAACGGCACCGCCCACATCGCCACATCCACCACGGCCCCGGCCGGATGCCCGACCGCCCGCAACCGACGGCCGGTGATCAGCACCGCCAGCACGATCCCGGCCAGGATCGCCAGCGCGTAGAACCGAATCTGGAACGGCCCGACCTGTACGAAGCTGATCCCCGGGCTCGGGATCAGCGCCGGAGCCACAATGAGGAGTGCGTCCATCAGGGCCTCACCCTCGCCGGGAGCCACGCCAGCGGGTCCACCGCTTCGCCTCCGGTGCGGATCTCGAAGTGCAGGTGTGCGCCGAAGCTGCGTCCACTGTCCCCGACCCGGCCGACCAGTTGCCCCACCCGCACGGTCTGTCCCGGGGTCAGGGCGAGGGACCCTTCCCGCATGTGCGCGTACGCGCTTTCCACGACCTGCCCGTCGATCTCGTGCCGGATCACCACGTACACCCCGTACGCGCCGCCCTGCTCCGTCGCGGTGGTGACCACCCCGTCGGCGATCGCCTGGATCGGGGTGCCGATCCCGGGGGTCATGTCCAGTCCGGCATGGAAATTTGAGCAGGACGGGCATGGCGGGGTGCGGTACCCGAACGTGCTGCTGATCGGCACTCCCTCGGTGAACGGCCACTGCACCGCCGATGCCGGGTCGTTGGTGAACGTGTCCGCGGTGTGCGCGTACGACTCGGTCCCGACGGGGGCGGTCACCGCCACCGTGTAGTCCCCGCGCACCATCACCGTCCCGGTGACGGTGTCGGGGGTGGTGAACGACTGGGCGCGCACCGGGGTGCGGGTCGCCTCGACGGCGAACACCGGCTCCGGCGTCAACGGGATCAGCAACGGCAGTCCGGCGATCGACGCGACCGGGAGCATCACCGCGCCGGCGAGCATCCGGGATCGGGTGAGCGTGCGGCGCGGCGCGTGTCGAGGTGTCCGGGCGGCACGGGTGGGCCGACGGCGTCGATCGCGTCGCGTCTGGACGGGTGGGGAAGACAGGGCGGCTCTCGCCGCACGGCGCGTCCCGGTACCGGGAGTCGGGGTGGAGGGGGCGGGTTCGGGCATACAAAGACTTTCCTGGATGAGGGGGACGATGAAGGTGCGCACGGTCGCCGTCACACGGTCCAACCGGGAGCCGCGGCCCGGAGTGCACGGCGAGAATCCGGGATCGGATCACCCATGGCGCTGCCGCAGACGGGTCGCGCTCGCCTGCGGGCCGCACATCGTGGACCGTCGGCGACATCACGCGCCAGCGGTGGCTCAGAGGGCGGGCGCGTGCGGCGTGTTGATCAGGTGCGGCTGATCGACAAAACGATCAGGGAGGGCCGCAGAAGGGTCGACCTGGACGTGAACGTGGCCGACCTGCCGGGGAGGGATCGCAGCCATGCCAGCAGCGACATCCACCCGTCCCGGGCCGGGAGCACCAGGATGAGCAGGGTCAGCAACGCGAGCAGACACGTCACGGCAGCGACAGCATGAGACGTCCCGCAGACCGTCTCATCGCACGAGGGCGTCACCACCCCGCTGACCAGGACATCAGCGGCGGCATCGGGGGCCGCAACGACTGCGGAGGCGGACACGACAGTGCCCGCCTGGTCCTCTTCCAGACTCAGCGAGTGCATCGCGAGCAGCCCTGCGATGATCGCGGTCACCGCGGACAGGTAGAACCACAGGGCACGCCGGGACCCGAGTGCCCGCCGTCGCGCCACCACCTGGTTCACCGTCGACGCCCCTTCCTCGATCACGCCCAGCATACCCCGGGCGGGTAGCCATCCCCGAAGCGATCCGCATCCTGGATACCCCGGATGGGTATATGCTGACTGGTAGGGCCCGCTCCCGTGCGTGGTGTTCTGACCGTGTCGCGGGGGCAGGGCACCGCTACCCTGGACGGGAAGGAGGTCGGTCGTGAACGTGATTCGCTCGCACGCGCGTCTGACCCCCGGGGTGCGCCGGTTCCTGCTGGCCGCTCCGATCGCCCTGGCGATCATCACCGGGCTGCTGTCCATGCACGTCCTGACCGGTTCCCACCAGCCCGCCCTGGCATCAGAGACCAGCGCGATGAGCACGCACAGCCAGGTAGGCTCCGCACCAGCCGCCGCCGACGATACGCCGATGACCGCAGCTGCGGCGGAGGGCGCTGGAGGGCATTGCCAGGACGGGTGCGGCAGCCCTGCGGGGATGCCGGATCACTCGATGCTGATGATGGTGTGCGTGCTGGCGCTGCTGGCCGCGGTGATCGTCCTGCTCGCCCCGACGTTCCGTGCCCTTCTCACATACGCCGTAGACCGCTCGCGCTCCCATACCCGGACTCTGCTGGCCGGATTGCCGCATCCCCGCCCGCCTTCACTGCTTGTCCTGTCCATCAGTCGCACCTGATTCCGCCTGAACCCCGGCGACCCTTGCCGGGGATGCTGCACCCTGCCCTCCCGGGCACTGATCAGACCCTCACCGACTGACTAGACAAGGACACCCCTGATGCGTTTTCGTACTCTCACGCTGACCGCCGGCGCGCTGGCCACCGTGCTCGTGCTCGCCGGTTGCGCCCCCACCGACGGCACCATGCCCGGCATGGACCACGGACCCGGGGGGATGACCAGCACCGCCCCCTCCCAGTCCGCCGCCGCGTTCAACGCCGCGGACGAGATGTTCGTGACCATGATGATCCCGCACCACCAGCAGGCCATCGAGATGGCCGATCAGATCCTCGCGAAAGACGGCATCGACGAGCGAGTCGTCTCCCTCGCCGAGCAGATCAAGGCCGCACAGGACCCGGAGATCCAGACCATGAAGGGCTGGCTGGAGGAGTGGGGCGTCCCGTACGACGACTCCATGTCCGGGATGGACGGCATGGACATGGGCGGCGGGATGATGTCGGAGGACGACATGGCCGCTCTGGATGCCGCGACCGGGGTCGAGGCGACCCGCCTGTTCCTGAACGGCATGATCGCTCACCACCAGGGCGCCGTGACGATGGCGCAGTCGGTGCTCACCGACGGGCAGAACACGGACGTGGCCGCCCTCGCGCAGCAGATCATCGACGGGCAGACCGCCGAGATCACCGCGATGCAGGACATCCTCGCCAGCCTCTGACCCGGTACCCCTCGGACGGGACCCGCGCGCCGATGCCGGTCCCGTCCGAGGCCCCACCCTCGACCCCTGTGCGGTCACCGGTATCCGGCGTACCCGCACGGAAAGGCTCTCCGTTCATGATCTCTCCCACCACCCGCAGACTGGCGATCACGGCCACCGTCACCGTCGCGCTGCTGCTCACGGGCTGCAGCACCACCCCTGCGGAGCCCGATGCCCCCGCGAGCACCGCGGCCGGGTTCGGGCATGTGCACGGCATCGTCGACGCCGGTGACGGCACCGTGCTGCTGGGCACCCACACCGGCCTGTACACGCTGGCCGGTGACGGTGCCGTCACCGGCCCGGTCGGTGGCATCGACCTGGACGCGATGGGACTGACCGCTACCGGTGACACCCTCTACGCGTCCGGGCACCCTGGCCCGTCCACCCCGGCGGAGCTCGGCGCCCCCAACCTCGGCATCATCCGCAGCCTCGACGCCGGCGCCTCGTGGGAACCGGTCGCGTTCACCGGGGAAGAGGACTTCCACGTCCTCACCGTCACCGGCGACGGCACCCTGTACGGGATCGGATCCTCCCGCCCGCTGCTGCGCACCAGCAGCGACGGCGGGCAGAGTTGGGCGGACGGTGCCGAGCTGCCCGCCGTCGACCTGGCCGCCGCGACCGACGGCACCCTGTACGCCGCCACCCAGGACGGGCTGCAGCACAGCACCGACGGTGGCGCCACCTTCACCCCGGCGCCGGACGCGCCAGTGCTGTACCTGGTGGAGACCGACCCAACTGGTGGGGTGGTCGGAGTGGACACCGACGGGACGTTGCGACGCCTAGTCGGCACCGGCTGGGAGAACGTCGACACCACCACGGGAACCGTCCAAGCCCTCGGGGTCACCGGGGACGGTGCGATCGTCCTGGTCGATGACCGCGGCGTGGTCTGGATCCGCGACACCACCGCCACCGTTCTCATCCCGGCGGCAACACCATGACCCCCGTCATTCGCACCTGGCGCGACCCGAGCGGCCGCGGATTGGAAGGAGACCGACCATGACCCCCACACCGGCACCCCCCGCGTGGGCGCACCGCACCACTGATGCCACCGTCGAGCAGTTGGCGGCGGTGGATGCGTGGTGGCGGGCGGCGAACTATCTGAGCATCGGCCAGATCTACCTGCAGGGTAACCCGCTGCTGCGCCACCGCCTCAGCCGGGACGATATCAAGCCGCGGCTGCTGGGCCATTGGGGCACCACCCCGGGCCTGAACTTCCTCTACGCCCACCTGAACCGTGCCATCCGCGACCGCGACCTGAACACCCTGTACGTGACCGGGCCCGGGCACGGCGGACCCGGCATGGTCGCCAACGCCTACCTGGACGGCACCTACACCGAACGCTACCCGGGCATCGACCGCACCGAAGAGGGGCTGCGGGCGTTGTTCCGGCAGTTCTCCTTCCCGGGCGGGATCCCCTCGCACGCGTCCCCGGAAACGCCCGGGTCGATCAACGAGGGCGGCGAGCTCGGCTACTCCCTCGTGCACGCCTACGGGGCCGCGTTCGACAACCCCGACCTGCTGGTCGCCTGCGTGATCGGTGACGGGGAGGCGGAGACCGGGCCGCTGGCGACCGCGTGGCACGGCAACAAGTTCCTCAACCCCGCCCATGACGGGGTGGTGCTGCCGATCCTGCATCTGAACGGGTACAAGATCGCCAACCCGACCGTGCTGTCGCGCATCCCCGAGGAGGAGCTTGTCGCGCTGCTGCGCGGCTACGGTCATCACCCCCACGTCGTCACTGTCGGCTTCGATGGGGAAACCCCGCGTGAGTCCCACGCGACGTTCGCGGCGGTGCTGGATGCGGTGCTGGATGAGATCGCGGACATCAAGGCCGCCGCGGCGGCCGGGACGCTGGAGGGGCGGCCGGCGTGGCCGGCGATCGTGCTGCGCAGCCCGAAGGGGTGGACCTGCCCGAAGATCATCGACGGTCTGCCGGTGGAGGGCACCTGGCGGGCACACCAGGTGCCGCTCGCCGAGGTCCGCGACAATCCCGAGCACCTGCGGATCCTCGAGGACTGGCTGGCGTCCTACCGCCCGCACGAGCTGTTCGACGTGACCGGCGCCCCCCGCCCGGCCACGGTCGCGATCGCCCCGGACGGGGATCGGCGGATGAGCGCGAACCCGGCCGGCAACGGCGGACAACTCACCGTCCCGCTGCGGCTCCCGGACTTCCACAAGCACGCCCACCCGGTCGACCCCGCCGCGCGCGGGGCGTCGACCGGCGAAGCGACCCGGACGTTGGGGGATTGGCTGGCGGGGGTGATCCGGGACAATCCGGACAACTTCCGCATCTTCGGCCCGGACGAGACCGCCTCCAACCGACTCGCCCCACCCGTCTACTCGGCGACGGGCAAGCAGTGGAACGCGGCCGTGGAGCCCGTCGACGAGCACCTGGCCCCGACTGGGCGGGTGATGGAGGTGCTCAGCGAGCACCAGTGCCAGGGCTGGCTCGAGGGCTACGTCCTGACCGGCCGGCATGGGCTGTTCAACTGCTACGAGGCGTTCACCCACATCGTCGACTCGATGTTCAACCAGCACGCCAAATGGCTGGAAGCGGCCCGGGAGGTGTCGTGGCGGGACCCGATCCCGAGCTTCAACTACCTGCTCTCCAGCCATGTCTGGCGGCAGGACCACAACGGGTTCTCTCACCAGGACCCCGGGTTCATCGACCTCGCCCTGAACAAGAGCCCCGACATCGTCCGCGTCTACCTGCCGTTCGACGCGAACACGCTGCTGTCCACCTACGACCACTGCCTGCGCTCGGCCGGGTACATCAACGTCGTCGTCGCCGGGAAGCAGCCCGCCCCGCAGTGGCTGACGATGGACGAGGCGATCGAGCACTGCACCCGCGGGCTGGGCATCCTGCCGTGGGCGGGCACGGAAACCGAGGGCACGGAGCCGGATGTGGTGCTCGCCGCCGCCGGCGACGTCCCCACCCTCGAGACCCTCGCCGCCGCGGCGCTGCTGCGCGAGCACATCCCCGATCTGAGAGTGCGGGTGGTGAACGTGGTCGACCTGACCCGGCTGCAATCCGAGGACCAGCACCCGCACGGTCTCCCGGACCGGGAGTTCGATGCGATCTTCACCCCCAACAAGCCGGTGATCTTCGCCTACCACGGCTACCCGTGGCTGATCCACCGACTCACCTACAACCGCGCCGGACACCAGAACCTGCACGTGCACGGCTTCCAGGAGCGCGGCACCACCACGACCCCGTTCGACATGGTCATGCTCAACGACCTCGACCGGTACCGGCTGGCGATCGACGTCCTCGACCACGTCCCGGGCCTCGCCGCCCGCCACGCGGAGCTGCGGCAGGAGCTGCAGGACGCCCGCCTGCATGCCCGCGCCCACACCCGTGAGCACGGCACCGACATCCCCGCCGTCGCCGACTGGCACTGGCCCCACCCCGACACCACCGACCCCACCATCCGGAAGGAACCGAAATGAGTGACACCAGAACCGTGACCCTGCAGGTCAGCGGCATGATCCGCGCGACCTCCAAGAACGTCACCGAAGCCCACCTGAGCCGACAACCCGGGGTGATCGCCGTGGACGCGAACCCGGTCTCGCAGACCGCGACCGTCACCTACGACCCCGAGACCACCTCGGTCGCGCACCTGCAGCAGTGGGTCATCGACTGCGGGTATCACTGCGCCGGCCAGTCCGTCCCCGACCATATCTGCGACCCCGCGCACGACCCGCACGACGAGGGTGCGCACGACCACAGCGCCCACCACGGCCCCGCAGCTGAGGGCGCACAAGAACCGCACGCGAGTCACGACGCGCACGAGGGCCACACGGATGCCACGGGTCACGCCAGCCACGCGGGCCATAAGGGTCCTGCGGGCTATCACGACGACCCCGTCCACGACCACGCCGCTGGCCACGACCACACGCACGCCCCGTCGGCGACGGCGGATGACGGTGAGCATGCCGGTCACCACGTCGAGCACGCCGGTCACACCGCGGCCGCGGGTGGGCACGATCATGGTGCAGCGTCGGGTCACAGTGCGCAGGAGATGATGGGCCACGGTGGGCATCACGGCGGGATGTCGATGGACGCGATGATCCGCGACATGCGCAACCGGTTCCTGGTCGCGCTGATCCTGTCGATCCCGATCACCCTGTGGTCTCCGATCGGGCGGGAGGTGATCGGATTCGAGGTGCCGGCACCGTTCGGGCTGCGCGATGACGTGTTCATGCTGATCCTGTCGCTGCCGGTGATCTTCTACTCGGCGTGGATCTTCTTCGACGGCGCCTACCGGGCGCTGCGCGCGAAGACCCTCGACATGATGGTGCTCGTCGCAGTCGGTGTCGGCGCCGGCTGGCTGTACTCCCTCGCGGTCACCCTCACCGGCGGCGGTGAAGTGTTCTACGAAGCCGCCACGGTGCTTGCCACCTTCGTGCTGCTGGGGCATTGGGTGGAGATGCGCGCCCGCGGCGGCGCGAACGACGCCATCCGCACCCTCCTGGAGCTCGCACCCTCGCAGGCGGTCGTGATCCGTGACGGGCAGGAGGTCGAGATCCCCACCAGCGAGGTCGTCCCGGGGGATCTGATGCTGGTGCGGCCGGGGGCCAAGATCCCCACCGACGGTGTCGTGGAATCCGGAGAGTCCGAGGTGGACGAGTCGATGGTCACCGGCGAGTCCATGCCGGTGGACAAAGCGCCCGGGTCGGAGGTGATCGGAGCGACCGTGAACACCGTCGGCACCCTCCGCGTCACAGCCACCAAAGTCGGCTCGGACACGGCGTTGGCGCAGATCGTGAAGCTCGTGCAGGAGGCGCAGAACTCCAAAGCCCCCGGGCAGCGCCTCGCCGACCGGGCAGCGTTCTGGCTCGTCCTGGTCGCCCTGATCGGCGGCACCCTCACCTTCCTGGTGTGGCTGCTCGCCGGCGCTGCAATCCCGATGGCGATCCTGTTCGCTATCACCGTCGTCGTCATCACCTGCCCCGACGCGCTCGGCCTCGCCACCCCGACGGCGATCATGGTCGGCACCGGGCTCGGCGCGAAACGGGGCGTGTTGTTCAAGAACGCCTCCGGGATCGAAACCGCCGCCCACATCGACACGGTCGTGTTCGACAAGACCGGCACCCTCACCAAGGGGGAGCCGGAGGTCACCGACTACATCCCCGTCGGCGGCGACGAGCTCGAGACTCTCTCCCTCGCGGTCGCGTTGGAGCGGGAATCCGAGCATCCTCTGGCGAAAGCGATCGTGAATTACGCCGACGCCCGCGACATCCCCCGTCGCACCGCGACCGCGTTCCGAAACGTCACCGGGCAGGGCGCGATCGCCACCGTCGACGGTCGACAGGTCGTCCTCGGCAACCCGCGCCTTCTCACCGGGGAGGGGATCGACATCAGCGGGGTGCAGGCCGCTCAGCAGGACCTGGCTGGGTCCGGCCGCACCGCGATCCTGTTCGCCGTGGACGGGCAAGTCGCCGGGATCATCGGTCTCGCCGACGCACCCCGGGACACCGCAAAGACCGCGATCGACGCTCTCCACGAGCAGGGCGTCGAGGTCGCAATGCTCACCGGGGACAACAAGCCCACCGCCGACCGGATCGCCGCTCTCCTCGGCATCGACACCGTGATCGCGGATGTGCTCCCCGAGGACAAGTCCGCGAAGGTCGCCGAGCTGCAGAAGGCGGGCAAGAAGGTCGCGATGGTCGGCGACGGCGTCAACGACGCCCCCGCCCTCGCCCAGGCCGACCTCGGCATCGCGATCGGCGCCGGCACCGACGTCGCCATCGAGACCGCCGACGTGGTCCTGATGCGCTCGGACCCGCTCGACGTTGCGATCGCACTCAAGATCGGCAAGGGCACACTGCGAAAGATGCGGCAGAACCTGGGCTGGGCCATCGGATACAACGCCGCCGCCCTCCCCATCGCCGCTGGCGTGTTCTATCCGGCGTTCGGGATCATGCTGTCCCCGGAGATCGCCGCCCTGTCGATGTCCGGTTCCTCCGTGATCGTCGCCGTCAACGCCCTCCTCCTCAAGCGGCTCCGCCTGCCCGCCCAGGCGCCCGCTGCGACGACCATGCAGAAGGAGCCCGAACATGCCTGACCGTCCGCTCTCTCCCACACCGTCCTCCCCGATGCTGCTGACCCGACGAGGTGTGCTCGGACTCGGACTGGGCGCCGTCGCGGCAGCCGTGCTCGCCTCCTGCACCCCCGCGCCGCAATGGGTGACACCCACCGGCGCAGCGGTGTCCGGCACGGAGAAGAACCGCGGCGGCACCGGCCGAGTCACCACCGTCGACCTCACCGCCGCCCCCACCACGCTCGACCTGGCCGGTACCGCCGCCGCCACCTGGGCGTTCGGAGGTATCCCCGCCCCGGTAATCCGGCTCACCGCAGGCGACACGCTGAAAGCGACCGTCCGCAACCAGCTCGACGCGGACACCTCCGTGCACTGGCACGGACTCGCCCTCCGCAACGACATGGATGGGGTCCCTCCGGTAACCCAAGCCCCCATCGCCCCGGGCGGACAGTTCGCATACGAGTTCGTCACCCCGCATCCGGGCACCTACTGGTTCCACCCCCACGTCGGCCCGCAACTGGACCACGGCCTCTACGGTGCGCTCATCATCGACGACCCGGACGAGAAGGTGACGTGGGACGACGAATGGGTGCTGATCCTCGACGACTGGCTCGACGGCGTCACCGCCACCCCGGACCAGGTCCTCACCGACCTCTCGAAGGGCATGGGAGACATGGGCGGGATGGGCGACATGTTCATGCGGATGGGGAACCTGCTGATGGGCGCCACCTCCGAGCTGCTCGGCGGCGACGCCGGCGACGTCTACTACCCGCAGTACCTCATCAACGGCAAACCCAAAGCCGACCCCGCCCAATTCACCGGCACTCCTGGTGCCCGGGTGCGGATCCGTGTCATCAGCGCCGGCAGCGACACCGCGTTCCGGTTCGCGATCGGCGGCCACACCCTGACGATCACCCACACCGACGGGTTCCCGGTGGATCCTGTCGAGGTCGACAGTGTCCTGATCGGGATGGGCGAACGCTACGACCTGCAGGTCACCCTGGACGATGGGGTGTTCCCTGTCGTCGCCGACGCGGAAGGCAAGCAGGATCGCGCGTTCGCGCTCGTTCGCACCGCCGCTGGCACGGCTCCGGCCAGCGACGTCCCCGTCGCCGAGCTCGGCACCGGCAGGGTCGGCACCGCTGCCGGACTGAGCGCGACCGCCTCCGTCACCCTGCACCAGGCATCCCCCGACCGGGTCGTGCACCTCGCGCTGACCGGGGGGATGGAGGCGTACGACTGGGGGATCAATGGGCGCCGGTTCGACATGAACGACCCGTTGCGGGACGCGCACGCGGTCAGTATGGGGGAGCGGGTGCAGTTGCGGATCCGCAATGACACCGAGATGTGGCATCCGTTCCACCTGCACGGCCACACCTACCAGCACGCGAACGGCGGCCCCCGGAAGGACACCTCCATCATCCTCCCGGGCCAGACCCTGACAGTCGACTTCGACGCCGACAACCCCGGCCAGTGGGTCGCGCACTGCCACAACATCTACCACGCCGAGACCGGCATGACCACGGTGCTCGGATACCAGTCATGAACCGCGCGTTCATCCCCAGCACGGGAGGATGATCGCGCGGGCGATCGGACGGCGGCGGCGGACGTCAAGTCTAAGTGGACTTCCTACTCTTATGTAGGGATCTGCCATTTCGCGCGGAATCCTGCTGACGAAACTGCTGCCAATTAGCGTGGAATCCCCGAGTTCTCCGCCACCTTGACCGGGAACCTACAGGTAGTAGGTAGGTGGTGGAGGTTCCGGTCGGAGTTGTCCATTTCGCAAACGAAATGTCCACGGTGTGTCCATCTGGACATTTCGGGCGAGCGCCGCGAGCTCTGACAGCATTGGCGGATGGCATTCACGATCAGGCAGCCGCGCTCGGGAGAGGCGTCCGCGATCGCCGATGTTCATGTCGCGACGTGGAGGGAGGCGTACTCCGATCTGCTCCCCGAGGACTACTTCTCGGAGGAGTACGTCGCCGGTCGTCACCGGATGTGGCAGCACGTTCTGACGCACCCGCGTGACGACATGCTCGTTCGCGTAGCTGAGGCCGATGGCGAGATCGTCGGATTCGCTTGGGTGGGTCCGGGTGAGGGTGTCAATGGCGAGGAGGCGCCTCGTGAGCGTCTCCTCTACGCGATCTACGTTCTGGCTGCACACTACGGGACGGGGATCGGCCAGGCGCTGCTGGACGAGGCGCTGGGGGATGGGCCGGCGATGCTGTGGGTGGCCAAAGAGAATCCGCGCGCGGCGGCCTTCTATCTCCGCAACGGGTTCCGTTTCGACGGCGTCGAACACGTCGACCCTCACGCGCCGTCGATTACCGACGCGCGGATGCTGCGATAGCCGTGTGGGAAACGGGCGACCGGTTCGATGCCGTCAAGGCTGCGGAATTGGAACTCCTCGACAGTGACGTCCGACGCGAGCCGGATCGAGTGCGCGAGCTCCTGCATCCCGATTTCGTCGAGATCGGACGCTCGGGCCGACGTTGGACGATGAGTGCAACGATCGCCGCCCTCGAGGCAGAGACATCGCGCATCCAACCCGAAACCGATGAGTGGCTGTTCAACGAGGTCTCGCCGTCGCTGATCTTGGTGACGTACCGCATCACCGGGGACGCCGGCAGCAGCAGGCATGCATCGTTGTGGGACCTCAGCGGCGCCATCCCGGTGGTGCGCTATCACCAGGGCACTACGGTCCGCGCGAACGACGAGTAGCGGGGATCCGCGAGGCGGATGAGCGGGGAATCCGCGAGGCGGATGAGCCCGAGATATCGTCGAGGATGCCCACCCGCATGCCTTGGACCTCGTTGCCCCGGACCGTCGTGGAGTGGGTCGAAGAGGAACTCGGCGGGAGAGTCGTCACCACGAAGCCGCAGCAGAACGGGTTCTCATCCGGATCCGCCGACCGCGTGGTATCCGAGAACGGGCGCAGAGCCTTCGTGAAGACCGTGTCGCGCAGTCGCAACGCCGCGACCTTGGAGCTTCACCGAAGAGAGGCCGCAGTCATGCGGATGCTCCCAAGTGAGGTGCGGGCACCGGCCCTGCTCGGCGTCTTCGATGATGACGAGTGGATCGCACTCATGCTGAACGACATCGAAGGCGTTCATCCGGGCGGGGAGCGTGGTGCCGACATACACGCCGTGCTCGACGCGATCGCACAGCTTCCGGCTGCAGCGGGACTTCACGGCGCCCTTCCGAACCTTCATGAAGAACTGGCCGACGACTTCAACGCCTGGACCCGCCTCGTCGCGGACGGTGCCCACGAGACCCTGCCCCCGCTCGCGCTCACGATCCGCGATCGGATGATCGACGCTGCGGTCGGAGCCTCGGAAGCTGTGACTGGCGAGCATCTGGTTCACCTCGACTGCCGTGCCGACAACATCCTGATCGACGGGTCGGGTTCAGCGTGGCTCATCGATTGGCCCTGGGCGTCGGTCGGAGCACGATGGTTTGACGGCGTCACCTACCTCCTCGACGTCGTGATGCGCGGTGAGCTTGTCGACGTCGACGAGTACCTGAGCCATCAACTCTTCCAAGACCTCACGCCCGAGCAGCTGGATGCCGTGCTCGCCGCCCTCGCGGGCACGTTCTACAACAACTGCCGACAACCCGCGCCAGCCAACATGCCCACGCTGCGTGCGTTTCAGCGAGCTGAGGCGGATGCCGCCGTGACTTGGCTGACTCGCCGGTGGGCATAGCGTGGACAACATGCCCCGCGCCCCACGAAGGTCTCCGCGGACACTCTGCCTCTGACGCCGTAGGCGTTGGCTCAATCGCGTGGACATCTCCGGGCGGTACCTACAGGTGGAGGGAATCTCTGGAGATGTCCATTTCGCGCGGGACTCGTCCACGCGATGTCCATATGGACATTCCTCCGTATGTGGTCACGCAGTCTTGTGTGACCACGCAGTGCGGGGACCCCGGTCGATGGCGCGGGCGACGGCGTAGGCTGAGCGCATGAGTGGATGGAGTGGCTACTGATTCGGTCCGCCGTCGAGTATCGCCGCTCGCGCGGTATGGCCCACGCGCCGCAGAACACTGAGTAAAGAGCTCTGCCTGCTCGACGCCGGATGCAGGCAGCACCGTTGACCCGCCCCTGAGGGAGACCCCGTGAGCATCGGACTCATCGTCCTGGACATCCTGATCATGGTGGCGGCGACCGTCGCTGCGATGGCGCTGATCGGTGCCTTTGCGCGACGCGTGCTGGGCATGCGGGTGGGTGTCGGCCGGATCTTGCTCGCCGGCATCATCGGCCTCGGCGCCGGTGTCGGCTTCGAGTCGCGGTTCGTTTGGGGCGTGACCGACTACAGCCCCGCCCTGATCCCGGTGCAGATCGGCATCATTCTCCTCGTCGCGATCGCGTTCCTCGTGATCGCAGAACTCATCGTTCCCCAGGGCACGATCCCACGTCCCGACCAGTGGGCGACAGGGGTGCGACACGGCGCGCAGCGGTCTCGGCGTTACACGGAGCTCGTCCGCATCGCTATGCGGCACAAGCTCATCCCGTTCACCCTCGATACCGCTCCCACTCCGGCGGGGAGCGCCGAACGCACACGACAGGCGACGGCGCTGCGTTCGGCACTGGAAGATGCTGGCGGCGCGCTCGTGAAGCTCGGGCAGATCCTGTCCACCCGCACCGATGTGCTTCCGATCGAGTTCACGACGCAGCTGAGCCTGCTTCAGCAGAACGTCCCGCCCGTGCCGTGGGTCCAGATCGCCGCCGAGCTCGAGTCCGAGCTGGGCAGGCCGCTCACCTCCGTGTTCACGACCATCGACGAGACGCCGCTCGCCGCGGCATCCATCGGTCAGCTCCATCTTGCGACGCTCGTCACCGGCGAACGGGTCGCGGTCAAGGTGCAGCGGCCAGGGATCGTGCCGCTGGTCGAGCGCGACATCGACATCACGCGCCGGGTTGCCAAGCGCCTCGTCGAGTCGACGACGTGGGCACGGCAATTCGGGCTCGGCGACCTGGCCGAGAGCCTCGCGCTGAACCTCGTCGACGAGCTCGACTATCGCATCGAGGCGTCAAACATTGCCGCGATGGAGTTCACCCAGGGTCATCACCCCCCAGCCGAGCGGGTGCGGATCCCGCATCGCTTCGCGGGCCTCTGCACGGAGCGCGTCCTCGTCATGGAATTCATGCCGGGCAGGACGCTCAGCGACCCGGCTTCCGTCTCGACGCTCGACGACGCGACGCGCACCGCACTCGCCTCTGGGCTGTTCCGCTCGTCGCTCACCCAGATCATGGATGACGGCGTCTTCCACTCCGACCTTCATCCCGGCAACGTCATGTTGACGCCCGAGCACGAGCTCGCGCTGATCGACTTCGGATCGGTCGGGCGACTGGATTCCGAGGTGCGCGCCCACATCACCGATGTGCTGCTTGCCTTCGCTCGCAGTGACTCTCGAGCGTTCGCGGATTCCCTGATGGCGTTCGTCGAGTTGCCCGACGACCTCGACGAGGTTGCGCTGCGGCGTCAGATCGGTGATTTCATGTCGCGGCACCTCGGGCCGGGAGCCGCCATCGACGTCTCAGCGTTCACGCGGATCATCTTCGTCCTCAGTGAGAATCGGCTCACCGTGCCCGCCGAGCTCACCGTCGCGTTCCGTGCGGTCGCGACGCTCGAAGGAACCCTGCGGGTCCTGAGCCCCGACTTCGACTTCGTTGCCGAGGCCGCGAGGTACGCGAGAGAGCGCGTTGCGAGCGCGCAGCGGCCTCGAGCGATCGTGGGTGCCGTGACCGACGAGCTCGCAGGGCTCCTCCCGCTCGTCCGCCGCCTGCCGTACCGAGTCGACCGGATCACGGGTGACCTCGCGGACGGTCGACTGAGCGTCAACGTTCGACTCTTCGCCGATCGTCGGGATCGTTCGCTGCTGCGCGAGGTCACCAGCCTCGCCGCGCTCACCTTCCTCGCGGGTGTCTTCGGGATCATGGCGTCGATGCTGCTCACGACGACGGTCGGCCCGGCGATCACCGACACGATCAGCCTGTTCCAGCTCTTCGGCTACCTCCTCGTCGTCGCTTCCGGCGTGCTGACCCTCCGCGTGCTGTTCGACGTGTTCCGCAGACGGGATCAGTATCGGGGGTGAAGCCCTCCATCGGACGATCACCCGGGTCTGACTCTCCTGCGGGATCCGGATGCCGATGCTCGGACGGCGGGCGTTGGTTGCGCGACGTAGTTGTCGTTCTACGATGTGGTCATGCGTCTACTCCTGCTCTCGCGTGGCGCCAGTCGGCATCCAGAGTGCATCGGGCGACGACTGGGCGGTACTTCGTGAGGTCGAAACGGGGTCCTGGCTGGGTCACGCTCATCAGGGGCGGGGCATCGGCCGACGGATGCGTGCGTTGATGCTGACTTTCTGCTTCGAGGCGTTGAAGGCGGACAGTGTGGTGTCAACTGCCTTCACGGACAACGTCGCATCGAACGCAGTCTCGCTGCGCACGGGGTACCAGGTCGACGGGATTCAGCGTGTCGTGCGCGATGACCGGTTCCACGCGGAGTCGTGCACATCGCAGACCACGTGTCCACGCTGCGTCCATCCGGACATTCCTCGCCCGGGCCGCGCTTGACCTTGCCCCGAGGGTCAAGGTTTACCGTCGTCGTAGGAGGTGAGCCGTGCGCATAAGTGAGCTCGCAGGGCGCGCAGGTGTGACGACCAAAGCCGTCCGGTACTACGAGCGACTGGGCCTGATCGCGTCGCCTCGCGCGTCGAACGGATACCGGGAGTACAGCACGGAGCACCTGCGGGTGGTGCAGGAGATCCGGGAGCTCGCGGATGCGGGAATCCCCGCGAGCAGAGCGCACCCGTTCATCGACTGCCTCGAAGCGGGCCACGCGCACAGCGATGACTGTGTGTCATCGCTCGCGACGTACCGAGACACCATCAGCGAACTCGATCGCATGATCGCGTTGCTTTCCGAGCGACGCGACCGTCTGTCAACTCGGCTGCACGACAGCGCGCGTCGCACTTTCCCGGAGGAGAACATCATGATCGACCACAGCGTGCTGCCCGAAGGCTTGCCCGAACCCGCCGACGACGGGCGAGCCGACCACCTGCCTGGCCTTTCGATGCCGGAGATCCCGCTGGCTACCAGCGACGCGGGCACCGTCAACCTCGCAGGTCTCGGCTCGGGTCGAACCGTGATCTACCTCTACCCGCTGACCGGAAGACCGGGTACGGATCTGCCAGACGGGTGGGATGCCATTCCCGGCGCGCGCGGATGCTCCACCGAGGCGTGCGACTTCCGCGACCACTTCGACGACCTCCGCAGTCTCGGAGTGAAGCGTGTCTACGGACTCTCGAGTCAGATCCCCGAATACCAAGCTGAGGTCGTCGACCGGCTGCGTTTGCCGTTCACGATGATGTCGGATCCGGATTTCCGGCTGCAACAGGCGCTCGACCTTCCGACCTTCGCGGCTCCCGGCCACGACCGGCTCTACGCACGGCTCACCCTCGTCGTCCGAGACGGAGCGATCGAGCATGTCTTCTATCCCATCTTCCCGCCGGACACCCATGCTCAGCAGGTGCTCGATTGGATACGCGCCAACCCTGAGCCGGCTGCGGTCGACGCCGGCCACGGGACATGACTCGCCGAACCACGAGAACACCATCGGGGCGCCTGTCGAGCGCATCCGAGCGGTGAGAGCATGGGGCGTGCTGTCACCACAATCGCTCGCTGAGGCAGACCGGCGTCTTGTCGCCGGGTGGGCGGCGGAGTGCGCGGAGCGGGTCCTTCCGTACTTCGAGCGGGAGGCGCCGGACGACGACCGCCCCCGCGACGCGATCGCCCGAGCCCGCGCGTACGCCCGGGGCGACCTCGATTCTGCGGGTGAGATCCGTCGTCGCTTCGTCGCGGGTCGTGCCGCCGGTGCGGTACTCGCGCCGGCGGCGATCGCCGCCGCTCGGTCCGCCGCTCAGGCGGCCGGTGTCGCGCACATGGGTGCGCACGCTCTGGGTGCGGCGGCCTATGCGGCGAAGGCTGTCAGCATCGCACGGCCCGACGCCGTGGACGCCGAGCTCGACTGGCAGGTGGGCCGGATGACACCGGAGGTGCGCGCGGCGTTGCGGCTTCTGCCTCCTGTCGGCGAAGACTCCGCGGGACCCTTCGTCGCGGGCGGGCTGCTGGATCGCGGCTTCCTCGGCTCGACCATCAGGGTGTTGCAGGCTCGGGCCGCTGGCGCGCGCTGAGCCCGCGAGCCCGATGCGGGAGCGGGCGGGCGGGGCGGATGTACGCTCGCAAAATGCGCGTCGAGTTCGACTCTGTGCTGTTCCGGTCGCCGGATCCGGAGCGCGCGGCAGCGTTCTGGGCCTACGTGTTCGGTCGGACCGCGGCCGAGGACGGCGGGGAGTGGCATATCGTCGCGGCCGTCGGCCAGATCGGGCTCCGCTTCGGGTATGGCGGCACGCATGGCGACATGCCGAATCGCCTCCACCTCCACCTGAGCCAAACCCGACGCGATCAGCGGCGAACCATCGCGACCTGTGTGGATGCCGGGGGGGGCGGCTGCAGGGCAACGGCCACGTGCCACCGGGCGGCTTCGCCGTGATGGCCGACCCCGTCGGGGTCGAATTCGAGCTGCGGACGGTGTTCGCCGGGTGAGCGATCTGCTCGCACCCACGTGTCGCGACGCGCGGGGGGCGCGCCGGAGCGGGCAGTGGCGGCATCATCTTGATATGACTGAGCACCTCACCGCCGCGCGGCTGCGCGGGATCCCCTCGTTGACGGGAGAACCGCGGAGCCTCGCGCTCGACGATCTCCCCATCGACCCCGCGGCTCTCTTCGTCGGGTGGCTCGAGGACGCCATCGAGGCCGGGGTTGCCGAGCCGCATGCGGCCACACTGGCGACCGTCGACCGAGACGGAATGCCGGACGCCAGGACGCTGATCCTGAAGGGCCTGGACGAGCGGGGTTGGGCCGTGGCGGGGTCGCGGTCTTCGCGCAAGGGAGAACAGCTGGCGGTCCAGCCTGCTGCTGCGCTCAACTTCTGGTGGCAGCCGATCATGCGCGCCGTGCGCGTACGCGGGCTCGTTGCGGAGGCGTCTCGCGCCGACAGTGAGGCTGATCTCGCTGCCCGTTCGGCGACAGCCCGCGTCGGAATCGATCCGGATGAGTGGGTCCTGTGGCGCATCCACCCGGTCCGTGCGGAGTTCTGGCAGGGTGCGCTGGATCGCAGCCACCGCCGCGTGGTGTACACCCGGACAAACATCGGATGGTCTATCGACCGGGGTGACGGTCAGCGCGAGAATGCCGACAGCCGAAACGGAGATGAGCAGTGAGCGACTACGAAGTCACATCCATCGGGAGTCTCGACGCGTGGCGGGAACACTACGGCGGATTCGACGCGGCCCGGTCGCGCGATGGCAGACGAGTGGTCGATCACGAGCTGACGATGACGTACATCGGGCTCACCGCGAACGCTCTCGAGCCGGGGGAGGAGGCCGGGTACTGGCACAGTCACGCGCGCATCGAGGAGCTCTACGTGTTCCTCGAGGGGTTCGGCGAGATGGGGCTGGACGACGACCTCATCCAGGTGTCCGGGGGCAGCGTCGTCCGGGTGGGGCCCGGTGTCTGGCGCACGTGGCGGGCGCGGCCCGACAGCACCGGTCAGCTGCGGTGGCTCTGCATCCGCGCCGGCGGAGAGCAGTTGCCCGACCTGCCGGATGACAGCTCGCGCAACCCGGAGAAGCCGATGCCCTGGGCGGTCGAGGAGTGACGCTGCCTCTGCCGGATCCGGATGACACTCCACTCCTGAGGCCCCCACCCACCTGGTGACCGGGCGGTCCCGGCTGCCGTGCCGGCGACGCCGAGGCGAATGGTGATCGCCAGCACCGGCGAGCGTCGATATCCCCCTCGCGGGGGATCTCCGCGAGGCGCGACGGCGATACGTTCGGTCCATGAGCGATGAGGTGGGCGGGGCCGAAGCCGCACAGGGTGAGCAAGCGCGTCTCCGCGCACTCATGAGGTGGTTCGTGTGTGCTTCGGGGGCGGTGCTGGTCGCTCTCATCGCCTGGTCGATCGTCGCAGCCGCGAACGGGTCGGGCGCGGGCATGGTCGCCGCGAGTTCCGGCTCCGTCGCTGTGGTCCTGGCGTCGACCACCGGCTATCTCGCCATGAAGAAGAGGTTGGATCAGCTCGTGACACCCCGCGCCGATCCCTGACGCGGAAACGATGTCACGGTGCGCCCCTCCCGCGGAAACACGGCCATCGCCTCGGCATCCCGTGCCGGGGCGCCGCGCAGTTGCTCGGCCGGTCGGCCGTGGAGTTCCGTCGCGCGGGCGCCCTCCGCCTTCGGTCAACCCGCGGGGAACCGAGGGTCGCGGCCGTAGTCCTCGAGCCGGGCATCCCCGGCCGCGCGGACCTGAGCGGGCGCATCATCGCCGATCAGCACGCGGAGGCGATGGTCCGCGCTGTCGGCGATGTGCGCGAGGATCGCGGTCGCGGCATCCTGCGGCGCCATGCCGCCGGCGGGCTCGCCCTCGGGCCAAGGCACCTCGGCGGTGCCGAACAGCTCCGTCCGCAGAGCGTCGTACGCGCTCAGGGGCGAGCTGAACCGCATGCTGGCGCCGGACCAATCGGTGTCGAGGGCGCCCGGTTCGATGAGCGAGACGCGGATGCCGAAGCGGTGGACCTCCGCGGCCATCGCCTCGCTGAAGCCTTCGAGCCCCCACTTCGTCGCGTTGTAGAGGCCGAGCAGCGGCATCGTCCCCACGGCCCCGACGGTCGAGATCTGCACGATGTGGCCGCGCGACTGCGCGCGCATGATCGGGATGACCGCCTGGCTCACCCACAGCGGGCCCAGCAGATTCGTGTCCACGATCCGCCGGGCGTCGTCCTCGGATGCCTCCTCTATCGCGCCGATCACGCCGTAGCCCGCGTTGTTCACGACCACATCGATCCGTCCGAGCTGCGCCGCCGCCGCGTCCACGGTCGCGCGAACCGCGGCACGGTCCCGGATGTCGAGAGTCCGGACGGTGAGGTGCTCGTGCGCAGGGAGGGCGTGCGTGCCGCGCACCGTCGCGACGACCGTGTGACCGGCCTGCAGCGCAGCCAGGGTGAGCGCGCGCCCGAGGCCCCGGCTTGCGCCTGTGATCAGCCAGATCAGCGGTGTCGTCATCCCTCCACCCTAGCCATAACTGGACGCGCCGTCTCGTTTCAAGGTCTAGGATCGAGCGCATGGCACGTCCACGCACTCGCAGCAGGGTTCATGAGGCCGTGCTGGCACTTGCGCGGGACACCCCCATCGGATCGATGTCGATGGAGGGGATCGCCGCGCGCGCGGGGGTGAGCAAGCAGACCCTTTACCGCACGTGGCCCTCGGTCGGCGCGATCCTCTTCGACGCGCTCCTCGCGCGCAGCGTCGACGAGCACGGGGCGGTCACCGTGCCCGACACCGGTGATCTCGCCGGCGATCTCGCAGCGCTCGCCGAGGCGACCGTCGCCGAGCTGACCGACCCCCTGCAGGAGCCGCTCCTGCGTGGGGTGACGGCGGCGCTGCAGGCGGACCGGGCGCTCGCTGCGCAGTATCGGGACCTGCTGCTGCGCCCCCAACTCGCGGGGATCGCCGACCGGCTCCGCCGCGGTGGGGTCGATGACCCCGATGACGTCGCCGAGCTGTTCGTCGGCGCCATCCTTCACCGCTGGCTGTTGCGCAACGGGACCTTCGACCGGGGGTGGGTGCGCAGGCACGTCGCACGCACGCTGCGCGGGGCGGGAGATTCCGGGGTCGGCTGAGCGTGATGGGCGGCCGACTTCTTCCGGCCATCCCGGTGGCGATGGGTCGCACCGGCGGGCTACTCTGATCCCGCGCGGGTGGGGTCACCACCCGCGACCACGGAGCGCCCCACCATGACGACGACAACGCCCGCCACCGACGCACCCCCGACCCGCCGCGATTGGATCGCCCTGGCGGTGCTGTCGATCGGGCTCGGCCTCATCGTCCTCGACGGCACGATCGTCGGTGTCGCGCTTCCCGACATCATCGCCGACCTGCACCTCGACCTCACCGACGCGCAGTGGGTCAACAGCCTGTACGCGGTCGTCCTCGCCGCGCTCCTGCTCTCCACCGGAAAGCTCGCCGATCGCTGGGGGCGCAAGAACCTCTTCCTCGCCGGCATCGTGGTCTTCGTCGGCGGCAGCATCCTTGCGGCGATGGCAGACGCGGCCGGCCCGCTCATCGCCGCGCGCGCCGTGCAGGCCGTCGGCGCCGCCCTGATCATGCCGTCGACGCTCTCGACGGTCAACGCGGTCTTCCGCGGCCGCTACCGGGCGGCCGCCTTCGGCGTCTGGGGCGCGGTGATCTCGGGCGCCGCGGCGATCGGTCCGCTCGCGGGCGGCGCCCTCACCGAATGGGCCTCGTGGCACTGGATCTTCCTCGTGAACATCCCCCTCGGCATCCTCATCTTCGTCGCCGGCATCCTCACCGTCCCCGCCACCCGGGGCGCGCACCACCGACCCGGCGCGGACGTCGACGGAGCCCTGCTGGCGGCGATCGGGTTCGGAGCCCTTGTCTTCGCGGTCATCGAGGGCCCGGATCTCGGGTGGTGGGCCCCGACGGCGGATCTCGAGCTCTTCGGCTGGGTGTGGCCGACGGATGCCGCCGTCTCCGCCGTGCCGGTCGCCTTCGCGATCGCGGCCGTGGCACTGCTCCTCTTCGTCGTGTGGGAGCGTCATCGCGAGAAGGTCCGCCGCTCCGCCCTCCTCGACCTGCGGTTGTTCTTCCTCCCGACGTTCTCGTGGGGCAACCTCACCGCGGCGATGGTCGCGGTCGGCGAGTTCGCGATCATCTTCGTCCTGCCGCTGTACCTCATCAACGCGCTCGGCCTGAGCGTCATGTCCGCCGGTCTCGTCATCGCGGCGATGGCCGTCGGCGCATTCGTGTCGGGCGCGGCTGCGCGGCACCTGGCGGCGCGTTTCGGGTCGCCGGGCACCGTGCTCATCGGCCTCGCTCTGGAGGTCGTGGGCACTCTGATCCTGGCTCTCGTGGTCACCGGTACGACCCCGGGGTGGCTGGTCGCCCTCCCGCTCGTGCTCTACGGACTCGGTCTCGGCCTGGCATCCGCCCAGCTGACCGGCACGGTGCTGCGCGACGTCCCCGTCGACGTCTCCGGACAGGGGTCGGCGACCCAGAGCACGGTGCGCCAGATCGGCTCCGCGCTCGGCACCGCGTTCGCGGGCGCCGCGCTGTCCGTGTCGCTCGCGCTCACCCTCCCCGCCGCCCTCGCGGGGGCGGGGATCACGGGCTCCGCCGCCGACGAGCTGGCCGACGCGACCCGTCAGTCCGCGGGCACGATGATCACGCAGCTGCGCGGCCAGGGGGCAGCCGGCCCGTTCGGCGACCAGACCGCGACCGCGGTGGATGCGCTCGCTCGCGGCTTCGCCGACGGCACACGGTGGTCGCTGCTGGTGGCGACGGCCTTCCTCCTGCTGGGCTTCGTCGGTGCGCTCCGCCTGCAGCGCGTCGCCGGACGCCCCGCGCCCGAGGTGGCGGAGGCCGAGGCGGCGGAGGAGGTCGGGCCGTGAGCATCGCGGTCCGCGAGCCGGTGCCCGCGGATGCCGATGCGATCGCCGACGTCCACGTCGCCACCTGGCGCGAGGCGTACGCGCATCTGCTCCCGGAGGCCTACTTCTCCGCGGACTACGTCGCCCGCCGGCACCGGATGTGGGCGCACGTCCTCGGCGAGGCGCGGGCGGACATGGCGGTGCGCATCGCCGATGATGCCGGTGAGATCGTCGGCCTCGCATGGGCCGGCCCGGCCGACGTCCTGCCGAGTGCGGATGCCGCGCCGCCCCGCGTCCGGGCGCTCTACGCGCTCTACGTGCTGGCCGATCGCTACGGCACCGGCGTCGGGCAGGCGCTCCTCGACGCCGCGCTCGACGGCGAGCCGGCGATGCTCTGGGTGGCGAAGGAGAATCCGAGGGCGACGGCCTTCTACCGGCGGAACGGGTTCCGTTTCGACGGCGTGGAGCAGACCGATCCCCAGGCTCCGTCGATCACCGATGCCCGGATGGTGCGCTGAACAGCGAGCATCTCTTCCCTCTCCATTATCGCGCGCCGAGGGGGGCTTGCGGCAAGACCCCCTCGGTGAGGCAGAATCGCAGGTCGCGCGCCGAATCGACGCGCCGGTGAGGAGAGTCATGCCCGAATCCACCACTCCCGACGCACCCGATGACGACGTGTTCGCGCTGCCCGCGCGGCTGACGCGCAAGCTCGACCCGGCGCTCGTCGATGCCGATCGTGCGCGGTTCACCGAGATCGAGCAGGCCCTTGCGGCGCAGGAACGCCGCCTCACCGCCCGGCGCGACGCGTTGCTGCGCGAGGCCGTCTCACCGGGCCAGCGCGCCGTCGAGCGGGACGCGGAGGTGCGCGACCTCACCGCCCGGCTGCGCATGCTCGGCCGGTTCGGCCTCGACGCATGCATCGGCCGGATGGTCGACGAGGCCGGCACGATCACCTACATCGGCCGCTTCGGCCTCGCGGATGCCGCGGACGACCGTCTGCTCATGGATTGGCGGGCCCCGGCATCCGCCCCCTTCTTCGCCGCGAGCGCCGCGCGGCCGATGGGGCTGACGAGCCGCCGCCGCTACCGCTGGCACGGTGGCCGCGTCGTCGACTACTGGGACGAGGTGTTCGCCCCGGATGGGATCGACCATTCTGCGGCGCTCGATGACCAGTCCGCGTTCATCGCGAGTCTGGGCGCGAGCCGCTCGCCGCAGATGCGCGACGTGCTCGCCACGATCCAGTCCGATCAGGACGCGATCATCCGCGCCGGGTCGTCCGGGGCGCTCGTCGTGGACGGCGGGCCCGGGACCGGCAAGACGGTCGTCGCCCTGCACCGCGCCGCGTTCCTCCTCTACGACGACGCGCGGGTGCGGCACGGCCGCGGCGGCCTGCTGTTCGTCGGGCCGCATCGCCCGTACGTCGACTACGTCGATGACGTCCTGCCGAGCCTCGGCGAGGATGGCGCGCTCGTCTGCGCGGTCGGCGACCTCGTTCCGGTCGGAATGCCGCCGCGGACGGAGCAGGACGCCGTCGTCCGCCGCCTCAAGGGCGATGGCCGCATGGTCGACGCGGTCGAGGCCGCCGTGCGGCTCTGGCAGCGGCCGCCGACCCGGACGCAGGGGATCGACACCGCGGTGGGGGTGGTTCCTGTGACCCCCGCGGAGTGGACGGAGATCTTCGCGGATGCCGATACGGCGAGCCACAACGCGGTGCACGCCCGCGGCTGGGACCGGCTGCTCGACCTGCTCGAGGAGCGGATCGAGTCGGCTGAGGCGGAGGACCGGACCGAGTTCGCGTCCGGTGATCCGTGGGAGGAAGGCGGCTTCGACGCCTACGGGTCAGGGTGGGACGATGATGAGTCGGTCCGCGACGGACTCGAGAACGACGACGAGCTGCGGTCGCTCTTCGACCGGGCGTGGCCGCTGCTCGACCCCGACCGGCTGGTGCGCGGGCTCTTCGCCTCGCGCGCGATGCTCGCGCGATGCGCCCCGTGGCTCGAGTCGGCCGACCTCGACCTTCTCACGACCGAACGCGAGACGGCGGCTGCGGCGGCATCCGGGTCGGCATCCGCCGATCGTCCTGCCCCGGCGCCCTGGACGGATGTCGACCTGCCACTGCTCGACGCGGCGCGGCTGCTCGTCGGGGACCCGGGAGCCGAGGCCCGCGCGCGTGCCGCCCGCCGCGAATCCGCGGACGCGCGTCGTGTCATGTCGGACGTCGTCTCCGACCTCATCGCGGCGGATGATTCCGACCTGCGCCTCATGTCCATGCTGCGCGGTCAGGATCTGCGTCGCACCCTCGTCGACGAGGCCACCGATGTCGGCGACCCGTACGCGGGACCGTTCGACCACCTCGTCGTGGACGAGGCCCAGGAGCTCAGCGATGCGCAGTGGCGGATGCTCCTGCGGCGGTGCCCGTCGCGGAGCCTCACGATCGTCGGCGATCGCGCCCAGGCGCGACAGGGGTTCGCGGAGTCGTGGGAGGAGCGCCTTGCGCGCATCGGCGCGGGTCGCGTCGCCGTGGCGACACTGACCGTGAACTACCGCACCCCGGAGGAGGTGATGGATGCCGCCGGTCCCGTCATCCGCGCCGCCCTCCCCGACGCGAACGTGCCGACCTCGATCCGACGCACCGGCATCCCGGTCCGGTACGGCCCCCGGGCGGACCTTTCCGCCGTCGTCGATGCGTGGGAGGCGGCGGCCGACGAGGGCACGGCCGTCGTCGTCGGGGCGCCGGAGTTCGGCTCCCGCCCGCGAGTGATGTCGCTCGATCCGTGGCGGGTGAAGGGGCTCGAATTCGACCTCGTCGTCCTCGTCGATCCGGACCGGTTCGAGCCGGGGCTCGCCGGGGCCGTCGACCGTTACGTCGCGATGACGCGCGCAACCCAGCAGCTCGTCATCCTCGGCGGGGGGATCTAGGGGCGTACCGCGACGAGGATCGTCGCCGAGCCGTCCGGCTCGTGCACCTCGACATCGCAGGAGAAGGCGCGCCGGAGCGAGCCCTCAGCGGTGTCGTTCCACACTCGACCCCACGCGGCGATGAGGGCCTCGGGCATCTCACCGTGGGCGGGGTAGGCCGTGCGCGCGCCGTCGGTGAGGCGGATGGAGGCGTACGGCGGGAAGACCGCATCCTCGACGTCGACTCCGACGCCGACGATCTGCGCGTAGGCCCCCGTTTCATCGGAGTCGTAGTCGAAGAGTGCGGCGTACAGACGGGTGTCGGCGCGCGCGGGCAGGCTCAGGAGCGTCTGATCGGCGAGGACTCGTCCCCAGAGACTGCCCAGCTGTGCGCTCCCCGCATCGGCCTCGGCGGCGTTGGTCGTGCGGACGAGATGTCCGACGATGACGGTGGGAAGAGGTTGCACGGGCAGACCGGACCCGACGCTCAGGGAACCCAGAAGCCGACCGCGCAGAGCAGGCGCGTCTCTTCATCGGCATCCTCGGGCGGATCGATGGCCGGGGGGAACACCCCCCACTGCCGCCACTCGTCCGCATGCGGGGTCACGTGCTCGTTCAGCCCGGCGATGAGCTCGGCGGAGAGGTGGAACGGGATGCCGAGGTGCTTCGCGATGGACCACGCCTGGAACGCGCGGTAGGTCGCGAGGTGCGCGAATCCTTCATCGGAGGGATAGTCGCCGTAGGTGAAGCGGAACGTCGGAACCGCACCGCCCGCGCGCACCGCCGCGGTGGCGGCATCGTTGAGCGCGTCGTACGAGGCGATCGGGTCGTCCCCCAGCAGGTCGGCCTCGGCGAACGGGTCGCCGTCGGCGGCGGGGCGCCCGGCCAGGACCCCCGGGATCCACGCTTCGTCGTACGCGTGGCGGGACAGGATGTCGCGCAGGGTGGGCGACTCCGTCTGACTCCACTCCGGCGGCACAGGTGTGGAGAGATCGGCGGGATCGATGCGGTCGACCACCTCGCGCAGCGCGGCGTCGGCCTGGAGGAACAGCTCGTCCGGTGTCATGGCGACGAGAGTACTGCGGGGCAGGGACACGGACCAGGGCCCCGGCCCGCGCCCGTGTCCGCGAGCCTGCTTACGATGAGGAGATGAAGATCCTTCTCACCGGCGCCACCGGGTACATCGGCTCCTCCGTCCTCCGTGTCCTCCGCGCGCACGGCCACGAGGTCATCGCCCCGGTCCGCAGCGCCGACTCGGCGCGGGCTGCGGAGGCGTCAGGCGCCAGCGCCGTCGTCGGCGACATCACAGACCCCGCGTGGTTCGCGCCGCTGCTGCAGAGTGCGGATGCCGCGATCCACACCGCGGCGCCCGGCGACGGGACGGCCGCGGCATTCGATGGGGCCGTGGCGGATGCCGTGATCGCGACGTTCGCGGGGACGGAGAAGCCCTACATCCACACCGGTGGGCTGTGGATCCACGGGCCTTCCGATGACCTCACCGAGGAGACTCCGTTCGACCCGCCGGCGCTCGTCGCCTGGCGCGCGGATGTGGAGTCGCGGCTCGAAGACGCGGGTCTCGTCCTGTCGATCGTGGAGCCGGGCATCGTGTACGGCCACGGCGCCGGCATCCCCGCCTCGCTCACCGATGCGCCGACGGACGCCGATGGGCGCCTCACCGTCGTCGGCGACGGAACGCAGCACTGGCCGACGGTGCACGTCGACGATCTCGCGGAGCTGTACGCCCGCGTGATCGAAGCGCGCTCGCCCGCGGGCCGCGTCCTCGGCCTCGGCGGCGACAACCCGATGGTCGCCGAGATCGGCGCCGCTTTCGCCGGCGGCTCCGTCGTTCCCGAGGGTGCGGATGCCTCACGCGCGCGCCTCGGCGCGGCATATGCCGATGCGCTCATGCTGGACCAGCAGGGAAGCGGCGCGAAGGCGCGGTCGCTCGGGTGGGCGCCGACGCGTCCGTCGCTCATCGAGGACATCCGCTCGGGGAGCTACGCCGACGCACGTCGGGGCTGAGGCGCGCGCCACGCCGGTGCGGAGCTCGTCGGGATCCGAGGCGTCCCGACGAGTTCCCAGGTTCGCGCCGCCGGGGTGCCCTACTGTGTCAGCAGTCCAGGGGGAGTACTCCGACACGGACGGCTCGTCAGTACGGTCGCATCGCGACCCGGGCCGACCGGTCCCGAGACGGGATGGGGGAGACTCTGGCGTCGACCTCGTCACGCCCGTCTTCTGGAGCCCCCTGTGAACATCACGCCACTCGTCTGGATCATCACGATCGCCGTCACGATCCTCTTCTTCGTGTGGGAGTTCTTCGTCCACGTGCGAAAGCCCCACGAGCCGACGGTGGGCGAGTCCGCCCGCTGGTCGGCGTTCTACATCGGCCTCGCGCTGCTGTTCGGCGTCGGGATCGGCCTGGTCTCCGGGTGGAACTACGGCGGTGAGTACTTCGCCGGCTACCTGACGGAGAAGGCGCTGTCGATCGACAACCTCTTCGTCTTCCTCATCCTGATGACCGGTTTCGCGGTGCCCAAGATCTACCAGCAGAAGGTGCTGATGATCGGCATCGTCATCGCGCTGATCATGCGCGGCGGCTTCATCGCGGTCGGCGCCGCGCTCATCGAGAACTTCTCCTGGGTGTTCTACGTGTTCGGCGCGCTGCTGCTTTTCCTCGCCTACCGACAGGCGTTCGCACACGGCGAGTCCGACCCCGCCAACGGTCGGTTCATGCGCTTCGTGCGTCGCATCCTGCCCGTGAGCGACGAGTACAACGGCGACCGGCTGACGGTGGTGAAGGGCGGCCGCCGCTTCGTCACCCCGATGCTGCTCGTGATCGTCGCGATCGGCATGATCGACCTCGTCTTCGCCATCGACTCGATCCCCGCGATCTACGGTCTGACCGAAGAGGCCTACATCGTCTTCACCGCCAACGCGTTCGCGCTGATGGGGCTGCGCCAGCTCTACTTCCTCATCGGCGGTCTGCTCGAGCGGCTCGTCTATCTCGCGCAGGGTCTCGCCGTCATCCTCGCGTTCATCGGCGTGAAGCTGCTCATCCATGCGCTGCACAAGAACGAGCTGCCCTTCATCAACGGCGGCGAGCACGTGACGTTCATCCCCGAGATCCCGATCTGGCTGTCGCTGCTGTTCATCGCCGCGACGATCACGGTGGCCACCGTGGCCAGCCTCGCGAAGACGCGGAAGGACCGGGCGGCCCTCATCGGCGGCGGCGGCGCCTGACCCGGTCGTCCGCGACGCCTGGTGCCGGCGCGGCGGCGAAGGGCGGGTCAGTCGGTGGCGGCGAGGCGCCGTTCGCACACGATCGCCCCGACGTCGCGGGCACCCGCCACCGAACGGCGATGGACCTCGACGACATCGAAGCCGGCGCGCTCGAGCGCGGCTCGCAGGTCACGCGCCGCCCACCGCTGGGCGGTGGCGACGGCGTGGGTGAAGGGCTCCGTGCTCTCGGCGTCGAAGTAGCCCAGCAGGAGACCCCCGCCCGGCCGGATGACTCTCGCGAACTCGGCGAGCGGAGCGGCGATCCGTGACGGCGTGTAATGGATCGTGGAGAACCACGAGAGGATGCCGCCGAGGGATCCGTCCTCCTCAGCGATGGCCTCGATGCTCTCGACATCGAAGCGCCGACCGGGATAGCGCGCCCGAGCGCCGACGATGAACGGAGCGACGAGGTCGATGCCGCGCGCGTCGAGTCCGAGGCCGGTCAGATGGTCCGTCCAGTGGCCCGGACCGCACCCCGCATCGACGGCCGGGCCGCTGAGTGCCCGCGCCCACGCCTCGATGAGGGATCGGTCGCTCGGGTGTGCGGCGTCCACGGACCCGATGAGGTCGGTGTACTCAGCTGCCCGCTTCGCGTAGGCCTCCGTCACGGTCGTCACCGCTCGAGGCTACCGGCGGGGCCGCGCCGTCAATGGATGCATTGACAGCCCAAGGGTCCGGCGAATAGGTTGCGCTAGTGGTCTGACCTCTCGACCACGCGACGGGTTGCAGTCCTCCGTCCTCTCGTGGATGCTTCCCTGAACCGGCCGGCGACCGCGACCATCCTTCCGACCACCCCGAAAGGCCCCTCATGTCTCCCCTGAAGCGTCAGCTGCCCCAGCCTGCGGAGCTCCTCGAGCTCATGCAGTTCAAGAAGCCCGAGCTCGACGGTCGCAAGCGGCGCCTGGACGGCGCGCTCACGATCTCCGACCTCCGCACCATCGCCAAGCGCCGCACACCGAAGGCCGCCTTCGACTACACCGACGGCGCCGCCGAGGGCGAGCTCTCGCTCGCCCGCGCCCGCCAGGCGTTCCAGGATGTCGAGTTCCACCCCGACATCCTGCGTCCCGCCGCCGAGGTCGACATGTCCACCGAGATCCTCGGCGGCCCCTCGGCCCTGCCCTTCGGCATCGCGCCGACCGGCTTCACCCGTCTCATGCAGACCGAAGGCGAGACGGCGGGCGCGGGGGCGGCGGCCGCCGCCGGCATCCCCTTCACGCTGTCGACGCTCGGCACGACCTCGATCGAGGACGTCAAGGCCGCGAACCCGCACGGGCGCAACTGGTTCCAGCTGTACGTCATGCGCGATCGCGAGATCTCGTACGGGCTCGTGAAGCGCGCCGCGGCCGCCGGGTTCGACACCCTGCAGTTCACCGTCGACACCCCGGTCGCCGGCGCGCGCCTGCGCGACAAGCGCAACGGCTTCTCGATCCCGCCGCAGCTGACGATCGGGACGATCATCAACGCGATCCCGCGGCCCTGGTGGTGGATCGACTTCCTGACGACCCCCAAGCTCGAGTTCGCGTCGCTGTCGACGACCGGGGGCACGGTCGGCGAGCTCCTGAACTCCGCGATGGACCCGACGATCAGCTACGACGACCTGGACGTCATCCGCGGTATGTGGCCGGGCAAGCTCGTCGTCAAGGGCGTGCAGAACGTCGAA
This sequence comes from Microbacterium flavum, assembly GCF_018717645.1. Lineage (GTDB taxonomy): Bacteria > Actinomycetota > Actinomycetes > Actinomycetales > Microbacteriaceae > Microbacterium > Microbacterium flavum. The sequence continues at coordinate 55,744 of NZ_JAFLHG010000006.1, forward strand.
GACTCCAAGCGCCTCATCGATCGTGGCGTCGACGGGATCATCCTCTCGAACCACGGCGGCCGCCAGCTCGATCGGGCTCCGATCCCGTTCCACCTCCTGCCGGAGGTCGTCCGCGAGGTCGGCAAGGATGCCACGGTCATGGTCGACACCGGGATCATGAACGGCGCGGACATCGTCGCCGCGGTCGCGCTGGGCGCGAAGTTCACCCTCATCGGCCGCGCCTACCTCTACGGCCTCATGGCCGGGGGGCGTCAGGGTGTGGACCGCACGATCGAGATCCTCCGCACCGAGATCGAGCGCACGATGAAGCTCCTGGGCGTCTCGTCGCTCGACGAGCTGGAGCCGCGCCACGTCACGCAGCTCGAGCGCCTGGTGCCGCGCGCGGCCAACGGGGGCGTGCTGACCTCGGCATCCGACTGATCAGGCCCGCTGTGCGCGCGGGGCCGCGGGTCGACAGGATGCCAGGGACGCTCGCCCGTGTCAGCGCACGGGTCTACGCTCACGGCATGTGCCGCAACATCCGCGTCCTCCACAATTTCGAACCGCCCACGAACGATGACGAGGTGCGGGAGGCCGCGCTGCAGTTCGTCCGCAAGGTGAGCGGGTCGACCCACCCCTCCCGCGCCAACACCGAGCCGTTCGACCACGCGGTCGATGAGATCGCGCTCGCGACGCGGCGATTGCTCGACGCGCTCGTGACGAACGCGCCCCCGAAGAACCGCGACATCGAAGCGGTCAAGGGGCGCGCCCGCCACGAGGCGCGCATGGAACGCGAGGTGCGGATCCGGACGGCATCCTGACCGCCCGGTCGGGGTGCCCGACCGGGCGGCGGCTCAGGCCGAGGCGAGCCAGACCGTCGTCTCGGCGGGGACGACGCGATCGGATGCCGTCGGGGACGCGTCGACGGAGCCCGCACTTCCGACGAGCACCTCTCCCGCGTCGGCGGGCAGCGTGAAGGGTTCGCCACCGAAGTTCGTCACGACCCGCCATCCGTTCGGACGCATGAAGCTGAGCACGTCGGCGCGGCCCGTCTCGATCCACTGGAGCTGCTCCCCGGTCTGCAGCTCGTGCCGCAGCGCGAGGGCGCGCCGGTAGAGGGAGAGCGTCGATGCGGGATCGCGCTCCTCCACGGAGACGGCGTGGTCGGCGAACCACGCCGGCTGCGGCAGGTGCGCGCCCGCCGTGCCGAAACCGAACGACGGTCCCTCGGCCGCCCAGGGGAGCGGCACGCGGCATCCGTCGCGACCGAACTGCTCCTGGTTCGTGCGGAAGTACGTCGGATCCTGGCGCTCGGCGGCGGGGATCTCGGCGACCTCGTGCAGGCCCAGCTCCTCGCCCTGGTAGAGGTACGCCGAGCCGGGGAGCCCGAGAAGGAACAGGCTCGCCGCGCGCGCGCGCCGCTCGCCGCGCGCGCGGTCCAGCCCGCTCTGATCGGCGCCGGACTCGAGCCATCCTCCGCCGTGGCGCTTCGGGACGGCGGCATCCTCGGGCAGGTCGTCCAGGCCGACGAGCCCGTAGCGCGTGGCGTGGCGGAAGACGTCGTGATTGGAGAGCACCCACGTGCTCGAAGAGCCGGACTGCGCGGCGAGGGCGATGTTGTGCGTCACGATGTCGCGGAACTGCGCCGCGTCGAAGTCCGCGACCAGCAGGTCGAAGTTGAAGGACTGACCGAGGCTCTCGGGGCTCGCATACCGCGGCACGCGGTCCGAGGCCACCCAGGCCTCGGCGACGGCCGTGCGCGGCGGATCGTAGGAGTCGAACACCTCGCGCCACTGCGCGTACACCTCGTGGACATCGTCCCGGTCGAGGAGCGGGTGATTGCCGTCGACGGGGATGTCCGCGAGCTCCGCGGCGGAGGGGAGCGGCTCGGAGAGGTCCTTCGTGAGCATGTGAGCGACGTCGATGCGGAATCCGTCGACGCCCCGATCGGACCAGAACCGCAGTGTCGTCACGAAGTCCGCGCGCACCTCGGCATTCGCCCAGTTCAGGTCGGGCTGCTCGATCGCGAAGCTGTGCAGGTACCACTGCCCGTCGTCGACGCGCTCCCACGCGCTCCCGCCGAATGCGGCTGTCCAGTCGGTGGGCGGTTCGGCCCCGTCCGGCCCGCTGCCCTCGCGGAAGATGTACCGCTCGCGCGCCGCGGAGCCGCGGCCGGCGGTCAGCGCCTCCTGGAACCAGACATGCTGGTCGGATGTGTGGTTGGGCACGATGTCGACGACGACCTTGATCCCGCGCGCGTGGAGCGCGGCGGTGAGGGCATCGAAGTCCGCGAGGGTGCCGAGGCGCGGGTCGACATCGCGGTAGTCGGCGACGTCGTAACCGCCGTCGGCGAGCTCGGACGGGTAGAACGGACTCAGCCAGACGGCGTCGATCCCGAGCTCGGCGAGGTAGTCGGCGCGCGACAGGATGCCGCGGATGTCGCCGAGCCCGTCACCGTCGGCATCCGCGAAGCTGCGCGGGTAGATCTGGTAGACCGCCGCCTGCCGCCACCACGGCGGCATCTCGGTCTGCGGAACCTGCGCGGCGGGAGTGGTGGTGGCCGTGGCGGCGGCGTCGGTCGGGACGGTGGTGTCGGTCGGGACGGTCACGGGGAGAGGTGCCTTTCGGGTCGGGTGTCGGGGATCGGATGTCGGGGATCGGATGTCGGGGATCGGATGTCGGGATTCAGCGGGGGTCGGAACGGTCGATCAGCCCTTGACGGCGCCCTGCGTGACGCCCTCCATGACCCAGCGCTGCGTGAAGAGGTAGACGACGATCGCGGGCGCCATGGCCATGAGGTACGACGCGAACGACACGTTGTAGTTGTTGCTGAACTGGGTCTGGAAGAGGTTCTGCCGCACGGGGAGCGTCTGCAGCGCCGGGTCGGAGATGATGAGCGAGGGCATCATGAAGTCGTTCCATGCGTAGAGGAACGCGAAGATGCCGACCGTGGCGCTCATGGGGGCCAGGAGCGGGAAGATCAGCCTCCAGAACGTCTGCCAGGTCGTCGCGCCGTCGATCCGCGCGCTCTCCTCGAGTTCCAGCGGGATGGAGCGCAGGAAGGCGGTGAACAGCAGCACGCTGAAGCTGAGCTGGAACATGGTCGCGAGGATCATGACGCCGAACGGATTGTCGAGCCCGACCCGTCCCGTGAGCTGGATCTGCGGCAGGGCCACCACGGGGAACGGGATGAACATCGCGGCGAGCAGGTAGAAGAACGAGTAGCGGAAGAGGCGTCGGTCCCAGTTGCGGACGATCGCGTACGAGGCGAGCGCGGCGAGGATGATCGTCGCGACCACGGTGCCGGCGGTCACGAGGAGCGAGATGGATGCGCCGACGGGGAACTTCGTGAGGTTCCACGCCTGGACGAACCCGTCGATGCTGAACGGGGCGGGCAGCGAGAAGGCGTTGCCGTCGACCGCCTGGCCGGTGGTCTTGAACGCCATGGAGATCGTGACGTAGAGGGGGAGCAGGACGGTGACGGCGCAGAGGATGAGGATGATCGTCCCCGACCAGTTCACCCGCTCCATCGCGGTCCGCGGTGAGCGCGCCCGGCGGGTTCTGCCCGCTCGGTCCGCGTCGACGGTGATCTCGGCCTGCTCGAAGGCGAGTGCCGGCTGCGAGGTGGTCATCAGAACTGGTTCCTTCCGCGCGTGAGCGAGAGCTGGAGGACGGAGATCAGCACCGCGACGATGAAGAAGATGGTCGCGTTGGCCATCTGGTAGGCGTAGTCGCCGCCGTTGAACCCGGCGATGATCGTCATCGCGATGCTGCGGGTGGCGGTGCCGGGGCCCCCGTTGGTGAGGCCGACGATGATGTCGTAGGCGTTGAGGAAGCCCTTGAACCCGAGGATGACGTTGATCACGACATAGCCGGCGACGAGGGGGAGGGTGATCCGCAGCAGCTGCTGCGTCTTGCCGGCGCCGTCGAGGTCGGCGGCCTCGTACACATCACCGGGAACGGACAGGAGCCCGGCGATGTAGATGAGGAGGGTGCCCGGGATCGCCTGCCAGGCCGTGACGATGACGATCGCGACCCAGGCGAGGTCGGGGTTGGCGAGCAGGCTCGACTCGAGCCACGGGATGCCCGTGCCGCTGCCGAGTGCGGGGATCGAGTTGGAGAACAGGAAGTTGAAGACGTAGGCGATGATGATGCCCGAGATCACCATCGGGATGACGAAGATCGCGCGCAGCCCCGTCTTGAAGCGGATCCGCGAGGTGAGTCCCACCGCGAGCAGGAACGCCGCGATGTTCACGACGATGACGCAGGCGATCGACAGACCGAAGGTGAACAGGTAGCTCTGCAGGATCGCGGGGTCGCTGAACAGGGCGATGTAGTTCGTCAGGCCGATGAAGTTCCAGTCGCCGATCCCGATCGAGTCCGTGAAGCTGAAGAAGATGCCGATGACCCCGGGAACCGTGATGGCGAGCGTGAAGAGGATAAGGCTCGGCAGCAGGAAGAGGTAGTAGATCGGCTCGACACGGCGGGTGCTGCGCCGGGCGGTCCGGTCCCCCTGCGTGACGAGGGTCGTGGTCGTTGCCATCGCTCAGCCCTCCTTCGGCTGGCGGAACGCGAGACGCGCCCAGTCCTGGTCCATGGTGCGCAGGATGGATGTCGGCGAGTCGCCGAACACCATCGCCTGCGCGTAGTTGAAGACGGGGATGGTCTTCGGCACGAGGACCGACGGCCCCTGGTAGATCTCCCCGGCGTTGTAGAACGGGATCATGCCCGCGATCCGCGGGTCGTCGGGTTCGGCGGCGCCCGTGATCGGGGTGAACCCGAGCTGGGAGGCGTTGTACGCCTCGATGCGCTCGGGGACGAACAGGTACTCCAGGAAGTCGCGCGCCGCCTCCTGGTGGCGAGAGCCCTCGGGGATCATCGCCGCGAGATCCATGTTGACCCGCACCTTGCGATCGTCGGGATCAGCGGTCATCGGCAGCGGGAACGTCCCGAGTTTCAGGTCGGGGGCCGTCTTGGCGATCTCGCTGAACGCCCACGGCCCCTGGAGGTACATGGCGGCCTGCCCCTTGGCGAAGGCGAGGTTGCCGTCTCCGTAGCCGCGGCTGTCGGCATCCGGGTTCGTGTACGTCGAGGTGAGCTGCAGCATCTTGTCGGTGGCGCCGGAGAAGTCGTTCTCGAACGAGACCGGCGATCCGGAGCCGACATCCGCGCCCTGCGCCCTGAGCCGCTCGAAGAAGTCGAGGACATCGAGCGAGCCGCCGACGGAGTAGTCGTACCAGCCCTGGCCGATCGTCCAGTCATCCTTGAACGTCGCGTAGAACGGGGTGATCCCGGCGGCCTTGAGCTTCTCGCACACCGCGATCAGCTCGTCCCACGTGGTCGGGACCTCGAGGCCGTTGTCGGCGAAGATCTGCGTGTTGTAGATGACGGATGCCGCCATGACCGAGTACGGCAGCGCGCTGATGCGACCGTCGCACTTGCCGTACTGGTCGATGAGCGGCTGCAGGTTCTGATCGGATTCCGCGGCGGCCTCGGTGCCGGACAGGTCGCTCAGAGCGCAGCGCTCGACGAAGCGCGCGATCTCGTAGTTGTAGTTGGCGAGCATGATGTCGGGCGGGTTCCCCCGGACGAAGCTCGCCGACACGACGTCCACGCCGGAGGTGTCCATGACGACCTCGACCTTGTCCTGCGAGGCGTTGTAGTCGGCGACGACCTTGCTCATGAAGTCGAGCGCTTCGCGCTTGCTGAAGGTGAAGCGGACCGTCTCCCTTCCGTCGGCCGAACAGCCCGCCAGGGCCGCGGCGACGAGGGTCGTCGCCGCGAGAGCCGCCAGCAGCCGCCGCCCTCTTCGCGCTAGTAGAGACACCGTCGTCCTCCCATCACGCTGGCATCCCTGCCAACGTCGAAGATTAGATTTACTCGCCAAATCAATTGGTTGCAGGCAGTATTGCAGGAGATTCGACGAAAGGTCAAGACCCCGTGCCCGATCCCCTGATGCCACCCGTGAACCGCTCGCCCAGCCAGGACGCGGTGTGGGGCTACGCCTGGGGAGTGCGGGAGTTCACGGCGAGCGACGCGATGGAGGCGACCGGGATGACCCGCTCGACGGTCATCGATGCCGTCGACGGGCTCGTGGATCTCGGCGTCCTCCGCGAGCTCGCCAATGCGCGCGACGCGGGTCAGTACCGGAAGGGCCGCCCCGCGCGGAGGTTCGAACTGCGGGAGGACGCCGCGGTCCTCGTCGGGGTCGACGCCGGGCGCGGGCACATGACGGTCGTCGTCAGCGACCTCCGTTCCCAGCCTCTCGTCACCTACCGGGCCGACGCCGACGCCGACGCGACGAATGAGGACGTCCCCGAGCGGCGGCGCCTCATCGGGGCGGTCGTCGACGCGGCCCTCGACCAGGCGGGGAAGGAGCGCGCGGACGTCGCAGCGCTCTGCGTCGGCGTCCCGGCGCCGGTCGACCGGACGGGGCGCTCACCACGGCATCGGACCGGCTTCTGGGACCTCATGAACCCCGATCTTCTGGGCCTGTTCGCGTGGGCTCCGCTCCTGAGGATCGACAACGACGCGTCGCTCGCGGCGGTGGCGGAGGGAGCGAACGGCGCCGCCCGCGGGTGCGTCGACTACGTGTCGCTGCTTGCCGGCGATCGCCTCGGCGCCGGAGTCGTGGTGGATGGCCGGGTTCTGCGCGGTGCGCACGGCGGTGTCGGCGAGATGGTCGCGTTCGACCACGTCGACGGTGTCGGTTCCGCCTACGGGCTCGGGTACCTCACCACGCACTGGGCGCGAGAGGCGATCGCCATGGGAGAGGCCGACCCTGCGGGGGCGCTCGCGCGCGCAGACCACCTCGATGCGCGCGCCGTGCTGGAACTTGCGGCGGCGGGCGACCGCGACGCACAGCGGGTCACCGAGCGCGTCAGCCGCGTGCTCGCCCGCATCGTCAGTGTGCTCGGGAGCATGTTCGACCCGCGCGTGGTCGTCGTGTCGGGTGCCGTCTCCGCCGGGGTGGAGCAGGTCGCCGCCTCAGCGCGCGCCGCGCTGCCCACCGATCTCGACCTCCCCGCCCCCGAACTCGTCATCTCGACCCTCGGCGCGGATGTCGTCGTGATCGGCGCGGTCGCCGCCGCCGCCGACCTTGCGCGCGCGCACCTCCTCCAGGACCCGATCGTCGCGTCGCTCGTCGGAGCGCGGGCCTGATCCGCGCCGGGCGCGGTGCGCGCGAGGCTGCGCCGAGGAGACGAGCACCCCGCCGATGAGGAGCGCGCCGCCGGTCAGCTCGGCGGGCGTCGGGATCTGACCCAGCAGGAGGGCGGCGGAGGCCATGGCCACCACCGGGGCGAGCAGCACCCACGGCACGACCGCCGCGGACCGGTTGCGGGAGAGCAGTCCGTTCCAGATCGAGTAGCCGACGATCGTGCAGAGGACGGCCGTGTACAGGGTGGAGAGCACCGATGACCAGCCGAAGGCCGCGAGACCGAGCCCGATGGCATCCGGCCCCTCCACGGCGAGGGAGAGCCCGAGCGCGGGGACGGGCACGACGAGCGCCGACCAGACGGTGAGCGACAGGCCGCCCAGACGCCCGCGGCCCGCGACGACGCCGGCCCGGCGCGAGATGACGTTGCCGATCGCCCACGACGCGGCCGCCGCGAGGGCGAGCGCGACGGCCAGCGCGGGCGCGTTCCCCCCGCGGCCGGCAGCGACGATCGCGAGCCCGATGACCCCCACCGCGACGCCGATCGCCTGCAGCGGGGTCGGCCTCTCGCGCAGCGCGAGCGCGGCGAAGGCGATCGTGAACACCGCCTGCGCCTGCAGGACGAGCGCGGCGAGCCCGGGCTGGAGTCCGAGCGCCATCGAGGTGTACAGCAGCCCGAACTGACCGAGGCACATGAACAGACCGACACCGACGACCGTCCGCCACGAGGTGCGGGGGCGGGGTACCACGACGACCGCCGCCGCGACGACGACGAAGCGGATCGCGACGAACAGGAGCGGGGGAACGCCGCGCATGCCCCAGTCGATGACGACGAAGTTGAACCCCCACAGCGAGGCCACCGCAGCGGCCAGCATCATGTCGCGTCTGCTCACTCGTTCAGCATCGGAGTTCTGGTCGATGAAGCACAAGCGATGATTCGGATGCCTCACCATGTAGCATCCCTTCATGATCGATCTCGAGGCCGTCGTCGCCCTGCGCGCTGTCGCGACCGGCGGCAGCGTCGTCGCGGCGGCATCGACCCTCGGATACACGCCGTCCGCGATCTCCCAGCAGATCAAGAGGCTCGAGCGGGGCACCGGGATCGCCCTCCTGGAGCGCGTCGGGCGAGGCGTCGTGCTCACCGATGCGGGGACGCGGCTCGTCGTCGCGGCGGCGCCCATCCTCGCCGACCTCGACCGCCTGGGCGCCGACCTCCAGCTCGCCGACGGCGACGCGACGGTCTCCGGCGAGATCCGGATCGCCGCCTTCTCGACCGTCGTGCGCGGGCTTCTCGTCCCCGTCATCTCCGACCTGGCGGCGCGGCACCCCGGCCTCTCCCTGCCGCTGCGCGAGAGCGAGCCCTGGGAGACGATCGCCCTCGTCGCGTCCGGCGGGCGCGACCTCGGGATCGTGCACCGCTGGGGCGGAGTCGCGCTCGCGATGCCGGAGCACCTCGTCGCGACGCCGCTGTTCACGGATGTCGCGGACGTGATCCTCCACCGGGACCACCCCCTCGCCGGGAGGGCGACCCTCCGCCCCGACGACCTCGCCGCCGAGCGGTGGGTCGCCACCTTCGACGGCACGATCTGCCGCCAGTGGCTGCGACGCCTGTTCGACGGCGTGCCGGGCGCGCCGCGGATCGCCTACGAGTCGATGGAGTTCGAGAACCACGTCGACATCGCCCGCGCCGGGCTCGCGGTCGCCCTCGTCCCCCGGCTGGGCCGCGAGGAGCTCGGTCCGGACGTCGTCGCCATCCCCACCGAGGCGCCGGCGTCGACGCGCGACGTGCTCGTCGTGCACCGGCGCACGCAGGAGGACTCCCCCGCCCTCCGGGCGGTGCTGGACGCTCTCGTCGCCGCGTCGCGGATGCGCTGACCCGTCGCCCGCGACCGGGCGTCGCGGAGCTCTGGGGCCTCAGTGCGCGGGGGAGGGGGGCTCCACGGGCGGCCGCCACACGAGCACTGCGACGATGACGATGAGGATCACGGCCGTCATCGCGATCGGCAGGGGTAGCAGCGGGTCGATGAGGATGAGAAGGGCGCCGACGGGCACCACGACGTTGACCACGGCATCCGCGTAGCGCCGGATCGCGAGCAGCCACACACCGAGGACGAAGACGGCGACCGGCACCGTGTACGTGAAGGCGGCCCAGGGCTCGTGGAGCTCGCTCGCGTCGGTGAGCGTGTCGATCTCGACCTCGATGCCGGCGGAGAAGGCGGCCGCCGCGGCGAAGACGAAGTAGTGCCCGTATCCGTAGAAGATCGAGGCGCGCAGCCCGCCGATGGCGTGGTGGTGGGGCGGCCAGAAGTAGATCCACCAGAGCGCTGCCGTCGTCACCAGGGTCAGGGCGGCGATGCCGATGAGCGGGGCCAGGTCGTCCGTCTCGTGGAGCGCCTCGATGATGGCGTTCGCCGAGGCGAGAAGGCTCTCGCCGAGGACGATCAGCGTGAACAGGCCGTACCGCTCGGTGATGTGGTGCGGATGCCAGGGGGTGTGGCCGGTCCGCTCCGCGATGACCGGAACAGCGATCTCCAGGCCGATGAGGACGACGATCGCGGCGGGGGAGAGCGCCGCGGGAAGGAGGAGCGAGAGGAGCCACAGCACCTGGACGCAGGCGATGCCCCCGGCGTAGATGAGGGTCGCGCGCCGCGCGGCTCCGGCCGAGCGGGAGGCGCGCAGCCACTGCGTCACCATCGCGAGGCGCATGACCACGTATCCGGCGATGCTGACCCGGAAGTCGGCGTGCTCGAACATCGGCTGGATGCCGGCGGCCAGGATGAGCACGCCGCCCATCTGCAGGATGGTCAGCACCCGGTAGAGCCAGTCGTCGGTGTCGAAGGAGGTGGCGAACCACGTGAAGTTCATCCACGCCCACCAGATCGCGAAGAACACGATCGCGAAGGTCACGACGCCGTGCAGCACGTCGCCGTGAGTGAGCGCGTGGTGCAGCTGAACCGACGCGATGCTGACCGCGACGACGAAGACGAGGTCGAAGAACAGCTCGAGGGTGGATGCCGCGCGGTGCGGCTCGTGCGGATTCCGCGGGCGCATCGGGACGAGCCGGGAGCGCGTCGGCGGCGGAGGCGTCGAAGGCGTCATGGGCGTCAGGGTAGCGGGTGCGGGGCGCTCGACACCGCCGCGGCGAGGGGGGAGGATGCGAGAGGGCGCACGCTCACGACTCGACGAAGAGGAGACCGCGCATGAAGAAGCTCATCAACTCGCCCGACACGGTGCTCGCCGACGCGCTGCGGGGTGTCGCGGCGGCGCATCCCGAACTGTCCGTCGACATCGAGAACCGCCTCGTGGTCGCGACCGAGCCCCGCGAGAACCGGGTCGCGGTGATCTCCGGCGGGGGGACGGGGCACGAGCCGCTGCACAGCGGATTCGTCGGCCCCGGCATGCTCGACGCGGCATGCGCGGGGGAGATCTTCACCTCGCCCACGCCCGACCAGATGCTCGCCGCGGCGACGCGTGTCGACGCGGGGGCGGGCGTGCTCTTCATCGTGAAGAACTACACCGGCGACGTGCTCAACTTCGAGATGGCGGCCGAGCTCGCCGCCGACGAGGGCATCGAGACCGCATCCGTCATCGTCGCCGACGACGTCGCGGTCGAGGACTCGACCTGGACGGCGGGGCGTCGCGGCGTCGGCACCACGGTCATCGTCGAGAAGATCGCCGGCGCCGCCGCCGCCGAAGGCAGGACGCTGGCCGAGGTCGCCGCGATCGCCGAGCGCGTGTCGAAGGCGGGCCGCTCGATGGGCGTCGCGCTGACGAGCTGCACCGTGCCGGCCGTGGGACACCCCAGCTTCGACCTGCCGGAGGACGAGATGGAGGTCGGCGTCGGCATCCACGGGGAGCCGGGGCGCAGGCGCGTGCCGCTGGAGGACGCGCGCGGGATCGCGCACGACATCGTCACCGCGATCGCGGACGACGCCGACTTCACCGGCGCACCCGTCATCGCGCTGCTGAGCGGGCTCGGCGCGACGCCGCTGATCGAGCTGTACGTCATCTACGCCGACATCGCCGACGCGCTCTCCGAGCGCGGCATCAGCGTCGCGCGCGTCCTCGTCGGCGACTACATCACGAGCCTCGATATGGCCGGCTGCTCGCTCACGCTCGTGAAGGCCGACGACGAGATCCTGCGGCTGTGGGATGCCCCGGTGCGCACGACCGCGCTCCGCTGGGGGCTCTGACGTGGCGGGGGAGGTCACCGCCGCGCAGCTCGAGACCTGGCTGCGCCGGTCGGCCGACGTGCTCGCCGCGCACGCCGAGGAGCTCACCGCGCTCGACTCGGCGATCGGTGACGCCGACCACGGAACGAACATGGCGCGGGGCTTCGCGGCCGTCGTCGCGAAGCTCGACGCCGCGCCCGCGGACGAGTCCCCGACGCTGCAGGCTCTGCTGAAGTCGGTGGGGATGACCCTGATCTCCAAGGTCGGCGGCGCGAGCGGATCGCTCTACGGCACGCTCTTCCTCGACATGGGCAAGGCCGCCCCGGCGGCGAACGAGGTCGATGCCGACGGATTCGCGTCGATCGTCGCGGCGGGTGTCGCCGGCATCGTCGGGCGCGGCCATGCGGAGCTCGGCGACAAGACGATGATCGACGCCCTCGACCCGGCCGTGGCGGCTCTGCAGGATGCCGCGGCATCCGGAGCCGCGCCCGCAGCCGCGGCCGCGGGCGCGGCCGAGGCTGCTGCGGCGGGTCGCGACGCGACCGAGCCGCTGGTCGCCCGGAAGGGGCGGGCGTCCTACCTCGGGGAGCGCAGCGCGGGGCACATCGATCCGGGCGCCGCATCGTCGGCCCTGCTGCTGCAGACCCTCGCCGACACGCTCGCAGACGATGGGGGAGCCGGCGCGTGATCGGTTTCGTCGTCGTCTCGCACAGCGAACCGCTGGCACACGCCGCCGTCGAGCTCGCGATGCAGATGATCCACGGCGACGCACCGCCGGTGCGGGTCGCCGCGGGCGCGGATGGCGGCTTCGGAACGGATGCCGTCGCCATCGCCGCGGCGATCGACGAGCTCGCGGACGCCGACGGCGTGCTCGTCCTCACGGATCTGGGATCGGCCGTCCTCAGCTCGGAGCTCGCGCTCGAGCTGCGCGAGAGCACCCAGCCGGTGCGCATCAGCGGCGGACCGTTCGTGGAGGGAGCGACCGCCGGCATCGTCCGGGCGGCGACCGGGGGGACCCTCGACGAGGTCGCGGCCGAGGCGGCGGGAGCCCTCGCGGCGAAGCAGCCGCACGGCGAGGACGGGGCTCCTGCGCCGGCCGACGTCTCTGCGCCGGCCGTGCCCGCGGACGCCGCGCCGTCGTCCGCCCCGGCATCCGACGACGGAGACGTCATCGAGCGCGAGGTGACCCTCCTCAACCCGCTGGGGCTGCACTCGCGGCCCGCCTCGCTCGTCGTGAAGGCCGCGAGCGGGCACCATCCCGCGCCCACCCTCACCGACCTGACCAACGGGCACGGCCCGGCGGCGGCGAACAGCCTGATCTCGCTCCTCGCGCTCGGGGCGGAGGGGGGCCACACGCTCGCCGTCCGGGCCGAGGAGGAGGGTGCGGCGGCCGCGGTCGACGCGCTCGTCGCCCTCATCGGGGGCGGTTTCGGCGAATCCGGCTGACGTGTCGCGCCGGGTAGAATTCCGTGTGCCCGAAACGACTCCCGACGACCCCGCCGCGCGCGCCGACGCGCCCGAGCGGCCGGGGGTGACGATCGACCCGACCGAGCTCGAGATCGCGCTGCGGGTCATCGACGCGGCATCCGACCTCGACCACGACGACCCCGCCTACATCGCTCTGCGCCGACAGACCGGGAAGCTCTACAAGGACGTCAAGCGCCTCGCGCGCAAGGAGAAGCGTCAGCGCATCGCCGACGCCGACCGCGCCGTCGTCGCGGCGACGGCGACCGGAGCGCCTGACCGCATCGACGACGAGACCCGCGGCATCCCCCTCGCAGCGCGCACCGCCGCCCCGACCGCCGGGGAGCTCATCAAGCCGCGCGCCTGCTACATCTGCAAGCAGCCCTACACGACGGTGGATGCCTTCTACCACCAGCTCTGCCCCGACTGCGCCGCGATGAGCCACGACAAGCGCGACGCGCGCACGGACCTGACCGGCCGACGCGCCCTGCTGACCGGTGGCCGCGCGAAGATCGGGATGTACATCGCGCTGCGGCTTCTGCGCGACGGCGCGCACACGACGATCACGACCCGCTTCCCGCGCGACGCCGTCCGCCGGTTCTCGGCACTGCCCGATTCGGCCGACTGGATCCACCGGCTGAAGGTCGTCGGCATCGACCTGCGCGATCCGGCCCAGGTGATCGGGCTCGCCGACGCTGTCGCGGCCGACGGGCCCCTCGACATCCTGATCAACAACGCGGCGCAGACGGTGCGGCGCTCCGCGGGCGCCTACAAGCCGTTGGTGGATGCCGAGCTCGCGCCCCTCCCGCAGGGTCCGCTCCCCGAGCTCCTGACCTTCGGGCACACCAACGATGCGCACCCGCTCGCGCTGGCGCAGTCGGTGTCGAGCCATCCGATCCTCGCCGCCGCCGCGAGGACGGCCGACGAGCTCACCGCCGAGGCGATGGCCGCGGGGTCGTCGTCGCTCGAACGCCTCGCCGCCGGGACGGCGATCGACGCGGGCGGCCTCGTGCCCGATGAGAACCACATCAACAGCTGGACCCAGTCGGTGGATCAGGTCGAACCCCTCGAGATGCTCGAGGTGCAGCTGGCGAACATGACGGCGCCGTTCCTCCTCGTGTCGCGGCTGCGGCCGGCGATGGCCGCGTCGCCCGCCCGCCGCAAGTACATCGTGAACGTCTCGGCGATGGAGGGGGTGTTCGGCCGCGGATACAAGGGTCCGGGCCATCCGCACACCAACATGGCCAAGGCCGCCCTGAACATGCTGACCCGCACCAGCGGCCGCGAGATGTTCGAGACCGACGGCATCCTCATGACCGCGGTCGACACCGGCTGGATCACCGACGAGCGCCCGCACTTCACCAAGGTGCGCCTCGCAGAGGAGGGCTTCCACGCACCCCTCGACCTCGTCGACGGTGCGGCTCGGGTCTACGACCCGATCGTGCGCGGTGAAGCCGGCGAGGATCTGTTCGGAATCTTCCTGAAGGACTATCGCAAGAGCTCGTGGTGAGCCCGGGCGGGTGAGCGTCAGTCGAGGACGAGCGTGATGTCGGGGTGGTCGGCGAACACGGCGAGGACGAGGTCGAAGTAGGTGGGGCCGTCTCCTGCGTCGAGCGCCGCGAGATCGGCGCGGAAGCGGTCGACGGCGTACACGTCGGGGCGCGCGAGCTTGCCGAGGTAGAAGGCACGGGTCGCCGGGGCGCCCAGCGCCGCGCGCACGGTGCGGTGGTGGCTGAGGACGATCGTCGGCCGCTGCACGCCGCGGAGGGACCCGATGCCGCCGTAGAGCAGATCGTCGAGGGCATCCAGGCTGGGGCCGAGGGTCCAGTCCTCCCCGGTCATGAGCACGCGGTTCACCTCGTCGTAGAACGAGGCGATGCCGTCGATCCGCGAGCCGTCGAGGGTGAACGGCGCCGGAGGCAGGAAGTACGCGGCGGCGAGCGGAGCGACCTCGATCTCGGATGCCCCCGCGTGTGCGACCCAGCGGAGCTCGTCGATCTCGGCATCCGGCACCGGGATCTGGTCGCCGATATCCGCCCGGAAGACGTCGGCGACGACGACGAAGCCCGGTTCGTTCGCAGCCGCGGCGCGGAATTCGCCGAGCGGCTCGAGGTCGGCGGCGGGCACGATCAGACCGACCTCCTCGGCCAGCTCGCGGGCCAGCGTCGCGGCCGGTGATTCGCCCGGCTCGGGCTTGCCGCCGGGCTGCATGAACGCGCTCGTCCCGGCTTTGCGCACGAGCAGCAGTCGCCCCGTCGCGTCGGTGATCACGGCCGCCGACACCCGGATCTCGCGGGGCGTCGCCGCGAGGGGCCCGGCCGGGGCCGCGGCCGGCGTCGGGGCGGGGGTTCCGGCGGGCTCAGCGGGTTCGGCGGACACCCCCGCACCGTAACATCCTCGGCCTCCGGCCCGGCGCCGGGGCCGCCTGGGCGACGCCGGACGGGGCATCGCCAGAGCTCCGCGAGAGCGGGCGGGCCCGGCGCAAGCTCCGGCCTTCAGAGCCGCTCGGCCGCGAATCCGCCGAAGTTCTGCAGCCGCCACCGACGCGGCGGGCCCGCGGCGACCCGCCGACGTACAGTGGAGGGGATGACTTCGACCTCGCCGCACCCGCGCCCCACATCGTTCCCGCCGCTCGAGCGTCGTGCGCCGGAGGCGGTCGGCATCCCGGCCGCAGCCCTCGCCGCTCTCGCGGACCGGCTCCAGGAGGAGGGTCTCGACCCCCACGCCCTGCTCGTCGCGAGGGGCGGGGTGGTGGCCTTCGAGACGGCCTGGGCTCCGTATCGGCTCGAGCAGCCCGCACTCGTCTACTCGGTCTCGAAGACGTACACCTCGCTCGCCATCGGCTTCCTCGTCGACGAGGGGCGGCTGGGTCTCGACGATTCGGTGGGGGATCTGCTCGGCCTGCCGAACCCGCACGGGATCACGGTCCGTCACCTGCTGACGATGAACACGGGCCACAGCCCCGAACAGATCGAGCGGTACGGGTTCTCGCCCGCCGGCCTCCTCGCCACTGCTCCCGAGCGGGCCCCCGGCACCCGGTTCGCCTACAACTCACCGGCCACGTACGCGCTTTCCGCGATCATCGCGCGCCTCGCCGGCGAGCAGCTCACCGCGTACCTTCGGCCCCGGCTGCTCGAGCCGCTCGGAATCGGCGACCGCTGGATGAGCTCGGTCGACGGCATCGAGACGGGCGCCTCCGGGTTCCACCTCACCGTCGACGACATCGCCCGCACGGCGATCATGCTGGGCGCCGGCGGAGTCTTCGGCGGCGCCCAGGTCGCGCCGCGCGCGTACGTCGACGAGATGAGCCGGGTCTGGTCGGACACCGCGGAGTTCGACGGACCCGCCGCTGCCGAGGACGAGGTCAACGACTGGTCCCTCGGATACGGATACCAGATGTGGCGGAGCCGTCACGGCTACCGCCTCGACGGAGCCGCAGGGCAGTTCGGCCTCATCATCCCGGAGAGCGATCTCGTCATCGCTTATCACGGAGCCACCCTCGACACGCAGGCGACCCTCCGCGCGTTCTGGGCGTTCGTCGACGCCGTCGCGGTCGCCGACGCCGCGACGGTGGATGCCGAGGCCGCACCGACGTCGAAGATCCCGGTGCCGACGGCCCTGCACGTCTCGCACGACACGTGGGACTCGCGCGCCGACCTCGGCATCCTTCGACAGGCCCCGTTCGACGCCGACGGGCTCACCCTCACCGACACCGCCGACGGGTGGACGCTCGACCTGCCGGGCGTCGGCGAGCTGAAGGTCGGCGGCAGCTGGACCGAGACCGAGGTGGAGTTCGAGGCCGATGCCGGCGCCGCCGCGGCCGGAAAGCAGGCCGGAACGTCCGGTTCGGTCGTCGACGCCGCCGGAATCGCCGATCCGGCCTGCTCTTCGCACGCCGCGCCCACGCGACTCGTCCTCGCGACGCGCGGGGAGCGCCGCGACGACGGCTCCGTCCTGATCCACATCGTCGACACGACATCCCCGCACCGCGCGATCGTCCACCGCGCGGCGGACTCCGGCGCGGGGGCTGTGGATGCCGGGTGGCACATCCCGCCGCTCGGCGGCGGGTGGGAGATCCTCCGGGTGCCGGCATCGGTCCTCACATCGGAGCGGGCCGACACCGCCCGACCGGAGAGCGCCGCGCCGGCCGGGAACCCCGGCGACCCGGCCGGGAACGCCGCCGCGCCGGCCGAGACGACCGCGGCGGCCCTCCTGCTCGACATGGACGGCACGCTCGTCGACTCGCACGAGGTCGTCGAGCGGCTCTGGCGACAGTGGTCCGAGGGGCACGGCATCGACCCCGCGCGCACGCTCTCGATCATCCACGGACGTCAGGGTCAGGACTCGATGGCCCTGCTTCTGCCCGACCGCCCGCACGAGGTGAACCTCGCCGAGAACCGGGAGCTCCTCGCGGCGGAGACGGCGCAGACCGACGGTGTCGTCGCGATCCCCGGCGCCGCCGCGCTCCTCGCCGCTCTCCGCGGACTCCCGCACGCCCTCGTGACCTCGGCCTCCCTCGCGCTCGCTCAGGCGCGGATGGATGCCGCCGGACTCCCCGTGCCGTCCCTCGCGATCACGGCCGAGGACGTCACCCGCAGCAAGCCCGACCCCGAGGGCTTCCTCGCGGCGGCGCGCGCCCTCGGCGTCGACCCGGCGTCGTGCATCGTGGTCGAGGACTCGCCGAATGGGATCGCGGCGGGTCTGGCGGCGGGCATGCGCGTGATCGGCATCGGCCCGCACGCGGCGGGGACCGGCGCGACGTGGGTGGTTCCGGATGCCTCCGGGATCCGCGTGGCGTCGGCGGAGCCCGGGATCGCGGTCACGATCGGCGCGTGACCCGCGCTCGGCTCGGAACTCCCCTGCGGGTCAGTGCCGCGGGGGCGCCTGCCCCGCCGCGGGGGCTCCGGCGGCACCGGCCCCGGAGGATCCGGCATCGCCGGCGGGACTGGCGTGACCTTCGGCGAAGCTGAGGTTCTTTCCGAAGGCCTTGCCGATGAGGAGGGTGATCCCGACGATCACGAGGCCCCAGGCGAGGCCCGCGATCGCCGAGACGAGGGTGTCGCCCAGCCACACCACGACGCCGCCGGCGGGCTCGAGGAGGTGCTCGAGTCCGTGCAGCAGATCGATCGGCGCATGCCACCCGACCTCGCCGAGGTTCTGCAGGACCAGGTGACCGCCGACCCAGAGCATGGCGATCGTCCCGAGGATCGAGATCCCGCGGAAGACGGCGGGCATCGATCGGACGATCCGCATGCCGGTGTGCCGCACGCGCGGGGAGTCGCCGCGGGCCATGCGCAGGCCGATGTCGTCGATCTTCACGAGCAGCGCGACGGCGCCGTAGACGAGCGCGGTCATGGCCAGCGCGATGACGGCCAGGACGGCGAGGCGCATCCAGAAGTCGAGCGTCGGGTCGATCGCCGCGAGGCCGATGAGCATGATCTCGGCGGAGAGGATGAGGTCGGTGCGGACGGCTCCGGCCACGAGGCGCTTCTCGTCGCGCGCCTCCTCGCCGTCGTGACCGCCGTGATGGAACCCGAACCACTCGAGCACCTTCTCGGCGCCCTCGAAGCACAGATAGCTGCCACCGACGATGAGCAGCCAGGGCAGCACCCACGGCGCGAAGGCGGTGAGCAGGAGCGCGATCGGGATGATCACGAGGAACTTGTTCGCGAGCGAGCCGAGCGCGATCCGCCCGACGACCGGCAGCTCCCGCGCGGGCGAGAGGCCCTGAACGTACTGCGGCGTGACGGCCGCGTCGTCGATGACGACGCCCGCCGACTTCGCCGACGCTTTCAGGGCGGCGCTGAGGATGTCGTCGACGACGGCGAGCAGACCTACGGACATGCCCTCACAGTACCCGGTCCCGCGGACGGCCTCCCGGACGGCCGTGCCGCCGGCTTGCCATCGTCGAATCGATTCGATATCGTGGATGCCGAGGCGTCCCCTTCGGGGCGCCGTTCGCTGTTTCCCCCGAAGAAAGCTCCATGTCCCGCACCCTCACCACCGGCAGCCCGTGGCGCGGCATCCTCGCGTTCTCGGTGCCGCTGCTGATCGGCAACGTCGTCCAGCAGCTCTATCAGTTCGCCGACGCCGTCGTCGTCGGGCGCCATCTCGGCGTCGACGCGCTCGCGGCCGTGGGAGCGACCGGCAGCCTGCTCTTCCTCCTTCTGGGGTTCGCGTGGGGGATGACGAGCGGGTTCGCGATCCCGACCGCGCAGGCCTTCGGTGCGCGCGACTTCGCGGCAGTGCGACGCTCGGTGGCCACGGGTGCGATCCTGACGGCGGCGACAACGGTCGTGCTCACCGTCTTCGCCCCGATGCTGTCCGGCGCCGCCCTCACGCTCTTGCAGACCCCGCCCGAGCTCATGGCGGATGCGACCGTCTTCGCGCAGATCAGCTTCCTCGGGGCAGGTGCGATCATGGCGTTCAACTACCTCGCGGCGATCATCCGCGCGATCGGCGACTCCCGGACGCCGCTCGTGTTCCTCACCCTCTCGTGCGTCATCAACGTCGCGCTCGTGATCCTCATGGTCGGACCGCTGGACTGGGGCGTCGCGGGCGCCGCCCTCGCGACGTGCGTCGCCCAGGCGATCTCGGTCATCCTCTGTCTCGAGTTCGTGCGTCGCCGCCTTCCGGTGCTGCACGTGCGCCGCTTCGACTGGCGGGTGACCCGGCGGGACCTCGCCCAACACCTCCGCCTCGGGCTGCCGATGGGGTTCCAGGCCTCCATCATCGCGATCGGCACGCTGACGGTGCAGGTCGCCCTCAACCTGCTCGGCGGCGAGGCCGTCGCCGCCTACACCGCCGCCTCCCGGGTCGACGGGCTCGCGGTGGCGCTCCTGCAGTCGCTGGGCCTCGCGGCCTCCATGTACGCGGCGCAGAACCTCGGCGGCCGCCGGCCCGATCGCATCCGCCGCGGCGTCCGCCAGGCGACCGTGATGGCAGTGGGCTCGGGTGTCGTCCTCGGGGCGCTGCTGATCGCGTTCGGCGGCGTCGTGGTGCGGCTGTTCATCGGCGACGGCTCGGACCGCGTCGTCGAACTCGCGACCCTCATGCTCCACGTGAACGGCTTCTGGTACTGGGCGCTCGCGATCCTCTTCGTGCTGCGCGGGTCGCTGCAGGGGCTCGGGTCGACGGTGATCCCCACAGTCACGGGCATCATCGAGCTCGCGATGCGCGTGGGCGCCGCGCTCGTCCTCGGGCACCTGCTCGGCTTCGAGGGCGTCGTGTGGTCGAACCCGCTGGCCTGGATCGGTGCGTGCCTCGTGCTCGTCCCGGCGTACCTGCGCGCGCACCGTCGGCTCGCGCGCATGCCGGTCGACCCCGCGGAGGTCACCGAGACGACCGCGATCCCCGTCATCGGCCCGACGGACGGGTCGATGGTGGTGGATGCCGTGATCACGGCTCCGCTCCCCGTGCTGTCGCCTCCGGCCGCGGGGTCCGCCGACGAGAGCGCGCCGGCCCTCTCCCCGTGGCGCCGTCGCCGCGGCGATCAGGCGGTGCACGTGCACTCGCGGGCCCGCCGCGACGCCCGCCCCCCCCGCGGCACCCGTCGGCCGGAGTAGCCTGGCCCCATCCGAGGGGAAGGAACATGCCATGAAGGCCGTGCTCGAAGATACCGTCATCGCCGAGGCGCCGCGCGAGGAGCTCATCTCGATCGAGGGCAACTGGTACTTCCCGCCCTCGAGCGTCAACAGCGACTACCTCGTCGAGAGCCCGACGCCGTACACCTGTCCATGGAAGGGCGTGTGCCAGTACTACACGGTGCGCGTCGACGACCGCGAGCTGACCGACCGGGCGTGGAGCTACCCCCACCCCTACGAGTCGGGAAGAGAGCGGGTCGGGAAGGACTTCTCGGGGTACGTC
This sequence comes from Microbacterium flavum, assembly GCF_018717645.1. Taxonomy (GTDB): domain Bacteria; phylum Actinomycetota; class Actinomycetes; order Actinomycetales; family Microbacteriaceae; genus Microbacterium; species Microbacterium flavum. The sequence goes on from NZ_JAFLHG010000006.1 coordinate 76,381, forward strand.
GCCTTCTGGAAGGAGATCCGTGTCATCGACTGAGACGGGCGTCCCTGCGGTCCTGCCGCAGCTGACCGCCTTGCCCGATCCGCAGTTCATCATGGTCGGCGACGGCCACCGCATCGCCACCTACTCGTGGGGTGAGCTGGACGACCCCGTCGCGGTGGTGGTCCACGGCTTCGCCTCGAGCACGAAGGACAACTGGGTCGCGACCGGGTGGGTGCGCGACCTGCTCCGCGCCGGGTACCGGGTCATCGGGCTCGACCAGCGGGGGCACGGTGCCAGCGACAAGCCGCACGAGGCATCCGACTACTCCCTCTCGCAGCTCGCGGGCGACGTCGAGACGGTCCTCGACACCTACCTCGTCGATGAGGCGTTCTACGTGGGCTACTCGCTCGGCGCGCGCGTCGGGTGGGAGGTGGTCCAGGACATCGCCCCGCGGATCCCCCGCGCGATCCTGGGCGGGGTGCCCGACGGCATCCCCCTCGCCCGCCTCGACATCGAGCAGGTCCGCGCGTATGCCGAAGAGGGAATACCGGTGACGGACCCCGTGACGCAGAACTACGTGCGGCTCACCGAGCGCGTGCCGGGCAACGATCTGCGGGCGCTGCTCGCGATCGCGCGCGGCCTCCGCGAGACGAAGACCGTCGACCCGGATCCGGCGCACGCCCCGCAGCAGCCGGTGCTGTTCGCGACCGGGTCCCAGGACGCCATCATCCCCGGTTCGCGCGCGCTGGCCGCGGCCGCGCCCCAGGGGCGCTTCCTCGAGATCCCGGACCGTCATCACTTCAACGCTCCCGGCTCCCGCGTCCTCCGCGAGCAGGCGCTGGCCTTCCTCCAGGAGGGGCGATGACGACTCCCCTCCGCCTGGCGACGATCGGCACGAGCACGATCACCGAGAAGTTCGCGGATGCCGTGGCCGCCGCGAACGGCGCCGGCGATGACATCCGCATCGAGGTCGTGTACTCACGGGACCAAGAGCGCGGCGCCGCCTTCGCAGAGCGCCTCCGGGTCCCCCGCGCGGCCACGGATCTCGACGCGCTGCTGCGTTCGGGAGAGGTGGACGCCGTGTACATCGGCTCCCCGAACGGCGCGCACGCCGCGCAGGCGCGTCGTGCGCTCGAGGCGGGCGTGCACGTCTTCCTCGAGAAGCCCGCGACCCCGACGGCGGCCGAGTTCGCCGAGCTCGCCGAGACGGGCCGGGATCGGGGCATCGTCGTCTTCGAAGGCATGCGCAACGCGTACGATCCGGGCCTCGCCCGGGTCGCGGAGCTCCTGCCCCGCATCGGGGCTGTGCGACTCGTGTCGTTCGGCCAGTCGCAGTACTCGGCGCGGTACGACCTCGTGCTCGCGGGAGAGACCCCCAACATCTTCGATCCCGCGCTCGCCGGCGGCGCTCTGTTCGACCTCGGCGTCTACCCGTTGAGCGCCCTCGTCCACCTGTTCGGCGCGCCGGACACCGTCGCGGGGCACCTCGTGACGATCGCGACGGGCGCCGACGGCGCGGGTGCGGCGGTCCTCGGGTACCCCGCCTTCGCGGCGCAGGTCTCGTTCTCGAAGATCGGCGTCTCGCATCGGCCAAACGAGATCCAGGGCGAGCTCGGGACGATCGACTTCGACGAGGTCACCGCCCCGCGCGAGATCGCCCTGTCGCTGCGCGACGGCACACGTACCGCGGAGCGCATCGAGGCCGCCGACAACAACATGGTCTACGAGGTGCGCCGATTCGCCGAGCTCGTCCGCGGAGAGGACCCCGTACCCGATCAGGAGCGCACACTGGCGGTGCTCCGCGCGGTCGAGGCCCTCCGTCGCGGACCTCGCTGAGAGAGGCCACGCGTGCCGACCGGTCAGGACCTCGACACCCTCATCCGGCTCCGTCGCGTGCGAGACCGGATGGATCGCGAGTACGCGCGGCCGCTCGACATCCCGTCCCTCGCGAGCGACGTGCACCTCTCCGCCGGACACCTGTCGCGGCAGTTCCTCCTCGCGTACGGGGAGACGCCGTACGCCTACCTCATGACGCGGCGCGTCGAGCGCGCGATGTCCCTGCTGCGGACGACGGATGCCTCGGTCACGGACGTGAGCATCGCCGTCGGGTATCAGTCTCTCGGGACGTTCTCGACGCGCTTCACCGAGCTCGTCGGGGTGCCGCCGAGCGTCTATCGCGAGCGCGGTGCGCCGTTCAGGCCCGGGATGGCGCCGTGCCTCGTGCGCCAGCTGACCAGACCGGTCAGGAATCGAGAAGCGCCCCCGCGGCCCACGACCCTAACGTGAACGCATGAGCATCACCATTCACTCGAGTTTCCTTCCCCAGACGGATGCCGAGGCATCCCTCGCGTTCTACCGCGACGTCCTCGGCTTCGAGGTGCGCCTCGACATCGGCCGCGGCGACCTCCGCTGGATCACCGTCGGACCCGTCGGCCAGCCGGACACGGCGATCGTCCTGCACCCCGTCGGCGTCGGGCGCGACGTCTCCGAGGACGAGCGTCGCACCCTCGCCGAACTCGTCGCCAAGGGCAGCTACTTCGGGATCAACCTCGGCTCCGATGACCTCGACGCGGTCTTCGCGCAGCTCGAGCGCTCCGGCGCCGACATCGTCCAGGAGCCGATCGACCAGGACTACGGCATCCGCGACGCGGCCGTCCGCGATCCCGCCGGCAACCTCATCCGCATCCAGCAGAACCCGACCCCGGAGGCCTGACATGTCCGACACGAAGAGCGGCTTCAGCGCCGATGAGCGCGCGGCGATGGCCCAGCGCGCCGACGAGCTGCGCTCCACGAAGGGCCTCAAGGGCGCGGCCAAGCTCGCCAAGGAGCTGGAAGCGTGCGCCGAGGCGATCGACGCGCTGGGCGGGGTCGACGGCGATCTCGCCCGCGCGGTGCACCGGATCGTGACCGAACTCGCGCCCGACCTGAACCCGAAGACCTACTACGGCTTCCCGGCGTACGCGGCGGACGGGAAAGTGGTCGTCTTCGTCCAGCCGGCGGCGAAGTTCGACACCCGCTACCCGACGGTGAACTTCACCGAGGATGCGCACCTCGACGACGGCGACATGTGGCCCGTCTCCTTCGCGGTGGTGGCGGTGACCCCCGCCGTGGACGAGCGCATCCGCACCCTCGTCGCCCAGGCCGTGGCCTGAACCGCGGGCGGGCGGTGGGGACGACCTAGACTGGAAGGGTTCCCTCCCGCCCCGTCCGGATGAGCTCCCTGTGACCGACGCCCCGCCGCGCACCCTCGAGGTGCGCCACCTGCAACTGGTGCGCGCCCTGTTCGCGGCGATCGCGGCGATCATGATCACCTTCTCCGCGGACCACTCCGCCCAGCTCGGTCTCGCGGTGTTCAGCGGCTTCGCGATCGCCACGTCTCTCGCGTTCCTCCTGTCGGCGTGGCTCGTCTTCCCCGCCGGGTCGCGGGCCGTGCCGGTGCTCCTCGGCATCGTCACCGGCGTCGCCGGCATGGTCACCGGCATCCCCCCGCTGCGATCGACGGTGCTGTTCTTCTCCGTCGTCATCGCGTGGGCCGCGATCTCGGGGATCATCGAGCTCGTCGGCGGTCTGCGCGCGCGCCGCGCCCGCGATCCGCACGCCCGTGACGGCGTGCTGATCGGCGCGGTCACGATCGCGCTCGCCCTGGGTCTGCTCGTCGTGAACCCGGGCTACGACCTCCATTACGTGATCGACGGTGCGGGCGAGTTCGCGCTCACCGGCATCGCGATCGGCGTCGGGGTGTTCGGAGGCTATGCGGCGATCGTCGCCGTGTTCCTCGGCATCGCGGGCTTCTCCCCGCGCCCCGCGCCGGTGGACTCGGAGGCGTCGACGACCGAGGATGCGCCGAGCCCGGCGGGACGCCAGGGGGACGCCGCGGCCGGTCAGGCCGCTCCGACAGCAGGAGAGCCCGCATGAGCGAGAACCGTCCGACCCGTCGCGATCTGATGAAGCCGGTGCAGCTGCTCGGCTTCGCGTTCGCCGCGGCCGCCTTCGGAGGCATCATCGCGCTCGTGTCGATGGGCTTCTTCCAGGACCTCAGCGGCGACGAGCGGCTGCACGTCATCGTCGTGTCGCTCGTGGTCGCGGGGATCTCCTTCATCGCCACCCTCGTCATCATCGCGCTGCTCATGCTGGCCGTCGACCCGGCGCAGGTGACCAAGCAGGTCGACCGCGCCGTGCTCCTGCCGGATGAGGACGCCGACGGCGGCGCGGGCCGCGCCGACGGGTCGGACCCCTCGGCATCCGACCCCCGCGCCTGACCCCGCCGTCTCGCAGTCGACGGGCGGGGATCGCGCGGCCCGCGCCCCGGCTCAGCGGGCGGGGGAAGCCGCGGCGCGGAGCACCGCGTTGAGGCTGGCGGTGAGCACCGAGCGGTCGGTGCCTGCCGCCCATCGGGGCCCGTCGTCATCGCGATACTCGATGAGGGTGAGCGCGTCGGTGCCGGTGCCGGTGCCGAGGCTGCTCTGGTGCAGACTGAGCACCTCGATGCGGCTGCCGTGCTGCGCGAGCGCCCGGGTGAGTGCTTCCACCGGTCCGATCCCCTCGTGAACGCTGCGGTGCTCACCGCCGTGGATCCGGAGCGCGATCGTCGTCGCGGTGCCCGTCGTGTCGTACCCCAGGAGAGCCGGGCCGTCGCTTCCGGCCGGTCGCGCGAGATACGCCGCGCGGAAGATCTCCCAGAGCTCGGCGGCGGTGGCCTCGCCGCCGCTGGCATCCGTGTGCCGCTGGACGTGCCGAGCGAAGTCGATCTGCAGTCGGCGGGGCAGCTCGATCCCGTACTCGCTCTCCAGCAGGTACGAGACCCCGCCCTTGCCGGACTGGGAGTTCACGCGGATCACGGCGTCGTAGCTGCGCCCGAGGTCGGCGGGATCGATCGGCAGGTACGGCACTCTCCACGCGATCTCACTCTCCGAGCGGCCCTCGGCGGCGGCCCGTGCGCGGTGCTCCGCGAAGCCCTTCTTGATCGCGTCCTGGTGGGTGCCGCTGAAGGCCGTGTGCACGAGATCGCCCACGTAGGGGTGACGCGGATGGATCTCGATGCGGTTGCAGTACTCGACCGTGCGGCGGATCTCGTCGATGTCCGAGAAGTCGATCATCGGGTCGATGCCCTGGGCGTGCAGGTTCAGCGCGAGCGTCGCGATGTCCACATTTCCGGTGCGCTCGCCGTTGCCGAACACGCATCCCTCGACGCGCTGAGCCCCGGCGAGCACGGCGAGCTCCGCGCAGGCGACGCCGGTGCCGCGGTCGTTGTGGGGGTGCACCGACAGGATCACGGCATCGCGCCGCGCCAGGTTCTCGTGCATGTACTCGATCTGGTCCGCGTAGACGTTCGGGCTCGCGATCTCGACGGTCGCCGGGAGGTTCAGGATCACCGGGCGCTCCGGTGTGGCATCCCACAGCTCCGTCATCGCATCGCAGACCTCGAGCACGTAGTCGGGCTCGGTGAGGGTGAAGACCTCGGGCGAGAACTCGAAGCGCACGTTCGGCAGGTCGCCCGCGAGATCGCGCACATCCCGGCCGCCGTCGAGGATCAGCTTCTTCAGCTCCGCGCGGTCGCGGCCGAGCACGACATCACGCCAGACCGGTGCGGTCGCCGCGTACATGTGGATGACGACCTGGTTGCGGATGCCCCGGATCGATGCGACGGTGCGTTCGATCAGGTCGCGGCGGGCCGGGGTGAAGACGACGATCGTGACATCCTCCGGCGCGAGATCGGCATCGGCGATCAGGCGAACGAAATCATGGTCGGTCTGCGAGGCCGAGGGATATCCGACTTCGATCTCCTTATAGCCCATCCGAACCAGCAGGTCGAAGAAGCGCCGCTTGCGCTCCGGATCCATGGGCTCGGCGAGGGCCTGATTGCCGTCGCGAAGGTCGACGGGAACCCACAGCGGCGCGGCGGTGAAGCGCTTGGTCGGCCACGCGCGCGCGGTCAGGGGCACCTCGACGCGGGAGGAGAAGTCACGGTACCGCTGCGACGGCATCCGCGAGTGTCGCTGGCGGTTCCACGCCGGGGCGTCAGCGGGGAGGGAGCCCGCCGGGGTCGTCAGGTGGGAGAGCGTGCTCGTGTTCATGGGGTCCTTCTTCAGTCCGGATGAGGGGGACCGGCGCATGCTTCGGCTCCACGTCGGGGAGCCGGTCCGGCTATGCCCCGCCGTGGCGGCGAAGAAGGAGCTCGAGGGAGCGCATGACGGGAACGTTACCACAACTCCTCAGACAAGTAGAGAAGTCAGCCGATCTGGAATGATGGGGCGATGACCACCGTCCGTCGCGAGCCGCTGGCGGACCAGGCCGCCGAGCTCCTGCTCGAACGCATCCGTTCCGGCGAGTGGGCGCTCGGGGAGAAGCTGCCCGGAGAGACGACGCTCGCGCCGCAGCTCGGCGTCGGACGCTCCACCATCCGCGAGGCGATCCGCCAGCTCGCCGGCCGCGGCGTGCTCGCCACCCGGCAGGGCGCCGGCGTCTTCGTGATCGCGCTGGACGCCCCCGGCGACTGGACGCAGAAGGTCGGCCGTGCAGACATCCGCGCCGTGATCGAGGCCCGGGGCGCCATCGAGGTCGAAGCAGCGGCGCTCGCCGCTGCCCGTCGCAGCCCGGCCGAGCTGCGGGCCCTGAAGAGAGCGCTCGAGGCCCGCGAGGCGCGCCGCGAGCGCATCGATGAGCACGTCGACACCGATGCCGCGTTCCACCGCGCGATCGTCGCCGCGGCCCACAATCCGATCCTGCTGGAGATGTTCGACAGCTTCACTCCGCGCAGTCGCGAAGCCATGATCGCGATGCTCCGCCGGCGCGGCGATCATGGCAGCGACGCAGACCACGCGACGCACCACCGCCTCTACGACGCCATCGCCGCCGGAGATCCCGCCGTCGCGGCAGCGATCACGCGCGACCACCTCGCGTCCCTCGCGGCGGGCCTGCCCCTCGCCTGACCCTGCGTCCGATCCGCCGATACGGCAGGCAGCGGGGCGCACGTGTCACCGCCGAGGGGTCGGGACCTCGGCATCCGCGCGCGCCGGGCAGGAGCCGGCCTCGCCCCGGCACCGTGCCGCCCCCTGTGCATGCATGCTTGGATCGACGCCATGACCTTCGCCGTCGTCTCCGTCCACTCGCCCAAGCCCGAGCATCGACAGGCGGTGCTCGATTCGATGCAGCGCTACAGCAGGGTGGCGAGGGATCAGGCAGGTCTGGAGTGGACCGGCGTGGTCGACGACGCGAGCGGCCGTCTCGTCGGCATCGCGTTGTGGGACTCGGAGAGATCGGCAGCCGCGGCACGCCCCGCCCTCATGGCGGAGATCGGCGAGGACCCCTTCGCGACGTGGGATGAGCGCCCGATCGACGGGCTCCGGGGATTGATCCTCTGATCCCTCTCGCGGCCGCCGGAGGGGCGCCGCTACACCTCGTCGACGAGACGGTCCGCGAGGCCCGTGTAGGTCGCGGGCGTGAGCGCCGCGAGGCGTGCCTTGGCATCCGCCCCGATGTCGAGGCCCTCGACGAAGGCGACGAGCTCGGCGCCGCCGACGCGGCGTCCGCGGGTGAGCTCCTTCAGGAGCGCATACGGGTCGGTGATCTGCGAGCGGCCGGCGACGATCTCGGCACGGACGACGGTCTGGATCGCCTCGGCGAGCACCTCCCAGTTCGCGTCGAGATCGGCGAGCAGCACCTCGCGGGCGAGCAGGATCTCGCCGAGGCCGCGCTGAAGGTTGTCGAGGGCGAGCAGCGAGTGCCCGAACGCGACGCCGATGTTGCGCTGCGTGGTCGAGTCGGTGAGGTCGCGCTGCATGCGGCTCGTGACGAGGGTGGATGCCAGGGTCTGCAGCAGCCCGCCCGCGATCTCGAGGTTCGCTTCGGCGTTCTCGAAGCGGATCGGGTTGATCTTGTGCGGCATCGTCGAGGAGCCGGTGGCGCCGGCGACGGGGATCTGCGCGAAGAAGCCGAGGGAGATGTACGTCCAGACATCCGTCGCGAGGTTGTGCAGGATGCCGCCGGCGTGACGGACGCGGTCGTAGAGCTCGACCTGCCAGTCGTGCGACTCGATCTGCGTCGTGAGCACGTTGAACCCCAGGCCGAGTCCCTCGATGAACTCCCGCGAGAGCGCCGGCCAGTCGACATCGGGAGCCGCCGACAGGTGCGCCGACCACGTGCCGGTCGCGCCGGAGAACTTCGCGAGGTACTCGCCCGACTCGATCTGGCGCGCGACGCGCTCCAGACGCCAGACGAACACCGCGAGCTCCTTGCCCATCGTCGACGGCGTCGCCGGCTGGCCGTGCGTGCGGGAGAGCATCGCGGCGTCGCGGTGCTCGCGGGCGAGGTCGCCGAGCGTCGCCGTCACCTCACGGAGCTTCGGCAGCCACACCGTCTCGACCGCACGGCGCACCGTCAGGGCGTAGGAGGCGGAGTTGATGTCCTCGCTCGTGCAGGCGAAGTGCGTGAGCTCGGCGACGGCATCCAGCCCGAGCGTCGCGAGGCGGTCGCGCACGAGGTACTCGACGGCCTTCACATCGTGTCGGGTGACGGCCTCCTTCTCGGCGAGCCAGGCGATCTCGGCCGGGCCGAACTCCTCGTACAGGGCGCGCAGACTCTGCTTCTGCTCCGCTGTGAGGGGAGTCGACCCGAACAGCGAGCGATCCGTGAGGGTGATGATCCATTCGACCTCCACCTCGACGCGGGCGCGGTTCAGGCCCGCTTCGGAGAGGTAGTCGGCAAGGCCCGCGACAGCGCCGCGGTAGCGGCCGTCGAGGGGGCTGAGGGGCTGCGGCGGCAGGGACGTGGTCACGAGGCTCCGTTCGATGAAACGGGCGCTCAGGATGACGGACGGATGGCGGGCTCGAGCTGCCGGAAGAGCGCCCGGCTCGCACTCTCGATCATAGCGAGCACGTCGTCGAACATCTCCGACCCGGCGTAGTAGGGATCGGGGACGTCGAGGACGTCGCCCGCGGAGGGGTCGAAGGACAGCAGGACGGCGAGTTTGTCGGCGTCGTCGCTCGTCCGCGCCCAGCTCGTGAGGATCCGCTCGTGCGAGCGGTCGAGGGCGACGATGAGGTCATGGCGGTCGAAGTCGGCGAGCGTGAACTGTCGTGCCCGGTGATGCTCGCCGTCGTAGCCGCGGCGGCGCAGGGCCTCGATCGTCCGTGCGTCGGCACGCTCGCCGACATGCCAGTCGCCGGTGCCCGAACTGGAAGAGGTCACGTAGTCGGACAGGCCCGCGCGCTCGACGAACTCACGGAACACGATCTCGGCCATGGGCGAGCGGCAGATGTTGCCCGTGCAGACGAAGGCGACGCGAAAGGGCGCGGGCTTCTGGGGCATCCCCTCATTCTGGCCATACGGATGTCGCCAGGGAAGTGCATCACCTCGTCCCCAGCCTGGAATGTCGGCGAACCGTCCACAGATCGGTCGGTCCGGGCCCCGGCCGAGGGGCGACGGCGGCACAGTCTGACCATGGATCTCGCCTCCTCGCCTGCTCTGACAGCACTGCACCGCGCCGGGGAGTGCCTGCGTGCGGCGCGCACCGACATCGGCGAGGCGCGTGTCCGTGCCCGCGCGCTCACGGATGCCACGGCCTGGCGCTCCCGCGCCACCGACGGCTATCGGGCGGGAGTGGGCCTGCTCTGCGACGAGTTGGCCCGGCTCGAGGCGGCCGTCGACGTCGCCGAGGACGAGGTGGAGTGCGCCGCGCGCGACGAACGGCTGCGCGCGACGCGGATGCCCGGAGCCGGGCGATGAGCCGCGCCACGGGCTCCTCCGGCACAGCTGGGAACGATGACCTCGACATCTCCAGCGGCGGGGTGGTCGCCGTCGACACGGAGACCCTGCGTTCCGCTGCCGGGGGGCTGCGCGCCCTCGCGGGCGTGTGCGAGGCGGTCCGGGCGACGCTCGACGGCGCCGCGGACGCCGCCGCGATGTCGGGTGTCTGGATCGCGATGCCGACCGCTGCCGCGACGGATGCCGGGGATCGGGCCGCGCGGCTCGCGCGCGACCTCGAGGCGATGGCCGGCCTCTACGACATCGTCGAGCTCCAGGCTCAGGCGCAGTCCGCGGCGGTGGGGGGTGACCTCGTCCTCGCCACGAAACTGCACGCGCAGGCCGTCGGGCTGATGGCCGCCGACCCTGCGCTCGCCGGAGCGTTGGCGGGGGTGTCGGTGCGGGGGGCGCTGGCCGGGCCGCTCGCCCTGAACGAGCAGTATCGCTCGATGTTCGCCACGAGCGCCGACCTCGGGGCGCTCGCGGTGCTGTTGTCCGGGGCGGCCACCGTGCTCGGGCTCGGCACTCTGCCCCGCGGGACGCGCCTGCGGGGCCTCGACACGCGCGTTCACGTCACCCGGCTCGGCCCCGGAGCGGGCGGGCCGGTGGCTCCGGCCGCGGCGTCCGCGCCCGCTGGGCTCGTGCAGGCGGTGGACCGCATCCCGCGCGGTGAGGCGCGCGTGCGGGTCGAGCGCTACACGATGCCCGATGGAGACCGCCGCTTCGTCGCCTACATCGGCGGCACGGTCACGACGCCCGATCGCGCGGAGGCATGGGACTGGGCTTCCGACCTCGGTCTCTACGCGCGGATGAACGCCGCGTCCGACGACGCCCTGGCGGCAGCGCTGACGGATGCCGGGGCGGCCGCCGGCGACACGGTCGACCTGTTCGGGCACTCGCAGGGCGCGATGAACGCGTCCTACCTCGCCCTCTCCGGAGACTACGACGTGTCCTTGCTCGTGACCTTCGGCGACCCGGTCCACGCGGACGTGGGCGAGGACACCCTGAGCGTCGCGGTGCGCCACCTCGACGACCCGGTCGCAGCGCTCGCCGGCGGCGGATCGGCGGCGGGAGTGGGCGCAGATGGCAGCTTCGTGGCGACCCGCGAGCATCCGGGAACCCTCCGCGATGGTCAGGGTCTCATCGTGCCGCATGAGCTCGACGCCTACCGCGAGACAGCGGCGATGCTCGATGCCTCCGAAGACCCGCGCATGGATGCCGTGCGCGCGCGGCTCGATGACCTCGGGCGTGCGCGGTCCGTCGAGACGATCGTCTACGCCGCGGCGCGTGACACCGTCGTGCCGCCCACGCCATACGTCCGAGGCGCGGCGGTCGCGGTCGTGCCTCCGCCCTACGCGGCGGCGGGCGGTGCGGTCAGCGCCGCTTCAGCTGGGGGCGCAGGATGATGCCGAACACCCAGTTGATGAGCGAGACGACGATGGCCGCCAGGATGCCGTGCCAGAGGTCCTCGACGCGCATCCCCCAGGCCCACCACTCGGTGACCCACGCCGTGATGACGAACAGCAGGCCGTTGATGAGGAAGGAGATGAGCCCGAGCGTCAGGATGTACAGCGGGAACGCGACGATCTTGATGACCGTGCCGATGATGCTGTTGACGATCGCGAAGACGACGGCGACGGCGAGGAGGGCGAGGACCAGCTGGAGGGTCTCGCCCGGAGGGAACGCGATGACGGTCGTTCCCAGTGCCGGGATCAGGGTGACGACCCAGATGGCGAAGGCGTTGACGACGACGCGGATGAGGAAGCGCATGGTCCGGTCAGTCTGGCACGCGGCGCGCGCCGGCGGAACCGGTCCCGCGTCGCCGCGCCCCGACCCGCCGCGTGTCCGGGGGCGCCACCCGGTGACCGCGCGTCGGCCCCGGTCGCCTCCGTAGACTGCTCCCGTGACCGATCTTCCTGTGCGCATTCGTCCCGAGATCGCGGCCCTGCCCGCCTACCGGCAGGGCAAGCAGGCCGGCGCCGACGCCTTCAAGCTGTCGAGCAACGAGAATCCGTTCGACCCGCTGCCCGGTGTCGTCGAGGCGGTCCAGCGCGCGCACGGGTTCAACCGGTACCCGGATGCCACCGCCTCCCGCCTCCGCGCCCGTCTCGCGGAGCGCTTCGGGGTCACCGACGACCACGTGCACATCGCGGCGGGGTCGGTGTCGATCCTCTTCCAGCTCGCGCAGGCCACGAGCGGTCACGGCGACGAGATCCTGTTCTCCTGGCGCTCCTTCGAGGCCTATCCGAGCCTCCCGGTGGTGGCCGGTGCGCACGGCGTCACCGTACCGAACGACGCGGCCGGCGGTCATGATCTCGACGCGATGGCGGATGCCGTCACCGACCGCACGCGCATGATCATCGTCTGCTCGCCCAACAACCCGACGGGCCCGATCGTCACGCAGGAGGGCTTCGACGCCTTCCTCACCCGCGTGCCCGCCGACATCCTCGTGGTGCTCGACGAGGCCTACGCCGAGTTCGTCACCGACCCGGCGGCGGTCGACGGCGCACGCGTGCTGGCGGCGGGCCATCCGAACGTCGTCGTGCTGCGGACGTTCTCCAAGGCGTACGGGCTCGCGGGGCTCCGCGTCGGCTACGCCGTCGGCGACCCCCGCATCCTCGGGGCCGCCCGCTCGACCGGGATCCCGCTGTCGGTGACGGCGGCCGCCGAGGAGGCCGCGCTCGCGAGCCTCGATGCGGAGGACGAGCTGAAGGTGCGGGTCGCGGAACTCGCGATCCGGCGCGACGAGCTCGCCACGCGCCTCCGTGGCGCGGGCTGGGAAGTGCCGCTCGCGCAAGGCAACTTCGTGTGGCTGCCGGCAGGAGATCGCGCCCTCGAGGTCGCGGCCGCCTTCGAGGAGGCCGGACTCATCGTGCGCCCGTTCGCCGGCGACGGTGTGCGCATCTCCATCGGCGAGGCCGAATCGGTCGATCGCATCGTGGAGGTCGCCGCGCGCGTCGCGCCGTGACGACGCCATCCGCTCCTGCCGCGCTGCGCCGCCGGCGGCCGCCACGCCGTCGCTGCACTGTCGTGGGGGCACGGCGGATCGCGGCATCCGTTGTGGACTGCATGCAGAGCTCTGCATGCGACCGGGTCTAGCGTGGAGGCATGACCCTGCCCGACGACCCCGCACTCGTGCGCGTCCTGGCATCGGACGGAACCTTCGCGCCCACGCCCGAGGCGGAGCGCTACCTCCCGCTCATCGACGCGCTGACCGACGCCGACCTCGAGACCTTTTACCGCGACATGGTGGTCGTGCGCGCCTTTGACCGCCAGGCGACGAACCTGCAGCGTCAGGGCCAGCTGGCGCTGTGGCCCCCTTCGTTCGGCCAGGAGGCGGCGCAGGTCGGCTCGGTGCGGGCGACGCGTCCGCAGGACCACGTCTTCCCGAGCTACCGCGAGCATGTCGTGGCGACGACCCGCGGCGTCGACCCGATCGACATCATCCGCGTCATGCGCGGCCTCAGCCACGGCGGATGGGATCCGACCGATCCGCGCAACGGCAACACGCACATCTACACGCTCGTCCTCGGCTCGCAGACCCTCCACGCGACGGGGTTCGGCATGGGGCTCGTCTTCGACGGACGCTCCGGAACCGGTGACCCCGAGCGCGATGAGGCCGTCATCGTCTACTACGGCGATGGTGCGTCGAGTCAGGGCGACGTCCACGAGGCGATGGTCTTCGCGAACACCTACCGCACGCCCGAGGTCTTCTTCCTGCAGAACAACCAGTGGGCCATCTCGGTCCCCGTCGCCACCCAGGCCCGTGCGCCGCTCTATCAGCGCGGCGCCGGCTACGGCATGCCCTCGACCCTGGTCGACGGCAACGACGTGCTCGCCAGCTACGCCGTCTCCAAGCTCGCGCTCGACGACGCACGCTCCGGCTCGGGCCCCCAGGCCATCGAGGCGACGACGTATCGGATGGGCGCGCACACGACGAGTGACGACCCCACGAAGTACCGGACCTCCGACGAGGAGGAGTCGTGGGCGCGGCGCGATCCGATCGCGCGCATGCGCGCCTACCTCGAGGGCCGCGGCGCCGCGGCATCCTTCTTCGACGGCGTGGATGCCGAGGCTCAGGACTATGCCGATGACGTGCGCACCCGCACGAACGCCCTCGGCGGGATCGACGTCGACCTGATGTTCGCGCACGTCTACGGCGACGCGCATCCGCTCGTCGAAGAGCAGCAGCGCTGGCTCGCGGCCTACGAGGCCTCGTTCGAGGGGGGTGCGTGATGGTCGATCCTTCGACAGGCTCAGGAACCGTGACGACAGGCTCAGGAACCGCGACGACAGGCTCAGGAACCGTGACGACAGGCTCAGGAACGGTGACGTCCCTGCCGCTCGCCAAGGCGCTGAATGCCGGTCTCCGCGCCGCGATGGCGGCCGACGACCACGTCGTGCTCATGGGTGAGGACATCGGCAAGCTCGGCGGCGTCTTCCGGGTGACGGAGGGGCTGCAGGCCGAGTTCGGCGACCGCCGCGTGCTCGACACGCCGCTGGCCGAGTCGGGCATCGTCGGCACCGCGATCGGGCTCGCGATGGCGGGCTTCCGCCCGGTCGTGGAGATCCAGTTCGACGGGTTCGTCTTCCCCGCGTTCGACCAGATCACCTCGCAGCTCGCGAAGATCACGAACCGCCACGAGGGTGCCGTCACGATGCCCGTCGTCATCCGCATCCCCTACGGCGGCCACATCGGCGCGGTCGAGCACCACCAGGAGAGCCCCGAGGCCTACTTCGCGCACACCCCCGGCCTGCGCGTCGTGAGCCCGTCGACGCCGAACGATGCGTACTGGATGATCCAGGATGCCATCGCCTCGCCCGACCCCGTGATCTTCCTGGAGCCGAAGGCGAAGTACTGGATGAAGGGCGAGGTCGACACGGCAGAGCGCTCGATGCCGCTGCACGCCTCACGCGTCGTGCGCCGGGGGACCGATGTCACCCTGGTCGGCCACGGCGCGATGGTCACGACGCTCCTGCAGGCCGCGGCGCTCGCCGAGAGCGAGGGCACGAGCTGCGAGGTCGTCGATGTGCGCTCGCTCTCGCCGATCGACTACGGCCCGATCCTCGACTCGGTGCGCCGCACCGGGCGGATGGTCTACGCGCAGGAGGCCCCCGGCAACCTGTCGGTGGGGTCGGAGATCGCTGCGACCGTCATGGAGCGGGCGTTCTTCGCCCTCGAGGCGCCGGTGCTGCGCGTGTCGGGATTCGACGTGCCGTTCCCGCCCGCGAAGCTCGAGGGCACGTACCTCCCCGACGCCGACCGCCTCCTCGAAGCCGTCGACCGCGCCCTCGCCTACTGACCCCCGCCCCCCCCTCCCACCCCCCCCCCCGCCCCCCCCCCCCCCCCCCCCCCCCCCCCCGCCCCCACCCCCAGCCCCACCCCACGCACCTCCCCGCCCGCCGCCATGACCGCGAGACACCGCCCACGCACCGAGACCCCGGCTGTGCACCGGTGTCTCGGCGCACAGAAGGTGTCTCGCGGAGAGAGAAGAGAGCACGCATGAGCACGCAGACCTTCCACCTGCCCGATGTCGGAGAAGGATTGACCGAGGCGGAGATCGTCCAGTGGCGCGTCGCGCCGGGCGATGCCGTGGCCGTCAACGACGTGCTCGTCGAGATCGAGACCGCGAAGTCGCTCGTCGAGCTGCCGTCGCCGTTCGCCGGAACGGTCGGGGAACTCCTTGCGGCCGAGGGCGACACGGTGACGGTGGGGGCGCCCGTCATCACGATCGCCGGCGCCACCGAAGCGCAGGATGCCTCCGCCGGCCTGTCTGCTCACGGCGAGCCCGCCGCTGCGCCCGAGCCCGACCCCGCCGGCGCCGTCCTCGTCGGCTACGGCACCGGAGCGGGCGCGACCTCGCGCCGCAAGCGCCCGGCCGAGCGCACCGAGACCGTCCGCGCGTCGGTCGGGGTCGTCGCCAAGCCGCCCGTCCGCAAGCTGGCGCGCGACCTCGGCGTCACGCTCGCCGACGTGGCCCCCTCCGGCCCCGCCGGCGAGGTCACCCGCGAGGACGTCGTCCGCCAGGCCGAGCAGGCGAGTGTCTTCCGCAACATCGCGACCCCCGAGGCGCCCACCGTGCGCGAGCACACGATCCCCGTCGCGCACGTCGCACCGCCCGCCCCGGCGCTCTCTCCGGGCCGGGAGGAGGCCATCCCCGTCAAGGGCGTGCGCAAGGCCACGGCATCCGGCATGGTGCGCTCCGCGTACACCGCGCCGCACGTGTCGGTCTGGACCGACGTCGACGCCACGCGCACCATGGAGCTCGTCAAACGGCTCAAGGCCTCGCCGGACTTCGCCGACATCAAGGTGTCCCCGCTGCTGATCATGGCGCGCGCTGTCATCTGGGCCGTCCGCCGCACGCCGCTGATCGGCGCCGCGTGGATCGACAAGGAGGACGGCTCCGCGGAGATCCGCGTGCGCAATTACGTCAACCTCGGCATCGCCGCGGCGACGCCGCGCGGGCTCCTCGTCCCCAACATCAAGGACGCGCAGGATCTCAATATGCGCGAGCTCGCCCGCGCGCTCGAAAAGCTCACCCTGACGGCCCGCGACGGCAAGACCTCGCCCGCCGACCAGCAGGGCGGCACGGTCACGATCACCAACATCGGCGTGTTCGGGATGGATGCCGGTACGCCGATCATCAACCCCGGCGAATCGGGCATCGTGGCCATGGGCACGATCCGTCAGAAGCCGTGGGTCGTCGACGGCGAGGTGCGCCCTCGCTTCGTCACGACGGTGTCGGGCTCGTTCGACCACCGCGTCATCGACGGCGACGGCATGAGCCGGTTCATCGCCGACGTGGCATCCATCCTCGAAGAGCCTGCGCTGCTGCTCGACTGACCCCGCCCCTGCGCCCGGGCGCGCGGGGCCGCGCGCCGCTCAGGCGAGCAGGTGCTCGAGCAGGATCTGCGTGCCGATGCCGATGAGGACGAGCCCGCCGACGATCTCGGCGGGACGGCGGAACCGTGTGCCGATGCGGAAGCCGACGAACACGGCGACGAAGGACAGGGCGAAGGTCACGAGGCCGATCGCGCCCACGGCGATCCAGACATTCACGTCGAGGAACGCGAACGAGACGCCGACCGCGAGGGCGTCGATGCTCGTCGCGATCGAGAGGAGCAGCACTTCGCGCGCGGAGAAGGCCTCGGTGTCGTGGACGTGGTCCGGATGCTCCGGGTCGGCGGGCGCGTCGGGCGTGACCGCCTCCCAGATCATCTTGCCGCCCACCAGGACGAGCAGGCCGAACGAGATCCAGTGGTCGAACGGGGCGATCGCCTCGGCGAAGGTGGAGCCCAGCAGCCACCCGAGAAGCGGCATGATCGCCTGCGCGAGACCGAAGGCGGTAGCGAAGACGAGCGCCGTGCGCAGCACATGGGCGCGCAGCTGCAGGCCTTTGCCGAGCGCGACGGCGAACGCGTCGGCCGAGACGCCGAGCGCGAGGAGGAACAGGGTCCAGGGGGACATGACGGCTCCCGGAGCGAGAAGGATGCGGAGATGGGACGCCGACACGGGCCGTGGGGCCACGGTGCGCAGGCGGGCCGCGCGGCGCCGTCGAACGCGCGAGCAGTGTCCAGCCTGGAGGGTGGCATCCCCGCGGTTCAAGCGGAATGCCCCGATTGTCAGGATTTCGGGTACCCCTGATTTTGATAACGATTATCACTAGTCGTACGCTGGGGGAATGAAGCGTCCCGTCGTTCTCCTCGCCGCGCTCACCGCGGCATCCGCCCTCGCCCTCACCGGCTGCTCCGGCGCCTCCGACTCCCCCGCCTCGCCCGCTGCATCGGGCTCCGACGGCGGCACGATCGCCGTCGTCGCCTCGACGAACGTCTACGGTGCGATCGCGAAGACCGTCGGAGGCGACCGCGTCGAGGTCACCTCGCTGATCGCCGACGAGAGCAAAGACCCGCACGAGTTCGAGGCCACCGCCGCCGATCAGCTCGACATCCAGGATGCTCGACTCCTCATCGAGAACGGCGGCGGCTACGACCCGTTCATGGCCTCGCTGAAGGATGCCGCGGGATCCGACGCGCCACTGATCAGCGCCGTCACGTTCTCACCCGAGTGGAAGGGCTCCGACCCGTCGGAGGCCGTCGAGGGCTTCAACGAGCACGTCTTCTACGACCCGCAGACCATCGCCGCCGTCGCCGACGAGATCGCCGCGCAGCTCGGCACGATCGACCCCGCGGACGCGAGCACCTTCACGGAGAATGCAGACGCGTTCCGCAAGGACATCGATGCGAAGGTCACGCCGATCCTCGACGAGGTCGCCACGGCCCACAGCGGCGAGGAGATCTTCGTCACCGAGCCCGTCCCGCTCTACCTCGCTGAGGCCGCGGGCCTGAAGAACGCCACTCCGGATGCCTTCAGCGAGGCGGTAGAGGAGGGCCAGGATGTCCCGCCGGCGACGCTCCTGGAGGCCCTCACCCTCATCGGCAGCGGCTCGGTGAAGATCGTCTTCGTCAACGCCCAGGCTGCCGGCGCCGAGACGACGCAGGTCGAGACCAAGGCGGGCGAGGGGAACGTGCCGGTCATCAAGGCGTCCGAACTTCTCCCGGACGGCGATACCTACGTATCGTGGATGACCGACATGGCTACACAGATCAAGACCGCGTTGGGTTCGTGAGTCCGACGCCTCCACTCTCCCCGACCGGAGCGCCTCCACTGCGCATCATGGCCGCCGCGCTCTCGCGTGGCGGCCATGAGCTGTGGCGTGGTCTCGACCTCGAGGTCCAGCCCGGCGAGCTGATCGCCGTGCTCGGCCCGAGCGGCACCGGCAAGACGACGCTCCTGCGCGCCGTCCTCGGCCTCGAGCGGCTCACCGCCGGGACGATCGAGACGTTCGGCGCTCCCGTCCACCGCGCCGGCAATCGACGGATCGGATACATCCCGCAGCAGCGACCCCTCCCGCGCCACACCGCGATGCGCGGGCGCGACCTCGTGCGCCTCGGCGTCGACGGGCACCGCTTCGGCCTGCCCGTCGCCCGTCGCGCCGATCGGGAGCGCGTGCAGCAGCTGATCGACGCCGTGGGCGCGCGCTCGTTCGCCGACCGGCCGGTCGGGCTCCTCTCCGGAGGAGAGCAGCAGCGCCTGCGCGTCGGACAGGCGCTCGCCGACGATCCGGGCCTCCTGCTGTGCGATGAGCCCCTCACGAGCCTCGACCTCGCCAACCAGCGCGACGTGATCGAGCTCATCGACCGCTACCGGGTGCGCAGCGGCGCGGGCGTGCTGCTCGTGACGCACGACATCAACCCCGTCCTCGAGAAGGTCGATCGCATCCTCTACCTCACCGGCGGCCGCTTCACGCTCGGCCGCCCGGACGAGGTGCTGACCTCGAAGACGCTGACCGAGCTCTACGACACCCCCGTCCACGTGGCCCGGGTCGGTGGGCGACTCGTCGTCGTGGGCGCGCCCGACTCGGATGCGGAGCACCACCACCACGGCGAGGACGTCGCCCCGCCCCCGGTGACCGCGACGGTCGGTGTCCGCCGTTCCGGAAAGGACGACCCGCGGTGAACTGGGACAGCGTGGGCGACGCCCTCTTCGGCGGGGTGTCGCGCTACGGAGACATCCTCGCCCTCGTGCAGAACTCCGTCTGGGCGGGGGCCGTCCTCGGCATCGTGGGCGGCCTCATCGGCGTCTTCGTGATGCAGCGCGACATGGCGTTCGCGGTGCACGGCATCAGCGAGCTCTCCTTCGCGGGCGCCGCGGCCGCACTCCTGCTGGGCTTCGACGTGGTCACCGGCTCGATCGTCGGCTCGCTCGTCGCGGCCGGGCTCATCGGATGGCTCGGCGCGCGCGCGCGGGATCGCAATTCGATCATCGGCGTGCTGATGCCGTTCGGCCTCGGCCTCGGCATCCTCTGCATCTCGCTCTACAGCGGCCGCAGCGCCAACCGATTCAGCCTGCTCACGGGGCAGATCGTGTCGGTGCAGAGCGATCAGCTCACGGTCCTGATCGTGCTCGGGGCCCTCGTGCTCGTCGCGCTGCTGCTCATCTGGCGGCCCCTGACGTTCGACTCGCTCGATCCGCAGTCCGCCGCCGCGCGGGGCGTCCCGACCACCGCGATCTCCTTCGTGTTCATGCTGCTGCTCGGCGTGGTCGTCGCCGTCGCGGTGCACATCATCGGCGCCCTGCTGGTGCTGTCGCTGCTCGTGACCCCCGCCGCCGCCGCGATGCGGGTCTCGAACGGCCCGGTCGCGGTGCCGCTTCTGGCCGCGGGCTTCGGCGTCACGGCCGCCGTCGGCGGCATCCTCCTCGCCATCGCCGGGACGCTCCCGGTGAGCCCCTACATCACGACCCTGTCGTTCCTCATCTACCTGGTCTGCCGGGCGATCGACGGGGTGCGCCGGCGGGGCAGCGTGGAGGCCTGACCGTACCCAGCCCGCTCCAAGACCGCGTGAGTAGACTCGCGCTCATGGTCCAGCGGAACACGTGGCAGCGCGATCGGGTGCGCGAGGCACTCGGCGACGCCGGCGGCTTCGTCAGCGCGCAGGATCTGCACCGCGTCCTCCGCGACGAGAACACCGGCATCGGCCTCGCGACCGTGTACCGCGCGCTCGCGACCCTCGCCACCAGCGGCGAGGCCGACCAGCTGCAGAGCCCCGACGGCGAGGCGATCTACCGCGCCTGCTCGACGGCTGGCCACCACCATCACCTGATCTGCCGCTCGTGCGGCAAGGCGGTGGAGATCGAGGCCGACGAGGTCGAGTCGTGGGCGCAGCGCACCGCATCCGCCTACGGATTCACTCAGGCCGAGCACGTCGTCGACATCTTCGGCATGTGCGCGGAGTGCACCGCGCGGGGAGCCGCCGCGGCGCCGACCGCGGCCGACGCAGCATCCGCCCCCGACCCCGATGCGCGTGTCTGAGCGGACCGCGACGCGGCCGAGCTACGAACCCCGCACGCAACGGCTCGATCGTGACCCGAGGCTCGCGCGCGTCGGCCTCGTCCTCCTCGGGGTCCTCGTCGTCGCGGGGCTCGTCGCGCTGGCGATCGGCTCGCCCGGACCGGCCCTGCCCACGCGCCTTCAGGACGGCCTGACCCTCTCCATCAGCGTCCTCATCGAGTCGATGCCGTTCGTCGTGCTCGGCGTGCTCCTCTCGATCGTCGTGCAGGTGTGGGTCCCGCCGGGCGTCATCGAGCGCTGGATGCCGCGACGCGCCTGGGCGCGCCGCATGGTCCTCTCGCTGCTCGGCATGCTCGTGCCGGTCTGCGAGTGCGGCAACGTCCCGTTCGCGCGCGGCCTGATGATGCGCGGCTTCACCGTGCCCGAGACGCTCACCTTCCTCATCGCCGCACCGATCGTGAACCCGATCGTCATCATCACGACGCATCAGGCGTTCGGGTTCGACGACGGCATCCTCATCGCGCGGCTGCTCGGCGGTTTCGCCGTCGCGAACCTCATCGGCTGGCTGTACAGCCGGCATCCCGATCCGGACGGCCTCATCACAGAGCGCTTCGCGGCCTCGTGCGAGTTCGCGCAAGACCTCGACGGGGCGCAGGCCCGCGACCGCGGTCGCCGCAGCCTCGCCCAGTTCGTCGTCGAGCTGAGGGCGGTGCTGCCGGCCCTGATCATCGGCTCGGCGCTCGCCGGCGCGGTGCAGGTGCTCGTGCCGCGCGACGCGCTGCTGGCGATCGGATCGAACCCGGCGCTGTCGATCATCGCGATGATCATCCTCGCGATGATCGTGTCGATCTGCTCGAACGTCGACTCGTTCTTCGCACTGTCGTTCGCCTCGACGTTCACCCCGGGCTCGATCGTCGCATTCCTCCTTGTCGGACCCCTCGTCGACGTCAAGATGCTGGCGCTCCTGCGCACGACCTTCCGCACCAAGGTGCTCGGCGGTCTCGTCGTGATCGTCGTCCTGTTCGCCATCGCCGTCGGATCGGTGGTGAACCTCTTTGCGTGACGCATTCGCCGGCTGGGGTGCGCGCCTGCTCGGCGTCGGGCTCGCGGCCGGGCTGTCCGCCGTGACGATCGGGCTGTGGCTGACCGACCGGCTCGGCCTGTACATCAACCCCTCCTCCACGTGGTTCGCGGTGTCGATGGCGTTCGTCGCCCTCGCCGGCTGCGCGGTGAGCTTCGCCCTCCCGCGGGGTGCGGAGGCCGATCACGGCCACGACCACGGCCCATCGCCCTCGCGTAGACGGCACGCCGGCGACGGCCACTCCGGCGACCACGACGTCCACCCCGGCCGGGGGCACGATCACCACGACCACGATCACCACGGCGGCCACGACCACGCGCCCGCGGGGCGTTGGGCGACCGTGGCCGCCGTCACCGGCGGCATCCTCGCCACGGGCGTCGTCGCCGCCATCGTCCTCACCCCACCGGCCACCCTCTCGGCGCAGCTCGCGATGCAGCGCGACACCGGCACGCCGCCCCTCTTCCAGGGGGCCGACACGATCGCGCTCGCCGCCACCGGCGACACCGCCTCGTTCGGCGTGGGCGAGTGGGCGAGCGTGTTCGCGACGGCGACAAACCCCGAGTCCTTCGACGGCAGTCAGGTGACGCTGACCGGCTTCGTGACCCCGGGCGACGACGGGTTCTCCCTCACCCGCCTCGTCATCACGCACTGCGTCATCGACGCGCAGCCCGCGAGCCTGCGGATCGCCGCCGACGCGGGCTACGACACCGGGCAGTGGGTGACCGTGACCGGCATGATCCGCGACGACGACGGACGCCTCGCGGTGCATGCGTCATCGGTCGAGAAGATCGACGAGCCCAAGGACCCCTATGAGTACTGAGCCGCGGCGCGGTGCGGCGGGCGGTGCGGTGCGCGGTGACGCCCCCGGGCGTCGTCAGCAGCGACGCCGTCGGCGCTCGCGCGCGTTCCTGGGTGCGTTCGCCATCGTCGTCGCCGTCCTCGCAGTCATCGGCCTCGCGGGCGCCGCCGTCACGACAGCGCAGGGCCCGCGAGCCACACGGGTGAGCGTGGACCCGGATGCCGCGTCGCGCAACGCCGGATCGCGCGTCATCTTCACGACCACGCAGTCCCTCGCCGACGTCACCCCGGATCAGGTGACGGTGACCCCGGCGACGTCCTTCACCGTCGACACCTCCGGGCGCAGCGTCGGCGTGCGCTTCGCGCTGCCCCTGTGGGACGACACCCAGTACACCGTCACGATCACGGATGTCGTGGGCGTCGGCGGCGCGGCATCCACCACCCTCAGCGAGTCGTTCACCACCCCGAAGCTGCAGACCTACATCCTGCAGCGCGGCAATGAGGGCGCCGGCGGCGACACCGTCTTCCAGACCGACCTCGAGGGCGACGCCGCCGTTCCGGTGTTCACGGCGCCGCAGATCGAAGACTTCCGCGCCACTTCGTCGCACCTCGTGATCTCGACGATCGACGACGACGGCCACTCGCACCTGACCGTCACCGATCTCGACGGGGGAAGCCAGCGCGATCTCCCCCTCCCCGGCACGGGCAGCGTCACGAACCTCCAGAGCGCAGACCGGGGCGACCTGATCGGCTACACCTTCACCGACGCGAACATCGGCGCGGCCGGGGCGCGCGAGAACGTCCTCTACACGGCCTCCCTCGCCGATGCGCAGGCCGACACCGACCCCACCGCGATCACCCGCTCCGGGGGCGAGTCGCGCGTCGGCGACTGGCGGTTCGTGCCCGGCACCGACACCCTCCTGACCCTCACCTACGACGGCGCCCTGACGCTGGTGTCGCCGCCGACGGCATCCGGGGGAGCCTCGGCGCCGGTGGCCCTGGGCAACGCCGTCGCGATCGACGGGATCGCGCGCGGCTCGACGACGGTCATCGTGGAGCGGGTCACGGGACCGGCGGCGATCGACCTGTCCACCGCGCAGGAGGTGCCGCTGGCCGCGACCGACACGTCCCTGGGACAGGTGAACCGCGTCATCCCGATGGCGGACGGGACGACCCTGCGGGTGCTGGCGATCCTCGACGGGTTCACCGTGCGCTCGACGACGGTGCACGTCGTGGACGCCGCCGGCGCTGCCCGTCCCGTCTTCGACATCGACCCGAAGGACACGCTCATCGACACCTGCGTGTCGCCCAGCGGGCGCTACGCGGCGTTCCTCATCGCGCCCGATGCGGTGTCCAACACCTACGACGGGCACCGGCTGCCGCTGCCGAAGAAGGTGCAGACGCACGTCGTCTCCCTCGCCGACGGCACGGAGCAGGTCGCTCTGCAGGGCTTCGACATCTCGTGGTGCCAGACCCCGCCCCGGATGTGACGGGCGTGCCCGGCGCTGCCCGCGACGACGCCCCCGATCCCGGGCTCGTGCCCGCGACGCGTGCCGCGCTCACCGCGCTGCCGGTCGAGGTGGCGCCGCGGCTCCTCGGCGGCGTGCTCGAAGTGACGACGGGCGCCGCGTCGGTCGCGGTGCGCATCACCGAGACCGAGGCCTACCACGGTGCCGGGACCGGCGATGAGCCCGACCCCGGATCGCACGCCCGGATGGGTCGGACGGCCCGGAACGCCACCATGTGGGGCGAGCCCGGGCATCTGTACGTGTATCTCAGCCACGGCATCCATTCGTGCGTCAACGTCGTCTGCGGGCCGGAGGGGACCGCGGGCGGAGTGCTGCTGCGCGCCGGCGAGGTCGTCGCGGGGGAGGAGGCCGCGTTTGCGCGCCGCCGCGCCGCACGTACGAGCCGCGATCTCGCGCGGGGGCCCGGTCGGCTCGGGGATGCGGTGGGGCTGCGGCATGCCCTCCACGACGGCATCGACGCCGTGACCGGGACGCCGCGTGCGGACGCCGTCGCGCGGCTGTGGCTCCCCGCCGTCCCGCTCACGCCCATCGCGACCGGCCCGCGGGTGGGCGTCGCCGGTGCGGCCGGCACGGATGCCTTCCCCTGGCGCTTCTGGATCGCCGGCGACCCCACGGTGTCGCCCTTCCGGTGGGGGCGCGGCGCGCGCCCCGCGTGAGAGCGCGCGGACCGCTAGCGTGTACCCATGTCATTCCAGGCCTATCTCGACAACATCGAGACCCGCACCGGGCTCACTCCGCGGCAGTTCATCGACCTGGCCTCGGAGCGCGGCTTCGGCCCCGAGACGAAGGCGGCCCCGATCCTCGCGTGGCTGAAGGAGGACTACGAGCTCTCCCGCGGCTACGGGATGGCGCTCGTCCACGTCATCACCAAGGGCCCGCAGATCGACGCGCGTCACGTCGGGACGGACGGCGTCCACCGCGACGAGTCCGACACGCTGTGGCTCGACGGCAAGGACACCCGTCCGGGGACCTGAACCACGCTGGTCGCCGGTCAAGGCGACACGCCGCGCGTGCTAGACTGACTCTTTGTCTGCGCGCACTCCAGCACGCAGTTCGTATCCCACCCACCGCATCCGGCAGCAATGCCGCGCTGAGGGGTGGGGTGCAGACAAGGGATCTTGGGTGGGACCGTCCGGTCTCACGGTACTTGAAGGAGTCACCACAATGGCAGCAGTGTGCCAGGTGACCGGAGCTGTTCCCGGCTTCGGTCACAACATCTCGCACTCGCACCGTCGGACGAAGCGCCGCTTCGACCCGAACGTGCAGAAGAAGACCTATTTCGTTCCGTCGCTGGGTCGCAAGATCACGATCAACGTGTCCGCCAAGGGCATCAAGGTGATCGACGCGCGCGGCATCGAGTCGGTCGTGAAGGACATGATCGCTAGAGGGGTGAAGCTCTGATGGCCAAGAAGGCTCAGGACGTCCGTCCGATCATCAAGCTGCGTTCGACCGCCGGCACGGGGTACACCTACGTGACGCGCAAGAACCGCCGCAACAACCCCGACCGCATCGTGCTGAAGAAGTACGACCCGGTGATCCGCAAGCACGTCGAATTCCGAGAGGAGCGCTGATCTCATGGCGAAGAAGAGCAAGATCGCGCGCAACAACCAGCGCGAAGAGGTCGTCGCCCGCTACGCCGAGAAGCGTGCCGAGCTGAAGAAGACCCTCGTGGACCCGAACGCGACCGACGAGGCCCGCGAGGCCGCTCGGATCGGTCTGCAGAAGCTGCCCCGCAACGCGTCGCCCGTGCGCCTGCGTGGCCGCGACGCCATCGACGGTCGCCCGCGCGGCTACCTGTCGAAGTTCGGCATCTCGCGTGTGCGTTTCCGCGACATGGCGCACAAGGGCGAGCTGCCCGGTGTGACCAAGTCGAGCTGGTAAGACGCTCTCGGGCCCCGCGCCCGCCCGCACGAAGGCCCGTCCCCGAGAGGGGGCGGGCCTTCGTCGTGCGCGCTGCGCCCCCAGAAGCCGCGCCCGCAGGATCGGAGAACGATCGCAGAACCGGATGCCACGGGCCCACGCATCCGGTTCTGGTGCGCGTTTCCGGATCTGTTCGCCGCGGCGAGCCGACCGTCCATCACATTCGTCACATCCATCACTCCTGCACCGCGACACGCCGGTGAGAATGGTCCGAGAGGGCCGGAAATCCGCGGAAATCCGCCTGTCATGGGTATATTCGGGACCGGTCCATCCGACCAACCCGGGCGTTCGCCCGGTTCGATGTCACTGAAGGCGGCACACACGCTGCCGTCTGGAGGAAACCCCATGGCTATCACCAAGACCGAGCTCGTCGCCAGCATCGCCAGCGCCACCGGCGAGAGCCAGGCCACTGTCGGCCGCGTCGTCGACGGTCTGTTCTCGGCTGTCTCCGAGGCCGTCGCCAAGGGCGACAAGGTCACGATCCCCGGCTTCCTGTCGTTCGAGACGGTGGAGACCGCCGCTCGCACGGGTCGCAACCCGCAGACGGGCGCCGAGATCCAGATCGCGGCGGGCAAGCGCGTCAAGGTCACGGCCGGCTCGAAGCTGAAGGCCGCCGCCAAGTAATCGGACCCACGTCCGCGAAGGGGGGATGCCGCGTGGCATCCCCCCTTCGTCGTGCCCGCCCGAAGCCCGCGTAGGCTGGAGCGGTGCCCACCCGTGTGTTCCGGGTCGCAGGACCTGCGATCCTCGTCGTCGCCGCGCTTGCGGCGCTCGTCGCGGGTCTCATCTACGGCGGCGGTGCGAGCCCGCTCCTGATCGCCGATCCCGGACCGCTCGTGCGGTGGGGTCTCCCGGTCGCGACCCTCGGGGTCAACCTCTCCGCGGCCGGCATGGTCGGCACCCTCCTGCTCGCGCTGTTCGCGCTGCGCGCCCAGACGAAGCCGTTCGACACCGCGCTGGATGTGGCCTCCGTGTCGGCGGCGATCTTCACCGTCGCCAGCGCCCTCGTCGCATTCCTCACCTTCGTCAACATCTACAACGCGACACCCAGTGCGAGCGCCGAGTTCGGGCAGCAGCTGGGCCGCTTCCTCGTGGACACCGAGCCCGGGCGCGCCTGGTCGCTCACCACCCTCGCGGGGGCGACCCTCACCGTGCTGACCTTCGCCGTGCGCGGCTGGACGCCGACGCTCGTGATCGCGGCGCTGGCGGTCGCGACACTCATCCCCATGGCGACCCAGGGGCACTCCGGCGAGGAGGCGAACCACAACACCGCGGTCGTCTCCCTCGCGCTGCACATCATCGGCGCAGCGGTGTGGCTCGGCGGGCTCGTCCTCCTCGTCGTCCTCCGCCCGCAGCTGGATCGCATCGCCCTGTCGGATGTGCTCCTGCGCTACTCGTCGATCGCACTGGCCGCGTTCGTCGTCGTGGCGCTCTCGGGGGTCGCTCGCGCCATCGTCGGCGTCGTCTCGGTGGAGAACCTCTTCTCGCCGTACGGCGCCATCCTCACCGTCAAGGTCGTCGCGCTCCTGCTCATCGGCGTCCTCGGCGCCTGGTACCGACGCAGCCTGATCGGACGGATCCGCGCGGATGCCGAGACCGGCCGCCGGGCCGCGTCACGCTTCTGGGGCCTCATCACGCTCGAGCTCGCCTTCATGGGCATCGCGAGCGGCGCAGCCGTCGCCCTCTCTCGGACGCCACCGCCGGTCGACACCCGCCTGCCCGAGATCCCGAGCCCCGCCGAAGTGCTGACGGGCGCCCCGCTGCCGCCCGAGCTCACCCCGATCCGCTGGATCACCAGCTGGGATCCGGATCTGCTCTGGGCGTTCGCCATCGGCTTCGGCGTGTTCTTCTACCTCGCCGGCGTGCGGCGCCTGCACCGGCGCGGCGACCGATGGCCGATCTACCGCACCGTGCTCTGGCTCGCCGGGCTGGCGCTCCTGCTCTGGGTCACGAACGGGGGGGTCAACACCTACCAGGACTACCTGTTCAGCATGCACATGGTCGGCCACATGCTGCTGTCCATGGCGATCCCGATGCTGCTCGTCTTCGGAGCGCCGGTGACCCTGGCATCCCGCGCCATCGCCAAACGCGACGACGGCTCGCGCGGCGGCCGCGAGTGGATCCTCTGGGCGGTGCACACCCCGTTCTCGCGGGTGATCACGCATCCGCTGTTCGCGGCGGCGATGTTCATCGGATCCCTGTGGGCGTTCTACTACACGGACCTCTTCCGCTGGAGCCTGTACGACCACATCGGGCACGAGTGGATGATCGCGCACTTCCTCATCTCCGGGTATCTGTTCGTCCAGTCCCTCGTCGGGGTCGATCCCGTCCCGTACCGTCTCCCGTACCCCTTCCGCCTGCTCACCCTCATCGGCGTCATGGCGATGCACGCGTTCTTCGGCATCACGATCATGATGTCGTCGGGTCTGTTCGTCGCCGAGTGGTTCGGGTCGATGGGGCGCACGTGGGGCGAGACGCCGCTCGCCGACCAGTACACGGGCGGCGGCATCGCGTGGTCGATCGGCGAGATCCCCACCCTCGTCCTCGCGATCACCGTCGCGATCCAGTGGAGCCGCTCGGACGATCGGCTGCAGCGGCGATCGGATCGCCAGGCCGAGCGGACCGGGGACGCCGAGCTCGAGGAGTACAACGCGCGGCTGCAGGCCCTCGCCGATCGCGACACCCGCGCGCGCCGCTGATCGTCGCCGCAGACGCGACGGTCAGCTGCCGTCGCCGACCTGGATGGACGCCGTGCCGTCGGGCAGGATCGTGACGGTGCCGTCGAGCGAGAAGGGCACCGCCTCGTCGAGCGTGCGGACCGACCCGTCGAAGATCGACCGGATGTCGACCGTGATGTGCGCGACCGCCGGGACCTTCTCGATCCGCCAGTGCGCGCCATCCGGGACGAGGGTGACCGTCGGCTGCTGCGCGATCGACCAGGTCGGGGTGCTCGCGAGGCGGTTCTGCACGACGAGGCCGAAGGGGCAGCCCGTCGGCTGGAGCACCTGCTGAGTGGCGCACGTGGAGAGAAAGGACTCCACCTGCTCCTGCACAGCGGCGGTGAACTTTTCGGTCGGCTGGGCTTGCACGTCGACGGGGATCTTCGCGAGGGGTGTGTCCGAGAGCACGGCGACGCCCGGGGTCGACGCAATCGGGGTGTCGACCGAGATCGAGTAGAGGCCCGGCGAGAAGACGAGGAGGGCGACCGGCTCGAGGGGATCCGCGTCGGCGCGATCGGGGGAGACCTGCCGGGTGTCGACCTCGAAGCCGTTGACGGCGAACTGCGTCGCTCCGCGCACCGTCAGCTCGATCGCGGCGAGGGGACTGGTCGCGAACCGCCAGGTCGGCGCCACGCCGACCCATCCCGCGCGCTCCACACGGAACGCGGTGGTGCCGGAATGCGGGCCGGCGTCGTAGGACACCGTGACGGTCGTGGTGCCGTCGTCCTCCGCGGTGGCGGAGGTGATCTCGGGGTGCGTCAGGGGGGCGAGGGCGGCGCGGCGCAGGAGCGCTTCGCTGGCATCCGCCGGCAGTCCGGAGTTCTGCAGGGCCGCCGAGTCGACGGCGACGCCGGGCACGGTGAGGGCCTCCGCGGCGTTTCCCGTGCTGAGCAGGTCCAGGTAGCGGCGCACGAACGAGGACGGGCTGTAGAGGTCGTCGTACAGCACCGCGCCCGCGGCGCCGAACGCTCCGACGAGGAGCACGCCGACGATCCCGATCGCCGTGAGGTCACGGCCGAGCGAACGGCGCCGGCGAGCCGGTCGGCGCGCCGGCTGCGGGGCGGCGGCATCGGCCCCGACGGCGGGTGCGGCGGCCGTCGGGGCACGCCCCACGGCATCCCCCGCTGTGCCCTCTCGCGCGTCGTCCACGCGCCCAGTCTAGGAAACCGGCGCCGATGGCTAGCATTGTGTCGGTGAACGTCCCTCCGCTGTCACCCGAGCAGGAGGAGCTCTACCGCCTCATCGAGGACACCCGCGAGCACGTCTTCGTCACGGGACGCGCGGGAACGGGGAAATCCACCCTGCTGCAGCACCTCGCGTGGAACACGGACAAGCAGATCGCCGTCTGCGCGCCGACCGGCGTGGCGGCGCTCAACGTGGAGGGGCAGACGATCCACTCGCTGTTCCGGCTGCCGATCGGGCTCATCGCCGACAGCGAGCTCGAGCAGTCCGAGCCGGCGCGGAAGATCATGAACGCCATCGACACGCTCGTGATCGACGAGATCTCGATGGTCAACGCCGACCTGATGGATGCCATCGACCGCTCCCTCCGTCAGGCGCGGCGCCGACGCAGCGAGCCGTTCGGCGGCGTGCAGGTGATCATGTTCGGCGATCCGTACCAGCTCTCGCCCGTGCCCCCGCGCGGTGACGAGCTGAAGTACATCCACGACCACTACCGCTCGTTCTGGTTCTTCGACGCGCAGGTGTGGGCAGGCCCCTCGACAGGCTCGGGGACCGGCCTGGGGGCGGGGGGAGGCGCGATCCGCTCCGACGGTCTGCTCGATCTCGGCCGGGTGGGGGCGCCGCTGAACATCCGCGAACTGCGGCACATCCACCGGCAGGCCGATGACGAGTTCAAGGCGATGCTCAATGCCGTCCGCTATGGCGTGGTCACCGCCGACATCGCCGGGAAGCTCAACGCCGCCGGTGCGAGGCCTGTCCCCGACGTCGCCGAGGGCGAGCCGCCGATCATCACGCTCGCCACGCGCAACGACATCGTCAACAGGATCAACCAGCGCCACCTCGACGCGCTCACGGGGCCCGTGCAGACGGCGCGCGCGGAGATCTCCGGGGATTTCGGGCGGGGCGAGACCGGCTACCCCGCTGACGCGGAGCTGCAGCTGAAGGTGGGGGCGCAGGTGATGTTCCTGCGCAACGACATCGCCGGATACGGCGGCCCGGGTGGTTCCGGCGGAGGCGGGCCGCGCTGGGTCAACGGATCCATCGGCACGGTCACCCGCATCGCCGGAGGAACCGTGCGCGTCGAGCTGGACGGCGAGGAGCACGATGTCGAGCCGACCGTGTGGGAGAGGTTCCGCTACGCGTACGACCCGGCATCCCGCAAGCTCACCCGTGAGATCGCGGCCGAGTTCACCCAGTTCCCGCTGCGGCTCGCCTGGGCGGTGACCATCCACAAGTCGCAGGGCAAGACGTACGATCGCGCGATCATCGACCTGGGCTCGGGGGCGTTCGCCCCGGGTCAGACGTACGTCGCTCTGTCGCGGCTGACCTCGCTGGATGGCCTGCACCTGACGCGCCCCCTGCGCCCGAGCGACATCCTCGTGGATGCCGACGTCCGCCGCTTCATGGCCGGCGTCCGCGCCTCCGGCTTCTGACCCGCCCCGCCCCGCGCCCGCCCCCGCCCAGGTCCGCGAGACACCATCCGTGCACCGAGACGCGCGGCGTGCACCGGTGTCTCGGCGCGAGAACGGTGTCTCGCGGTCCGGAGAGGCGGCGCGGGGCGGGGCGGGGCGGGGTCAGGCGGCGGCGGCCTTGGCGGCGGCGAGGTCGACGAACAGGTCGGTGTTCAGCTGATAGGCATCCAGCACCTCGGCGATGACGCGCTCGGCCTCCGCGGCGTCCCAGGGCGCGGCGTCGAGCTGCTCGCGGTACACGTCCTTGAACGCGGTCGGGTCCGCGATCTCGTCGAACACGTAGAAGCCGATGCCGTTCGTCCCGAGCTCGAACTGGCGGGACATGATCTTCCCGATGAACTGGCCCCCCGAAAGGTCACCCAGGTAACGCGTGTAGTGGTGCGCGACGAATCCTCCCGCCCACCGGGCGCCCTGCACCTCGCGGATGCGGGCGACGTAGCGCCCCGTCGTCGGGACCGGGGAGATCCGCTGGCGCCAGTCGGGCCCGAGGAGGTACTCGAGGTCGGCCTCGAGCGCAGGCAGGCGCGTGAGCTTCGGGGTGATGAACGGCGCCGCGATCGGGTCGGAGGCGAACGTCTCGGCCGCCGCTTCGAGCGCCTCGTAGATGAACCAGTGCTGCGCGACGAGGGCGACGTAGTCCTCGCGCGTCCCCTGTCCGCGCATGAGGTCGGCCATGAATCCGGCATGCTCGCTGCCCGAGTGCGCGGCGCGCGAGCGCTCGCGGAGCGTGGTCGAGAACGGAGAGGTCGCGGTCATGGCCCTCAGTGTAGCTGAAACTAAGGCTCACCTAAACTGAAGGTTTCCTCAGATGACACGATGCGGATGCCGAGCGCGAAGCCCGGCGCGGGATGCCGCCGGCGCGCCGCAGCGGTCAGTCGTGCGGGCGGGCGGTGACGCCCAAGCGGGCGCAGGCCTCGTCGTAGAGGGCGACGATCTCGCGGCGGACCTCCCGGCGCTCCGTGATCTCTCCGCCCGGCCACGGCACCCGGACGACGTCCTCTGTCCCGTGCGCGGTGATCACCTCCCACTGACCCGCCGCGCCATCGAAGGTCGTCATGGTCGCCGAGATCACATCGGGAAGCGGCGAGAACGCGCGCGCGATCAACAGGTTGTCGTCGATGTGGTCGTTGTTCATGTGGGCCAGGACACCTGCGAGGGCGTCGGCGTCGAAGGCGTGCGGCATGCTCCCACCCTAGACATCCGCCCCTTCTGCACCCGGGGCTCCCGCGCCCGGATTGTGCATCGATCACGTCACGCTGCCGGGGGTGGCCGGGATCATGTCCTACGCTGAGAAGGAACTTTCGGGGGTGAGGAATGCCGCGTACTGGACGCGCGAGCCGAATCGGTGCGCTCGTGACCTCCGTGGCGCTGGCGCTCTCGCTCGCCGCCTGCGCCCCCGACAACGGACCGAGCGTCCAGCTGCCTGCGCAGGTGGACGGCGCTCTTCCCGCGGACACGCAGGGCCTCCTGCAGGCCGCGGTCGACCGCGCGATCGCGGCATCCGGCTCCAGCGGTGCGCTGGTCGGGGTGTGGGCGCCGTGGGCAGGAACCTGGGTCGCCGGCGCGGGCTCAGTTGCGCCCGGCGGTGCCGGCGTCGACGTCGCGACCTCGTTCACGGCGGGGGCGATCACGCGGTCGATGACGTGCGACGCGCTGTACGGCCTGGTCGCCGACGGCGTCGTGAAGCTCGACGACAGCGTCACGACGTACGTGCCCGGCCTGCCCGGGCGCGAGGCGATCACCCTCGGCCAGCTGTGCGACTCGACGAGCGGCGTGGCGTCCTACACGCCCGCGGTCTTCGGCCGCTTCGTCGTCACGCCCGAGCGGGTCTGGAACCCCCGGGAACTCGTGGGCCACGGCCTCGAGCGCCCCGGAGGTCAGCCGGGTGCCGGGTTCTCCGACTCCGACACCGGCTACCTCCTCCTCGGGATGGCGCTCGAGCAGGCATCGCGCAAGAGCATGTCCGCTCTCTACGAGAAGTACGTCTTCGCTCCGATCGGCATGTCCGGCTCGTCCCTGCCCGCGTCTGCTGCGGCCACGCTGCATGGGCTCTGGTCGCCGGCGAACGCCGAGGGCGCGGTGGAATGCGCGGCACCGATCGACCTCGGCGACCTGTCCCCCTCGGCGACGTGGACGGCGGGCGCCGTCGTCTCCGACCTCGCCGATGTGGGCCGGTACACGCAGTCGCTCGCGCTCGGCGCGCGCTCGTATGACACCGAGGCCCGCTTCGACGCGCCGCTCCCGGCGGCGGGGGATGCCGCGTCGTGGTTCACCGCCACCGGCGGCGCATACCAGGCGGGCTCCCTGATCGGTCAATTCGGCCAGACGCCGGGGATGCTGACCGCGGCCTTCGCCGACCGCAACACCGGAATGACGATCGTCGTCGCGCTGAACAACTCCCGCGCGTCGGATGCCCTCGTGCGCGCGCTCGCCTGGGAGCTGGCGGCGATCGCCTCCAAGGCTCCGGCTGCCGCCGGCCAGACGGCCCCCGACGCCGGTCTTCCCTGGACCGCCGAGGACATGGGCGCCCAGGTGACGGCAGCCGCCGTCTGCCCCATCCCGTGACGACCGACGCTCCTCCGGGAGTCGGTGCACGCGGGGGTGCGGTCTCGCTCGTTCTCGCGGGACTCCTCTGCCAGGAGGTCGGCGCGTCGGTCGCGATCCGACTGTTCCCGGCCGTCGGCCCTCTCGGCATGGTCATGCTGAGACTCGTGTTCTCGGCGCTCATCCTGTGCGCCGTGGCTCGCCCGCGCCTGCGCGGCCTCGACCGGGCCGCGTGGAGCGCGGTGGTGCAGCTCGGGATCGCGCTGGCGGTCATGAACGGCCTGTTCTACCTCGCGCTCGAACGTCTCCCCCTCGGGGTCACGGTGACGATCGAGGTGCTCGGGCCGCTCACCCTCTCGATCGTGGCGAGCCGGCGCGGGTCGGCATGGCTCTGGGCGGTTCTCGCGCTCGCGGGCGTCGTGGCGCTCGCCGGCGGCGGATGGGACCGGCTGGATGTCGTCGGTGTTCTGTTCGCCCTCGGCGCCGCCGCGATGTGGGCGCTCTACATCCTCTCGTCCGCGCGAGTGGGCGCTCGGGTGCAGGGGCTCGGCGGGCTCGCCCTGGCCATGGCGATCGGCGCCGTGCTCGCGCTCCCGTTCGGGCTGGTGCAGGCGGGCCCTGTGCTCCTGCGCCCCGAGCCCGCATCCCTCGGCCTGCTCGGCCTCGGCGCGGCCGTCGCACTGCTCTCCTCGACGCTGCCCTACGCGTTCGAGCTCATCGCGCTGCGCCGCCTCGCGGCATCCGCGTTCGCCATCATGATGAGCCTCGCCCCGGCGATCGCCGCGCTCGCCGGCTTCGTGCTCCTCGGCCAGCACCTCAGCATCCTGGAGGTCGCGGGCATCGGCCTCGTCGTCGCGGCCTCGATCGGCGCCGTCCGCATGGCCGGGCGCCACGCGCGTGCGGCGGTCGAGCCGCTCGGCTGACGGGGTGGGATCATGTCGCCATGACCCGCCACTGGACCCCGCTCGCCGTCGTGTACCTCGCTCTCGCCGTGCTCGGCCTCGTCGGGACGTGGACGTTCAACGCCCTCGCGATCGTGCAGATGCGCGACTTCATCGGAGATCTCGTCTCCAGCGGACCGGCGGTGTCGTCGATCACGGTGGACCTGCTCGTCGTGGCGGTCGCCGGGAGCGTCTTCATCATCGTCGAGTCGAGGCGTCTCGGCATGCGCTTCGGGTGGCTGTACATCGTGGCATCCGGGCTCACCGCGTTCGCCTTCACGTTCCCGCTGTTCCTCGCGATGCGTCAGCGCCGCCTCACGCGGGCTGCGGCACCACGCGAAGGATGACGTCGTCGCCCGGCCGCAGGATGGTCCCCCTGCCTCAGACCGTGAGCAGCACCTTCGTGGCGCGCCGTTCGTCCATCGCCCGATAGCCGTCCGCCGCCTGCTCGAGGGGGAGCGTCAGATCGAACACGGCCCCCGGGTCGATGCGCCGCTCCCAGATGAGGTCGATGAGGTCGGGCAGGAAGCGCCGCACGGGGGCGGGCCCGCCGTGCAGGTGCACGCCCGACCCGAACAGTCGCTGCCCGTCGACCGTGACGTCGTGCGAGACCCCGACGAAGCCCACGTGCCCGCCGGGGCGGGTGGAGCGGATCGCTTGGTCCATGGCATCCTGCGTGCCGACGGCTTCGATCACCGAGTGCGCGCCGAGCCCGCCCGTGAGCTCCTTCACGCGCGCGACGCCCTCGCGGCCGCGCTCCTCGAAGATGTCCGTGGCGCCGAAGCGGCGCGCGAGGGCCTGCCGGTCGGCGTGCCGGGACATCGCGATGATGCGCTCGGCGCCCAGCTGCTTCGCCGCGAGGACGCCGCACAGTCCCACCGCGCCGTCTCCGACCACGACGACGGTCTTGCCCGGCCCCGCCTCGGCGGCGACGGCGGCGAACCATCCCGTGCCGAGCACGTCGGACGCCGCAAGAAGTGACGGAATGAGGTCGGCGCCGGGCTGACCGGGCGTCGCGACGAGGGTGCCGTCCGCGTTCGGGATGCGCGCGTACTCGGCCTGCGTGCCCTCGCGGCCGATCGGGGTGCGGTGGACGCAGTGCGACTGGTAGCCCGAGCGGCAGATCTCGCAGGTGTTGTCCGAGGTGAAGAACGAGCCGACGACGAAGTCGCCGACCGCCACCTTCTCGACGGCGGAGCCGATCTCGGTGACGACGCCGACGTATTCGTGCCCCATCGGTGCCCCGTCGACGCGGTCGACGCCGCGGTAGGGCCACAGGTCCGACCCGCAGATGCACGTGGCGGCGAGGCGGATGATGGCGTCGGTCGGCAGGGCGATCTCCGGATCGGGTCGATCCTCGACGCGAACATCGCCGGGGCCGTACATGATGACTCCGCGCATTGAGGATCCTTCCGTCGGCGGTCCCTCTACTCTCGCGCTCATCACGCCGGGATGCGAGCCCCTGGCGGATGTCCGGACGACGAGGTAGCGCGCCGCGGCGGTCGACGCAACCCCCGATCCGAGTCATCGGACCTGGGTGAGGATGAGAGGGTGAAGCTCGTGTCCTATGCCGGTCAGCAGCTGGCCACCACCGACGATGTCGCCGACGCCCTCGTCACCCTCGCCGCCGCCATCGCCTCGGAGGGCGAGTCGCAGGCGCTCCAGATCCCGGTGCTCGTCGACGGCCGGGAGGACTGCGCCGACCTCATCGTGGGCGTCGGCAACGACATCCTCGTGGGTCCGCAGGCCTCCGCGGATGTCGACCCCGACTTCTCCGAGGATGCAGAGCGGCTGCGCGCGCATCCGCTCTTCCCCCAGCCGGCGGAGGACGAATCCGACGCGCACGGCGGCTCTGCCGCGGCGCCGCACGATGTCGATCTGAGCGGGATCGACCTCGATCACGGGCTCTGAGACCCGGATATGTCCGAGAACGCATGTATCACGACACGATGAGCACGGCCCACGAGATGAACGCGCTGTGGGCGTGCGTGGCATCCGGCTTCTACGTCGGCAGCCGCGACGGCTCCTTCCTCGGCTACGTCGATCGGCAGGCGGAGGGGATCTGGCGGGCGTTCGATGCCGCGTCCCGCATCGTCGGCGACTACGCCGACCATCACGCGGCGATGGCCGCCGTCTCCGCGTCCGCGCCGAGCGGGGAGGGGGAGCGATGACCGCGGCCGATCCGCTCGTCTGCGTCGTCTACTGCAGCACCGCGACGCGTGCCTTCAGCGGCGCCGAGCTCGCCGGGCTCCTGACGGTGAGCCGTGCGAACAACGAGGCGCAGGACATCACCGGCCTGCTCCTCTACCGCGACCGCGAATTCATCCAGATCCTCGAAGGCCAGCGGGACGCGGTCGACGCCCTCATGGCGAAGATCTCCGCCGATCCGCGCCATGAGGACGTGCGGGTGCTTCTGCGCGAACCGCTGCACGCGCGCCGGTTCGCGGCGTGGACCATGGGGTATCAGCCGCTCGTCGCCCCGACGCCCGACGAGCAGGAGGGCTACCGCGACTCCTTCGACGACCTGCGGGTCGGGGATCACGACATGATCGGCCGTGCCCTGATGGAGCTCACGATGTGGTTCCGCGTGCGGGAGGGCTCGCGCGTCTGACGGATGCCGCATCGCGCGCCCCGACGAGCCGTTGCGCCTGAGCGCGCGACGAGCGGTCAGCTGCCCGCGGGGACACGGCGGAATCCGCCGTCCACGGGCTCGATCGCGCCGGCGTCGAGGAACGCCCGGAGCCATCCGCCCATCGGCCATTCCCCCCACCGCTCGGCGAACACGGCGCCGTTGCGGAGGATGTCGTCCAGGTGACGCCACGGCGGAGATCCGGACGGATGCCATTGGTGGTACGCGTGCGCGCCGCCGACCCACCGCATCCCGATTCCGAGCGAGCGCGCGCGCCGACCGAGGTCGGTGTCTTCGGCGCCGTACCCCTCGTAGGCCTCATCGAATCCGCCCAGGCGGTCCCACACGGCGGGCGTCACGGCGAACGAGAGCGACCAGAAGAGGTCGTACTGTGCGGAGGTCGCCGCGGCGGTCTCGCCGTCGCGGGGGCGGGGCCGAGCGGGATGCGGGCGCGTCATCGCCGCGAGATCGGACGGCGAGTCGGGTCGCTGGGGGCTGGCGAGGTAGGTCACGGGCCCGTTCAGGATCTCGTCCGGGTGGTGGGAGGATGCCGCGACGTACCGCTCCAGGAGCGTCGGACCGGGGAGGCAGTCGACGTCCAAGAAGACGAGGAGATCGGCGCCACGGCTCTGGGCGAGCCGCGCGGCGACGTTCCGCCCGGCCCCGACGCGCAGACCGTACGGGCCCGGCGGGACGTGCAGCTGCACGGAGAGGTCGGACGCGGCCGGTTCGTCCGCGTCGAGCCACGCTTCGATGTGCTCGACCTCGATCTCGACGTCCGACGCGCGTCCGGCCTCGGACCGGGGCGCGCCGACCGTCCGCAGGAACTCGCGCTGTCGGTGCAGGTGCGCCGAGCGGTTCGCGGATGCCGGGGTGATGACGGCGACGCGACGGATCACGCGATCCGCTCCTCGATCGCGTCCGCCGCTCGCGCCGCGGCTCCGTCGACGCCCCACTGCGACCATCGGGTCGGGCTGTCGTGCGCCCGGCGGACGAGGCGCGCGATGTCCTCGGGCGAGGCATCCGGCGGCGCGGTCTGAGCCAGGCCGAGCGCGGCGAGCACGCGCACGGTGTCCGCCTGCTCGCCGAACGGACGATCCTGTCCGATGACGACGGCGCGGGCATCGGCCGCCGCGAGGTCGGCGACGGCGTTCTGCCCGGCGGCGCTCACCACGACGTCGGCGCGGCAGAGCAGCGGCCAGACGTCCGCGACGCGGTCGTCGCCTCGGGCTCCGGCTGTCGCGACGATCCACCCGTCGGCCTCGAGGAGGGCGGTGCAGCGCCGGAGCCCGACCGGGTCGAGGGTGCGTCCGAGGAACAGGACACGGCGTGCGGACGGGGGCGCGCTCGGCGCCGCGTCCTCCCGGGGGCGTCCGTCGAAGCGTGAGACACCGCCCACCTCGCGGACGCGATCACCCCGACCGGCGAGCCCGCGTGCGTCGAAGGCGCCCCGCGGCCACGGCGCCACGATGCCGTCGGCGAGGTCGTAGCCGAGCCGGTGCGGGGCGTCGATCCGCTCTCCCGGCTGCGCGAAGACGACGGTGGGAGCGCCCATGAGGCGTGCGAGGGCCGTGACTTCGACGCTCACGTCGACCACGAAGGCCGACACGGGGTGCGCGGCGATCCACTCCGCCATGACGGCGAGGCGGGACCGATGGCCGGGGTGCCCCACGGGTGCCCAGTGCAGCGCCCCGCCCGCGGTGACGTCACCGTGGTCGGAGGCATCCCGCCGGATGCCGTCCTCGCCGAGAACCGGATCGGCGTCGGAGGGGAGAGCCACCCAGACGGTGTCGGCGGGCAGGATCCGGGGCGCCGGCAGGCTGGAGAAGACGGTCACCTGCTCGCGCAGGTGGGGTCGGACGGCCTGCATCCGTGTGAGATGTCCCCACCCGTGGTGGTGGACGTACCAGCCGATCATGCTCCGATCGCCTCCGTGACGGCATCCCTCTCGGCGAGGGCGACGGCACCGGCCGCGCGGAGTGCGGGAGAGACGGGCGCGCTGTCGGCGCACATCATGAGGACGCGCTCGACCTCGCGCTGCCGCTGCTCGATCGAGTACCGCCGCACCGCCGCCGCACGCAGGCCGCGGCGCGCCGAACCGGACCGCACCCGTCGCGCGAGTGCGACCGCCGCCCGTGCGAGGGTCTCGACCTCCGGTGCGCGGACGATCGCCGTCCCCGGCATCCCCCGCAGGACCTCGCTGATGCCGCCCGAGTCGAACGCGGCCACCGGCGTGCCGGTCATGAGGGCCTCGGCGACGACGAGGCCGAACGGCTCCGACCAGACCGGCGTGACGAGCGCGACCGACGATGAGCCGACCAGGGCGCTGAGCGCAGGCTGGCGGAGGGCGCCGACGTACTCGATGCCGTCGCCGAGCAGGGGCTCGACCTCCTCCGTGAAGTATGTGAGGTCGCCGATGCGCCCCGCGAGGCGCAGGCGGGCGCGCGCCAGACGCGCGGCGCGGATCGCCAGGTGGGGGGCCTTCTCGGGGACGATCCGCCCGAACCACACCCAGCTCTCCTCGCCCCGGCGCGGGCCGGGGCCCAGCTGCCACTGGGCGCCGTCGACGCCGTTGGGGAAGACGAAGGCATCGACCCCTTCGGCCGCCCAGGCGCCGGCCGTGAACCGGCTGACCGCGAGGAACCGGTGAGGGGCATCGGGGCCGGCCGCGTGCGCGGCGACGACCATCGCCGGCAGGGGCGGTGTGTGCAGGGTCGTCACGACCGGGATGCCCGTCTCCCGGCTCCACAGGATCGGCGCCCCGTGGAGGCTGTGGTTGTCGACGACGTCCACGCCTGTCGCGGGATGGATGAGGCGGTCGCGGATGCGATCGAACGCGTCGGTCATGAGCCGCCGGTGACCCTCGGGGAACTCCGTGTCGGAGGCGTCCAGCGAGCGGTGCCAGCGGGGGCGGGGAAGGTGCAGGCCCGTGTCCGCGCCGAGGAAGTCCGAGCCGTCTGCGGCGCACAGCTGCACGTCATGCCCGCGCCCGCGCAGCCAGCGGACGCGGTTCCAGACCACCGCCTCCAACCCGCCCGCGTGCGGTTGACGCAGCGCGTGACGTTCGGGGGCGACGACGAGCACCCGCAGGCGCCGGCGCGCGGTCACGACCGGACTCCGACCTCGTCGGCGACTGCGGTGGAGGAGTCGGTGTCGCGTGCGAGGGCCGTGTAGAGGTTCGTGTGCGCCGCGCGGACCGTGTCGCGCTGCGCGAGGCGCTCGCCGCGGCGTGCCTGCAGGAGCGCGGCTCGGCCGGGATCGGGGAGGCGGTGCGCGGCGGCATCCTGCACCGCGGCCACGAGGGTGGCCGGGTCGGTGAGGTCGATGACGGCGAATTCATCGGGATGCTGCTCGGACATGTGGCCGACAGAGGTTCCCGCGACCCGCACGCCGAGGTCGTAGCAGAGCTCGACCCATCCGGAGTGGGTGCCGTGGTGGTACGGGAGGACGAACAGATCGAGGCCGCCGAGCCACGCGGCGACCTCCGCATCGGTGAGCCGGGCGCGGCGGTGCAGCGCCACGGCGGGGTGCGTGCTCGCCGCCGCCTCGATCCGGGCGGCCATCGCCTCGTCGCGCACGCGGTCGTTCATCACGATCTCGACGCGGACGTCCGCGCCCGCCTCCGCAAGCAGGGCCGCGGCGGCGCCGGCTGCGGCGACGCCCTCGTCCGCGGCGATGTTCGGCCGGAGGTCGCGGAGGTGGATCCCGATCCGGAGGGCGGTGTCGGCCCGCGCGACGACGGGCGGAACCGCGTCGAGAAGCGTGGGGTGGGGGAGCACGGTCGCGTCCCGCCCCCATCGCCGTGAGATCTCTGCCGCGGCGCCGCCGGTCAGGGTCAGGAGCACATCTGCGGCGGGAAGGAGGACCTCGAGGAGCTCCTGGTAGTGCGTCTGATCCGTGAGCTGCGGGTTGTCCAGGTCGTGCACGGTGAAGACGACGGGACATCCGCGGCGCCGCGCTGCGGCGAGGGCGGCGGAGAGCTCATCCGACCCGAACGATTCGATGCCGAAGTGCAGGTGGATCACGTCGACCTCGTCCGCGTGCGCGGAGATCCAGTCCGGGGTCAGGATGACCGGGGGCCACCACTGCCCGGGGGCGCCTCCGGGGACGGGCGGGTCGGGGATCACCGTGATGCAGCGGGCGTCGACGATCGAGCGGATGTACGGATGTGCGGCGGGGACGGAGGCGACGCGGATGAGTCGGGATTGCGGGGTGATGGGGGACTCCCTGGCATGACGAACGGCGGTACGGTGCGCAATCGCGCCGACACTGCGTCGGTTTCGCCAGGGGGTCGGGGAGCGTGCGATCGAGGTATACGTTCGAATCATGCGTGATGCCGACCGTTCCGACAGGGCCATTGCGGCGCCCGGGTCGGCGGTGCTAGGGCGCCGCCGTCACTACGGCGAGTTCTTCGGTCTCGACCCCCTTCCGGAGCGGTTCGGCATCGTGATCGGCAACTGCCAGGCGGAGTCGATGCGCCTCGTCCTGGACGCGCCGGAGCGTCGGTTCGTCCGCGTTCCGCCCGTCCATGAGCTCGACGCCGCGGATGCCGCCCGGCTCCGCGAGCTCGTCGCTCTCGCCGATCACATCGTGAGCCAGCCGATCCGAGACGACTACCGGAGTCTCCCTGTCGGCACCCGTCAGATCACCGCCCTCGCCGCAGGCCCCGTCGTGACCGTTCCTCCCGCTCGGTTCGCGGGGCTGCACCCCTTCCAGGCCGCGATCCGGGTCGCCGGCGTCGAGGAGGATCCGCCGATCGTGGCCTATCACGACGTGCGCACGCTGGCGGCCGCGGCGGGGAGAGAAGCGGCGCCCGCGCTCTCACCGGACGCGGTTCGTGCGCTCGGCGACGCGTCCGTGGATGTCCTGCGCGAGCGCGAAGAACGGACCGACGTCCCGCTGTCCGACCTGTACGCGACGGTCACCGCCGACCACGCCCGCACCGTCAACCATCCGGGGAACGCGATCTTCCTGCCCCTCGGCGCGCGCCTCCTGGCCGCGCTCGGCCTCGACGGCGGCGTGGTCGATCCCGGACGCCCGCTGCTGAGCGCCGTTCGCGCGCCTCTTCTCCCGGAGGTGGTGGAGGCCTGGTCGCTGCCCGATGAGCCCCGCGCGCATTGGATCGTCGACGGCCGCGAGGTCGATGACGCCGAGATCCGCGCCGCGCACACCGCGTGGTACGCCGCGCATCCGGGGTTCGTCGCGGCCGCCGTCGCGCGTCTCGCGCCGCTCCTGAGCGCCTGGGGCGCGGCGTGAGCGGGGTGCCTCTCCTCCTGGTCCACCCCGGCACCCACGGTGTCGCCGTGTACGCCGGCGACCTGGCCCGCGCCGCCCGCGCCGCCCGCCCCGCGGGGACGCCGGAGGTGCGGACGATCGACCCGGTCGCGCTCGACGCCCGCGAAGACCACGCCCCCGTGCACGTGCACTTCACGGATCGCCTGTGGGGTCCCTCCCCCGAGGAGGCCGCGCGGGCGTTCGCGGCGCTCGCCGCGCGCCGGCCAGTGAGCGTCACGCTGCACGACGTGCCGCAGGCGTCGGACGGAGAGCCGAACCGCACGCGGCGGCGGGATGCCTATGCCATCGTCACCGCCGCGGCGCGCGGGGTCGTGGTCAACAGCGCGCACGAACGGGCGCTCCTCGCCGAAGAGGGCGTCTGGGCGGGCGCCCCCGCGATCATCCCGCTGCCGGTTTCGCTCGACGAGACCCTCGGTGCGCTCGGCGTCGACGCTCAGCGCCCCCGCCCGGACGGATCGGTCGGGGTGCTCGGCTACTTCTACCCCGGGAAGGGACACGACGAGGCGGCGCAGGCCGCCGCCGCGGCGGGCATCGCGACGCTGACGGTGCTCGGGCGCGCATCGGAGGGGCATGCGGCCGACCTGGATGCCTTCGTGAGTCGCGCCGCCGGTCTGGGCGTCGCCGTGGAGGTCACCGGATGGCTCGACGACGCCGAGATCGCTCGCAGGGCGCGCGCGGTGTCGGTGCCTGTGATCGCGCATCGGCACGTCTCGGCTTCCGGATCCCTCGCCTCCTGGATCGGCTGGGGTCGCCGCCCGGTCGCCGTCCGCGGACGCTACGTCGACGAGATGGCGCTCCTCCGGCCCGGCACGCTGCGCGCCGTCGAGGGAGCCGACCTCCCCGCGGCGGTCGCGGCCGCCGCTGCAGATCCGGGGTCGACATGGCACGGTCTCGCGCGGCTCCCGATGTCGTGGCCGGACGCGGCGGCCGCATACCTGCGCTGGTGGGAGGACCTGTCGTGGTGAGGAGGATGCCGCAGCACCCGGATGCCCCGGTCATCGTCGGCAATCACTGGGATGCGCTCGACGGCGTCGCACCGGCGTCGCTGCCTCGCGTCTCGGTCATCGTCGCCCACTACGATCAGCCGGTGCAGCTCGCGCGCACTCTTCGCGCTCTGGCGGATCAGGATTACCCCTGTGAGCTGCTCGAGGTCGTCGTCGCCGACGACGGGTCGCCCGGCGAGGTCGCGGTGCCGGACGACGTCGTGCTCGTCCGCCAGGCCGATGACGGGTTCCGGCTCGCGGCGGTGCGCAACCTCGGCGTCCGCGCGAGCACCGGCGAGGTGCTGTGCTTCCTCGACGCTGACACCGCGCCGGAGCCCGGCTACGTCCGTGCACTCACCAGACTGCCTGCGCTGCATCCCGACGCGGTCACGGTGGGTCGGCGTCGTCACGCGGAGTTCTCGGAGAACGAGGAGAGCGCGCGCGGCGACGGCGGGATGACGCTCGCCGACGCCGTCACCGGCCGCGAGCTGCCCGAGCCGGCGTGGCTCGCCGATGCCTACGCGCGCAGCCGGAACCTCCTCGACGCGGACGACCGCTCCTACCGGTACGTCATCGGCGCGGTGATGGCGTGCGGGCGTGCCCTGTTCGACGAGGTGGGAGGGTTCGACGAGACGTTCCGCTCCTACGGCGGGGAGGACTGGGAGTGGGCGTACCGGATGTGGAGCGCGGGGGCGGTCCTCGCGCACATTCCCGAGGCGGTCGCCTGGCATGACGGTCCCGAATGGGCGGATCGGCGAGGCTCGGAGCAGGCGCGCGCGAACGCGCAGACGCTGACGCTGGCACGGTCGATCCCCGTGTCCGGATCGGCGCCGCGCGCGCTGCGGCCCACCGCGCCCGATCTCGTCGTCCGCCTCCGCGGCGCGCATCCGGAGGCCGCGGTGTTCGTGGCCGTCGACGCGTTGTTGCTCGCCTTCCCGACCGCCCGGATCGTTCTCGACGCGGGCGTCGTCCCGCCGTGGGAGGACCCGCGGGTGGTCGCGGCGGGGGCGGAGCCCGACGCGCGGGTGGTGTGGGATCTCCCCCGCCCGGTCGTCGTCACCGATCCGGAGTGGATCCGCGCGCTCGTGACGGGTCTGGGGGCGGGCGAGGTCGGCACCGTGGAGCTCGTCGACGGCGCGGGCAACGATCTCGGCATCCTGCGCTCGCGACGCGCTGAGCGGCGGGCGGTCAGACGAGGGGACGCT
This sequence comes from Microbacterium flavum, assembly GCF_018717645.1. Classification (GTDB taxonomy): domain Bacteria; phylum Actinomycetota; class Actinomycetes; order Actinomycetales; family Microbacteriaceae; genus Microbacterium; species Microbacterium flavum. The sequence continues at coordinate 121,250 of NZ_JAFLHG010000006.1, forward strand.
GCGGGCTTCCGCACGGTGACGGCCGAGGGGGTCGGCATCCATCTGCTGCGCTCCGACCCGGATGTGGAGGCCTGGGTGGGCGGCTGGGGCGGAGCGGAGCGGTTCTCCTGACCGGCGAACCGCGGCGCGTCAAGTGCCTGGTGCGGATGCTGCGGGGCGCGCAGTCTGACGGGATGACGACCCCTCTCCGCGCGACGCGCCGGCCCACCCTCATCATCGGCGGAGGGAACGCGGGCGTCTCGATCGCCGCGCGCCTGCGTCGCCGGAAGGTGAGGGATGTCGTCATCGTCGAGCCGCGCGCCGACCACGTGTACGCCCCGCTGCAGTCGCACATCGCGGGGGGCGTGGCCGACCGCCGCCGCGTCGTGCGGTCGCAGAGATCGGTGACCCCGCGCGGTGTGACCTGGATCCAGGATCGTCTCGTCGCCGTCTTTCCCGACGAGAGCGTCGCGGAGCTGGCCTCGGGGCGCCGGATCGTCTACGAGAGGCTGGTGATCGCCGCGGGCATCGAGCAGGAGTGGGCGGCCGTCCCCGGTCTCGCGGATGCTCGGGACCTGTCCACGACGGTGTCGAACTACACACTCCCGCTGGCGGAGCGGGCGTCGACGACGCTCCGAGGCGTCGAGTCGGGCACCGTCGTGTTCACGCAGGCGCCCGAGCCGGCGTCATGCGCGGGCGTCGCGCAGAAGCCCATGTACCTCGCGTGCGACCGGTGGCGGCGAGAGGGCCGGCTCCCCGGCATCCGCGTCGTCTTCATCACTCCGGAGCCCGCGCCATTCTCCGTCGCGCCCGTCTCCGCGGAGCTCGAGGCGAAGATCGCCGAGTACGGCATCGAGGCCCTGTACACCACCGAGGTCGTGGAGGTGCGGGCCGGCGCGGGGGAGCTGGACGTGCTCCAGGGCGGCGAGCGGCGGACCATCCGGTACGACGTCCTGCATGCCGCTCCGCCGCAACGCCCGGCGACGTGGATCGCATCCAGCGGGCTGGGCGATGAGGACGGTTTCGTGGACGTCGACCCGTCGACCCTGCAGCACCGCCGGTGGCCGAACGTGTGGGCGCTGGGGGACGCCGCGCCGGTGACACCGATCCGCTCGGGCGGAGCGATCAGGTCGCAGGCGAAGGTGCTCGTCGAGGCGCTCGCGCCCCGCGGCACGACGCCGCGTTACGACGGATACACCGAGACCCCGTTCACGGTCACCCGGCACACGGCGGTCTTCGCGGAGTTCGACCGGTCCGGGCGCCTGCGCCCCACCATCCCGTTCTGGCGGACGCTGTACCGCGAGCGGCGCTTCACCTACGTCATGGACCGGTGGGTGCTGCCCTGGGTCTACTGGAACCTCATCCTCACCGGTCGGGCCTGACGGGCCGCGCGCTGCCGAGGCTCGCGAATCCGCCGCGATGATGTCCCGTTCTCAGGCGGATGCCACCCAGGTCGCGGTGACCGACGTGACGGCGGAGCCGTCGAGGTCGGCGAGCTTCATCCCCGCGAAGCGTCGTGCGGCATCGGAGGTCTGAGCCCGCGCGGGCGGTTCCGCGGCCGTGAGGACCGCGACGATCGCCTCGGCGGCCGAATCCGGCGTCTGCGCGTTCGCCGGGTCGAACGAGGTGGCCGTCCGCGTGAGATACGCGGACATCGCGTCGGCGTAGGGGGTTCCGGCGGCCGACTGCAGCGCGTCGAGTCCGATGTTCGGGACGAATTCGGTCGCCACGGCGGCGGGCTCGACCACGCTCACCCGTACTCCCTGGGTCGCAGCGACGGGGGCGAGGGACTCCATGAACCCCTCGACGGCGAACTTCGCGGCGCAATACGCCTCGTTGAAGGGCTGCCCGACGACTCCGCCCACGCTCGACACGGTGACGAGCCGCCCTCTGCTCTCGCGGAGCAGCGGCAGCACCGCCCGGGTGAGGGCCACGACGCCGAAGAAGTTGACCTCGAACACCGCGCGGACATCGGCGAGGTCTTCGAGCTCGATCGTCCCCACGTGGCCGGCGCCGGCGTTGTTCAGCACCGCATCCAGCTGCCCGTAGGTCTCGCGGATGTACGCGACGCACGAGGAGATGGACTCGGGCACGGTGACATCGAGCTGTCGGATGTCGACATCCACGCCCGCCCGCGCGGCGGCCTCATCAAGCGCTCCGGACCGCCCGGGATCACGCATCGTCGCGACGACGCGGAATCCCGCGCGCGCTGCGGCGATCGCCGACGAGAATCCGATGCCGGAGGAGGTGCCCGTGATCAGCAGGACAGGGGGAGTGGTCATGGGCCCAGTGTCCCACCGGGCGGGGTCAGAGCGGAGGCCGCTGACGGTCTTCGACCTCCCGTTGCATATCGGCCAGGATGCGATCGATAGTGTCGTGATCTTCCGTCTCTCCGGGCGTCGCCGGCCAGGCATCGTATCCGCGACCTTGACCCATGACGTGAATCCGGTGCGACGAACGCCATTCTTTCCTTCTCTCGGCGGACTGCCTGTTGAGATCGTTCAGTCGCTGTTCACGCTCGTCCTCGTCCTCGGTGTTCTCCAGGATCTCGCGTTCCCAATCATCTGGATACTCCTCGGCGGGGTACTCCTCGGTGGGAACCTCGTGACGCTGGATATAACGGAGCGTCCGCTGGAGATTGTCGAAGGTGCGTGCTTCGTTTCGCTGAGCCCGCTCAGCATCAGCCGCTGCGACGTCGGCGGCAGCCTGCGCAGCATCAGCCAGCCGCTTAGCCTCAGCGGCTGCACGTGTGCTTCTTCGGGCTATCACGAACCCCGCGACTGCGATGAGCCCGGTCGCGAGTGTGATGGCGGCTCCGATGCCGTTGAACGTGAGATTCGCGTAGTCGACCCAGTCACGGTTCACGCGGTCAGGTTAGCGCCCCTGGTCACACGTGCGCACGCAGCCGGATCGCGGCGTCGACGCGAGTCTCGACCCGCGTCGACGGCACCTGCTACGTTCAGCGCATGCGCCACCCGGGACGCCTGGTTGTGATCTTGGCTCTGGCCTTGGGATGCACGTCCTGCGCGACGCCGCAGGTCTCGTATCCGGAGTTCAGCCGTGAGCAGACCGCCGCGGACCTTCCGCAGGCGCTCGCCGAGTCGGGTGACGGCAGCGTCGATCTCGCGACTGTCCGGCACGTCGGCGACGTGGACGGCTACGACGTGTATTTGGCCCGCGGTCGAGAAGCGGAGAACACCATCTGCGTCGCGATCGTGAAGGACGGCGAGTGGGAGTCCACGGGATGTGGGGGCAACGGCGTCACCGTGACGACTCGTTCCGGCGCCAAGGTCGAGGCTGGTGGCATCCGAACCGGCGAAGACGAAGAGAACGCGCTTTCTGACAGCGTGCGTGTCGTGGGCTGACAGGTCTTGGCTGACCGCTAGCCGTCCTTCTCCGTCGCCGTCCGACGCCCGATCTTCATCAGCAATAGCCGCTCAATCCAGCGGGTCGGCGGCAGTGGACGCGGACGAGAAAGCGCGGAGCGCGCGCTCGACCTCGGGGTCACCCGGGTAGGTGATCTGTTCGAGTCGTTCGGCAGCGAGGCGCTGGCGGCCCGGGTCGCCGCTCGCCAGCTCGTCCAGCGCATCATTGCGATAGATCCGGAGGAAGTGGTTCTGGAAGTCCAGGGCGTCCCCGCGCATCCCGCGAAGGATCGACCTCTCCGCGTCGGACTCGGGGACGAGATAGTGCCACCTGTTTCGGCACCATTCGTGCACGTCGTGGACGAGAAGCGCCCACGCGTCTCCGATCAGATCGGCGTACATCGACGCCGACGCCGCCTTATTGGGAACGTAGACCCGGAATCGTCGCGCGACGAGTGCCGTCGCCGTCCAGCCGACCGTGGCGACGAGCAGTTTCGTGCTGGGCGTGCCGGGACCGGCGGGGCCCGGGATGAGCCACTGATCGAACCCGTAGAACTCGCCCATCGGCTCGATGTGCTCCAGTGGGTAGGCGATCCGAGCATCGCGCTGAGCGGGAGCGGAATAGCCTTAGTACGGCGTATGGATGACGTTCCGCACGTACGTCGTCGATTCGAATTCGGTGAGTGTGTCGCGGATGTCGGCGCCGAAGAGGGGTCGACAGGTGAGTTTCAGATCCAGCGCGGCATCCAGCGCGGTGTCGTCGTACAGCCTGTTCTCACCGATCAGCATGATCTCGAGAAGGATCGGCGATGACCGCGCGCAGCTTTCGCACACCGCCTGCGCCCGCTCGAACTCCTCCAGTCCGGAGAACCGGTCCGCGAAGACGATGAGGAGGTCGAGGTCGGACCCCTCGACAGCGTTGCCGGCGGCCCGGCTTCCGCGCAGGTAGCACCCGAGCACTCGGCCAGGGAGGTGCTCGTCGAACGCGGCCTGAACGTCGAGGACGATGGCATCGCAGCGCTCATCCCCGGTGCTGTTCAGGACGTGAGTGCGGGTCATTCCGCCACGCTACGCCTCGTGGGCGGGCGTGGGGCGGGAGTGTCGCGGAGACCTGCGCCCGGCGATCGTGCGCGGGGGACGACTGATCATCTTCGATAGGACCGCGCGTAGTCCGGGATGTCGACTCCGGGGCGGATTCGATCGTCGCTCACGGGCTCGCCCGCCACGAGGGAGAGCGGGATGACTCCTCCCCAGATGTCTCGCTGGTAGTCCTCCTCGACGTCGAGGACTCCGTGGTTGCGCACCTTCGCCGAGACCTCTTCGAGCGGGAAGCGGACGATCCTGGTGGCGGCGAGCTCAGACGGTTTGAGCCGGCGTCCGCCGTAGCCGGGAATGATGTCCTGGAGCACAGCGTTCATGACGCGTTCTTTGTCCTCCGCCGGTACGAGGCTGGCTCGACCGAAGATGACGACGGAGCGGTACTCGAGGCTGCAGCCGAATCCAGATCGACCGACGACCACGCCATCAGTGTGAGTGACGGCGATCGAGGCGCGTGCGCCATCTTCGATACTGGTGATCAGGCGGTTCTTGTTGCTGCCGTGGATGTAGACGTCCTCGGCGATCCGGGTGATCGATGTCGGTATCACGAGTGGCTCGCGGCCGACGATGATGCTGACATGGCAGAGCAGCGCTTCGTCGATGATGGCGTGGACGAGATCTCGATCGTAGGACCCTCGGTCCGGACGGCGGCGGATCGTGGTCCGCGCCGTGGGTGCGAAGTCGGTCATGCCTTCCTCCTTTACAGATCGTTCGCGCTGCTGAGAACGGTGGTCGGATTGCGAAGCGATTGGTCGCCCTCCCACGCCTCGAGATGGTCGGGAGATTTTCCCTGCCGGAGGAACTGGAGCGTCTTGTGCAGTGAGAGGGGCACGCGCACGCCTTCGACGGCGGTGCGCTTTCGTGCCTGATAGCGACGATCGGAGGGTAACCGCGTTCCGTCCTGCTGCAGGATCCTCTCAAACAGCTTCTCGCCGTGCGCCAGATGGGCGGTCGGATCACCCGTGGGACTGAAGCGTGCGGGATCCATGGCGATGATCAGCTGGCCCCCACAGGGCGCTCCGGTGTTCGCTGTGTCGCGTTCGCCGGCTTCGAAGCTCAGGAGGTCGCCCAGCAGAGGTCCGGTGAGCAATTCGATCATGAGCGCGATGTTCGAACCCTTCGCTCCTCCGAACGGAAGCTGGGCACCCGCCAGAGCGGTCGCGGGGTCGCGGGTGGGCTGTCCGTCGGGGCCGATAGCAGTGCCTTCGGGCAGCTGACTCCCGTCTCGGAGTCGGAGCTGAATCTCTCCGCGCGCCATCTCGCTCGATGCCTGGTCGAACGCGAGCGGCGGATGCCCCGCCCGAGGCCAGGCGAATGCCATCGGGTTGGTGCCGAACAGTGGCTGCGTGCCCCCCGCGGGTGCGACATAGGGTGCTGCCGCGACGAACGAGAAGGCGACGAGGCCTTGCTCGGCCAGCTGCTCAACCTCCGGCCAGAGCGCGACGACGCTCAGAGCGTTGTTGATCGAGAGCGCGGCGATCCCCTGCTCCTTCGCAAGCTTCGCGAGCGGCTCAATCCCGAGGGCGATGGAGAGATTCGAGAAGGTGTACTTGGCATCGACGCGCAAGACGGATGGTGCGATCTGGGACAGCTCAGGTTGCGCGTCCTTCGACGCCATTCCCGTCCGCACCCCGTTGGCGTAGAAGGACAGCCGGAACAGCCCGTGGTGCCGGCACTCGTCTCGCTCCGCGATCGTCACGGTGCGGGCGATGGCAGACGCATGTGCGTCGCTAAATCCCTGACCCTTCATCGCGTCGTACGCGGCAGTGTGCACCTCGTCGAGAGTGAGGAGGATGTCGTCAGTCATGCGGATTCTCTTTCATGTGATGCGGCTCGGTCCGTTCAGGCGGAGACCGGCGTGGAGCGGGTGGGTCGTGTGTCGGCGGTGGGGTCGGTAGAACGTCGTGCCTCCCGACGAGTGACAGCCGGGGCGAGCAGCACCGAAACGGTCGAGATCACCGCCAGCCCGATGAAGTAGACAGCGATCGGAGTCCACGAACCGCCGAAGGTTGCGAGCATCCATGTGGCGATCAGCGGCGCCGTCCCTCCTGCGAGCGCGCTGCCCACCTGCGAGGCCAGGGTGATGCCGGTGTAGCGCACTCGAGTGGGGAAGAGCTCGGACAGGAAGGTGCCGAAGGTCGCGGTCACCGGCGGCCAGACGATTCCGAGGCCGATGATGACCGCTGCGTACACGCCCCAGTCCATACCGATGTTCAGCAGCAGGAAGAAGGGAACCATGAACGCGCCCGTGGCGATCACCCCGACGAGGAATGTGCGGCGTCGCCCGAAACGGTCGGAGAGAGCGCCGGACAGAAGGATCATGAACGTACTGACGAACGCGCCCGCCGTGACGGCGTTGAGGACGGTGGAGCGGGCGAAGTCGAGGGTGCCGGTTGTGTAGCTCACGACGAAGGTGGCGAAAAGGTAGAAGGGTGCGACCTCGAAGACCTTCCCGCCGATCGCGACGAGCACCGAGCGCCAGTGGTCACGGAGCACCTCGACGAGGGGGAGCTTCGCCACGTCGCCGGAATCCTTCGCATCCTGGAAGGCGGGTGTTTCCGACAGGCCTTTACGAATCCACAGTCCGATGAAGACGAGGACGACACTCGCGATGAACGGCAGTCGCCATCCCCACGCGTCGAAGGCGTCCTGCGGCAGAAGGCTCACCAGAGCGAAGGCGGCGGTCGCCAGCAGCATCCCGATCGTCGCGCCAGACTGAGGCACGGCGCCATAGAAACCGCGTCGCTGGGCGGGAGCGTTCTCGAATGCCAGCAGCAGAGCGCCGCCCCATTCCCCTCCGATGGCCAGGCCTTGAATGATCCGGCACGCGAGGAGGAGCAGTGGCGCGAGGACGCCGACTTGCTCGAAGGTCGGCAGCACACCGATTGCGACCGTCGCTCCGCCCATCAAGGACAAGGTGATGACGAGCGTCTTCTTCCGCCCGACCCGGTCCCCGATGTGGGCGAACAGGATGCCGCCGAAAGGCCGCACGAAGAACGTGAGCGACACGGTGACGTAGGACAGGATCAGCGAAAGTGCGGGGTCGTCCGTGGGGAAGAACTGCGTGTTGAAGATGAGCGCCGCCGCGGTCGCGTACAGGAAGAAGTCGAACCATTCGATCGCGCTGCCGCTGAGGCTGCCCAGCAGGACCCGGCGGGCGGTGGTGCGAGATGGAGCAGGTGCGGGCATAGCAGTCATTGCGGAGACTCCCTTGATCTCGGTACACGTCGTCGCTGACCGTGCTCGATCAATGTACAACGTACAACGTACAATTGCACCCCTTGATGACGCGTGCGTCACTGAGAGGTTTCATCTTCGTTACGTGCGTCCGACGAGTAGGGCAGGCCTCACGCTTCGGGTCGCCCGACCCATACTCCGCGGGCATGTCCGAGGTGCCGCTTCATCAGTTGGGCAGCACCGGTCGCGTCGCCTGCCTCGACCAGATCCAGGAGCTGGCTGTGCTCCGCGGCGGTCTCCTTGAGCCGACCCTCGTCATACATCTCCTGCAAGGCAGACAGCCGAGTGAGGCCGCGCAAGCGACGCACCTCATCGACGATCATTCGATTGCCGGCGATCGCAAGAAGGCCGAGGTGGAAGATGTTGTCAGTGGTGATGTGCTCACGAAGCAGCCCCTCCGCCGCGGTGCGCTCGACCTCAGCCGCGATGGGACGCAACGCAGATACTTGCTCGGGAGTGGCGATTTCGGCGACACGGGCCACCGTCGGCACTTCGAGCAGCGTCCGGATCGCGATGATGTCGTCCATATCGTCGTCGCTGATAGGGACGACCCGGTAGCCGCGGTTGCGTATCGCTTCGACGTGTCCCTCTCTGACCAGATCGAGCATCGCCTCGCGAACGGGCGTCGCTGAGACACCCAACAACTGCGCCAATGCGGGGGCGGAATACACCGTGTCCGGTTTCATGGTGCCCGCGACCATCGCCTCGCGCAGCGCGTCGGTGACCCGGTCGCGGATGCTGGATCGCGCGCCGAGGTTGCGTACAAGAGGTGTCGTCTCGAGCGGGCTCATGGTTCAGGCCTCCGATGTCGGCAGAGTTCAGTCCGACACGATCAGCGTACCGGCGACCACCCAGCACGCCGGGTCGTCGGGTTGCCGTGGAGTCCACATCTGGAAGTGACAGCCGTGCAAAACGGTGTGGAGGGGCTGACGGGAATCGAACCCGCGCTATCTGCTTGGGAAGCAGAAGTTCTGCCATTGAACTACAGCCCCGAAGTCGCTTCTCGATGCCGTGAGCACCGTGCGACGACTCCAGCATACAGAGCATTCCCTCGGGCGACGTCCGGGCGGCCGGGTGGGATCCCTCGGCGCGGGTCGCGACGATCGCGTCGAGATCGCCGATGTCCTCGGTATCACGTGGACCGCTCGCGCCTCCTCTCACCTGACGCACCGCGGCGGCGCGCCGGAAAGAGGAGGGCATCGTGTCCCACATCATCAGCATCCGCTTCGATGCGGCCGGGCCTGTCATCGAGGGGGCGGACGGTCTGCCCAGCACGGCGACGGGAGCGGTGGCGCCGACGCCGCTGACGGCTCCGGTGGCAGGGCGCGCCTCGGCGGACAGCCTCGACCACGGCTGGATACCCGACGGGGCGCTGACGGTCGACGGCGTCGACGGAGTCCTGACCTTCGGCGAATGCGCCATGGATGTCGTGCTCGCCGGAGTCACCGCCACCCGTCCGGGCGCACTCGTCTCGGGCAGCGGCATCCCGGCGGCCGTCTCCCTCTCCCCGGACGACTCCGGCGGCACGCGCGTGACGGCGGAGGTGCGCACGACGGGCGCCCCCGTCTCGCTCGACACGGTCCTTCCCGTCGGCACCGACGTGGCGCGGATCGGCGTCTGGATCGCGGGCACCGAAGCGGCCCTCGCCGTCGACGGTGTGATCGTGGCGCGACGGCGCACGACCGCACCCGCACCGCCCGCTGCGGGCACGATCGTGCTCGGCGGCGCCCCCGCGGACGACGGCACCCCGACGGCCACCGAGGCGACGATCGTCGAGGTGACCGTCGGCGACCTGCTGGATGCCACTCAGGAGGCCGAGCTCGCACGCGCCGCATCCGACGGACTCGGCGAGATCGACAGCCTCGTCGCGAGCGGCATCGAGGGATCGCCGGGCGCGCCGACCGCGGCGCCGATGCGCCAGGGCGGGGTGAGGTGGCAGACGTTCGGGGCCGCGACCGCCTACTGGAGCGCCGCGACCGGCGCGCACCTCGTCTACGAACGCATCGGCGCGGTGCACAGCGCGCGCGGCGGAGTCCTCGGCCGCCTGGGGCTGCCGATCTCCGGCGAGTCGGGCGTCGCCGAGCTCCTCGAACGGCTCCGCGTGAAGCCCCGCGGCAAAAGCGGGTTGACGGGCTGGGACGTCCTGCAGTCGCGCGGGGTGCTCTCCCGGCAGGACACCGTGCTCCCCGCATCGGATGCCGCGCTCCGGCGCGCCTCGGCGACGGTTCGCGCCTCGGCACTCGTTCCCACAGCGAGCGCCCCCGCCGAAGCGGGCGAGCGGCATGCGGGCGCTGCAATCGGCGAGCGCCTGACCGGCCGGCGCGCCTCACGCCCGCTCGAGACGGCGCTCGGTTCCGTGTCGGTCCACAGAGGGGTCGGCGCAGCGCTGGAACGAGGCGAGATCGGCGCCGTCGAGGCATCCGTCGCCCTTCCGCAGGCCTTCCTCCGTAACGACGCTCTCTCTGCCGCGATCACCGCGCTGCGGCCGGACACCCGCGCAGACGCACGGCCGGTGGGCGAGGACGCCGGGGGCCTCGGTGGACTCCTGGCCGACAGCGAGCGGCGGGGCGTTCCCATCCAGGTCGCCGTCGGCGATCTCGGCTACGTGATCATCGGCCCGCGGGCGCAGCTGTTCCAGCACGGCATCGTGATCGTCACGGCGAACGCGGCCGTCGAGTTGTACGACGAGATCCTGGCGCACTGGCTGCTCCTCGGCGGGACGCGCGGCTTCCTGGGGGCGCCGCGGGGCAGCCAGATCGGCATCGTCGGCGGCGCTTACGCCGACTTCGGCGGCGGGCGCATCTACTGGTCCGCCCCCACCGGTGCGCACGAAGTGCACGGGGCGATCCTGGATCGCTACTTCAACACCGACGGGACCGATCGCGCGTTCGGCTTTCCGACGAGCGATGAGCTGGCGGTCGACGGCTTCGAGACGGCGCGGATGTCGACCTTCGAGGGCGGCATTATCTTCTGGCGGCCTGAGACGGGCGCGGTGAAGCTCGCAGGCGATTTCCTCGCCGCGTGGAACGCTGCGGACGGCATCGCGCATTACGGGCTGCCGACGACGGAGATGCAGAAGGTCACGCGCGGCGGTGTCGAGTACCGCTGGCAGGTGTTCGACCGTGGAGTGCTGATGTGGACCGCCGATATCGGGATCTTCGACCAGCTCGCCGTGCGCATCGCCCGCGTCGCGACGGGCAACATCGATGACGGCTTCGAGCTCAGCGGTCTCATCCCCCGTGAAGACACGACGGCGGAACTCATCGTGAAGGCCTGGGTCTGGGTCGACGGCGCCGAAGTCCTGCACAAGGAGAGCGGGCACGGCGGGGCATCCATGGACTTCTCCGACTGGGAGACGGCGCCCTTCCCCGTCCGTCCCGAGACGACGGTGCGCATCCGGATCGAGGCGTGGGACTGGGATGAGATCTCGAGCAACGACCGCCTCGCCGAGCGCGACGTCACCTACACGATGGGCGGAGATCTCTGGGGTCTCACGGAGGCATCCGGCGCACACCTGAACGAGCCGTCGACGGCCAACGACTCGTCGAATGCGGATGGCGGCGACGTCACCTTCGACTACTCCATCTCGCCGCCCGTCGCCATCGAGATCGGTCGCATGCGCGAGCATCACTTCTGGCGCTTCTCGAACAAGGGCCGCGACCACCTGCCCTGGTCGATGTACAAGGAGACGTTCGTCGACATCGACGGCGACGACGTGAACTACTTCACCGATCCTCTGGATTCCTGGTACTACGACTCGCAGTACGAGAACGTGGCGGACGGCGGCAACTGCTTCGGGTTCTCGGTGTCGGCCATCGACGCCTTCCAGCGTCGGGGCGGCGTTCCCCAGCCCCTCTCACAGCAGACGAGCAACCGCGTCGACGACAAGAACTGGCGCCTCATCAACCGGGGACAGGGCAGTCAGAAGGCGGCGAGCGTCGTCCTCTACAAGATCGGCGCCAAGCTCGAGCCGGACTTCTGCGACCCGCGCCGGGTGTGGGCCCGGGTGAAGGCGAGGACGGATGCCGGGACGCCGATCACCCTCTCCCTGCGCGGCTACGACGACGCGAAGGACGCGGGAGTCGGCCACGCCGTGATCGCGCACCGATGCGAGCAGACCGGCGACGGAGCCCGTCGCATCTACATCGCCGACTCGAATGTGCCGTACGGCCCGGGCTGGGAGCGCGACGAGTCGTCGATGATCGTCATCGGCGCCGACGGCTCCTTCCACGTCGAGCCGTCGGGCACCTACCCCGAATTCGTGGCCCCCGCGTTCGAGGAGGGGTCGCTGGGCAAGCGGTACCTGATGGAGATCCCCGAGAGCGCCTACGCGAGCCCGCTGCGGACGCCGGTGTGGGATTCCGCGACAGCGCTCGCGTGCCTGGCCGGAGGCATCCTCACCAGTGACGGCGCGGCCGTGGGCCAGGTCGAGGCGGGCGGGCGGAAGCTCGTCGGTGACCAGCGACGCCGGCTCATCGACGACCTTCGGCTGCAGAGCGAGGTCCTCGACGGCGCGGTGCGGGGCGGGATCGTCGAGGCCGCGCAGCCCATCGACGAGATGCAGCTCGCCCCGGAGGCGGTCGCGTCGGTGGTCGCGACGGGGCTGCGCGATCAGCAGCGCCTCGTGTCCGCCGCGGCCCTCGTCGCCGACAACGGATCCGTCGGGCTGGACCTTCCGACCGCGGCGATCGGCTTCGCGTCGGCGCTGGACACCGTGCCCGGAGCGGAGCGGGCGAAGGCCTCGTGGGGGTCGGTGTCGCTCATCTCGAGCGAGCGCGCCGATCGCATCGAGGCGGCGCTGAACCGGTCGGGCGTGTCGATCGGCGATCTCATCACCCCGGGGGCGATGCCCGACGTGGCGTTCGTGCACGCCGACGACGACCGCCCCGGTCGGGAGATCGTGGCGTTCCGCGGTACCGTGCCCGACGAGATCACGGTGACCCTCCGCGGGCGCGGCGAGGTGTATCGCACCGCGCTCCTGGGCAGGGCCGCGCTCATCCGCACCTCTGCGCCGCTCGCGCGAGGCGCCTTGGACACGCTCGTCGCCCAGCAGCTCGCCGGGCTGCGACCGGGGGTCCGCATCATCGGCGCGGGCGAGGCTCGGATCGCCGACGTCTCGCTCGACCTGCGGAAGGATGCCGGACAGTCGGCCGGCGGCGACGGCCCGTCCGGCTGGGCGGTGCGCCTCGGCGTGGGGGAGGGTGCATCCGCATCGGTACGCTGGCTGGCCGGTCGTCCGGGGCTGCGGCTCCAGCATGCCGTCGCCGTCCCGGCATCCGAGCTCGTGTACCGTGCGGGGACCGTCGCGTACCCCGTCGCCGCCGCGCAGGCGGGCGAGATCATCCGGATCGCCCCGGCGGACCCCGCCTCGCCCCTCGGCGCGGCACGGATCGAGCGGCTCAACGTCGTGGGCGACCTCCTGTCGTCGGATGTGGTCGATGCCACGGGTCGGTGAGGTCGATCGGCGGTGAGGTCGATCGTCGGTGAGGTCGATCAGGACCCGGGCATCCGAAACGGGGGCAGACTGGTCTGATGGGCCGACAGTGCGCCGAGGCGACGGATCCCCCGGAGGGCGGCATTCCGCCGGGTGAGAAGACCTGCGCGTCGTGCGGACGTCGCATCGAGTGGCGGGCGAAGTGGGCCGACGACTGGGCGTCCGTCCGGTACTGCTCCGCCGCGTGCCGCTCCCGCGGCCTGCGGCCGGTGGATCGCGAGCTGCAGGAGGTGATCCCGCGGCTCCTGGCGGCCCGGGCGGAGGGCGCGACGATCTGCCCCTCCGAGGCCGCCCGCGCCGTCGGCGGCGAGGAGTGGCGTGAGCTCATGGAGCCCGCGCGCCGTGCCGCGCGACGTCTCGTCGCGGCCGGCGACGTCGAGATCACGCAACGCGGCCAGGTCGTCGACCCCTCGACCGCGAAAGGGCCGATCCGCATCCGCACCCGTCGCTGAGCCGGGCTCCGCGCGAGTCGACGACCGAGCAGCCGACCATCGCGCGGGGCCGTGGTCCGGCGTCCTGTTCCTGGGTGTGTGTGGGAGGGCCACGCTCCCTCGTGCGGGCGCCCCTAGCCTCGCTGTATCGGCAAGCCCGCATGGGAGGTGTGCAGTGTCCCCATCACAGATCGCAGCGCAACTCTCGGACCTCCTGCGCCGGAGGGTCGTGCTGTGGGATGGCCCGCTCCGGCGAATCGCCGCGGAACCGGTCGGCGATTCGGACCGTGGAGGCGTCGACGTGCGGTACGGCCGTGGTCGCGGAGCGCTGCGGATCCTGGGCGCGCGGCGCGGAGACCTCGACACGTTCGAGTGGTCGGTCATCGACGCCGCGACCTACCTGCTCGACCTGGCGCTGGGGGTCGGTGCGGCGACGCACAAGGACTGGGTGCTCAACGCCCTCGTCGACGACGACCGCGACGTTCGTCGGGATGCGCTCTGGGAGGTCCGCGCCCGACGTTGGGTCGACTCGAACAGCGAAGGGATCGATGTGCTCGCGGTCATCCTCGACGGCATCAGTGAGGTCGGGCAGGTGGCCTTCGGGCGCCACCTGGCCGCGATCACGCACCGGAACGCGCAATTCATCGGACTGCACCTCGGTGCAGCACTGTTCGCCTGCGCCCCGACGCTCGACGTCACAGAGGTGGGCCGCGCCGCGGAGGTCGAGGCGTCACGCCATCGCGCCCGGGTGCGAGGGCTCGCCGTGGCATCCTGCCCACCGTCGGCGGCGGATATCGAGGATGCCGCCGAGCGCGCGGTCCACTCCGCGCGGCTACGCGGCACGCTCCCCGGACAGGTGGGCTCTGCGCGCGCGGAGGACCTCGGGGGATGGTCGCTTCTCCATACACTTCCGCGCTCTCGGTCGCTGCTGACGCAGGCATCCCCCGCGGCGATCGCTCTGGCGGCCAGTGACGATCCGACCCAGCGCGAGACCGTCGAGGTCTACTTGGATGCGGCGGGCCGAGCCAACGTCACCTGCGAGCTGCTGCACATCCATCGGACGACGCTGTACTACCGCCTCGAACGGATGCCCGACTCCGTGCGTGAGGCGCTCGCGGATGGGATGCAGCGCAGCACCCTGCACCTCGCCCTCAAGCTCCTGCGGCTCTGGGAAGAGGAGGAGGCGGCGAGCGCCCCCGTCGTGACGGTCCCCTTCGATCCCACGCGTCACCACGACCGGCTCGGCGCCTGATCTCGGCGGGCGTCCGGGTCGGGCGCCCGTGAATCTCACGACGAGTGGCCGACAGTCCCGCTCAGATGTGCGGCCGACGCCGTCAGGTGCGATGCGGACACGCGCAGTCGGCTGAGCTGGATGAGGCCCTGCGAAGCGAGGACGACGCGCGCCGCCAGGGGGCGGGCCTCGACGGAGGAGAGGTCCACCGACCGCGCTGCCGCCGTCCGCAGCAGCTTGTCGTGGAGGAGATCCTCGATCCGCGCGGTCGCGGAGTCGGCGACGACGCGGATCTCGGGAAATCGGTCGCCGAGATCGACGACGCTGTTGAGCATCAGGCATCCGCGCCGGTCGGCGTGGGACGTGCATTCGGCGACGATCCGGTCCAGATATTCGGCGACGGCGGAGCCGAGATCCTCGCTCACCCCGCTGGTCGCCTCCGCCGCGAGCTCCACGCGGGCCTCGCAGTAGCGGCCGAAGATGCGCAGGAAGAGCGCGAGCTTGCTCCCGTAGATCGCATAGAGGCTGCTGACTCCGGCGCCGGATGCCGCCGCGATCTCCTCCATGGACGTGCGGTCGTAACCGCGCGACCAGAAGAGCTCCTGGCCTACGTCCAGGAGCGTCTCTTCGTCGAATCGCCGTGGCCTGCCCACCTCCACAACCTACTTCGTGGACCCCGGACAGGGGCAACGGGTGCGTCCGTATGTGCGGCAATCGTGTCCGATTCCGACGTACGAGGGGTGACGCCGACGTCGAGAATTGGAGTCGTCATTCCATTACTGGCTGGGGGGCTCATGAGGTCTTCGTCAGATCCGCTCGCGGACTTCCTCCGCGACCGACGCGAGTCGCTTCGTCCTGAATCGGTGGGCGTGCAGACCATCGACCGCCGACGCGTCCGCGGATTGCGCAGGACCGAGGTCGCGGAACGGGCCGGCATCAGTGCCGACTACTACCTGCGTCTCGAGCAGGGACGAGGCCACCAGCCCTCCGAGCAGGTTCTGCGCGGGCTCTGCCGCGCCCTGATGCTCGATATCCACGGAAGCGCCCATCTGGAGCGTCTCGCGCGGCTCGGCTCCGGCTCTCCGTCACCCGCGGCGGGCGACGACGTGCCCGACGGCGTGATCAAGCTCCTCGCCGCGCGCCCGGATGCCCCCGCGTACCTGTCGAACGCGGCGGGCGACATCGTGGCGGTCAACGCGTCCGCTCATCTGCTCGCTCCGGAGTCGCTGGCTCCGGGGGTCAACCTCGTGACGTCGATCTTCCTGCACTATCCGGACCCGCACTCCGAACCGCACTGGCGTCGCGCGGCGACGAATGCGGTGGCCGCGCTGAGGTATCACGCCGATCCGCGCAGCCCCCGTCTGCGCGAGCTCGTCGCCGAGCTCAGCGCATCGGACCCCCGGTTCCTGCCGATCTGGAACCGCTGCGAGGTCCGGCCGCTGACGAGTTCGCGGCCCCTCTTCCTCGTCGAGCCCCACGGATGGGTGACGCTGCGCGCGGAACCCTTCGCCGTGTCCGGTGCGAGCGGGTACACGCTCACGCACTTCTTCGCAGAACCCGGCACTCCGGGCGCCGTCGCGCTGCAGGATCTCACCGACCGTGTTCGCGGTGTCGGAACGATGGTCGCCCCTCTCCTTGCAGTGGCAGCGGGGGTCGGTCAGAGCGCGGGCGCCCTGTCCTCACTCGATGAGCGGAACCGACGCTGATACTCGGACGGCGTCGTCCGATATCGCGCATGGAACGCTCGGCGCAAGGCGGAGGCTGACGCGAACCCGGCGGCCGCCGCAGCCTCAGCGACCGTCATCCCGCTCTCGAGCTGATTGAGAGCGAGCTCGAGGCGCAGCGAGGTGATGTAGGCGGCCGCGGTGACGCCGAGCTCGTCGCGGATGACACGCGTGAGGTGACGGGTGCTCACGTTGACGTGTGCGGCCAGCGTCGTGATGCTCGTCGGACGCGTCGGGTCGTCGCTGATGTAGCTCGCGACGGCCTGCGCGATGCGCGTGCGCGGGGCGGGCAGCTTCAGTGCCGTCGAGAACTGGGACTGGCCGCCCGAGCGGCGCATGTACACCAGGAGGTGCTGCGCGACGCTGCGCGCGACGTCCGCACCCAGGTCCTCTTCCACGAGTGACAGGGCGAGATCGATTCCGGCGGCGACCCCGGCCGAGGTGTAGATCTGCCCGTGGCGCGTGAAGATCCGCTCCGCGTCGACGGCAACGCGCGGGTAGCGCGCCGCCAGGACGTCGGCGAACTTCCAGTGCGTCGTCGCGGAGTGGCCGTCCAGCAATCCCGTCGCCGCGAGTCCGAAGGCGCCGCTGCAGATGGATGCCACGCGCCGCGCCTGGCCGGCGAGGCGCATGATGGCCTCTCGCAGCGAGCGGTCGTCGAAGACCGCGGGCGCCATCTCGCTCCCCGGGATGATGGCCGTGTCGAGTGGGCCGCTGTCAGCCGCGGCGCCGTCGACGCCGATCCGCAGTCCCATGGAGGTCGTGACATTCTCGCCGGAGGGCGAGTAGAAGCGGAGCTCGTAGGCATCCGTCGTCAGGTTCGCCTCCGAGAAGACCTCCGCCGGTCCGACGAAATCGAGCGGTTTGACCCCGTCGAAGACGAGGAACCCCACCTTGCGGCGCCCTGCGTTCATGTCCGTCCCCGCGATCCCGTGTCGACAGTCAGCTTCCCACCGTTTCGACAGGGCCCGAACGCCGCGCGCCGCGGCCGCGCGGGTTCCGACATCTGTCGAGGCCGGGACTCGACAGATGCTCATGCCCTTGACGGATCGCCCCGCCTACCGTGGCGTCTACGCGCGGCGCCGCCGCGGGAGAGAGAAGAGGTCTGCCATGTCCGAATCGCCCACGATCGTCCTTGTGCACGGTGCTTTCGCGGACGCCGCGAGCTGGGCGCCCGTCACACGGGCCCTGCTCGATCAGGGTTACACGGTGCGGGTCCCCGCGGTGCCCAATCGCAGTCTTCTCGGGGACTCGTCGTACATCCGCTCCGTCGTCGAGCAGATCGACGGCCCCGTGATCCTCGCCGGCCACTCGTACGGGGGTGCTGTCATCACGGTCGCGGGTGCCGCGGACAACGTCGTCGGGCTCGTCTACGTCTCCGGGTACGCCCTGGACGAGGGGGAGAGCCTGGGGGAGCTGCAGGGAGGATTCCCCGACTCCGATCTCGCTCAGCACCTCGTCTACACCCCGTTCCCGATCGATGGCGGCGAGCCGGGCACCGACGTCTCGGTCGAGGTCGACGCGTTCCCCGAGGTCTTCGCGCACGGCGTGCCTCTCGCCACCGCCGAGGTCCTCGCGGCATCCCAGCGCCCTCTCGCCGCTCTCGCGTTCGGCGAGTCCGCGCCGGTGGCGGCGTGGAAGACGAAGCCCGGCTGGGGCATCGTGTCCCGGGCGGATCACACCATCAATCCCGATGTCGAGCGCTTCGGGTACAAGCGGGCGGGGCTTCGTTCGGTCGTCGAGATCGATGCGCCCCACCTGGTGATGCAGACGCACCCTGCGGACGTCGCGAAGGTCATCACCGACGCGATCGCCGAGCTCGGCTGAACGCGCGCCGTGCGGGGCGGACGCTCCGCCCGGCACGGCCGGTCTGCTGCGCCGGCGCTGGGTCGTCCGCGCGTCACAGAACCGGGAAGAAGTGCTCCTTCGTCCGGTGGGGACGATCGGGAACGCGTTCGCATCGACGACGGTCATCGCTGTTTCCTTTAGATCTGCGGCGGGCGCTAGATCCGCCCGCCGCGTCCGCAACGCGACAGATGACGAGAGTCCCGACCTGCGGAAAGACGGACGCTGGACGAATGTCGGATGCATCGTCGATGCGGCCGCCCGTAGCGTGATCGCGCCGCCCCATCTCCCCGGGGCGACGACCCGAATCGCGAACCGACCGAACGGAGACGGACATGCCTTTTGTGACCACGGAAGATGGTGCGGAGATCTTCTACAAGGACTGGGGCAGCGTGGATGCGCAGCCCATCGTGTTCCACCATGGCTGGCCGCTGTCGTCGGACGACTGGGACGCGCAGCTGCTCTACTTCCACAGCAAGGGCTACCGCGTGATCGCGTCGGATCGTCGCGGTCACGGCCGCTCGTCGCAGATCGGCACCGGTCATGACATGGACCACTACGCGAGCGATGTGAACGCGGTCGTCGAGCACCTCGATCTGCGCAACGCGATCCACATCGGCCACTCGACCGGCGGAGGTCAGGTCGCGCGATACGTCGCGACGTACGGCGAGCCGCAGGGGCGTGTCGCGAAGGCGGTCCTCGTCGCGTCGGTTCCCCCGTTGATGGTGCAGACCGACGCGAACCCCGAGGGTACGCCGGTGTCGGTGTTCGACGGATTCCGGTCCGCGCTCGCGGCGAATCGCGCGGAGTTCTTCGAGGCCGTGGCATCCGGGCCGTTCTACGGTTTCAACCGCGACGGGGTCACCCCGTCCCAGCCGGTGATCGACAACTGGTGGCGGCAGGGCATGACCGGCAGTGCGCTGGCCCACTACGAGGGCATCAAGGCGTTCTCCGAGACCGACCAGACCGAGGATCTGAAGGCGATCACGGTGCCGGTGTTCGTCATCCAGGGCGACGATGACCAGGTCGTGCCGTACAAGGATGCGTCGATCAAGCAGCACGAGCTGCTGCAGAACTCGATGCTGAAGATCTACGAGGGCTACCCCCACGGCATGCTCACGACTCACGCCGACATCCTCAACCCCGACATCCTCGCCTTCATCCAGCAGTAGGTCGGCATCGGAGGCCGCGCCGGCTCATCCCGGCGCGGCCTCCGATCTCTCGTTCTCGCGCGCGCCGACGTGGGGTTGACATCCCGACCTAACGCGGGTTACTCTCGTGTCATCAGCTGCTAACGCGAGTTAGTTTCCCACAACGATGAGGCGAAATGTCGACGAACGACGCTCGGAACCGCGCGGTGACGATGAAAGACGTCGCCGCCCACGCCGGCGTCTCGCGTACCGCCGTCTCCCTGGTGCTCAACGGCCGTCACGACGTCACCCTCGCCAGCGAGACCCGTGCGCGGGTGCTCCAGGCGGCCGCCGATCTCGGCTATCGGCCGAATGCCGGGGCCCGGGCGCTCGCCCAGCAGCGCAGTGACTGGTACGGGCTCGTCACCGAGATCGTGACCGCGCCGTTCGCCGTCGAGGTCATCAAGGGCGCGCAGGACCGCGCGTCCTCCGATGGCAAGTACCTCCTCATCGCCTCGACGGAGTCCGACCCCGTCGCCGAGTCGGCAGCGATCGAACGCCTCCTCGAGCAGCGCGTCGAAGGGCTGATCTACGCGGCGACGTGGCACCGCGCCGTGAACGTCCCCGAGATCGCGCGAGAAGTTCCCACGGTCCTCGTCAACTGCTTCGACGCCGAGGGCCGCTACCCGGCCGTCGTGCCCGACGAGAGGGCCGGCGGACGCCGCGCCGCCGAGCGGCTCCTGGCCGCGGGCCATCGACGGATCGGCTTCGTCAACCTCGACCCCGGCATCCCCGCCGCCGTCGGTCGCCGCGAAGGCTTCCATGCGGCGCTGCGCGAGGCCGGCGTCGAGCCCGACGACCTGCTGGAGATCAGCGGCCACGCGACCGCGCACGGCGGATTCGACGCCGCCGCCGAACTCCTCGAGCTGCGCGAACCGCCGACGGCGATCTTCTGCGCGAACGATCGCATGGCCATGGGCGCCTATGACGCGATCAAGGAGCGCGGACTGCGCATCCCCCGTGACATCGCCGTGATCGGGTTCGACAATCAGGAGCTGATCTCGGCTTACCTGCGTCCCGCTCTCACGACCATTGCGTTGCCCTTCGAACAGATGGGCTCCGTCGGCGTGGACCTCCTCGCCGAGACCACCGCGGGTGAGTCGACCGACACGAAGATCGTGACGGTCGACTGCCCGCTCCTCGAGCGCTCGTCGGTGTGACTGGACATCCCGCGACGAGCACGACCTTCGGCTTCAACGCAGAAGAAAGGAACAGCACCAATCATGGCACTACGGAGAGGACGGATGGCGGCGCTCGCCGCCATCGTCGCCGCAGGAGCGATCCTGCTGGCGGGATGCTCGGGAGGGGGCGGCAAGGCCGCCGCAGACCTCGACGGCTCACAGCTGCTGACCATCCCCCGCGAGGACATGGGGACGTTCGATCAGAACTTCAACCCCTTCTCGAACCCCGACTTCCCGATGACCCAGGTGGCCATCTACGAGTCGATGCTCGTCTTCAACCCCGCCGACGGCACCACGACCCCGTGGCTCGCGACCGACTGGGAGGCCGCGGCCGACGGCACGGGTCTCACGTTCCACCTGCGGGAGGGCGTGAGCTGGTCCGACGGCGAGCCCCTCGTCGCTCAGGACGTCGTCACGAGCTTCGCGCTGCAGAAGGAGATCCGCGGCGGATTCGACTACATCGACACGGTGACCGCGGTGGATGACCTCACGGTGCAGTTCGCCTTCAACACGCCGTTCTCGCCGGCGCTGCTGGATGTCGGTCAGCAGATCATCGCCCCGTCGCACATCTGGGACGCGCAGAGCGACCCGGCCAAGTTCACCAACCCCGAGCCGATCGGAACCGGCCCCTACACCGAGGTCACGAACTTCCAGGCTCAGTCCTTCGACCTCCTGAAGAACCCGCACTACTGGCAGCCGGAGAAGCAGAAGATCGCGGGCGTGCGCATGCTCGCCTTCGCCGGGAACGACGGCGCGAACCTCGCTGCCGCCAACGGAGACGTCGACTGGGCTCCCCAGTTCATGCCGAACATCCAGCAGTCCTTCGTCGACAAGGACCCGGAGCACCGCTTCTACTGGTTCCCCACGATCGGGTCGACGATCAGCTGGCAGTTCAACACGACGAAAGCGCCGTTCGACAACCCCGACGTGCGCAAGGCGCTGTCTCTCGCCGTCGATCGCGACCAGGTGACGTCGATCGGCATGCAGGGGTACACGAAGCCTGCCGACTGCACCGGCCTCTCCGGCGCCTACGACGCCTGGCGTGACACCTCCGTCGCGGACTCCTGCACCTGGACGGCGCGCGATCTCGACGCCGCCGGCGCGATGCTGGATGCCGCGGGCATCACCAAGGGAGCGGACGGCAAGCGGGTCCTCCCCGACGGCACCCCCTTCGCGTTCGACTTCTCCGTGGGCACCACCTCGAGCGACTGGGTGTCCGTCGGCAACGTCATCTCGCAGAACCTGGCCGAGCTGGGGGTCACCGTCACCGTCAACGCCCGCGACTGGGCCGATGTCGTCTCGAGCTACGAGAACGGCTCGTTCGACTCCGGCATCGTCTGGAGCAACAATGCCCCGACGCCGTACCAGTTCTACCGCGGCGTCATGTCGACCGAGACGGTGAAGCCGGTCGGCGATCAGGCCTTCGAGAACTACCACCGCTACGGCAACGCCCAGGCCGACGCCCTGCTCGCGCAGTTCGCGTCGACCTCGGACGAGGCCGGGCAGCACGCGGCCATGAACAAGCTGCAGGCGCTGTTCGCCGATGTGGCTCCCGTCGTGCCGCTGTTCCCCGGGCCGGAGTTCGGCGCCGCCACCACGCTCCGCTTCACGGGCTGGCCCGACGCGGACAACCCCTACGCGTCGCTGGGCGCTCCGAAGGCACGCTCCGCCGTGCTGCTGCTCACCACCCTCGAGCCCGTCACGGGCTGACGATCGGTCGACCACCGCGCCGCCCGCCCATCACGGGCGGTGCGGTGGTCATCCGCGGAGAATCATCATGGGTTACATCCTTCGGCGCCTGGGTTTCTACCTCGCTGCCTTCTGGGTCTCCATCACCCTCAACTTCATGCTCCCGCGCCTCATGCCCGGCGACCCGGTCACCCGCATGGTGGCCCGCCTGCAGGGCGCGATCCGCCCCGACCAGATCGACGCGCTCCGGCGCTCGTTCGGACTGGACGACGCACCGCTGTGGGAGCAGTACTTCCGGTACCTCGGGCAGATCCTGCGGGGAGACTTCGGCTTCTCGATCTCGCGCTTCCCGACCCCCGTCACCGACGTCATCGCCAGCCAGATCGGCTGGACGATCCTGCTCGGACTCACGTCGCTGATCATCGCCGTGCTGATCGGCAACCTGCTCGGCATCCTCGCCGCGTGGCGTCGCGGCAGCGCTCTGGACTCCGTGCTGCCGCCCGTGCTCATCTTCATCGGCTCGTTCCCCTACTTCTGGCTCGCGATGGGCCTGCTGTACCTGTTCGGCGTCACGCTCGGGTGGTTCCCCCTGCGCCATGCCTTCTCGGTCGGTGCCACGCCGGAGTTCTCGCTCGATTTCATCGGCGATGTCGCCTGGCACCTGTTCCTCCCCGCCACATCGATCGTCCTGGTGTCGATCGGCGGGTGGATGCTCGGCATGCGCAACACGATGATCTCCACGAACGCCGAGGACTACATCACGATGGCCGAGGCGAAGGGGCTGCGGCGCAACCGCATCATGTTCGCGTACGCGGCCCGCAACGCGATGCTCCCCTCGGTGACCGCATTCGGGATGTCGCTGGGCTTCATCGTCGGCGGTGCGCTGCTCACCGAGGTCGTCTTCGCCTACCCCGGCGTCGGCTACCAGCTGCTGTCGGCGGTCCAGAACCTCGACTATCCCCTCATGCAGGGGCTCTTCCTCACGATCACCACCGCCGTGCTGATCGCCAACTTCCTCGTGGACATCGTGTACGTGCGGCTCGACCCGCGCGTGCGCGTCAGCTGATCGGAGCATGACGATGTCTCTCGCCCAAGATCCCCGCGCCCTCGCCGAGCTCGAACTCGGCTCCCCGCCGGAGGACGAGCACTCACCGCGCCTGCGGCGCCCCCGCCGAGAGGGGCTGCTGCGCGGCCTGCTCTCCAACGGCAAGGCCGTGGCGGGGCTCGTGATCCTCGTCGTCTTCGTGCTGATCGCGCTGCTCGCCCCCGTCCTCGCCCCGGGCGACCCGACGCTCATCCAGGGCCTCGGCGCACAGCCGCCCTCGGCCGAGCACCTGCTCGGCACGACGGCGAAGGGTCAGGATGTGCTCGCGCTGAACATCTGGGGCGCGCGATCGTCCCTGTTCGTCGGCTTCACCGTGGGAATCCTCTCGACCCTCGTCGGTCTGCTCGTCGGTCTCGCCTCGGCCTACCTCGGCAAGTCCGTCGACAACCTGCTGTCGCTCGTGACCAACGTGTTCCTGCTGCTGCCCGGACTTCCGCTCCTGGTCATCCTCGCGGCGTTCCTTCCGCCGGGCATCACGACCGTCATCATCGTGCTCGTGATCACGGGGTGGGCCGGCTCCGCCCGCGTGCTCCGCTCGCAGGCCCTGTCGATCCGCGGCAAGGACTTCGTCGCCGCCGCGCAGGTCACGGGGGAGTCGTCGCTGCGGATCATGTTCCGGGAGATGCTCCCCAACATGGCATCCATCGTGATGAGCACGCTCCTCGCCTGTGTGATCTTCGGCATCGGCGCCCAGGCCGGACTCGAGTTCCTCGGCCTCGGCGACATCTCCACGGTCAGCTGGGGCACCAACCTCTACTGGGCCAGCAACGACGGGGCCCTCCTCACCGGGTCGTGGTGGGTCTTCGTCCCCCCGGGGGTCTCCATCGCCCTCGTCGCCTTCGCGCTCGCCCTCGTCAACTACGGCGTCGACGAGACCACCAATCCGCGACTGCGTCGACCCCGCCGCCGGGTCTCGCCGTTCGCCCCGACGCCCGTCGTCGCCGATGTCGACGGCACCGGATCCACCGGAGAGGAGGCGGCACGATGAGCGCGCCGCTGCTGAGGATCGAGGATCTCTCGGTCGAGTACGTCACCGACCAGCGCACGGTCCGCGCCGTGGACGGCGTCACTTTCGAGATCGGCGAGGGCGAGGTGTTCGGCCTCGCCGGCGAGTCGGGCTGCGGCAAGTCGACGATCGCGAACGCGATCCTGCGGCTGCTTCGCGATCCCGCCGTCATCGCGGGCGGCTCGATCCGCTTCCGCGACGTCGACGTGCTGCGGCTGGATGCCGCGGCGCTCCGCGCCTTCCGCTGGCGCCAGGTCGCGATGGTGTTCCAGAGCGCGATGAACTCCCTCAACCCCGTCATGACGATCGGCGACCAGATCGCCGACATCTACACGACGCACGAGGGGATGTCGAAGAAGGCCGCCCTGCGCCGCGCGGCCGAGCTGCTCGACCTCGTCGGCATCCCGCACGATCGTCTGCGGTCCTACCCGCACCAGCTGTCCGGCGGCATGCGCCAACGCGTCGTCATCGCGATGGCCACGGCCCTCCGACCCCCGCTGCTCATCATGGACGAGCCGACGACCGCGCTCGATGTCGTGGTGCAGCAGGAGATCATGGCGCAGATCAAGGACCTGCAGCGCGAACTGGGCTTCGCCATCCTGTTCATCACGCACGACATGTCGCTGATGGTGGAGCTCTCCGACCGGATGGCCGTCATGTACGCGGGCCGTTTCGTGGAGACCGCGCCGGCGTCGGAGATCTTCGAGACGCCGCGCCACCCCTACACGAGCGCGCTGATGAACGCGTTCCCCCCGATGAGCGGGCCGCGCACGCGTCTGCACGGACTCGGCGAGGGCGTCCGCTTCACCCGCATCCCCGACCTCGTCGAGGTCGCGCCCGGCCACTGGTCTGCGCCGGCCGCGCCGGCCGCCCCGACCCTCGACTCGACCTCGCCGCTGGAGGCCACGCGATGAGCACCCCACAGACCGCAGATACCCCTGTCATGTCGATCCGGGGCCTGCAGAAGACGTTCTCGACCGGCGGGATGTTCTCCCGCGGCGCCGTCCGAGCCCTCGGCGGTGTCGACCTGGACATCGCGCACGGCGAGATCGTCGCCCTCGTCGGCGAGTCCGGCAGCGGCAAGTCCACCCTCGCGCGCTGCCTCGCCCGCCTCGAGCAGCCGACCGACGGCACCTTCCTCTTCGAGGGCCGCGACATCCTCCGGGCGGAGCGGCACCGCGCGAGCCGCGCGTACCGCTCCGCCGTGCAGATGATCTTCCAGGATCCGTTCGGCTCGCTGAACCCCGTGCACCGCGTGGGCCACTTCCTGGAGCGGCCGCTGCGCGTCCACGGCGCCGTCTCGGGCCGCCAGGCGCTCGAGGATGCCAAGCGGCGGCTCATGGCGAAGGTCGACCTGCCCGCAGAGTTCCTCGACCGATACCCGCACGAGCTGTCCGGAGGTCAGCGGCAGCGCATCGCGATCGCGCGGGCGCTGGCCGTGGGTCCCCGGCTGATCCTCGCCGACGAGCCGACGTCGATGCTCGACGTCTCCGTCCGCATCGGCGTGCTGAACCTCATGCGGTCGCTGTGCGAGCAGCAGGGCATCTCGATGCTCTACATCACCCACGACCTCGCGTCGGCGCGCTACCTCGCCGACCGGATCGTCGTGATGTTCGCGGGGGAGTTCGTGGAGGGAGGCGACGCGCTGACGCTTCTCGCCGACCCGCGGCATCCGTACACGAAGCTCCTCATCTCGGCCGTCCCCGACCCCCGCCGGCAGGGCGCTTTCGATCCCGTGGAGCGCGCCCGGCTGCGCAGGGAGGTCGTGAGTCCGACCTCGTGCGCGTGGGAGGGGACGCCCGGTTCCGAGTGCTCCTCGGAGCGCGCGGTCTTCCACGCCGTGGAGGGTCCGGCGGAGCACTGGGTGCGCTGCGGACTGTACGCGCCGCCCGCCGACGCGCCGGGGACGGCGATCGACCTGCCCGACGTGGCCGACCTGCCCGAACCGAACGAGGACACCGCCGCATGAGCACGCTCTCCGCAGACACGCTGGTCCCTCAGGACCTCATCGCCCGCGCCGCGACCGATCCGCATCGGCCCGCCTTCCACTTCACCGCCCCCGCGGGCTGGCTCAACGACCCGAACGGGCTGACCCAGTGGAACGGGGAGTACCACCTCTTCTACCAGCTGAACCCGTACGCGCCGGTTCACGCGCGCATCCACTGGGGGCACGCCGTGAGCTCCGACCTCGTGACCTGGCGGGACCTCCCCGTCGCGCTCATCCCGAGCGCGGGTGCGGACGTCGACGGATGCTGGTCGGGTGTGCTCGTCGACGACGGCGGCATTCCGACGCTCGTCTACTCCGGGCGCCACGGGGAGCGCGAGCTGCCCTGCGTGGCGACCGGGAGCGCCGACCTCGTGCACTGGACGAAGGATGCCGCGAACCCGGTCATCCCCGCGCTGCCCGACGGGTTCGACGTGGTCGCGTTCCGCGACCACTGCGTGTGGCGCGAGGGCGGTCGCTGGCGTCAGCTGATCGGCGCCGGCATCCGCGGCGAGGGCGGGACGGCCTTCCTCTACGAGTCGGACGACCTGCGCACCTGGTCGTTCGTCGGACCGCTGCTGGTGGGCGACTCCGACGACCGGCCTGAGGGCGCCCCGGACTGGACCGGGACCATGTGGGAGTGCGTCGACTTCTTCTCTCTCGACGGGCCGGCCACCGGCATCCCCGGTGCGGGCGGCGCCGACATCCTGGTCTTCTCCGCCTGGGACGACGGGGTCACGCATCACCCGCTGTACTGGACGGGCCGCTATGAGGGGAACCGCTTCGTGCCCGAGGCGCTCCGCCGCCTCGACCTCGGCGGCCGCTACTTCTATGCGCCGCAGTCGATGCGCGACGATGCGGGGCGTCGCGTCATGTTCGGGTGGCTGCAGGAAGGGCGGCCGGACGCCGCCGCCGTCGCCGCCGGATGGTCGGGGGTCATGTCGCTGCCCCGCGTCGTCTCGGCGAACCCCGACGGGTCGCTGCACCAGGAGCCCGCCCCCGAGGTGGCGTCGCTCCGCGAGGCGCGACTGCGCTCCCTCACCTCCGTGCTGGGCATCGAGCCGGTCGAGGTGGTGCGCGGAGATCAGCTCGATCTCGAGCTGCAGCTGACGATCCCGGACGGGGGGATCGCCACCGTCCAGCTCCGGGCGACCGACGACGGCGCCGAGGGCACCGTGCTCCGCCTGACGCGGCGCGGCGCCCACGCCGAGCTGACCCTCGATCGCTCGCGCTCGAGCCTCGACCCGGAGGTCGACGCGAGTGGACGCGCGGGGGAGGTGCCTCTCGATGAGGCCGGACGCGCGAACCTCCGCATCCTCGTGGACCACTCCGCCCTCGAGGTGTTCGTCGGCGGGGTCCCCCTGACGGCACGCGTCTACCCCACGCGTGAGGACGCCCTCGGAGTCCGCCTGGCCGGGCAGGGCGTCACGGCGGAGGTGACCGCGTGGTCGATGCGGGCCGCAGCGCGCACGGCCGAGGTGCAGGCCGGATGAGCGCGGGCGCCCCGCCGCCGGCGCCCTCGCCCGCGAGCATGCGACCGGCGTTCCACTTCAGCGTCCCCGACAACTGGAAGAACGATCCGCAGCGGCCGATCTTCCTGGACGGCGAGTACCACTACTACTACCTTTACAACGCGGACTACCTCGCCGGCGGCCGCGGGACGGCGTGGCGGCGGGCGACGACCCGTGACC
Organism: Microbacterium flavum; assembly: GCF_018717645.1. GTDB lineage: Bacteria > Actinomycetota > Actinomycetes > Actinomycetales > Microbacteriaceae > Microbacterium > Microbacterium flavum. The sequence continues at coordinate 149,500 of NZ_JAFLHG010000006.1, forward strand.
ACGTCGCCTTCGTCGACCGCGGCGTCGCGATCGAGAAGTTCACCGACGGGAACGGCGACTGCTGGTCGGGGTCCCTCGTGGTGGACGTCGATGACACCGCTGGATACGGTCGCGGCGCCGTCATCGCTCTGGTCACGCAGGCGCGGACCGACCAGGTGCCCGAGGGCGCCCAGGCGCAGTACCTCTGGTTCTCCACCGACGGGGGCGCGTCCTTCGGCCCCGGTGGGACCGACCCGGTTCTGGCCGACCCCGACATCGCGGAGTTCCGCGACCCGAAGGTCATCTGGGACGCCGTCCGCGGGCGGTGGTTCATGGCTCTCGCCGAGGGCGACCGTCTGGGCTTCTACGTCTCGCCCGACCTGGCGGCGTGGCAGCGCGTCGGAGAGTTCGCCCGCGATGACCTCGGGCTGCTCGAATGCCCCGACCTCTTCGAGATGACGGCTTCCGACGGGAGCTCGCACTGGGTCCTGGGAGTGAGCGCCAACGCGAAGCACCGGGGCCTGCCGGCCACCTACGCGTACTGGACGGGCGCCTTCGACGGCGCCGGGTTCGTCCCCGACGCTGCCGAGCCGCGCTGGCTGGACTGGGGGTTCGACTTCTACGGTGCGGTGACCTATCCCCACCACACGCCCACGGGCGACGAGGATGCCACGGTGCGCCACGCGATCGGATGGGCGAACTTCTGGGACTACCCGCACAACACCCCCACGCTGCTGACCGACGGCTACAACGGCGACGACATGATCGTCCGCGATCTGCGGCTCGTGCCTGACGCGGGCGGGTACTGCCTCGCGAGCGCACCCACTTCGGCGCTCCGCGACTACACGACGCGTGAGCACCGTCTCGGCGACCAGGAGGTCGACGGTCACGTCGACCTCCCCCTCCACCTCGCGGCATACGATCTCGAATGCGTCATCGAGTGGAGCGTCGACGCCCTCACTCCGACGAGCGAGGTCGGTGTCGACGTCTGCCGCGCGGAGGGCGGAACCCGCTTCGTCGGCGTCGGCCTCGACGTGGGCGCGGCGCAGGTCTTCCTCGACCGCACGATGACGATCAACCCCACCCGGGGTCGCACCCGCGCGCCGCTGGACACTTCCCGCGGGCGGGTGTCCTTCCGGATGCTCGTCGACCGGACCAGCGTCGAGGTGTTCGTCGATGACGGCCGCAGCGTGCAGTCGCACCGCGTCTTCCCGCTCCCCTCCGATGACGGCATCCGCCTGTACGCGCGCGGAGGATCCGCCACCTTCCGCGATCTGATGATCCGCGAACTGTTGGTTCCTGAATCGTCGGTCCCCGCGCACGAGAGCGAGGAGGCCCGCTGATGGGCGGCGGCGTCCTCGTCATCGGTGAGAGCCTCATCGACATCGTCACGGGCACCGACGGGCGGACGGCGGAAGTGGTCGGCGGATCGCCCGCCAACGTCGCGCTCGGGCTCGCCCGTCAGCGCATCCCCGTGCGGCTGCTCACCGCGCTCGCGCGCGACGAGCGCGGTGAGCGGATCGGCGCACACTTGGAGGGGGAGGGCGTCGACATCGATCCGGCCTCGTGGTCGGCTCCGGCGACGTCGACGGCGCATGCTCGCATCGGCGCGGACGGCTCGGCCGCATACGACTTCGACATCGCGTGGACGCTGGAGCGGCCGGTCGCGCTCGGCGATGCCACCCACGTGCACGTCGGCTCGATCGGCGCGTTCGTCGAGCCGGGAGCGACGGCCGTGGAAGCGGCCCTGCGCGAGCGTCGGCCCGGAACCGTGGTCACGTTCGACCCGAACATCCGACCGGCGCTCGTCCCCGCGCACGCGCAGACGCGGGCGCGTTTCGAGCGACTGGTGTCGATGTCGAACCTCGTGAAGCTCAGCGACGAGGATGCCGAGTGGCTCTACCCCGCCCTCACGCCGAGGCAGGTGTGCACCCACCTCGTCGAGCTCGGCGCAGGTGTGGCGGCCCTCACGGCGGGTGGCTCGGGGGCGATCCTGCAGTCGTCCCGCGCCGTGGTCGACGTGGGTGCGCCGCGGGTGGCCGTCCGCGACACGGTCGGTGCGGGCGACACGTTCATGGCAGCACTGATCCGGCGCGTGATCTCCTCTCCGGAGCTGCTCGACGCGGCGACGGAGGCCGACCTTCTCGCTGCCGGGTCGTACGCCGCCACTGCCGCGGCGATCACCGTGCAGCGGGCCGGGGCGGACCTGCCGACCCTCGATGAGATCCTCGAGGCGGCGGCGGCGCCCCTGGCATCCTGACCACCGGACGGGGAGGATGGAGGCAGGCGGCGCCGGGCGCTGCGATCGAGACGGAGGACCCCGATGTACGGAGAGAAGCCCCACCACAAGGACGAGGAGAAGCTCCTCGACCTCGCCGAGGAGCAGGCCGACGAGGCGGAGGATGCCACCGAGATCGACGACTCCTCGACCGACCCGAACAAGAGCCTCGAGCAGGACGAGGAGCCGACGACCGGCACCGGCCTGGCCTGACGGACGGTGAGAGGCGGTCGGTCGGCAATTCGGCGGTCGGTCAGCCGTTCGGCGGTTGATAGCCCTGCGGGGGCTGATAGCCCTGCGGGGGCATCGGCGGGTGGTACTGCGACGGCGGGAAAGCTTGGCCCGTCTCCTGCATCGCGAGCTTGATCCCGTTCTTCACCGCGGTGCGCATCAGGAGGTACTGGATCCAGATGCCGAGGGCGATGAGCGCGAGGTAGATCGCGATCATCAGGACGATGAAGCCGATGCCGAAGCCGGCCGCGGGGCCGTAGTCAGGGTTCATGGTCGCAACCTAGCGCGGCCGCTCGGCCGAGCGCCGGTAGGCTGGCGGCGTGCTGCTGAGCGACCGCGACATCCGAGCCGAGATCTCCTCCGGACGGGTGGGTCTCGACCCCTGGGACCCGCAGATGGTCCAGCCCTCGAGCGTCGACGTGCGGCTCGACCGGTACTTCCGGCTGTTCGACAACCACAAGTACCCGTTCATCGACCCCGCCGAGGATCAGCCCGACCTCACGCACCTCATCGAGGTGCGGCCCGACGAGGCGTTCATCCTGCACCCGGGCGAGTTCGTCCTCGGGTCGACGTTCGAGCAGGTGACTCTCCCGGATGACGTCGCCGCGCGCCTCGAGGGCAAGTCCTCGCTCGGCCGGCTGGGTCTGCTGACGCACTCGACCGCAGGGTTCATCGACCCGGGCTTCTCGGGCCACGTGACCCTCGAGCTCTCCAACGTCGCCACCCTGCCGATCAAGCTGTGGCCGGGGATGAAGATCGGGCAGCTCTGCTTCTTCCGGCTCTCCTCGGCGGCGGAGAACCCCTACGGCACGGGGCCGTATCTCAACCGCTACCACGGGCAGCGGGGGCCGACGGCATCCCGATCGTCCCAGAACTTCCACCGCACCGATGTCGGGTCGACGGATGCCGGGGCCCGCGGAGACTGACCCGCCGCCCCACGTCGCGTTCGTCGATGGGCTGCCGGTGCGTCTGTCGAGGCCGTACGATCTGTCGTTCCTCGGGCGGTGGGGCCGCGTCTTCCGCGTGTTCGACGATCAGGATTCGGGCAATCTCTGCGCCGGAGTGGAGCGCGGTGCGGATCGCGTGTTCGTGAAGTTCGCCGGCGCGCCGACCGTGAGGTCTGCGGTCGATCCGGAGCATGCGGTCACCGCCCTGCGCAGCGCGCAGCAGGTGTACGAGGAGCTGCGCGGCCCGAATGTGATCGTGCTGCGAGAGGCCGTCGAATGCGGCGGCGGGTTCGCGCTCGTGTTCGACTGGGTGGACGCCGATCCCCTCGGGCGCCAGTACGGGGAGGCGACCCGCGTGCGCGCTCTGCCGGTCGCCGTCCGATCTGCGGCGGTGCAGAGCATCCTCGACGTGCACGTGCGTGCCGCCGCGCGCGGATGGGTCGCGGTCGACCTGTACGACGGGTCGGTCCTCGTCGACCCGTCGACAGGGGCGGCGACCCTCTGCGACCTCGACTTCTACCGACGGGGTCCCTCCGTCAACGACCGGGGGCGGATGTGGGGGTCCGCACGCTTCATGTCACCGGAGGAATACGAGCGCGGCGCGCGCATCGACGAGGTCACCACGGTGTTCGCCCTCGGCGCGCTGACGCATTCCTTCCTCGGTGACGATGCGGAGAAGGACCGCGGGTCGTGGGCGGGCACCCCTGCGCAGTTCGCCGTGGCCGCCCGGGCGCTGGAGCCGGATCGGTCGCGTCGGTGGCCCTCGGTGGCAGCCCTCGCCGACGGCTGGCGAGAGGCGTCCGCCCGCGTCTGATGCGGCCGCCCGGCGTTGGTGGCGTCCCGTCGCTTCACCTGGCGCGGACGCCGGTGATCACCTGCCTCACCCCCGCCGACACGCCAGCTGGGCGGGGCGGAGTCCACAGAGCGAACCTCCGCGGCCCCTCGGCTACTGTCGGGGGGTGGACACGGAGGCTTGGGATCGGATCGCATCGACCACCGAGCGCACGCTGCGGCAATGGTCGCCGACCGATCCGGATCACGCGCGTCTGCGCGACGATGCGGTGGAGCGGCTGACCGGTCTCGGTGGTGACTTCGTGCGGAAGGGCGGCGCTCCGGAGCACATCACGGCGAGCTGCTTCGTGCTGTCGGGCGATCGTCGGTCGATCCTGCTGGCCCTGCACAAGAAGGCCGGCCGGTGGCTCCAGCTCGGCGGTCACCTCGAGGCGGGCGACGCCGACCCCGCGGCGGCGGCCCTCCGCGAGGCCCGAGAAGAGGGCGGCCTGCCGGGAGTGCGCCTGCTCTCGGCGCGGCCGGTCGACATCGACGCGCACCGGCTCATCGGCTCCTTCGGCGCGTGCCGCACCCACTGGGATCTCGGCTTCCTCGGCGTCGCGTCACAGGCGGAGCCCGTGGTCGTCAGCGATGAGAGCGACGAGGTCGCCTGGTGGCCCCTCGCCGAGCTCCCGCAGACCCAGCCGCACCTCGCGGCGCGGGTCGCGACGGCTGTCCGAGGCATCCCCGCCCGAGGCGGCCCCACTCGCTGACGGCGAACCGGAGCGATCCGGAGCGGGTCGCGCCGGCCCGGGGGGTCAGTGCGCGGTCGTGACCCCGACGAGGTCGTGCACGAGCACGGCTGCGACCCGCGCGCCCTGCCCCGCGGCGACGATGAGCTGCTGCGCACCGGATGCCGCGTCGCCCGCGGAGTACAGCCCCGCGGCCGAGGTGCGACCCGAGCGGTCGGTGACGAGGTGGCCGTCGGCATCGCGATCGACGTCGATGCCGGTCAGGAAGTCGAGCGCGGGCTCCCAGTCGGGGCGCACGAACCCGCCGTCGACCTCGACGCGATCGCCGCCGTCCAGGACGACGGCACGGATCGCGCCGCGCTCTCCCGCGAGATCGGCGATCGGCCGACGCTCGACCGCGATGCCGCGGGCGGCGAGCTCGGCCTCGTCGGCGGCGTCCACGACGGGCGCGGCATTCGTGAACACCGTGAGGTGCTCGCTCCACCGCGCGATCAGGCGCGCACGCTCGGCGAGATCGGGGGTCTCGCCGATGAGCGCGAGGCGCTGCCCCTGCAGCTCCCACGCATCGCAGGCGGCGCAGCTGAACAGCGACATCCCGTAGAACGAGCGGATGCCGGGGACGTCGGGAAGGGTCTCGTGCAGACCCGTCGCGACGATCACGGTTCGTGTGCGCACGAGAGGGGTGGTCTTGGCGGAGCGCCCGGCCAGGAAGATCTCGAAGCGTATGCCGTCAGCGGCATCCGTGGCCCGCACCTCGGTGACGGTCGTTCGGTCGAGGACGCGGACGTCGGGGTACCCCGCCAGCTCGAGATGCGCGAGCTTGCGCAGCTCGATCGGGGGGATGCCGTCGCGCGTGAGGAACCCGTGCGAGCGGAGGGTCGCCGCGTTACGGGGGCGGCCCGCGTCCACGACGATGACCGACGCCCGGGCGCGTCCGAGGTTGAGCGCCGCGGAAAGGCCCGCCGGACCGCCGCCGATCACCACGACGTCCACGAGCGGCGCGGGCGCCGGAGCGCCGCCCGGCGCGCGGGCGTCGCCGCGGACGGCGGTCACGACCCGATCAGCGCGCCCGCGCGCGACACCTCGACCTGCTCGTCGCGCGGCACGACCTTCACCCGCTCGCGCGCGTGGACGTGCCCCGCGCCGAGCGCGCGCTCGTGCGCGTCGAGCGCCAGCCAGCCCGACCACGTCGTGTACGGCACCTCGCGAGCGGCGAGGACCTCCAGCACATCGCCCGTCTCGACCGGCGCGGTCAGCGCGCCCGCCTGCGCGTCGGCGACGAGGTGGGCGATCGTCTCCATGGCATCCGACTTCGTGTGCCCGATGAGCCCCACCGGGCCGCGCTTGATCCACCCGGTCGCGTACAGACCGGGCGCGGGCGCATCGCCCGCGAGGACCCGGCCCTCGGCGTTCGGGATCACGCCGCGGCGCTCGTCGAACGGCACCCCCACGACCGGGGTGCCGTAGTACCCGACCGCGCGGTACACGGCCTGCACGGGGATGTCACGGAGCTCGCCCGTGCCGCGCACCGCACCGTCCTCCGACTGCGCCGTGCGCTCGAACCGGACGGCCTCCACCCGCTCGTCGCCGAGAACCGCGACGGGCGCGTGAAAGAAGTGCAGATGCAGGCGCCGCGCGCGCTCGCCGTGGGTGCGGGACGCCTCCGCGTCGCGTGTGCGCCATGCGTCGAAGGTGCGGCGGATGACCTTCAGCTGGTTGGTGCCGGGGGCTCCGGCGGCGACCGCGGCATCCAGCGCGGCGAAGTCCTCCTCGGCCAGCACGATGTCGACCCCGGGCACCTCGCCGAGCTCACGCAGCTCGATCGGCGTGAACTTCACGTCCAGCGGGCCGCGGCGACCGAACACGTGCACGTCGGTGACGGCGGATGACTCGAGCCCTGCGAGCACCGTGTCGGCGACCTCGGTCGAGCGGAGGTCCTCGGGGTGCTTCGCCAGGATGCGGGCGATGTCGAGCGCGACGTTGCCGTTGCCGATCACCGCGATCTCGCGCGCGTCGAGCGGCCATTCCCGCGGCACGTCGGGGTGCCCGTCGAACCAGGCGACGAAGTCGGCCGCGCCGTACGAGCCGGCGAGGTCGATGCCGGGGATCTCGAGCGCCGCGTCGCGGATCGCGCCGGTCGCGAGGATCACGGCGTCGTAGCGCTCCTGCAGCTCGTCGAGCGCGATGTCGCGCCCCACCTCGACGTTGCCGATGAAGCGGATCGAGCCCGCGTCGAGCATCTCGTGCAGCGAGTTCACGATGCCCTTGATGCGGGGGTGGTCGGGCGCGACCCCGTAGCGGATGAGGCCGTACGGAGCGGGAAGCGACTCGAAGAGGTCGATCGCGACGGTGCCGCCGAGGCTCTCGACGGCGCTCTGCAGGATGTTGCCCGCGTAGATGCCGGCGGGCCCGGCGCCGATGATGGCGACGCGGAGTCCGTCGACCCGCTCAGGGGTCGGGGCGGACTCGTGGATCGTGGAGGTCATGCGGGGGCCTTTCGAAGGAGGGGGTCGGCCGGCTGGAGGGGGCTGACGGACTGAGCGGCGGTGAGGCTGTCGGGAGCGTACGGGCTGAGGGCGACGACATCGCCGACGACGACGACGGCCGGCGAGCGGACGCCGCGCGCCGCCGCCTGGTGGGCGATCGTCGCGAGCGTGCCGATGGTCACCCGCTGACCGGGGCCGTAGCCGTCCTCGACGATCGCGACGGGGCAGTCGGCGCCGCGACCGCTGCGGCCGTCGGCGCCCGCGGCGAGCACGTGCGCCGCATGGGCGAGCGTCCCGACGCCCATGAGCAGCACGACCGTGTGGTCGCGCCCCCCGCCGATGCCGGGGATCTGATCGTGCGCGGTGACGACCGTGAAGGCCGTCGCGATGCCGCGATGCGTCAGCGGGATGCCCGCCACCGCCGGCACCGACACCGCGCTCGTGACCCCGGAGACCACCTCGACGTCGACCCCGTGGGCGCGGCAGTGGGCGAGCTCCTCGAGCCCCCGGCCGAACACGTACGGGTCGCCGCCTTTGAGGCGCACGACGTGGCGCCCCTCCCGCGCGAGCTGGACGAGGAGGGCGTTGATGGCATCCTGCGGCACGGCGTGGTGTCCGGGCGTCTTGCCGACGTCGACGACCTCCGCGCGGAGCTGCACACCGTCGGCGGCGAGCCCGTCGAGGACGGCGCGCGCGCCGAGACGGTCGGCGACGATCACGTCGGCGCGCTCGAGCGCGCGCAGGCCGCGCAGGGTCAGCAGGCCCGGGTCTCCCGGCCCCGCTCCGACGAGGGTCACCGAGCCGAGGCCCGGCCCGGCCGCGGCGCCGGTCATGCCGTCGCTCCCTGCAGGAGGCCCCGATTGCGGAGCATCCGCCGCTCGAGCGGCGCGAAGACGACGAGTTCGACGAGGATGCCGATGGTGAGGATCGCGAGGATCGTCGCCAGCACGCCGGCGAGGTCCGCCAGCTGTCGGCTCTGGTCGAGCATGGCGCCCAGACCGAAGCCGATCGACCCGCCGGTCGCGATGATCTCGGCGGCCATGAGCGAGCGCCAGGAGAACGCCCAGCCCTGCTTGAGGCCGGCGACGTACCCCGGGAGGGCCGCGGGGAGGACGATCAGCAGCGGCTGCGTGAGGCGCGTGGTGCCGAGCACGGTGCCGACGCGCCGCAACTGCGGAGGCACCTGCGAGACCCCCGCGATCAGGCCGTTGACGATCGAGGGGATGGCCCCCATGAGGATGACGAAGTAGACGGTGGCGTCCGAGAGCCCGAACCACAGGATCGCGGCGGGCACCCAGGCCACCGACGGCAGCACCTGCAGGCCCGAGACGATCGGGCCCACGGCGCGGCGGATCGGTCGGACCTCCGCGAGCAGCAGCCCGATCGGCGTGCCCACGACGATCGCGATGAGGAAGCCGAGGACGCCCCGTTCGAGGCTCGTCGCGACGGCGAGCTGCATCCGGCCCGATTCGAGCGCGTCGCCGAACGCGCCGAGGACGTCCAGCGGTGCGGGGACGATGTCGGGCCGCGGCTGCGCGATCACGATGTAGAGCTGCCAGGCGGCGATGAGAAGCGCGACGAAGATGAGCGGCGGGATGACGCCGGAGAAGAAGCTGCGCCACGCCCCGGCGTCGCGGCCCGCGGCGGTCTGCAGGCGGTCGAGGCCGGCGAGGGTGCGTGCCTCCTCGGCGGAGGGCGCGGCATCCGAGCGGTCGAGGACAGGGGTGTCATGCGGCATTGCGGCGGATCTCCTTCCGGAGCTGCTCGGTGATCTCCGCGGCGAGGCTCGACACCTCGGGCGACTCGGTGCGGCGCCCGCGGGTGGCGGATGCCGGTGCCACTCGCCACTCGCGGGCGATGCGGCCGGGTCGGCTGGAGAGGAGCACGACCCGCTGGCCGAGGCGCACCGCCTCGCGCACGTTGTGCGTGACGAAGACGATCGTGCGGCCCGTCGCCCGCCACACCCGCTCGAGCTCTTCGTGGAGAAGGTCGCGGGTGATCGCATCGAGGGCGGCGAACGGCTCGTCCATGAGCAGGACCGGGCGGTCCTGCGCGAGGGCGCGCGCGAGCGCGACGCGCTGGCGCATGCCGCCGGAGAGCTCGTGCGGGCGCTTGTCCGCGGCATCCGCCAGGTTGACGATGTCGAGGAGCTCCCGCGCCCGCGTCCGCCGCTCTCCGCGCGGCACGCCGCGCAGCCGCAGCGCGAGTTCGACGTTGCGGGATGCGGTGAGCCACGGCATGAGCGCCGACTCCTGGAACATGACGGCCGATCCCGCCGCCGGGGTCTCGATCGTGCCGGAGCTCTGCCGATCGAGACCCGCGACGAGGTTCAGCAGGGTCGACTTCCCGCACCCGGACGCCCCGACGAGGCAGACGAACTCGCCCGCCCGGATGTCCAGCGTGACGCCGTCGAGGACGAGCGGACCGGTGCCGAACCGCTTGCCGACGCCGTCCAGCCGCACGATCGCGGGCGCCTCGGAGGGCGCGACGGAGGGCGGTGCGGCGAGGTCGAAGCTCGGGAGGAGCCCGGCGGATGCCACGGCCGGTGTCGCCGACGCGGGCGCGCCGGCCCCTGGCTGAGTGCGGGAACGGGGCATGTCAGTCCTCGCCGAGACCGTCGGCCGAGACGGTCTCCTGGCCGTCCGCGCCGAGGAGGCCGTTGAGGATGCGCAGGTCGAAGAGGCCGTCGATGGAGCCCTTCTTCTGCGTGCCCGCGGCGAGCCCGTTGTCGACCAGCTGCTGGAAGGTCTCGGCGTGCGGGTTCGCGGAGAACGTCACGTGCTCGAGCGCGCGCGCGAGCACCGCGTCGCTGAGCCCCTTGCCCGCGTCGGCCGTGAGCTTCTTGTTGATCTCCGCCCCGACCGTGTCGGGGTTGTCCCCGATCCAGGCGATCGCGTCGAGGTTGCCCTTCACGAGCGCCTCGACGGTCTGGGGGTGCTCCTCGAGGAAGTCCTTGCGCACGAGGAGGACGGTCGTGGGGAATGCCCCGTCCTTCCAGAGGTCCGCCTCGTCGACGAGCACCTTCGCGCCCGCGTCGACGACGAGCCGCGACACCCACGGTTCGGGCAGCCATGCCCCGTCGAGCTGACCCTGCTGGAACAGCGTGAGCGTCTGCGCGTTCTCGGTCGGGGTGACGTGGACGTCGCCGCCGCCCGTGGTGTCGGTCGAGTAGCCCTCGTCCTTCAGCCAGCTGCGGAGCGCGACATCCTGCGTGTTGCCCAGCTGTGGGGAGGCGAGCGTCGCGCCGGCGAGGTCCGCGGGAGAGCTGATCCCGTCGCGGACGACGAGCGCCGCGCCGCCGGTCGCGACACCCGCGACGATCCGTGCCGACGCGCCCTGGGACTGGATGAACGTGTTGATCGACGGGTTCGGCCCGATGAAGGTCGCGTCGATCGCACCGGCGGAGAGGGCCTCGATCGCCGCGGGGCCGGCGTTGAAGACCTGCGTCGTGAGCGTCGTGTCGCCGAGCTCCTTCTCGAACAGGCCCTCCTGCAGCCCGATGAGGGCCGGCGCGTGGGTGACGTTCGCGAAATAGCCCAGGCGGAGCTCGGTCGCGGGCGTGCCCGCGCCGGTCGCGGCGGGGGAGGCGCCGGCGTCGGCGGATGCCTGCGAGGCGCAGCCGGTGAGGGCCATCATCCCGGCGACAGCCAGTGCGGTGAGTGTGAGGATTCGGGTGTTCTTCATCGGTTCGCCTCCTTCTGCGAATGAGTGGGGTCGTGCGGTGGTGCGGGTCGTGCGGATGCCCCGGCGTCAGGCCGGGACGGTGCCGGCGGCGAGGGTGGCGCCGTCGAGCGGGTGGATGACGAGGAACGAGCCGCTCGCGCGGTTCGTCTCGTACGGTTCGAGGGGGAGATCGGCGGCCAGCCGCAGCGTCGCACGACCGATGTCGTTGACCGCGAGCTGATGTGCCGGCTCGTGCGCGAGCGTGTCGAGGTCGCGTCGCGAGACGATGCCCGCGATGAGCGCCTGCACCGTCGCGGTGCCGTGCTTCACGAGCACCTTGGCGCCCGGCAGGAGCGGCCGCGCGTCGAGCTGGAAGAGCTCCGCCTCGACGATCCGGGTGGGTGCGGGGAGCGTTCCCGCCGCGGCGATGACGGCGCCGCGCGCGGCATCCACCTCGTCGCTGAGCTGGATCGCGACGGACTGCGACGCGACCGCCTCCTCGGCGGGCGACCCGGCGACGTCGATCGCGGTGACCGTCGTCTCGACGCCCGAGGGGAACACGCTCACGCGGTCGCCGACGCGGACCGTGCCCGAGGCGACGCGCCCAGCGAACGCGCGGTGGTCGCGGTAGCGCTCGGCGGCATCGGGATCGGCGGCGAGGTGCGGCGCGAGACCGCCCTGCGGGCGCAGGACGAGCTGGACCGGAAGGCGGAACGGGTCGGCCGCGCTCTCCCGCTCGTCGATGGAGGGCAGCGACTCGAGGAGCTCGAGGAGCGCGGGACCGTCGTACCAGGGGGTCCGCTCCGACCGGTCGACGATGTTGTCGCCCTCGAGGGCGGAGACCGGGAGCACATGCACCTCCAGGATGCCGAGCTCCGCCGCGACGCGGCGCACGTCCTCCGCGACCGGGTGGAAGCGATCCTCCGCGAAGTCCAGGAGGTCGATCTTGTTCACCGCGACGATGACATGCGGCACCCGGAGGAGCGCGACGACGGCGAGGTGCCGGCGGGTCTGCTCGAGGACGCCCTTGCGGGCATCGATCAGGACGATCACGGCGTCCGCCGTCGTCGCGCCGGTGACCATGTTGCGCGTGTACTGCACGTGACCCGGGCAGTCGGCGAGGACGAACGAGCGCGCACCCGTCGAGAAGTAGCGGTAGGCGACGTCGATCGTGATGCCCTGCTCGCGCTCGGCGCGGAGGCCGTCGGTCAGAAGCGCGAAGTCGAACGCGCCGTGCGCGAATCCCCGCTCGGCGGAGGTGCGCTGCACCTGCTCGAGCTGGTCGGCCAGGATCGCCTTCGAGTCGTGCAGGAGTCGCCCGACGAGCGTGGACTTGCCGTCATCGACCGAGCCGGCGGTGGCGAAGCGGAACAGCGTGGCGGTGTCTTCCGAGGTGGGAATGGTCGTGGTCATCAGAAGTACCCGTCCTTCTTGCGGTCTTCCATCGCCGCCTCCGAGAGGCGGTCGTCGGCGCGCGTGGCGCCGCGCTCGGTGAGGGTCGTGCGGGCGACCTCGGCGACGATGGAGGCCACGTCCGCGGCATCCGATTCGACCGCTCCGGTGCAGCTCATGTCGCCGACCGTCCGGTAGCGGACGGTGCGTCGGACGACATCCTCCTCCGCGCGGGCAGGGGATGCCTCGCCCACTGCCCGCCACATGCCGTCGCGGGAATACACGTCGCGCTCATGCGCGAAGTAGAGCGGCGGCAGCGCGATGCCCTCGCGCTCGATGTAGCGCCAGATGTCGAGTTCGGTCCAGTTCGAGATCGGGAAGGCGCGCACGTGCTGGCCGGGCGTGTGCCTCCCGTTGTACAGCGACCAGAGCTCGGGCCGCTGGTTGCGGGGATCCCACTGTCCGAACTCATCGCGCAGGGAGATGATCCGCTCCTTCGCGCGGGCCTTGTCCTCGTCGCGGCGTGCGCCGCCGAAGACCGCGTCGTGGCGGCCTGCGGCGATGGCATCCAGGAGCGGCTGCGTCTGCAGCGGGTTGCGGGTGCCGTCGGCGCGCTCGTGCAGCCGCCCGTCGTCGAGGTAGTCCTGCACGCGCGCCACATGGAGGGTGAGCCCGAGCCGCGCGACGGTCTCGTCGCGGAACGCGAGCACCTCGGGGAAGTTGTGCCCCGTGTCCACGTGCAGGACGGGGAAGGGGACCCTGCCGGGGAGGAACGCCTTCGTCGCGAGGTGGAGGACGACGACCGAGTCCTTGCCGCCGGAGAACAGCAGCACAGGGCGCTCGAACTCGGCGACGACCTCGCGGATGATGTGGATCGCCTCCGCCTCGAGCGTGTCGAGGGTGCTCAGGCGCGTCGGGGTGGCCAGGTCGGTGCTCATTCGTGCAGCCCGCATTCCGTCTTCGAGGTGCCGGCCCATCGGCCGGATCGGGGATCTTCGCCGGCGGCGACCGGGCGGGTGCAGGGCGCGCATCCGATCGAGGGGTAGCCGAATCCGACGAGGAGGTTGACCGGCGCCTTGTGGTCGGCCGCGTAGCCCAGCACCTCATCGAAGCTCCACGCGGCGAGGGGGTTCACCTTGACGAGCCCGTTGCGCTCATCCCAGGTGACGAGGGGGGTCTGCGTACGGGTCGGCGCCTCGTCGCGGCGCACGCCCGTGAACCACACCTCGTAGCCGCCGAGGGCCTCCTGCAGCGGCTCGACCTTGCGCCGGGCGCAGCACAGCGCGGGGTCGCGCTCGTACAGGCGCTCGCCGAAGGCGGCATCCTGCTCGGCGACCGACTGCGCGGGGAGCACATCGACGATGCGCACGTCCAGCACCCGGTCGACCTCGTCGCGCGTCGCGCGCGTCTCGGTGAAGTGGTAGCCCGTGTCGAGGAAGAGGACGTCGACGCCGGGGAGGTCCGCTGCGACGAGGTGCGGCAGCGTGGCATCCGCCATCGAGCAGGCGACGGCGGCCGCCTCGGGCGCGAAGTGCTCCGCCGCCCAGCGGATGATCTCCTGCGCGGATGCCTCGTGATCCGTCAGGCTGCCGAGGAACGCGTTCCCCTCCTCGGCGAGAGCGCGCAGCTCATCGGCGCTCCGGCGGGTCGTCGCGCGGGGCGCGAGCGAGACGCTCATACGAGCGCCTCCTCGTCGGCGCGGTGCGCCCACTGGGCGAACGTCTCGTCGATCTCGCTGTCGCGATCGGAGAGGAACCGGGTGACGACCCGCTCGACGTAGTCGGCGATGCCGTCCGCGGCGACCTTCAGGCCGCGGACCGTCCGGCCCAGGCCGGCCTCGTCGCGGTCCTGCGAGGCGAGCCCTCCGCCCAGGTGCACCTGGTAGCCGGGCACCTGCTCGCCGTCGATCGTGACGAGCTGGCCCTTCAGCCCGATGTCGGCCGTCTGGATGCGGGCGCAGGAGTTGGGGCATCCGTTCACGTGCAGCGAGATCTGGTGGGGGAGCTCGAACCGGTCGAGCCGCTCCTCGAGGTCGAGGACCGCGGCGGTGGCGTACGCCTTCGTCTCGACGATCGCGAGCTTGCAGAACTCGATGCCCGTGCACGCGATCGTGCCGCGGCGGATGAGGCTCGGACGCACCGAGAGCCCGAGGTCGTCGAGGCCCGCGACGAGGGAGGGCACCCGGTCCTCCGGGATGTCGAGGATCACGAGCTTCTGGTGCGGTGTCGTCCGCAGCCGGGCCGAGCCGTGCGCTTCGATGAGGTCGGCGAGCTTCTCGAGGGTCGGACCGGAGACCCGTCCGACGATCGGCGTGACACCGACGTGGAAGCGCCCGTCCTTCTGGCGGTGGATGCCGATGTGGTCTCCCGGCGTCTCCGGCTTCGGGGCCGCGGGGCCGTCGGGCAGGGCATGACCGAGGTACTCGTCCTGCAGCACCTGTCGGAACCTCTCGGTGCCCCACTCGGCGAGCAGGAACTTCAGCCGTGCCTTGTTCCGCAGGCGGCGGTACCCGTAGTCGCGGAAGATCTGGGCGACGCCGTGCCACACGTCGGCGACGCGCTCGGGCGCGACGAACACGCCGAGGCGCTCGCCGAGGCGCGGCGCGGTCGACAGGCCGCCGCCCACCCAGAGGTCGTATCCGATGCCGAGCTCGGGATGGTGCACCGCGACGAAGGCGACGTCATTGATCTCGTGCACGACATCCTGGCTCGGATGCCCGGTGATCGCCGACTTGAACTTGCGGGGCAGGTTCGACAGCGTCGGATCGCCGATGAAGCGGGACTGGATCTCCTCGATCTGCGGCGTCGGGTCGATGAGCTCGGCGGCCGAGATGCCCGCGACGGGCGAGCCGAGGATGACGCGCGGCACGTCGCCGCATGCTTCGGTGGTGCCGAGTCCGACGGCCTCGAGGCGGCGCCAGATCTCGGGCATCGACTCGACCTCGATCCAGTGCAGCTGGATGTTCTGGCGATCGGTGAGGTCGGCGGTCCCGCGGCCGAAGTCCTGCGAGATCCCCGCGATCACGCGCAGCTGCTCGGTCGTGAGCTGACCGCCGTCGATGCGCACGCGGAGCATGAAGTACTCGTCCTCGAGCTCGTGCGGCTCGAGCGTCGCCGTGCGTCCCCCGTCGATGCCGGGCTTGCGCTGGGTGTAGAGACCCCACACGCGGAACCGGCCGTGGAGGTCGGTCGGATCGATCGACGCGAAGCCGCCCTTCGCGTAGATGTTCTCGATGCGGCCGCGGACGGCGAGGCCGTCGTCGACCTGCTTCCACTCCTCGTTGGCGTTCAGCGGGGCGGTGCCGTCGATCTTCCACTGGCCGTTCGGCTTCGATGCCGGGCGAGGGGGGCGCGACGCATCGCGGGTGGGGCGCGTCGCGGCATCCCGCATGTCCCGCGCGGTCGCGCGCGCGGCGGCGTCGCCCGGTTCGCGGGTCTCGGTCTCGCTGGTGGTCATGGCGTTCCTCTTCGTGCGCTCTGCGTGCGCGGGTCGGCTCGACCCTTTCAGGAGGGTAGGAACACGGGGGCGCCGCTGTCGCGGTGTGCGACACGGTGCGTCACCGGCCGTCACACGGCGTCACACTCCGGCGGCGGGGCCTTCGATGTGCCTCTGTGCACCGGCGCTCGCCGTGCGATGGGGGTCGGCGGCGAGGAAGCGGTCGACGACGAGGTCGACGAGCGCGGCGGCCGGCGCATCGGCATCCAGCAGGGGCCGCGCGACGATCGCTCCGGGAGCCTCGCGGACGGCGAGGTCGTGGAAGTAGCCCGGAGCGAGCAGATACGTCGCAACCGCGACCGGGCGTGCGGTGCGGCTCTGCGCCGCTGTGACGGCGTCGCGCAGGCGCGGGTGGGCGGCCGCGAGGAAGCCGACCTCGACCGGCCGGGCGATCCGCTCCGCCAGCAGGCGTGCGACGACGCGGCAGTCCTCGTTCGCCCGTTCGTCGCTCGAGCCCGCGACCGCCAGGACGACGGCGTCGTCGGGCGCGGATGACGCGGCATCCCACCCCGCCTCCTGCAGGCGCTGCACCAGGACGTCCACGAGGCGCGGGTCCGGGCCGAGGGCCGGCGCGACGCGCACGTCGGGGCGATCGCGGGTGGCGCGGCGCAGGTCGACGTGCACGTGGTAGCCGGCCGACAGGAGAAGCGGAACGAGGGCGACCGGCGCCGCGTGAAGGTGCGCGAGGGCAGTGGCGACGTCGGGCTGCTGCACATCGACGTGGCCGAGGCGGACGACGACATCCGGAAGCCGCGCCGCCACGGCGCCGACGAGGGTGGCGACGGCGTGTTGGCCGGCCTGATCGCCGGTGCCGTGCGAGATCGCGAGGAGGGCCGTCACCCGGCCATTCTCACCGGTGGCAGGCCGTTGCGGCAGTCGTCGTGTCATACGCCGACGCATGCCGCGGTGGGGGCTTCCGCGGTGCGGCCGAGCTCGAGTCGGAGCCCGGATCGCGGCCTGAGCCGGGGCGCAGGCCCCGACTCAAGCCCGGTTCAGCGCCGGTTCAGGCTCCGCGGGAGGCCTCGTGGGAGGCCGCGCCGCGGCTGAAACCGGCCTCGAACCCGCGCTCGAAGGCTCGCTCGGCGTGAGCCTGGCCCGCGTGGCGGCCTCCGGGGCCGAATCCGTGCCCGCCGAAGCCGGGCCCGAAGCCGTGCCCGCCGAAGCCGGGGCCGAAGCCCCCGCGGAAGCCGGGGCCGAATCCGTGGCGGCGCGGGCCGAACTCGCGGCCGGGCCGCGGCGTCCGCTCGTCGGGGTCCCAGCCGAGCTCGCGAGCGATCGCCTCGAGGCTCGCCGTGGTGGTGGCGAAGTCCTCGTCCGAGACGGCCGCGCCGAGGCGGGTGCGGATGTCGGAGATGCGCTCCGAGAGCCGGGCCTGTGCGGCACGCCCCTCGTCGCTCAGGCGCCAGGCTCCGTCGACCTGGGTGATCCAGCCCCGCTCGGCGAGGCGGTGGAGCTTCTTGCTGCTGTGTCGCGCCATGCGCGCGGTCACGGCGGGCGCCGTGGTGTCGTCGGCGAGGAGCGTCAGCAGACGCATGTCGCGCCGCGAGACGTCCTCGGCTCGGAAGGCCGTGTCGAACTCCCGAGCGATGAGGTGGTCCACGACGCGCACGAGGCGGCCGAACGGAAGGGGGGTGGTGGCTGTGGTGTCGATGTTCTCCATGAGGAGTCCTTTCGGGTGATGTCTGGTGAGGTGTGGGGGCGTCTCCGTCGGAGCCGCTCGAAGCATGTAATAGTGCATGCACATGCAGTATGACATGCAATCTCGAAGCATGTCAAGTCGCATGTAAATTGGATGCCATGACCGAACCCACGCCCGCCGAGCTCGACGCCATCGCCGCCGCCCTGTCGCGCCTGCGCGGTCGGGGCCCCGGGAGATTCGGGCCGACCGGCCCCGACGGCGGCCCCGGGGGACCGGGCGGCTCGTCCGGCGCGGGCGGCCCCGGCGGGTTCGGCCGCGGCGGAGCGGGCTTCGCCCGCGGGCACGGCCACCCGGGCCACGGCTGGATGCGCGGCGAGCGGGATGCCACCCCGCCGGGGGCGCGGATCGGCGGCCCGGCGCGGATGCGGCTCCTCGAGACGCTGGCCGCGGCATCCGGACCGCTCAGCGTCAGCGAGGTGGGCGCGGCGATCGGCGTCGACCAGCCGCGCGCTTCGCGCCTCGTGCAGCAGGGCGTCGACATGGGGCTGCTGCGCCGCGAGGCCGACCCCGACGATGCGCGCCGCACGCGGATCGCGTTGACGGATGACGGGATGCGGGTCGCGCGGGGGTTCCGGGGGCAGCGCCGCGAGCACCTGTCGCAGGCGCTGTCGGACTTCACTCCCGAGGAGCGGGCCGAGTTCGCCCGGCTCCTCGGCAAGCTGGCCGACGCCTGGCCCGATCACCGCTGACCCGCCGCCGCCGGGCGCGTCACCGCCGCACGCGATCACAGCAGACCCCGTCCCGACGCCGAGCACACGCGCCGCGATCCGCGCAAGCCCCGGCATCCGTCCCCGGCGGCGCACGATGACTCGCTACCGTTGAAGGATGACCGAGTCACTCCCGGCCGCAGATCCGCTGGCCTCCCGTCCTCTCGCCCGCTGGGTGTTCTGGCCTGCGGCGATCGTGATCGTCGGCGTCGCGGCGTTCGCGATCACGGTGCCCGAGGTGGCCGAGGAGACCTTCGCCGCGATGCAGGCCACGATCGTCCGCACCTTCAGCTGGTACTACGTCCTCATCGCGGCGTTCTTCGTCGCGTTCGTCCTCGTCCTCGGGTTCAGTCGGTTCGGCGACATCAAACTGGGCAAGGACGACGACGAGCCGGAGTTCTCGACCGGGGCGTGGTTCTCGCTGCTGTTCGCCGCGGGCATGGGCATCGGCCTCGTCTTCTACGGCGTCAGCGAGCCGCTCAGCCACTTCATCTCCCCGCGCCCCGGCGTCTCGGGGACCGACGCGCAACTCGCCCAGAGCGCGCTCGTGCAGACGTATCTCCACTGGGGCGTGCAGGCGTGGGCGATCTACGTCGTCATCGGGGTGGCCCTCGCCTATGCGATTCACCGGCGGCGGCGTCCGGTTTCGATCCGCTGGGCCCTCGAGCCGCTCCTGGGCAAGCGCGTGCGGGGCACGTGGGGCAACGTGATCGACGCGCTCGCCCTCGTCGGAACGGTCTTCGGCGTCGCCACCTCGCTCGGACTCGGCGTGCTGCAGATCGGCGCGGGATTGGATGCCGCCGGGTTCGGCAGCCCCGACACGTTCATGCAGATCCTCATCATCGGGGTCATCACGGTCTTCGTCCTGCTTTCGGTCCTCTCCGGCGTCGGTCGCGGCATGAAGTGGCTCTCGACGGGCAACCTGATCCTCGCGGGGGTGCTTCTCGTCTTCGTCCTCTTCGTGGGGCAGACGGAGTACCTGCTGCGGGAGTGGGTCCAGTCGATCGGCGCCTACCTGCAGAACTTCGTGGGGCTGAGCTTCACCGTGAGCGCGTTCCAGGGGGAGGCGGGCGAGCAGTGGCAGGCGGCCTGGACCTCCTTCTACTGGGGCTGGTGGATCTCCTGGGCCCCCTTCGTGGGGATCTTCATCGCCCGTGTCAGCAAGGGACGCACCGTCCGAGAGTTCGTCCTCGGCGTGCTGGTCGTGCCCACGCTCGTCGGCGTGCTGTGGTTCGCCGTGCTCGGCGGCTCCGCGCTCGCGCAGGAGATGCGGGAGCCCGGGTCGATGCTCGCCGCCGACGGTTCGGTGGACCTCCAGGGCGCGCTGTTCCAGCTCTTCCAGCATCTGCCGGCGACGCAGGTGCTCACCATCGGCGCGATCATCCTGATCGGCGTCTTCTTCGTCACCTCCGCCGACTCCGGTGCGCTCGTGATGGGCATGATCGCGACGGGCGGAGATGCCGAGCCGAAGCGCTGGATCCGCGTGTTCTTCACCCTCGCGACCGCGGTGCTCGCCGTGGCGCTCCTCCTCGCCGGAGGACTGTCGGCGCTGCAGACCGCGGCGATCACGATCGCGCTGCCCTTCAGCGTCGTCATGCTCCTGATCTGCTGGGCGACCGTGATCGCCTTCCGCCGCGAGCGTCGTGTGTACGAACGCGCAGAGCGCGCCCAGCTCGTCGACTACGTCGGCGAGCGGTACGGGCTGGACGTCGAGTCGGGCAACGAGCAGGGCGTCCGGATGCCCGGCTGGCTGCGTTCCCGACGGCGCCCGCCGTCCTGAACCCTCGACCCGGGGCATCCCGGGCGCGGGTCAGCTCGGGCGGACGTGGCGCGGCAGGCGCACGAACAGCAGCAGCACGAGTCCGGCGAGAAGCACCAGCGCAATGCCGAGGATGCCCCAGTAGGTGGCGCCGAACAGGGCGATGAACAGGGTCCACATCGCCGGGGAGATGAAGCTCGCGACGCGGCCGGTCGTGGCGTAGAGGCCGAAGATCTCGCCCTGCATCCCGGCGGGCGTGACCCGGGCGAGCAGGGAGCGCGATGCCGCCTGCGCCGGTCCCACGAACGCGCACAGCAGAAGGCCGCCCGCCCAGAACGGGGCTTTGCCGCCGTCGTGCAGCGCGAACACGGCGAATGCGATCACGACGAGGCCGGTGAGGGAGGTGACGATCACCGCGCGGGCGCCGAACCGGTCGTCGAGGCGCCCGGCGATGATGGTCGAGACCCCGGCGACGAGGTTCGCGGCGATGCCGAAGATCATGACCTCGTTCGGGGAGAACCCGAAGCCCACGGCGGCGAGGACGCCGCCGAACGCGAACACGCCCGCGAGGCCGTCGCGGTAGACCGCGCTGGCGACGAGGAACCAGAAGGTCGGGCGGTGCTCGTGGAACAGCCGCACGATGTCGCGGATGAGCTCACGGTAGGCGGCGAGGATGTTGATCCGCTGCGGGGTGCCCCCGCGCGCCGGAGGTTCGGGGACGTTGAGGAACAGGGGGATCGAGAAGACGACGGTCCAGACGGCGCAGCCGACCGCGATGAGCCGGTAGGCGAGTCCGCCCGAGGTGTCCATGCCGAACCAGTCGGCGAAGGTCAGTGAGATGACGATGCCGAGCGCCAGGATGCCGCCGATGTAGCCGAGTCCCCAGCCCAGGCCGCTCACGCGCCCCACCGTTCGCGGCGTCGACACGCTCACGAGGAGGGCGTTGTAGTTGACGCCCGCGATCTCGGAGATGACGGCGCCGATCGAGACCATGATCGCCCCGTACCAGAAGTACACGGGGTCGGCGAAGACGAAGAAGAGGCTGAACTGGACGAGTGCGAGGAGCACCGTTGTGACCAGCAGCCAGCGCTTCTTGCGGCCGGCGCGGTCGGCGAGCTGTCCGAGGACGGGTGCGACCAGCAGGATCAGGATGCCCGCGAGGGTGGAGATGAGCCCGTATCCGCTCGACAGGTCGGCGAGGGCGCGCTCCTTGACCGGGTCATCCTTCGCGAGCGCGGCGATGTCCGCCGGCAGGAAGGTGTCGGACACGAGGTAGAGCGAGACGAAGACGAAGGTGAGGATGACGGAGTTGAACGGCTGGGTCGCCCAGTCCCACATCGCCCACGACCGCACCTGCCGCCGGGGCACCTCGCGGTCCGCGCTCGAGTCCTGGAAGACCTCGCCGATGGCGCCCAGTGCGCGGGTGTCGGCGGGCATCGGAGGGGTGCGGGAGGGGTCCATGTCGGTCATGCTGAAGCCCTTCGATGAACAGGTGGTGACGACGCCGTCACGGTGCCTGCCCAGACTATGGCCGTGCGGGCGGATACCGTGGTCACATGGCATCCGACACCGCGCCCGATCAGGCCGAGACCGACAGCGCTCCGACGACCCCCACCTTCGCCGACCTGGGGCTCGACGCGCCCGTCCTCAAAGCGCTGAAGGATGTCGGGTACGAGACCCCCTCGGCGATCCAGGCGGCGACGATCCCGCCGCTGCTGGCCGGCCGTGACGTGCTCGGTACGGCTCAGACCGGCACGGGAAAGACCGCGGCGTTCGCGCTGCCGATCCTCTCGCAGCTCGACCTCTCGCAGAAGACCCCGCAGGCGCTCGTCCTCGCGCCCACCCGCGAGCTGGCGCTGCAGGTCTGCGAGGCGTTCGAGTCGTACGCCGCCCATCTGAAGGGCGTGCACGTCCTCCCCGTCTACGGCGGGCAGGGCTACGGCCAGCAGCTGTCGGCGCTCCGCCGCGGCGTGCACGTGGTCGTGGGGACGCCCGGCCGCATCATGGACCATCTCGACAAGGGCACGCTCGACCTGTCGGAGCTCCGCTTCCTCGTGCTCGACGAGGCCGACGAGATGCTCAAGATGGGCTTCGCGGAGGATGTCGAGACGATCCTCGCCGACACCCCCGCCGGCAAGCAGGTGGCCCTCTTCTCGGCGACCATGCCGGCGCAGATCCGCCGCCTCGCGGGCACGTACCTGAAGGATGCCGAGGAGATCAACGTCAAGGCGAAGACCTCGACCGCGACCAACATCACCCAGCGCTACCTCGTCGTCTCGTACCCGCAGAAGGTCGACGCCCTCACGCGCATCCTCGAGGTCGAGAACTTCGAGGGCATGATCGTCTTCACCCGCACGAAGAACGAGACGGAGACGCTCGCCGAGAAGCTCCGGGCCCGCGGCTACACCGCGGCGGCCATCAACGGCGACGTCGTGCAGGCGCAGCGCGAGCGCACGGTGAACCAGCTCAAGGACGGCAAGCTCGACATCCTCGTCGCGACGGATGTCGCCGCGCGCGGCCTCGACGTCGAGCGCATCAGCCACGTCGTGAACTTCGACCTGCCGATCGACACCGAGTCGTATGTGCACCGGATCGGGCGCACCGGCCGCGCGGGACGCTCGGGGGACGCGATCAGCTTCGTGACCCCGCGTGAGCGACGCATGCTGACCTCCATCGAGAAGGCGACGCGCCAGCCGCTGACGGAGATGGCGCTTCCGACCGCCGACGACGTCAATGCGACTCGCCTCACCCGCTTCGACGACGCGATCACCGCCGCGCTCGCCGACACCGCCCGCATCGACCGCTTCCGCGACATCATCAACCACTACGTGACGCACCACGACGTGCCCGAGGCCGATGTCGCCGCGGCGCTCGCGGTCGTGTCTCAGGGTGAGACGCCGCTGCTGCTGGATGCCGCCGACGACGAGCCCGCGCGCCGCGACCGCGACCGTTTCGACCGCGACCGCACCCGGGACCGCGATCAGGGAGATCGGGGCGACCGCGGCGACCGCGGCGACCGGCCCCGCCGCGAGCGCAGCGGCGGCGCGACGGCGACGTACCGCATCGAGGTCGGCCGGCGTCACAAGGTCGAGCCGCGTCAGATCGTCGGCGCGCTCGCGAACGAGGGCGGCTTCCGCCGCGAGGACTTCGGTGCGATCCAGATCCGGCCGGACTTCTCGCTGGTCGAGCTCCCCGCCGACCTGCCGCGCGGGGCGCTGGAACGGCTCGCGAACACGCGCATCAGCGGCCGCCTCATCGAGATCAAGCCCGACAGGTTCCAGCGCTCCGCGAAGCGCCCCGACCGGGGCGACCGCCCGGATCGCCGCCCTCGCGACTGACCCGTCCGCCCTTCGCAGGCGTCGCCTTTCGACGCCTGCGAACCGGTGCTGCCGGGAGACGGGCAGGCGGGCTCACGCGAGAGTTGAGCCGATTCATATCAAGTTCACTTGACACTCCGCTTCGAGGTCGGTAACGTGGCATCCATCACAAGTTGAGCCTTTACGACTCAACTCGCAGACTTCCATGATCACCGAACAAGGAGAAACACACATGGCACGTGCAGTGGGTATCGACCTCGGTACGACGAACTCCGTCGTCTCCGTCCTCGAGGGCGGCGAGCCGAAGGTCATCGCCAACGCCGAAGGCTTCCGCACGACCCCCTCGGTCGTCGCGTTCACGAAGGACGGCGAGGTGCTCGTCGGCGAGACCGCCAAGCGCCAGGCCGTCACCAACGTCGACCGCACGCTCTCGTCGGTCAAGCGCCACATGGGCACCGACTGGAAGACGCAGTCGATCGACGGCAAGCAGTACACGCCGCAGGAGATCTCGGCGCGCATCCTGCAGAAGCTCAAGCGCGACGCGGAGACGTACCTCGGCGACTCGGTGACCGACGCCGTCATCACCGTCCCCGCCTACTTCAACGACGCCGAGCGCCAGGCGACGAAGGATGCCGGTGAGATCGCCGGCCTCAACGTCCTGCGCATCATCAACGAGCCCACCGCCGCGGCCCTCGCGTACGGCCTCGACAAGGGCAAGGAGGACGAGCTCATCCTCGTCTTCGACCTCGGTGGCGGAACGTTCGACGTGTCGCTGCTCGAGGTGGGCAAGGACGACGACTTCTCGACCATCCAGGTGCGCGCCACCGCCGGTGACAACCGGCTCGGCGGCGACGACTGGGACCAGCGCGTCGTGGACTACCTGATCAAGCAGTTCAAGGACACGACCGGCGTCGACGTCTCGGGTGACAAGATCGCTCTGCAGCGCCTCAAGGAGGCTGCCGAGCAGGCGAAGAAGGAGCTCTCGTCCTCGACGTCGACCTCCATCAACCTGCCCTACCTGTCGCTGACCGACTCGGGCCCCGTGTCGCTGTCCGAGACGCTGACCCGCGCGAAGTTCGAGGATCTCACCAAGGATCTCCTCGACCGCACGAAGAAGCCCTTCAACGACGTCATCGCCGAGGCGGGCATCAAGGTCGGTGACATCGACCACGTCGTGCTCGTCGGCGGCTCGACGCGCATGCCGCAGGTCACCGAGCTCGTGAAGCAGCTCACCGGCGGACAGGAGCCCAACAAGGGCGTGAACCCGGACGAGGTCGTCGCCGTCGGCGCCGCCCTGCAGGCCGGCGTCCTGAAGGGCGAGCGCAAGGACGTCCTCCTCATCGACGTGACCCCCCTGAGCCTCGGCATCGAGACCAAGGGCGGCATCATGACGAAGCTGATCGAGCGCAACACGGCCATCCCGACCAAGCGCAGCGAGACCTTCACGACCGCCGACGACAACCAGCCGTCGGTCGCCATCCAGGTCTTCCAGGGCGAGCGCGAGTTCACCCGCGACAACAAGCCGCTGGGCACGTTCGAGCTGACCGGCATCGCGCCGGCGCCGCGCGGCATCCCGCAGGTCGAGGTCACCTTCGACATCGACGCGAACGGCATCGTGCACGTGTCCGCGAAGGACAAGGGCACGGGCAAGGAGCAGTCGATGACGATCACCGGCGGCTCGTCGCTGCCGAAGGACGACATCGAGCGCATGGTGCGCGAGGCCGAGGAGCACGCCGCGGAGGACAAGACCCGCCGCGAGCAGGCCGAGGTCCGCAACCAGGCCGAGACGCTGTCGTACTCCATCGAGAAGCTCATCAAGGACAACGAGGACAAGCTCCCCGCCGAGGTGAAGACCTCCGTCCAGGCCGACGTCGACGCGCTGAAGACCGCGCTCGCGGGCGAGGATGAGGATGCCGTGAAGAACGCGTTCGACAAGCTCAACGCCTCGCAGCAGCAGCTCGGTGAGGCGATCTACGCCTCCGCGCAGGCGGAGGGCGAGCCGGCCGACCCGACCGTCGCCGACCCGGGGAACGGCTCCGTGCCGAACCCCGAGGAGGACGTGATCGACGCCGAGGTCGTCGACGACGAGGACGAGAAGAAGTAAGAATCGGATCATGAGCGACAAGGACTTCGAGAACACCGAAGTCCCCGGTGACGAGGGGTCGGATGCCACGGCATCCGACCCCGAGTCGCAGGGGGACAACCCGACCGACGGGGACGAGCTCACCGTCGACGACATCATCGACGCGCCGCAGACCGACGACGCCGCCGCGGCCGACGCGTCGCCGGAGGACCGCGACCTGCTGCTGGACCTCAAGCGCGTGCAGGCGGAGTACGCCAACTACCGTCGGCGCACCGAGGAGCAGCGCGAGGTCGAGATCTCCCGGGCCAAGGGCTCGGTGGCGAAGGGGCTGCTGCCGGTCCTGGACGACCTCGACCGCGCCGAGAAGCACGGCGACCTCGCTGAGGGATCGGCGATCGCCGTCATCGCGGAGAAGCTCCGCGGCGTCGTCGCCCGCTTGGGCGTCGAGACGTACGGTGTCGCCGGTGACGTCTTCGACCCGAAGCAGCACGAGGCGATCTTCTACGCCCCGAACCCCGGAGGCGTCGAGGATGGAACGATCCTCGACGTGGTCGAGGTCGGCTACCGTCTGGGCGACATCGAGCTGCGCCCGGCGAAGGTCGTCGTCGCCGGTTCCGCCGAGTAACGGGAGGGGGTGCCGATGGCCAGTCAGGACTGGTTCGACAAGGACTTCTACAAGGTGCTCGGGGTGTCCAAGGACATCTCTGCGGCCGATCTGAAGAAGGCGTATCGCAAGCTGGCGCGTCAGTACCACCCGGATTCGACTCAGGGGGACGCCGCCAAGGAGGCGAAGTTCAAGGAGATCAGCGAGGCCTACTCGGTGCTCTCCGACAAGGATCACCGTGAGGAGTACGACCAGATCCGTGCGATGGGATCGGGCAGCGCCCGGTTCCAGGCGCCCGGGTCCGGCGGCGCGGGCGGGTTCGAGGATGTCTTCAGCCGCTTCGGCGGCGGCCGCGGCGGCGGGTCGTATCAGAGCGCCGACTTCGACGACCTGTTCGCGATGTTCGGTCAGCAGCAGGCGCCCGGAGGGTTCGGGTCGGGCCGCTTCGGTCAGTCGACCGGCGGATTCCGCGGGTACGGCGGCCCGCAGCGCGGGGCGGATGTCACGGCGCGGACCACGCTGGACTTCCAGACCGCGGTGCGTGGGGAGACGATCTCCCTCGCGGGGGAGGACGGCAAGCCGTTCAAGGTGAAGATCCCCGCGGGGGTCGCCGACGGGCAGAAGATCCGGCTGCGCGGGCGGGGTCGTCCCTCGCCCGACGGCGGCGAGGCCGGCGACATCGTCGTGCAGGTGACGGTGCGTCCGCACCCGGTCTTCACGCGCGATGGGCTGAATCTGCGGGTGACTGTTCCGGTGACCTTCACCGAGGCCGCGCTGGGCGCGACCATCGAGGTTCCCACGCTGGGTGGTGACCCCGTGAAGCTGCGCGTGGCGCCCGGCACCCCGTCGGGTCGCGTGCTGCGCGTCAAGGGGCGCGGCGTGGCCTCGTCCAAGGGCACGGGCGACCTGCTCGCCGAAGTCCAGGTCGCGGTTCCCACGCACCTGGATGAGAAGGCGAAGGAGGCGCTCGAGCGCTTCCACGAGCTCGAGCCTCGGGAGAACCCGCGGGCCGATCTCATGAGCAAGGCGCGGGAGTAGCCATGACGGACGTCGAGGTGGACGAGGAGGCCCCGATCTTCGCGATCGCGGTCGCGGCGGAGCTGGCGGGCATGCACCCGCAGACGCTCCGCCAGTACGACCGCCTCGGCCTCGTCGTCCCCGCGCGAACGCAGGGCGGGTCGCGGCGCTATGCGCTCCGTCACGTCAAGCAGCTGCGCGAGGTGGCCGCGCTGTCGGCAGAGGGGATGAGCCTGCCGGCCATCTCGCGGCTCATCGAGCTCGAGAACACCGTGCGCGCGCTGCGCCGTCAGGTGTCCGAGCTCGAAGCGCGGCTGCGGGCCGAGGACGACCGCCGCTCCCGCGTCTTCGCGGCGGGCTCCACCGGCTCCGTCGTGACGCTCCGCCACGGAACCCGCGTACGGCGGGCGACCGAGCTGGTGGTGTGGCGGCCGCGGGAGCCCGAAGGCGAGTGATCGCCGGCTGTCCGACCCCCGAGCTCGTCGAGGGGTCGCCGGGACGTTACGCTCGCGCCCCGTCGCCGCGGGCGACGAACGCGTCATAGTCGGCGCGCGAGAGGTCGGCGTATGCCTCGCCCCAGGCCAGGATCGCCTCGCCGATGATGCGGCCGCTGCCGATGTAGGCGGTGACCGCGGCGGCGCCCGGCGACTGGCAGTGGGCGCGAGCGAGCATGGCGGCGCACGTCTGCGCGTAGCGCCGGAACGGCAGGTCCTCGAGCGTTTCGACCTCGATGCTCACCTTCATGTCGCGGAACTGGCGGAAGTAGAAGTCGCGGCCGGTGATCATGTGGCCGAGGAAGGGATCCGAGACCCCCTGCAGGATCCGCTGCAGAGCGACCACGCGAGCGCCCTGGCCGCCCTCCCGGATGACCGCGCTGAGGTGGTCGGGCTGAGGCTGGCGCCCGTACTCCTCGAGCACGCTGCGACCCGCCTCCTTCGTCTGCAGGATGAGGGGATGCCCCGCGGCATCCTGCAGCACGGTGACATAGCACCGCGTGCCCACGCTGCCGACGCCTACGACGCGGCGCGCGGTGTCGGAGGCCGTGTACTGCTGCAGCAGCACCGCGATGTCGACGTTGGTCGACCGGCGGTAGGCGTCGACGTACTCCTCGACCCGCTCGGTGATCTCCGGCGCGGCGTGGGTCATCGTCGGCGGCGTCTCGATGAAGCGGAGCCGGCCGTCCTCGCCCACCTCGGTGAGCTTGCGCGCGGCGCGCTCGCCCGTGCGTCTCTGCGCTTCGCGCATCACGGCCTTCACGACGGCGCGGCTGCGCCGGTCGAGGTCGCCGAGGCTCCGGCTGACGTCGAAGTGCTGGTAATAGCGCTCGAGTGGGCTGAGCCGCACGCCTGCCGCCATCGATCGGGCGTAGGTCCGCACCGTCGCGAGCGCCGTCGTGCGCACGACGTCCGGGTCGCGGTTGGTGGCCCGCCCGGCGATGATCACGCTCGCGACGAGGCGCTTGAGGTCCCACTCCCACGGTGCCCATGCCGCCTCGTCGAAGTCGTTCAGGTCGAACACGAGCGTCCGCTGCGGGGAGGCGTAGAACCCGAAGTTCGCGACATGCGCGTCGCCGCAGGAGGCGACGAGGATGCCGCTG
Source organism: Microbacterium flavum (assembly GCF_018717645.1). Classification (GTDB taxonomy): domain Bacteria; phylum Actinomycetota; class Actinomycetes; order Actinomycetales; family Microbacteriaceae; genus Microbacterium; species Microbacterium flavum. Next base: position 178,277 of record NZ_JAFLHG010000006.1, read on the forward strand.
GAGGGGCTCGCCGCGAGGTCGGCGGCCATGAGCGCCGCCGTGCCGCGGTAGAACGCGAACGGGCTCGCCGACATCCGCTGGGTCCGCAGCGGAACGAGCTCGGGGACCCGCCCCGCATTCTGCGCGTCGAGGATGCCGAGTGGGTCTCGGCCACCTGTGACCAGGTCGCCGAGGCTGCGCCGTGGCGCGGTGCGCCGCCGCTCCCGCCCGGTCGCGAGCGGGTCGGTCATCGGCGGTGCGGCGGCGGGCGGCGTGGTCACGTCGTCATCTTCGCATCGCGGCGGGCCCGCTGTTGTCTCCCGCGGGGACAGGCGCGGGTGGTTGACTGGACCGGTGGATCTCGTGGCGTGCGACCCGGCAGATGTCGAGGCGCTGACGGCGTTCCTCGCCGGAGTCGATCTGACGCTGAGCGGCCTCGATGCGCCGAGCGTGCGGCTGTGGGTCGAGCGCGACGGGGCGGGTGGGGTCGTCGCGAGCACGGGGTACGAGATCAGCGGGGACGGTCGCCACGCGCTGATCCGGAGTGTCGCCGTCAGCCCGGCGGAGCGTCGGCGCGGGCACGGCAGCATGCTGGCGCGCTTCGCGCTCGAGCGTGCCGCCGTCGAGGGAGCGACGATGGCATGGCTGTTCAGTCGTCGCTCGGGTCCGTTCTGGCAGGGCCTCGGCTTCCAGCCCGCGGACCGGGAGGAGCTCGCCGATGCGCTCGCTGACACGCACCAGGTCCGGCTGTTCCGACAGACCGGGCAGCTGCACCGCGAGGTCGCCTGGTCGCGCCCTCTGACCCGCCCCCGTTTCGACGCCGACTCCCGTAGCCTGGCCGCGTGAAGCGTCCCCCCACACCGCCCCCGACCCCCGCCACTCCCGCGGCGCCGGCCCTCGCCCCGGCGCTGACGACGCTGCTCACCCTCGCTGCCGCCGTCATCGCCCTCGCGGGGCTCTTCTTCGCCCGCGAGCTCGTCGGGCCGCTCGCCCTTGCCGCGGTGATCGCGATCATCTGCCACCCCGTGCGCCACCCGCTCGAGCGGCGGGGGTGGCCGAGCTGGCTCGCGACGACGGCGGTGGTCGCCGTCGCCTACGCGGTGCTCGCCGCGATGGCCGCCATGCTCGTCTACGCAGGCACCGCGTTCGTCGGACTGGTCCGCGACTCCGCCGACGACCTGGCCGCAACGGCTCAGAGCCTCGTCGCCTGGCTGCGGAGCCTCGGGCTGCAGGAGCAGGCGACGGATGCCGCGAACTCGGTCCTCGATCCGTCGACACTGGTGAGCTTCGCGACCTCTCTCGGCGGCAGCGCGCTGGGCGTGCTCACCGCGTTCTTCTTCGTGCTCGCCTACGTGATCTTCATGGCGGCCGACGGCGCACGCTACTCGCGCGCCGGCGAGACGTTCGGACCGCGGATCCGGCCGACGGTGGAACGCTTCCAGACCTTCAACCGCAGTGTGCGTCGCTACTACGTGGTCAACGCGACCTTCGGTCTCGTCGTCGCGGTGATCGACGGGCTGGCGCTGTGGGCCCTCGGCATCCCGATCCCCATCGTCTGGGCGATCCTCGCCTTCGTCACGAATTTCATTCCGAACATCGGGTTCGTCGTCGGCCTGATCCCGCCGGCGCTGCTCGCCCTCGTCGTCGGCGGCTGGCCGCTGATGCTCATCGTCATCGCCGTCTACTGCGTCGTGAACGTCACGCTGCAGGTCATGGTCCAGCCGAAGTTCGTGTCGGATGCCGTGGATCTCAGCCTCACGCTGAGCTTCTTCTCGGTGATCTTCTGGACCTTCGTCATCGGACCGCTCGGTGCGATCCTGTCCATCCCGCTCACTCTCCTGGCGCGCGCCCTGATCCTCGAGCGCGATCCGCAGAACTGGTGGCTGCTGTGGCTCTCCGGCGACCGGACTGCGCGCCCCCCGGGCGATCCGGCACGCTGAGTCGCGTGCGCGCGTGCCGCGCGTCAGCTCGAGGGCGTCGCCGCACTGCGGGCGAGGGGACCGGTGAGATAGCGCTGGATCGTCGGCCCGATGTCGGCGGCCAGTTCGTCGGCGGATGCCGAGGCGATCGGCTCGAGTTCGATCACGTACCGGGTGAGGATGAGTCCGACGATCTGACTGGCGACCAGGGCGGAGCGGTGACGCGCATCCTGTCCACCGCCGACGCGCTCCCCGATCCGGTGCAGGATCTCGCGCGAGACGAAGCCCACGAGCAGCGACGACGTGCGACGGGTGCCGATCACCGCGCGCAGCAGCGCCACCCCACGGGTGCGGAACGCGGGGGAGTCCCACAGGCCCACGACGAGCCGCACGAGCCGCTCGCCGGCCGTATCGAGGTCACCCTCGAGGGCCGCGCCGACCAGCTGCGACGGGTCGACGGGCACGTCGACCGTCGCGGTGAACAGCGCCGATTTGGTGCCGAAGTAGTGGTGCACGAGCGCCGCATCCACGCCCGCGGCGTCCGCGATGGCCCGCATCGTCGCGCCATCGTATCCGCGGGCGCCGAACTCCGTCGCGGCCGCCGCGAGGATGCGCTCCCGCGCGTCGCTCGCCCCGCCACGCGGGCGCCCCCGGCGCCGCGGCGCGCGGGACTCGGGAGGTGGAAGGCGGTCCGATGCGACGCCGCTCCCGTTCCGGCTTGCGCCGTGGGCGACGTCGGTGCGGGCGCGGCGGACGATCTGGTGCGGGAGAAGGGCCACATTCCGGACGCTCCTCTCGTGCGGTACGCCCCGGCGGGGACGGACTCGAGGCTAATGGCCATCCGCCTCCGTGTCTGCCTCTCCGGCCCGGGCGGCCACACAGCACACCCCCACCGGGTGACCCGAGCGGATGCCGAGACCGGCGCGGGTCGCAGTTCGCTAGCGTGTGAGCGTGCGGCAGAAGCTGAGGGCGGTCTTCTCACGGCGGACGCTCGGCGCGGACCTGCGCGCGGGGGTGGTCCTCGGAGTCGAGAGCGTCCCCGACGGCCTGGCTTCGGGGTTGCTCGCGGGCGTGAACCCCCTCGCCGGACTCTACGGCTACCTGTTCGGCATGGTCGGGGCGGCCTTCTTCACGAGCAGCGCCTTCATGGCCGTGCAGGCGACGGGGGCGATGTCCCTCGTCGTGGCCGATGCCGGGCTGGAGACGCGGCCCGATCCCGATCGCGCCCTGTACACCCTCGCCATCCTCACGGGCATCATCATGATCGTCGCCGCCCTGATCGGCGCGGGTCGGCTGGTGAGCTTCGTGCCCACCGCCGTCATGACGGGCTTCGTCACCGCCGTCGGCGTGAACATCGTCCTCGGGCAGCTGTCCAACTTCACCGGGTACGGCGCGCAGGGGGCGAACCGCATCGCCAAGACGATCGACGTCCTCCTCCATCTTCCGCGGTGGAGCCTGGGCGCGGTGATCGTCGGAGCGATCACCGTGCTCATCATCGTGCTGCTGGCTCCCACGAGGGTCGCGGGGATGGGACTGGTCGTCGCCGTGGTCGTCGGGTCCGCGGCCGCCGCGCTCCTCGACATCTGGATGTCGACGTCCGTCGTCGTGCTGGATGACCTCGTGGAGGTGCCACGAGGCCTGCCGCTGCCTGTCCTCCCATCGCTGGATGACGTGGTCTTCCTCATAGTCCCGGCGTTCTCGCTGGCGTTCGTCGGCATCGTCCAGGGGGCGGGGGTCTCCGCCGGGATCCCGACCGTCGACGGCAAGCCCTCCGACCCCTCGAAGGACTTCCTCGGCCAGGGGATCGGCAACGTCGCCGCCGGGCTCTTCCGCGGCATGCCCGTCGGGGGGTCGATGTCGGCATCCGCGCTCATCGTGGCGGCCGGTGCGCGCACGCGTCTGGCGCTCGTCGTCTCCGGCATCGTCATGGCGATCGTGCTGTTCGTCGCCTCGGATCTGGTCGCGTATGTCGCCATGCCGGCCCTCGCCGCACTGCTGATCGTCGTCGGCGTGCAGACCATCAAACCGAGCCGGGTGTACTCGGTGCTCAAGACCGGACCGCTGCAGAGCACGATCATGGGTGTGACGTTCGTGCTGACTCTCCTGATCCCCCTGCAGTTCGCTGTTCTCGTGGGGGTGGGTCTCGGGATCATCCTGTTCGTGGTGCAGCAGTCCAATCGGGTGCGCGTGCGTCGTGTCGATCTGCTGGCCGACGGCCGGATGCGCGAGTCCGACCCGCCGAGGGTGGTTCCCGGTGGCGCGGTCCTCGTGCTGCAGCCGTACGGGAGTCTGTTCTTCGCGAGCGCCCCGACGGTGCAGAAGCAGCTCCCGGCCGCGACCGGCGACTCGCGCCACGCGGCCGTCGTGGTCAGACTGCGGGGCACGGATCAGATCGGATTGGCGTTGATCGACGTGCTGCGCCGCTACGCGGCGGAGCTGGTCGCCGTGGATGCGAGCCTCCGTATCGTCGCGAGTGAGCAACGCGTGCTGACGCAGCTGCGGCGCAGCGGGCTGTCCGGCGACCTCGGGCCCGACCGCGTGTACGAGGGCACCGAGTGGATCGGGAAGAGCCTGCGCGTCGCCGTCGCCGACGCCCAGGACGAGATCGACGCGCGGCGCGGACGGCCGGGCGGCAGCGACTGACGCGCGGCACCGTGATCATCGGGATGATGCCGGATGGACTGCGCGCGCCGCCCGCGTGCGGTCAGCTCGGATCCAGGCGCAGCACATCGCCCCCGCCGACGAGCGGGACATCGTCCACGAGACGCAGGGAGCGGGCCAGATCGTCGAGGGCGCGCTCGGCGGTGCCGAAGCTCGTGCGATCGCCGCCGATCGCGGTCAGCGTCACGAAAGCCGAGCCGGTGTCCCACGTGTAGGTCACGGTGGGCGGCGGGGGAGGGTTATCCGATCCCGCGCCCTGCGTCGCCGGCAGCGGCGCCGCGAGCTTCTCGCCCGCGCCGAGGGAGGGCGTGCGGAACTCCTCTGTGTCGTCGTACTCGATCGGCATCATCGCGCGCGCCGTCCGCAGCTGCGCGGTCGCCTGCTGGACCTGCGCGAGCGCCACGACACGCTCGGGATCGTTCTTCCACACCCAGACGAGCACCCGCCCGTCCGCCCGCCGAAGGAGCGCCGGAACGGCTTGGCTCATCGCCCACGCCGCGACCCCTCGACCGGCTCGGGGGCCGGCACCGGCTCGGGGGCCGGCGGCGGCACCGGGACCGCCCATCATGGCGCCCGCGTGCGTCAGCAGCATCGCGATGGCGCGCTTCCGGTGGCGTCGTCCGCGCAGTCCGAACGATCCGGTGACGGGCACCCAGATCGCGGGGTCGGCATCCGCCTGCAATCGCATCATGCGTCCAGGGTAGGCGGCGCGCGCGACAGGCCCGAAAAGGGCGCTCGGGTAGACTGGGCGGGTCGTCGACACATCCGTCGCCCCGCCGCAGAGTTAGGCAGCCACCCACCCGTGACTTCCCCCGCGACACCCCCCGCCAGCCCCGGGAGCGAGTCCGCCCGATCCGACGCGTCCTCGCGCGAGCCGCTGACGGTCGTCATCGCCGCCGACACCTTCGCGCCCGATATCAACGGCGCCGCGCGCTTCGCGGAGCGTCTCGCGGCGGGTCTCGCCGGCCGCGGCCACCACGTGCACATCGTGACTCCGAGCGTCGGCTACCGCAACCACGGCGTGTTCACCGAGAACATCGAGGGCCAGGACCTCACCGTGCACCGCCTCCCCGGCGTCCGCTGGCCCCCGCACGACTGGCTGCGCTTCGTGTGGCCGTGGCGGGCGAAGCACTACGCGCGGAAGATCCTCACCGACGTGAAGCCCGATGTCGTGCACAGCCAGTCGCACATCGTCATCGGCCGCGGACTCACGCGCATCGCACGCCAGCGCGGCATCCCGGTCGTGGCCACCAACCACGTCATGGCCGAGAACATCATCGACTTCACGACCCTGCCGCCTGTGCTCGACAAGGTGGTCGTCAAGCTCGCGTGGGACGACGCCAAGCGGACCTTCGACATGTCGCGCGCCGTGACGACGCCGACGCGCAAGGCGGCGGAGTTCCTCGAGCAGACGATCGACATCCAGGGCGTCATCCCGATCAGCTGCGGGATCGACAAGCGCAACTACACGCCGGATCTCACCCCTCGACAGCACCACCGCGTGCTGTTCGTCGGCCGCCTCACGACCGAGAAGCATGTCGAGGTGACGCTGCAGGCCGTCGCGCGGCTCGCCCCCGAACTGCCCGACATCACCTTCGACATCGTCGGCGGCGGCGACCAGCGCCGCAACCTCGAGCAGACCGTCCAGCGCCTCGGCATCGAGGACCGGGTCGTCTTCCACGGCCGCGTCGGCGAGGAGGAGCTGCGCGCCTCGTACGGCACGGCGGATGTCTTCGCGATCGCCTCGATCGCCGAGCTGCAGTCCATCGCGACGATGGAGGCCATGGCATCCGGACTGCCGATCGTCGCCGCCAACGCCGTCGCCCTGCCGCACCTCGTGCAGGACGGCGAGAACGGCTACCTGTTCGAGCCCGGTGATGTCAGCGACCTCGCCGACAAGCTCCGCCGCGTCCTGACGGCGAGCCCCGAGGAGTACCTGCGGATGCAGGAGGCATCGCTGAAGGGCGTCGAGATCCACGACATCGAGCGGACCCTCGACACGTTCGAGAAGCTGTACCGCGGCGAACCGCTCGCGGGCTGAGAGGCGAGCGATGCGCCTGCTCTTCGACGCGCGGTACATCCGCACCGACTTCCACGACGGCATCAGCCGGTATTCGGCCGAGCTCGCCGCCGCCGTCGCGACCCAAGCCCCCGAACGCGGCGTGCAGGTCGTGTTCCTCATCCACGACGAGGCGCAGCTCGCGTTCCTTCCGACCGGGGCGCGCACCCTCCGCATCCACCCGCCGACCGCGGTGCGCGAGCCGTTCACGGCGCTCCTGCTGAACCGTCACCGGCCGGATGCCGTGTTCTCGCCGATGCAGACGATCGGATCCGCCGGCCGCAGGTTCGGGCTCATCCTGACGTTGCACGACACGATCTACTACCGTCATCGCACCCCTCCGCGCGACCTGCCGTGGTACGTGCGGCTCGGGTGGCGGCTCTTCCACCTGTCGTACGTCCCGCAGCGGCTGACGCTCGACGCCGCCGACGTCGTCGCCACGGTCAGTGAGACGAGCGCCGCGGAGTTCGCGCGAGTCCGCCTCACGAAGCGGCCGGTCGTCGTCGTCCCGAATGCGCCGCAGCGTCTCGCGGAGCTGCTGCCGGATGGTGTCGCGGAGGGGGCGTCGGTGACCCCCGGCACCCGGAACCTCGTCTACATGGGCTCGTTCATGCCATACAAGAACGTCGAGACGCTGATCCGCGCGGTCGGGGAGCTCCCCGGTCGGACGCTCCACCTGCTGTCGCGGATCTCCCCGCACCGCCGCGCCGAGCTCGAGGCTCTCATCCGGCCCTCCGGCGGCGACGTCGTCTTCCACGGCGGCGTGACGGATGCCGAGTACGCGCGCCTCCTCGCGCGCGAGGCCGTGCTCGTCTCGGCGTCCCTCGACGAGGGCTACGGACTGCCCGTCGCCGAGGCGCTCGCTCTCGGCGTCCCTGCCGTGGTCACCGACATGCCGATCTTCCGCGAGGTGGCCGGGGCCGGGGCGCTGTACGCGCCGGGCGAGGATGCCGCGGCCTTCGCCGCCGGCATCCGCGCCCTCGACGACCCCGCTCGTCGCGCCGAGGTCATCGCCGCAGGGACCGCGCACATCGCACGCTTCGACTGGGGCAGGTCCGCGAGCGTGCTGCTCGACGCCGTCGCGACGTTGCCCACGCGGGGCTGACGGCGCACGTCTCCGCGCTCAGGCGGCCGGCCGTCCGGTCGCCGCGCGCAGCGACCGCCCGTCCTGCTCCGGGAGCTCGGCCAGCGCACGACGGAGCGCGTCGGATGCCGCCTCCGAGAAGACCGCTCCGCGGTCCTCGGCCGCGATCGCCAGCGCGGAGAGGGTCTTCTGCAGCCGGATGGCGACTTCGACCATCCCCGCGCCATCGCGCGAGACGGGGCGGAACCCGTCCTCGACGAGGTCCTTGAGGCGCACCGCCTCGACCTCGACGTGCGGGTAGCGGATCTCGTCGGACGGCGTCTCGCCGAGCGCCGCCGTGAACACGCGTTGCAGCGCTCCCAGCACGTCGATCGCGGTTCCGGGGTCGTTCGTCGAGGGGGAGAGGGCGCGACTCGCGATCTCGGCGAGGGCGATGACCCCCAGCCGGGGGTCCTGGTCGTAGGTGCGGTGGCTCTCGATCTGGAACGCCCGGCGAACGGCGGCGGTGTCCTCCTCGGAGAGGGCGCCTTCCGCCACATGCACGAGGGGGCCTGCGGCGTCGGCCATCCCACCCGGAAGAGTCGCCACAGCCAGCCGCGTGCGGGAGCGCTCCGCGATGCGCTCGAGCGCGGCGATGTCGACGAACGCGACGTAGCCCGTCGTCTCGCCGAAGATCGGCCGGCCGTCCTCGGCATCCGCCCGGCGCGGCGTCGCGTAGGCGGTGGGAGCGCTCGCCCACTGCCGGAGGGACTCCGTCGCCGCCCGTTCGGTGCGGTCGATGACATCCGACATGCGACCGAAGCGCGTGAGGTGCGAGATCCATCGCAGCAGGGTCACGACGACGACCGCGATGACGACGAGGGTGCCGAGGAAGAGGACGGTGCGTCCCTCGTCGGTGTAATAGCCCGTGGAGAGGGCGATGATGCCGACGAGCGAGAACACGAACGATCCGACGAAGGTGGACAGGACGTTCTGCGACGTCGTGTCATCCATGAGCAGCTGCGTCGCGCGGGGTGTGGCGTGAGTCGTGGCCGAGGAGTAGGCGGTGACCATGGCGGTGAGCGAGAACGTCGTCACCGCGAGCATCGAGCTGGCCAGGATCTGCAGGATCGACCCGACCGAGCCCTGACCGAGATCGATCGTGAGGTTCCACGGGAGCACGGTGCCGAACGCCCCGGCGACGAGAGCGAGGGCCACGGCCCCCAGCGTCAGCAGCGCCGCGCGGAACCAGATCCGGCGTGCCAGTCGCCCGAGGAAAAGCGTCGTTCGTCCCATGACCTCTCCGTGGCGCCTCAGTACGTGGCGACGAGCGTGTAGAGGAATCCGATGAGCGCGCCGGCTGCCGCCGCCGCTCCGAGTCCGATGCCGATCCCGGCCGGCAGCGGCGCGTCCCGACGCGCGAGCAGACCGAAGACGATCGCGCCGACGCCGGTGAGAAGGGACAGGATGCCGATGACCAGGCTCACGAGCGACCACACCGCGTAGTTCCCGCTCCCGACCACCGCGCGCAGCGCGAACGGCTGGAACAGGGACATGGCCAGCGGGAACGCCCCGAGGATCACCGCGAGGAGCGCGAGCCCGCGCCGGGATCCGGCCGCCGGCATCGGTGCCGGGGCGGCGCCCCACGCCGGCTGGGCATAGGAGCCGGGAGCCTGCGGAGGCTGCGGCGGCTGGCCGTATTCCGGCGCCCCGTAGCCCGGGGCGCCGGAATACCCGTGCGGCGGCACGGCCGGTGAGGGCTGACCGGGCGGGGTCTGCGACGGATCCGGTGTCGACATGGACGCCTCCTCTGAACGGGTTCCACTCTAGGGCGGAGGTCGGCCCCCGACAGCCCCGGGGGCCGGCCGCCCTGGAGATCGCGGTCAGGGGAGCCGGGACGGGTCGGTGGGGATGCGGCGGTAGCCGTCTGCGCGCAGCGCGCGGATCGTCGTGACGATCCCGAGAGTGGACAGGAGTGCGGTGAGGATGAGAACGAGGGTCATGGCGAAAAAGCTACGCTCGATGCGAAACAGTCACGAGTGGCAGAAGGGACGGTGTGTGTATGATTTCTGCCATGCACACGATCGCCTGCGTCGTCCAACCCGGGTTCGCGCCGTTCGAGTTCGGCCTCGCCTGCGAGGCGTTCGGCCTCGATCGCACCGATGACGGCATCCCGATGTTCGACTTCCGCATCGTCACGCCCGATCCAGGCGTCGTGGCGAGCAACATCGGCTTCTCGATCAATGTCGAGAACGACCTCGCCTTCGCGGACGAGGCCGACCTCGTCGTGATCACGCCGATCCCGCGGGACGCGTGGGACGCGGTCGACGAGCGCGTGTGCGAGGTGGTCCGCCGCGCCGTCGCGCGCGGCGCGTGGGTGCTCACGGTGTGCAGCGGGTCGTTCGTCGTCGCGGCATCCGGGGTCCTCTCCGGCAGGCGCGCGACGACCCACTGGCGGTACGCCGAGACGATGTCGCGGATGTACCCCGACATCGACGTCGACCCGAACGTGCTCTACGTGCAGGACGGACGCATCATCACGAGCGCCGGGACGGCGGCCGGGCTGGATGCCTGCCTGCACCTGCTCCGCCTCGAACTCGGCGCCGAGATGACCAACACGATCGCGCGCCGCATGGTCGTGCCGCCACAGCGCGACGGCGGCCAGGCCCAGTTCATCGCCGCGCCTCTGCCGGTGAGTGCCTCGATGTCCCTCGCGCCGGTCACCGACTGGGTGCTCCAGAACCTCACCCTCGACCTGTCGGTCGATCAGCTCGCCGCACGTGCGCACATGTCGCCGCGCACCTTCGCGCGCCGCTTCAAGGCCGACTACGGCACGACGCCCGCCGCATGGCTCGCGCGCCAGCGGATCATCCACGCCCAGCGCCTTCTCGAGCGCACCGACCTCGGCCTCGACGCCGTCGCCTTCGAGGCCGGCTTCGGATCTGCGGCGGTGCTGCGCCAGAACTTCACCCGGATGCTCGGGCTCAGCCCCACGGCGTATCGCGCGAGATTCTCCTGCACGACGGAGGAGGCGACCTCGCGCGACGCCGCCGCATGACGCTGTCGCCGGTGCTCCCCCTTGATACCCTGCCTCGGACATTGCTAAACTTGAGCCATAACGACTCAACTTAGAGTCGATCGATTTCAGGAGAAACCATGAACGCACAGCCTCAGCCCGGGCAGGAGGAGCAGCAGAGCCCCCTCGAACAGTTCGGGATCAACCTCACCGACCGTGCCCGGCAGGGCAAGCTCGACCCGGTCATCGGTCGCGACAGCGAGATCCGCCGGGTCAGTCAGGTCCTCACCCGTCGCACGAAGAACAACCCCGTTCTCATCGGCGAGCCGGGCGTCGGCAAGACCGCCGTCGTCGAGGGGCTCGCGCAGCGCATCGTCGCGGGCGACGTCGCCGAGAGCCTCAAGAACAAGGAGCTCGTCAGCCTCGACATCTCCGCCCTCGTCGCGGGTGCGATGTACCGCGGCCAGTTCGAGGAGCGCCTCAAGAGCGTCCTCAAGGAGATCACCGAGTCCGACGGTCAGATCATCACCTTCATCGACGAGCTGCACGTGCTCATGGGGGCGGGCGGGGGCGAGGGGTCGGTCGCGGCGTCCAACATGCTCAAGCCCATGCTCGCGCGCGGCGAGCTGCGCCTGATCGGCGCGACGACGCTCGACGAGTACCGCGAGTTCATCGAGAAGGATGCCGCGCTCGAGCGTCGCTTCCAGCAGGTGTACGTCGGGGAGCCCTCGGTCGAGGACACCGTGGCGATCCTCCGCGGGCTCAAAGAGCGCTACGAGGCGCACCACAAGGTCGCGATCGCCGACGGCGCGCTCGTCGCCGCGGCGGCCCTCTCGAACCGGTACATCCCGTCGCGCCAGCTGCCCGACAAGGCCATCGACCTCATCGACGAAGCCGCGTCGCGCCTGCGCATGGAGATCGACTCGGCGCCGCTCGAGATCGACGAGCTGCGCCGCCACGTCGACCGGCTGCGCCTCGAGGAGCTCGCGCTGAAGCGCGAGAAGGATGCCGCGTCGAAGGAGCGCCTGGCGACCCTCCGCGAGACGCTGAAGGCCGAGCAGGCGCGCCTCGACGAGCTGCAGGCGCGCTGGGAGCGCGAGCGCGCCTCCCTCAACGCGGTCGGCGACCTCAAGACCCGGCTCGACCAGGCCCGCATCGAAGCCGAGCGCGCGCAGCGCGAGGGCAACCTCGAGAAGGCCTCCCGGCTGTACTACGCCGAGATCCCCGCACTCGAGCGCCAGGTCGCGCAGGCGGAGTCCGCCGAGGCGGCCGAAGGCGAGCGGATGGTGAACGACCAGGTCACCGACGAGGACATCGCCTCGGTGATCGCGGCGTGGACCGGCATCCCCGTCGGCAGGCTCCTGCAGGGCGAGAGCGAGAAGCTCGTCCACCTCGAGTCCGTGCTCGGGGGGCGCCTGATCGGGCAGAAGGATGCCGTGAAGGCGGTCTCCGACGCGGTGCGCCGCTCGCGCGCGGGCATCAGCGACCCGAATCGGCCCACCGGTTCGTTCCTCTTCCTGGGCCCGACCGGCGTCGGCAAGACCGAGCTGGCCAAGGCGCTCGCGGACTTCCTCTTCGACGACGAGCGCGCCATGGTCCGCATCGACATGAGCGAGTACGGCGAGAAGCACTCCGTCGCGCGGCTCGTCGGGGCCCCTCCGGGGTACGTCGGCTACGAGCAGGGCGGCCAGCTCACTGAAGCCGTGCGGCGACGCCCGTATTCGGTCGTACTCCTCGACGAGGTGGAGAAGGCCCACCCCGAGGTCTTCGACATCCTCCTGCAGGTGCTCGATGACGGCCGGCTCACCGACGGCCAGGGCAGGACGGTCGACTTCACGAACACCATCCTGATCCTCACCTCGAACCTCGGCTCGCCGATCCTGATCGATCCGACGCTGACGCTCGACCAGAAGCGCGAGCAGGTCATGGCGCTGGTGCGTCAGGCGTTCCGGCCCGAGTTCCTGAACCGGCTCGATGACGTCGTGATGTTCCAGGCCCTCAGCGAGGACGACCTCGCGCAGATCGTCGAGCTGACCGTCGACGCCCTGCAGCGGCGCCTGCGCGAGCGCCGGCTGACCCTCGCCGTGACCCCGGATGCCCGGGCGTGGCTCGCCGAACGCGGCTACGATCCGATCTTCGGGGCGCGGCCGCTCCGCCGCCTCATCCAGTCCGAGATTCAGGATCGCCTCGCGATGGCGCTCCTCTCGGGCGGAGTCCGCGACGGGGACCTCGTGCGGGTCGACGTCGCCGCCGACGGCTCGAGTCTCGTGCTCACGAGCGCGGGCGCCTCACCCGAGACGGTCGCCGCGGAGAACGCGGCGGCCTCCGACGACGACGTCATCGAGGCGGAGCTGCTCGACGACTGACCCGAGTCGGGCGCGACGGGGCCGCGCGTGAGGCCCGAACGGGGCGCGCCCTCACGCGGCGACGCTGACGCCGGCGACGGCGAGCTGGACGGCGAGGACCAGCGCCGCGAGCATCACGAGGCGGAAGACCGTGCGGTCGGGTCGCCGGACGGCGCGCACGAGACCCGCGGTCGCGATCGCCAGCACGATGACGAGCCCGGCCGTGACGACCGGCGCGATCCCCGCCGGTCCCGCGCCCGCAGATCCGGGCACGACGGAACCGACGGCCACCGCGATCGCTCCGGCCGCGACGGCGACGAAGGCGACGACGGCGCTCGTCCGCGGTCCGAGGCGGTGCGGCAGTCCGCGGATCCCCGTCGCGGCATCGTCGTCGAGGTCGGGGAGCACGTTGGAGAAGTGGACGGCCACGCCGAGCATCGCCCCGGCGGCGGACGCCCACAGGGTGGCGGGCAGCGGATCGGCGCGCGCCAGCGTCGCCAGCGACGGGAACAGGCCGAAGCTGATCGCGAAGGGCAGGGCGGATGCCGCGGTCCGCTTGAGCCACGCGTTGTAGCTCCACGCGGAGGCGAGCGCCACGACGTGGACGCCGAGGAACGCCGGACCGAGCACCGCGGACATCCCGAGCGCGACGACGAGCGCGACGGAGGCGGCCACCCCCACGGCGCGTGCGCTGATCTCCCCGCGCGCGATCGGCTTGTCGGCGCGTCCGACCGCGGCATCCCTGCGCGCATCGATCGCATCGTTGGACCAGCCGACCGACAGCTGTCCCGCGAAGACGGCGCCCCCGAGGAGCGCCAGGCGTGCGGCGTCGAGCCCCGCCGACACGCCGAGGACCACCGCGAGGACCGTCACCACCACGGTCGGACCGGGATGACTCGAGCGCCACAGCGCCGGCAGCGTGGACAGCGTCCGAAGCGCCCGCGGGGTCACCAGGTCACCGGGCCCTGCGGAACGCGGGGGCGCGGCGTCGCGAACATCCGCGTCGACGGGTCGAACCCCATCGAGTACGCGTGCGCGAGCAGGGCCCCGGCGGGCGTCGCGAGCGCGGCCCGCACCCCGAGCGCGCCGGCCGAGCGCGCCGGCCGCCCCAGCGCCGTGTTCACGGCGGCGATCGCTCCCGCACGGTCGGCCGCCCGCAGCCGCACGCGCTCCCAGACCGTGAGCGCCGCGAGCGCTGCCCCGGCCGCGTCGGCATCGCCGTCGGTGCGGATCCATCGGGCGAGGAGGGGCGCGAGGGTCACGGCGTCGATGAGACCGAGGTTCATCCCCTGTCCTCCGATCGGGCTGACCTCGTGCGCCGTGTCGCCGATCGCGATGACGCGGTCCGCACGCAGCGCGGAGAGCCGCGAGCGCGCGACCCCGAATGCGGTGGCATCCGTCACGGCGGAGGCGGCGGCATCCGATCCGGTCCGCACGGCGACGGCGCGTCGCAGACGCGCGGTACGGCCGTCGTCGTCATCGGCGGGAGGCATCCAGGCGACGTACCGGCGTCGGGAGCCGGGGAGCGGGAAGGACTCGAGGACCCCGTCCGGGTCGAGGTGGACGACGGCGCGGTCGCCGTCGTCGCCGAGGTCAGCGGCGTCGGTCATGAGGTAGCGGTCGGAGTAGCGCCGGGTGCGGATGCGGAACCGGTCGCCCGGCAGCAGCGTGCGCGAGCGCAGGCCGCCCGCGACCACGACGATCCGCGCCTCCCACGCCTGCGCCGCTCCGTCCATCCCATCGCGGACGTGACCGCGCACCTCCACGCGGTCCTCGCGCGGGAGGAGCGCCTCCACCGCCGCCCCGCGCTGCACCGCGGGGGCGCCCCACGCCGCCGCGGTCGCCGCGAGCGCCGCCTCCGTCGCGGACTGGGGGAGCGTCGCGACGTACGGATGCCGCGTGCGCAGCCGGTCGAACCGGACGAGCCCGAGCGAGCTCCCGCGGCGCCGTGCCTCACCGACGCGGACCCGCCGCGCACCCGCGAGGAGCCGGTCCGTCGCGCCGGATGCCTCCATGGCCGCGAGCGCCGCCCCGTGCACGCCCACCGCGCGCGAGCCGCCGCCGGGTTCGGCCCGCCGCTCGAGCATGACCGTCGGGACGCCGAGCCGGGCGAGCTCTGCCCCCAGGAGGACGCCCACGGGGCCCGCGCCGACGATGAGGACGTCGGCGATCCGGCCCCCTGCGCGGCTCACAGGGCTCACGGTGACACCTCGAAGGTCGCGAGCAGGCGGAAGGGCGCGGGCCGCTCGACGCGCCAGCCGGGGGGCAGGCGGGCGGCGAGCTCATCCGGACGCCAGCTGCGCCGGATCGAGCGGAGCCCGTCGGTGCGCAGGAAGCTCCCCGGGGCGAGCGGGGTGATGCCGATCGCGTAGGCCGCGTAGGCCGCCCGCGAGCGAGAGATGTCGGAGTGGAGCACGAGGCCCCGCGAGAGGGCGGCCGAGTCGGCGAGAAAGGCGGGGAGCTCGGCGGCGGTCAGGTGGTGGAGCACGTGGCTGGAGATCACGAGGTCGAACGCGCCGCCGCCCGCGCCCTGCTCGGCGACGAGGTCGCTGCTGTGGGCTCGGCGCAGCTCGATCGCCGGCGTCGCACCGCGGCCACCGCCCTGGTCGTCGTGCCGGATGCCGCGCCGGGCGACGGCGAGCGACCGCTCGTCGGGGTCGATGCCGACCGCACGCACCGCGATGCCGTCGCGCCGTGCGAGCGCCACGAGTCGCCGCAGCACATCGCCACCGCCGCACCCGATATCGAGCACGGAGATCTCGCCGCGGGCGATGGCCAGCGGGCGGATCCGACGTCGGTAGACCGCGCCCCACCCGGACACGAGTCGGTTCACGAGCCCGAAGCGCTCGAGCGTGCGGCGGAGGCGCACGGGATCGCACTCAGGGTCGTCCATCAGTTCGCGCAGCTCGTCGTCGCGCGCGTCCAGTCCGCTCATCGCGCGGCGACGGCGCCGACCGGCTCCCGCGCGAGCGTGGCATCCGACGTCCCGGCACGGATGGTCATCCGCGCGGACTCGACGGTGAGCCCGGGGGCGAAGGCCACGGCGACGAGCGGGGCGCCCTCGGCGGCGTCCGCGTCGTCGAGCAGTCGCTGGAGGATGAAGAGGATCGTCGCCGACGACATGTTGCCGTACCGGCGCAGCACGTCGCGCGAGGGCGCGAGCGCCTGCGCGTCGAGGCCGCACGCGGCCTCGACGCGGTCGAGGATGCTGCGGCCGCCCGGGTGCACGGCCCACCGCGCGCGGAGCGTGCCCGCCGCCGCGTCGCCGACGGTTCCCGCCGCGTCGCCCTCGTCGCCCCCGCCGCCGAGCAGATCGCCCGCGACCGGCCCCAGCGCTGCCCGTACCTCGCGACCGACCACCCGCGGGACCTCCGCGGTGAGCGTCATCTCGAAGCCCTCGTCGCCGATCGTCCACCCCATCGCCGCCTCGCCGTCCTCCGTGATGGCGGTCGCGAACCGGTCGAGGTCGAGCCGTCGGCGCCCGCCGGCCGACGCCGTCACGACGGCCGCGGCCGCACCGTCGGCGAACACCGCGGACGAGACGATCTGGTCGGGATCGCTCGAGGCGCGCAGGTGGATCGTGCAGATCTCACCGCACACGACGAGCACGACGGCGCTCGGGTCCGCGGCGCAGATGCGCGCGGCGGACCGGAGCGCGGGGACGGCCGCCGCGCAGCCGAGGAATCCGAGGTGCTCGCGGGACACCGTGGTCGCGAGGCCGAGATCGCGGACGAGGCGGAACTCCGGTCCCGGTGCGAAGAAGCCCGTGCAGGAGGCGGTGACGACGTGGGTGATCTCCGCGGCATCCACCTGCGCGCGGGAGAGTGCATCCCGCGCCGCCGCGGCGAACAGCGCCGGCGCCTCGCGAACGTAGACACTGTTGCGGACGCCGGTTCCCGGTGAGAGGATGCGGCGTCCGTCCGGGTCGATGAAAGCGGATGCCTGACCGGCTGCGGCGACCGGAGCATCGCCCGCGGGGGCGGCGAGCTCCGGGAGGACGCTGTGGCGTTCGTCGATCGCAGACTGGTCGAAGGCGGCCGCGACGAGGCGCCGCGTCAGGCGGTCCGCGCCCGGCTGGCCCGCGAAGAGGTCGCGCACCGCGTCCTGCGGCAGGCGGGTGGTCGGCACTGCCGTGCCGATTCCGATGATGGATGCCGGCGAGGGGGAGAATCCGCTCATCTGCGCAGGCTACCCGGCGCCCCGCCTCGGCGTCAGCCGGTTGTCAGGGGCGCCGGGATATGCAGTGGCGCCGTGAACGGGGCGCCGCTGCACATCCCTCGACGGTGCCTCAGGCGTCGACGACCAGCGACTCCGCGATCGGGCGGCGGGTGCGGGGAGCGAGCTCGCGCTCACGCAGCGCCTCCGGGGCGGCGGCGGTGTCGCCGAGGGCGCCCACGGCCATGACCGTCACCGCGGCGAGGTTCTCGCCGAAGCCGAACGCGGTGCCGATGGCGGAGCGGTCGAAGCCGCCCATCTGATGGGTGTACAGGCCCGAGGCGTGCGCCTGCACCGTGAAGTGCGCGGCGGCCTGGCCGGTGTCGTACGCGGCCCAGGGGAGCGGCTTGCCGTCGAGGCTGGCAGACGCGGCGAAGACGATGAGCGCCCCGGCATCCGCGGCCCAGGACTGGTTGAAGCCCATGAGCGCGTCGACGATCTGCGCGTGCTGGGCGGTGCCGCGTCGCGCCACGGCGAAGCGCCACGGCTGGGTGTTGTTCGCCGAGGGCGCCCAACGGGCCGCTTCGAGGGCACTGGCGAGCGCCGCCTCGTCGATGGGGGTGGACGGGTCGAAGATGCGCGTGCTCCAGCGCTCGGCGAGCACATCGAGAATGGGGGCATCTGTCATGGCGGGGCTCATGGCGTCTCCTCTGAGGGTGGTCGTGGATCGGTCGGGACGCCATCGGCCCGATCCATGCAACGGTATGCGGTTCTCGTTTGTTCCCAGCGCGGATGCCGGCGTGGAATACGTTGGCATCATGACCTCGAATCCGACCTCGATCCCGGCCTCGGAGGCGATCGCGACCGCCGACCTCTACGACGAGCGCGGCGACGAGCTCGACTCCCTCGCGCTGCAGCTGCACGACATCGGCGGCCGGGTGGCCTTCCACGGGCCGATCCGGACGATCCGCTGCCACCGCGACAACGCACTCGTCAAAGCGACCCTCGCCACCCCCGGGGGCGGCGCCGTGCTCGTCGTGGACGGCGGCGGATCGCTCGAGTCGGCTCTCGTCGGCGATCTCATCGCCGCGTCGGCCGTCGAGAACGGCTGGGCGGGGATCATCGTCCACGGCGCGATCCGCGACCGCGAGGCCATCGGCGCCCTGCCGCTCGGCGTCAAGGCGCTCGGCTCGAACCCGCGCAAGAGCGCGAAGGAGGGCCGGGGGGAACAGGATGTCACCCTCGAGATCGCCGGCGTCGCCTTCCGGCCGGGTGCCCACGTCTGGGCGGATGGCGACGGCATCCTCGTCGAGCGGTGACCCGCGCCTGCCCCCGCCTCTTGCGCCCCGGCGCGCACTGGGCGAATCTGGCACCGGCCGACTTCCACGAAAGGAGCGCACCATGATCACGATCGACAGCGCCTTCTCCGGTTTCTCCGTCGATGACGTCCCGGCGGCGGAGCAGTTCTACCGCGACGCGCTCGGGCTCGACGTGCAGGTGAACGCCATGGGGATCCTGGAGATCACGCTCCCGGGCGGCGGGCATGCGATCGCGTACCCGAAGCGCGACCACGTCCCCGCGTCGTTCACGATCCTGAACCTCGCCGTGTCCGACATCGACGCCGCCGTCGACGAGCTGAACGCGGCGGGGGTCGTCACGAAGATCTACGACGATCCCGACTTCGGCACCGACGCGCGGGGGGTCTCCCGCGGCCGCGGGCCCGATATCGCGTGGTTCCGCGACCCGGCCGGCAACGTGCTGTCGGTCATCGTCGCCGACGCGGGCTGACGGGGGAGGGCGGATGCCGCTGATCTTCCTCTGCGGGTTCGTCGCGATCGCACTGTGGTCGCTCGTCGAGCACCGGTTCGCGCGCTACGGCGTCGCGGGGCCGGCGGCGCTGACCCTCGCCGGCGCCGCCCTGGTGTTCATCGATGTGACGGGGTTCTCGGACGCTCTCGCCGCGGACGGCTCCGAGCACGTCGTCGAACTCATCCTCGCCGTCCTCCTCTTCGTGGATGCGTGCGAGGTCCGAGGCGGCGTCTTCGGCGGCGAGGGGCGCACCATCGCCCGCCTCGTGCTCATCGCGCTGCCGCTCTCCCTCATCGCGGTCGTCCTCGGCGGGGTGTGGCTCCTGCCGCAGCTGAACGTCGTGATCCTCCTCGTCGTCGCGTGCGTGGTCATGCCCACCGACTTCTCGCCGGCGGCCACACTGCTGCGCTCGCCGCGGATCCCGCCACGGCTGCGGCAGATCCTCAACATCGAGAGCGGCTACAACGACGGCCTGGTCTCGCCCATCTTCGGGATGGCTCTCGCCGCCGCCGTCGCGCTGCCGGCCCTCCTCGCGGCGGCGGACGCCGACACGATCAGCGCCGAGACCGAGGCGCAGCTGGAGGAGAACGCGACCGAGTTCCTCGCCGCGTTCTTCGGCGCGGTGCCCGCGACCCTCGTCGCGATCATCGTGGGCGTCGTCTGCGGCGGAGCGTTCGGCTTCCTCGTCCGGATCGCCGTCCGCCGGGGATGGGCCGCGCCGGAGGGCATCCGCTACGTCATGCTGATCGTGCCGCTGCTCGCCTACGGCGTCGCCACGATCAGCTCGCTCGCGGCCAACGGATTCGTCGCCGCGTTCGTCGCGGGCATCCTCTACCGCCTCATGCGCACCCGCGGCGAAGCCGAACACACCATCCCGCACAGCGAGGTCCTGCTGGTCGAGGAGGCGGGGACCCTCGCCGCGAACGTCGTGTGGTTCGTCCTCGGGGCGATGACCGTCGTCGTGGTGATGGAGGGCTTCGACCCGCGTCTGCTTCTGCTCGCGGCACTCGCCCTGACGGTGTTCCGCGTCGTTCCGGTGCTCCTCTCGATGCTCGGATCGCCGGTGCCGTGGGGCGATCGGGCCCTCATCGGGCTCATCGGGCCCCGCGGCACCGCGACGATCGTGTTCGGGCTGCTCGCGTTCAACAAGCTCCCCGGCACCGAGGCGTTCGACGTGCTGGCGGTCATGGTGTTCACGGTGGTCGGAAGCATCCTGATCCACGGCGTGATCACGCCGCAGCTGCTGGCGCGCGGGCCGCTCAGCCGCGCAGCGCCTCCCGCAGCTTCACCCGTGCTCCCATCCGCAGCAGCGAGTTCTCGTAGATCTTCGCGCCCAGCCAGATCGCAGCGACGCAGGTGACGGCGAGGATGCCGAGGGACAGCAGCGGCTCCCACCACTGAGCCTCCCCGATGAACATCCGCATCGGCATCCCCACCGGCGCGGAGAACGGCACGTAGGACATGATGCCGAGCACCAGGGGGTTGTCGTTGAAGAAGATGACGAGGAAGTACGGGATCATGATCAGGTAGATCAGCGGCGCGGTGGTGGCGCCGATGTCCTCCTGACGCGAGACCATCGCGGCCGCCGCGGCGAAAAGGGATGCCAGGAGCACGAAGCCGAACAGGAAGAAGACGGCGAACCACGCCAGTGGTGCGCCGATGACCTGCAGCACCTCGCCCTGACCGGTGACGGTGAGTCCCACCACGGCGATCGCCGCCAGCACGAGGATCTGGCCCATCGCGAGGATCGTGTTGCCGAGCACCTTTCCGGCCAGGAGCGCGCGCACCGGGATCGCGGAGATCAGCAGCTCCACGACGCGGGTCTGCTTCTCCTCCACGACGCTCTGAGCGATCGTCGTGCCGAACAGCTGCGCCGACAGCAGGAAGATGATGCCGAGTCCGATGGCGACGAAGTAGCGCAGAGCCGGGTCGGTGGACGAGGGGTTCAGCAGCTCGACCGACGGCGTCTGGGCGAAGGTCATGAGCAGCGAGCTCGACACGCTGTCGTTCCCGACGAGCGCGAAGCCGGTCGGTGAGGACGGGTCGGCGACGACGGCGGCTTTCACGTCGCCCGAGGCCACGAGCGCATCCGCGGCGGTCCGGTCGGCGGCCTCGGTCACGTCGAGGTTGGGGATGCCCTGCACGTACTGCTGGGCATCCGCCGTCACCGCGATGCTCGTCGTCGAGACCGTCTTGGCCTGGAAGCCCGCCCAGACGACGAGGGCGAGCGCCCCGATGAAGAGGATCGCGAAGGAGATGAGGAACGCCTTGCTCCGCAGCTTCGAGGCGAGTTCGCGCTCGGCGACGAGCCAGGTGCTCTGCGCGAAGCTCGGCGCGGCGGGGGCCGCGGATGCCGCGGTGCGCGGGGTGGGAGAGGCGGGGGCTGTCGTGGTCACTGGATGACCTCCTTGAAGATCTCGGCGAGCGAGGGATGCTGGGGGGTGAAGCCGCGGACGGCTCCGGCCGCGAGGGCCCGCTGGAGGACGCGCTGCGCGGTCTCGTCGGTGTCGGTCCCGAACATCGCGTAGCCGCCGTCGAAGTCGGCGATCTCGACACCGGGCTCGTCGCGCAGCCACCCGAGGTCGGCGTCCGAGACGAGCTCGAACCGGCGGTGGGCGTGCTGGGCGCGCAGCTCGTCACGCGTGCCGGCGGCGCGGATCCGACCGCCCGAGATGATGACGAGCTCGTCGCAGAGCCGCTCGACGACGTCGAGCTGGTGCGAGGAGAACAGGACGGCGCCCCCGGCGGCGGCGCGTTCGGCCAGCACGCCGGCGACGACCTCGACAGCGAGGGGATCCAGGCCCGAGAACGGCTCGTCGAGGATGAGCACCTCCGGGTCGTGCACGAGGGCCGCCGCGATCTGGGCGCGCTGCTGGTTGCCGAGCGAGAGCGTCTCCACGTTGTCGCCGAGGCGTTCGCCGAGCCCCAGCCGCTCGAGGATCGCGTGGGCGCGGGTTCCGGCATCCGCCGAGGAGAACCCGTGCAGACGCGCGAGGTAGACGATGTGCTCCAGCACCTTCATCTTCGGGTAGAGGCCGCGCTCCTCGGGCATGTACCCGAACAGGCGCCGGTCGGCCGCTTTCAGGGGCGTCCCGGCGAGGGTGACCGATCCGGCATCGCGCGACAGGAGGCCGAGGATGATGCGCATCGTCGTCGTCTTGCCCGCGCCGTTGCCGCCGACGAAGCCGGTCATGCGCCCGGGGCGGACGGTGAACGACACGTCGTCGAGCACGCGGTGGGTGCCATAGCTCTTGGTGATTCCGCTCAGTTCCAACATACGAGCGACGCTACGGGCCGCCGTCGCGGGGGACCTCCCCCGTGAGGCGGAACTTCGCGCTCCGCGCGCGTCCCCTCCTCCCCTCCCCGGGGGAGGACCCCTGCCGCCGAGTGTCCACGACACGCGGAGTCCGAGGCCCCGGGGTCCGCGTGTCCTGGACACTCGGCGGGGCGACGGGGCGCGGGGCGACGGGGCGACGGGCGGGGCGGCGGGCGGGCGCGGGGTCGGGGTCAGGCGAGGCCGTGGCGATGGGCGTAGACGACCGCGGCGACGCGGTCGCGGGCACCGAGCTTCTGCAGCACGTTGGAGACGTGGGTCTTCACGGTCGCCTCGCCGATGTACAGCTCCGCGGCGATCTCCGCGTTGCTGCGCGCGTCGGCGAGCAGGCGCAGCACGTCGCGCTCGCGCTCGGTCAGGGTGGTGAGGAGCGCCGGGTCGAGGCGCGCAGGCGTGCTCGTGCCCGTGCCGGTGCGGGGTGCGTCCGCAGGCGCCGCATCGGCGCCACCGGATGCCGCGAACCGCTCGATCACGCGGCGGGTCACCGTCGGGGAGAGCAGCGCGTCGCCGGCCGCGGCGACCCGCACCGCCTCGACGAGCTGCTCCGGGCCCGCGTTCTTCAGCAGAAAGCCGCTCGCGCCCGCCTCGAGGGACTGGAAGAGGTAGTCATCGCGGTCGAAGGTCGTCACGATCACGATCGCCGCGCGCACCGCGGGGTCGGCGATCAGCCGACGGGTCGCCTCGAGGCCGTCCATGTCCGGCATCTGGACATCCATGCAGATGACGTCGGGTCGGAGTTCGGATGCCGCGCTCAGCGCCTGGGTCCCGGTGGCGGCCTCGCCCACGACGACGAGGTCGGGAGCCGACTCGAGGATCATCCGGAAGCCGGCCCGCATCACCGCGTGGTCGTCGACGAGGAGCACCCGCACCGGGGCGCTCATGCGCGGACCCGCTCGTGCAGGCGGGCGTCATCCGTCGGCACGCGCAGCCGCACCCGGAAGCCGCCGCGCGGACGGGGCCCCGCCTCGAGCGCGCCGCCCGATGCGGCCGCGCGCTCGCGCATCCCGACCAACCCGAGGCCCGGCCGCCCTGCGACGGCGGTCCGCCCCGTGTTCGTCACCTCGACCTCGACCGCGTCGGCGTCGAAGCGCAGACGCACGTCGGCCGAGGCGCCCGGCCCGCCGTGCCGCCGTGCATTGGTGAGCGCCTCCTGCGTGATGCGGTACAGGTTCACCTCCACGAGCTCGGGAAGATCGCGCGGCTCTCCGACCAGCGTGTAGGTGGTCGGCAGTCCATTCGCCTCGGCATGCGCCACGAGCCCGGGCAGCGCACTCAGGTGAAGGGTCGAATCCTCCGGCGTCTCCACGCCGGGCGTGCGCAGCGTGTCCAGCAGCTGGCGGAGCTCGAGCAGGGCGTCGCGCGCCGACTGCTCGACCGCTTCCAGGCCCGCGCGTGCGGCCTGAGGATCGCGGTCGAGCACCACCCGGGTCGCGCCGGCCTGCACCCCCATCGCCGAGACGTGGTGCGCCACGACGTCGTGCAGTTCGCGCGCGATACGCACCCGATCCAGCGCCACGGCCTGCGCGGCGGTCAGCTCGCGCTCTCGCTCGAGTTCGCGCGTCCGAGACTCCAGGGCGGCGAGCGCCTTCGCCTGCGCCCACGCGCGCTCGCCGAAGAGGTAGGCGCCGCCGAAGAACGCGGCGTTCACGAGGAACTGCAGGACCATGAACGCGGCGAACGGGGAGAACAGTCCGGCGCGCGACAGCGTGCCGTCATCCCCCGTCGCCGCCTGGAAGGTCGTGATCACGAGCCAGACGAACATCGCGACGATGACCAGCACGCGCGCGAGCGTCGCGCGACGGCGGTCCGCCACCCACGCGCCGACCGTGTACATCGCGATGAACAAGCTCACGTTGCTGACGTAGACATCCGGCAGATGCAGAGAGACGCCGACGAACAGGGCGAGCGCCACGAGGACGAGGACCGTCACCGGGAAGCGGCGCCGCAGCGCCAGCGGCGCCGTCAGGGCGACCGCCCACGGCAGCGCCCAGGCGAACGGCGCCGTCTGATCGCCGTAGACGGTGGCCGTACTCCCGAGCCAGGCGCTGAGGATGGCGCCCACGAGCAGCCCGCCCGCCAACCAGGCGTCGTGGCGGAGCTGAGTGGCGGTCACGGTGCGCACCGGAGAAGGCTCGCTCATGTCTCAAAACTACGGCGAAACGGATGCCTCGACCTCCCCCGCAGGACGGAGAAGGGCCCGTCAGCGGTCGGATCCGGCATCCACGCTCAGGAAACTGACAGGTGATGGACATGTCCCGTGCACCAACCGCTCGGGTGGCATCTCTACACTCAAGCGAGTGACGAGCGCCCCCCAGCATCCCCTCCCTGTCGTTCCGCGATCCGTGGGGTGGCTGCCGGAGAGCTGGCAGGGCCCGGCCGCCCGGCTCTTCGCCCTTCGCGGCCCATTCCGCCGCCAGGCCCTCACGCCGCGCGGCCTCATGATCGGCTTCGCCGTCGTGCACGCCCTCTTCTTCCTGGCGCTCCTGCCCACGATGATCGCCGGTCAGACCCAGGGTGACCTGCCTCTGTACCGCCTGTGGGCGGAGCAGGCCAAGCTCGGCTACTGGCCCGTGCTCGACATGCCGTGGGTGTACCCGGCCGGCGCGCTCGCCCCCATCATGGGCGCGATCGCCGCGGGCGCGTACAACTACCAGCTCGGCTGGTTCGTCCTCATGGTCGCGGCGAACCTCCTCGCCGTGTTGGCCCTCACCGGCAACCTCCGCCGCCGCTCCGGCTACCCGGCCGCGTGGTACTGGCTCGCCACCGTGGTCCTCCTGGCGCCCGTCTCGATGCTCCGCCTCGAGGGCTTCGCGGCGCCGCTCGCCATCGCCGGTCTCGTCGTGCTGATGCGCCGACCGGCCGTCGCCGGAGCGCTCATCGCCGCCGCGACCTGGATCAAGGTCTGGCCCGCGGCGATCGCCGCCGCCGCGGTGACCGTGGCATCCACGCGCCTGCGGATCGTCCTCGGAGGCGTCGTCGTCAGCGCCATCATCGCGGTGACGGTCGTGCTCTACGGGGGCGGGGCCAACCTGATCAGCTTCGCGACGATCCAGGGCGACCGCGCGCTGCAGCTCGAGGCGCCGGTCGCGACGCCGTGGGTGTGGGCGACCGTCCTGGGCATCCCCGGTTCGGAGATCCAGCAGAACTACGTGCTCGCCACGCGCGAGGTCGCCGGCCCCGGTGCGCACCTCGCGGGCGAGATCGTCGGGTTGCTCATGCCGATCTCGTTCGCCGTGATCGTCGTGCTGCTGTGGCGTGCGCGCCGCCTCGCCGCCGCGCAGAACCGGCTCACCGACCAGCTGCAGCAGAAGCTCATCCTCTCGGGCAGCTTCGCCCTCACCGCGGCGCTCATCGTCTTCAACAAGGTCGGCTCGCCGCAGTACATGCTGTGGCTGACGCCGATCGTCGCGGTGGGCCTCATCGTCGCCCCCGCCGCCTGGAAGCGTGCCGCCCAGTGGATGGCTGCCGCGTGCTTCCTGACCACGCTCGTCTTCCCGATCCTGTACATGCCGCTGATCGACGGGAACCCGATCGCCGCGTTCGTTCTCCTGGCGCGCAACGCCATGGTCGTGGGACTGTTCGTGTGGTCGGTCGTCGCTCTGTGGCGGGCGGGCAGCGAGACGGTCCGCGAACGGGGGAGCGTCCTGGTCGCCGCCCCGGTCGTCGCCGTCGCTCGCGGCTGAGGCGCGCGGCTGCTCGCGGCGCGGCGGAGTGCTTTCGTCGCGAGCGGCGTTCCGGAGGAGATCGGCATTCGGGAGGATGCCGCAGCGCTTCCGCGTCCTCCCGAGTGCCGAACTCCTTCCGAATGCCGGCGCCCGGCGTCCCGGGCCGAAGGCCCCCAGCCCGCAGGCCCCCAGGCTGAGGACGCCAGACTCGGGGCTACCAGATCATCGGGCGGTCGTCATCGTCCGGAGCGGCGAGGTCGAGGTCCACGGCGACCGGGACGTGGTCGCTCGGGATCTCGCCCTTCCGCTCGTCGCGGTGGATGGATGCCGCGACGACGGCGTCGGCGAACGCGTGTGACCCGAGGATGAAGTCGATGCGCATGCCCTCATTGCGAGGGAAGCGCAGCTGCTTGTAGTCCCAGTAGGTGTAGCCGGTGGGGATGAGCGGGCGGACGGTGTCGGTGAGCCCGGCATCCAGCAGCGCCCGGAACGCCTCGCGCTCGGGGGGCGAGACGTGGGTCGTCGCGCCCTCGACGACGGTCGGGTCGCCGTTGTCCGCGTCGGTCGGGGCGATGTTGAAGTCGCCCGTGAAGGCGAGGGCACGGTCGGGGTCGGCGGCGAGGGCGTCCGCGGCGTAGCCGCGCAGCGCCTCGAGCCAGTCGAGCTTGTAGCGGTAGTGCGGGTCGTCGAGTCCGCGCCCGTTCGGGACGTACAGGCTCCACAGCTCGAGCCCGCCGATCGTGGCTCCGATCGCGCGGGCCTCGAGCGGCGCGTCGGGGCCCTCGTGTCCTTTCGCGAAGCCCGGCATCCCGGGGAACCCGACCTGCAGGTCCTCGATGGGCTCGCGGCTCGCGATCGCAACGCCGTTCCACTGGTTGAGTCCGTGGGCCTCGACGGTGTACCCGGCGGCCTCGAACTCGGCGTAGGGGAACTGCTCCGGCTTGCACTTGATCTCCTGCATGAGGAGGACGTCGACGTCTTCCCGCACGCAGAACTCGACGGTGCGGACGACCCGGGCACGGATCGAGTTGACGTTCCACGTGGCGATGCGCATGGCATCCAGCGTATTCGCCGATGCGGACACGATCGTCCTCGCGCGAGCGGTTTGTCCCGGTCGGACGCCGAGGTCGGGCACTGCCGTCGGCGTAGATTCGCCGGCATGGACAAGGCTCCGCGTGGCATCCGCGTCGGTCTGATCGTCCTCGGCTGGTTTCAGCTGGCCTCGTGCCTGATCGGCGCCGTCATGGGTGTGTTCCTCGACGGCGCGGGCGTGCCGCACGAGTGGCTGGAGGGGACGCCGTTCGGCTCGTTCGTCGTGCCGGGCCTGATCCTGGGCATCGTCGTCGGCGGCGCGCAGGCGCTCGCCCTCGCGGCCACATCCGCGCGGTTGCGCGTGGCGCGAGGGGTGCACGCCGCGGCGGGTCTCGTCATGATGACCTGGATCTTCGTCGAGATCGCCGTCCTCCTGGTGTGGTCGCCGCTCCAGGGCCTCTACTTCGCCACGGGGCTCGCTCAGGTCACCCTCGCGGTGCTCGCGCTCGGCGCGTGGCCGCGGCCGTTCCTCGCGCGCGACCCGTCCTGACCGCGCGGCGCCGCGCGCGCGAATCAGAGCGCCGAGATGATGTCCTCGACGCGCTGCTTGGCATCGCCGAAGAGCATCTGCGTGTTGTCGCGGAAGAAGAGCGGGTTCTGCACGCCCGCGTAGCCGGAGGCCATCGACCGCTTGAACACGACGACGTTGCGTGCGTCCCACACATGCAGCACGGGCATCCCGGCGATGGGCGATCCCGGATCCTCTGCGGCGGCGGGGTTGACGGTGTCGTTCGCGCCGATGACGAGGACGACGTCGGTGCCCGCGAAGTCATCGTTGATCTCGTCGAGCTCGAGCACGATGTCGTACGGCACCTTCGCCTCGGCGAGCAGCACGTTCATGTGTCCGGGCAGGCGCCCGGCGACGGGGTGGATGCCGAAGCGCACCTCCACGCCGCGCTCGCGCAGCCTGCTCGTCAGGTCCGCGACGGGGTACTGCGCCTGCGCGACCGCCATCCCGTACCCGGGGGTGATGATCACGGAGGAGGCATCCCGGAGAAGATCGGCGACCGAGCCGGCATCCGTCTCGTGCGCCTCGCCCTCCTCCTCGGCATCGCCGCGCGGCGGGGCGATGCCGAAGCCTCCAGCGATGACGGACAGGAACGACCGGTTCATCGCCTTGCACATGATGTACGAGAGGTACGCGCCCGACGAGCCGACGAGGGCCCCCGTCACGATGAGCAGATCGTTGTTCAGGAGGAATCCGGCCGCCGCCGCCGCCCATCCCGAGTAGCTGTTGAGCATCGAGACCACGACGGGCATGTCGCCGCCGCCGATGGATGCCACCAGGTGCCACCCGAGCGCGAGCGCGAGCGCGGTCACCGCCACGAGCAGCCAGATCGACGGGGTGAGGACGTACCAGACGGTGAGGACGATGAACAGGCCGAGCGCGCCGATGTTGATCGCATTCTTGCCGGGGAGCATCAGCGGCGTGGACGACATCCGCGCCGAGAGCTTGAGGAACGCGACGATCGAGCCGGTGAAGGTCACCGCGCCGATGAAGACCCCGATGAACACCTCGGCGTGGTGGATGCCCACCAGCTCGGGGGCGATCCCCTCGGCGTAGAGCGCGCCGTTCCACCCGACGAGCACGGCCGCGAGGCCGACGAACGAATGCAGCAGTGCGATGAGCTCGGGCATGCCCGTCATCTCGACGACGCGGGCGCGCCAGAGGCCGATGGCGCCGCCGATCACCACGGCGCCGACGAGGAGAACGATGCCGAGCGTCGCGCCACCCGTGAGTGAGCCCTCGGCGACGACCAGGATGACGGTCGCGATGAGGGCGATCATCATGCCCGCGATGCCGTAGACGATGCCGCGGCGCGCGGACTCCTGCTTGCTGAGACCCGCGAGAGCGAGGATGAACAGCAGAGCCGCGACGATGTATGCCGCGGTGGCGATGGACTGCGCGAGGGCCAGCCCGCCGAGATCTCCGAAGTACGCGTCGGTGTTCACTTCTGGGCGCCCTTCTGGAACATGGCGAGCATGCGGCGCGTCACCGCGAAGCCGCCGACGATGTTGATGGACGCCAGGAGCACCGCGATCGCCGCGAGCACCTGCACGAGCGGGTCCGGCACGACGATCTGACTCATCGCGCCGACGACGATGATGCCGCTGATCGCGTTCGTGATGCTCATGAGCGGGGTGTGCAGGGCGTGGGCGACCTTGCCGATGACGTAGAACCCGATCACGACCGAGAGGGTCAGCACGAGGAAGTGCTGGGGCAGCGGCGCGGGTGCGACGGCGCACAGGAGGAACAGCGCCGCGATCCCCACCGTGATGAGCGCGCTCTTCGCGCCGCGCGTGAGGGCTCGCTTCGCGGCGGGGGGAGCCCCGGCATCCGCGCCGGCGACCGGCTTCGAAGCTGCCGACACCTGCACGGGCGGCGGTGGCCACGTGACGCCGCCGCCGCGCGTCACCGTCACACCGCGCTGCACGACGTCGTTCTCATCGAGGGTGAGGGTCCCGTCCTTGGCCGGGGTGAGCAGCGCCAGGAGGTTGAGGACGTTCGTGCCGTACAGCTGAGAGGCCTGCTGAGGCAGCCGCCCGGCGAGATCGGTGTAGCCGAGGATCGTGACGCCGTTCGACGTGACGACGCGCTCGCCGGCGACCGAACCCTCGACGTTGCCGCCGCTGGCGGCGGCCATGTCGACGATGACGCTGCCCGGTCTCATCCCGGCGACATCGGCCCCGGTGATCAGGCGCGGCGCGGGGCGGCCCGGGATGAGGGCTGTCGTGATGACGATGTCGACGTCGGCCGCCTGGTCGGAGTACAGCCGTGCGGCGGCCGCGTCGTAGGCGGCGCTCGTCGCTTTCGCGTACCCGTCGGCCGAGACCTGCTTCTCCTCGTCGGGGACGACCACCTCGAGGTAAGTGCCGCCGATCGACTTCACCTGGTCGGCCACTTCGGGCCGGGGGTCGGTCGCGCGGACGATCGCGCCGAGGCTGGATGCCGCGCCGATCGCGGCGAGCCCTGCGACGCCCGCGCCCGCGACGAGCACCTTGGCAGGCGGGACCTTGCCGGCTGCGGTGACCTGTCCGGTGAAGAACCGGCCGAATTCGTTCGCGGCTTCGACGACGGCGCGGTATCCCGCGATGTTGGCCATGGAGCTGAGCACGTCCATCGACTGCGCGCGGGAGATGCGCGGGACGGCATCCATCGCGAGCGCGGTCACCCCGCGCTCCGCGAGGGCCGCGAGGAGCTCGGGACGAAGGGCCGGCGCGAGCAGGCCGATGAGGGTCTGGCCGTCGCGGAGGCGGGCGAGCTCGGCATCCGTCGGCGCGGCGATCTTCACGACCACATCGGTGGACCACGCCTCCGTGGTGTCGACGATCTCGGCACCGGCCGCGTGATACGCGTCGTCGGGGAAAGAGGAGAGTCCGCCCGCGCCGGTCTCGACGGCGACGTCGTACCCGAGGGCGATGATCTTCGCGACGGTGGTCGGGGAGGCCGCAACGCGATTCTCCCCCGGGCGCTCGCGGACGATGCCGATGCGGGCCATGGTGCTCCTTTGATCCGGTCGGGCGGAGCATCCGGGCGCACCCGGGCACCGCGCCGGGTGACGTTCCCGACTCTAGAGCGCGCTGCGGATGCCACGGGAGGAGATGTCGCGGAAAAAATCCCGGTTCTTGGCTCCGTAGACTCGGGGTCATGACCGCCGCATCCTCTCCCGAGCTCGAGGCCGAGCGCCGCGCCCTCATCGACCTCATCGCCGCCGAGGCCGTGTTCCACGGCGACTTCACGCTGTCCAGCGGCAAGAAGGCCACCTACTACGTCGACATGCGCAAGCTCACGCTCGATCACCGCGCCGCGCCCGCCATCGGCCGGCTCGTCCTCGACGCGGTACGCGACCTCGACGTGGACGCCGTCGGCGGGCTGACCCTCGGAGCCGACCCGATCGCGAACGCCGTGATGCACGCGTCGGTCGCTGCGGGCACTCCTGTCAACGCCTTCGTGGTGCGCAAGGAGCCGAAAGACCACGGTCGCGGCCGGCAGATCGAGGGTGCCGAGGTCGCGGGCATGCGGGTCGTGATCGTCGAGGACACCTCGACGACGGGCGGCTCGCCCCTGAAGGCGGCGGAGGTGGTCCGGGATGCCGGGGCCGAGGTCGTCGCCGTCGTCACCGTCGTCGATCGCAAGACCGGCGCCCAGGCCGCCGTCGAGGCCGCCGGGTTCGAATGGCGCTCGATCATCGACCTCGACGACCTCGGTCTCGCCGCGCAGTAGACCGCGGGGCCGGGCCGTCAGGCCGAGGATGCGCCGGCGCCCGAGACGTTGAACATCCAGTGGATGCCGAACTGATCGATCACCTCGCCGTACTGATCGCCCCACACCTGCGCCTCCATCGGCTGCGTCACGGCGCCGACCGCCGCGAACGCGTCGAACCATTTCTGGGCCGATGCGACGTCGTCGGTCATCACCGCGGCGTAGAGGCGGTTCTCACCCCAGGTCCCCGCGTTTCCGGCGAAGGCGTCGCTGCCCATGACCGAGAATCCCGGGCCCTTCAGCTCGGAGTGCATCACCCCGTCGGGATCATCGTTCGGGACCCCGAACTCGGCGAAGGTCGAGATCGTCAGGTCACCGCCGAACACCGCCTGATAGAAGGTCATCGCGGCGCGGGCATCGCCGTCGAACTGCAGGTAGGGCAGGAGGGAGGTGGCCATGGGGAGAGGCTACGACCCGCCCGGCCTCAGCGGAAGCTGATGACGCGACCCGGGCGATGGTCACGGTGACCAGTCCGCTGCGCCCACTCGAGGCGGGTCAGCCTCCCCGGGCCGACTCACGTCGTCAAAATGCGCTTTTCGACCCGCTTTCGCAGTCGCGTGGGTGACGTGGTCACCGCGCGCCACTCGCGGCGGGCGTCGTGCCACGGCGGAGGCAGCACTTCGGGGATGCCGCGGTTCATCCGGATGCGCCACCCGATCCGCTCGAGGAACCGATGGTGGTACCAGCACAGCAATACGCCGTTGTCGGTGTGTGTCGGCCCGCCCGCCGCGTGCTCGGTCACATGGTGGATCTCGCACCAACCGGCGGGCGTCCCGCACCCCGGGATCACGCATCCGCCGTCGCGCAGCGCGATCGCGCGCCGCTGATGACGGTTGAACACCCGCTCCTCGGTACCGATGCCGACGATCCGTCCTGCCCGCAACGTGACCCGCTGCACCACGCCGCCGCACGCAATGTGACGGGCGACCGTCACACTCACGGGCTGATCGCACCCCTGTACGTGCGCGTACCCCGCGCCGCGCGCGAGGTCGTCAGCATCGACCGACACGACGAGCGTCGGCGCGGCCCCGCCGATCGTCGGCAGGAGGCCCGAGGATGCCGCGACGCGCAGCGCCGCCGCGAGTGCATCGTGCTGCCGCTGCGCCCGGGTGCGATCGTCGCGCGCGGGCAATGGCCCCTCGGCATCCGCCGAGGGGTCGTCGAAGGCGACCTTCGGCGACAGCTGCGCATCGAAGATCGTCTGCAGCTGCGCCGCCACCTCGGGGAGCAGCACACCCCGGATCGGCACGCCGACGGGCGAGGCGACGCCCATCACCACCGCGCGCTTGCGCTCGGCGACGCGCTCCCGCGGCTCGGCACCGTCCTGATCGAGGGCGAGCGCCCACGTCTGCGCGTGGATTCTCAGCAGGGCGGCGCACGCGGGCGGCGCGGCATCCGGCCCCTCGCCCCGCGCCTCGGCCACGACGACGTCGGCCGCCGCGCGTCGTGCCTGCGCCGATACGCGCGGGGCTGTCGCCTGCAGGGAATCGGTGATCGCGAGGATGCCGTCGACGCCGACCGTGCCGTCGAGCATCGCTTCGCGCACACTCGGGAACGGCGCGTCGAGGGCCTCGCCCGACGTGTCGGACACGGCCGGGCGCACCGCCGTCGATGCCCGCACCAGCCGCGCGGCCGTCTGCGGCCGCACACGGGTGAGGGACTGGACGAGCTCGACCGTGTCGCGGCATCCGAAGTGCGACGTCATCCGCTCGTCGCGCACCGCCCGCGCGGAGCGCCGCGCCATCTCGCCGACCGCATCGACGACGAGCGCCTCGGCGAGCCGGGCGAAGCCCGCGATCGCGGCCACCTGCGCGGCGAGCTCCGCCTCCGTCGCGCGCTCCAGGGCCCTCTGGGATGCCGCGTCGCGCACCAGCCCGATGGCCCGCATGTGCAGGTCGTCGAGCCGATCCGTGAGGAGGTCCATACCCTGATTCTGACAGGGGGTTCCGACATCGATCGCGACGGAAAGTCCTGTTCAGATCGTCAAAATCAGTCTTCCTCAGCGGAAGATCGGCAGTTGGGAGGCCAGTGCCAGAACCAGCCCGGCCAGCGTCAGCAGCATGATGCCGCGCCCGTTGGGGAGGGGCGTGCCCTGCGGGGCATCCTTTCGCCCCTGGATGAACAGGATCAGCGCGATGATCAGCAGCGCGAGCGCGGTGAGGATCAGGACGAGGGCCATCAGCTGTCTCCTGCTCCCGCGTCCGGACCCCGTCCGCCGCCACCGCGCCGCCGTGAGCGCACATACTGGACGACGAACGCCGTCAGAGTCCCGAGCAGGATGATGATCGAGGTCACGTACAGGGCGGTCTGCTCTCCTGCGGTCACCACAGCGGTCACAGCCCCACGGTGATGTCGGGAAGCTCGGATTCGGCGTCCTCCGGGTCGAGCAGATCCGCCACCGAGTCGAGGATCTCGTCGGGGCGGAACGGGTAGCGCTCGATCTCCGCATCATCCGAGATCCCGGTGCGGACGAGGATCGTGTGCAGCCCCGCCTCGATGCCGGCGACGACGTCCGTGTCCATGCGGTCGCCGATCATTCCGGTGTTCTCCGAGTGCGCCCCGATCCGGTTCATCGCCGAGCGGAACATCATCGGGTTCGGCTTGCCGACGACGTAGGGCGCCTTGCCCGTCGCGTGGGTGATGAGCGCCGCGAACGACCCGGTGGCCGGGACGATTCCGGCGGGGGTGGGGCCCGTGGCATCCGGATTGGTGATGATGAACCGCGCGCCGGCGTTGATGAAGCGGATCGCCTGGGTGATGCGGTCGAACGAGTAGTTGCGCGTCTCGCCGATCACCACGTAGTCGGGCTGCGTCTCGGTCATGACGTAGCCGGCCTCATGGAGCGCGGTCGTCAGCCCCGCCTCACCGATGACGAAGGCCGTGCCGCCGGGGTGCTGCGACCGCAGGAAGTCCGCCGTCGCGAGCGCCGACGTCCAGATGCGGTCCTCGGGCACCTCGAGCCCCGAGATGCGCAGGCGTGCGCTGAGATCCCGCGGCGTGTAGAACGGATTGTTCGTGAGGACGAGGAACGGCGTCCCCGCGTCGCGCCACTGGGCGAGCAGCTCCGCGGCGCCCGGAATCGGCTTGCTCTCGTGGACGAGCACGCCGTCCATGTCCGTCAACCAGCATTCGATATCGGCGCGCGTCCGCATGGGACCAGACTAGCGGGGCGAAAGCGCCTAGGGTCGGACACGTGGCGCGCGACCGGTGGGACCCGATGCAGCTCCCCGACCTCAGTGGGAAGCGGTACCTCGTCACGGGATCGACCGCCGGACTCGGGTTCTTCTCCTCGTTGCAGTTGGCGGGCGCCGGCGCTCACGTCCTCATGACCGGACGCCACCCGAAACGCCTCGCCACGGCGCGGGCCGCCGTGATCCGCCAGGTTCCGGATGCCGAGGTGGACACGCTGCTCCTCGACACGAGCAACCTGGGCTCGGTGCGCGCGGCGGCCGCGACCGTCCGCGGGCGCGCGGGCCTGCACGGCCTGCTTCTGAACGCCGGCGTCGTCCATCCGCCCCGCCATCGGACGACCACCGCCGACGGACACGAGCTCGTCTTCGCGACCAACGCCCTCGGCCACTACGCCCTCGCCGGCGAGCTCCTCCTGCCCCTCGCCGCGGGGCGCGGCCGCATGGTCTGGGTCGGGTCGATGTCGACCTCGCTGTGGCCGTACGACCCGGTCGACCCCGAGCTCGAGAGCGGCTACACGCCCTGGCGCGCGTATGTGCAGTCCAAGGTCGCCACGACCGCCCTCGGCTTCGAGGCCGACCGGCGCCTCCGCGCGGCGAACGTGCCGATCGCGAGCCTCGTCGCCCACCCCGGATACTCCGTGGGCGGGCGCACGCGCGGCATCGCGGGGATCAACGCGCCCTCGCGTCGCCAGCGCTTCTTCGGCAACCTCCAGGCGCCGATCACCCAGTCCAAGGAGCACGGCGCGTGGCCGCTCGTCCGGGCGCTGGTGGATCCGGATGCCGAGAGCGGCTCGTTCTGGGGGCCGTCGCGCGTCGTCGGCGGGGAGCCGCGACGCGCGTCGCCCGCCAAGATCACGCGCGACGAGGACATCGCGGGCGGCCTCTGGAACTACTGCGAGCACGCGACGGGGATCGAGTGGCCCTACCTCAAGGCCAGCCGGAAGCGCCGTCGGCGATGATCGACATCGCGCCGGGCGGACGCACCCCCTGGCAGCGGCTGCGGGCGGCGGTGTCGGATGCCGCGAGCTTCCGCGGCTGGGTCGTGAACGCCAACGACGGCATCATCGCGACCGCGGGTCTCCTCCAGGGTTTCGCCGGCGCCGGCGCGAGCGACCGCCTCCTGCTGTTCGCGGCGACCGCGGCGACCATCGCCGGCGGCCTGTCCGCGGGCGGTGCCGAGTGGGCGGAGGTCGCCGCCGAACGCGAGGCAGAGCAGCGCGCAGCGCGCGAGGAGAGCGCGGAGCTCGCCGCCGACCTGCAGGGCGAGATCGAGGACCTCGCGGCGCACTGGCGCGCGAAGGGTCTCACGCCGGAGACGGCGCGGAAAGTGGCCGAGGAGCTCACCGCGCACGATCCCGTCGCGGCTCAGCTCGAGGCGGAATACGGCATCGACGAGCTCATGGCCGCGGCCGCCCCGGTCTGGTCAGGGATCTCGAGCGCCCTCGCGTACATGCTGGGGGCGTTCGTCCCGCTCCTCATCACGTGGCTCGTCCCCGTCCAGACCGAGAACACCCTCATCTTCGCCGCGGTCGTCGTCTCACTGATCCTGACGTCGTTCATCGCCGCGCGCGCTGCTCACCTCGACATGCGGCGCGTGCTCGTCCGGAGTCTCGTCGTGGGCATCGGCACGATGCTCGTCAGCTACCTCGCGGGTCTCGCCTTTTTCTGAGCTGCGACGTTCCGCGCATCGACCGCCCGAGCCGTCGAGGTCATCCCGTCGGCGGGGGATGCCTCAGATCGTGAGCCACACGGCCGAGGCCGCGGCATCCGGCAGCGGGATCGACGCGCCGTCATCGACGCGCACGGCGCCGCCCTCCAGGACCGTCACGGTGTGTCCGACATCGATGCCCACGCCCTCGAGCGCGCGGAGAAGCCCGGGATCGCGGTCGCTCACCCGCAGCACCCGCCCGGTGTGTCCGAGAGGCGCGGCCACGAGGAGCACGAACGGATCGCGCTCGACCGCGCCCGCGGCATCCGGGATCGGGTCGCCGTGCGGATCGCGCGTGGGGTGGCCGAGCCGGGCGGAGATCCCCTCCAGCAGACGGTCGCTGATCGCGTGCTCGAGCACCTCTGCCTCGTCGTGCACCTCGTCCCACGCGTAGCCGAACTCGCGCACCAGCCAGGTCTCGATGAGGCGGTGGCGGCGGATGATGGATGCCGCACGCACACGCCCCGCATCCGTCAGCGACACGGGGCCGTACGGGCGGTGAGTGACGAACCCCGCCGCGGCGAGCTTCTGCACCATCTCGGTGACCGTGGAAGGGGCCAGGCCCAGCGTCGCCGCCAGCTGCGACGGGGTCACCGGGTCGGACTGCCACTCGGTGTGGTGGTAGATCGTCTTCAGGTAGTCGTCGATCGCGGTCGACGGCGGGGCGGCGGGCACGTTCCCAGGCTAACCGCCGCTGAGGACGAGCCACAGGAGCAGGCCGTTCAGCGCCACCAGGAAGACCGCCGCGAGAACGCCCGCCGCCGTCGTCCACCAGCGGTTGCGATGCGCGCCGAGGACGTCGGTGCGCGCCGTCAGCCACACGAGCGGGATCAGGGCGAACGGGATGCCGAAGCTCAGCACCACCTGGCTCAGCACCAGCGCCGCGGTCGGGTCGACGCCCACCGCCAGGAGTGCGATCGCGGGGACGAGCGTCACGAGTCGCCGCGCGAGGAGCGGCACGCGCACGCGCAGGAGCCCGTGCATGATCTCGGCGCCGGCGTAGGCTCCCACGGCGGTGCTCGCGAGCCCGCTCGCGAGGAGCCCCACCGCGAAGAGGGTCGCGACGGTGGCGCCGAGACCGTCGCGCAGGGCGGCATAGGCCCCCTCGAGGGTGTCGGTGCCGGCGACCTGGTCGAGGTTCGCCGCCGCGAGCAGCAGGATCGCCAGGTTGACGGTCCCGGCGATGATGAGCGCGATGCTGACGTCCCAGCGCGTGGCGCGGAGGAGGCGGTGGATGCCGGCGGCGCGCTCCGCGGGGCGTGCAGAGAGGTGGGCGGCGTCGGAGGCGAACCGGTCGCGCGCGAGCGCGGAGTGGGCGTAGATCGCGTGCGGCATGATCGTCGCGCCGAGGATCGACGCGGCCAGGAGCACCGAGTCGGCGCCCTCGAACCGGGGGAGGAGGCCCCCGGCGATGGCCCCGGCATCCGGCGGGGCGATGAAGACCCCCGCGAGGAAGCCGAGCGCGATGATCGCGAGAAGGGCGATCACGACGAACTCGAACGCGCGGGCTCCGCGTCGCTGCTGCACGAGGAGGAGCGCGATCGACACCGCGCCGGTGAGGAGCCCGCCGAGCGGGAGCGGGATGCCGAACAGGAGCCACAGGGCGACGGCGCCGCCGATCACCTCCGCGATGTCGGTCGCCATGGCGACCAGTTCGGCCTGCAGCCAGTACGCGCGCCTCCCGGTCGTCGTGCGGAAACGGGCGCCGAGGGTCTCGGCGAGGCTGCGTCCCGTGACGACGCCGAGCTTTGCCGAGAGGTACTGGATCAGCCACGCCATGACGTTGCCGAGAACGACGACCCACACCAGGAGATAGCCGAACCGCGCGCCGGCGGTCATGTTGCTGGCGACGTTGCCCGGGTCGAGGTACGCGACCCCGGCGACCAGGGCGGGCCCCAGCAGCCACGCGGCCCGAGGCCGGCGGCCGTCTGCGGCGCGGGCGCCGACCCGGGTACGACCGGCGCCGGCGCCGGCGCCGGCATCGGGGGTCGCCCGCTCCGGGTCCGACATCACAGTTTTCGGCATGCCGAAAACTGTACCAGCGCATTTTTCGGCGCACCGAAAAATCTCCTGGGTTCCGGGCTCCGGTGATCCGGTGGGGGAGGACGGGGACGCCGCGGGATTCCGGGGGATACGGCGGTCGGTGGCGGGCCGAGGCGCGGATCGGAGGAGTTTCGGCGGCGGCTAGCCTGGTGCGATGCACCCGTCCGAGCCCGCCGAGCCCGCCGAGCCCGCCGAACCCGAGCTGGCGGTGGGGGTCGGGCCGTGGCCGGGCAGCCAGGATTCCTGGCCCGACGATGCGCGGTACGACCGGGACCTGCTGGCGGACGGCGACCGGCGAAATGTGATCGACCGCTACCGGTACTGGACGATGGACGCCATCGTCGCCGACCTCGACGAGCACCGGCACCCGTTCCATGTGGCGATCGAGAACTGGCAGCACGACATGAACATCGGCTCGATCGTCCGCAGCGCGAACGCGTTCGGCGCCGCCGAGGTGCACATCATCGGACGCCGTCGCTGGAATCGTCGCGGCGCGATGGTCACCGACCGGTATCAGCACGTCCGCCATCACGAGGACGTGGCCGACTTCGCCGCGTGGGCGCACGATGCCGGCATCCCCGTGATCGCGGTCGACAACGTCCCGGGCTCGGTGCCCGTCGACCGCGCCGACCTGCCGGAGCGCTGCGTGCTGCTGTTCGGTCAGGAGGGTCCGGGGCTGTCGCCCGACGCGGTGGCCGCGGCATCCGCCGTCGTCGAGATCACGCAGTACGGCTCGACCCGCTCGATCAACGCGAGCGCCGCCGCCGCCGTGGTCATGTACGAGTGGTGCCGCCGCTGGGCCTGACCGGCGCGCCCGGATGTCATCCCGAAGTACCACGCCGGCCGGTCGAGATCGCCCGTGCGGCGGATGCGCCGCCGCCACTCGGGTGCGTAACGTCGAAGCATGATCACAGCCGAGAACCTCACCAAGCGCTACGGCGCGAAGACGGCCGTCGACGACGTCTCCTTCACCGTCCGACCGGGTCAGGTCACGGGCTTCCTGGGGCCGAACGGCGCGGGCAAGTCGACGACCATGCGGATGATCGTCGGCCTCGACCGCCCCACGTCGGGGCACACGACCGTCGGCGGCACCGATTACCGGCACCTGAAAGCTCCCCTTCGCGAAGTCGGGGTGCTGCTGGATGCCAAGGCCGTGCACACCGGGCGGAGCGCCCGCAGCCACCTGCGCGCCATGGCAGCGACGCACGGCATCCCCGCGCGCCGCGTCGACGAGGTGATCGAGCTCACCGGCCTCACGTCGGTCGCAGGCAAGCGCGCGGGCAAGTTCTCCCTCGGAATGGGCCAGCGGCTCGGGATCGCGTCCGCGCTGCTGGGCGACCCGCACACCCTCATCCTCGATGAGCCGGTGAACGGCCTCGACCCCGAGGGCGTGCGCTGGGTGCGTCAGTTCGTTCGCTACCTCGCGGCCGAGGGCCGCACCGTCCTGCTGTCGAGCCACCTCATGAGCGAGATGTCGCAGACCGCCGACCAGGTCATCGTGCTGGGGCGCGGGAAGGTGCTCGCCGACGCGCCGCTGTCGGAGCTCGTCCGCTCGTGGACGACCTCGCAGGT
This sequence comes from Microbacterium flavum, assembly GCF_018717645.1. Taxonomy (GTDB): domain Bacteria; phylum Actinomycetota; class Actinomycetes; order Actinomycetales; family Microbacteriaceae; genus Microbacterium; species Microbacterium flavum. The sequence goes on from NZ_JAFLHG010000006.1 coordinate 218,152, forward strand.
GCGCGTGCGCAGTCCGCGCGCGGCCGAGCTCGCTGATCGCATCGCGGGGGACGGCGTCACGGTGACGAGCGCGGGAGCGGGCCTGCTCGACGTCGCCGGCCTGCCCGCCGACCGCATCGGCGACGTCGCGGCGGCACACGGCATCCCGCTGCACGAACTGACCCCTACGACGGGTTCGCTCGAGGAGGCCTACCTCGCGCTCACCGGCGAGTCGGTCGAGTACAAGACGAAGGAGATCGCATGAGCACCCCCACCCTCGCCTCACCCGGCGCCGTCGCCCCCGCCGCTGGATCGAGCGCCGCAGACGCGTACCGCCTGACCTTCCCCCGCGTCGTGCGATCGGAGTGGATCAAGTTCACGACGCTCCGATCGACGTGGTGGTCGATCGCGATCACGGCCGTGCTCACGATCGGCATCGCTCTCCTGATCACCGGGGCCATCGCCGGATCGGGAGGTCCTGCCGGCTTCTCCGCGATCACCGCGGTCACCTCGCCCGTGCAGTTCACGATGCTGCTCGCGGGCATCCTCGGCGCGATCGCGATCACCGGCGAGTACGGCACCGGCATGATCCGCTCGACGCTCGCGGCCGTGCCCGTCCGGGGCATGGCGCTGCTCGCGAAGGCCGTCGTCGTCGCCGGGGCGATGTTCATCGCCTCGTTCGTGATCTTCCTCGCCGCCGCGCTGGCGATCACGCCCCTGCTGACGGCGGAGCAGTCGTTCGACTGGGGCTCGCCCCGCGGCACCTGGCTGCCTCTGCTCGCGGCCTCCGCCTCGATGGCGGTCTTCGCCCTCATCGGGCTGTCCTTCGGCTTCCTGCTGCGTTCGGGCGCCGGAGCGATCGCGGTGACCGTCGGCGTGCTGTTCGTGCTGCCGATCGTCGCGAGCTTCTTCGTGATGGCCGGTCCCGGCTGGCAGTGGATCGTCACCGCCGGCGACTACCTGCCGATGACCGCGGCGAACCAGCTGATCTTCGCCTCGACGTCATCGGGCCCCGATGCCCCCGCGGCGCTCCCGGCCGCGCTCGCGCTCGCAGGATGGAGCGTCGGCGGCCTGCTGGCCGCGTGGACGGTGCTGCGCACGCGCGACGCGTAAGTCGTGCGCCGCTGCCGTGAGCCCCCGAGAGACGAGGGGCTCGCGGCGGTGGCATCCGCCCGTCACGCCCCGGCGGTGATCCACTCCGGGCGGCGGATCCGCCAGCCCAGCGTTCCCAGCCGGGCGAGCATGAACACCCCGAAGAAGCACGCCGCGAGCCAGGCGAGTCCCGCGGACCCGGTCGGGTGCAGCACCGCGACGACGAGGAGCGCGGGCGCGTACGGCACGAGGTTCAGCGCGCCAGCGACGGCGAGGTAGCGGACATCCCCCGCTCCCATCAGCACTCCGTCGAGCACGAACACGATGCCGCAGACCGGCTGTGCGACCGCGAGGACGAGGAGCGCCGGCTGGATGAGGTCCGCGAGATCGCGGGAGCCCGTGAAGACGACCCCGATCACGCCCGACAGGGCCGCGATGAGCGCCCCCACCACGACGCCGAACCACGCTCCCCACGCCACCGTGCGACCGAGGACCCGGCGGACGAACGGCTCGTCCTGCGCCCCGAGCCCCCGCCCGATGAGCGCCTGCGCCGCGATCGCGAGCGCATCCAGCGCGAACGCCGCGGTCGAGAAGATCGTGAACGCGACCTGCCAGCCGGCGAGCTCGTCCGTGCCGAGCCCGGTCGCGACGAAGACCGTGAGCAGCAGGGCCGCACGCAGCGACACCGTGCGCAGGAACAGCCATCCCCCCGACCGCGCCGAGCCGCGCAGCCCGGCGCGTTCCGGGCGGAGGGATGCCGAGTGCTTGCGGGCGAGGCGTCCGATGACGATGGCGTACGCGCCGACCATGGCCCACTGCGCGACGACGGTCCCGGCTGCGGACCCCGCGATGCCCCACCCGAGACCGTAGATGAACAGCCCGTTGAGGAGCGCGTTGAGAGCGAAGCCGATCCCGGCGATCCACAGCGGTGTGACGGTGTCCTGCATCCCGCGCAGGAGGCCGGTCGCCGCGAAGACGATGAGCATGGCCGGCAGCCCCCACATCGACAGCTGGAGGTAGGTGACCGCCTGCGCGGTCACCTCGGGCGCCGCCCCGAACAGGCCGGTGAGCCAGGGGGTGAGCGCCGAGCCGACCACCGCGAGCACGGCGCCGAGGCCGAGGGCGAGCCACAGGCCGTCGATCCCCGCGCGGACCGCGCCGGTGTGCTCGCCCGCGCCGAAGCGCCGCGCGACGGCCGGGGTCGTGGAGTAGGCGAGGAACACCATGAGGCCGACGATGGTCTGCAGCACCGCCGAGGCGATGCCGAGCCCCGCGAGCGGGACGACGCCCAGATGCCCGATGAGGGCGGCGTCGACGATGAGGAAGAGCGGCTCGGCGACGAGCGCGCCGAGCGCGGGGACGGCGAGGCGCAGGATCTCCCGGTTGAGGGTCGCGGTCGCCATGATCACGAGCCTACGGTGAGGTGCGGACACGCCGCCCCACGAGGCCACCGGATGGGCGCGCACGCGCCGCGCCGGAGGATACCCCCGGTCCGAGGCTGGTCGGCGCGCCGCGATCCCTCTCGTAGCCTTGACGGATGGCGCGCGAGAGCTGGACGAGACGCCTCACCCTGGTGAGGCTCGTGGAGCGCCTCCCCGCCTGGGTGCGGATCGTGCTCTCGATCGTGTCGATCATCCTCGGCGGGGTCATCGTCCTCCGCCCGACCACGGCGCTCGACCTGCTCGCCTTCCTCCTCGGCGGCGGCATGGTGCTCACCGGCATCCTCGAGGCGACCGGGCGCGTCGACGAGGGTGAGCGCCGGTGGCGCGGTGCGCTGGCGGCGGTGTGGATCCTCGTCGGCGTCTTCGTCCTCGCCTGGCCGGGGCTCACGGTGCGCGCGATGGCGATCGTCACCGGCATCCTGCTGCTGTCGGCGGGCGCAGCGGGCATCATCGGAGCCTTCGCCAGGGGCCGCGGCTGGGACGCGCGCATCGCGGATGCCGCGTTCGGAGTGACCGGCCTCATCTTCGGCATCCTGGCGCTCGGCTGGCCCGACATCACGCTCCTCGTGGTCGCGGTGGTGTTCGGCGCGATGCTCATCATGCGGGGCATCTCCGACCTGTGGCTCGCGCTGCGGCGCCGCCGGGACGAGAGGATCGACGCCGCGAACGACGGGCGCACGCCGCCGCCGAAGCGACGCTGGGGGCGGGCCGTCGTCGCGATCGTCTCCGTCGCGGCGGCCGCGGCGTTCGCGGTCGCGACCGCGCCGCTGCGCGAGGGATCCACCGTCGTCGACGAGTTCTACGCGGCCCCCCGCTCGATCCCCGAACAGCCGGGGCAGCTCATCCGCTACGAGCCGTTCACGCGCGAGGTGCCGAAGGGCGCCGAGGCGTGGCGCATCCTCTACACGACGACCGGCGTCGACGGGCGGATCCGGGTCGCGAGCGGGCTCGTGGTCGTCCCCCTCGCCCCGTCTCCGGAGTCCCCCCGCAACGCCGCGGGCGGGGACGCGGCCGGTGAGGATGCCGATGCGAGCATGATCGAGCGCGCCCGCCCCTGGCCCGTCATCGACTGGAACCATTCGACCACCGGGTTCGCGCAGCACTGCGCCCCGAGCCTGCAGCAGCGTCCGTTCTGGGCGGGTGGGCTCTACGTCGTGAAGAAGGTCATCAAGGAGGGGTGGGCGATCGTCGCGCCCGACTACATCGGTCTCGGCACCGCGGGCGTGCATCCCTACCTGTTCGGCGAGGCGAGCGCCACGGCATCCCTCGACGCCGTCCGCGCCGCTCGGCAGCTGGACGAGGCGAACCTGAGCCCTGCGACCGTCGTCTGGGGGCACTCGCAGGGCGGCGGCGCGGCGCTGTGGGCCGGCGGAGTCGCTCGCGAGTACGCACCGGACGTGTGGATCCGCGGCGTCGCCGCCTTCGCGCCCGCCGACGATCCGCCCGCGCTCGTCGGCCACGTGTCGGAGGTCACCGGCGGCCTGATCTTCGCCTCCTATGCGTTCGCCGCGTACTCGGAGACGTATCCGGAGATCACCTACGAGCGCTACATCCGCCCCGGCCTCCAGCCCGTGCTCCGCGCGATGTCGCAGCGGTGCCTCACCGATCCGTCGATGGCGCTGTCGGTCGCCGCGGTGCTCGGCACGAGCCTGGACCCCGAGCTCTTCGCGGCCGACCCCTCCTCCGGCGCGCTCGGTGAGCGGCTGCGGGAGAGCATCGCCCCCCTGCAGATCGGCCCGCCGGTGTTCATCGGACAGGGCGGCAACGACTCGATCGTGCTGCCGGCGATGCAGGACGCCTTCGTCGAGAGCATGTGCGCCACGGGCCAGCGGGTCGATTACCGCCGATATGCGGGGTACGAGCACGCGCAGGTCATGGAGACCTACTCCCCGATGGTCGCGGACGCGATCGCGTGGACCCACGACCGCTTCGACGGGACGTACACGGCGGGTGCGCCGACCTGCACGACGCTCGACGTCCCGCAGTGAGCGCGCCGGGCGGCACCCCATGGATTCGATGAGAAAGCCCCCACACTCGGCCCGCGGATTCGCGCTGTCGGGAGCGCGGATTACTGTAGAGGAATGACCGAGAACACCCCCCGCTCGGGTATCGAGCTGTCCGAGCTGAGCGCCGACATCCGACCGCAGGACGACCTGTTCCGTCACGTCAACGGGGCCTGGCTCGAGCGCACCGAGATCCCCGAGGACAAGGCGCGCTGGGGGTCCTTCCACCTCATCGCCGAGCAGGCGGAGAAGGACGTCCGCGCCATCATCGAGGAGTCGACCTCAGCCGAGCCCGGCACCGAGACGCGCAAGATCGGCGACCTGTTCACGAGCTTCATGGACACCGAGCGCATCGAGAGCCTCGGCGCGTCGCCGCTCGTGGGTCAGCTCGCCCGCGTCGATGAGATCGACTCCATCCCGTCCCTGCTGCGGACGGTCGGCGAACTCGAGCGCGAGGGCGTCGGCGGCCTCATCGGCGTCTACATCGAGCCCGACCCCGGCAACCCGCAGCGCTACGTCGTCTTCTTCACGCAGTCGGGTCTCTCGCTCCCCGACGAGAGCTACTACCGCCTCGAGAACTTCACCTCAACGCGCACGGCGTTCCGGGAGTACGTGGCGACCATGCTCGGGCTCGCCGGCGTGCCGGACGCCGCTGCCCAGGCCGACCGCGTCCTCGCGATCGAGACCGAGATCGCCGGCCACCACTGGGACAACGTCCGCACCCGGGACGCCGTCGCGACGTACAACCTGATGACCTGGGCCGACGTGCGGGAGCTCGTCGGCGCCGACCTCGATCCGTGGCTGGATGCCGTGGCCCCGGGCTTCCAGGACGGGTTCGCCGAGATCAACGTCAACGAGCCGAGTGCGCTCACGGGGCTCGGGTCCCTCCTCACGGAGGACCGCCTCGAGGACTGGAAGGCGTGGCTGCGGCTGCACGTGATCCGGGCGTCGGCGGCCTTCCTCTCGAGCGACTTCGTCGACGCGAACTTCGCGTTCTACGGCACCGAGCTCACCGGCGTCCCGGTCAACCGCGAGCGCTGGAAGCGCGGTGTCAGCTTCGTCGAGGCCGCGATGGGCGAGGCCGTCGGCAAGGTGTACGTCGAGCGTCACTTCCCGCCGGCGGCGAAGGAGGAGATGGACGAACTGGTCGCCAATCTCATCGAGGCGTACCGGCAGTCGATCTCGGCGCTCGAGTGGATGACCCCCGCCACGCGCGAACGCGCGCTGGAGAAGCTCGCCGCCTTCACGCCGAAGGTCGGCTTCCCGGTGAAGTGGAAGGACTACGCGGCCCTCGAGGTCGACCCCGCCGACCTCATCGGCAACGTGCTGCGCACGAACGCGTGGGAGCACGACCGGCAGCTCGCGAAGCTCGGCGCGCCCATCGACCGCGACGAGTGGTACATGACCCCGCAGACGGTCAACGCGTACTACAACCCGCTGATGAACGAGATCGTCTTCCCCGCAGCGATCCTGCAGTACCCGTTCTTCGACCTTGAGCGGGACGCCGCCGCGAACTACGGCGGGATCGGTGCCGTCATCGGGCACGAGATCGGCCACGGGTTCGACGATCAGGGATCGGCGTTCGACGGCACCGGCGCGCTCAACGACTGGTGGACCGACGAGGACCGCTCCGCGTTCGAAGAGCGGACCAAGGCGCTCATCGCGCAGTACGACGCGCTCGTGCCGCAGGGGCTCTCCGAGGACCATCACGTCAACGGGGCGCTCACGATCGGGGAGAACATCGGCGACCTCGGTGGTCTCGGGATCGCGCTGAAGGCCTACCGGCTGCACCTCGCCGCTGACCCTTCGACGAGCTCAGGGACCGGTGACGCGACGGCCCCCGAGCCTGTCGAGGGGTCGGATGGGCCGGAGATCGACGGGTTCACCGGCATCCAGCGCCTGCTGCTGAGCTGGGCGCAGATCTGGCAGCAGAAGGGCCGGGATGCCGAGACGATCCGCCTGCTGACGATCGACCCGCACTCGCCGAACGAGTTCCGCTGCAACCAGATCGTGCGCAACGTCGATGAGTTCTACCGCGCGTTCGATGTCGCGGGCGGTGACGCCCTCTGGCTCGACGCCGATCAGCGCGTCACGATCTGGTGAGCGAGACCGTTCGGCGGCGCCGACCCGGGGGCGCCGAGCCGGAGCAGCCGCGCGAGGGATCCGCTCGCGCGGCGTACCGCGCGAGCCACGGCGCGGATGCCGCCGGCGATGTCGTCGGCTCGGGAGGCGCCGGCGCCGGCGGCGCGGCGTCGCGC
>NZ_JAFLHG010000007.1 GCF_018717645.1 Microbacterium flavum
GCCCGACGCGGTGCTCGCGTCGCCGGAGCCGGCCCGGCGGCGCGAGCGACGCGGTCGTGTGAACAGGACGTTGATCGCCTGGAACACGTAGCGCACGGCGAGGAGGGTGAGCCACGCGGCGACGGTGATCAGCAGAAGACGTCCGATCATCCGCGGCTCGATGTCGTGCACGACGAACTGCACCTCGAGTCCGATGAGGACGAACAGCGCGCCGTTGAGGAGGTAGACCCCGAACGGCCACGCGGCGACGGCCTGACGACGGGAGGTCGCCGTCGTGATCCGCGACAGCGACCACGCGATGATGAGGCCCGCCGTGACGACCGCGAGGACGCCCGAGGCGTGGATCATCTCCGCAAGGAGGAACGCGACGAAGGGGACGAGCGCGAGGGTGGTGTTGATGACGATCGCCGACCGCGTGCGCCGGAGCCCCGCGTACGCGAGCGCCGCGGTGAGGATGCCCGCCGCCGCGCCTCCGAGATAGGAGACGAGGACGGTCATCGTCACCGTCCAGCCCGTGACGTTCTCTCCCAGCGCGAGCGACAGGGCGATCGCATAGACGACGAGCGCCGTGCCGTCGTTGCTGAGGCTCTCCGCCTTGAGCTTCATGAACATCCGCTGCGGCAGCAGGCGTCCGAGCGCGGCGACCGCCGTGGCATCCGGCGGTGCGACGGCGGCGCCCAGCAGCAGGCCGGTGGTCCACGGCATCCCGAAGAGCGTCGCGACCCACGCGACGGCGAGGGCGGATGCCACGACGAGCAGGGTGCTCATCGGGATGATGTAGCGCAAGGACCGCCGGATCGCGCGGAGCGATGTCGACAGGCTCTCCCAGAACAGCATCACCGGCAGGAACAGCAGCAGCACCGTCTCCGGCGGCAGCTGGATCTCGCGCAGCTGCGGCACGAAGCCGAGCAGGAGACCGAGGATCACGAGGAGGAGCGGCGTCGCGATCCGCAGCTTCGGCGCCAACGCCGTGCCGACGAGGATCGCGAGCCCGAGCAGGACCGTCACTTCGAGACCTTGCATCCGCATCCTCCTCCATCGACCGCACGCGCACGCCCCGGGTTCCCCGTGCTCCCAGTGTGGCCTCAGGGTTCAGCGCGGGAGAAGCCCCCCGCATTCCCGATCGGGGGGCGGCGGTCAGGAGTTCACGCGCACGATCTCCTGCTGATACGGGGCGATGACCTCGCCGGAGATCCGGCAGTCCAGGAGGAGGAACGGCCGCTCGGATGCCGGGCTCGCCGCCCATCGGGCCAGGGCGTCGAGGTCGCCCGGGGTCCGGACGGCGATGCCCTCCGCTCCCATCGCGCGGGCGAGCCCCGCGAAGTCGACCTCGGGGATCAGCATCGGCTCGCGCGCGAGGCCCTGCAGGCCGTACAGGTTCACCTCGGCCCCGTAGGCGGCGTCGTTCCACACGACGGCCAGGCCCCGGCCGCGCGCGACGCGGACGGCGGACTCGAGGTCGGCGAGGGCCATCAGCCCGCCGCCGTCGCCGGTGGAGAGCACGATCGTGGCATCCGGTTTCGCCATCGCGGCGCCCGGGACGGAGGGGAAGCCGAGGCCGATCGACTGGTACGCCGTGCCGACCATCATCATCCGGTCGGGGGAGGCCACGGACCAGTACATGTTCGCCCAGCCGATGAAGTGGCCGCCGTCGGTGACGACGACGCGGTCGCGGGTGGAGGACTCGCCGTCGAGGATCTCGCCGATGCGCACGGCGACCGAGCGCGGGTCGAGGCGGCCGTCGGGGGCGAGGCCGTCGCCGCCCTCCTGCGTCCGCAACGCGACCGCGTCGACGCTCTCACGCCAGCCGGTCGACGATCCCGGGCGGTCGGCGTCGGCCCGCAGCATCTCGAGCTCGCCGACGAGCGCTTCCGCGACGAGGCGCGCGTCCCCGCGGATGTAGCCGCCGACGTGGGGATGCGTGGCGGCGGGCGCGATGTCGACCTGCACGACGCGGGTGCCGGGGGAGAAGAGCGCGCCGAAGCGCATCGTGAACTGGTTGAGGCCCGCGCCGAACACGACCGCCACATCCGCCGTGCCGATCAGCTCCATCGCCCGCTCGGCGCCGAACCCGCCGGTCACCCCCAGGTCGAACGCCCCGTCCGGGAACACACCGCGCCCGAGCGCCGTCGTCGCGGTCACCGCTCCGGTCCCGGCCGCGAGGGCGCCGAGCGCATCACCCGCGCCCGCTACCCACGCGCCGCGCCCGGCGAGGAGCACGGGCCGCTCGGCGCCCTGGAGGGCGCGCGCGAGGTCGGAGATCGCCGCGCGGGCGAACGGGGAGGGGGCGAGCGGCGCGGGGACGGCCGGCTCCGGTGCGTCGGGAACGGGGCCCGCGTCGAGCTTCGCGACGTCGTAGGGGATCGCGAGCACCGTCGGCACCCGGTAGGACAGCGCGTGCTCGATCGCGATGACGGTCGTCGCCGCGGCATCCGCCCGGCCGACCGTGTAGGTGCGCGCACCGACCGCCGACGCGAGGGCGATCTGGTCGACATCCCACGGGCGGGGGCCGGAGGTGGGCTCGTCGCCGACGACGAGGATCAGCGGGACGTGGGCCTGCACCGCCTCGGCAAGGGCGGTGAGCGTGTTCGTGAAGCCGGCGCCGTAGGTCGCCGTCGCGGCGGCGAGACCCCCGCCGGCCCGGTGGTACGCGTCGGCGGCGACGACGCCGCCCGCTTCGTGACGGACCGCCGTGTAGTGCACATCGGTGGACCGCTCGAGTGCGTCGAGGAAGTGCGCGTTGCCGTTGCCCATGACGCCGAAGACGTGGTCGATGTGGCGGGCGAGGGTCTGGGCGACGTGCGCGGAGACGGTGGGCATGGAGGCTCCCGGAGACGAGGACGGTGATGGATGCCGTATATGTCTCGCGTGCTCCTTTTTCGAGCACCGGCGCGCACCTTCGCGTGCCGGACAGTGTCGAGTATCCCGCGCGGGTCGGGGGAGCGCAAATGTCCGGTCGCGGGAGCGGCGGGCGATGGCAGAGTAGAGCCCATGAGAGCGATCGTCCTCGTCTCCGGCGGTGCCGCCGTCACCCCCTTCACCACCCCGTCCGCCGCCGCGGACGCCGGGATGGCCGCGGGGAACACCATGACCGCGCTGCGTGCGCACCTGCTCGCGGCCGGGCACACGGTGTTCACCGCGCCCGCCCGCGTCGGAGCGGGCGTCGTCCGCTCCGACGACGGCTGGCAGGGCTTCTCCGACGTTCCGGAGGTCCTGCCGGCCGCGATGACGGTCAACTCGGCCGGGCGGATCGATGACGCGGGAACCGCGTTGGCGGCTTTCCTCGCCCATGTCACCGACGCGTACGCGGTCGACGCGATCGACATCGTGGCGCACTCGATGGGCGGACTGTTCACCCGCGCCGCGCTCGGAGCTCTCGGGGCGCCCGGCGCCGGCACGCGCGGCGGCTCCACCCCTCCGGTGGCCCGCCTCGTGACCCTCGGCACGCCGTGGACGGGGTCGCTGCTCGGCGATGTCCGACGCGGCGACATCCTTCTCGCGGATGCACACGACGACACCGCGACGGCGGCCATCCTGACGCAGTCGCTCGCCTTCGCCGACCAGGTCTCGCAGGGGGCCGCCGATGAGGTCAGTCACTCCTTCCTGGCCGGTGACGACGGCTGGAACGCCGGCCAGCGCGGCGTCCTCGACGACATCGAGGTCACCCTGGTCGGCGGCGACCGCTTCGCCGCGTACGAGGAGCCGTCGCGGCTGTGGCCGCACGATGGCCTCGTCGCCACCCGCAGCGCGCTGGGCGAGGAGGTCCCCGCTGAGGTCCTTCCGCACAGGTCCGTGCATCGCGTCGACGATGTGCACAGCATCTTCTTCGCCGACCGCTTCGACCTCCCCTGGGAGCGGGCGCTCACGTGGGATCCGCGCGTGTTCGACATCGTCGATGCGGCGCTGGGGTCGGGCGCGTAGGCCGCGCCCCGGGCAACCCGCCGCGTCCGGTGCCCCCACCCCGGCGCCCTAGGGCCCCGGCGCCCCGGGCGCCCCCACCCCGGCGCCCCCGGGCGTGCTGGAGGGTCGCTGTACCGTTCGCAGGATCGTCGTGGTGTGCGCCGTCCCGCGCCCGCATGATTTCGAGGGGAACAGCCGCGGCCGGCGGCGCCGGTCCTGCGAACGGTACAGGTCGCGGGTGATGATGTCGCCATGGACCTCGAGAACCTGCGCGCCCGGCGGCTGCGCGCGCACCGGCTGAGCGACCCGGCGCCCGACGTCGTGAGCGCCGCGCGGCACCTGACCGCGACACAGGCGCAGGAGTTCTGGGGCGGCCGATGGGCGCTGGCCGTGCGCACCGCGGGGGAGCCGACCCTGCGCGAGGTGGATCGCGCCTTCGACCGCGGCGATCTCATCCGCTCGTGGACCCAGCGCGGGACGGTGCACATCGTCGATCCACGGGATCTCGGGTGGATGCTGTCGGTCACGAGCGCTCGTCAGGACCGCCAGGCCGCCGGCATCCATCGCTCCCTCGAGATCGACGACCACCCGCTCGGCCGCGCCGAACGGGCGGCCCGCGCGGCGCTGTGCGGCGGCAACCGGCTCACCCGGCTCGAGTTCGCGGAGGTGCTGGTCGGTGCGGGCGTCGACACCTCGGGCATGCGGGGCAACATGATCCTCACCGCCCTCTGCCGGCGTGGCGTCATCGTGCTCGGCCCGGTCGTGCCCCGCGAGGGGGCGCCGACGCGCGAGCAGTATCTCGTCGCCGCGGACGAATGGATCCGGGATGCCGCGACGCCCGTCGACCCCCTCGCGGAGCTGCTCGTACGGTACCTGCGCGCCCACGGGCCCGCCGGGCTGGCTGACTTCCGCTGGTGGGCCGGGCTGCCGCTGGGTCTCGCGCGCGCCGCGCGCGAGGGTGCGGGGGAGCGGGTGTCCGAGATCGAGGAGGGCATCTTCGTCCAGGCGGGCACCGCGGGGGGATCCGGGGTCGGGGCGGGCGCCGCGGCATCCTTCGACGGCCTCGAGGTCCCCGCTCTGGCGCTGGGCCCGTTCGATGAGTACTACCTGTCCTACGCGGACCGCACCGCGATCTGCACGCCCGCGCAGGCGGCGGCGATCGGCCCGAGCGCGAACGGCGCCGTGAAACCGGTGCTGATCGGGTCGGGCGGCGAGGTCATCGGCACCTGGAAGCACTCGCTCGCCGTCGGGCGGCACCATCTCGACCCCGTGGCGGAGCTCGCGCCGGGCGGACCAGGCGAGGCATCCGTCGCCGCGGCACTCGACCGGTTCGCGCGTTTCCTGCGCGGGTGAGGGAGGCGAGCGCGGCCCGCGGGACGTTCGGGTGGGGGCGTGCGCCGGGCGGCGCGTGCGCCTCCCGGACGTCCGCGCCCCTCAGCCGCAGGTCGCGCGCGCCGGGTCAGGCGAAGAGGCCGGCGCCCACGTACGAGCCCGCCGCCGCCCCCGGCGGTACGGCCCAGAGGCCGGATCCGATGTGCTTCACGTACTCGGCCATGAGATCGGTCGACAGCGCCTTCTGGAGGCGGATGAACTGCGCGGGATCGCGCTGATAGGCGAGGAAGAAGAGCCCGGCATCCAGCCGTCCGAGCGCCGTGTTGCCGTCGACGTAGTTGTAGCCGCGGCGCAGGATCCGAACACCGTCGTTGAAATCCGGGTGGGCGAGGCGGACGTGGCTGCGCGCGTCGATGGCAGGGGATGCCGAGGAGCTCGCCGCATGCGAGGCCGCAGTGAAATCGGGCGGCGTCTGCTCGGTGCCGCCGGAGAGGGGCGCGCCTTCGCCCTTGTCGCGGCCGACGATGCGGTCCTGCTCGCTGAGGCGCACGCGGTCCCATGTCTCGATGAGCATCGCGATCTTCCGCGCGACGAGGTAGGAGCCCCCGTCATCCACTGCGGCTCGTCGGCGGGCGACACCCAGACGTGCGCGTCGAGCGCCGCGCCGTCGTCGGCGAGGATGTTCGCCGTGCCGTCCTTGAAGCCGAAGAGGTTCCGCGGGGTCGCCTGGTCGGACGTCGTCTTCGACGTCTTGCCGAACCCGAGCTGCGACCACCGCAGACGCGCTCGTCCGAAGGCGATGCGGCTGAGGTTGCGGATCGCGTGCACCGCGACCTGCGGATCGTCGGCGCACGCCTGGACGAAGAGGTCGCCGCCCGAGGCGAGCGGGTCGAGGGCGTCGCCGAGGAAGGGCGGCAGCTCGACCAGCGCCGCCGGGCGCCGATCCGCGATCCCGTATCGGTCCTCGCCGCTCGCGGAGGTGAAGAGCGTCGGTCCGAACCCGATCGTGATGGTCAGCGCGTTCGCCGGGAGGCCGAGCGCCTCGCCCGTGTCGTCGGGCGGCGCCTCGGGCGAGCCGCCGATGGCGCCCGTGGCGCTGACGTCGAGCCCCTGAGACATGCGCGCCGCGGCATATGTCCAGTCCTGGAGGAGCTCGACGAGGTCTTGACGCGTGGTCCGCGCCATCATGTCGAACGAGGCGAAGTGCAGATGGTCCTGCACCGGCGTCGTGATCCCGGACTGGTGCGCGCCGAAGAACGGGTGGACGGATGCCCCGGCATCCGTCGCCCGCGCACGCCCGACCGCGACGCCCGCGGCCGATCCGGCGCCCGCACCGAGCGCGAGCCCCGCGGCCCCGACGCCCGCCGCGAGCCCGAGCAGCCCTCGCCGGCTCAGACCCGGCGCCCGCTCCCCGTCCCGCCGAGTGTCCAAGACACGCGGAGTGGTGCCCGGTGGAGTCCGCGTGTTCTGGACACTCGGCGAGGGACCCGAGGTGCCGGACGCGCCCGGGGGGCCCGAAGGAGCTGAAGGGTCCCCGGAGGCCGCGGAGGGAGTGCCGGGGTCGTCGGGGGTCATCAGTCCAGGATGGTCGAGGTGAGCTGCGAAAGCGGCTCGGCCAGGGCGTTGATGAGGTCGGTGAACTGGCGCCGGTCGGCGTCGGTGATCGTCGCGTACGCCGGGAAGCCGCTCGCGAGCGAGCCGTGCGCGGCGAGGGCCGCGTCGAGGTCGTCGTACCCGGTCTGGATGCGGGTGACGAGGGCCGCGCCCTTGTCGCCGGATGCCGTGGCGAAGTCCTGGACGAGCGAGAACGCCATCTTCGAGCCCTCGACGTTCGCGGCGAAGTCGTAGAGGTCGGTGCCCGACCACCAGTCCTCCTCACCGGAGATCTTGCCGGTCGCGACCTCGTCGAGGAGCGCGATCGCGCCGTTGGAGATGCCGCCGATGCCCTGCGCGTCGAGCGCGGTGGTGAAATCGGCCGAGTGGACGTAGTCGCTCAGCTGCGCGACATCCGCCACGAGCTGATCACCGAACGCCGCGCGCTCCGCAGGGGTCGAGGGGGCCCAGTCCTTGCCGGCCGGGGTGACGCCGTCGGAGTTGAGGGCATCCTGCGCGGGGACCCAGAGGTCCTTCTCGATGCGGTGGAAGCCCGTCCAGTCGAGGCCCTCGGCAACGGCATCCACCTCGCGGTAGTCGATGCGGGGGTCGAGGTCGCCGAGCGACTCTGCGACCGGCTCGATCCGCTCGTAGAACGTGCGAGTCGTGGCGAAGAGCTCGCGGGCCGTCGCATCGTCGCCGGACTCGTAGGCGGCCACGAAGGCGTCGACGGCGGGGATGAGCTGCTCGACCTGGTCCTTCACGAAGGCGGCGTACAGGCCGACGGCCTGCTGCTTCTGCTCGGCATCGTCGCCGGTCGCCGCGATCTTCTCGCCCGAGACCGAGAACGACGCGCGCCCGACGCCCTCGCCGACCATGCCCGGCTTGCAGAGCGTGAAGTACTCGCCCGGCTGGGCCACCACGGTGAGGCTGCGCGTCGCGCCCGGCGCGATGTTCTCCACCTCGCCGACGATGCGCAGGCCGTCGTCCGCGAGGAGGTAGAACTCGCTCACGTCCGAACCGGCGTTGCGCACGTCGAAGGTGACCGTCCCGCTCGTCGCGGCGCCGGACGAGACCTCGCACGCGTCATTCGTCGAGGTGACGGTGAGCGGGGCTCCGGCAGCGGTGGCATCGGTCTTCGCGACGCAGCCGGAGAGGGCCAAAGCGGCGAGTCCCACCGTCGCGGTGACGGTGAGGAGGCGGCGGGTGGTCATCGGGCTCCTTGCGGGTTCGGGATGTCGGTGGGGTGAGCGGTGGCTGTCGGAAGGTCGGGGGATGCGGCGGTGCCGGCGTCACCGGGGTCCTCAGCGGGAGCACCCGTGCGGCCTGGCCGTGTGGGGCGCCGCAGACCGCGGACGAACGCGGTGCCGACGACGGCGAGATACAGTGCCCACGCGATGACCTGGAGCCAGGACATCTGCGGCATGAAGCCGACGGTGGCCTGCAGGATCGCCGCCAGTGGCGAGGTCGGTCCGATCGCGTCGCGGACATCGAACGCCCAGCCGAACGGGAACGCCGCCCAGCCCGTGGCGACCGCACCGGTGCCGTCGATCGGAGCCGCATCGGTGAAGGGGCCCGGCACGACGCCCGCCTCCTGGAGGTCGTGCAGGGCGTAGGCGAGGACTCCCGCGGCGACGACGACGAGGAACGCGCCGGTCCAGGCGAAGAAGACGCGCAGGTCCACGCGGACCATGCCGCGGGCCAACAGGGCGCCGAGGACGACGGCCGCGCCGAGCCCGAGCAGCGCCCCGAGCAGGGTGGCGGGCGCGTCGCCGAAGGACTGCACCATCGACCACAGCAGGAGTGTCGTCTCGATCCCCTCACGCGCGACCGAGACGAATCCGATCGCGACGATCGCCCAGGCGCCGCCGGCGGAGAGCGCACGATCGACCTCGCCCTCGAGGCTGCGTTTGAGGGTGCGCGCGGTCTTCTGCATCCAGAAGATCATCCACGTCACCATCGCGACGGTGAGCACGGAGAGGAGGCCGCCGATGAGCTCCTGCGCCTGGAAGGTGAGGGCGTAGGAGCCGAACGTGAGCACCGCGCCGATCCCGAGCGCCAGCGCCACGGCGAGCCCGATGCCCGCCCAGAGCCGGGGGAGCACGTCTCGGCGGCCGACCCGGGTGAGGTAGGCGACGAGGATGCCGACGACGAGGGCGGCTTCGAGGCCTTCGCGAAGGCCGATCAGGAAGGTGGCGAGCACGTGCGGGTGTCCGGATCGAGGAGAGGAGAGGGAAAGAGTCGAGTCGCCGGCTTAGGTTAGGTGAACCTAACCGGCGGATCGACAGTACACCCGCGCCGGACGCCGCTCAACTCGGCGCCGGGACGCGAGCGGCGCTCGTCCGCGCCGTCTGGCGTCCGCCGCGCCGCCCGCCGTCAGTCGTGACCGGTGTCGCGCGCGGGCGACCAGGTCTCGGCGGAGAGGACCTCGATCTCCCGGAGGTCGAGGTCGTCGCCCAGGTTCCGGATGCCGAGCGTCGAGACACCCGTCCCGTCCAGGCGGAGCGGAATCGTCCGCACCTCCGCAACATCCACCTCCGCGCGCCAGACCAGGGTCGCCGTCCGGGTGACGAACTCGAGGCGGATCCGCGCGGGGCCCGCGACCGTCACGGTGGCGAGCGTCGGCGACCCCGTCGCCTCCACGGCGGCCGCGTCGAGGTCGACCTCGATCGTCTCACCGGCGCGGACGAGGACACCGGTCTCCCCGTCGTCGTCGACCAGCGCCGCGGCATCCCGCCCGCCGACGCGAGCGCGGACGGCGTGGTCGACCGGCAGTCGTGGCAGCCCGGCGCTCGCCGACGGTGGAGGGGCGCCCGCTCCCCAGGACGAGGGCGCGTCCGTGAGGTCGAGGTGCAGCCGTGCTCCGCCGCGGATCCGTTCGTGGGGGAGCCACGCCGAGGTCCACTCCTCGCCGTCGAGGCGCGCCGCGGCGATGTGCCGCCCCGACCCCGACGTGGTGATCTCGAAGACCCCCGCCTCGCCTCCGGCCTTCGCGGGCAGCCGCAGCCGGACCCTCGGGAACAGCGGCGGGGTGAGGAACCAGCCGGGCTCGCCGGGGATCAGGGGGTAGAGGCCGATCGCGTTCAGGATCCACCATGCGCTCATCTCGCCGTTGTCCTCGTCGCCCGGGTTCCCCTGGCCGAGGTCGACGCCCGCGAACAGGCGGTCGAGGGCGGTGCGGATGACCTCGTGCGCGCGACCGGGGCGCCCCGCGAACGCCCACATCGCGGGAATGTGGTGGGCGGGCTGGTTCGACAGCGCGAGCATGCCCAGGCGCTGATCGCGCGCTTCGCTGATCTCATGGATCTGGTGCCCGTACCCGCCCCACACGCTCCGGTCGCCCCGCTCCGGCGTCCGGAAGAAGCGTTCGAGCAGCGCGGCGAGCCCGGCGGGGCCGCCGTGCAGGGCGGCCAGGCCCGCGCCGTCGTGCGGCACGGTGACGGACATGCCCCACGCATTCGTCTCGACGTAGTCCGTGCCCCACGCGTCCGGATCGAACGCTCCGGTGCGCCCGCGCCAGGCCCCGTCGGCGCGCCGCCCGCGGAAGAAGCCGGTCGCCGGGTCGAAGACGGCGGCGTACACCGCAGCCCGGCCCGCGAACCACTCCGCGTGCGCGAGAAGGCTCTCTCGCTCACCGGGGTCCGCGCTGCGCTCGGCGAGCCACGCGGCGTAGCGTCCGAGAGCATGGTCGTTGATCGCGGCCTCCAGGGTCCACGACATCCCCTCCGCCACGTCCGCGGAGGTGAAGGAGCGGAAGAGCGCCCGCGCCTGCCCCTTCCGTCCGACGACGGGGCTCGGCGGCAGGACGGTCGCATTGCGGACGCCGGCGGCCCACCCCGTGCGGTGGTCGATGGCCATGCCCTTGCGGGCGAGATCGGCGACGATCGCGTCGCTCGACGTGCCCACCATCACATCCAGCGGCCCGGGCGCCGTCCACCGCGACATCCAGCCGCCGTCGCGTGCGTGCTGCAGGATGCCGTCGACGAGATCGGGGGTCGCCGGGTCGATGAGGCCGAGAAGCGGCCACGCGGTGCGGTAGGTGTCCCAGAACCCGTTGTTGACGCTGAGCCGGCCGGGGACGACCCGCAGCCCCGTCCGCTCGGGCGAGTCTCCGGCACTCGCCCGGAACGGGCTCGCGTAGACGGGGCGCCCCTCCACGAACTCGTGCGCCGTGTTCGGGAACATCAGCGCGCGGACGAGTCCGGATGCCAGCGTGATGCGCTGCTCGCGGGTCGCGCCCTCCACCTCGATCGCGCCGAGCGCGGCATCCCACTCCTCCCGCGCCCGATCGGACACCTCGTCGAAGGTGGCCCCGCCGATGTCGGCGGCGAGGTTGGCGCGGGCCTGGTCGAGCGAGAGGAAGGACACCCCGAGTCGGACCTCGACGACCGCACCCGCGCCCTCACCGCCGCCGTCTCGGGCGATGCGCACCCAGGCGGCGTCGTCCCGGAACGGCGACGCGGACCGACCGGTCGCCGTCACCGCGCCGTCGACCTCGCCCCACACGTACATGCGCGGGACGACGCGGCCGTCCTCCGAACGCTGGTCGGTGAAACCGCTGACCGTCGCCCCGCCGGGCCGCAGGACGGCGGAGACCTCGCCGGTGCCGAGGCGGTCGAACAGCAGCGATCCGCCGCCCGGGAGAGTGAAGCGCATCGCCGTGGCGGCGCGGGCGGGCGCGAGCTCCGCGATGATCGGCAGGGGTCCCGCGCCGCGCGCATCCTCCGCGGGGCGGGCGGGCCCTGCCCTCCCCGGGTCGAGCTCGACGCGGTAATGATGCACACGGTCGTACTCGTCGCGATGGCGGAACGCGAGACGTCGCGTCGCGGGGTCGACCGGCGGGGTCGGCGCGGCGGATGGCATCACCTGGAAGGCGGCGCGCTCCCCGATCCACGGGCTCGGGGCGAGCGTCGTCGCGAACGCCTCGATCCCGGGCCGGCCATCGGCCCCCGCGTGCGCGTGCCAGGTGTACATCCAGCGCGCCGTCCGCGCGTCGGTGACGGGCGTCGCCATGATGAGCGCGTGCGGCGTCGCGACCGACGGGAGCGTCAGCCCGCGAGAGTAGCGCTCCGACGAATGGGTGCCGCGCCGCGTGCGCACGGCGTCCGTGGGCTGCGGCCCCAATGGCCGCGGCGCGGCGATCTCGATGCCGTCGGCGAACCCGGACAGCCGTCCGGGCGCGAGCGCGAGGGTGCGCAGGATCACCCGGCGCACCGTCCGTCCGGCGGCGGCACCCAGCGGAACCTCCACTCGGACCCACTGATCGGGGAGGAGGAACAGTCCGTCGTGCTGCGCCTGCGGATCGAGCGGGATGCCGTGGATGTCCGCCGCGAGCTCCGAGAGTCGCACCCCGTCGTCGAACTCGATGTCGAGGCAGGCGGCCGCGGCGGCGAACCGCGCATCGCCGGTCAGGTCGCCGCGGAACTCGGTGAGCACGGCGTAGCGGAACACCTCCCCGGCCGCGACGACGTGACCGAGAAGGTCGGCGCCGCCGACCGTGTGCTCGTCATCGGTCCAGGCGGTTCCCGGCTCTGTCGTCCCGAGCCCGCGCAGGAGAGTCGCCGGGATGTCGGTCTCGGCTGCAGCGCCCGCGCCGGAGCCCGAGCGGCGTTCCGAGACGGTCCACGCCAGTGCATCCGGCCCGAACAGCCCTGTTCCGCTGCGGGCGGCGACCGGATGCCGGGGCGCACCACGGAAGACGCGCGGCGAGCCGTCGTCGTCGCCGCCGCGCCAGAGCCGGCAGAGCCATCGCCAGGCGCGGCACGGCCACGCGCGTGCGCTGTCCTCCCGGGGCATGGGCGGCTACTCCTGCGCGTGGCGGTCGAGGAATCCGTAGACCTCGCCGTCGTCGACGCCGGGGAAGGCGCCGCGGGGGAGCGGTGAGAACATCTGCATGTGCACGCGGGCGCTCGGCCAGGCCTTGCCCGACCAGCGCGCCGCGACCTCGGCATCCGGCCGCCGACAGCAGGCCTCATCGGGGCACGTCGAGGTCGCCCGCTTGCTCGTCTCGCGGCCGCGGAACCAGCGGGCGTCGTCGAAGGGCACGCCGACCGTGATGGAGAACTCCCCGTCGCCCGTCTTCCCGGTCTGGCTGGAGCACCAGAAGGTGCCGGCGGGAGTGTCGGTGTACTGGTAGTGCTCGACCGTGCGGTTCTGCTGGGTGAAGGCCGAGCGCGCCGCGAACTCGCGGCAGACGATCTGACCTTCGACCGATCCGGTGACATCCATCGGCAGCGGCAGCTCGTCGTTCTCGTAGACCCGGTTGATCGCCCCGGAGCCGTCGACGCGGAGGAAGTGCAGCGGGATGCCGAGGTGCTGGGTGAGAAGATTCGTCATCCGCATGCCGGCCGCCTCATGCGTGACGCCGAACGCGTCGCGGAAGTCCTCGACCGCGAGGTTGCGCTCCTTCTTCGCCTGCGCGAGGAAGGCGACAGACGCCGTCTCCGGCATGAGGCAGCACGCCGCGAAGTAGTTGATCTCCAGGCGCTGCTCGAGGAAGTCGGCGTAGTCGGTGGGAGGCGTGTGGCCGAGTAGGCGGTGCGCCATCGCCTGAAGCGCCATCGAGCGCAGTCCATGGCCCCCGGGGATCGACGCGGGGGGCAGGTAGATGCGCCCGTTCTCGAGGTCGGTGACGGAGCGGGCGGAGTGGGGGAGGTCGTCGACGTACAGCAGCTCGAACCCCAGCTGCTCGGCCATGATGCTGACGGTGCGGTGCGTGAGCGCCCCGGTGGTGTGGCCGGCGGCGCGCAGCTGCTTCTCGGCGAGCTGCTCGATGGCGGGCAGGTAGTTGCCCGCCGCGCGCATCCGCAGCCGCAGCTCGGTGTTCGCGCGGCGCGCCTCCTCGGGCGTCGCGATCGCCTCGCGCTCACGGCGCTGCAGTTCGCGGTGCAGGCCCAGCACCGCCTCGATCGTCTCGTCGGGCATCGTCTTGGTGACGCGCACCGGCGGGATGCCGAGGCGACGGAAGACCGGCGAGGCCTGCGCCCGCTCGAGGTCGAGCTCGATGGCGGCGCGGTGGTGGGGCGGTTCGGGGGAGAGGAGGTCGGTGACGTCCGTCCCCGTGGCTTGCGCGATCGCCTGCAGGAGGGACAGCTTGGGCTCGCGCTTGCCGTTCTCGATGAGGCTCAGCTGGCTGCCGGCGACCCCGACGATCGCACCGAGCTCGTCGAGCGTGTAGCCGCGGGCGGTGCGGTGGTGACGGACGCGGTGTCCGAGGGTCGACAGCTCGAGAGCGGAGGCAGGCATTCCTTGATGATAGCGAAAGAAAGCAGATTCTTGACGGCTAAGATCCGCGAAAGCATGCCGGATCTCGGTCCACAGTGGAACAAGACCACCCCTGAAGGAGCTGACATGGCCATTGCCGACCTGTTCACCCGTCCCGCCGCCAGTCGTCCCGCCGCGAGCCGTCCCGCCGCGAGCGGGGGGACGGAGACCGCGGTTCGGGCTCGCGCGGGCGCGGAGGGCACCGGAGCGGCATCGGCATCCCGCACCTTCGGCGCGCGTCCGACGACCGCCGGTGCGGGGCTCGACGAGCTCTTCGCCTGGGTCGACGAGATCGCCGCGCTCACGCAGCCCGCCCGCATCCACTGGGTGGACGGGTCGAACGCGGAGAACGAGGCTCTTCTGCGGCAGCAGGTCGACGAGGGCAAGCTCATCAAGCTGAACCCCGAGTGGCGACCCGGCTCCTACCTCGCCCGTTCGCACCCGAGCGACGTCGCGCGCACCGAGGCACGCACCTTCATCGCGTCCGAGCGCGCCGAGGACGCCGGGCCCACGAACAACTGGGCGGATCCGGCCGAGATGCGCGAGACGCTCACGCCGCTGTTCGCCGGATCCATGCGCGGGCGCACGATGTACGTCGTCCCCTTCTCGATGGGCGCCGTCGGCGGCCCGCTGTCGCACATCGGGGTGCAGGTCACCGATTCGGCCTACGCCGTCACGTCCATCGGGATCATGACCCGTGTCGGCTCCGACGTGCTCGCCCAGATCGCGGCCGGCAAGCCGTGGGTCAAGACCGTGCACTCGGTGGGCGCTCCGCTGGCGCCGGGCGAGAAGGACGTCAAGTGGCCGTGCAACGACGAGAAGTACATCGTGCACTACCCCGAGACGCTCGAAGTGTGGTCCTTCGGCTCGGGCTACGGCGGCAATGCGATCCTCGCCAAGAAGTGCTTCGCGCTGCGGATCGCCTCGGTGATCGGCCGCGACGAGGGCTGGCTCGCCGAGCACATGCTCCTCATCCGCGTCATCAGCCCGGAGGGCAAGGCGTACCACGTGGCCGCCGCCTTCCCGTCCGCATGCGGCAAGACGAACCTCGCGATGCTCCGCCCGACGATCCCCGGCTGGCGCGTCGAGACGCTCGGCGACGACATCGCGTGGCTGCGTCCCGGCGAGGACGGCCGCCTCTGGGCCATCAACCCCGAGGCCGGCTTCTTCGGCGTCGCCCCCGGCACCGGCGAGTCCACCAACGTCACGGCCGTCGAGACGCTCTGGGGCAACACCGTCTTCACGAACGTCGCGCTGCGCCCCGACGGCGACGTCTGGTGGGAGGGCCTCACCGATGACGTCCCCGAGGAGCTCACCGATTGGGAGGGCAAGCCGTGGACGCCCGCCTCGGGCCGGCCCGCAGCGCACCCCAACTCGCGCTTCACGGTCAGCGCCGGTCAGTGCCCGCAGATCGCGCCGGACTGGGACGCTCCGGAGGGTGTGCCGCTGGATGCCATCCTCTTCGGCGGTCGCCGCGCGACCAACGTGCCCCTCGTCGTCGAGGCGACCGACTGGACGCACGGCGTCTTCCTCGGCTCGAACATCTCCTCCGAGCGCACCGCGGCCGCGGAGGGCACCGTCGGCGAGCTGCGCCGCGACCCGTTCGCGATGCTCCCCTTCTGCGGGTACAACATGGCCGACTACTTCGGCCACTGGCTGAAGGTCGGCCAGCAGCTGCGCTTCGACCGCGCCCCGCGCGTGTTCCAGGTGAACTGGTTCCGGAAGGGGGCGGACGGCCGCTTCCTCTGGCCCGGGTTCGGCGACAACGCCCGCGTGATCGACTGGATCATCCGCCGCGTCGAGGGATCCGTCCCCACTGTGGAGAGCGCGATCGGGCGCCTGCCCGTGACCTCGGACCTCAACCTCGACGGCATCGAGGTGCCGCAGGAGGACCTCGACGCGCTGTTCGAGGTCGATCCCGAGCTGTGGCTGCAGGAGACCGACCTCACCGAGGAGTTCTACCGCACGTTCGACGGCCGGGTGCCGGCGGCACTGTACGCCGAACTGGCCGCCCTGCGGTACCGGCTCAAGCTCGCGCAGCAGAGCTGAGCACCGCGGGACCGGCCGCTCCGGGGGCCGGTCCGGTCGCCACGGCCACCGTGCGGGTGAGCGGGATCACGACGACGTGATCCGGCTCACCCGCACGGTCACGTGCACGTCCGGCGTCCCCACCGCCGCGCGCACGCGGGTCACGACCTCGTCGGCGACGCGCGCGACCCGCCCGCCCGCGACCCCGATGCTCACCGTGATCTCGAGCGCCTCGCCGCGACGCGTCACGACGCTGTAGGCGGTGCCATCCCCGCCGCCGGGCCAGAGCCGACGCGGGAGGCTCCGGGCGAAGTAGAGCTCTGCGACGCCGGGCACGGCGCGGGCCGCGGCATCCACTCTCTCCGCCAGGCTCCCGGCGCCGCCCTCGATCATCGCTCGTCCTCCGTCCGGCGCACGGAGTCGACGACGACGTCGATCGCTCCGATCGTCCACCCCGCGTACTCCTCCAAGGCATCGCGGATCCGCGCGCGCACGTCCTCGGCGACGGTGCGCAGGTGCGTCCCGTAGAGAGCGCTGATCGTGAGACGGACATCCAGGCGCAGATCGCCCACGAGGTCCACCTGCACGCGCTCGACGAGCACGCCCGGCACCGCGTCGCCGGCCTCGCGGACGAGCCCGCGCACGGCCCCCTCGGTCACGACGACCCGTACGGGCTCGGCGTCGATGAGCGGCAGATCGCGTCCGGCGCGCGACTCGCGGGCCACCTCGCCGAGGATCTGCTGGAACCACGACTCGGGCAGGTCCGGGGGAGTGTCGAGCTCGATCAGCTCGCGCGAGAGCACACCCAGTCGGCCCATCGAATCGAGCACCGCCCGGCACTCGGGATCGCCGTCGATCTCGGGGATCGCCGGCGTGCGCCCACGATCCTGATACGCGGCGAGCTGCTCGAGGGTGTACCCCGACGCGCCGATCGTCTCCGCTGCCATGTCGCCCGTCACCTCCACTCCGCCATGCGCTCGTAGATCGTCGCGCGCGCCCGCGCCAGCCGCCCGCGGACCGCGGTCTGGGACACGCCCAGCTCCCGCGCGATCTCGTCGTATTCGTACCCGCTGACCTCGCGCAGCAGCCACACCGCGCGCTGCGCCGACGGCAGGTCGTCGAGCACGCGGCGGAGCATCTCCATCTGCGAGGATGCCACGGCCGACTCGTCCGGCCCCGGTCCGCGCGCCTCGGGCTCGGCATCCTCGATGGGCGTCACGGGTCGTCGTGAGCGCAGCCGATCGGTCGCCTTGCGAGCGACGATCGTCGACATCCACGCGCGCACCCGCGCAGGCTCGCGCAGATCGGGCAGCTGCCGCCAGGCGACGATCAGCGCCTCCTGGACGCAGTCGTCGGCGTCCGCCCGCGACCCGAGGAGGCGCGTCGCGAATCCGACGAGATATCCGCTGTGCCGCCGCACGAGGACGGCGAAGGCGCGCTCGTCGCCGTCGGCGGCACGCGCGGCGAGGATCGCGTCCTCGACGTGACGGAGTGTCTCCACCGTGCTCCTCGGGCGTCCGGACGCGGCGGCGCCGCGTCGTGTGTCGAATCTCGCACACGCGCCGCGGGGGTGCCCGGGGGTTGCCGGGCGCGACCGGGTGCGGTAGCGACGGTGCGGCATCCGCGCACTCAGCGAACTGCCAGGGAGAGGACCGTGACGAATCGCGTGCTTCGCCCGTCATACCCATGAACGACCTCGACCGAGGCCTCAGAAAGGGAACGACATCATGAGCACCCCGAACACCCCCACGCGCACCCCCTCCGCCCCCACCTCCGGCGCGGGAGCGACGACCATCGCCGCGGGCGAGGGCGGCAAGACGGTCATCGTCGACCCCGTCATCGCCAAGATCGCCGGTATCGCCGCCTCTTCCGTGCCCGGCGTGCACGCCCTGGGCGGCGGCGCGGCGCGCGTCATCGGCTCGATCCGCGAGGCCGTCGGCGCGAAGGACCTCAGCCAGGGGGTGAGCGTGGAAGTCGGCGAGACGCAGGTCGCCGCTGACATCACGATCGTCGCCGAGTACCCCGAGCAGCTGCAGCGCGTGGCATCCGATGTCCGCACCGCCGTCTCCGACGCCATCACGCAGCTCGCGGGCATGGAGATCACCGAGGTCAACGTGACCATCGTCGACGTCCACATCCCGGGTGAGGACGAGGGCGCCGCGCCCGAGCCGGAGCGCGTCCGGTGATCGGCACGTCGGCCACCGTGTGGGGCGCGGCGGCGGGCGCGCTCCTCGCCTTCGCCGCCCTGACCTTCGGGTTCTGGGGCATGGTGCTCGTCGCCGTCCTCGCCGCCGTGGGCGCGCTCGTCGGAGCCGCCGTATCGGGCCGGATCAACCTCCGCGCGGCGGTGGACGCGGCCCGCGGCCGGCGGGTGGGGTGACGGTGGATGCCGCGCGGGTCGGCGGCTCGGTGACCATCTCGGCGCGGGCCTATCAGCGCGTCGCCCAGGCGGTCCTCGCCGATGAACTGCGCGTCGCGCCCCGAGAGGTCCGCGCCCGGGTGCGCGACGACCGCGGCGGCCTGGCTCTGGAACTGGAGAGCGCCATTCCCGAGGGAGGCGCACCCGTCGCCATCCGCGCCGCACAGGCGCGACAGCGCACCGCAGAACGCACCACCGACCTCACCGGTGCGCGCATCGCCGACGTGCGGCTGCGCGTCACCCACCTCATCGCATCCGAGCACAGGAGGCTCTCGTGACCGACTCGCCGAACGCCTCGACGGCGGATGAGCCGAAGGCGCGCAGCGCCGCGCGGCGACTGCGTTCCCGCTCCCGCACCGTGTGGACCTCGGTCGCGCTCCTCGCCGCCATGGCCGTCGCCGGTCTCCTCGGCGCCGAGGCGGTGCTCTTCGCCCTCGGACGCCCGGCTCTCCTGGCGTCGCCCGCGCAGATCACGGATGCCCTGACCGCCGGGGCCACGCCCGGAATCGCGGTCGCCGTGGTCGCGGCCGTCCTCGGCATCCTGTGTCTCTGGGGCGCGATCGCCCCGGGTCGCACCCATCGCCGCGCCCTGACCGTCGGACGGGCGCCGCTCGTCGTGGACGACGCCGTCCTCGCCGGTGCGCTCTCCCGCGCGGCGGGAGAGGCGGCATCCGTCCCGCGCGGTCAGGTGTCCACGCACATCGGCGGTCGTCGCGCGCGCGTCGTCCTCGAGCCGGTCACCGGTTTCGACGTCGACCGCGGCGCGGTCGAGGGGGCGACCGCACGCCTGCTCGACGATGTGGGCGCGGCACCGCAGCTGCGCGCCCGCGTCGACATCACCAAGGAAGGACGCCTGTCATGACCCTCGTCACCCGCGTGGGCAATCGCCTGATCCTGTTCCTCCTCGCCCTCGTGGCGTTCGCCGTCGCCGCTGTCGCGATCTGGCCCGTCGTCACCGGTGCGCCGCTTCCGCTGCTGGGCGCCCTGGAGGATGCCCGCCGGCAGAGCGGACTCTCCGCCGTCTCCTGGGCGTGGATCCTCGCCGGAGCGGCCCTGGTGGCGGTGATCGTCGCCGTCGCGATCGTGCTGTCCCGCGTGCCGCGCCGCGAGCACACCGCTGCTCGGATGGAGGGCGTCTCGATCGATGACACGGTCGTCGCCGACCTCGTCCGCTCTTCGCTCGGCGACCTCCCGGACGTCCTGTCCGTGTCCGCGGCCACCGAGCGGCGCGTCGTCCGCATCCGGGTCGAGGTGCGGCCCCGCGCCGACCTCGCGTCTCTGCGCGCGCGTCTGGCGGACGCGGTCGCCGACACCGACCAGCGGCTCGGACTGGCCCTTCCCCTGGTCGTGCAGGTGACCGCGGGCCTCCGGTCCACCTTCGCTCACGAGCGCTGCGTCGTCTGACCGCACTCCGGTCCTGTCGTCGATCTCCGAGCTGGAGTCGCTCCCGGTCCCGATCCCGATCAGCGGCGGCGCGACCGCTCAGACGAGCAGCTGGTGACGGGCGAGTTCGCGGTACAGGGGCACCGTCTCGACGAGCTCGGCGTGCGTCCCCTGACCGACGACCTCGCCGTGGTCGAGCACGATGATGAGGTCGCTGTCGACGACGGTCGACAGCCGGTGCGCGATGACGACGAGCGTGCGGCCGGCGGCGACGGCGTCGATCGCGTCGCGCATCCGCTGCTCGTTGAGGCCGTCGAGGGAGGACGTCGACTCGTCGAGCAGGAGGATCGGCGGGGCGGCGAGCAGCGCGCGGGCGATCGCGAGCCGCTGGCGTTCACCGCCGGAGAGCATGACGCCCGCCTCGCCGACGGGGGCCTCGAGCCCGAGGGGCGAGCGCCCCAGGACCTCGCCGAGGTTGACCGCCCGGAGCACCCGCTCGCAGGCGGCGTCGGATGCCTCGGGGGAGGCCAGGCGCAGGTTGTCGCCGATGGTTCCGGCGAGGGTCGGGGCGTCCTGCTCGACGTAGCCGAGCTGCGCGCGCAGGCGCGGCCGGTCGATGCGGCGGATGTCGGTGCCGTCCAGCAGCACCGATCCGGCATCCGGATCGTAGAACCGCTCGATCAGCGCGAGGGTCGTCGACTTGCCGGCGCCGGACGGACCGACGATCGCCACCCGGGCACCGCGCGGCACCGCGAACGAGACGCCCCGCAGGACCTCGCCTCGCGCGGGGGCGAGGTCCACCGTGTCGGCGTGCACGTCCGCGAGTGCCCGCGCGGCCTCCTCCTCGGCGCTCCGACGGGCGCGCACGACGGCGGCGGGGTAACGGAAGCGGACGTCGCGGAACTCGATCGCCGGGGCGTCGCGGGTCGCCAGGAGGTCATCGATCGTGCGGACGGGTCCGGTGAGGTCGGCGGCGCCGTCCCTGTGGCGGGCATCCTCGGCGCGGGCGGCGACCTCGGCATCCGCCGCCGTCTCCGTCGGCAGATCGAGCACCTCCTGGATTCGTCCCAGGGCGCCGAGCGCCTGATTCACCGAGGTGATCGCGCCGAGGAACGAGGCCAGCGGCTGGACGAGGAAGAAGAGGAACATCACGAACGTCACGAGCTGCGCGATCGTCAAAGCTCCGGATGCCACGCGGAACCCGCCGACGCCGAGGACCACGAGGAGGGACACCTGCAGTGCGATCCCCGCGATCGGAACGATGAAGGCGGAGGCCTTCGCGACCTGCACGCCCGCGTCGTACGCGCCTCGCGCCGCCCGGTCGATCTCGGCCTGCTCGCGGTTCGCCGCGCCCGCGGCCCGGATCGTCCGGATGGATCCGATGGCGCGTTCGACCCCGGAAGCCAGCTCGCCGACCCGCTCCTGCTGCGCGGTGGTCGCGCGACGGATGCGACCGCTGAGCGTCACGACGACCGCGACCGACGCGCCGACGACGACGAGGATGAGGGCGAGGAGCACAGGGTCGATGAGGAGCATCGCGACGACGGCGCCGACGAAGATGAGCGCGTTCCCGAGGGAATCGGCGAGCCCCTGCGTGAGGACGGCGTACAGGAGGGTCGTGTCGGTGCCGACCCGCGACACGAGGTCGCCGGTGCGCCGCGCGTCGTACTCCCGCACCGGCAGGTGCAGCAGCTGGGCGATCAGCCGGCGGCGGCTCGAATACACGACCGCCGTTCCCGTGCGCTGCAGCAGGAAGTGCTGGATGCCGCTGATGATCGAGCCGACGACGACGAGACCGATGAGGAGCCAGACGAGGGCGCCGAGCGGCAGCTGCGCCTGCACGCGCTGGATGACCTGACCGACGACGACGGGCTGGGCCAGGGTCGCGATGGCCGCCAGGACGCTCAGGATGCCGACGGCGACGAGGACCCCGGTGTGCTCGAAGACGAAGGGCAGGAGCTGTCGGAGGCCGGCGCGGGGACCGTCGTCCTTCGTGCGGGCGGAGCGGCCGCGGCGGCGTGCGGCGGGGGTGGCAGAGGACATGGCGGCTTCCTGCAGAGATCGGGTGTCTCTATCTTCGCCCGTATTTCTTGTGCGCGGCCTGACGGCTGACGTCCAGGGCGTCGGCGATCGCCACCCAGGAGTACGCGCGGGCGCGGGCCCGGCGCACCTGCTCCGCCTCGGCGCGCGCGAGGTCGGCGTGGAGCGCCCGCAGTCGACGGAGCGCAGCCAGGGGTTCGTCGCCGTCGGCTGCCGCGATGGCTGTCCTGATCTGATCGCTCATGACGTCAACCATAGTTGACACTCCGGACAACTGTCAACCGTGGTTGACGGCCCGGCGTGGCATCCCCGACCTCCGGCTCCGACCACACCGTCTCCGAGCACGACCGGCGTGTCGCTCAGCTCAGAGCGTGAGCTCGCTCTCCCAGGGGAGGTCCGCTCCTGCGCGGCTCACCGTGACGGCGGCTGCGGCGACCGCGCGTTCGCCGATCTCCTGGAGGTCTGCGGCGGAGGGGGCGACGCCCGCCCGCACCGACGGCTCGGTGAGCAGTGACGCCATGAACGTGTCGCCGGCGCCGATCGTGTCGACGACCGACGCGCGCGGAGCGGCCACCTCGATGCGATCGGTCGCCGTCGAGAGGATCGCACCGGCCCCTCCCCGTGTGATCGCCACGAGGCGGGGGCCGAGGGCGAGGATGGCGTCGAGCACGTCCGGCAGATCGGTCTCGGGGAAGAGGAAGTCCGCATCCTCGTCGCTCAGCTTGACCACGGCCGCCCGCCGGGCGACCCCCTCGAACCGCGCGCGGGCGGCGGCGGGCGAGCCGACGAGCGCCGGCCGGATGTTGGGATCGAAGGTCACGACGGCCGCGGGGTGCGCGGCGAGCAGCTGCGCCACGGCGTCGGCCCCCGGCTCGAGGAACGTCGCCAGCGACCCGGTGTGGATCACCGCGGGCTCGTCGACGGACACGGCTTCGGGGATCTCCCAGGAGATGTCGAAGTCGTACGTCGCCGCCCCGGTCTCATCCAAAGTCGCCCGAGCGGTCGAGGTCGCGCGGTCGTGGAAGGTGTCCGGGTGGACGATCACCCCGGACTCCTCCAGATGCGCGGCGATCACGAGCCCGCGGGCGTCGCGGCCGAGGCTCGCCAGCAGCGCCGTGTCGACGCCCCGGCGAGCGAGCCCCAGGGCGACGTTGGCAGGTCCGCCGCCGGGGGTCTCGATCACCCCCGCGGCCGAATCGGTGATGTCCATCAGGGCTTCGCCGATCACGAGAACGCTCGGGTGGGGTGGGACGGTCATGGGGTGTGTCCTCTCATAGGGTTCATCCTGCCGCGCGGGGCGGTGTCAGCGCACCCAGACGCTCTGGGTGTCGATGTTGTTCGACGGATACGGATCGGGCACGGTCCCGACGACCGACCCGATCAGCAGGCGCAGCCCCGGTACGCGTGACGCGGCCACGACCACACGATAGGTCCGCGACGCGCCGGATGCGATCTCGGCTTCCGTCCACGACGCCGTCTGGGCGCCCAGGCGCACCTTCGCGCCCGGCGCCGAGACGATCGACAGCCCCGGACCGACCGCCAGCGAGGCCACCGTCAGTGCCGAGGCGCGCGGGCCGCGGTTCGCGACCGTCACGGTCAGGGTCGCCTGCGTGCCGCTGAGCCACACGGAGGGCGCGCCGCTGACCGTGACCGACAGGTCCGCGCGATGGGGCACCGCCGCCGGCTGGACGGTGTACGTGCGGGAGACGGATGCTGCGTTCCCCGCGGCATCCACCGCCTGCGCCGACACGGTGTGGGTCCCCACGCCGGTTCCGTACCCGCTGACCGCGCACGCTCCCGCGATGCCGCTCGTCGCATCGGATGCCGTGCACGTCGGCGCGGCGGGAAGAGTCCCCGCGGAGTAGGCGGCGCCGTCGTCCGGGCCGCCCACGAGGCTCACCGTGGGCGCCGTCGCATCGCGCGCGATGACGACGTCGCTTCGGGCCGTGCCGCCGGCGCTGGTCGCGTGGCAGGTGAGCGTGAGGCCGGGCGTATCGGAGGTCACCGCCGAGTCGAGGCATCCCTCCGACCCCGTCACCGTGGACTCGCCGTCGGCGACGGTCCAGTTCGCAGCGACATCCGAGGTGTACCAGCCGTTCGCGCCGGCCGTTCCGGTCACGGTCGGAGTGATGACGGGGGGCGTCGGGTCCGGCGCCTTCCACATCGTGGCCCGCAGGGGGGTGACGGTGATGCTCTGCAGCTGTGCCGTCCCACCCTCCGACCATGCGGTGACCGCGTCGGCGCCCGCGTTCGGGAACACCTGGTCGGTGATGGTCACACGTCCGTCGGCCGTGAACAGCTCCACGGACGCGCGGTCCAGGTAGAGCTCCAGGGTGACCGTCCCGTCCGGGTTCAGCGCGACGGGCGCGTCGTCGACGCTCGGGAAGAGTGCGCTGAAGTCGGTCTGCCCCGACGCGGTGCGGTCGATGAAGACGCGGCCGGTGTCGCTGTCGTAGCCGATCCGCGTGCCGCTCGTGTCGTCGCCGAACACCGTGATGCCCGACCGGCCGCTCTCGCCGGGCCGGAGGACGACGTCGACGCGCGCGGTGGATGCGCGCAGCCCATCGAGGTCGACCGGCCCGTCCAGGGCCACGTCCGTGCGCGTCTGCGCGGCGGCGAGGTCACGCTGATCCTGCACCTGCGCCACGGGCTTCTGCGAGAGGCGCGGACCCTTCGGTGTGGAGACGAGCGTCACCTCGCGCGGCAGCGCCATGGAGCTGCGCCACGTCGAGGTGGGGATGTCCTGCGAGTAGTCCCAGTTGTTCATCCAGGCCTGCATGATGCGCCCGCTCGTCGGGGCTCCCGAGTACGAGACGCCGGCGTAGTAGTCGCGCCCCCAGTCGAGCCAGTCGTAGCCCTCCAGTCGCGTGCCGGCCGGCGATCCGGAGAACATGACCTGATCGAGCAGGATGTGCCCCCAGCCGAACCGGTTGTTGTCGACGACCTGGATGTGCGCCTCCTTGCCGATGAGGTCCCGCACGTTCCAGCTCGCCCAGTCGAGGGTCTCGCTGTTGCTCCCCGTGGCGCTGCGCACGACCTGGCCGTCGACGACGAGGTTCACCGAGGTCTCCTCGGACCGGGCCGCGGCGGCGGTGTCGCCGATCACCACGTGGTCGAACGTGAGGTGGCCCCACCCGCCCGTCGCGTGGTCGACGATCCGGATCTGCGCGGTCTGCCCGCGGAGGTCGGAGACGTCCCAGCTGCGCCAGTTCAGCTGACCGGCGTTGGGCCCCGTCTGCGTGCGCACGACCTGGCCGTCCACGAGCAGCTCCGCCGCCAGCGAGCCGTCGTCGCGCTTGCCGCCCCCGATGAGGAAGGACACGTCATCGCCGTCGATCGTGAAGGTCGGTGACGTCATCTCGCCTTGGTTGTCGTCGCCGTTCGGGCCGCCCTCCCACGTGTTGATCCGCCCCCTACCGAGGTAGTAGTCGCCGCCGGCGGTCGAGGGGTTGCGGGACGGGTCGGTGGCGAAGTCGCCGGTGAGGGTCCACCCCGAGTCCGCGAGGGTCTGCCCGTCGGGCAGCTCGAAGTCGAAGAGGGTCCGACCGGCCGGAGGGTCGTTGGCGAGCTGCGTGCCCGCGAGGTGGGGATGGTTGCCGCCGCCGACGAGCAGATTGACGAAGGGCTGGCCGATCGTGAAGCTCGGCGAGTCGAGGGTGCCGACGGGCCAGTCGCCGTCGGTGAAGCCGTTCACCAGACCCGCGCCGACGAAGCCGGTGACGGGGCTCTGGCCCGGGAGCGCGCCGGTGGCGGGGGCGTCCGTCCACGGCCCGTTCTTCCCGTTGCCGGGCTCGTTGTGCGGGGTCCAGTCGCCGTAGCCGTTCTCGAAGTCGGCGAAGGTATCGCCGGTCGGGAGGGCATCGGAGGTCACGGTGGACTCGCTCGTGAAGGTCGTGCCGTCGAAGTCGCCGACGAAGTACTGGCCGCCGCTGCCGCCCGCGACACCGCCCGGGTTGAGGTTGACGACCATCACCCACTTCTGGTTGCCGGGGTCGCCGTCGACGGGGAGGGGGAACAGATCGGGGCACTCCCAGATCCCGCCGACCGAGTTGGCCGGACCGAAGTCGGAGAGGTACGTCCAGTCGAGGAGATCGTCGCTGCGGTACAGCAGCACGCGGTGCTCGGTCGCCTCGACGGCCGCCATGACCCAGTACGAGCCGGTCGGCCCGTCGTAGCGGAACACCTTCGGGTCGCGGAAGTTCTGCGAATCGCGGTTCAGCACGGGATTGTGGGCGTACTTCGTCCAGGTCTGGCCCTTGTCGACGCTGTACGCGACGGACTGCGCCTGGATGCCGGGGAAGCGGGGGTCGTCCGCCGTGTAGGCCGAGGTGTACACCGCGACCAGGGGGCCGGGCTGCCCGGGCGCGGCGAGGCCCGAGGTGTTGTTCTCGTCGTAGACGACCGAGCCCGAGAAGATGTCCTCGGTCGGGACGCCGTTCTCGTCGAAGCTCTGCGGGATGGCGAGGGGCTGCTCCTGCCAGGTCATGAGGTCGGTGGAGGTCGCGTGCCCCCAGCTCATGTTCCCCCAGCGGGTGCCCTGGGGGTTGTGCTGGTAGAAGAGGTGGTAGGTGCCGTCGACGTACACCATGCCATTGGGGTCGTTCATCCAGTTCTCTTCGGGGGTGAAGTGGACGAGCGGCCGGTATTGCTGCTGTGCGGGGTCTGAGACGTCGGGATCGGCCGCCTGGGCGGGCGAGGCCACCTGCAGGGCGACGGCGAGGCCGGCCACGGTGAGCAGGGCCGCGGCCCGGTGAAGGCCTCGTCGGGTGGGTGCCGTCGGCGGACGCATCCGCCCTCGGGTGGTGTTCATCATGATCGCCCTCCATCGCGCGAAACGACTGACATCGATGTCAATCGGTGATGAGCGCGATGCTAGGGATTGTCCAGCGGACAATGCAAGCGCCCCGGATCGCGACGGCGACATCGATGTCACCCAGCGGTCCTCCGGATCAGTCGCGCGGGACGGCGATCTCGCCGCTGCCGCGCTCGACGAGCTCGGTCGGGATGACGATGCGCTGCGGAGGGCCGTCGTCGCCGTCGATGCGCGCGAAGATCCGCTCCGCCGCTCGCGCTCCGATCGCCTGCGGATCCTGCCGGATGACGGTGACCCCCGGCTCCAGCAGATCGCCCAGCGGAACCTCGTCGAAGCCGACGAGGGCGACGCGGTGCTGCAGGCCCAGGGCGCGGATCGCGCGCAGGGCGCCCTCGGTGATGAGGTTCTGTGCGCTGAAGACCGCCGTCGGCGGATCGTCGGAGGTGAGCATCTCGCGGAGCGCATGCTCGGCCTGCTCCGGCCCGTGCAGCTCCGGGGCGATCAGTGCGCCGCCCGCGAGCTCCGCCCGGTCGAGTTCGGCGAGGAATCCGTCGCGACGCTCGGCGGCGGTCTGGATGTCGAGGCGGTCGGTGAGGACGGCGATGCGACGATGCCCGCGCTGCAGGAGGTGGCGCGCGGCCCGCGCGGAGCCCGCCCGGTTGTCGCTCGTCACCACGTCGGCGTCGATGCCGGCCGGCTCGCGGTCGACGAAGACGATCGGCGTGCCGCGCTCCATCGTCGAGAGGAGGTATCCGGCGTTGCGCGACATCGTGGTGAGGATGAGCCCGTCGACGCGGCGCCGCAGGAAGGCCTTGACCGCGGCCTCTTCGCGCGCGGCGTCGTCGTCGAGGCTCGAGGCGAACACCGCGACCTCACGAGGGGAGGCGGCATCCTCGACCGCGCGGTTGATGGCGGCGGCGAACGGGTTGTCCACGCTGCTGACGAGGAGGCCGAGCGTGCGTGTGCGCCCGCTCGTCCGACGCAGGCTCCCGGCTTGGAGGTCGACGTGGTAGTCGAGGGCGCGGACCGCGTCCCAGACGCGTTCGGACGTGGCCGGCGACACGTTGGGCTCGAAGTTGATGACGCGCGACACGGTCTTCGTTCCGACGCGCGCCAGCGCGGCGACATCCTTCATCGTTGCGCGTCGTCGGCGGGTGGCAGCGAGGGCGGCGTGTTCTGACATCGATGTCACAATCTGATCTCGGAGTGGGAATTCTTCCTTGACCATAGCGGGCGACGTCGACTAAGAACGACTTTGACATCGATGTCAGCCGAGACATCGGACACCGAGAGGACATTCAATGAAGAAGATCACGTGGACGGGTCGGACGCTTCTGGGCGCGGCCGCCGTCGCAGGCGTCGCGGCACTCACGCTGACCGGCTGCTCGTCGGGGACGACCGCCGGAAGCGGCGACGCCACGGGTGACAGCTCCGAGGCGATCGGGGTCTCGCTCATCGTGAAGACCAACTCCAACCCCTTCTTCATCGCGATGGAGGACGGCGCGAAGGCCGCGGCCGAGAAGGACGGCGTGCAGCTGACCGTCGCCGCCGGCAAGGAGGACGGTGACGAGGACACGCAGATCCAGGCGATCGAGGCGGCCATCTCCAAGGGCGACAAGGGCATCCTCATCACGCCGAACGGTCCCGCCGTCCTCGATGCGATCGCGAAGGCGCGCGACGCGGGCCTGTTCGTCATCGCCCTGGACACCGTGCCCGACCCGGCCGACGCGGTGGACATCACGTTCGCGACCGACAACTTCCTCGCCGGGCAGAACATCGGCAAGTGGACGGCCGGGAGCCTCGACGGCGGCGACGCTGTCATCGGTCTCATCGACCTGTTCAACGACAAGGCCGTCTCCGTCGACTACAACCGCGACCAGGGCTTCCTCGACGGCATGGGCATCGCGCTGAACGACGACAAGGTCAACGGCGACGAGGCACCCACCGGGAAGTACACCGGCGGCAAGGGCGGCTCGTACACGATCGTCGGCAACGAGGCGTCCGAGGGCGCCGAGGACGGCGGCCGCACGGCGATGGAGAACCTCCTCGCCAAGAACCCCGACATCAACGTGGTCTACACGATCAACGAGCCCGCGGCCTACGGCGCCTACCAGGCGCTCGAGGCGGCCGGCAAGGACCCGAAGAAGGTCACCATCGTCTCCATCGACGGTGGCTGCGCCGGCGTTCAGCAGGTCAAGGACGGCATCATCGACGCCACGAGCCAGCAGTACCCGGTCAAGATGGCCGAGCTCGGGGTCGAGGCGATCACGAAGCTCGTGAAGACCGGCGAGAAGCCCTCGGTCTCCGACGGCCTCGACTTCTTCAACACGGGCGTCTCGCTCGTGACCGACACTCCGGTCGACGGCGTCGACTCGATCGACACCACCAAGGGCGCCGACAGCTGCTGGGGAACGAAGTAACACCTCCTCCGGGTGGGGCGGTCCGCCGCCCCACCCGCCATCCCTTCTTCCCACCTCGACCCATGGAGTGACCCCCATGACCGCTACCGCACCACCGACCAGTACTCTCGATCTCGCCGCCGAGTTCCTCGACCGGCGCACGCCGCTCGACCGCGTCCGCGGTCTGCTGCACCGCTATCCCGCCATCAGCCCGGCCGTCGTGCTCGTGCTCTCGATCATCGTCTTCGGCGCGATCAACCCGCGATTCTTCGCCCCGGCGAACCTCTCGCTCGTCCTCGACCAGGTGTCCGTCGTCGGCACCGTCGCGATCGCGCAGACCCTCATCATCCTCACCGCGGGCATCGACCTGTCGGTGGGTGCCGCCATGATCCTGGCCTCGATGGTGATGGCCAAGACGGCGGCGGAGAACGGCGTTCCCGCCGCGATCGCGCTGTTCCTCGGCCTTCTCGCCGCTCTCGCCGCCGGGGCGCTCAACGGCTTCCTCGTGACGCGCGTCAAGCTGCCGCCGTTCATCGCGACCCTCGGCACGTTCAACATCTTCCTCGCGCTGACGCTGCTCTACAGCGGCGGTCAGACCGTGCGGAAGGCGGAGATGCCGGACCTCCTCACGTGGACCGCGACGGCGATCCCGATCGGCGATGTGCGGCTGACCGTCGGCGTCATCGTCATGCTGGCGCTCTACGCACTCGTCGCCTACATCCTCGGGCGCACCGCCTGGGGCCGCCACGTGTACGCCGTCGGCGACGACGCCGAGTCGGCGCGTCTGGCCGGTATCTCCACGGGCAAGGTGCTCATGAGCGTCTACGTCGCCGCGGGCGCCGTCCTCGCCGTCGCGGCGTGGATCCAGATCGGCCGCTCGGGCGCAGCCAGCCCCAACGCCGGGGCGGACCTGAACCTCGACTCGATCACCGCGGTCGTCATCGGCGGGACGTCCCTCTTCGGCGGGCGGGGCGTCATCTGGGGCTCGCTCCTGGGCGCCGTGATCGTCGGCGTCTTCCGCAACGGACTGTTCCTCGCGGGCGTCGACGGTCTCTACCAGACCCTCGCGATCGGCATCCTCGTCATCGTCGCGGTCTCCATCGACCAGTGGATCAGGAAGGTTCGCAAGTGACCATCGCAGACACCTCGGCAGCGCCGGCGGGACAGAACCCGGCCGTGCCCGTCCTCGAGGCCAAGCGCCTCGTCAAGACCTTCGGGCGGGTCGTCGGCCTCGACGGCGTGAGCCTCCAGCTCTATCCCGGCGAAGTCCTCGCCGTCATCGGCGACAACGGCGCCGGCAAGTCCACCCTCATCAAGTGCCTCACGGGGGCGTACATCCCCGACGAGGGCGGTCTCTTCCTGGACGGCGAGCAGGTCCACTTCAAGCGGCCGCAGGATGCCCGTGCCGCCGGCATCGAGACGGTCTACCAGAACCTGGCCGTCTCCCCGGCTCTGGACGTCGCGTCGAACCTGTTCCTCGGGCGGGAGCGGCGCAAGAGCGGCATCCTCGGCTCGGTCTTCCGGGTCCTCGACTCGTCGGGCATGCGCAAGGATGCCCGCGCGGAGGTGCAGCGCCTCGGCATCTCCACCCTGCAGGATGTCACCGTGCCGGTGGAGAACCTCTCCGGGGGTCAGCGGCAGGCGGTCGCCGTCGCACGCGCCGCCGCGTTCGGGTCGAAGGTCGTGATCCTCGACGAGCCCACCGCGGCGCTCGGCGTGCGCGAGTCGAACATGGTGCTCGAGCTCATCCAGCGGCTGCGCGAGAACGGGGTGCCGGTCATCCTCATCTCACACAACATGCCGCACGTGTTCCAGGTCGCCGATCGCATCCACATCCAGCGCCTCGGCAAGCGCGCCGCGACGATCACGCCGCAGTCGCACTCGATGACCGACGCGGTGGCCATCATGACCGGGGCGGCCCAGGGCTGACCCCGCGCGCCGCGCGAGGTCTGGGGTCACGACCTCGCGCGGCGCATCCACCCGATCAGACCCCACCCGGAAGGACATCCGATGACTGTGACCCTCTACGCCGAGTTCACTGCGCAGCCCGGCCGTGCCGACGAGGTCGAGAGCCTGCTGACCGGCCTCGTGGCCCAGGTGCGGGAGGAGCCCGGCAACGTCGTCTTCGACGCATACCGTCGACGCGAGGACGCTGATCGCTTCTTCGTGTTCGAGGTCTACGCCGACGAGGCGGCGTTCGCCGCCCACCTCGCCGCTCCGTACGGCGCCCCGTTCAACGCGGCGCTCGGGCCGCTCATCGTGGAGGACGGCTCGCAGCTCAGCTTTCTCGAGCAGGCGGCCGAGCCCGCCGCCTGACGCGGGCGGTCCGGGCCGCGGGTCCGACTCGGCCGGCGGGGAACACCGTGTCGCCGACGGTCGCTACGGTGGTCTCGTGCCAGCACCCGTCATCCGTGCCCACGGGCTCGCGAAGTCCTACCGCGTCAAGGGGAAGCCCGACGTCGTCGCCGTCGGGGGGATCGACTTCGAGGTCGCTCCGGGGGAGTCCTTCGGCCTGCTCGGCCCGAACGGCGCCGGCAAGTCGACGACGATGAAGATGATCGGGGCCGTCTCGTCCCGCACCGCCGGAGACCTCGAGATCCTCGGGCTCGATCCGGACCGCTGCGGCCCCGAGATCCGCTCGCGCCTGGGCGTCGTCCCCCAGCAGGACAACCTCGACGGAGAGCTCAACGCCCGCGAGAACCTCTACATCTACGGTCGGTACTTCGGCCTCCCCGGCAAGGTCTGCCACCGCAAGGCCGACGAGCTTCTCGCCTTCGCCCAGCTCGAGGACAAGGCGACGAGCAAGGTCGACCAGCTCTCCGGCGGCATGAAACGGCGTCTGACGATCGCGCGGGGCCTCATCAACGACCCGCGCATCCTCCTCCTGGACGAGCCGACGACGGGCCTGGACCCGCAGGCGCGGCACGTCCTGTGGGATCGGCTGTTCCGGCTCAAGGAGCGGGGGACGACCCTCGTCCTCACGACCCACTACATGGACGAGGCCGAGCAGCTCTGCGACCGGCTCATCGTCGTGGACAAGGGGCGGATCATGGCGGAGGGCACTCCCTCCTCCCTCATCCGCGAGCACTCGAGCCGTGAGGTGCTCGAGGTGCGCTTCGGCTCCGACCGCAACGCGCAGGCCGCCGAACGCCTCCACGCCGTCGGCGACCGCGTGGAGGTCCTCCCCGATCGGGTCCTCATCTATACCGCCGACGGCGAGGCCGCCCTCGAGCGGGTGGCCGCTGCGGGTCTCGAGCCGGTGACCTCGCTCGTGCGCCGCTCCTCCCTGGAGGATGTGTTCCTCCGACTCACCGGCAGGTCGCTGATCGAATGAGCGCCTCGCCCTCCGCACCGTTCCCGGCATCCTCGTCGGATGCCACGGCACCGTCGGATCTCGACGCGCTGCGCGCCGAGGCGTTCGCGTGGGCGCGCCGGCCCCGCCGGTTCGGGACCTGGTACGTCACCGAGCACATGGTGCGCGCGATGCGCGCCTACGGGTGGACGATCGTGGTCGGCGCCATCGGCCAGCCGATCCTCTACCTGCTGGGGCTCGCGGTGGGGCTGGCGGCCCTCATCCAGGTGCCGATCGTCGATCATGGCGTGGCCGTGAGCTACCTGATGTTCGTCGCCCCCGCCCTCCTCGCGACCGCGACCATCTCGGTCGCGAGCGAGGAGATGACCTACCCGGTCCTGGCGGGATTCAAGTGGCGGCGATACTTCTACGGCTTCAGCGCCTCGCCGCTGTCGAGCCCGCAGATCGCGGCGGGCGTCATCGCCGGCGCCACCGCGCGCATGGTCGTCGCGGCCGTGGCCTACTACCTGATCGTGTGGCTGCTTCCCTTCGGGGCCGTCCCGCATCCGGGCACGGGGTGGCTCGCGATCCTCGCCGGCGTGCTCGCGGGGCTCGCTTTCGGAGTACCGCTGCTGGCGTATGCGGGGTCGATCGAAGACGACCGGGGGCAGTTCGCCCTCGTGCAGCGCTTCGTCTTCATGCCGATGTTCCTCTTCTCCGGCACCTTCTATCCGCTGGACACCCTCCCGGTCTGGCTGCAGTGGATCGGCTGGGTGTCACCGCTCTGGCACGGGGCCGAACTCGGCCGGGTCGCCACGTACGGCGCCGCCGTCCCGCCGTGGATGATCGCCGTCCACATCGGCTACCTCGTCGCTCTCGTCGTCGTGGGCGCGGTGTGGGCGCGCCGCGTGTTCGTCGAGAGGCTGGCGAAATGACCGCCGTCTCCTCCGGAACGCGCACCCCGGTCCGCGGCGGCGGGGTGCGGGCGCTCTGGGCGGGCAACCCGCAGGCGGTCGTGCAGCGGGGGCTCATCGCGGCGCGCTCGTCGAGCTGGGCGGTCGTGCTCTCCGGGTTCTTCGAGCCGGTGTTCTACCTCGCCTCGATGGGGATCGGGCTCGGCGCCCTCATCGGCGACGTGCAGACCGCCCAGGGTGTGGATGTCAGCTATGCGGCGTTCATCGCGCCCGCGCTGCTCGCGGTCTCCGCCATGAACGGCGCGATCTACGACTCGACGTGGAACGTCTTCTTCCGCCTGAACTACGGCAGGCTCTACGAGGGCATGCTGTCGACCTCGCTCGGGCCGCTGGATGTCGCCCTCGGAGAGATCGTCTACGCGCTCCTGCGGGGGCTCGCCTATGCCACCGGGTTCATGATCATCATGCAGATCCTGGGGCTGAACCTCTCCTGGACGGCAGTGCTCGCCCTGCCGGCGGTCGTGCTCATCGCCTTCGGCTTCGCGAGCGTCGGGATGGCCGTGACGAGCTTCATGAAGACCTTCCAGCAGATGGACTGGATCACCTTCGTGCTTCTGCCGATGTTCCTCTTCTCGGCCACGTTCTACCCGATCACGGTCTACCCCGGGTGGGTCCAGCAGATCGTCATGGCGCTTCCGCTCTGGCACGGGGTGGAGCTCATCCGCGGGCTGACGACCGGCATCCTGAGTGTCGGCATGCTCTGGCACGTGGTGTACTACGCCGTGATGGTGGCGATCGGTCTCGTCTTCACGACGACGCGTCTGCGCGCGCTGTTCCTCGACTGACGCGCGTCCGAGGCGTCCGGCGCCGGCGACGCGGAACGGCGGATGCCGCGGGGAACGCGCCCCCTCGGCATCCGCCGTTCGCCCGTGCGGGATCTAGAGCGAGCCGGTCTCGCCGAGCCCGATGTTCGTGTCGTAGTCGACGTCCTTCGTCTCCTTCGAGACGAGGAGCGCGATGAAGGTGAGCACGGCCGATCCGGAGAGGTAGACGCCCACGAGCCACGGCTCACCGCCCGCGGCCGCCCAGAGCCCGAGCGCGATCGACGGCGCGACGGCGGCGCCGAGGATGGAGGCGACGTTGTACGCGATCGCCGAGCCGGTGTAGCGGACGTTGGTCGGGAAGAGCTCCGGCAGAACGGCGCCCATGGGCCCGAACGTCGCCCCCATCAGCATGAAGCCGAACACGAGGAAGGCCTGCACGAGCGCGCCGGTGAACTTCGGGTCGACGTGCGGCAGGAGGAACACGTTGAACGTCAGCCCGAGGATGCCGATGACGGCGGTCACCCAGAGGAGGAGCTTGCGCCGGCCCACGGCATCCGCGATCGGACCGGAGAGGAGGGTGAAGATGCCGAAGAACACCACGCCGATGATCTGCATGATGACGAAGTCGGTGTACCCGAACCCGAGGCCCGGTACGGGGGCGTCGACGGCCTTCGTGCCGTAGGCGAGGGTGAAGCTCGTCATCAGGTAGAAGAGCACGTAGGTCGCGAGCATGATGAACGTGCCGATGATCAGGTTCTTCCAGTGCCCCCGGATGACCTCGCCGAGCGGGAAGCGGCGGAGCGCCCCCTTCTTCTCGGCGGCCGCGAACGTCGCCGACTCCACGAGCTTGAGGCGCACCCACAGGCCGATGATCACCATGACCGCGGAGAAGAGGAAGGGGATCCGCCAGCCCCACGCGAGGAAGGCCTCGGAGCGCTGCATCGGGCCGTCCGGGTGGGGGAGGGCGAAGTTGATCACGAGGAAGATCGTGTTCGCGATGATGAAGCCGATGGGCGCGCCCAGCTGCGGGAAGGTGCCGTACCAGGCGCGCTTGCCCTTCGGCGCGTTCTCGGTGGCGACCAGGGCCGCGCCCGACCATTCGCCGCCGAGCGCGAAGCCCTGGAACAGGCGGAGGACCAGGAGCAGGAACGCCGCCCACCATCCGATGCCGTCGAAGGTCGGCAGGCATCCGATCAGGAAGGTCGCGATGCCCATCGTGAGCAGGGACGCCACGAGGGTCGCCTTGCGGCCGAAGCGGTCGCCGAAGTGTCCGAAGACGACGGCGCCGATGGGGCGCGCGATCATCGCGGCGCCGAAGACGGCGAACGAGGAGAGGAGGGCCGTCGTCTCGTTGCCGGTGGGGAAGAAGAGGACCGGGAACACGAGGACCGCGGCGGTCGCGTAGACGTAGAAGTCGTAGAACTCGATCGTCGTGCCCACGAGGCTCGCGGTGATGACACGGGCGCGGGAGTTGGCGGGTGCGGGGGCGGTGGCAGGAGCCACCTGAGGTGCAGCAGACATGCGAAGAGAGAACCTGTCGGAGATCGAAGAGAGGTCCTCGTGGGACACGCCGGTGGCGGTCGTCCGGAGCAGGGGTGATGCGGCGGGCGTCGCGGCGGGGGACACCGGGGGCGCCGGCAGGATCGCGGCACCGCCTTCGATCCTACGCCCGCGACGAAAGGGTGGATGCCTTCGGGCGCCGGCGGTGCCGGGCCGAGGCATCCACCCTGTGCCGGTGGTGCGCGCGGATCAGCGCCAGAGCACCGCGATGCCTGCGTTGAGGAAGGTCAGGATCCCGATGAGCCAGAACAGGGCCGGTGCGACCGCGCCCGTCCTCCGCTGCCGGGCGGTCCCGATGCCCAGCAGGGCGCCGATGATGAGGAGCACGACGAGCTTCACGCCGAGCTTGACGTAGTTGAGCGGGTACTCGATGCCCCACGGGGCGGCGAGCGCGAGGCCTGCGACCGCGGCGATCACCATGCCCCACGTCATGAGGCGGGTGATGCGGCGCTGCCCCACCGCTTCGACGACCCACGCCCCGAACAGGATCGCGAAACCGGTCAGGTGGACGAGGACGACGGCATGACGCAGGATCTCCATACCCTCAGTCTACCTGAAGGATGGCGGGCCCGCGTCCACGATGTGCGTCCGCCGCGCGCTCGCCCGCGCGACCGCGCTCAGCCGCCTTCAGCCGCGCAGCTCACGGAGGAGGAGCGCGGTGCGCAGCGCGGCATCCGCGGCCTCGGCACCCTTGTCCTCCTTC
Organism: Microbacterium flavum; assembly: GCF_018717645.1. GTDB lineage: Bacteria > Actinomycetota > Actinomycetes > Actinomycetales > Microbacteriaceae > Microbacterium > Microbacterium flavum. The sequence goes on from NZ_JAFLHG010000007.1 coordinate 36,464, forward strand.
GAGCCGGGAAGGCCCGCGCGATCGATGCCCTGCTGCTCGTCGTCGAGGGTGAGCACGCCGAATCCGACCGGCTTGCCCGCGTCGAGGGCGACGCGCGTGAGCCCGTCGGTCGCCGCCGACGAGACGAACTCGAAGTGCGGGGTGCCGCCGCGGATGATGACACCGAGGGCGACGACGGCGTCCGCGCCGCCCTCGAGGGCAGCCTTCGCCGCGACGGGCAGCTCGAACGACCCGGGGACGCGCACGAGGCGCCAGTCCGCCCCCGCGGCCTCGAGCACGCGCTCCGCACCCGCGATCAGTCCGTCGGTGATGACGTCGTGCCAGAGCCCGGCGACGACGACGACCCGCAGGCCCGCCCCGTCGATCGGCCGGGTCTCGGGTGCGCCGTGGCCGCTCATGCGTTCTCCTCCGTGGTGAGTGCGTGGTCCGCGCCGGCCGCGAGGGCCGCCTCGAGTTCGGCGGCGCCGATGATGTGACCCATCCGATCGCGCTTGGTCTCGAGGTACTGGTGGTTGTTGGGTCCGACGCCGACGACGAGCGGGACCTGCTCGACGATCTCGAGGCCGAGTTCGCGCAGCTGCGCGACCTTGTCGGTGTTGTTCGTCAGCAGTCGGAGCCTCTCGACGCCGAGGTCGGCGAGGATCCCCGCCGCCGCCGCGTAGTCGCGCGCGTCCGCGGGAAGGCCCAGGGCGAGGTTCGCGTCGACGGTGTCGAGCCCGCGTTCCTGCAGGCTGTAGGCGCGGAGCTTGTTGATGAGGCCGATTCCGCGCCCCTCGTGGCCGCGCATGTAGACCACGACGCCGCCGTCTTCCGCGATCGCGTCGAGGGCGGCATCCAGCTGCGGACCGCACTCGCACTTGAGTGAGCCGAACGCCTCGCCCGTGAGGCACTCCGAGTGCACCCGCACGAGGGGGGCATCCTCGGTCAGGTCGCCCGAGACGACCGCGATGTGGTCGGTGCCGGTCATCCGGTCCTTGTACGCGAGGAAGCGGAAGTCCCCGTGCGAGGTCGGCACGTGCGCTTCGGCCCGCAGGCTCACGCGGCGCCGGGGAGCGTGCGGGGCGGGCTCGGCGACCGGCTCGATCTCGTCGAGGTAGGCGATGAGCTGCTCGATGGTGATGACGGGCACGCCCTCGCGTTCGCCCATCTCCAGGAGCCCGGGCAGGCGCATCATCGATCCGTCCTCGGCCACGACCTCCCCGATGGCGGCGACGGGCTGAAGGCCCGCGAGCCGCATGAGCTCGACCCCCGCCTCCGTGTGTCCGGCGCGTTCGCGCACGCCGCCGTCGACGGCCCGCAGCGGCAGGACGTGGCCGGGGCGGATCACCGACGCCGGGGTGGAGGAGGGGTCGGCGAGCACGTTGAGCGTGTGGGAGCGGTCGGTGGCGCTGATGCCCGTGGAGACCTTGTCCGCCGCGTCGACGCTGACCGTGTACGCCGTGCCGCGCGTGTCCTCGTTCACCGCCACCATGGGCGGCAGGTCGAGGCGGTCGGCCCATTCGGCCGGCATCGGGGCGCAGAGGAACCCGCTGGACCACCGGATCGTCCAGGCGAGCCACTCGGGGGTGGCGAGCTGGGCCGACAGGATGATGTCGCCCTCGTTCTCGCGGTTCTCGTCGTCGGCGACGATGACCGGCCGTCCTTCGCGGAGGGCGTCGAGTGCGTCGGTGATGGGGGAAAGGCTCATCGGGAGCCTCCTTCGTTCGAGGTGGGGTGGGAGAAGGCGAGCAGTCGCTGCACGTGACGCGCGAGGATGTCTGTCTCGAGGTTGACGCGGTCGCCGGGCGTGCGCTCGCCGAGGGTCGTCACCGCGAGGGTCTCCGGGATCAGCGACACCTCGAACCACTGCTCCGCCTCGGTCCCCGAGCCGTCTCCGGTCCCCGAGCCCGTCGAGGGGGCGGGGGAGACGGCGCTGACGGTGAGGGAGACCCCGTCCACGGTGATCGACCCCTTGTCGACGACGAGCGGGGCGAGCTCCGCCGGGAGGGAGATGCGGACGACCTGCCACTGCGCGCCGGGGCGCACCTCTTGCACGATACCGGTGCCGTCGACGTGCCCTTGGACGATGTGGCCGCCGAGCCGCGTGTGCGCGGAGAGTGCGCGCTCGAGGTTGACGGGGGTGCCGGGGGCGACGCCGACGAGGCTCGTGACGTCGAGCGTCTGACGCATGACATCGGCGGTGAACCAGTCCGCGCCCTGGCCTGTGACCGTGAGGCAGACGCCGCTCACGGCGATCGAATCGCCCTGCGCGGCATCCGATACGGCCTTCGGACCGCGGATCGTCAGTCGCACGCCGTCGCCCGAGGGGTCGACGGCGACGACCTCTCCGCGCTCTTCGATGATTCCGGTGAACATGTCAGGTGTCTCCCTTCGAGAGGGCCGGGGCAGGCAGGAGGGCCGGGGCCGGCGAGATGGGGTGTGCGATGACGAGCAGGTCGTCGCCGAGCCTGTCCACCGACGCGATGTCCAGGCGGCGCTGCGCGCCGATCGTGGGGACGCCGAGATCGCCGGTCGCGAGCCGGTCGCCGCCCAGGAGAGTGGGGGCGACGTACACGAGGACCTCGTCGGCGATCCCCGCGCGCAGGAAGGACGAGGCCAGCGTCGGCCCGCCCTCGACGAAGACCCGCTGGATGCCGAGTTCGCGGAGGCGGTCAAGGAGGTCGGGGAGGTCATCCCCCTCGTCCTGCAGGAACGGCCTCGGGTGCGTGCGGACGCGTGCGCTCTGCGGCACGGCGCGGGTGCCGACCACGACCGGCCGCGGCTGCTCGGCGAGGAGCGTTCCGTCGGGACCGCGGGCGGTGAGAGCGGGGTCGTCGGTGAGGAGCGTGCCCGTGCCGACCACGATCGCGTCAGCGAGGGCGCGGCGACGGTGCACATCGGCGCGCGCGACGGGTCCGGTGATCCACTGGCTCGTTCCGTCGGATGCCGCTGCGCGGCCGTCGAGCGACTGCGCCCACTTCACCGTCACGTGCGGGCGGCCGAGCCGCTGCACGGTGAGCCAGGAGTCGAGGAGCGCAGTCCCGTCGTCGGCGAGGACGCCGGCATCCACGTCGACGCCCGCCGCGCGCAGGCGGTCTGCACCGCCGCTGGAACGCAGGCCCGGGTCATCGACCGCGTACACGACCCGCGCGATGCCCGCGGCGATGAGCGCCTCGGCGCACGGACCTGTGCGCCCGGTGTGGTTGCACGGTTCGAGGCTCACGACGGCGGTCGCGCCCCGCGCAGCATCCGCGGACAGCTGCGACAGTGCGTCGACCTCGGCGTGTGCCGTTCCCGCACCGCGGTGCCAGCCCTCGGCGAGGACGTCGCCGTTCGGGCTCAGAAGGACGGCGCCCACCTGCGGGTTGACGCCGCGGGGTCCCCGGAGCGCGAGGCTCTGCGCACGCGCCATGGCGCGCTCTTCGCGCTGCTGACGCTGTTCGCGCTCTTCCCCGGTCATCCGTCGTCCTTCGTCGGTCTCCGGGTGTGCGATGCGCGATCGGCACGACGGGCGCCGCGAACGGCCCCGCCCGTGCTGCCTCCCATCCGGACTCGCGGTCCCTTCCTCGGAAGGCACCGCATCACCGTCGGTCCCGGAATTCCACCGGGTCGACCCGTGTCGTCCTGGGGACGACGGGGCTCGCGGACTGTCACCGCCGGTTCGGATTCTCACCGACCCCGGAGCACGTTGTTCTGCTCTCGATCCTACTCAACGCGCTCCGCGCCGTTTCATTCCATGACGCGGCGCCGCCGATTGCGGGCGCAGATCACTTGAGCAGACGCGACAGCCGACGGTCGGCGAGGAGCTTGCCGCCGGTCTGGCAGGTCGGGCAGTACTCCAGGGAGTTGTCCGCGAAGAAGACGCTCCGCACCTCGTCTCCGCAGACCGGGCAGGCCTCGCCGCGTCGGCCGTGCACCGCCATCCCGCGCCGCTTGGCATCCTTGAGCTCGGCCGGAGGGCGACCGGATGCCTGGTTCACGGCATCGGTCAGGGTGGAGCGCATCGCCTCGTACAGCCGCGTGATCTCCTCGGGCGACAGGTTCGCCGCGAGGGCGTAGGGCGACATCCTCGCGGCATGGAGGATCTCATCGGAGTACGCGTTGCCGACGCCCGCGATGATCGACTGGTCGCGCAGGACTCCCTTGATCTGGGTCCGCCGGCCCGCGAGGAGCGTGGCGAACACGTCGCGCGTGAACGCGGGCTGCAGGGGATCGGGGCCGAGCCGGGCGACACCCGGCACGTCCTGCGGGTGCCGGACGACCGAGACGGCGAGCGACTTCTTCGTGCCCGCCTCGGTGAGGTCGAAGCCCGAACCGTCATCGAAGCCGACCCGGAGGGCGATCGGGGTCTTTCCCGGGCGGATCACCGTCGCCGGGAGCGTCTCGTACCAGCGCAGCCAGCCCGCCTTCGCGAGGTGGAACACGAGGTGGATCTCCGTCTGTGCGAACGCGGATGCATGGTCAGCGGCGGGGTCGGGTGCGCCGGCATCCAGCCTCAGGTCCACGAATTTGCCGTGACGTGACGCGGACACGACGCGCGCGCCGACGAGGGCATCGATCGGTGGATCGTAGGTCTTCAGGGCGGCGATGTTCGCGACCCTCGCCTTCGTGATCGTCAGCCCCGCCGCGCGCTCGCCGAGGAAGCGGGTGAGTCCCTCGACCTCGGGCATCTCCGGCATGCGCCCATCCTCGCACGCACCTCCGACGTGCGGGTCAGTCCGCGAGGACGGGCCACCGGGTGGGGGATCGGTCGTCGGTGCGCAGCAGCGCCGCCGCCCAGCCGTCCACGCGGCCCGTCATGCCGTGGAGGGCGGCTCGTCGCACCCCCTCGAAGCGAAACCCGAGGGTCCGCGCGACCCGGGCTGACGGTGTGTTGTCGGCCACGGCGTGCCACTCGATGCGGTGGAGGGCCGCGCCGTCGTCCGAGAAGCCCCACGCGAGGACGGCGGTCGCCGCCTCGGTCAGGATCCCGCGCCCGCGCGCCGTCGGCGCGAGCCAGTAGCCGAGCTCGCCCGACCCCCGGCCGTCGACACGGTAGAGGCCGACGATGCCGCAGAACACATCCCGCTCGCGCACCGCCCACACGAGGTGTTCGCCGGTGCGCCAGCCCTCGTGCGCCTTCGCGATGAGCGCGTCCGCATCCTGGTGGGTGAACGGCGTGGGCGCCGGGGTGTTCTGCCGGATCGACTCGTCCTGGCACGCGGCGAACACGGCCGCGGCGTCGTCCTGACGTGGTGCCGACAGCTCGAGCCGGCCCGTCCGCAGCGTCACCGGTTCCATCCTCTGACCCTAACTCCGCCGCCCTCATCGCCGACGCCTGGTTCGCGCCCTCTCAGCCGCGGTGCGTACCGATTGCAGGAACACTCGCCCGCCCGCATCCCGCGGGCGCGGGAATCTCGCGGACCTCCACCCCACCGCGCCGCAGCGGTCCTGCAATCGGTACGGCCGGCCCTCGAAAGCGAGGCGGCGCCGAGAGGAGCGGTCGGTCAACGCCTCCTCCCCAGCGAGGGCCGCCGCGGATCCGTCCACAGATGATCGGGATCGACCGCCCGCCCGCCCTCGCCGCGCGACGATCGCGTCATGTCCGTGGAGTTCCTGACCCGCGCCGACCTGCTCGCGCAGGGGTACACGCGCCGATCCATTCAGGCGGCGCTCCGCGCAGGCGTCATCGTCCGCGCACGCCGGGATCGCTATCTCGGCGGCGGGACCCCGGACACCATCGTCCGCGCGGTCCGCGTGGGCGGGCGTCTCACGTGCCTCTCGCTGCTGGCGATGCGGGGCGTCTTCGTCTTCGAGAACCACCGTCTGCACGTGCACGTCAACCCGACCGACGGTCGTCTGCGCGATCCGGCCGACGCGCGTGCGCGCATCGCCGCCGGGAGGGGCGTCCCGGCGCCCGTCGTGCACTGGAGCTCCCTCAGCGAACCGGGAGGATCGTCGTGCGTCGTCGGCATCGTGGATGCTGCAGCCCATGCCGTCCGGTGCCAGTCGCCGAGGGCCGCCGTCGCGACGCTGGACAGCCTCCTTCACCTGGGTGTGCTGTCCGCTCCTGAGCTGCGAGACGTGTTCTCGCGTCTTCCGGCTCGATTCCAGGTGCTCGAGTCGCTGGTCGATGGGCGGGCGGAGTCAGGTCCCGAGACGTTCGTCCGACTCATGGCGCGGATGCTGGGGTGCGACATCCGGCTGCAGGTCTTCTTCGACGGGGTCGGACGTGTGGATCTGCTTCTCGACGGCTGGCTCGTCGTGGAGTGCGACAGCAGGGAGTTCCACTCCGACTGGGCTCAGCAGGAAGTCGACCACGACCGCGATCTCGCCCTGGCGGCACTCGGCTACGGCACGCTGCGCCTCACTGCGGCGCGCATCATGCATCGCCCCGACGAGGTGTTCGCCGCACTGCGAGGACTGCTCGGCCAGCGTCGGGTGGCGTGACACGCGATCCGCGTACCGATTGCAGGATCGTTCCCCCGGCCCGCCCCTGACGCGGTCACGCGAAGGGGCACGGCGTGGGCTGATCCTGCAATCGGTACGGTGACGCCCTCACCGACCCCAGGCCGTCAGCTGCGGCGGAGCAGCCCGACGCGGTCGTACACGTCCGAGAGGGTCGCGTCGGCGACCTCCGCAGCGCGATCGGCGTTGGATGCCAGGACGCGGTCGAGCTCGCCCGGGTCGGCCAGCAGATCCAGGGCGCGCTCGCGCACCGGTCCGAACTCGTTCACGACGACCTCGGCGAGCCCCTTCTTGAAGTCGCCGTAGCCGCGTCCCGCGTACTCGTCCTCGATCGACGGGATCTGGCGGCCCGTGAGGGCGGCGTAGATCGTCAGCAGGTTCGAGACGCCCGGCTTCGACTCGCGGTCGTACCTGACGGTCCCTTCGCTGTCGGTGACGGCGCGCATGACCTTCTTCGCCGAGACGGCCGGGTCATCCAGCAGCCACAGCACTCCGGCATCCGACTCCGCCGACTTCGACATCTTCGCGGTCGGGTTCTGCAGGTCGTAGATGCGTGCGGTCTCCTTCTGGATGACCGGGATCGGCACGGTGAAGGCCGCACCGTACCGCGCGTTGAACCGCTCGGCGAGGTCACGGGTGAGCTCGACGTGCTGCTTCTGGTCGTCGCCCACCGGCACGATGTCTGTCTGGTAGAGCAGGATGTCGGCGGCCATGAGCACCGGATAGGTGAACAGGCCCACGTTCGTCTGGTCCGTGCCGTAGCGGGCGGACTTGTCCTTGAACTGGGTCATCCGGTTCGCCTCGCCGAAGCCGGTGATGGTCGACAGGATCCAGGCGAGCTCGGCGTGGGCGCGCACGTGCGACTGCACGTACAGCGTCGAACGCGACGGCTCGATGCCGGCCGCGATGTACTGCGCGGCGGTGCGGCGCGTCTTCTCGCGGAGTTCCGCCGGGTCGTTCGGCTGGGTCAGCGCGTGCAGGTCGACGACGGAGAAGAACGCCTCGTACGCGTCCTGCAGGTCCCGCCACTGGAGGAGCGCGCCGATGTAGTTGCCGACCTGGAGCGAATCGGCGGACGGCTGCATTCCGGAATAGAGGCGGGGCCTGGTCATCCCTCCAGTCTATTGAGCGGATGCCGCGGCGGCGGACGGCCCCTCGACGCGCGGGCGGGCGGGCGGTCGCGTCGGCCGGCGGGGGCACCGGGCGTGACGCCCCGGTCCGATCCCGGTCCCGGTCCCGGTCAGATGGTGTAGTCGGCGACGACCGGCGCGTGGTCGCTCCAGCGCGTGTCCCACGAGGGTGCGCGCACGACCCGGTAGTCGGCGACGCGCGCGGCGAGTTCGGGGGTCGCGAGGTGATAGTCGATCCGCCAGCCGGTGTCGGTGTCGAAGGCCTTCCCCCGACTGGACCACCAGGTGTACGGCCCGTCGACCTCGCCGGCGAACCGGCGCCCCACATCGACCCATCCGAGGCCGGGGCCCGTCGATCCGTCGACACCCGTGACGGGCGCCCCGGTGGCGCCGGTGAAGCGGTCGAAGTAGGCGCGCTCCCGCGGGAGGAATCCCGCCTTCTTCACGTTGCCCCGCCAGTTGCGGATGTCGAGCTCGCGATGCCCCACATTGAGATCGCCCGTGATGAGCGCGAGCGGACCGAGCTGTCGCATCCGAGCGGTCATCGCGTCGAGGAACGCGTACTTGGCGTCCTGCTTGGGCGTGCCGTCCTCGCCCGTGTGGACATAGGCGCTCACGACCGTGATCACCTCATCGCCCACGCGGATGTCCGCCTCGACCCAGCGGCCCCTGCTGTCGAGGCTCTCGAGCGTCCCGTCCGTGAGCTCGGTCCGCCAGATGTCGATCGGTTCGCGCGCCGCGATAGCGACGCCGGCGCGGCCCTTGGCGAGCGCCTCGTCGTTCACGACGTGCCAGCCCGGCAGGGCGGCGGCGAGGTGCTCGGCTTCGCCGCGGACCTCCTGCAGGGTCAGGACGTCGACGTCGGCGGCATCCAGCCACTCCCGCATGCCCTTCCGGACGGCGGCGCGGATGCCGTTGACGTTGACCGAGGCGACGCGGAGGTGAGAGGGGGCGTGGGGCACCGACCCAGCCTAATCAAGGCCCCCGACAGCGGACTCCGCCGTGCGTGCGGCCTGTACCCGCGCGAGCTCGTCCTCGGCCCGGTGGAGCTCCCGCGACGCTGCCGGCCGGGACCACCAGCTCGCGTCGGCGCGCGCGATGTGGGCGTTCCGGACGCGCACCTCGGCCGCCAGAAGCAGCGCCGCGTGCTCGCGCCGGCGCTGCTCCTCGGCGCTGAGCTGTTCGATCGGCACATCCGCGTCCTGTGCGGTCAGGGCGACCCAGGAGGCGGCGACGAGGATGACGATCCCGACCAGGCGGAACCACAGGAGGAATCCGATGAACACGGAGAACGTCGCCAGCAGCGGATTGGAGGGGGAGTAGAACAGCAGGAGCCCGGCGCCGAACTGGAGGATGACGAGGGCTCCGCCGCCGAGCGCCGCTCCGGGCATGATCAGTCGCCACCGCAGCGACGTCCCGGTGAGGAAGCGGATCAGCGCCGCGAGCGCCGCGGTGTTGATGACGAAGGCCACCGCCGCCGAGGCGATCCGACCGGTCACCCAGAGCCATCCCGAACTGTCCCCCCACCCGAGGGCGGTCAGGAGCAGGCCGATCGTCCCGCTCGCGACGGCGGCGAGGGCGGCGCCGACGATGAGCGAGAGCCCGAACAGGGCCGCCGCGACGAAGTCGCGCGCCTTGAGGAGCACATAGTTGCGGGTGTCGAAGGGGAGCCCGAAGATGTCGCGCACCGCCCGGCGGGTGAAGGTGACGAAGCCGATCGCCGTCCACAGCGCGGCGATGAAGGCGACGGCGCCGGTGACGGCGAGGACGCTCGCCGACTGCTGGGCGATCTGGGTGACGTCGGCTTCGCTGACGAGTCCTTGGCCCTCCTCCTTGCCGATGATGCCCGGGATGTAGGAATTGATGACCCCGATCAGCCCGTCGATCGCCTGCTGGCTGTCGCCGAGCCAGATGCCGACGACAGCGAACCCGAAGTAGATGACGGCGAAGATCGCGAACAGCGACTGGTAGCTGATCGCCGCGGCGAGGAGGAAGCCGTTGGCCCGGAGGAAGTGACGCCACACCCGGATCGGGAACCACGCGAGGGTCTTCCGGGTGAGCGTGGTGGCGCGTTCGATCGGCTGGTCGAGGCGTTCGCGAAGGGGGGACTGCTCCCAGCGCGCCCGCCAGTCGTCATCCGTCCCGGGTGTCTCGCTCACGACCTCAGGATATCGAGCGCGGATGCCGTGTCGTCGCGACAGCCGACGGGCGGGACGCCGCTGCGGCGCCCCGACTCAACTGCGCAGGATGGCCTGCTTGACCTCGGCGATGGCCTTCGTGACCTCGATGCCACGGGGGCACGCCTCGGTGCAGTTGAAGGTCGTGCGGCAGCGCCACACGCCTTCCTTGTCGTTGAGGATGTCCAGGCGCACGTCGCCCGCATCGTCGCGCGAGTCGAAGATGAAGCGGTGGGCGTTGACGATCGCCGCCGGTCCGAAGTACTGCCCGTCGGTCCAGAAGACCGGGCACGAAGACGTGCACGCGGCGCAGAGGATGCACTTGGTCGTGTCGTCGAAGCGCTCGCGGTCGACGATCGACTGGATGCGCTCCTTGCCCGGCTCGGGCTTCGAGTTCGCGATGAGGAAGGGCTGCACCTCGCGGAACGATGCGAAGAAGGGGTCCATGTCCACGACGAGGTCCTTCTCCAGCGGAAGGCCCTTGATGGCCTCCACGTAGATGGGCTTCGAGATGTCGAGGTCCTTGATGAGCGTCTTGCACGCCAGGCGGTTGCGGCCGTTGATGCGCATCGCATCGGACCCGCAGATGCCGTGGGCGCACGAGCGGCGGAAGGTGAGCGAGCCGTCGACCTCCCACTTGATCTTGTGCAGCGCATCGAGCACGCGGTCGGTGGGGTACAGCTCCACGTCGTAGTCGACCCAGCGCGGCTCTGCGTCCGTCTCCGGGTCGAAGCGGCGGATGTTGAAGGTGACGAGGTACGACTGGATCGGGGCCTCGCCCGCCGACTCGGCGACGGCGGGATTCTGCTCTGCGACGGCGGTCGACATCAGTACTTCCTCTCCATCGGCGGGTAGTTGAACTCGCCCGCCTCGTTCTTCGTGAACACGACCGGCTTCCAGTCCAGGCGGATGTGGTCCTCCGGGTCGGGGGAGTGCGGGTCGCCCGTGAGGTAGGCCATGGTGTGCTGCATGTACTTCTCGTCGTCACGCTTCTCGAAGTCCTCGCGCATGTGCCCGCCGCGGCTCTCCTTGCGGTTGCGGGCGGCGTAGGCGACGATCTCGGCGAGGTCGAGGAGGAAGCCGAGCTCGACCGCCTCCAGCAGGTCGGTGTTGAACCGCTTGCCCTTGTCGTCGACGTGGACGTTCTTGAAGCGCTCGCGCAGATCGTGGATCGTGCCGAGGACGTTCGTCAGCGTCTCCTCCGTGCGGAAGACCTGCGCGTTGGCATCCATCTCCTCCTGCAGCTTCTTGCGAAGGACGGCGATGCGCTCGGTTCCCGGGTTCGACCGCAGGCCCTCGAGCATCTCGCGGACCTCCTTCGCCGGATCCTCGGGGAGCGGGACGAAGTCGGCCGTCTGGACGTACTCCACGGCCTTGCGGCCCGAGCGCTTGCCGAAGACGTTGATGTCGAGCAGCGAGTTGGTGCCGAGCCGGTTGGCGCCGTGCACCGACACGCAGGCGCACTCGCCGGCGGCGTAGAGCCCGGGGACCACCGTGGTGTTGTCGGCGAGGACCTCACCGTCGTTGTTGGTGGGGATGCCGCCCATGGCGTAGTGCGCGGTCGGCATGACCGGGACGGGCTCGGTGACGGGGTCGACACCCAGGTAGGTGCGGGCGAACTCGGTGATGTCGGGGAGCTTCGTCTCGAGTACCTCGGCGCCCAGGTGCGTGCAGTCGAGGTAGACGTAGTCCTTGTGGGGGCCTGCGCCGCGGCCTTCGAGCACCTCCTTGACCATGCAGCGGGCGACGATGTCGCGGGGGGCGAGGTCCTTGATGGTGGGGGCGTAGCGCTCCATGAAGCGCTCGCCGGAGGCGTTGCGCAGGATCGCGCCCTCGCCGCGGGCGCCCTCGGTGAGGAGGATGCCGAGGCCGGCGAGACCGGTCGGGTGGAACTGGAAGAACTCGATGTCCTCCAGCGGCAGGCCCTTGCGCCACACGATCCCGACGCCGTCGCCGGTGAGGGTGTGGGCGTTGGAGGTCGTCTTGTAGATCTTGCCGAATCCGCCGGTGGCGAAGATGACGGCCTTCGAGTGGAAGACGTGGAGGTCGCCCGTGGCGAGCTCGTACGCCACGACACCGGCGACCTGGGTCTTGCCCTCGGCATCCTTCACGGTGATGAGGTCGAGCGCGTAGTACTCGTTGAAGAAGTTGATGCCCAGGCGCACGCAGTTCTGGAAGAGCGTCTGCAGGATCATGTGGCCGGTGCGGTCGGCGGCGTAGCACGCGCGGCGGACCGGGGTCTTGCCGTGGTCGGCGGTGTGGCCCCCGAAGCGGCGCTGGTCGATCTTGCCCTCGGGGGTGCGGTTGAACGGCAGGCCCATGTTCTCGAGGTCGATGACGGCGTCGATGGCCTCCTTCGCGAGGATCTCCGCGGCATCCTGATCGACGAGGTAGTCGCCGCCCTTGACGGTGTCGAAGGTGTGCCACTCCCACGAGTCCTCTTCGACGTTGGCGAGCGCCGCCGCCATGCCGCCCTGCGCCGCACCGGTGTGCGAACGCGTCGGGTACAGCTTGGTGATGACCGCCGTGCGGGCACCGGGGCCGGCCTCGATCGCCGCGCGCATGCCGGCGCCGCCGGCGCCGACGATGACGATGTCGAACTCGTGGTAGTAGACGCCGTCGCGCAGGACGGCTTCGGGGTGCGGGGTGCTCACGTCAGGAATTGCCTTGTCTCGTTCGTCGTCGATGTCGTGGGGGAGGCGCCGGGATCACCGGCGGCGGCTCACCCGGCCGCGCACTTCTCGATCAGCCAGTCGGTCGTCGAGCTGTCCACGCCCAGGCACGGGTCGAAGGTGAAGACGACGAGCGTGCCGAGGAGGATCAGGAACCCGGCGGCGATCCACAGCGCCCACACGAGCACCTTGCGGGTCGTGGCTCCCGTGACGTAGTCGTTCACGATCGTGCGCATGCCGTTGGCGCCGTGGATGAGGGCGAGCCAGAGCATCAGCACGTCCCACCACTGCCAGAACGGGCTGGCGAACTTGCCGGCCACGAAGGCGAAGTCGATGCCGTGGATGCCTTCGCCCAGCATCAGGTTCACGAAGAGGTGGCCGAAGATGAGGACGACCAGCAGTACGCCCGAGATGCGCATGTACAGCCAGCCGAGCTTCTCGAGGTTGCGGCCCCTGCCACGCGGGCGCGGGGTCTCGTGCGGCGCACGCGGCGCGGCGATGGTGTCGGCGGTCATCAGTGCCCCCCTCCCACGTTCGCGAAGACGTTCATCAGGTGGCGCGGAGCGAATCCGGCGAGGGTGATCGCCCAGACGCCCAGGACGCCCCACCACAGCTGACGCTGGTGACGCGTCGCCCACGGCCACAGGTCGACCGCGATGATGCGCAGGCCGTTGTAGGCGTGGTAGGCGATGGCGGCGACGAGGAAGACCTCGCCGATCCCCATGATCGGGTTCTTGTACGTGCCGATGACCGCGTCGTAGGCCTCGGGGGAGAGGCGGATCAGAGCGGTGTCGAGAACATGCACGAGCAGGAAGAAGAAGATGGCGACGCCGGTGATGCGGTGCAGGACCCACGACCACATACCCTCGTTGCCGCGGTACAGCGTGCCGCGCGGGGTCTTGGACGTGGTCTGGGCTACCGACGGTGTGACGCGTGCTGGTGCAGACACGGTCGTCCTCCCTTGGTGTGATCGGACGCGACGCTGCGGCGAGGATGGATCTCCGCGGGCCGTGGGGCCCGACTCGTCGCACACGGGGCGCACTCTCATCCTAAGTCGCCCTGAAGGGGGTGGGCGAGGAAGGTCAGCCTAAGTTCTCTCGATATCGAGAGAACGGGAGGATCCCCCGTTCTTTCGGAGGGGGTCGCGGGGCACACCGCGCGCACGGGCCGGCTCGGTAGTCTCGGTGCATGGTTGATGCGCTCGACGACTTCTACGCCGTGATCCCCGCGGGAGGTGTCGGCAGCCGCCTCTGGCCGCTGTCTCGTGCGGACGCTCCCAAGTTCCTCCACGACCTGACGGGGTCGGGGCATTCCCTCCTGCGGGACACGTGGGATCGCCTCGAGCCCCTCGCCGGGGCCGATCGCATCGCCGTGGTCACGGGCCGTGCCCACCGTGCGGCCGTGGAGGATCAGCTCCCCGGCATCCCCGACCGCAACGTCTTCCTCGAGTCCGAGCCGCGCGACTCGGCGGCGGCCATCGGCCTGGCCGCCGCGATCCTGCACCGGCGCGAGCCCGATGTGATCATCGGCTCGTTCGCCGCCGACCACGTCATCCGCGGGACCCGCGTGTTCGAGTTCGCGGTGCGCGACGCCGTCGAGGTCGCGCGCGAGGGCTACATCTGCACCGTCGGGATCACGCCCTCCGAGCCCGCCGTCGGATTCGGCTACATCAAGCGCGGCCAGGAGCTCATCGTCGACGGGGCGCGGGATGCCTCGCTCGTCGAGCGCTTCGTCGAGAAGCCCGACCTCGAGACCGCCCGCGCCTACCTCGCCGACCGCGACTACCTCTGGAACGCGGGGATGTTCATCTCCCGTGCGGACGTGCTCCTGGCCGAGATCGAGGCGAACAACCCGGCGCTGCATGCCGGCCTCCTCGAGCTCGCCGAGGCATGGGACGACCGCGAGCGGCGCGGCCCGGTCGTCGACCGGGTCTGGCCGACCCTGCCGAAGATCGCGATCGACTACGTCGTGGCCGAGCCCGCCGCCGACAAGGGCAGGCTCGCCGTCGTGCCGGGGCACTTCGACTGGGATGACGTGGGGGACTTCGCGAGCCTCGCGAAGCTCAACTCGGGGGGGCGCAAGAACGATCTCGCGATCCTCGGCGAGAACGCCCGCATCCTCTCGGACGCGGCCAGCGGCATCGTCGTCAGCCACACGACGCGCGTCATCAGCCTCATCGGCGTGAAGGACATCGTCGTCGTGGACACCCCCGACGCCCTGCTGGTCACGACGAGCGAGCACGCGCAGCGCGTGAAGGGCGTCGTGGACGCGCTCAAGCTCACGGGCCGCGGCGACGTCCTCTGAGAGGCAGGATGCCGGTGGCGTGACGCATTGATTGCGTCTTTGTAACCATTTCGGTTCTGCCGCGTGAGCAACGTGCAAATCGCGCGTCACATTGCGACACTTTGTCGGTGCGCCCGCGAAATCCGCGGGCATATCAATGTGGAGGCTGCATTGACCATCTCGACCACCAAGAAGCTCGCGGGCATCAGCGCCGCTGCCGGGCTCATCATCGCCCTGGCCGGTTGCGGTTCCGCGCCCGACGCATCGACCTCCGGTTCCGCCGGGGCCGGCGCCGCCGCTGACTTCAAGCCCTGCCTGGTCTCCGACGCGGGCGGCTGGAACGACAAGTCGTTCAACGAGTCCGCCAAGAACGGCATGGACAAGGCGGCGGAGGAACTGGACGTCAAGCCGCTCGAGTTCGAGTCGACCAACGACAACGACTACGCGCCCAACATGGAGACCGCCATCAGCGAGGGCTGCTCGCTGATCATCTCGGTCGGCTTCAAGCTGGCCGCGGCGACCGTCGAGGCGGCCAAGGCCAACCCCGATCTCGACTTCGCGATCATCGACGACTACGCCGACACCGACTTCGACGGCACGACCGATGCCCCGAACATCAAGCCCCTCGTGTTCAACACGGCGGAGGCGTCCTACCTCGGCGGCTACGCCGCGGCGGCCTGGTCCGCTCAGGCGGGCGTGAACAAGGTCGGCACCTTCGGCGGCATGCAGATCCCGTCCGTCGCCGTGTTCATGGACGGCTACGAGCTCGGCGTCAAGAAGTACAACGAGGACAAGGGCGCGAACGTCCAGATCGTCGGCTGGGACAGCACCTCGCAGAAGGGCTCCTTCACGGGCGGCTTCGACGCGAACGACACCGCGAAGCAGACCGCGCAGGGTGTCCTGGACCAGGGTGTGGACGTCATCCTCCCCGTCGGTGGTCCCATCTACAAGAGCGCTGCGGCGGCCATCGCCGACAGCGGCAAGGACACGCTCATGCTCGGCGTCGACAGCGACCTCGCGGTCGCTGACGACTCGGTCGCGAGCATCACCCTCGTCTCGATCATGAAGGCCATCGACGTCGCGGTCTACGACACGACGATCGCCGCCTCCAAGGGCCAGTTCGACCCGACCCCGTACGTCGGCACGCTGAAGAACGAGGGCGTCAAGCTCTCGAGCTTCCACGACTTCGAGTCGAAGCTGCCGGCCGGTCTGACCGACGAGCTGATGAAGCTCCAGGAGCAGATCATCGACGGCACCATCACGGTCGAGTCGAAGAACTCTCCCGCCGGTTCCTGATCCGATCGGCGATCCCTCGGGGCGAGCGGCCACAGGCTGCTCGCCCCGAGGTCCGTTCGGTCGCCTCCCCACCCGATTTCGACCCAGGTAGGGTTCATCTATGAAGCTCGAGCTCCGCGGAATCACCAAGAGATTCGGCAGCCTCGTCGCCAACGACCACATCGACCTGGTGGTCCAGCCGGGAGAGATCCACGCTCTCCTCGGCGAGAACGGCGCCGGCAAGTCCACCCTCATGAACGTCCTGTACGGTCTGTACCGGGCCGACGAGGGGGACATCCTCCTCGATGACGTGCCGCAGCACTTCCGCGGGCCCGGCGACGCCATGGCGGCCGGCATCGGCATGGTGCATCAGCACTTCATGCTGATCCCCGTCTTCACCGTGGCCGAGAACGTCATGCTCGGCCACGAGCAGACGAAGGCGCTCGGTCGCCTCGATCTGGCATCCGCCCGCCGACATGTCCGCGACGTCGCGGAGCGCTTCGGCTTCGAGATCGACCCCGACGCTCTCGTCGGCGACCTGCCCGTGGGCGTGCAGCAGCGCGTCGAGATCATCAAGGCGCTCTCGCGCGACGCCAAGGTCCTCGTGTTCGACGAGCCGACCGCGGTGCTCACGCCGCAGGAGACCGACGAGCTGATGGCCATCATGCGCCAGCTGCGCGATGAGGGCACATCGATCGTGTTCATCACCCACAAACTCCGCGAGGTGCGCGAGGTCGCCGACCGCATCACCGTCATCCGCCTCGGCACGGTCGTCGGGGAGGCTTCGCCGACGGCCACCAACAGCGAGCTGGCCTCCCTCATGGTCGGCCGCGCCGTCGAGCTCACCGTGCACAAGGATGCGCCGAAGCTCGGCGAAGGGGGGCTCGAGATCCGCGGACTGCGGGTGCTCACCCCCACCGGCGCGATCGTCGTGGACGGGGTCGAGGTCGACGTGCGCCCCGGCGAGGTCCTCGCCGTCGCGGGCGTGCAGGGCAACGGCCAGACCGAGCTCGTCGAGGCCATCGTCGGCCTCGCCGCGCGCGTCGAGGGGTCGATCCGACTGGGCGGGACCGAGCTCGTCGGCAAGAGCGTGCGCGACATCCTCGACGAGGGCGTCGGCTTCGTCCCCGAGGACCGCAAGGAGGATGGACTGGTCGGCGCCTTCTCGGTCGCCGAGAACCTCATCCTCGACCGCACCTCCGACCCCGCGTTCGTCCGCGCCGGCACCATCCGCCGCGCCGCGCTGGACGAGTTCGCACGCGACCGCATCCGCGAGTACGACATCCGCACGCAGGGTCCGCAGACGCCGGCGGGCACCCTCTCCGGCGGCAACCAGCAGAAGGTCGTCATCGCGCGCGAGATGAGCCGGGACCTGCGCCTGCTCATCGTCGCCCAGCCGACCCGCGGCGTCGACGTCGGCTCCATCGAGTTCATCCACAAGCGCATCATCGAGACCCGGGACGCCGGCGTCCCGGTGGTCGTCGTCTCGACCGAGCTCGACGAGGTGACCGCCCTCGCCGACCGCATCGCGGTCATGTACCGCGGGACCGTCGTCGGGGTCGTCCCCGGCGGCACGCCCCGCGACACCCTCGGCCTGATGATGGCCGGCGCAACCGACCCGGAGGTGACCGCATGAGCGGGACGACGCCCGGCGCCGCGGACGCGGCCCAGCCCGTGGAGGAGCTGCCCCGCGCCGACGGCCCCCTGACGGGGCAGGACCAGCCTGCGACGCGTTCGGGGATCTTCCTCAAGGAGCTCCTGCGCGGCAGCGCCGTCACGACCTTCCTGGCGATCGTCCTGGCGATGATCGTCGGCGGCATCCTCATCGCCATCACGAACGAGGACGTGCAGGAGGCCTCCGGCTACTTCTTCGCCCGCCCCGGCGACACGCTCGTCGCGGCATGGCACGCCATCACCGGCGGCTACGAGGCGCTCTTCCGGGGGGCCGTCTTCAACGCCAAGGGGAACTCCTTCGCGGCCCAGATCCGCCCCCTGACCAACTCGCTCGGGTTCGCCGCCCCGCTCATCGCCGCCGGCCTCGGCGTCGCGCTCGCCTTCCGCGCGGGCCTGTTCAACATCGGCGCGCGCGGCCAGATGCTCGTGGGGGCGATGTTCGCCGGCCTGTTCGCGTTCAACCTCGACCTGCCGCTGTGGCTGCACCTGCCGATCACCCTCGTCGCCGGCATCGTCGGCGGCGCTCTCTGGGGCGGGCTCGTGGGTCTGCTGAAGGCCAAGACCGGCGCGCACGAGGTGATCCTGACGATCATGCTCAACTACGTCGCGTTCTATCTGCTGCTGTGGATGCTGCGGACTCCCGGCCTCCTGCAGGCACCGGGGAGCAATCAGCCGCAGAGCCGCCCGACGCCCGCGACCGCCCAGTTCCCCGACCTGCTCGGTCCGCTCTTCCCGTCGCTGGACTGGGGCTTCGTCGTGGTCGTCCTGGCGACCGTGTTCGTCTGGTGGCTCATCGAGCGGTCGAGCCTCGGCATGCGGCTGCGCGCGTTGGGCGAGAACCCGCACGCGGCGCGGGCCGCAGGCATGAACGTCGACCGGCTGTACGTCTACGCGATGCTGTTCGCGGGGGGCCTGGCCGGCCTCGCCGCGATGAACCAGATCCAGGGCAACGTGACCACCGGGTTCGCCGCGACGATCGACGCCGGCATCGGCTTCGACGCCATCACGGTGGCGCTCCTCGGCCGGAGCCGCGCATGGGGGACGTTCGCCGCCGGCATCCTGTTCGGGGCGCTGAAGGCCGGATCGTTCTCCATGCAGGCGCAGGGCATCCCCGTCGACATCGTGCTCGTCGTGCAGTCCCTCATCGTCCTCTTCATCGCCGCGCCGCCGCTCCTGCGGGCCATCTTCTTCCTGCCGAAGACGGATGCCGAGAAGGCCGCCAAAGCGAGAGACAAGGCAGCGAAGAAGGCGGTGACCGCATGAGCGCGTCCGTTCACGGCGACGCGGTCGCCCAGGTGCAGCAGACCGACGGGACGATCCGTCTCGCCGTCGCCAAGCAGCGCCACTTCAAGGGGACGATCGTGCTCGCGATCGCGACCGTCCTGCTCGCCCTGCTGTTCCTTCTCGTCCCGCGTGACGGCGTGTCCACCTTCCACCTCGGCGACTCGTCGCAGTCCTTCGCCCTGCCGAACGTGCAGGTGCCGACGGCGCTCACCTGCTGGATCGTGTTCGCACTCCTCGTGCTGCTGACCGCGCTGTCCTCCTGGTACGCGTGGAACTATCGCGCGCAGCCGCTGTGGCTCACGATCGTGTTCGCCTTCCTCGGCGTGTTCGCCTTCCTGGTGTGGGCCGGTGCGGGGGGACTCGTCCCGGTCTCGAGCCTGCTCGTCGGATCGGTGTCGCTCTCGGTGCCGCTCGTCTTCGGCGCGCTCGGCGGTGTCATCGGGGAGCGCGTCGGCGTCGTCAACGTCGCCATCGAAGGTCAGCTCCTGCTCGGCGCGTTCTCGGCCGCGCTGCTCTCCAGCGCCACCGGGAACCCGTTCGTCGGCCTTCTGGGTGCGATGGTCGGCGGCGTGCTCGTCGCCTTCGTCCTCGCGGCGTTCGCGATCAAGTACCTCGTCGACCAGGTCATCGTCGGTGTCGTGCTGAACGTGCTCGTGACGGGCCTCACCGGGTTCCTCTACGGCGCGCTCCTCGCGCCCAACGAGAACGAGCTCAACCGTCCCATCCGCTTCGAGCGCATCAAGATCCCGGGTCTCAGCGAGATCCCGGTGATCGGCCCGGTGCTCTTCAACCAGACGATCATCGTGTACCTGATGTTCATCGCCGTCGCCGTGGTCGCCTGGGGCCTGTACCGCACCCGGTGGGGGTTGCGTCTGCGCGCCGTGGGGGAGCACCCGCAGGCCGCGGACACGGTCGGCATCAAGGTGAACCCGTCCCGGTTCTGGAACGTGCTGCTGGCCGGCGCGATCGCCGGCATCGGCGGTGCGTACTTCACCCTGGTCTCCGTCCCCACCTTCACGAAGGACATGACCGCGGGACTCGGGTTCATCGCGCTGGCGGCGGTCATCTTCGGCCGCTGGGACCCGATCCGCGCGACCCTCGCAGCGCTGCTGTTCGGGTTCGCGACGAAGCTGCAGGACCTGCTCACGGTTCTCAAGACGCCGATCCCGAGCGAGTTCATGCTCATGCTGCCGTACGTGGTGACGATCCTCGCCGTCGCCGGATTCGCGGGACAGATCCGCGGGCCCGCGGCATCCGGCAAGCCCTACATCAAGGAGTGACCCCTCTTCCATGACGGACATCGATTGGGACGAGCTGCGCCAGGCGGCCACCGAGGCGATGGAGCGCGCCTACGCGCCCTACTCGCGCTACAAGGTGGGCGCGGCCGCGCTCGTCAGCGACGGCCGGATCGTCTCCGGCTGCAACGTCGAGAATGCCTCGTACGGCGTCGGCCTGTGCGCCGAATGCGCCCTCGTGGGCGACCTCCACATGTCGGGCGGCGGCGAGCTCGTCGCGTTCGTGTGCGTGAACGGCCTGGGTGAGACCATCATGCCGTGCGGCCGGTGCCGCCAGCTGCTCAACGAATTCGCCCTGCCCGGCATGCTGCTCGAGACGGTGTCCGGGATCCGCACGATCGACGAGGTGCTGCCGGACGCGTTCGGCCCTCGGGACCTGGAGGCCGCACGATGACCCCTGACATCACGCCCGCCCCCGAGGGGTCGGTCGAGCCGTTCGACGCCGTCGACGTCATCCGCACCAAGCGCGATGGGGGCGTCGTCCCCGAGGACGCGCTGCGCTGGATGATCGACGCGTACACGCGCGAGTACGTCGCCGACTCGCAGATGGCCGCGTTCGCGATGGCGGTGCTCCTCAACGGCATGACGCGTGACGAGATCCGCGTGATGACGGATGCCATGATCGCGTCCGGCGAGCGGATGAGCTTCGCCGGCCTCGGCAAGCGGACCGTCGACAAGCACTCGACGGGCGGCGTGGGGGACAAGATCACCCTCCCGCTGGCCCCCCTCGTGGCATCCTTCGGCGTCGCCGTGCCGCAGCTGTCGGGTCGCGGACTCGGTCACACCGGCGGCACCCTCGACAAGCTCGAGTCGATCCCCGGCTGGCGCGCCGCGCTGTCCAATGACGAGATGTTCGCGCAGCTGGAGGGGGTCGGCGCGGTCATCTGCGCCGCCGGGTCCGGGCTCGCGCCCGCCGACAAGCGGCTGTACGCGCTGCGCGACGTGACCGGCACCGTCGAAGCGATCCCGCTCATCGCCTCGAGCATCATGTCGAAGAAGATCGCGGAGGGGACCGATGCCCTCGTCCTGGACGTGAAGTTCGGCTCCGGAGCCTTCATGCGCGACGTCGACAAGGCGCGCGAGCTCGCCCGCACGATGGTCGCCCTCGGCACCGACTCGGGCGTTGCGACGACCGCGCTCCTCACCGACATGAACTCCCCGCTGGGCCTCGCCATCGGCAACGCCAACGAGGTGCGCGAGTCGGTCGAGGTCCTCGCCGGCGGTGGCCCTGCCGACGTGGTCGAGCTGACCGTCGCGCTGGCGCGCGAGATGCTCGCCCTCGCGGGCCAGCCGGACGCCGACGTCGAGAAGGCCCTGCAGGACGGGCGGGCGATGGATGCCTGGCGCGAGATGATCCGCGCCCAGGACGGCGACCCCGACGCCCCGCTGCCGACGCCCCGCGAGACCCACACGGTGACCGCGAGTGCCGGCGGCGTCGTCGAGCGCCTCGACGCCCTGCCGTTCGGCGTGGCCGCCTGGCGTCTGGGCGCCGGGCGCGCCCGCGCGCAGGACCCCGTCGTCCACGCGGCGGGGATCGACCTCCATGTGCGACCCGGCGACGAGGTCGCGCCCGGACAGCCGCTGTTCACCTTGTCGGCGGAGGATGACAAGCGCTTCGCGCGCGCTCTCGACGCCCTCGAGGACGCCTACGCGATCGGCGCGGATGCCCCGGCGTCCACTCCGCTCGTCCTCGAGCGCATCACCGCCTGATCGCCCCTGACATCGGTCCCTGAGCTTGTCGCAGGGCCACCCGCACTCCACCCGAAGGAGCACCCCATGGCCATCGAACAGCACGGCGACGCCCGGATCGAAGGCGTCTCGATCCGTTCGCTCCCGAAGGTCTCGCTGCACGACCACCTCGACGGTGCGCTGCGGCCGCAGACCATCCTCGAGCTGGCCGACGAGATCGATCTGGATCTGCCGACGGACGACGCCGAGGACCTCGCGGACTGGTTCGAGGAGCAGAGCGACTCGGGGTCGCTGGTGGAGTACCTGAAGACCTTCGACCTCACGACGGCGGTCATGCAGAGCGCCGACGGTCTCCGCCGGGTCGCGCGCGAATTCGTCGAGGACCTCGCCGCCGACGGCGTGATCTACGGCGAGGTGCGCTGGGCGCCCGAGCAGCACCTCGCCGGGGGGCTGACGCTCGAGGATGCCGTCGAGGCGGTGCAGGAGGGCCTCGAGGAGGGCGAGGACGCGGTCTCGGGAACGGGTCGCGACATCCGCGTCGGTCAGCTCATCGCCGCGATGCGGCACACCGACCGGTCCCTCGAGATCGCGGAGCTCGCCGTCGCCTTCCGGGGGCGCGGCGCCGTCGGGTTCGACATCGCCGGCCCCGAGGACGGCTTCCCGCCCTCGAACCACCGTCCGGCGTTCGACTACCTGGCATCCCAGTTCTTCCCGGTGACCGTGCACGCGGGGGAGGCGGCCGGGCTCGCCTCGATCCGCTCGGCGCTCATCGACGGCCGCGCTCTGCGCCTCGGACACGGGGTGCGGATCGCCGAGGACCTCGAGGTCGTGCAGCAGAAGGGCGACGAGGTCCTCGTCACCTTCGGCGATCTCGCGCGGTGGGTGCGCGACCGGGAGATCCCGCTCGAGCTCTCGCCCTCATCGAACATGCAGACCGGAGCGGTCGCGAAGTGGGGGACGACCCTCGAGGATCACCCCTTCGACCTGCTCTACCAGCTCGGCTTCGCCGTCACGGTCAACGTCGACAACCGCACCATGAGCCGGACGTCGCTGACCCGCGAACTCTCCCTGCTGGCCGAGACCTTCGACTATCGCCTCGAGGATCTCGAGGCCTTCCAGCTGAACGCCGCCGCCGGCGCCTTCCTGTCGGTCGAGGAGCGCGAGGAGCTCATCGAGCTGATCGGCGAGGGCTTCGGCGGCTGACCCGGGGATTCCGGGTCGGGGCCGGTGACGGGGCCGTCAGCGGATCGTGGCGGCGAGGTCGCCCACCTGCTCGGTCACGACGGCGCGGACCTGTGCGTCGGTCGCAGTCGGCGTGCCGTCGCCCGGCTGTGGTCCGTAGTCGCCGAACGAGGCGTGCGAGGCGCCCGGGATGACGACGAGAGTCGCGCCGGTCGGGAGGAGCGGCCGTGCCGCGTGGACCTTCTCGGGGGTCGACAGCCCGTCCTCCGTGCCGGTGATGCTCAGCGCCGGCAGCGATGATGCCGAGAGGTCGTTCGCACAGTACGAGCCGAAGAGGACGAGCGCGTCGGCATCCGATGCCAGCTGGCACGCGCGGACGCCGCCGAGGGAGTGGCCGCCCACGATCCAATGGTCGGTGTCCGATGCGAGATCGGTGAAGCTCGACAGAGGCCGCAGGTCGAAGAAGGCCAGGTTCAGCCAGGGTTTCGTGATGACGACGGTCATCCCGTCCTCGGTGACGAGTCCGGACAGGATCGACGCATACGCCCACGCGTCGACCTTCGCGCCGGGGATGAACACCAGCCCGACGCCGACGCGCTCCTGCCCTGCACCGGCGGGGGCGAGGACGATCGCGCCGCCTTCGTCGCTGATCGCGATCCGCTCATCGGCGCGGACGGCGGCCAGAGGCTCGGGTTCAGCGCCCATGACCCCGACCTGACTGTAGACGAGGATGCCGACGACGGCGGCGACGATGAGGCCGCCGAGGATCCCGAACGTCCAGCCGAGGACGCGACGCGCGCGGGATCGGGGGCGTTTCGGCGGCACGCCGTCAGTCTACGTGCGCCCCGTCCGCACCGGTCCGCGAGCGCCTGCGGAGAGGCGCCCGCGGACCCGGGTCAGAGCGACGCCTGGCGGGCGCGAACCGCGTCGAGCACGGGGGCGAACAGCGGATGCCCCGGCTCGAGGCCGGTGACGGCCGCGGTGAACGCCTCGGCATCCTCCGTGCGGAGCCGCTCCTGCATCTCGACGGACTGCGGGTCCTCCGCGTCGTCGAAGGCGAGGGCGGCGCCCATCGCGGCGACGAGGGCGGCCGTGGACAGGCCCCGTTCGGCGGCACCGGCGGCGGGGCCCACGAAGCGCTCGTGTCGGGAGAGCTTGCGCAGCGGCTGGCGCCCGACCCGCTGCGCGGTGTCGGGGAGCGCCGGGTTCGCGAAGCGGCGGAGGATGGTGGCACGGTAGGCGGCGAGGTCTGCCGCATCCAGCCCGTGCACCGCTTCCAGGAGGGCCGAGGTCTCCTCGAGAGTCGCCTCGACGCGCGCCGCGATCTCCGGGTCGGCGAGGGCGTCCGAGATCCGTTCGATGCCGGCCTGCGCGCCGTAATACGCCGTCGTCGCGTGCCCGGTGTTCACGGTGAAGAGCTTGCGCTCGATGAACGGGGCGAGGTCGTCGACGAAGTGCGCGCCGGGGATGTGCGGCGGGTCGTCGCCGAAGGGACCACGCTCGATGGCCCACTCGAAGAACGGCTCGACGGTCACGTCGATGCCTTCGCCCGGCGGCTGAGCGGGGACGATCCGGTCGACGGCCGTATTGGCGAAGACCGCGCGCGCCGCGAGCCCATCCCACCCGTCGCCCGCCTGGTGGCGGACCTCGTCGTGGAGCAGGTCGGTCGCGCCGATCGCGTTCTCGCACGCCATCACCTGCAGCGGCGGACGGGCAGGGTCGCGCAGCGCGAGACCGGCGAGGATGTGCGGGGCCACGAACCGCAGGACGCTCGGGCCGACGGCGGTCGTGACGACGTCGGCCGTGGAGATCTCGTCGGCGACCGCCGCGGGATCCGCCTGACTGTCGACCGCGCGGAACCCCGTCACGACCTTGTCCGTGCCTCCTTCGCCGACTTCGTGCACCGTGTACTCGTCGGCGGCGTTGAGGGCGTCGACGAGGGCGGTCGCGACATCGGAGAACACCAGCTCGTATCCCCCCTCGTGCAGGAGGAGCCCGACGAATCCGCGGCCGATGTTGCCCGCGCCGAAGTGGACGGCTTTCATCTCACGACCTCAATCGTTCACGGAGCCGAGCAGGGCGAGGAGATCCTCGGGGCTGTCGGCCGCCTTCAGGCGCTCGACCTCGTCCTCCTCGGAGAAGATCAGGGCGATCTGCGACAGGATGTCGAGGTGCTCGTCGCCCTTTCCGGCGATGCCCACGACGAACGTCACGTGCTCACCGTCCCAGTCCACGCCGCCGTCGTAGCGGACGAACGACAGGGCCGAATCGAGGATCGCGTCCTTCGTCTCGTTCGTGCCGTGCGGGATCGCGAGCTCGTTGCCCATGTAGGTGGACACCGTCATCTCCCGCTGGCGCATGGCGTCGAGGTAGGCCCCCGTCACCGCCCCGGCATCCTGCAGGATGCCGGCCGCTTCCGCCATCGCGTCTTCCTTGCTGGCCGAACCCGAGTGGATGCGGATCTGTCCGAGGCCCAACACGCTCATGGTCTCTCCTTCTGGATGTCTGGGGAATGGTCCGCGTGGGCCGGGGAGAGTCCCCGGCCCACGCGTGGCGGTCAGCTCTCGTGCTGATCACGGATGAGGTCGACGACCTCTTCGTACTTCGGCGAGTTCATGAAGTTGTCGACCGACACGTGCACGGCGTCCGGGGTGCGCCCGCGGGCGCGATCCGTCAGCTGCTGCTGCGTGATGACGAGGTCTTCACTGCCGTCGAGGTTCGCGATCGCCTTGTTAGTCACCGAGACGTCGCCGTACCCCGCCTTCTTGATCTTGTTGCGCAGGACGCTGGCGCCCATCGCGGACGACCCCATCCCGGCGTCGCAGGCGAACACCACGTTCTCGATCCGCCGGGTCGCCGAGAGAGCGCCGGTCGCGATCGAATCCGCCGCGAGGTCCGCCTGGACGGGCGCCTGACCGGCGCCGACCGCGGCGTTCGCGGCCGCACCCGAACGGAGACCCGCGAGCGCCTCGGAGGACTTGCCCTTGTTCGCCGCGGTCTTGTCGACGGCCGCCTCGAACTGATCCTGCGCCAGCAGGTCGCGCTTGCGCGAGGCCCGCAGGATGATCCCGGCGACGAGGAAGGTCACCGTCGCAGCCAGCACGACCGACAGGAGCACCACGAGCAGGTTCGGCACGCCCGCCGCCACCGCGGCGGCGCTGACGGCGAAGATGCTGCCGGGGGCTGCGGGGAAGACGAGTCCGCCGCCGAGCAGCATGTTCGTGGTGACGCCGGTCATTCCGCCCGCGATGAGGGCGAGGATGAGGCTCGGCTTCATGAGCGCGTACGGGAAGTACACCTCGTGGATCCCACCGAGGAACTGGATCACCGCAGCGCCGGGCGCGGATGCGCGCGCCGCGCCGATCCCGAACACCGCGAAGGCGAGGAGGAGGCCGAGACCCGGACCGGGGTTCGCCTCGAGGAGGAACAGGATCGACTTGCCCTCGGCCTCGGACTGCGTCAGACCCAGCGGGGTGAGCACGCCGTGGTTGATGGCGTTGTTCAGGAACAGCACCTTCGCCGGCTCGATGAGGATGCTCGTGAGGGGCAGCAGGTTCAGCGAGACGAGCCAGTTCACCGCAGAGCTCAGCACCGTCATGAGGCCGTTCACCAGCCAGGCGATGGGGTAGAAGCCGATGATCGCCATCACGAAGCCCCAAATGCCCGCGGAGAACATGTTGACGAGCATCTCGAAGCCGGAGCGGACCTTGCCGTCCCACAGCGCGTCGAGGCGCTTCATCGACCACGCCGCGAGCGGGCCGAGGATCATCGCTCCGATGAACATGTGGACCTGACCGAGCTCACTCGCGTCGGGGTTGGCGGCCAGGGCGGCGGCGTTGAACTGGGCGATCAGCAGGTCGGACCCGGCGATCGCGCCCATCGTGGCGATGATGCCGACGACGCCACCGCGCTGCTTGTAGACCATGTAGCCGCCGGTGTAGCCGATGACCAGGGGCAGCAGGTAGTGGATGAAGGGACCGACGATGGTGGATAGGTCGGCGTTCGGAGTGAAGCCCTTCGGGATGAAGAACATCGTGAAGATCCCCCACGCGATGAGTGCGGGGATGTTGGGCATGATCATGCCCGAGAGGAAGGTGCCGAATCGCTGGACCGCGACCCGTGCACCTCCCGCGCGAGGTGTCGGTGTAGACGCCGTTGTCATCTGTCTCTCTCTTTCGGGTATGCCGCGGCTATGCGGCGTTCTCGGCCGCCGCCTGTGCGGCCGATCGGGCGGATGCCGCATCGTCTGCGGCGAGGGCGGCGGCGGCGATGCGCTGCGCGTCGGCCAGGGTGTGCGTGAGGAGCGACGCGCGCACATCGGCCAGGGCGGTCGGGGCCATCGAGAGCGTCGTGGCCCCCATACCGACGAGGACGACGGCGAGCAGCGGATCGGCGGCGGCCTCGCCGCAGATGCCGACCGGCTTGCCGTTGGCCTTGCCCCCGTCCGCCGTCGCCTTGATCAGACGCAGGACCGCGGGATGCCACGGGTCCTGGAACGAGGCGACCGACCCCAGCAGGCGGTCGGCGGCCATCGTGTACTGCGTGAGGTCGTTCGTGCCGATCGAGGCGAAATCCGCGATCGCGAGCACCCGGTCGGCCAGGAGCGCCGCGGAGGGCACCTCGACCATGACCCCGGCGATCTTGATCTCGTACTCCCGCGCGATGGAGACGAAGTACTCCGTCTCCTCGACGGTCGCCACCATCGGCGCCATGACCCACAGGTCCGCGTCGGTCGCCTTGTCGGCGTTCGCGAGCGCGGTCAGCTGCTCACGGAGGATGTCCTCGCTCGCGCGCAGGGCGCGCAGGCCGCGCAGGCCCAGCGCCGGGTTGTCCTCGTGGGCGTCGTTGAGGAACGCGAGGGGCTTGTCGGCCCCGGCATCCAGCGCACGGACGACGACCTTCTTGCCGGGGAACGCCTGCAGCAGCTCGGTGTACGCGGCCGTCTGCTCGTCGACGGTCGGCGCCTGCGTCGAGGAGAGGAAGAGGAACTCGGTGCGGAAGAGGCCGACGCCCTCGGCGCCGAGCTCGACGGCCTCGGCGGCGCCGCCGGGCTTGCCGAGGTTCGCGAGGAGCGGCACGGCCGTGCCGTCCGCGAGGGCGCCCGGAGTGAGGGGGGCCGAGGATGCCGCGGCGCGCGCGTCGGCGCGGTGCTGCGCCTGAGCGAGTTCGTCCTCACTCGGGTCGGTCGTGACGACGCCCTTCGCGGCGTCCACGATCACCGTCTCGCCGTCGGCGAGGCCCTTCGCCGAGGCCGCGCCCACGATGGCCACGATCGACTTCTCGCGCGCGAGGATCGCGGTGTGGGAGGTGGGGCCGCCGTCGGTCGTGATGAGCGCGAGCACCTTGTCGAGGTCGAGGAGCGCGGTGTCGGCCGGGGCGAGGTCCTTCGCGACGAGCACGAACGGGTGGCCCGGGTCGGGCACGCCGGGGGCCGGCAGGCCGCGCAGGCGCGCGATGACGCGCTGCGCGACGTCGTCGAGGTCGGCGGCGCGCTCGCCGAGGTAGCCGCCCATCTTCGCGAGGGTGTCGCGGAAGCTCGCGAACGCGTCCGAGACCGCGAACTCGCCCGTCTTGCCGGCGGAGGTGCGCGATTCGACCTCGGCATCCAGAGTCGGGTCCTCGGCCATCATCGCCTGCGCTTCGAGCACCTCGCGCGCCAGGCCGCCGGCCTTCGACCCGCGCTCCTCGAGCTCGCGGGCGACGACCTGGACGGCCTCGCGCACCCGTGCGAGCTCCTCGGCAGGGGTCAGCGTCGACGGGGTGTCGGCGGGGGCCGGCAGCGGCTCCGCCATGCGGGCCACGGGCCCCTGGGCGACGCCGAGGCCGATGCCCACTCCGCGCAGTTCGGTCATGTCCGTAGTCTCCTTCGATCGTTCTCGTGCGTCTGGGTGTCCGAGGCCCGCTCAGGCCTCGTCGTGGTCGGTGGTGAGCAGCTCAGCGAGGCGGTCGAGGATCTCGACAGCCTGGTCGCCGTCGGTCGTGAGGGTGACGTAGTCGCCCTTCTCCGCCCCGAGCGAGATCACCCCGAGGATGCTGGCGGCGTTCACCGGCGTTCCCGAGCCCTTGGAGATCGTCACCGGGATGCCGGCGTCTTTGACCGCCTGCGCGAAGAGCTTCGCGGGGCGGGCGTGCAGTCCGTTCGACGATCCGACGCGGATCGTGCGGCTGACCTCGGTCATGCGGGGTTCCTCTCCGTGGGGTTCTCTCGTTCGCGCAGAGCCTGATCGACCAGCGCGAGGGTGCGCGTGCCGTCCATGTCGGTGAACACGTCCGTCGGCATGAGCACGACGAGCGCGTCGCGATGCGACGCTTCACGACGGATGCGGTCCAGCGCATGGTGCAGATGGGGTCCGACGAGCACGACATCCGCGGCATCCAGGTCGATCGGCAGGGACTGCTCCGTGCCGGCGACCGCGCTCATGTCCCGGCCGGCCGCGTGAGCGGCGTGCCGGACGCGTTGCGCCACGAACGTGCTCGACGCTCCCGCGCCGCACACCACGAGGATCCTCATCGATCCGCCTCCATTCCGCCATTCTTGTGAAAGCGCTGGGAAGAGACAACCAGTCTGCCTTCCGCGGGGGCGGAAGAGGGCGGGCTTCGCCGTGGTTGACTGGACCGGTGAGCAGAGCGCGCCAGGACCGGGTGATCGGCGTGCTGGTGCGCAGCGGCGAGTGGGTGACCGCCGCGGAGCTCGCCGACATCGTCGGGGTGACCCCGCGCAGCATCCGCACCTATGTCTCGGCGCTCGGCGCGCGGGTTCCCGGCGGCGCAGTCGTGGAGTCGGGCCCGCTCGGGTATCGGGCCGGCGCGGATGCCGCGGCGGCGCTGCGGACCCAGACCGACGCCGACTCGCCCCGGGAACGGGTGCACGGCATCGTCCGCGCCCTCGCCGCCGATCCGGACGGCATCGACGTGTTCGAGACCGCGGAGCGGTTCCACGTGAGCGCCGCGACGCTCGAGGGAGACCTCGGGCGCGTCCGGGGGCTGCTGGGCGGCAGCGGACTCGTGCTCGAGCGGCGCGGCGCACGGGCGCGACTGCGGGGGACCGAGATGGCCCAGCGTCGCCTGCTGTCGACCCTCGTGCACGAGGAGACCGACGAGGTCGGATTCGATCTGGCCGCCGTGCGCCGCACCCTCGGCGAGGGCTCGATCGGCGCGGCCGTCTTCGGCCCGTTCAAATCCGCGCTCGTGGGCGGGCTGGGCGAGCTCGGGTACTTCGTCAACGAGTTCGGCATCGCCGACGTCATGCTGCACATCGCGATCACCGCCGACCGCGTCGCGCACGGCCGGGCGCTCGAGGTCACGATCGACGTGCCGCCGCCGCCCGCTTACGAGCGGGTGAGCGCACTCGTGGACGGATTGTGCGCGCAGTACCTCGACGTCCGTCTGGGGGCCGGTGACCGTCGTCACCTCGCGGCGCTCGTGATGAGCCGGGTCGTGGCGCCGGGGGCGGGGGAGGCGGCATCCGACATCCGCTCACGTCTGCTGCCGGACGTCGAGGCGGCCGTGCGCGACGTCGTGCAGCGCGCGTCGAGCGCCTACCTGGTGGACCTCGACCACGATGACTTCGTGCTGCGGCTCGCGCTGCACGTCCAGAACCTGCGCCTGCGCGCCCAGGAGCAGGCGTGGTCGCGCAACCCCCTCACCCGATCGCTGAAAACGACCTATCCGATGATCTTCGAGATCGCGGTGTTCATCGCGGACGGGCTGGGAGATCTCCTCGGCATCCCGCTCATGGATGACGAGATCGCCTACATCGCGATGCACGTCGGCGGTCGCCTCGAGCGGAGCCGGCACGCGGGGGCGGTGCTCACGGCGACGATCGTGTGCCCGGGATACTACGAGCTGCACGAGCTCCTGCGCTCGAGCGTCGACCGCTCGCTCGGCCAGGCGGTCGACGTGGTCGGGGTCGAGACGCGGGTGGATCCGGACTGGGACGCCATCGACACCGACCTCATCCTCACCACGATCGATCCGCCGATCCTGTCGGAGCGCATCGTGCGCATCCAGCCCTTCCTCACCGAGAGCGATGTCGAGCGCGTCCAGACCGCCGCCGGTCGTGTGCGCCGGGGACGTCGGCTGGCGCGACTGCGCGCGGAGCTCGGGCGGTACTTCTCCGCGGACGCGTTCGTCGCGCGGATCGACTCCGCGGCGACGCCGGACGAGATCATCCGGTCCCTCGGCGCCCGCCTCGTGGCCCAGGGCGTCATCGACGGCGACTACGTCGAGCGCACGCTGGAACGCGAGCACCTCTCCTCGACCGCCTTCACGGACGCCCTCGCCGTGCCGCACGCGCTCGGGATGACCGCCACCCGGACGGCGATCGCGGTGGGCATCGCCGACCCCTCCGTGAGCTGGGGGGACGGGCGGGTGCACGTCGTCGCGATGGTGGCCTTCTCCGCCAGCGACCGGGAGGCGTTCCAGACCGTGTTCGAGCAGCTCGTCGAGGTGTTCAGCGAGCGCGACAGCGTCCAGCGGATCATCCGCCGCAGCGCCACCTTCGACGCGTTCCTCGACGAGCTCGTCGCGGTCGTCGACGGCTGAGCCCGTCTTCCGCGCTGCTCAGCCACGGCCAGCGTGCTGCTCAGCGCGCGGCGAGCCGCTCATCGAGGCCGCGCCGGACGGCCGGCCACTCGTGCGGGAGGATCGAGTAGACGACCGTGTCGCGGAGCGTGCCGTCGGGGCCGAGGCGGTGGTTGCGCAGGACGCCGTCCTGCTTGGCGCCGAGTCGCTCGATCGCCGCCCGCGACTGTCGGTTGTGCCAGTGGGTGCGCAGCTCGACGGCGATCGCGTCGCACTCCTCGAATGCGTGGCCCAGGATGAGCCGCTTGGCCGCCGTGTTGACCGCCGTCCGCTGCACCGTGGGGGACAGCCAGGTGTGGCCCACCTCGACGTGGAGATTGTGCTGATCGATGTTGCAGAACGTCGTCATCCCCACCGCGCGGCCGCCCGCGACCACGGCGAAGGGGTTCATCCGCCCGGCGTCGCGCTCCGCCAGCCGCCACGCGATCTCGTCGGTGACGGAGGCGGGGACCGACGTGTACCAGGCGTAGTCGAGGCCCTCGCGGGCCGCCTCGAGGTCGCCGGTGTGCGCGGCATCCAGCGGTTCCAGGCGGACGTGGGCGTTCTCGAGGGTGACGGGATCGGTCAGCAGCACAGGATCGAGCCTACGGCGTCCGCGCGTACCGTTCGCAGGATCAGACCACACGATCCGGCGCCGTCCGCGCGCCGGCGCGCGGACGGTGGCTGCCGCGCCGCGGCATCCATCCTGCAAACGGTACGGGTGTGACCCGTGACCGGGCGAGGTCAGGCCTGGGCCGCGGCGATCAGGGCGCGGGCGCCGGAATCGAGCGTGGCGAGCCGCGCCGCGGCATCCTCGGCCGAGGTCCCGCGCACGTCGAGGTACGCCTTCAACTTGGGCTCGGTCCCGCTCGGGCGGACGATCACGCGCGAGCCGTCCGCCAGCCAGAGCCGCAGGACGTCCCCCGGGGGGTAGCCGTCCACGCCCGTCAGCAGGTCCTCGATCCGGTCGACGACGACCCCGCCGATCTCCGCGGGCGGGGAGTCGCGCAGGGCCGACATGATGCGGCCGATGATGGCGGTGTCGGCGACGCGCAGCGACACCTGGCCGGACTGGAAGAAGCCGAATGTCGCGGCGAACCCGTCGAGCACGTCAGCGAGTGTGCGTCCCTCCTCCCGCGCCTCGGCGATCATTCCGAGGATCGCGACCGCGGCGGAGATCCCGTCCTTGTCGCGCACCGTCTCGGGGTTCACGAGGTAGCCGAGCGCCTCCTCGAATCCGAAGACGATCCCCGGGGCTCGCGAGATCCACTTGAAGCCCGTCAGGGTCGCATGGAAGTCCAGTCCGTAGTGAGCGGCCACGGCCTCCAGGCCGGGGGACGACACGAGCGAGCAGGCGAGGGATGCCCTCGCCGACCCGTCCGCGGGATCAGACGCCGCGGCACCCGCCGCGGCCGCGCGCTCGGCGGCGCGCCAGCCGAGGAGGAGCCCCGTCTCGTTGCCGGTGAGGCGGCGCCATCCGCCGTCGGCGCTGTCGTCGGGGATCGCCACGGCGAGGCGGTCGGCGTCGGGGTCGTTGGCGAGGACGAACTCCGCCCCGGCCGCCCGTGCGGTCGCGAAGGAGAGGTCCATCGCGCCCGGCTCCTCCGGGTTGGGGAACGCGACGGTCGGGAAGCGGCCGTCGGGCTCGATCTGCTCCTCGACGACGACGGGAAGCGGATACCCGGCCAGCTGCAGGATGGCGCTGAGCGTCTCGTACCCGACGCCGTGCATGGCGGTGTAGACCCAGTTCATGCCCGCGGCGCCGGCGGGGGCCGGGGCGACGGTCGCCGTCGCGGCGACGTACGCCCGGACGACCGACTCGTCGGCGACCTCGTATTCCCCGCGCGGAATGTCCGCGACGGTCGTCGTCTCCGCGACGCGCTCGATGTGCGCGGCGATCTCCGCATCGGCGGGGGCGACGATCTGCGAACCGTGGTCGTCGCCGCCGAGGTACACCTTGTACCCGTTGTCGTCCGGCGGATTGTGCGAGGCGGTGACCATGACCCCTGCCGCGGCGTCCAGATGCCGCACGGCGAAGGCCAGCACGGGAGTCGGGAGGAGGCGCGGCAGGATCACGGCGCGCAGCCCCGCCCCCGCGAAGATCGCTGCGGAGTCGGCGGCGAACACGTCCGAGTTGCGCCGCCCGTCGTACCCGATGACGACGGTCGGGCGCGAGCCCTCGGCCGCCTTCTCGCGCAGGTACGCGGCGAAGCCGGCCGCCGCCTGCGAGACGAGCACGCGGTTCATGCGATTGCTGCCGGCACCGAGGCGCCCGCGAAGTCCGGCGGTCCCGAACTCCAGCCGCACCCCGAACCGGTCCTCGAGCTCAGCGGACGCCGCGGCGTCCCCGCTCTCGGCGGCGTCGATGAGCGGGGCGAGCTCGGCCCGGGTGTCCTCGTCGGGATCCTGGGCGAGCCAGGCGCGGGCGGCTTCCAGGGGCGATGCAGATGTGCTCACAGCGTGCCGATCACGCGGGCGAGAAGGTCGGAGATGACGGGTTCCGCGGCCTGGCCCGCCTCGAGGACCTCCTGATGGCTGAGCGGGGTCGTCTGAATGCCGGCGGCGAGGTTCGTGATGAGGGAGAACCCGAGGACCTCCATGCCGGCCTCGCGAGCGGCGATCGCCTCGAGCGCGGTCGACATGCCCACGATGTGGCCGCCGATCGTCTTCGCCATCTGCACCTCGGCCGGCGTCTCGTAGTGGGGGCCGCGGAACTGGCAGTACACGCCCTCGTCGAGCGACGGGTCGATCGTGCGTGCGAGGTCCCGCAGGCGCGATGAATACAGGTCGGTGAGGTCGATGAAGGTCGCGCCTTCGAGCGGCGAGTCGGCCGTGAGGTTGATGTGGTCGCTGATGAGGACGGGGGTCCCCGGCGTCCAGGTCTCCTTGATGCCGCCGGCGCCATTGGTGAGCACCATCGTCTTCGCGCCCGTCGCTGCGGCGGTCCGCACGCTGTGCACGACGCGGCGGACCCCGTGGCCCTCGTAGTAGTGGGTGCGAGCCCCGATGACGAGCACGCGCGTGCCGCCCGGGGTGAGGATCGACCGCAGCGAGCCGACGTGTCCGGCCAGCGCCGGGCGGGAGAACCCCGTCACCTCGGTCGCGGGGATCGTCGTGGTCGTCTCGCCGAGCAGGTCCGCGGCCTTGCCCCAGCCGCTGCCGAGGGTGAGTGCGATGTCGTGCTGGGGCACGCCCGTGAGACGCGCGATGTCGGATGCCGCTCGGGCGGCGACCTCGAACGGGTCGGCGGCGGGATCGTCGAGGGGGTTGCTGTACGAGGACATGACCCCACTCTAGAAACACCCGGCGCCCGGAGGAAACACCGGGCGTCCGGAGGTCGGCCGGGAGCCTGGGAGAATGGGGGGATGTCCGCGAGCTTCGTCCATTCCCAGTCGGTCGCCGTCCTCGGCGGCGGCCCCGGCGGCTACGAGGCCGCGCTCGCCGCCGCGCAGCTGGGCGCGGAGGTGACCCTCGTCGAGCGCGCCGGCGTCGGCGGCGCCGCCGTCATCACCGACGTCGTGCCCTCGAAGAGTCTGATCGCGACGGCGGACGCCGCTGTCGCGATCTCCGAGGCATCCGATCTGGGCGTGGAGTTCTTCGCCAAAGGCGAGAGCGGCCGGGCGCTGAAGCCCCAGGTCGCGATCAACCTCGCGGCCGTCAACAAGCGCCTGCTCTCGCTCGCGCGGCAGCAGTCCGACGACATGCGCGGTCAGCTGGTGGATGCCGGGGTGCGCATCATCTCGGGTCACGGGCGCCTCGACGACCACCACTCGATCGTCGTCGCGACCGGTCCCGGCGGGACCGACTTCGACCGCGTCGAAGCGCACACCCTCGTCGTGGCGGTGGGTGCGGCGCCCCGCGAGCTGCCGAGTGCCCAGCCCGACGGGGAGCGGATCCTCACCTGGACGCAGCTGTACGACATGAAGGCGCTGCCCGAGCACCTCATCGTGGTGGGATCGGGCGTCACCGGGGCGGAGTTCGCCTCGGCCTACATGAACCTGGGCGCGAAGGTGACGCTCATCTCCTCGCGTGAGCACGTCCTGCCGGGCGAGGATCGCGACGCCGCCGCCGTGCTCGAGAAGGTGTTCCGCCGCGGGGGGATGACGGTGCTCTCCCGTTCGCGCGCCGAGCGGGTCGAGCGGGTCGGCGACGGGGTCCTCGTGACCCTGTCGGACGGACGCACCGTGGAGGGGAGCCACTGCCTCATGGCCGTCGGCTCGATCCCGAACACGGCTGGGATCGGCCTGGAGGACGTGGGCGTCGAGCTGACCGGCTCGGGCCACATCCGCGTGAACCGCGTCGCCCGCACCTCGGTGCCGAACATCTACGCCGCCGGCGACTGCACGACGTTCGTGCCGCTGGCATCCGTCGCCTCCATGCAGGGGCGGACAGCGGTCTTCCACGCGCTCGGCGACACGGTGATCCCGCTCGAGCGCCGCCGCATCACCGCGAACATCTTCACCGCGCCGGAGATCGCGACGGTGGGGCGGCAGGAGAGGGACCTCGAGACGGGGGCCATCAACGGATACGTGCACAAGCTGCCGCTCGCGGCCAACGCGCGCGCCAAGATGATGGGGATCAGTGACGGTTTCGTGAAGATCGTCGCGCGCGAGGGGTCGGGAACCGTCATCGGCGGTGTGATCGTCGCCCCGCGCGCCTCCGAGCTGATCTACCCCATTGCGATCGCGGTGGAGCGGCGCCTCACCGTCGACCAGGTCTCGCGCGTGTTCGCGGTGTTCCCCTCGCTGACGGCCTCGATCACCGACGCCACCCGCGCGATGCACCAGGTCAACCGCGACGACGACGCCCTCGACTGACCCCGCGCCGGCCCGCGCCCGCTCCGCCGCTCCGGCCCGCCGCCGCGCCCCGCCCCGCCCCGCCCCGCCGAGTGTCCAGGAAACGCGGAGGGAGGGGGATGCCTGACCGCGTGTCTTGGACACTCGACGGGCGGACGGGCCGACGGGCGGCGGGGCGGACGGACGGACGGGCCGCCGGGCGGACGGGCGGGGGCTAGCCGGACGTCTCGGCGGGGTCGCTGAACTCGATGGCCGGGTCGCGGAGGTCGAAGGGCGAGAAGATCACCGAAGGATCGTCGACGAACAGCGAGCGGTCGGCCACCGGCCCCCAGCGGTCGTCGGCGCACATCCGGAACGACACCGTGTAGAAGCCGCCGGCGAGGAAACGGATGCGCCGGCTGACCGTCCCGGTCTCATCCAGGCTCAGTTCGGCGCGCTGACCGGAGTCGCTGTCGACGCACAGCACGCCGCCGGGTACGCCACGCGCGGTGAACACGATCCCGGTGGTGGATGCCTCAGAGATCTGCAGATCGGCCGTGTCCTCGAAGCCGACGACCTCGGGCTCCGCGATGACGAACGACCCGGTGACGGGCGCGCTGCGGGCGCCGGAGGCGTCCTCGGCCCAGATGCGGTAGTCGTACGACGCGGCCGCCAGGCTCACTCCGGCGGCGTCGAAATGCCATTCGCCCGTCGCGGCGACGAGGTCGGCGTCGTAGACGTCGTCGCCGAGCGCGACGAAGACGGCCGCGGCATCCGACGACGTGCCCGTCAGCGCCGGGGTGAGGTACGTCGTCGCGGGAGGCTCGGACGTGAGGGCGACCGAAGCCTCCGTGCCATCCGTCCCCGCCGCCCCGGGCACCTCGCCGCCCGGGGCGGGAGTCACGGGATCGCGCGCAGGGGGCTGCGGACGCGGTGTCACCAGCGTCTCGAACGAGTAGTCGGCATCGAGGGTGGGGATCTCCGACGAGGTGTTGCCCCGGCCCGGGATGAGGGGTTCGGGCTGCTCCGTCTCGATGGGGGCGGCGTCGGGCTCCGGCGACGGGGCCGCGGTCGGCGCGGATGTCGGCGCCGGTGACGGCGGGGTCGACTCCGATGCCTCCGGAGCCGGGGCCTGAACCACGTGGTCGTCGGCGGTGGCCGGGTCGACCGCGGCGGGCATCGTGATGCCGCCGATCAGAGCCGTGACGAGGCCGCCGCCGACGACGATCGCGCCGATCCCGACGGCTCCACCGGAGGCGGTCGCCCCGAAGAGGGTGACGGCCGATGCGCCCGCGGCCGCCGCCGGAACGGGGGAGTTCGCGGGGAGGGTGATGGCGAGGGCGGCGAACCCGGCCGCCGCAAGGGTGACGTTGCGCATCCGCCGGTAGTCGCCCAGGAGATCGCGGTGGAGGTCCCGGCACGTATCGCACGCGTCCAGGTGCGCCCGGACGGCTCGGCGCGGGGCATCGATCGTCGCCCCCGTGACGTAGCCCACCAGGAAGCGCGCGGCGTGCGCCGGATCATCTCGGAGCTCGGCGGGCACCTGGCCCGCCAGCCACTCACGCCGCAGCCCGGTGCGAGCGCGACGCAGGAGAGCGGAGACGGCGTTGGGGCGGATGCCGAGCGACTGCGCGATCACGCCCCGCGGGGCGTTCTCGATCTCGCTCATCCACAGCACGCGCTGCCAGCGCGGGGGAAGGGCGGTGAACGCCGACAGGAGGTAGGCGGCATCCTCAGTCTCGGTCACGAGCGTCATGCCGTCCGCGGTGTCCACCGTGTCGAGCTCGGGATCGGAGAAGACGAGGTCTCCTTCGCGCCTCCGCTTGATGGCGGAGTTGCGGATCACGGTGAACAGATAGGCGCGGAAGGCCGATCGCGGGCCTTTGCCGACGACGGCGATCTGCTCGTACACGGCGAGGAACGCCTCGGAGACCAGATCCTCCGCGTGCGCGGGGTCGTATCGATATGCCAGCCGCTGCGCTGCGCGCACGTTCGCCGACCAGAGGTGCTCGTAGGCGCTGAGATCGCCCGCGCGCACGCGCTCGATCAGCTCCTCGTCGCTCGGAGCCCGGATCCCGCCGGCCTCGCGCTCCGCCTCACCCGCCATCGGCTCCCGCCCCCCTGTTCGCACATCCATCCCATGACAGGGATGTCCGCCGCCCGCACGGCACACAACACCCCCTTGAGAGAGTCGAGCCGACACGAGAAGTGACGCGCGAACGGAAGAAAGGCGTGCACAAAGATTTTCTGCGGCGAATTCTCGAAAGCCGCGTCATATTCCGCGTCCCATTCTCTCTCATCACGATGAGTAGCCCTCCCGAACGGCTGCCATCCGACATCGACGCTGAAGAGAGAACACATGTCCCCTGAGATTCGCCGCGCCCCCGCGCGCCCGCGCGCGGGCATCCTCCGGCGCGTGGCTGCCGTCGCCGCTGTGGTGGGAATCGCCCTGACTGCGGTCGTCGCGGTCCCCTCCGCCGCTCTGGCTGCGCCGAACGGCGACATCCTCGTCGAGAACGTGACGATCACGCCCGCCGACACGCAGGCCACGGTGGGCGACCGCCTCACGGTCTCGGGGGAGTGGGATGCCACCGACGCGATGCCGCAGGCGGGCGACACGTTCACGATCGGCCTGCCTGCAGAGTTCGCATTCCCGGAGAGCATCCCGTTCCCGCTTCTGGGCGTCGATGACAACGGCGACCCCGTCGTCTGGGGGAACTGCCTCACCGATCCGACCACCGGCACCGCGACCTGCACGCTCACCGAGGCCGTCGCCGCCGCGCCCGAGAACGTCAAGGGGACCTGGCAGTTCGAGGTCGATGCGGTCCAGGCGACGACCGCGGAGGACGTCACTTTCGTCCTCAACGGACGCCCCGTCACGGTGCCGCTGCCCGGCGGCGGCGGCATCGACGACGGCATCGAGCTGCCCGGCGAGGTCGCCAAGTCCGGCGTGATGAACCAGAACAACTGGTCCATGACCTGGACGCTCGATGTCCCCGGCGCGAACCTGGTGGCCGCGGGCGGCGACACCGCGCACATCACGGACACTCTGGGCGCAGGCCACGTCCTGTGCAGCGACGCCGGGTTCTCCGTGAAGACGGTGCGCGGAAGCACCGTCGTCGACGTGACCGGCACTGCCGCGCTCGAGGGCGCCGCCGGCGACACCAGCTTCGACATCACCCTTGCGGGTCCGTTCGACGCGAACGTCACCTACCGCATCACCTACCAGACCTGCACGCCGGACGGTCGCATCGACCCCGAGGGCACGACGTACGACAACTCGGCGCAGGTCGAGGGCTGGGGCGAGTCGGGGCACGGTGTCGGCGAGGTCGCCAACCGTCCGTGGCAGACGACGCTGGGCAAGTCCGGCAGCGTGCTCGGGGGGTCTGAGCGCAACGGCAAGATCTCGTGGACGGTCGTCATCCCCGGTGACCAGCTCGTCGGCACGGACGGCTTCACGTTCACCGACACGCTCGGAGCCGGCCATGAGCTGTGCGCCGACACCATCAGCGGCATCCAGGTGACCGAACGCTACGGGCCGAGCAACCAGCTGCAGCAGGACATCACCGATCGCCTCTCCGCGACGACGGTCGCCTCCAGCGACCAGGCCTTCCAGATCCGTTTCGACATCGCGGACGAGAGCCTCGCCTTCCAGGCATCCGACTATCGCTACGTCGTCACCTATACGACGTGCGTCACCTCCACCGAGCTCCCCGCGGGCGGCACGACGTTCGCCAACACGGTGGATGTGAACGGCGTGGTGGCCACGGACGACGCAGCCGTCCCGGACCGCAATCAGGGCAAGAGCGGTCGGATCAACACGGCGACGACGACGATCGACGGTGTGTCGCACATGCCGCAGACGACCCTCGACTGGGGCGTCGTGATCCCCGGCCAGACGATCGAGAGCATCGAGGACGTCCTCACGCTGACCGACACCCTGTCGGCGGGGCACACCGTCTGCGCGACCGGCGATCCCTCGGCGGGTCTCGCGGCCCGTCTGAACCTGCGGGTCGAGGCCCGGGATCAGATCCAGAACGGCGGGCTCAGCACCGTGGACCTGACCGGGTCGACGACAGCGTCCGTCGACGGCGACACCCTCACCTTCGACATCGCCGCGACCGATCTGCCGATCCCGACCGGGACCAGCGACGGCTTCAGCCGCGAATACCAGTACGTCCTGACCTACACCACCTGCACGACCAGCGGCGGGATGGATGCGCCGGGGACGAGCTACTCGAACGCGATCGTCGGCGACGGCGTCTCGTTCTCGACGAGCGTCACCCAGAACAACAGCGGCAGCGGAACCGGACAGGGCGTGACGCGCGGCTCGGTGTCGGTCCACAAGGCCCTCGCCGACACCGTAGGTGCGCAGTTCGTGCCCGCGGGGACGGCGTTCACGGTGCACGTCAAGGAGATCGATCCGACCGGCACGGTCCGCAATGAGTACGACCTGCAGGTCCCGCTCGGCGGCGACCCCGCGAAGGGTCTGAATGCGCGCGGCACCGGCTGGACGGTGGAGCTCTCGGAGCCGAGCTTCCCGCCCGTTCCGGGTGTGGTCTTCGGGAACCCGGTGTTCGCGAGCGGACCGGGAGTCACGGTCAGCGAAGACGGCACCGTCGCGGTCGCCTCGGTCGACCCGGGGACGAACGTCGGCATCCGCCTCACCAACGAGGCCGTGCTCGGATCGGCATCCGTCGTGAAGGAGCTCGCGGGCGGCGCAGCGGACCGCGTCGATACCGACCGCACCTACCGGGTCACCGCGGGCATCGACGTCAGCGCCCTCGGCGCGGGCTTCCCTGCGCAGCCGGACCGGGTTCTCGAGCTCACCGCGGGAGAGCCCGTCCTCCTCGAGAACCTCCCGATCGGCGCCACCGTGAACCTCAGCGAGGTGCGTCCGACGGATGATGACTCCTTCACCTGGGGCGAGCCGGAGATCACACCGGCGAGCGTCGTCATTACCGCGGACCACACCGCCGCTCCGGCCGCGATCACCGTGCGCAACAGCGTCGAACGGACGGTCGGCACCTTCTCGGTCGTGAAGTCCGTCACCGGCGCGCAGGCGAGCAACCCCGCGGTTCCCGAGAACGTCACCGTGACGGCCTCGTGGACGCAGGAGGGCACGCCCGGCAGCACGACCCTCACCGTGCCGACCGACGGCACTCCCGTGCCGCTGGGGGAGAACCTCCTCATCGGGACGAAGGTCACGCTGACCGAGACACCGCTGGTCGACGGGTCGAGCATCGCCTGGGGCGCACCGGCCTGGTCGGGCTCCGGCGTCGCGATCGACGGCCAGAGCGCCGTCGTGACGATCGGCCGGGATGCCGATGCCTCCGTCGCGCTGGAGAACCACGCGGCGACCTCGACCGCAGGCATCAGCATCATCAAGGGCCTCTCGGGTGAAGCGGCGGGCGAGGTCGATCCATCGACCACCTTCCCGGTCACCGCGTCGTGGACCGACGGCGAGGGCGGCACGCATTCGCGCGAGCTGACGATCTCGGCGGTCGAGCCGACGCCGCTGGGCGTGGACCTGCCCGCCGGCACGATCGTGACCCTCACCGAGGGCACGCGGCCCGCGTTCGACACCGTCGTCTGGGGCTCGATCGCCATTTCCGGTCAGGGTGTCGACGACCGCGGTGACGGATCGGCGACGGTACCCGTATCCGCGCAGCAGAGCGATGTGACCCTCGTGACCGTCGTGAACGAGGCGACGTGGGCTCCCGGCACCTTCGCGGTGGCCAAGAGCATCGTCGGCGTCCGCGGCGACCACCCGGGCGTCCCCGATGAGGTCACTGTCGTCGCCACGTGGAACGAGGGGGAGTCGCGGGTGTCCCGCGAGCTGTCGGTCCCGACCGACGGGACTGCGGTGGTCTTCCCCGAGACGCTTCCGCACGGCACCGAGGTGACGCTGACGGAGGCGCCGCTCGACGACACGGCGCAGTTCACGTGGGATGCCCCGGAGTGGAGCGGCACCCGCGTGGTCGCCGCCGGGGACGGGACGGCCGTGGTGACGATCGGCGCCGCGGACACCGCCGAGGTCTCGCTCGTGAACACGGCGGTGCCCTCGCTCGGCAGCGTCGCGATCACGAAATCCGTGACGGGCGCGACCGTGGCATCCGGAACGGAGTTCCCCGTGACGATCAGCTGGACGGATCTGCGGGGCGAGCAGCAGACCCGCGAGGCTCGCCTCACGGTCGGTGTTCCGGTGGAGATCGCCGATCTGCCCCTGGGCACGGAGATCCGCGTCGAGGAGAAGTCCGCGACGCTGCCCGACCGGGTGCGCTGGGTCGGGGCGACATGGTCGGCCTCGGGCGATGACGTGTCCGTCTCCACAGAGGCCGGCAGCGCCCTGGCGACCGTGGCCGTGACCGGCGCACCGGGTGCGCGTGCCGAGCTGTCGCTGCACAACGAGCTCGCGGTGGGCCCGGCGCTGCCCGCCACCGGTGGCGACGGCCTGACGGTCGGCCTCGTGGGCGGAGGCGCCGCGCTCGTGATCCTCGCCGGAGCCGTGCTGCTGCTGCTGAAGCGACGCGCGCGCGCGTAACGCCTTCCTCCGGGAGCCCGAGGAGGCGGTGTCACCCCGACGCCGCCTCCTTCGGCATCCCGCCCGCGGCGCGGGCAGCGGATGCCGAGCGTCCAGAACACGCGGATGCGCCACCCCTCGAGCCCGCGTGTCCTGGACACTCGCCGGAGCGGTCCGGGCGAGCGGACGTGCTGCCAGCGCGGCGCGGCGAGACGGCGGCGCGGCGAGACGGCGGCGCGGCGAGACGGCGGCGCGGCGAGCGGGTCAGGGCTGGAGGGTCGCGGTCCAGAAGCCCTCGCCGTCGGGCGAGGTCGCGGTCGCGGCGAACGACGTGAGGCTCTGCAGCGCGGTCGGGACGGCGATGGGGGTGAGGGCGGCGCCGTCGTGGCAGACGAGCTCCTGCGTCGTGGAGGTGCTCCCCGCGGAGCCGGTGTAGGTGAGGGTGAACGAGGCCCGGTCGCTGCCGATGCACCGCAGCTCCACCGAACGGAAGGTCCGGGCGGAGTCGAGGTCGACCTGCGCCCGGTCGGCCGCGGAGCCGGAGGCGTCGGATGCCTCGCCGGCTGCGGCGTTCGCGAACCGGCCCCCGACGGCGCTGCCGTCCCCGGCATCCATCCCCGCGCGGTACCAGGTCTCCCACGCAGCGCGGTCGTCCTCCGTCGGCTGCGACAGGGATGCGCAGCCGCTCAGCAGTCCGACGAGGAGAAGGGGCGCGAGGAGCGCAGCGGGGCGGCGAAGCACCGTCCCAGGCTACGCCCCGCTCAGGAGATCGTGAGCAGCTGGTGCCCCGCCGACACGGTGGTGCCGGGGGCCGCGTCGATGGCCCCGATGACCCCGTCCTTATGGGCCTGCAGGGGCTGCTCCATCTTCATCGCCTCGAGGACGACCACGAGGTCGCCCTTGACGACCTGCTGGCCCTCTTCGACGGCGACCTTCACGATCGTCGCCTGCATCGGAGCCTTCACAGCGTCGCCCGACGCGCCCGCGTTGACGGTCGTCGCGTGCGACCGTCGCGACGGCGGCGCCGCCGCCGGCCGGCCGATCTTGACGGGGGCGACCGCGACGCGGTCGGGCAGGCTCACCTCGAGGCGCTTGCCGGAGACCTCGACGACGACCGTGTGGCGCGGCTCGGATGCCTCGGGCGATTCGAGCTCGCCGTCCCACGGCGGGATGCCGCCTTCGAAGTCGGTCTCGATCCAGCGCGTG
This sequence comes from Microbacterium flavum, assembly GCF_018717645.1. Taxonomy (GTDB): domain Bacteria; phylum Actinomycetota; class Actinomycetes; order Actinomycetales; family Microbacteriaceae; genus Microbacterium; species Microbacterium flavum. The sequence goes on from NZ_JAFLHG010000007.1 coordinate 80,617, forward strand.
AAGACGCCGAAATGACCGTCCTCGGCGGTGAAGGCCGGGTCGCGCACGACCTTGCGGTGGAACGGGAGCACCGTGGGCATGCCGGCGACTTCGAACTCGTCGAGCGCGCGGCGGGCACGCTCGAGCGCCTCGGCGCGGTCGCGGCCGGTGACGATGAGCTTGCCCAGGAGCGAGTCGAAGGCGCCCGAGACGCTGTCGCCCGCGGTGACACCCGAGTCGAGACGGATGCCGGGGCCGCCGAACGTCTTGAACTGATGGATCCGACCGGGCTGGGGGAGGAAGTTCCGCCCCGGGTCCTCGCCGTTGATGCGGAACTCGATCGAGTGGCCCACGGGCTCGGGGTCGCGGTCTTCGAGCGTGCCGCCTTCGGCAAGACGGAACTGCTCGCGGACGAGGTCGAGCCCCGTGACCTCCTCGGAGACGGGGTGCTCGACCTGGAGGCGCGTGTTCACCTCGAGGAAGGAGATGGTGCCGTCGGCGCCGATGAGGAACTCGCACGTCCCCGCCCCGACGTAGCCGACCTCGCGGAGGATCGCCTTGGACGACTCGTAGAGGATGCGGTTCTGCTCCTCGCTGAGGAAGGGCGCGGGCGCCTCCTCGACGAGCTTCTGGTGACGACGCTGCAACGAGCAGTCGCGGGTCGAGACGACGACGACGGTGCCTGCGGCATCCGCCAGGCACTGGGTCTCCACGTGACGCGGCTTGTCCAGGTACTTCTCGACGAAGCACTCGCCGCGGCCGAAAGCGGTGATCGCCTCGCGCGTCGCCGACTCGAAGAGCTCGGCCACCTCGTCGAGCTCGCGCGCGACCTTCAGGCCGCGGCCTCCGCCGCCGTAGGCCGCCTTGATCGCGATGGGCAGGCCGACCTCTTCGGCGAACGCGATGACCTCGTCCGCGCCCGAGACCGGTCCGGGCGTGCCGGGGGCGAGCGGGGCGCCGACCTTCTCGGCGACGGCGCGGGCGGTGACCTTGTCGCCGAGAGCCTCGATCGCGTCGGGAGCGGGACCGATCCAGATGAGACCGGCGTCGATCACCGCACGCGCGAAGTCGGCGTTCTCGGCGAGGAAGCCGTAGCCGGGGTGCACGGCGTCGGCGCCGGAGCGGCGCGCGACGGAGAGGATCTTCTCGATCGACAGGTAGGTCTCGACGCTGGTCGTGCCGCCGAGGGCGTACGCTTCGTCGGCGAGCTTCGCGTGCATCGCGTCGCGGTCCTGATCGGCGTAGACGGCGACGGATCCTTTGCCGGCGTCGCGTGCGGCCCGGATCACGCGGACGGCGATCTCGCCGCGATTCGCGACCAGGACCTTCGTGATGGGTCGAGGGGCGTTCGGGCGCGCGTCGGGCGCGGACACGGAAAGCGGCATGGATGCCAGCCTACCCAGCACGCCCCCGCTCATTTTGGATCACTCGCACAAGATCTCTCCGCGAACGTGTGCGGTGACCTACGAAGGTGCGGGCGTGCTCCACAGGTCGGTCCACGTGATGCCGAGCTCGCGGCACAGGTGGCGCAGCGTCGAGAGCGACATCCCGACGACGGTCGAGGGGTCGCCGTCGACCCGCTCGATGAAGGCGCCGCCGAGGCTGTCCACGGTGAAGGCGCCCGCGACCTGCAGCGGTTCGCCGGTGGCGACGTACGCGTCGATCTCGGCATCCGTCACATCCGCGGAGAAGGACACGGACGCCGCGGCGACGGCGTGCGCCTCTCGGGGTGCGGCGCCCGGCGAGAGGCGGAAGACGCTGTGCCCCGAGTGCAGGATGCCGGTGCGGCCGCGCATCTCGCGCCACCGGGCGATCGCGACGTCGGGCCGGTGCGGCTTGCCGAGGATCTCACCTCCCAGCTCGAACATCGAATCGCCCCCGATCACGATCCCGTCGAAGTCGGGGGACTCCGCGGCGAGCGCCGCGGCGACGTCCTGCGCCTTCCGTCGGGCGAGAAGCAGGACGTGCTCGTCGGGGGCCAGGGTGCGCTCCTCCGCGGCCTCGACGGCCGCGATGACCGCCTCCTCGTCGACCTGCGGCGACCGGGTGAGCGGCTCGATGCCCGCCTGCCGCAGGAGCATGAGGCGGGCGGGCGAGGTGGAGGCGAGGCAGACGCGCATGGGCTCCAGCGTACGGGCGGGTGTGGGAGCATCGGGGGATGCAGGATGGCGAACGACTCGACCTCGAGATCACCGACGTCGCGCACGGAGGAGTCTTCGTGGCGCGGCACGACGGGCGGGTCGTCTTCGTCGAGGGCGCGATCCCGGGCGAGCGCGTGACGGTGGAGCTGACCGACACCTCGAAGGCCGCGTTTTGGCGCGCCGACACGCTCGAGGTCCGGGATGCCTCCCCGCACCGCCGCCCCCACGTCTGGGCCGCTGCGGATGTCGCCGTGCCGCCCGAGGCGCGCCCCGGCGGCGCCGACTTCGGACACATCGGCCTCGCTCATCAGCGCGTGCTGAAGCAGCAGGTGCTCGATGACGCGCTCCGCCGCTTCGCCGGCATCCCGGACCCGGCGACGACGATGTCCCCCGCGGGCGCTGCCGGGGAGACCGGTGTCACGGGCGGCGCCGAGACCGACCGCGCGGACGGGCTCGGCTGGCGGACGCGCGTGAGCCTGCACGTGGACGAGGCCGGCAGGATCGGGCCCTTCGCCGCTCGCAGCCATCGGGTGATCGAGACCCCCGATCTCCCCCTGGCCACCGCCGCGATCGCGGACGTCGCCCGTGGCCTCGAGGGCTTCGAGCCGGGCCGCGTCGACCTCGTCGAGCCGTCGGAGGGCGGCATCCGCGTCATCGTCCGTCCTGAGCGGCCCCGTGGCGGATCGGGACGAGGCGCCGATGCGCGTCCCCCGCAGGGACGCCCCGGTCGCGGCGGTCGCCGCCCCGCGCGCCGGGTGGGCGCCGCCCCTGCGTTCCGGGCGGACCCGACCGCGCGAGAGGTCATCATCGAACGCGTCGGGAGCCGGGAGTTCGAGGTGGATGCCGGGGGGTTCTGGCAGGTTCACCGCCTCGCCGCATCCACGCTCACCGCCGCAGTGCGGTCCGCCCTCGAGACGGCGGGAGGCGTCGATCCGTCGGCCCACCACCTGGACCTCTACGGAGGCGTCGGCCTCTTCGCCGCCGCCATCGCCGAGGCGGGGGGACCGGGCACCCGCGTGACGAGCGTCGAGGCGGATGCGCGCGCGACCGAGCATGCGGGCGCCAACCTCGCCGAGTGGGTGGGCGCCCGCGCCGAGACCGACCGGACCGACCGCTATCTGGCGCGTCTTGTGAAGGACGGCTCCGCCGCCGAACGGGCCCGTCTCGCTCGCGGCGCCGTGCTGCTGGACCCGCCGCGCGCGGGCGCGGGTCGCGCGGTCGTGGAGGCGATCGCGCAGCTCGCCCCGGCGTCCGTCGTCTACGTGGCGTGCGACCCCGTCGCCCTCGCCCGCGACCTCGGCACGTTCCGCGAGCTCGGCTACGATCCCGTGCGACTGGACGCGTTCGACCTCTTCCCGCACTCGCACCACCTCGAGACGGTCGCGGTCCTCCAGGCGACGGGCGCCCCCGCTCGCTAGGCTCGGAGCGTGTCCAGCGTCGCGCTCATCGATGACCACGAGTCCGTCCGACTCGGACTCGAGGCCGCGTGCGCCCGAGCCGGCGTCGGCGAGGTGGTCTACTCCGGAGCGACCGTGCGGGGTTACCTCGCCTGGCGTGCGGCGACACAGGCGCCGCGGGCCGACGTCGTCGTCCTGGATCTGATGCTCGGCGACGGCGCCACCGTCACCGAGAACGTCACCGCCCTCGTCGCCGACGGGTCGCCCGTGCTGATCCACAGCGTCGCGGACCGCCCCGCCGCCGTGCGGGAGGCGCTCTCCGCGGGAGCCGCGGGCGTCATCAGCAAAGCCTCCCGCACCGACGACGTCATCGCGGCGATCCGGACGATCGCGCAGGGGCAGCCCCTGGAGAACCTGGAATGGGCGAGCGCTGTGGACGGAGACCACGCCTTCGCGGACGCGCAGCTGGCCAACCGCGAGCGCGAGGTGCTGCGGCTGTATGCGGCCGGCCTGCCGTTGAAGGCCGTGGCGGATCGCCTCGGCATCGCCTATTCGACCGCCAAGGAGAACATCACGCGCATCCGGGTGAAGTACGTCGAGGTGGGCCGGCCCGCCCCGACGAAGGTCGACCTGCTGCGCCGGGCGATGGAGGACGGCCTCGTCGACGAGCGACGCCGGGACGCGCGTGACGACGCCGGGACACGCTGAGTCGCCGCCCGTCGCCGCGATCCCGCGCCGCGTCCCGGCGGAGCTTTCGACGGCGACCGAGCGGTTCACCCAGCGACGTGTCGAGCGGATCCTCTCCCTCGTCGTCGCGCTCGGCAGCGGCGTCCTGGGCGCGCAGTCGTTCCTCAACGCCCTCGGTTCCACGCAGGAGACCCTCCACTGGCACGCCCCGCTGCTGATCGGCGTGTTCGTCCCGCTCGGGCTCATGGTCATCGCCCTCGCTTCGGGGGTCCTCGTGCGCCTCGCGAGCGGGGTGTGCGCGGTGGCCATCGCCGCGGCGCTCCTGTGCTGGCCGGCCGCGACATCCGGATCGACCTCTCCCGCCACCTCCGACCCGTGGATCTGGTACCTCCTCAACGTCGCCACGGCCGCCGCGGCGATGGCCTTCCCGCTCGCGGTGCAGATCGGCTGGGTCGTCTTCATCCCGGTGCTCTACACGGCCAGCCGACTGTGGCAGGTGGGGCTCGACCGCGCCTCGGTCGTCGAGGTCGTGCTCGACTCCTCGTTCGCCCTCATCCTCGGCGGTGTGATCGTCGCCCTGGGCTGGATCCTGCGCTCGGTCGCCGTCGGGATCGACGACGCGCGACGGGATGCCGTCCGCTCCTACGCCGCCGCCGCCGAGGCGGATGCGGCGGAGGCGGAGCGCGTCGCCGTGGCCGCGCTCATGCACGACAGCGTGCTGGCCGCGCTCATCGCCGCCGAGCGGGCCGAGACGCCGCGGGAGGACGCGCTGGCCGTCGCGATGGCGCGTGAGGCTCTGACGCGGCTCGCGAACGCGGAGCTGGATGCCGGGGAGGGGTCGGACGAGTCCGTCGCCGCGACGGCGCTGGCCCGCGCCGTCGAGAACGCCGCCGCGACGGGTGCGGGTCGGGTTCCCGTCACCGTCGCCGTCGAGGCGGACGCCGGAGAGATCCCCGGCCGCGTGGCCCGCGCGATCGTGCTCGCCACCACGCAGGCTGTCGCCAACGCGATCCAGCACGCGGGGGGACGAGGCCTCGCGGTCGACGTGCGGGCCGGCCGCCGGACCGTCGCCGTGCGGATCGCCGACCGGGGCGCGGGGTTCGAACCGGCCGCCGTCGGGGCTGATCGCCTCGGCATCCGGGGCTCGATCGTCGCCCGGATGGCCGCCGTCGGAGGCCGCGCGCGGGTCGCGACCGGCAGGCAGGGGACGACCGTCATCCTCGAGTGGGAGCGGCCGCGATGAGCGAACGGGCGCGGGGGGAGCGCGAGGGCGCGCCGGAAGGCCCCTTCCGGATCGCCCTGTCGGTGCTCGCGATCGCCTTCACCGCCTACCTCGCTGCCGGCGCGCTGCTGTGGACGACCCCGCCCGAGCATCCGATCGTGCAGGTCGCGGCGGTGGTCATGTACCTCTCCACGACGTGGGTGTGCATCTTCTGGGACGCGCGGAGCGCTCCGGCCCCCGACCCGGTGCGGACGCGCATCGGCGAGCGTCGACCCCTGCCCCTGTGGGCGGCGGTCCTCGCTCTGACGTGCGCGGTGATCGTCCCGAACGCGAGCTGGTACGCGGCCGGCGCATCGGGACGGCTCGACAGCTTCGCGACGTGGGGGCTGGGGGCGGTCGGCGCGCTCATGGCCGTCGTGATGGTGCGCCGTCGTCCCCTGACCGCCTGGGCCGGCGTCGCCGTCGCGGCCATCGCGGCGTCGATGTGGATCGGGCCGCGCCAGGCGATGGCGCTCGGCGTCGTCGGCGCCGTCCTCTGGGTCGGGGTCGCCCAGCTCATGTCCTGGCTCGTCGACCGCATGGCGCGCGACGCCGCCCAGCTCACGGATGCGCAGCGCGAGGCCTCCGAATGGCTCGCGTCGCAGGAGGGCGCACGCCGGGAGCGCCGCACGCAGATCCAGCGGGCCCTCGCCGTCGCGGGGCCGGTCCTCGCCCACACGATCGCCGTCGGCGGTCACCTCGATGGGCGGGAGCGCGCGCTCGCACGCGTCGCGGAGGCATCCCTGCGCGACGAGCTGCGCGGCGCGGCGCTCCTCGATGACGACGTCCGCGCGGCGCTCGCCGCGGCGCGCGGGCGCGGTGCAGTCGTCTCGGTCGTCGACGAGGGCGGTCTGGATGCCGTCGCCGCCGAGGCCCGCGAGACGCTCCGTGCGGAGCTCGCGGCCGTTCTCGCGTCGGCACGGTCCGAGCGGCTGTTCGTGCGGAGCTCGACGCACGCCGACGTCGCCGTGACGGTCGTGGGCAGGTCCGAGGGCGCGGACGGCGAGGACACGGTCGACCTCTGGCACGAGGTCCGTCGGCCGCCGGAGTCAGCGGAGTCGGCGGAGCATGCCGATGGGCAGGTCCTCCCGCAGACGGACATCGCGGAGGATGCGCCGCGCGAGGCGTGACGGCGGGGACGTGGCCCGCGGAGGAAGAGGAGGCGAGGGGCGGCGAAGCCGCCCGCCCCTCGCCGTGCGAGCCGGTTACCCGAAAACCAGCCCGCGAGGGTGCGGCGCGCCACGCGAGGCGGGCGCATGCACCGAACGCAGAAGCGTTTCAGCTCCTTCAGTCTCACTCAGCCCGCAACACCTGTCTGTAGGTATTTCGGGGGACAAGCCTCAGCCGCCGAAGCGACCCCATCCGATCTCAGGGCGGAGCGGTTCGCGCAGCGCGCGCGCCGACACCTGCCAGGCCGACGGACGCGGCTCGGGCTCGGCCACGGCATCCGCCGCTTCGCGGGTGTAGGCCTCGGAGACGACGGAGACCACGGCGGCGAGCTCCTCGGGCGTCGGTTCGCCGCGGCGGATGTCGACGCGCACCGCCTCCGTGGGGCCGTCGCCGGCGGGCTCGGCGCTCACAGCGGGATGTTCCCGTGCTTCTTGGCGGGCAGGCTGGCACGCTTGCCGCGGAGGGCTCGCAGGGCCTTCGCGATCGAGACGCGGGTCTGCGCCGGCTCGATGATCCCGTCGAGCTCGCCGCGCTCGGCGGCGAGGAACGGGGAGGCCACGTTGTAGGTGTACTCGTTGGCGAGCTTCGTGCGGACGGCGGCGACGTCCTCGCCCGCCTCCTCGGCCTTCTTGATCTCGCCGCGGTAGAGGATGTTCACCGCGCCCTGACCGCCCATGACGGCGATCTCCGCCGTGGGCCAGGCCAGGTTGATGTCGGCGCCGAGCTGCTTGGAGCCCATGACGATGTAGGCGCCGCCGTAGGCCTTGCGCAGGATCACGGTCACGAGCGGGACCGTCGCCTCGGCATACGCGTAGAGGAGCTTCGCTCCGCGGCGGATGACGCCGGTCCACTCCTGATCGGTGCCGGGCAGATAGCCGGGGACGTCCACGAGGGTCAGGATCGGGATCGAGAAGGCGTCGCAGAAGCGGACGAAGCGGCTGGCCTTCTCGCCCGCCTCGATGTTCAGGGTGCCCGCCATCTGCGACGGCTGGTTGGCGATGATGCCGACCGTGCGGCCCTCGATGCGGCCGAATCCGATGGAGATGTTCGGGGCGAACAGCGGCTGGACCTCGAGGAAGTCGCCGCCGTCGACGATGTGCGAGATGACCTGCTTGATGTCGTAGGGCTGGTTCGGGGAGTCGGGGATGACGGTGTTGAGCACGCGGTCGGCATCCGTCGTCTCCCACTCGAACGCGTTCTCGTACACCGGGATCTCGGACATGTTGTTGTCGGGCAGGAACCCGATGAGCGTGCGCGCGTAGTCGATCGCATCGTCCTCGTCCTCGGCGAGGTAGTGCGCGACGCCCGAGCGGGTGTTGTGCGTGTACGCGCCGCCGAGCTCCTCCATCCCGACGTCCTCGCCGGTGACGGTCTTGATGACGTCGGGGCCGGTGACGAACATCTGCGAGGTCTTGTCGACCATGATGACGAAGTCGGTGAGGGCGGGGGAGTAGACCGCGCCGCCGGCCGCGGGGCCCATGATGAGGGAGATCTGCGGGATGACGCCCGACGCCGCCGTGTTGAGGCGGAAGATCTCGCCGTACTTGCCGAGCGCGACGACGCCCTCCTGGATGCGGGCGCCGCCCGAGTCGAGGATGCCGATGATCGGCATCCCGCCGCGCATCGCGAACTCCATGACCTTGATGATCTTCTCGCCGGCGGCTTCGCCGAGCGAGCCGCCGAACGTCGTGAAGTCCTGCGCGTAGACCGCGACGGTGCGGCCGTGGATCGTGCCGACGCCGGTGACGACGGAGTCGCCGTAGGGGCGCGAGCGGTCCATCCCGAACGCGGTCGTGCGGTGACGGACGTATTCGTCGAGCTCGACGAACGACCCGGGATCGACGAGGAGCTCGATGCGCTCACGGGCGGTCATCTTGCCCTTGGCGTGCTGCTTCTGCTGCGCGGTGACCTCGGCATCCACGACGGCTTCCTGGTAGCGCGCGCGGAGGTCGGCGATCTTGCCGGCGGTCGTGGAGAGCTTGCTCTGGTCTGGCACGCATCCCACCCTAGCGAGCGACTCGCCCGAGGGCTTGGCGCTCCGGCACAACGGCTCCGCGAATCCCCTGTGCGCTTCCTCCGGTCTCCGAGCTCGTCGAGGGGCAGCCCCCACCGGTCCCCGACCCCCGGTCCCCGCTGCGCCCCGCCCCGCGCTCGCCCGGGGGTCGGCGTAGGGTGACCGGTATGACGATCTCCTCAGACGGCTACCCCCTCGCCGCGGCCGTGAGCCCCCGCGTACACGTGCTGGACGAGATCGACTCGACGAACGCCAAGCTGGTCCGGGACGCCGCGGCGGATCCCGACTCGCATCCGCACCTGTCCCTCGTCGTCACCCGTGATCAGCGGGCGGGACGCGGGCGCCTCGACCGGGTCTGGACGGCGCCGCCGGGGACCGCGCTCGCCGTCTCCGTGCTCCTGCGGGTCGGCGCCGTCACGCTCGCCGATCGCGGCTGGATCCCGCTGGTCGCGGGTGCCGCGCTCCGCGACGCCGTCGCCGCGCAGCTGCCGGACGCCGAGGTGAGCCTCAAATGGCCCAACGACGTGCTCGTGGGAGCCGGGACGGGGGCGCGGAAGATCAGCGGCATCCTCGTCGAAGTGGTCCCCTCCGATCCCCAGACCGTCGTCGTCGGCGTCGGGATCAACACGACCATGGAGCCCGTCGACCTTCCCGTGCCGACGGCGACCTCGTTCGCCGACCAGAGCGTCACGGCGGACGAGGATCGGCTGCTCGCCGACTTCCTGACCGGACTGCGCGACGGCATCGCCGACCTCGCGGTCGGCGGCGGCGCCGCGGTTGCCGAGCGGGTGGCCGCGCACTGCAGCACGCTCGGGCTCGACGTCGCGGTGTCCCTCCCCGACGACACGACGCTCCGGGGCCGCGCGGTGCGGCTGGATCCGGCCGGCCGCCTCGTGATCGAGGCGGAGGGCGTGGAGACCGTGGTCGGCGCCGGCGACATCCTCCACGTGCGCTGATCCCCGACGCCCCCGCTCCTGCCGCGGCCGACGCCGACCCTCGCCGCCGACCCGTGCCGCCGCGCCGTGCCGTCGCGAAAGAAGGGCGGATCGCGCGCACGCGACGCGAAACACCGCGAATCGGTCGAATGAGCCTGCTTTCGGCACGCCCGCCCGTCACAATGGAGGCGTGACCCAGCCCACCGCGTACACGGGGCGTCCGATCACGCCGGCGCCCGGCGCCGAGGTGCGCGAACTGCGGGTCGCCCGCGTGCGGTCGCATGCGCGGCGCCTCACGTGGTCGGCGCTCGTGCTGATCGCCGTGTGTGGCGCCGTCGGATACTTCACGGGCAACCTCCCGGCTCCGTTCGAGGACTGGATGCTGTGGTCCGCCGCCGGGCTCGTGGTGCTGGTGCTGGTCGTCATCCCGTTCGTGCGCTGGTTCTCACGCACCTACACCGTGACCACGCGCCGCGTCATCGCGCAGTCGGGCCTCTTCCGGCGTACCCGCACCGAGATCGGTCACGCGCGCGGCTACACGATCAGCGAACGGCGCGGACCGGTCCAGCGGATGTGGGGGGCGGGCACGCTGAGCCTGTCTAACGGCGTCGACGCTCCGCTGCGCATGGTCGACATCCCCTCGGTGCGCCTCGTGAACGAGGCCCTCGCCGACCAGGTCGAGGTGAGCCAGATCCTCGCGCACCGCGACTCTCACGCGATGCCCGTGATCCCCGGGCCGCCCCCGCTGCCGCCCGGACGTTGACGGCACGATGCCGGCCGGCGACCTGGGAAGATGGATGCCGACGGAAGGGGATGCCATGGCGTTGACACTCGGGATCGTCGGAGGCGGCCAGCTCGCGCGCATGATGATCGCGCCGGCGGTGGAGCTCGGCATCGACGTGCGCGTGCTCGCGGAGGAGGCCGGGATGTCGGCGGCGCTCGCGGCGACCGCCACCGGGGACTACCGCGACCTCGCCACCGTGCAGAGCTTCGCAGAGGGGGTCGACGTCCTCACCTTCGACCACGAGCACGTCCCGCAGGACGTGCTCCGTGCGCTCGTGGCCGCCGGGGTCGCCGTGCACCCGGGGCCCGATGCCCTCCAGTTCGCGCAGGACAAGCTGCTCATGCGCGCGCGCCTGGCCGAGCTCGGCATCCCGCAGCCCGAGTGGGCGGCCGTCGCGGATGCCGCGGGGCTGCAGGCCTTCCTCGACGCCAACGGCGGCCGCGTCGTCGTGAAGACCCCGCGCGGCGGGTACGACGGCAAGGGCGTCCGCGTCGTCTCCGACCCCGACGAGGTCGCCGACTGGCTCGCGGACGGGACGCTCCTGGCCGAGGAGCTCGTCGACTTCTCGCGCGAGCTCGCCCAGCAGATCGCGCGGCGCCCGTCCGGCGACCTCGTCGCGTATCCCGTCGTCGAGACGGTGCAGCGGGGCGGCGTCTGCGCCGAGGTCATCGCGCCCGCACCCCACGGTGCGCTGCGACTCGCCGAGGTCGCGGCGCAGATCGGCACGATCATCGCCGAGGGGCTCGGCGTCACGGGGATGCTCGCGGTCGAGCTCTTCGAGACGACCGACGAGCGCCTCCTCGTCAACGAGCTCGCGATGCGCCCGCACAACAGTGGGCACTGGGGTCAGGACGGCGCCGTCACCGGACAGTTCGAGCAGCACGTGCGCGCCGTCCTCGATCTGCCCCTCGGCGACCCCTCACCGCGCCAGCCGTGGGCGGTCATGGTCAACATCCTCGGCGGGCCGGTCGAGGGCACCCTCGAGAGCCGATTCCCGGCGGCGCTCGCCGCACACCCGGAGGCCAAGGTCCACACGTACGGCAAGGCGCCGCGACCGGGCCGCAAGGTCGGCCACGTGAACGCGACCGGCGAGGATCTGGACGCCGTGGTGTACGAGGCCCGCGCCGCCGCGGCGTTCTTCGCCGACTGAGCCGCGGGCGCGGCCTGCGTCCCGCCGAACCGGGGGCCGACGCGCGCCGTTCCGGGGGATTGTCAGGGTGCCGCCCTACCCTTGACGGATGACCTCGCCCCTGCATTCCTCCCCGTCTCCGCTCGTGGGCGTCGTCATGGGCTCGGACTCCGACTGGCGTGTGATGAGCGATGCCTCGCAGGCGCTCACCGACTTCGGCATCGGGCACGAGGTCGAGGTCGTCTCCGCCCACCGCACCCCCGACAAGCTCCTCTCGTACGGGCGTGAGGCCCGTTCCCGCGGCCTCCGCGTGATCATCGCCGGCGCCGGGGGTGCGGCGCACCTGCCCGGCATGCTGGCATCCGTCACCGCCCTCCCCGTCATCGGCGTCCCCGTGCAGCTGGCGACCCTCGACGGCATGGATTCGCTGCTGAGCATCGTGCAGATGCCCGCCGGCATCCCGGTCGCGACGGTGTCGATCAACGGTGCCAAGAACGCGGGGCTGCTGGCCGCACGCATCCTGGGCTCGGCCGACGGCGACCTCGCGGACCGGGTCGAGCAGTACGCGCGGGACCTCCGCGCGCAGGTGGACGAGAAGAACCGCCTCCTGAAGGAGTCCCTGTGAGCGTTTCCGCGCCGCCGCGCCCGCAGCCCGGCGCCCCCCGCCGACCGGCGTCCGAGGACGCGGGCGTCATCCTCGGCGAGCAGCCGATCCGTCGCCCCGACACGCGCTCCCCGCAGGTCATGACGCGCCGCGCCTGGTGGCTCGTCGCCCTGAACTTCCTCCTCCCGGGGTCGGCGCAGTCCCTTGCGGGCAGCCGCCGGCTCGCCCGCATCGGGCTCACGGCGACGCTCGTGATGTGGCTTCTCGTCATCGTCGGGATCGGCATCACCCTCGTCTCGCCGTCGCTGCTCACCTCGCTGATGACGAACGGGTTCTTCCTGCTCCTCGTCCAGATCGTGCTGCTCGCCTACGCGGTGCTCTGGGTGGTCCTCACGATCGACACCCTGCGCATCGTGCGGCTCGTGAAGCTCCGGCCGAAGGCGCGCCCGGTGGTGGCGGTGGTCGCGATCGCCGGCCTCGTGATCGGCGGCGGGAGCGTGACGTATGCCGCGCAGCAGCTGCTCGCGCCGGCGCGCGAGGCGCTGGCGTCCATCTTCACCAACAACGATCCGCCCGTCCCGCCGTCGAACGGGTACTACAACTTCCTTCTGCTGGGCGCGGATTCCGGGCTCGGGCGCGACTCGATGCGCTTCGACAGCATCTCGGTCGTGTCGGTGAACGCCGAGACCGGCGGCGTCCACATCACCGGCATCCCGCGCGACCTCGCCTACGCGCCCTTCTCCGAGGGGCCGATGCACGACGCGTACCCCGACGGCTTCGAGGGTCACTACTCGGAGTCGTGCGGCTGGGGCCCGGGGATCAACCAGCTCATGAACGCCGTCGAGATCTGCAGCGACGACGACGGCGCGAGCCTGTACCCGGATGCTGCGGCGCACTCCTCCACGCCCGCGATCGAAGCCACCAAGTCGGCCGCCGAAGGCATCCTCGGCATCGAGATCCCCTACTACGTCTTCGTCGACATGAAGGGCTTCGCCGACATCGTCGACGCGCTCGGCGGCGTCGACATCACGGTGCAGGAGCGCCTGCCCGAGGGCGGCGGCCCGTCCTACGAGGGCGAGCCCGCAGACGACTGGGCGATCGGATGGATCGAGGCGGGGCCCCAGCACATGAACGGCGACACCGCGCAGTGGTACGCGCGTTCGCGGTACACCACCAGCGACTGGGACCGGATGCGGCGCCAGCGTGAGCTCCAGCAGGCGATCCTCGCCCAGGCGAACCCCGCGAACGTGCTCCTGCGCTTCCAGCAGGTCGCCGCCGCCGGTGAGGATCTCGTGCAGACGGACATCCCGAACGGGCTGCTGTCGTTCCTCGTTCCGCTCGCCGCGAAGGCCAAGGAGCTTCCGGTGCAGACGCTCGAACTCACCCCCGAAGGGGCGGGGATCGACACCGACGAGCCGACCGACGAGGAGTACGCCGGCGTGCGCGCCCTCGTGCAGCAGGCGCTCTACCCGCCGTCGCCGTCACCGACTTCGGAAGGCTGAGGCCATGACCGCGGTGCTGAGAGTCGTGCTGGACCAAGTCGTCGCCGCGACGAGCCCCGACCTCGCGATGGCCTCACGGGAGCTGTCGCGAGCCCTCGTCGCGGGCGCGCCGGAGGGCTGCGCCGTCGAGGGCATCGTCCCGGCCGCGGCCGACGTCGCGGGCACCGTCGAGGGGGCCGTGCCCGGCCTCGTCGCCCTCTCGCGGATGGCCCTGCCGCGTCGTGAGCTCGCGGCCTCGTGGCAGCTCGGCGTCGCGCCCGGCGTGGGTGGCGGCATGATCCACTCGCCCACGCTGATGGCGCCGCTCGTCCGGCACGACCGGGTGCACGCGCACGACCAGATCGTCGCGACCCTGTGGGACCTGGACGCCTGGGAGCGCGCTGCGGAGATGCCCAAGCCGGCGGTCGCCTGGCACCGTGCGATGCTCAAGCGTGCCGCCAAGCACGCGGATGCCGTCGTGGTGCCCACGCACGCGATGGCGGAGCGGCTGACCGACCTCGGACCCTTCGGTGACAGGATCCGCGTGATCGCCGGAGCGGCTCCGCGGGGATTCGCCGTGCCGGTCGACGAGATCGGACGCCGACGCGCTCTCGACCTGCCCGAGGGGTACGTGCTCGTCGCGGGGTCCTCCGCGGCGTCGTCCGGGCTGGCGGAGGCGTTCCGCGCGGTGATCGGCGCGGCGCTGGACGCCGCGGTCGTCGTGATCGACGTCCCGGAGGGGGACGAGCCTGCCGTCGCCGAGCTCGCTGCGGCGTCCGGTCTCGGGGAGGGTCGGGTGCAGGTGCGCGGACCGCTCGAGGATGCCGACCGCGCGGCCGTCCTCGGGGGAGCGATCGCGCTGCTGGCGCCGTCGGATCTGTCGGCGTTCCCGTGGCGCGTCGTCGAGGCGCTCTCCGCAGGAGTGCCGATCGTTGCGACGGACACGCCGACCCACCGCGAGGTGGTGTGGGACGGCGGTGTTCTGGCCGCGGCCTCGGACGAGGGCGCTCTCGGTGAGGCGCTGGCGCAAGTCCTGGCATCCGCTGCGGCGGTCGAGCGCTACGGTGTGGTCGCCGCCGACCGCGGACGCGCGTTCTCCTGGGCGGGAGCCGCTGAGCGGGTCTGGCAGCTGCACGCCGACCTGTAGGGACCCGTCTGCGCTGACAGACCCCGCCAGGGGCTGCCTCAGCCCCGCGCCACCTCGGCACGGGCCTCGGCCAGGATGGTGTCGACGATACGCTGCGCTGCGCCGGGGGCGCCGAACAGATGGTCGGCGTTCTCACGCTGGATGACGGCGAGGCGATCGCCGTCCACGAAGATCTCGGAGGCGGCGCTCCGGGCGCCGGCGACGTCGGCGACGCGATGGACGCCGCGCACGAGGCGCTTGCCGACATCGTTGAACTCGATGTGCTCCGCCCGTTCCAGGAAGACCGTCGGCTTCCCCAGTACCTGCGCTTCCGTGATCATGCTCGGCCCATCGGTGATGACGACGTCGGTGGAGGCCAGGACGGGGGCGTACGCACCGCGCCAGTACGCGGTGTTCGGGAGCGCGTTCCAGGCATCGAGCCAATCGCGGAAGTCGGTCGCGCTGAGGCCGCTCTCGGGTCTGCGGATCGTGCCTCGCAGGTAGGGGTGATGCGTGAAGACGAACTGCGTGTCCGGCTCTTCCTCCGCCCATCGGAGCATGTCGTCCTTCACCCGGGGGAACATGCCGAAATCGTTCCATCCGTCGAGGATCGAGTGGTGTGCCGACCAGACCACCTTCGTCGGCCCCGCCGCGTCGTCGGCGAAGGGCCAGAACGGCGCCGCCCGGCGGAGCGCATCGGCTTTGGGGTGCCCGACGGCGCGGAACTGCCGGCCGCCGGTGAGAGTGCGATGGCGCGCGATCTCCAGGACATCGTCGTTCGCGCAGAACACCAACCACGCGGCGCGGTGCCAGTGCTGGTCGAGGGCGCTGTCGACCGGCGGGTCGTCCCAGGGGACATTCCGGGTCGGATTGACCGTCTCGTAGGGGATCAGGGCCAGGCGGGTCCACCCGAGGCTGTCCGCGGAGAACGCCGGGTTCACATCGGCATCCCATTGCGACTGCCGGAAGACGACGTCGGGATCGAGGGCGCGCAGCAGCTCCTCGGCCCACATGTGCTCGTCCTTGCGCAGCCGCAGGTGCGGGATGCCGCGTTCCGTCAGGAACCGGTGCATGCGCCCTTCCCCGCGCGGCGGCGCCTCGCCCCCGTAATGGTGGGGAACGCTCACGACGACGGGGTCGAAGTCCTCGCTCGCGCGCATGATCTCCACGACCTCGCCGATGGAGTCCCAGGCGTCCTTATTGTGGGCGAGGAACACGATGCGCAGCGCCTGACGCCGCAGCGTCCCGCGGCGGGCAGCCCGGTCGGCGGATGCGCGCACGTGTGCGACATACGCGGGGAAGGCGGACACCCGCGCTTCCAGCTCCTCCAGGCGACGGTCGCTCGCCGCCCGCATCTGCGCGATCTCCGCGCGCGCGTCATCGGCCCCTTCGCGCAGGGCGATGATTCCTTCGCTCATCACGCGAAGTCGCGTGACCAAGTTCCTGGCTCTCGTCATCGGGTTCCACTTAGCCATCCCACGAGACTATCTCCGCGGAGGCGACCCGGCGCACAGCGGGCCCCAGGGACGCCGACTCAGGCGCGCATCAGGGCGACGGCTTCCTTGCTCGGGCCGTCGAACGCGATGGCCCCGCCGCGCAGGAGGATGCCGCGCTCGCACAGCGACGACACCATGTCGAGGTCGTGGCTGACGACGACCAGCGTCTTGCCCTGGCTGTGGAGCTCGCGGATGCGCGCCAGGCACTTCTTCTGGAACGGTTCGTCGCCGACCGAGAGGATCTCGTCGATGAGCAGGATGTCGACCTCGGTGTGGATCGCGACGGAGAACGCGAGCCGCAGGAACATCCCCGAGGAGTAGTGCTTCACCTCGGTGTCGATGAACTGCGAGATCTCGCTGAACTCGACGATCTCGTCGAAGCGTTCGTCGGTCTCTTTCTTCGTCATTCCGAGGATCGCCGCGTTCAGGTAGATGTTCTCGCGGCCCGACAGGTCGGGATGGAAACCGGCGCCGACCTCGATGAGACCCGCGACCCTGCCGCGCGTGAGCACCTTCCCCTCGTCCGGCGTGAGCACGCCCGAGATGAGCTTGAGCATCGTCGACTTGCCGGACCCGTTGAATCCGAGGAGGGCGACGGATTCGCCCTCGCCGATCTCGAAGCCGACGCCGCTCAGCGCGTGGAAGTCCGTCGTGAGCGGCTTGCGCTTGAGGGCGGCGACGAAGGTCTCTTTGATCGAGTGCGTGTGTCGCAGCTTGAAGTCCTTGTGGACGTCGTCGACGATGATGCGGGGCATCCCGCTGTCAGAGATCCTGGGCAAAGCGACCCTCCAGACGACGGAACACGGCCTGGCCCAGAGCCAGGATCAGCACGGAGATCAGAAGCGCCCACCCGGCGAAGCCCCACATTCCCGGCAGGGGTTCCGCCCCCTTCGGGTTCAGGGGGAACCAGATTCCGTAGTGGAAGAGCTCGACGGCGGGCGTGAGCGGGTTGAGTCGGTAGATCGTGAACAGCCAGTCGGGCACCTGCGAGGCGACCATCTGCCAGTGATACATGACCGGCGAAGCCCAGACGGCGCACATCACGATGATCTCGACGAAGCTCTGCGCGTCTCGGAAGGTCACGTTGATCGCCCCGAAGAGCATCCCGAGTCCGGTCGCCAGAAGCGCGACGATCAGCAGTCCGAGCAGGAGAGCGGCGATCTGCACCACGGTCGGAGCCCATCCGAAGATCAACGCGATGGCGATGACGACGACGATCTGCGGAACGGTGTTGATGAGCGCGACGAGCATGCTGGAGACGGGGAACATCTCGCGCGGGAGGTAGATCTTCTTGATGAGCGCGGCGTTGTCCACCAGCGACCGGGTCCCGTTGGAGAAGGCCTCGTTGAAGAAGGTGACGATGGTGATGCCGGCCAGGATGTAGATCGCGTAGAAGTCGATGCTCTTGTTCAGCGCGAGGAAGACGCCCAGGGCGACGTAGAACACGAGGAACTGGACGAGCGGCTTCACATACGACCAGAGCCATCCGAAGATCGACCCGCGGTAGCGGATCTGGATCTCCTTGCGCACGATGAGGTTCAGCAGGTGGCGGCGAAGGAGGACGTCCTTCAGGCCCCTGCTGCGGCCTGGCTCCTCGAGCACGGCGTCACTCGCGTCGCGTCGCATGGATACCTCCGGAGTGCAGGTGGTTCCCGATTTCGGGCAGGAATGTGGGGGGCAACGACGGCTCGGCGGGGCGGATCGTCGGTCAGTGGGTGCGCGCGAGCGCGGGGGAGACCTGCTCGGCTTTCGGGTTGAATCTGATCGCCGCCAGGAGGCGACCGGTGATGCGGCGGCGCAGGTGCCACGCGACGCGCCCGCGGTGCATGAGGATCTCCACCCGTGCGACGAAGCGCAGGTACGAGAGGAGCGATTCGTGGTGCAGGTGGTACGACGCCTCGTTGCGCGCCCCGTAGGCGAACTTCCAGATGTTCTGATCGTCGACCCGGGAGAAGTCGCCTGCGACGTTGGTCGGGGTGTCGTGGATGACCTTGCTGTCGAGGATGCAGACGCCCGGTCCGATGCCCACGCTCGCCATCCGTGCGTAGGCGGCGTCATCGAACCAGATGAAGTACTCGCGTAGGGGGAGGCCGATGCGCTCGACGGTCTCGCGCGAATACAGCGCGGAGACGAACGAGCAGGTCTGCACGAGGAATGCCCGCTGACCCTGCACCCACAGTCGCGCCCACTTCCAGTCGGGAGCGGCGATGTTCATCTCGGCGAGCTCGTTGTGGTCGAAGTGCACGAGCGAGCAGGCGAAGGGGACACCTCCGGGCATGGCCTCCATCGCCTGGTCGTACCCGTCGACGAGCTTTTCGAGCGCTTCCGGCTCGGGATAGCAGTCGTCGTCCATCAGCCAGAACAGGTCGGCTCCGAGGTCGTACGCGCGCTTCATCCCCGTGGCGAACCCGCCGGCGCCGCCGGTGTTCTCCTCGAGGCGCGTGATGTCGAGAGAGGGCTCCGTGAGCCCTGCCAGGTATTCCGCGGTGCCGTCGTCGGACGCGTTGTCGACGATGACGACCCACTCGGGCGGAGTCGACTGGGCGGCGAGCGAACTCAGGACCGTCTTCAGCTTCTCGAGCCGGTTGAAGGTGACGACCACTGCGGCAACGCGCTGGGACACGGAGGGGCCTTTCTCGGAGGACGGGTGCGGATTCATCGGCGCCGCAGTCGCAGCTTCGAGAGCGGACGGTGCAGGGCGCGGCGGATCGTCTGCTGGAGAGAATAGTGGCGCACCGTCTCCTCGATGTACTTCGAGAGGTACAGCAGCCCGCCGATGCCGTTGCGATCGATGTATTCGCGCAGCGCCTCGTCACGGACCATGCGATCGAACTGCATGTGTCCCAGGCTCTCGCCGAAGACGCTGTTCGACGCCGCGCCGGTGGCGTGCGGTCGCTGATGCCAGAACGCGAGGGGCGTCTCTCCGACGAAGAGGATGCGGCCGTGACGGATCAGCCGCAGATTGAACTCCCAGTCGCCGACGACCTTCAGTGCAGGGTCGTACCAGCCGATCTCGTCGTAGATGCGGCGGCGGACCAGGAGGCTGATCGGCACCACGCGGTTGGTCTGGAGCAGATCGTAGATCGTGACGATCTCGCCCGGCGGAACGAAGGGCGCGCGGCCCAGCTCGACGACGCGGTCCGGACTCACCCGCTCGAACACGATCTCGGTGCGTGCGGCCGCCGCGACGGCATCCGGGTCGGCATCCAGGGCATCGACCATCACCTCGAGGAAGGTGGGATCCCAGGTGTCGTCGTCGTCGTGGATGATGACGAACTCGCCGTTCGCCCGCTGGGCTCCGAGGTTGGCCGCGGCCTCCATCGATCCGGTTCCGCCATCGACGTGGATGACCTCGACGCGACCGTCGAAGGAGCTCTCACGCTGGGCGATGAGCGCGTCGACAGGTCCGGGTCGGCCGCCGTCGTTCAC
Source organism: Microbacterium flavum (assembly GCF_018717645.1). Classification (GTDB taxonomy): domain Bacteria; phylum Actinomycetota; class Actinomycetes; order Actinomycetales; family Microbacteriaceae; genus Microbacterium; species Microbacterium flavum. Next base: position 100,250 of record NZ_JAFLHG010000007.1, read on the forward strand.
GATGACCAGACGCCAGTCGGGGAGGGTCTGGGCGATGACGTCGTCGAGGGCCCGCGAGAGGAGCTGCTCGCGATTCTTCGTTCTGATGACGACGGTGACTCGCTCGCGATGATTCGACACTCGGTAGACCCCTGATGTAGCGCGGTGACGCCGACTGTCGGCGGGCACGAGGATTCAGTGTATCCGACGGACCCTGAGCGACTGATCGATGCCTGCAGACGTCGCCGGCGTCAGGCCGGGGCGCCCAGCAGCCAGGCGAGCCGTTCCTCCGATGCCAGCTGCCGGATGGACGGGATGCGCCCTCCGCCGAGGGCGATGAGCGTCTCCACCCGCTGGACGTGCCGGAGCTTCCCCCCGCTGACGAGGTACACCTGCGCGTAGCCGGCGAACTGGACGAACGCGCCGTCGGGCTGCGGGGTCCGAGCGGCGATCGGCGTTCCGGTGGGGAATGCCGGGGCGGCCGCGCGCGGGACGATGGCGATCGAGGGGACGCGGCCGCCCCCCAGGTAGGTGAGCGTCGCGTAGTCGGTGATGTGATGGAGTTCGCCCTCCACGAAGCGATACACCTCGTCGCCGCCCGTGATCTGCGCGAACGAGTTCTCAGCCAGCAGGGGGACGTCGCCGATCTCGTCGCCATAGGTGTAGGCCTTGGCGAAGGACGCAGGCAGGCGCGAGATCGTGGGCACACGACCCCCGCCGAGGGCGACGAGGCTTCCGAAATCAACCACGTGGCGAAGGCTGTCCGCCGAGTTCCAGTAGACCTCGGGCTGACCGTCGAACTGGACGAACGCCCCGCTCTCCAGCGCAGGGGCCGTGAGCCCCACGGCGTCCACGGTCGCCTTCTGCCACGGGAGGATGACGAGGGGTCGCCCCCCGTTGAGTGCGGAGAGCTGTCCGGGCGTGCGCACGTGCTGCAGCTTGCCGGCCGAGATCACGTAGATCTCGGGGGCCCCGGCAGGCTGAACGAACACGGGTGTCGACACCGCCCCGCCCCTCGGGAATGCGGCGCACTCCGCGGGGGAGAGCCGGATCGTCGCGAGGCCGGTCGAACCGCTCAGCGGGCGCAGCGCACCGCCCGCCGCGATGTACTGATCATCGCCGCACATCACGACGGGAGTGAGCATCCCGTTCTTCGCGACGCTCTTGGCCATCGTGGCATCCGGCACCACCTTGTACGACGTGGCGCCGTATTCCGCCGCCAGGGCGAAGCTCGGGATATGGATGACCGTCGACGTGGGGGTGGTCATGTACACGTCGCCCGACGTCGTCGCGCGGACGAGGGTGTTCGGCGCGAAGAACGTCGGACCGCGGGGGATCCGCTTGAAGGCCCCGGCATCCATGGTCGCGATGTAGCTGCTCTTGTCCCGCGCAGCGAAGGCATAGGCCGGGGTGTCGTAGACGTAGCGGAGGAGGCCGTTCTCGAGGTAGTAGACCTCGCCCTTGCCTCCGCTGGACCGGGAGAAGGTGCCGACCTCCTCTCCGGTCGCGAAGGCGTCGACGAGACCGGGTTCGAGGTTGACGTACGAGGAGAACGCGTAGCCGAACATCGCGATCTGATCACCGGAGGTGAACCGGTGCTTCGTGCCGTCGAGCTCGAGAAGATAGAGAGTGCCGCTCCGCGCGTCGTGCACATACCGGCTCATGGTCCGTCCCGTGGGCAGGGAGTCGAGGTAGGCGGAGGGGACGACCTGCAGCCCGCCCAGTCCGGCGCCCAGCGCGGTGAGATCCGTCGAGGTCGCGACGGGGTACTTCACTCCGCCGTTGACGAGGTAGACCCGGTCCCGGGCCGGGCCTGTGACGATCGGACCGTAGGAGCTCTGGGTGCTTCCGAACCAGTCGACGAAGTAGTTGTAGAAGTTGCGGTTGCCGTAGGACGAGCACCCATCGCCGAGACCGTAGCCCGCGCGGATGGCGGCGCCGTTCGGCTGGTACGGCGTGTAGTAGTAGAGGTTCGCAGTCGCCTGGTTCTCGATGTACACGGGTGATGTCCCGCAGGCCTCGTTCGGGTGGAATCGCACGTTCCAGGTCTTGCCCGGGGCGTACCAGGTGAAGAACCTGCTCGTCCCCGGAGGATTGGCGTAGCGCTTGAACTGCCAAGCTGCGCCCTGCATCTGGTTGAAGAACCCGTAGTAGGTCGAGTCGCAGGCGGCGGTGTCCGGACACCCTTGACCCATCGATGCCCGGTACTGACCGGCCGTCGGCCAGGTGTCGGTGACGAGACCCTGCTCCTTCTGCAGCGTCACCAGGAGCACCTGAGGGTTGATGCCGCAGGCTTGAGCGACTTTGAAGATGATCCGCGACGCGCGCTCGGATCCTCCGCCCGCGTACGCCCCGCACATCGCATCCTGGGGGATGGAGCGCGTCGTGTCGTACTTGTCCTTCAGGCAGGTGTAGCCCCGTCGGCACTCGGACACCTTCGACTCGAGGAACGCCTGGATCTGCGCCTCGCTCATGGACATCGAGTTGAAGAACACGGCGTCGCTGATGATGTTGCCCGGACGGAACGATCCGAGGTCGGCCGCCTTCTGGATCCCGGCGTCGATCTGGATCCCGGTGTCGACGGTCGTGCTCTCCACCGCAGGGGCCGCGTGCGCGGGCGCGATCCCCAGGGCCAGGACGAGGGCCGATGCGACGACGACGGCGGCGGCCCACAGGCGAAGAGAATGGTGCGCAATCGTAGTCACGTTCCTATTGTGACTTATGAGGCGCCCGTGAACTACTGGGGATTTTGGTGGGAGCTTCTCCGCACCCCTCAGCGCCGCCCTGCCGAGAAGAACGCGCGCAGCAGCATCCAGCGCGCGGCGAGGACCTTGCCGGCCGAACGCGGCTTCGGGGTGGACGCGTTCGCGGCGTGGACGCGGCGACGGAGCGTGGGGGGTTCGACGTGCGTCATCAGTCCGTGCCTGTTCGCGACCGTCGCGATCCACAGATCGTGCGATTCGGTCAGGTAGGCGGGGAAGGGCAGGACGCGCTCCAGCGCGTCGCGGCGGATCGCCATGGTGCAGCCGAAGTACGGGATGTCGCCCGCGAGGATGAGCAGCTCGTTCCGCCAGCGCCGACGGGAGTCCGCTTCTCTCAGGAGCCAGGGCCGTCCGGTGAGGGGAGAGCGCAAGGGCTCGTCCGAGCCCAGCAGGACGAGGTTCGACGCAGCGATCCCGCGCGTCGTCGCGGCCTGCAGGAGGAGGTCGCGACGGCCGGGAACCCACACGTCGTCCTGGTCGGAGAGGATCAGGACATCGCCGGCGGCCTCGCCCAGCGCGCGCTCGAACGTGCGGACGTAACCCCGGTTGGTCTCATTGCGGACGATGCGGATGCGGGGATCGCCGATCGCCTCGATGACGGTGACGGTGTCGTCGGTGCTCGCGTCGTCGACCACGACGACCTCGTCGTCGGCGCCGATCTCGGCGAGGATCGAGCCGAGCTGCTCCGTGACGTAGGACGCTCCGTTGTACGTGGCCATGCACACGCTCACACGCTGATCCACGGACTCCGCCGCCTTCCGGGTTGGGGACGTGGCGATGACGCACGTACACTTGCCCGGTGCGCTCGCTCATCTTCAGGTTCGCGGGTTTCACCGGGGCGCCGATCATCTCGGCGCTCGCTCCGTTCATCATACTTCCCGTCGTCTCACGGGTCGTGGGGGATGGCGGATGGGCGAACTTCTCCGCGGGGCAGTCGATCGGCATCCTCGGCATGGTCGGCATCCTGTTCGGTTGGGGAGTGCTCGGCCCCGTCCGGGTCGCGCGGTCGGGCTCCGACCACGAGAAGGCGCTGATCCTGCGGGAGAGCCTCCGGTCGCGGCTGCTGCTTGCCGCGGTCGTCGTTCCGGTGGTGGGCGTCGTCACCTGGCTCATCTGCTCGGAGGCCTACCGGATCGAGTCCGTGGCCGTTGCCGTGGCGATGGCGCTCGGCGGATTGACGCCGGCGTGGTTCTGCATCGGGGAGGGCAACCCCCGGGGCGTCATGGTCTACGACGCCCTGCCGAAGCTCGGCGCCTCCCTCGTCGCGCTGCCGATCATCGGCTTCTCGGGCCAGGTGCTGTGGTACCCGATCCTGCTGGCGCTGTTCACCCTCCCGGCGTTCTCGCTGCACGCGTGGCTCACCGTCCGCGAGCATGCCCACCCCGACTACCACCCGCTCCCGGTGGGCCAGGTCCTCCGGAGCCTCGTCCCGACCGCTGCGATCGATGCGACCGGCAACGCGTACGGGTCGACGGCGATCCCGATCGCGACGGCGGGACTCAGCCCGGCGGATGCGAGCGCGTTCGCCTCCGCGGACCGCGTGTACCGGATCGGCACGCTCGCGGTCGTCGCGGTCGCCAACGCCTTCCAGGCGTGGGTGCTGGAGAACGGCGCAGCCGACCCGCACCGCAGGAACCTCCTCGCCCTGGCCACCCATGGCGTGCTCGGACTGCTCGGCGGTGTCGCCATCGCCGCGCTCGGGCCGTGGGCCACCGGCCTCGTCTTCGGGCCCCAGGTCGCGGCGCAGCCGGTGCCGAGTGCCCTGTACGCCGTCGCGTTCGTCTGCATCTCGCTCGCGACCCCGCTGATCCGCAACCTGCTGATCCCCGCCGGCCGGTTCCGCGTCGTCCTCGTCGCGACGATCGCGGCTGCGGTCATCGGTCTGACCGTCATGCTGAGCGGCGCGCACGTCGGATCCGCGCCCGTCATCGCGGCGGGGGTCGCGGCATCCGAGCTCACTGCGCTGATCGTGCTCGCGGGACCGGCGCTGACGGAGCTGCGCCGCGTCCGCCCTGCTCCCGCGGCCTGATCAGTCCTCGTCGTCGCGCGTCGCGTCCCAGGAGATGGCGCGAGCGCGCGCGGCGGCGGCGGCCGGCATCCTGCCTCCGACCCCGCGTCGCCCGTCGCGTGCGGCGGATCGGAGGGTGTCCCACATCGCCGACCGCGGGCGTGCGAGGAGCAGCACGATGAGGAAGTGCGCGCGGTCGATGAGTCCGTCGCGCAGCAGGCGCGAGCGGAAGCGGGGGAGATACTCCTTCTCGAGCAGGATGCGGTTGCGCATCCGGTAGTAGTAGCGGAACGGCGCGCTCAGCGTGAGGACGCCGAGGCGGCGCAGCGGCCACCCGTGCGCCCGGTAGCGGGCTCCGAGTCGATGGTGCAGACGCAGCCCCGGTGCACCCATCACCGCGACACCCGCCGAGGCGCACCGCAACGCGTACTCCGTGTCGACGAGGTCGATGAAGAAGTCCTCGCGGAAGAGTCCCACGGCATCCACGACGGAGCGCGGGAGCAGCATTCCGGACTGGATCGGGTTCCGCGCCGCCAGTCGACCGTCGGCCGCGCGCACCACCGTCTGATCGACGCCCGCGAAGAATTGGGGAACGACGGCGACGCCGCCGGGGGTGCTCTCGACGAGGTCATCGTGGAGCGTGACGAGCGTCGAGACGAAGTCGGCGTCGACGGAGGAATCCTGATCGAATGTGACGACGGCATCCGCGCCACGCTCGAACGCTCGGCGGATGCCGGCGTTGAGGGCCGCGGCGATGCCCCTGTTCTCAGGAAGCGCCACGACCTCGGCGCCGCTGGCGCGCGCATGGTCCAGCTGCTCCGCCGCGGCGGGGCCGCTGCCGTCGTCGACGACGATCACCCCGTCGGTCTGCGGGGCGAGACGGGCGATGCCCGGCCCGAGGTCGTCGGGATGGAACGAGGTGACGACGGCCCAGACCGATTCCACGGAGCTCGATCGCGCCGATTCCAGCGAGCTCACTCGGGATCGGCCCGCCGGGGGTGCGCGGAGGCGGCCTCGAGGGCGGCGATGCGGGACTCCAGCTGCGACACGGTGGCCTCGGAGATCGCCGCCTCTTCCGCCAGCCGTCGGATCTCGTCCTCCGCCTGCGATAGCTCCCACGACAGGTGCAGCGCGACACCGAGCAGGAGCACGATGGCGAGCGCGAACAGGAGGTTCGAGGGCAGCTGAACGCCGAGCAGATCGGTCATCGCCGTCAGGAGCTGGGGGAACAGGCCGAGGATCAGGACAGCGAGCCCGATGACGAGCCACATGACCGCGTACTTCTCGCGGAGCGACCGCTTCAGCAGCATGCGCATGACGACGGCCAGGATGATCAGGGCCAGGATCACGCCGAAGAAGACGATCATGATTGTGGGTTCTCCGTCTCGCGGGGACCGCGGCGGCCCGGGCGCACCACGGCGAGGGTCAGGGCGAAGACCGCGCGCAGGAGGTAGACCATCGCACCCCAGGTCCCCTGCGTCGAGGTTCCGTGCATCCGCGGGCGCATCGCGACCGGCACCTGCGTGACGGTCAGCCCGGCGTGGGAGGCGGCGACGAGGGAATCCAGGGTGTCGCCGAAGTACTCGGCAGGGTAGTACTCGACGTACTGTGCGATCGCGCGGGTCCCGGCTGCGCGGAATCCACTCGTGGCATCCGTGAGGCGTGTCCCGGTGACGCGGGAGAGCGCCTTCGCGAGGACGATCATGGCCCACCGTCGCGGACCGCGGACGTCGTAGTCTCCGACGTCGGCGAAGCGTGCCCCGATCGAGATGTCGGCGCGCGTGAGGCCGTCGAGCACGGCGTCGATGTCGGCCGGATTGTGCTGGCCGTCGGCATCGACCTGGATGGCGCGCTGGTAGCCGCGGCGCTTCGCGTAGGTGAAGCCCGTCCGCATCGCGCCGCCGACGCCGAGGTTGAACGGCAGCGTGATCACGGTGGCGCCGGCGTCGTGCGCGACCCCGGCGGTGCCGTCCGTGGACCCATCGTCGACGACGACGACGTCGTACCCGGGGCGGGCGGCGAGGATCTCGGTCACCGTCGCGCCGACGTTCCTCTCCTCGTTCCACGCCGGAACGATGATGAGCGTGCGCGGCGTCCCCGCACCCTCCTGCCGGTTCCCGGTCTCAGGCCCGCCCGTGCCGACGCTCATCGCTCACACCCCACGACCTGATACAAGCGCGCCTGCCCTTCGCTGTCCACGAGGCGCACCGCGGTCGAGTCCTTCAGATCCTCCAGGCCCGGATACACGTGCGTGGCACCGTGCACTTCGCGCGAGCCGAAGTCCAGCACGTACTGCACGCCGAGATCCGCGATCGAGGAGCACACGGGAGAACCCGGCGTCGCATCGCGGAGGTCGTCGTTCACCGCCTCCAGGTCGTCGGAGATGACCATCTGGATGTGGGGCATCAGGACGTGACGACCGGTGAGGGCGTAGGCGACCGACGTTCCCGTCCAGGGACTGCCGGCGATGACGGCATCCGCGGGCACGTGCTCGTCCAGGCGGGCGAGCAGAGCAGCCTCGTCCGTGCTCAGCAGGGGGGAGTCCGGTGTCAGCGCGAAGGATGCCGACGCGGCGCGCTGCGCCTGCGGCATCGCTGAGAGGGGCCCGATCTGGGTGAGGACGGCGACCGCGACGGCGACGGCGATCGCGGTGGCCTGCGCCGCGCGGGCCGTCATCCGGCCGCCGCCCCGCGTACGGACCAGGAACCGCCAGGATTCCGCCAGCCCGAACGCGGCGAGCGGGACGACGGCGACGAGCAGGAGCGCGGCGATCCGCGGCACGTTGTTGTACCAGGGGGCGGTGAACAGATCGCGGAACGGGAACGGCACGGCGGCGACCACGAAGTAGAGGATCGCCGCGACGGCGTACACGCCGACGGTCGTCACCGCGGCACGGTCGCGACGGATGACGGCGGCGACCACCCCCGCCAGGACGGCGGCCGCGATGACCACGGGGGCGTACGGGTACCAGGGGTGGGCGGTGAGGATGCGGACGACGGCGTCATTCGCGTTGATCTCGGGCTGCCACCCCCGCGCCAGTGCGGGCGGGCGGAGCAGATACACCATCGCTGCGCCGACGACCAGGTAGAGCGCGCTCCCGACGAGCAGGATCGTCCGGCGGCGCGGAGACCGGTGGCTGCGCCACTGCGTCACGACGAAGATCACCGCCATCGGCACCGACAGGGCGAGCCACGCCATGAGCCCGCCCGGGTGCACGAGCGCCATCCCGGGCATGAGGCCGAGGAGGGCGATCCCCCACCACAGCGTGCCGACGTCGTCCGTCGACGGCACCAGACGCAGAAGTCGAACGGTGAGTGCGAGGGCGATCGGCAGGAGCGCGACCCCGAGCTGGAACGGGTACAGGACGCCGTAATCCATGAGGAGGAGCGAGAGCGGTACGGATGCCGTGACGAGGCCGACAGCGATCGAGAGCACGGGGGAGCGCCCGAAAAGCGTCCGGGTGAGCAGGAGGAGTCCGAGCGGCGTGACGACGGCGGCGATCGCGAGGACGACCCCGTTGATCGCGACGGGCACGGTGGCGCCGGTGAGCTGCGCGACGAGCGCGACGAGGCCGTGCCAGGCCGACGGGTAGAAGGAGGGCGGCCCGGCGGGGTTCGTCATGTAGCCGATGTCGAGCGCCGAGGCAGACCCCGTGTCGAGCACCCAGCGCACGGCGTTCAGGTGGAACACGTTGTCGTAGGTCTGCGAGATCCGGTCGGGCTCCTGGATCGCGCCGATCACCCGGGCGGAGAGGAGCGCGACGGCGAGCAGGAGCCCGACGAGCAGCCACGCGTCGAACTCCGGTCGGGGTCGAGCCTCCACGGTCGGTCTCCACCGCCGGGTCGCCCATCGCGCCGCGGCGAGGACGCCGCCGAGGACGACGGCCACGACCAGGACGCCGGGCGTCGCCCACGGGACACCGACCCACGGCAGGATCACGGAGGCGATCGCGATCACGGTCATCGTGAACGCCGGGGCGACCGCGATCGCGGTGAACCCGCGCAGCCCGATGATGCGGGCGAGCGCGTAGCCGATCACGATCAGCACCACGACGGTGACGACGGCGACGGCGATCAGGGAGAGCCACGACATCACTGCCGCCCTTCAGACGGTGTCACGTCAGTCATGAGATCCTTCGGTTGGCGGGAATGACATGCCGCTCGCGGCGGACCACAGCTGTCAAGCGTATCCCAGCGGACCTGTCAGACCCCCGAGCGTGACGCCGCCGACGTCGGCGCCCGTCGTGGGGCACCGCTGCGGACGCCGGGAAGACGACGACACGCCGACCTCGCCGCTCATGGAAGAATCGGTGATCATGAAGGGCATCATTCTCGCGGGCGGCTCCGGCACCCGGTTGCATCCGATCACGCTGGGCGTCTCCAAGCAGCTGATCCCCGTGTACGACAAGCCGATGGTCTACTACCCGCTGTCGACGCTGATGCTCGCGGGGATCGACGACATCCTGGTCATCACGACGCCGCACGACGCGCCGTTCTTCGAGCGGCTCCTCGGCGACGGATCCCAGTTCGGCATCCGCCTGACCTTCGCCCAGCAGCCCTCTCCCGACGGTCTCGCGCAGGCGTTCACGATCGGCGCCGACTTCATCGGGGACGACAGCGTCGCGCTGGTCCTCGGCGACAACCTCCTCTACGGGCCCGGACTCGGATCCCAGCTGAAGCGCTACGCCGACATCGACGGCGGCGCGGTGTTCGCCTACTGGGTGGCCGAGCCGAGCGCCTACGGAGTCGTCGAGTTCGACGAGCAGGGCCGCGCGGTCTCCCTCGAGGAGAAGCCCGCGCACCCCAAGAGCAACTACGCCGTCCCCGGTCTCTACTTCTATGACAACGACGTCGTGGAGATCGCCCGCGGCCTGCAGCCGAGTCCGCGCGGCGAGTACGAGATCACCGACGTCAACCGCGCCTACCTCGAGGCCGGGAAGCTGCAGGTGGAGGTGCTGCCGCGCGGCACCGCCTGGCTCGACACGGGCACGTTCGACCAGATGACGGATGCCGCCGAGTACGTCCGCACCATCCAGCGCCGCACGGGGCTCTCCATCGGCGTGCCGGAGGAGGTCGCGTGGCGACAGGGCTTCCTGTCGGACGGCGAACTCCGCACGCGCGCGGAGAAGCTCGTCAAGTCCGGCTACGGCACCTACCTCCTCGAGTCCCTGGAAAGAGGACACTGATGCGCAGACTGCTCGTCACCGGCGGCGCCGGTTTCATCGGCTCCAACTTCGTCCACCACGTGGTGGAGCACACCGACGATCACGTCACCGTGCTCGACAAGCTGACCTACGCAGGCAACCGGACCTCGCTCGCCGGGCTGCCGGAGGACCGCGTCACCTTCGTCGAGGGGGACATCGCCGATGCGGCGCTCGTCGACTCCCTGTTCGCGAGCGCGGATGCCGTGGTCCACTACGCGGCGGAGTCGCACAACGACAACTCCCTGAACGACCCGCGCCCGTTCCTGGACACGAACATCATCGGCACCTACACGCTCCTCGAGGCGGCGCGCAAGCACGATACGCGCCTGCACCACATCTCCACCGACGAGGTCTACGGGGATCTGGAGCTCGATGACCCCGAGCGGTTCACCGAGGCGACGCCGTACAACCCGTCCTCGCCGTACAGCAGCACGAAGGCGGGCTCGGACCTGCTGGTGCGAGCGTGGGTGCGTTCGTTCGGCGTGCGGGCGACGATCTCCAACTGCTCGAACAACTACGGGCCGTATCAGCACGTCGAGAAGTTCATCCCCCGCCAGATCACGAATGTGATCCGCGGCATCCGACCCAAGCTGTATGGCGCGGGAGAGAACGTCCGCGACTGGATCCACGCGGATGACCACTCGTCCGCCGTCCTCACGATCCTCGAGGGGGGCGAGATCGGCGAGACCTACCTCATCGGCGCCGACGGCGAGAAGGACAACAAGACGGTCGTGGAGCTGATCCTCTCCCTCATGGGCGAGCCGGCCGACGCCTACGATCACGTCACCGACCGTGCCGGTCACGATCTCCGGTACGCGATCGACTCGACGAAGCTGCGCACCGAGCTGGGCTGGACACCGCAGTACCGCGACTTCGAGGCGGGGCTTGCCGCCACCATCGACTGGTACAAGGCGAACGAAGCGTGGTGGGCCCCCGCGAAGGACGGCGTCGAGGCGTTCTACGCGAGCAAGGGGCAGTGACGGCGGTGACCGAGTACGGCAAGCAGCTCGCGGTCACCGAGACGACGATCCCGGGACTCGTCGTCTTCGATCTGCCGGTGCACGGCGACGCGCGCGGATGGTTCAAGGAGAACTGGCAGCGCGAGAAGATGACGGCGCAGGGGCTGGCCGACTTCGGCCCCGTCCAGAACAACATCTCCTTCAACGACGCGGTCGGCACCACTCGCGGCATCCATGCGGAGCCGTGGGACAAGTGGGTCTCCGTCGCCACCGGACGCATCTTCGGCGCCTGGGTGGATCTGCGGGAGGGGCCCTCGTTCGGGGCCGTCTACACGACCGAGCTCGACCCGTCGAAGGCGATCTTCGTCCCGCGCGGCGTGGGCAACTCGTACCAGACGCTCGAGCCGGACACGGCGTACACCTATCTCGTCAACGACCACTGGTCGCCGGATGCCGCGTACTCGTTCCTGAATCTCGCGGACGAGACCGCTGCGATCGCCTGGCCGATTCCGCTCGCCGATGTCGAGATCTCCCCGAAGGACCTCGCGCACCCGCGCCTTCAGGACGTGACGCCGATCCCGCCGAAGCGGATCCTCGTCCTCGGTGCGAACGGTCAGCTCGGCCGCGCGCTGCGCGCCGAGTACGGCGGCGCCCCGCACATCGAATACGCGGACCGTACGACCCTCGATCTGTCGTCTCCCGACCTGGCCGCCGCGCGGCGCTGGCGGGACTACGGGACCATCGTCAACGCCGCCGCGTACACCAAGGTCGACCTCGCCGAGACCCCCGAGGGCCGCCGGGATGCCTGGGCCGCCAATGTCGCCGGCGTCTCCGCCCTCGCGCGGATCGCCGCTGCGCACGGGGTCACCCTCGTGCACGTCTCGAGTGACTACGTCTTCGACGGGACCTCGGACAGTCCGTACACCGAGGACGACGCCGTCTGCCCGCTCGGCGTCTACGGGCAGACCAAGGCGGCGGGCGACCAGGTCGTCGCCACGGTGCCTCGCCACTACATCGTCCGCACCAGCTGGGTCATCGGCGAGGGCGGAAACTTCGTCCGCACCATGGCCTCTCTCGCGGAGCGCGGAATCGACCCGAAGGTCGTCGACGACCAGGTCGGACGGCTCACGTTCACGGACGACATCGCCCGGGGCATCCGCCACCTCGTGGAGACCGGCGCGGAGTACGGGACGTACAACCTGACCGGCGCCGGCGACCCGCAGTCCTGGGCCGACATCGCGCGGCGGGTCTTCGAGATCACCGGGCACGACCCGGCACGCGTGACCGGCGTCTCGACCGAGGAGTACTTCGCGTCGGCGCAGGGCCCTGTGGCGCCTCGGCCCCGCAACAGCGTGCTGTCGACGGCGCGGATCGAGGCCGCCGGTGCCCGGTTGACTCCGACCGAGGACGCGCTCGCCGCGTACCTCGCTCCGGCGGGGTGACGAGCGGGAGGCGCGACGGCCGCCCGGCCCGCTAGCCGAAGACGTGCGCGATGAGGCGCGGCACTCCGCCCGCGCGGGCATGGAGAAGGGCGCCGGGCACCTCGCTCGCCGCGTTCAGGCGCGACACGACGTGCCACCGGGCGATCCGAGCGGCTCGGCGCCAGCCGTGCTCCGCGAACCGGGTCGCATAGGCGAGGAAGAACGCCCGCTCCTGTTCGAACCGCTCGCCGGTGCGCGCGGCCGCCATGGAGGCGGATGCTCGGTGACGGCGGTAGCGGAAGGTGAGCGGATCCAGAACGACCATCCGGCCGCCGTCGAGGGCGATGTCGAGGATCAGGCCGAGGTCGAGCGCGATCGCATAGCGCTGATCGAAACCGAGTCGGCGCGCCCTGTCCGTGCGCCAGAGCAGCGAAGGGAAGTACGCCCAGTCGGCGCGGGTCAGACTGGACGCGAACGACTCTCCCGAGAGCTCCCGATCTCCTCGTCTCGTCCGAGGGCGCAGAACGGCCTTGACCACGTCCGGAAGGGGCCGTGCCACACGGCCGGCATCATCGATGACTTCCACCCGGGTCTGGATGAGGTCCGCCTCCGGATGCCGGCGGCGCGCGTCGTCGAGGACGGCGAGGTGGTTCGCGAGCATGAGGTCGTCGCTGCCCATCATCACGAAGTGGTCCGCTTCGACCAGCGTCAGGCAGAGCGCGAAGTTCCCGGCGACGCCCAGGTTCCGGTCGTTGCGCAGATGCACGATGCGGTCATCGCCGAGTTCCGCCAACCACGGGCCGGCATCGCCCCGGGGACTCGCATCCTCTACGCAGACGAGTCGCCAGTCCGTGAAGGTCTGAGCGCGCACGCTCTCGACGGCCTGTCGGAAGTGCGGGCTGTCGCCGAAGTACGGCAGCATCACGTCGATGGTCCCGGTCATCTCACGCCCTTTCGGATCATCTCGACGGCTGAACGCGAGGGGCCGTCACAGCGCGGGTGCGGCCCACCGGCTCTCGGCGTCAAGGAGTATATCCGGCTCCGCCTGGGCGCCCGGTCCTCCTCCTGCGGAGCCTCCGGTGCGGTCCCGGCGGGGTCCGGAGGGGCGGTGGGCTAAACTCGTCGCTGACGGTCGACCGGTTTCCTGAGCCGATGTCCCGTGCATCCCTCCCTCGACGAACGGCACAGCGCATGGATCTTCTCATCGTCGGCTCCGGATTCTTCGGCCTCACGATCGCGGAGAGGGCGGCGGCCGCGGGGCGGAAGGTGACCGTCATCGATCGCCGTCATCACATCGGCGGGAACGCCTACAGCGAGGACGAGCCGACCACGGGCATCGAGGTGCACCGGTACGGTGCGCACCTGTTCCACACCTCGAATGCCACGGTGTGGGAGTACGTGAACCGGTTCACGACGTTCACGGACTACGTGCACCGGGTGTACACGAACCACAAGGGCGTCGTGTTCCCGCTGCCGATCAACCTGGGCACGATCAACCAGTTCTTCCAGGCCGCGTACACGCCGGACGAGGCGCGTGCGCTGGTGCACGAGCTGGCGGGGGAGTTCGACCCGAAGTCGGCGCAGAACCTCGAGGAGCGGGGTGTCGGGCTCATCGGGCGCCCCCTGTACGAGGCGTTCATCCGCGACTACACCGCGAAGCAGTGGCAGACCGATCCGAAGGAGCTGCCGGCGGAGATCATCAGCCGCCTCCCGGTGCGGTACACCTACGACAACCGGTACTTCAACGACACGTGGGAGGGCCTGCCGACCGATGGGTACACGGCGTGGCTCGAGCGGATGGCCGATCACCCGAACATCGAGGTGCGCCTGTCGACGGACTACTTCGACGAGTCGCAGCCGCTGAACAAGAAGGCGACGGTGGGCCAGGTCCCCGTCGTGTACACGGGGCCGGTGGATCGCTACTTCGACTACGCCGAGGGCGAGCTGTCGTGGCGGACGTTGGACTTCGAGGAAGAGGTCTTGGAGGTCGGCGACTTCCAGGGGACGAGCGTTATGAACTACGCCGATGCGGATGTCCCGTACACCCGCATCCACGAGTTCAAGCACTTCCACCCCGAACGAGCGGGTCGGTACCCGACGGACAAGACCGTGATCATGCGGGAGTTCTCCCGTTTCGCGACCCGCGAGGACGAGCCCTACTACCCCGTCAACACCCCCGACGACCGGGCAGGGCTCCTCGCCTACCGCGACCTCACCCAGGGTGAGCGCGACGTGCACTTCGGTGGTCGACTGGGCACCTATCAGTACCTCGACATGCACATGGCCATCGGATCCGCGCTGTCGATGTGGAACAATCACCTCGCCTGAGGCCGATGGATTCTGCAGGGCCCGGGGACCGCGCCACCTACCGCGCCGACATCGACGGTCTGCGCGCCCTGGCGATCCTTCTCGTGGTCGTGTACCACGTGTGGTTCGGGCGCGTCTCGGGCGGCGTCGACGTCTTCCTGATGATCTCGGCCTTCTTCCTGACGGCCTCGTTCGCGCGTCGCCTCGATGCGGGCCGTCGCCTCGGCGTCGGTCGGTACTGGATGAGGAAGTTCCGGCGCCTTCTCCCCGCGGCGGCCGTGACGATGCTCGGCATCCTGGCGGCGAGCCTGCTCGTCTATCCGTCGTCCACCTGGCCGGCGATCTGGCGTCAGACGTGGGCCTCCCTGCTGTACCTGCAGAACTGGGAGCTCGCCTTCACGAACGTCGACTACTACGCGCGGGAAGAGAGCATTCCGAGCCCGCTCCAGCACTTCTGGTCCTTGTCCGTCCAGGGACAGGTCTTCATCATCTGGCCGCTGGTGTTCCTGGTCGTCGCCGTCATCGCCCGACGCGCGCGCCTGCGGGCCTCGTCGCTTCTCGTGGCGGCCTTCGGCGCGATCTTCCTCGCGTCACTGGTCTTCTCCATCGTCGAGACCTCGTCTCGCCAATCCTTCGCCTACTTCGATACGCGCACACGCCTGTGGGAGTTCGCCGCCGGTTCTCTCCTGGCGCTCCTCCTGCCCCGCTTCGCAGCGTCCCCGCCGGTGCGCGCGGTGCTGGGCTGGATGGGGCTCGCGGGTATCGTGACGTGCGGCATCGCGCTCGATGTCCAGGGGGGCTTCCCCGGGTATCTCGCCCTGTGGCCCGTCCTGAGCACCGCGGCGGTCATCCTCAGCGGTTCCGGACCGAGCCGGTGGGGTCCTGCCGCTCTCCTGTCCTCCCGCCCCCTGCGACTCCTGGCACGAGACGCCTATGCGCTGTATCTCGTGCACTGGCCGGTCCTCATCACCTGGCTCGTCGTCACGGATCGCACGAGCGTCGGCTGGCTGGCGGGCGGCGCGATCATCGCGATCTCCCTCGTCCTGGCCCGGGTGCTCGCGGCCGGCGTCGAGGAGCCGATGCGTCGGCTTCGTCGGCTCGACGGGAGCGCATGGCGCGGTGCGGTCGCCGTCGTGGCCTGCGTGGCGGTGGTGGCCGCGCCCCTCACTCTCTGGCAGTGGACGGAGCGCGCACGTGTGGCGGCTCTCGCACAGGACTTCGCCGGCAGCTACCCGGGGGCGATGTCGCTCCTTCCCGGGGCGGACGATGTTCCGGACGATGTTCCGCTCTGGCCGGACGCGACCTCGCTGGATGACGAGTGGGTCGCGCTGGACGGACCGTGCCGAGATCTCTACGCGCCGACGGACCCTCTGGTCGCCGAGACCTGCGCCGAGACACGCTCGGACGGCTGGGTTCGCGACCTGGTGGTCATCGTCGGAGATTCGCACGCGCAGCAGTGGGCGGGGGCCGTCCTCCCCATCGCCGAGGATCAGGGATGGGACGTCGTCGCGCTTTTCAAAGGGGGATGCTCCTTCGCTCTCGAGGAGCCCCCCGTCGACGGCGTCGACGACTGCCCGCAGTGGCGCGACGGAGCTCTCGCGTTCATCGAGGAGCTCCGACCGTCGATGGTCTTCGGAATGGCGACCAAGAGTCTCCCCGAGTCCGCCGACGAGCGTGCCCTGGGAGGCCTGGAAGCGACCGTCGACCGGCTCCGGGAGTCGGGGACGTCGGTCGTCCTGTTCCGAGACAATCCGCGCTTCGAGCAGAACATCTTCTTCTGCGTGGAGAGCGCGGGGCCCGCCGCACCGGAATGCCGTCGCCCGCGCGAAGCCGTCGTCGCGGCCGAGAACCCCGCGTCCCTCGTGCGCGGCGCCGACGTGGTGGACCTGGTGGACCATCTGTGCCCGGACTCGTGGTGCCTTCCCGTGATCGGCAACGTCATCGTCTACCTCGACCACAACCACCTCACGCACTCCTATGCGCGCACGCTGGGACCCGTCCTGGCCGCAAGACTCACCGCGATCGGCAAGCTCGGCTGAGCCCGCCGCGGGCGAGCGGCTCCGCTCGAAGGCCTGATGCGGGCGGATAGGATTAGCCCCCGTGACGTCTTCCCTCGCGCAGACCGCCGCGCGCGGCGGGAGTGCCGACGCCCCGGGGAGTCGAGCCTTCCGGAGCGATATCCAGGCGCTCCGCGCGGTAGCGATCACCGCAGTGGTGCTGAACCACCTGTGGCCGACGCGGTTCAGCGGTGGGTACGTCGGGGTCGACGTGTTCTTCGTGATCTCCGGGTTCCTGATCACGGCGCACCTCTTCGGCGAGGTCGCGCGCACCGGAGGCATCCGGCTGGGTCGCTTCTATGCACGTCGTATCCGGCGGCTGCTCCCCGCGGCGCTGCTGGTGCTCGCCGTCACCGCCGGGCTGGTCGCCGCGTTCCTGCCCTACGCGCGGTGGAGTCGCAACGCGATCGAGATCATCGCCAGCGCGACCTACGTCGAGAACTGGACGCTCGCGGCGATGTCGGTCAACTATTCGGCCCTCAACGACGCGGCCAGCGCCGCTCAGCACTTCTGGTCGCTGTCGGTGGAGGAGCAGTTCTACCTGGTGTGGCCGATCGTGATGCTCGGCGCCGTCTGGGCGGCGAGCCGCCTCGGACGTCCCGAACGGCAGCGCACCGTGATCCTGGTGACGCTCGCCGCCGTCGCGTGTGCGTCGCTGGTGTCGAGCATCGTCTACACCGCCGCACACCCCGCACCGGCCTATTTCGCGACGTTCACGCGCGCCTGGGAGTTCGCCCTGGGAGGGCTCGTCGCTCTGGGCGTTTCTCGGCTGCGTGCTCCGCAGGGGCTCCGCTACGCGCTCATCGCCGCGGGGCTCGGCCTCATCGTCTACCCGGTGTTCGCCTTCGGCCCCGCCACGCCCTTCCCCGGAAGCGCCGCGCTCCTGCCCGCCATCGGAACAGCGGCGGTCATCGCGGCCGGTTCGCTGGGTACGCGGACCCGGTTCTCGCCGGTCTTCGAGTGGCGGCCGGTCCAGTGGGTGGGGGATGTGTCCTACTCCCTCTACCTGTGGCACTGGCCTCTCATCGTCGTCGCCCCCTTCGTGCTCGGGAGGGAGCTGTCGGGCCCGATCCGCATCGCGATCCTCGCCGTCGCGCTGGTCCTCGCCTGGGCGACCCGGCGGTGGGTGGAGAAGCCGGCCCAGACCTGGCCGATCTGGAGCGGCTCCGTGCGACGTGCCGTCACCGGCATGGCTGCGGGCTGGGCCGTCATCGCGGTCCTCGTCGGGCTCCTCCTCGTCGGGAGCGCGGTCAGGTCCGCCGCCGACGCGCCGTCGGCGAGTCCTCCCCAGGGTTCCTGCGCCGGGCCGAATGCCCTTGTCGCCCAGAACGACTGTCCGGATCCGTTCGGTCCCGCCGGTTCCGTGGAGATGGGTCCGAAGAACGAGTACTTCTACACGCCCCCGGAATGCGGTGAATTCCTCGACATCCTGAGATACGGCGACACCTCGACGACGCACCGGTGCGACTTCTCGGGCGGTGACGCGGGCGCGCCCGACGTGTGGCTGGTCGGCGACTCCCACGCCCAGCAGTGGCAGGGCCCGCTCTTCGACCTCGCCAGAGAGCACGGCTGGCGCGTCACCATCAGCTTCATCGGAGGGTGCCCCGTCGCCGATGTCGCCTATGTCGGGTTCCGGTCACCGGGGACCACCGCGGCGATCGACACGTGCCGCCGATGGAATCACGATCTCGCGCAGGCGATCACGGCCGACGTGCCGGATCTGGTCGTCACCTCGATGGCCGCGCGGCACGAGCTGGTCGATGACGGGTCGGGGACCGACGCGACGACCCAGTACGTCGCCGGCCTGCAGCGCACCTGGGCGCCGTGGACCGAAGCGGGCAGCCGCATCCTCGTGATCGCAGATCCCCCCTACAACGGGGAGGTGCGCAGTCCCGACTGCGTGGCCCTGAACACCGGAGATCCCGCCGCGTGCGCGCGTCCACGGTCGGAGGCGCAGCCCGCCGATCCGCTCGTGGCCGCGGTGAGCGCCGTCGGAGATCCGCGCGTGGCGCTCTTCGACCCGACCCCGTATCTGTGCGACGACAGCCTCTGCTACGGCGTCGTCGGCGGCATCCCGGTCTACTACGACGCCGACCACCTGAACCTCGAGTACGCGCGGCTGCTCGCGCCCATGATCGAGGCCGCGCTCCCATTGAGCCCGTGACCGCGTGCATAGACTCGACCCCGTGACTTCCGCCGTCGTCGGCGCTCCAGGCTCGCCCCGGCGCTACCTCCATTCCCTGTGGCTGCTCTCAGCGCGCGACCTGCGGGTGCGGTACGCCACGAGCGCGCTCGGGTATCTGTGGTCCGTTCTGGATCCGCTCGTGATGAGCATCATCTACTGGTTCGTCTTCACGCTGGTCTTCCAGCGGAACGGCATCGGGGGTGAGCCCTACATCGTCTTCCTGCTGACGGGTCTCCTCCCGTGGGTGTGGTTCAATTCCGCCGTCGGCGACCTGACCAAAGCCTTCAAGCGGGATGCCAAGCTCGTCCGCTCGACGGCGATCCCGCGCTCCATCTGGGTCAACCGCATCGTGCTCAGCAAGGGGGTCGAGTTCTCCTTCTCGATCCCGGTGCTCGCCGTCTTCGCCATCGTCGCGTCGCCGCGGGTGGAGCTGAACCCGATGATCCTCCTCTTCCCCGTGGGGGTCGTGCTCCAGGCGATCCTCCTGGTGGGTCTCGGCCTCGTGATCGCCCCGCTGTGCGCGCTGTGGGGAGACCTGGAGCGCACGACGCGCCTCATCCTGCGGGCGTTGTTCTACGCGTCGCCGATCATCTACGGCATCTCCGACCTCCCGGGCATCTTCCGAGACCTCGCGGTCTTCAATCCCCTCGCGGGGATCTTCACGCTCTATCGTGTGGGCCTGTTCCCGCAGGAGTGGGATGCCGCCGCGGTCGGGGTCGCGGCGGCGATGTCGCTCGGCTTCCTCGCTGTCGGCATCCTCGTCTTCCGCCGCCTCGAGCCCGCCGTGCTGAAGGAGCTGTGATGGGGGGCGACATCGCGATCCGGGTCGAGCACCTCGGCGTGCGCTTCCGGCGCAGCCGCCGTGGGCGGCGGAGCCTCAAGGACCTCTTCGGCGGAGCGACGCGTCGGACGCGCCCGGGCGAGTTCTGGGCGCTGCGCGACGTGTCGTTCGAGGTCCGTCGCGGTGAGGCGATCGGCGTCGTCGGGCGGAACGGCCAGGGCAAGTCGACGCTCCTCAAGCTGGTCGCCGGAGTGCTGCTGCCCGATGAGGGCTCCGTCGAGGTGCACGGGGGAGTCGCGCCCCTCATCGAGATCACGGGCGGCTTCGTCGGCGACCTGACGGTCCGGGAGAACGTCCGGCTCACCGCCGGCCTGCACGGGATGTCGAAGGCGGAGGTCGGGCGGCGCTTCGATGACATCATCGGCTTCGCCGAGATCGCCGACTTCGTCGACATGCCCTACAAGCACCTCTCGAACGGGATGAAGGTGCGCCTCGCGTTCGCGGTGGTCTCGCAGCTCGACGAACCCATCCTCCTCGTCGACGAGGTGCTCGCCGTCGGCGACAAGGCCTTCCGGGAGAAGTGCTACCGCCGCATCGACGAGCTCCTCGCCGAAGGGCGCACGCTCTTCTTCGTCAGTCACAACGAGAAGGACCTGCGCCGGTTCTGCACCCGGGGTCTCTACCTCGACAAGGGCACCCTGAAGCGGGATGCCGGGATCGACGAGATCCTCGAGGCGTATGGCGCCGATCACCCCGGCTGAGCGGGCGACCACTCGACATGCTCGGGGACCGATTCGGGAGAGATCAGGCCTGGGGGGACGCCACCAGCGGCGGCATCGGCTTCCAGTCGGCATCCTTCGCGATCTTGCGTCCATCGCGAAGACCCCGGAAGAGGTTCGACGTGCCGGAGACCTTCCGCTCGACGAAGAGGAGCCGGATGATCTCCTTGCCGAATGTCAGCGTCGTGCCCAGTCCGAACAGCAGCGGGTTGTAGACGTCCAGCGCCCGGTAGTACCGCTTGATGATCGCGCGGTTGCGCATGATGTAGTAGCGGTAGGCGTCGGAGGACGCGTTCATGTGGCGGATGCCCATGTCCCACTGCTTGATCTCGCGTGTGCGCCGGAGGACGAACTCGTCGACGATCACCGAGGTCGTCACACGCGAAGCCAGCCAGCCGTAGGTCTGGTCGTCCCAGTAGATGAAGAACCGCGGGTCGGGCAGGCCGATCTGCTCGACGATCTCACGGTTGATGAACATGCCCTCGAAGCAGCCCGAGTTCATCTCCTTGTACCCCGACGCGTCGAAGCCGCTGGGGGCGAAGGGGATCGGGATCCCGAGGGGCTCGGAGATCCGGTACTGCCAGTAGAACTCGCTGCCGTCGAAGTCGTAGCGGCGACCCTGGATGGATTTGAACCGCGGTGCCCACGCGCCCATACGGGCGAGGCCGTCGGGGAGGACCTCGACGTCGTCGTCCATCACCCAGATCCATGTCGAGCCGAGCTCGTACGCGATCCGCATGCCCTCGCTGAACCCGCCGGACCCACCTGTGTTCGTGTCCAGTCGCCGGTAGACGATCTCGGTGCCGATCGAATCGCGGTAGGACTCGACGACGTCGGTCGTGTCATCCGTCGACGCGTTGTCGACGATGACGAGATGGCCCGGCTTCGGATCCATCGCGCTGATCGAGTCCAGCAGGCGGGTGAGGAGGGTCGAGCGGTTGAACGTGACGACGGCGATGGTCGCGCTCGCGGGGTCGAACGACGCCCCGGAGGCCGCGTCGCCCGCGGCCGGGCGCGGAGAGGTGGGAAGCGTCATGACCAGCCGATTCTACCCCGGCGGCATCCCCGGAACGGTGCCCGTCGGCACGCTCGCCCCCAACCTCTCCCGCCACCCGCGGGACTGCCCCGCACGCACGGCGCAGAGGACGAGCAGCAGCCAGCCGACGCTGAACAGCGCCACCGACTCGAAGGCACTCGTCACCGCGAGCGCGACGAGCATCAGCGGCGTCCAGGCGTAGACGATGCTCCGGCGCTGGCTCGCATCGAGCCACGAACGCACGATCGCCGCCCCTCCGAGGGTGCACAGCAGCAGCAGTCCGATCCAGCCGAGCTGCAGCTGGATGTCGACGTATGCGCTGAGGGCCGTGGAGTGACGCTGACGGAGGAGCTGATTGATCGTCAGGAAGGGCTGCTCGGCGACATCCCACGATCCGAACCATCCCCACCCCTGCACCGGCTGGCGCCCCGCGAAGAACCGCGCGAGCGCCCAGAGGTTGGCGCGCATGGAGAGGTCGTCGGTCGCGCCGAGCAGATCGATCACACGGGTCCGCTGCGCGTACAGCGTGATGCCGGCCACGCCGAATGCCGCCGCGAGGATCCCCTGCACGCGTCGACGCCGCTCCGGCCGCGCCCGGCGGACGAGGGTCAGCGCCCCCGTCGCGACCCCGACGGCGACGATCAGGACGAGGACGGTGGGCGAGGCCGACAGCAGTGCCAGGGCGCTCGCCAGCGAGATCGAGAACACCGAGAGCCCGGGGCGGACGGAGTGCGCGCGCATCTCGACGGCGAAGGTGATGATCGCGACGACGGCGATGAACCCGAGCATGTTGCGCGTGCCGAAGATCCCCTGGATCGGACCGAAATGGGCGATGTTGCCCTGGATGCCGAGGAATCGCAGGGGAGTGTCGATGATCACGCCGCTCAGCACCTCGAGGGCGAGGGAGACCGACAGTGCGACGCGCAGCACATCGCCCAGGGCCCGCACGGTCTGGAGGGTGTCGCGGATGTGCCCGATCGCGACCGCGAGGAAGGCGACGGCGAGCATCGCCGTCCACCGCGCGAAGCTCGAGAGGGGGTCGGTGCTCCAGAAGATGCTCGCGAACGCCCACACCACCAGCAGCACGAGGGTGATCGGCACGAGCCGGAGGAAGGAGATCTCGGCGCGCCGCACGAGGAGGACGCCGAGTCCGATCACGCAGAGACCGGCGATGACCGTGCGCAGCGTCACCGCGCCGGCCACGGAGACGACCAGGTGGGCGCCGACGAGGGCCGCGAAGACCGTGAGGGTGTAGGCGCGCGCGAAATCCGCGGACCCGAGCAGATCCGCCGCGGCGCGGGCGCCCCCGCGGGGCCCGGCACCGCCGGCATCCGTCGTCATCGGAGGGGCCGTGTCGTCTCGCCCTGCTCGCCGACCAGACGCTGCTCCGACGGGCCGCGCCCGATGAGCGGCGCCTGCTTGATCTTGAAGGCCAGGAGGATGACGAAGAACCATCCCCACCCGAGCAGCGGCCCGGATTCGGCGAGCCCCTGCACGAGGAGGACGGCGCCGACGAGCGTCGGGACCAGGGTGATCGGCGAGTAGGGCCGGTCGGCGACGAGATCCCAGCGGGGGCGGTCGACGGCGAAGAACCACGATCGCCAGACGAACGCGAGCATCGCGGCGGCGATGAGGATCAGCCCGATGCCCCCGAGCTGGAAGAACACGTCGAGCCACATGTTGTGGGCCTGCATCACGGTCTGGCCGTGGTCGACGATCCAGCCCTCGAAGTGAGGGTCGCTCGGCACCCACGGGGTCGAGAAGCCCCATCCGATGATCGGATGCTGGATGGCCTCCTCCCACACGAGCGTCCAGATGCCCTCACGGCCGGTGAGGTCGGAGGAGCGGCCGAGCGCCGAGAACAACGCATCCCGGAAGAGCCACAGTGCCGTGAGGCCGCCGAGCGCGACGACCGCGTACGCGAGGTAGTACCGCGTGCGCTCCCCGGCGCGGCGGGTGCGGCGCATGAGCAGCACCGTGACGAGGACGACGACCACGGCCGCCGCCGCGAGGGTCGCCGTCGCGGACCCCGCCCGGACGAAGAGGAAGCCGGCGAGCAGGAACCACGCCCCGAGGAGCAGGCGACGCGGCGCGCGCGCGGCGAAGCGCACGGCGAAGACGATCATGCCGAGCAGGGCCACATAGGCGAGCGGATTCGCGTTGCCGAAGATCCCCTGGATGCGGCCGCCGTCGAAGAGGTTGTCTCTCGACCAGTACACGATCGGGTCGTACGTCACGCCCGGGTCGGGACGCTGGAATCCGGGCAGGATCGGACCGCCCCAGAGGAGCGAGACCCAGAGCTCGAAGAGGATCGACAGCATGAGGATCCACTTCAGCGCCGACGCGATCGCCCGGACGAGCTCGCGCCAGGTGAGGACCGATCCGACGAACATCGCCTGCACGGTCGTGGTCAGAAGAAGCAGGAGCGTCAGGGCCGTGGCTTCGGGGTAGGCCGTCCAGATGAGCGAGGCGACCGCCCAGACGACGTAGAGCAGGGCATACCAGGGGAGCCGCCGCCACTGCACCCCGGGGCGGAGCACCGCCCACAGGATGCCCGAGACGAGGCCCGACGCGATGGCGACGATCGCCGCGGCGGGGGTGCCGAACGCCACGAGCCACGCCGTCCCGGCGAGGGCCGCCGCGATCACGAAGATGCACCAGCCGCGCAGCAGCAGATGCCCCGTCGTCTCGCGTGCAGGAGCGTGCGGAGGCGCCGCGACGGGGTGGTTCGTGTGCACGGCCATGGTCAGATCAGGCTACCGTGGCGGCCGCCCTAGGCTGAGGGCATGCTGTTGCCGATCTCGAACGTTCCGCGCGCGTATTCGTGGGGGTCGCCGACCCTCATCCCGGCCCTCGAAGGGCGTGAGCCGACCGGCGAGCCCGAGGCGGAGATCTGGTACGGGGCCCACCCGGGGAGCCCCTCCCGCGTCGGCGACGGCGCGCAGACCCTGGATGTCGCGCTCGCCGAGGCCGGGGAGCCGCCGCTGCCCTTCCTGCTGAAGCTCCTGGCCGCGGGGTCGTCGCTCTCGATCCAGGCGCACCCCACCAAGGCCGAGGCGGAGGCGGGCTTCGCGCGCGAGGAGGCCGCGGGCATCCCGCGCGATGCGGACGATCGCCTCTACCGCGATGACAACCACAAGCCGGAGATCATCGTCGCGTTGAGCGACGAGTTCCGCGCCCTCGTGGGCCTGCGACCCGTCGCCGGGACCCGGCGCCTGATCGCGCGTCTGGCGGGTGCGGGTGGCGCCGCGAATGCCGCGGCCGGTGGCGCCCTCGCCCGGCTCGACGAGCTCCTCTCCGACACGGAGGAGGAGCGCGGGCTGCGCGCGGCGCTCGCCTGGGCCCTGTCCGAAGCGTCGCCCGCCGATGTGGCCGCGCTCGCCGACGCGCTCGCCGCCGCGCAGGCCTCGGCCACGGATGACGCGGATGCGGACACGATCGACGTGCTGCTGGCTGCGGCATCCGACTTCCCCGGCGACCGGGGACTCTACGTCGCGCTCCTCATGAATCTCGTCGTCCTCCGGCGCGGTCAGGCGCTCTTCGCGCCGGCGGGCGTTCTGCATGCGTACCAGTCGGGCCTCGGTGTCGAGCTGATGGCCGCGAGCGACAACGTGCTCCGCGGAGGGCTCACGCCGAAGCACGTCGACGTCCCCGAGCTGCTGCGGGTGCTGGATGCCACGCCGGGCCCGGCGCCGCTCGTCGAACTGGTGCAGACCGGCGATCAGGGGGTCCTCTACGACGTCGGCGTGCCGGACTTCGCTCTGACACGGGTGGAGATCGAGGGGCGCACCGCCTCGGCGGATCTCCGCGGACCGGCGATCATCCTGGCGACGCGCGGAGCGCTGCGGGTGACGGAGCGCGGCCAGGACGCGCCCGCGGTGGACTTGGTGCCGGGTGCGGCGGTGTACGTGGGCGGCGGCGCGCGGGGTGTCGACATCGCGGGCCGAGGCGAGGCCTTCCTCGCGCAGCCGGGCCGCGTCTGACCCTCCGGGCTCCCGGTCGGACCCGTTCCCGGGCGCCCGCGAGGCCTCCGGATTCGCGGCGACACGCCGGTGATCGCGGCATGAAGGTTCGATCACGGCTTGAGGGTTTACGATCTGCGACTTGACCCCGGCGAATGACAGCGGTGTAATTATTCAACACGCGGTCCGGCGTGACGGGAATCAGTGGGGAGAACGATATGACGGGTTACCGTTCCGGGGTTCCCGAGAACTGGTTCGTCGATCCGGTGAACCTGGGTGTCCCCGGTGTCCGTCGGCCGGCGGAAGCCGACGCGGACACCGCGCTCGGCTGGCAGGCGGATGCGCTCTGCGCCCAGACCGATCCGGAGGCCTTCTTCCCGGAGAAGGGCGGCTCCACGCGCGATGCCAAGCGCATCTGCACCTCGTGCGATGTGCGCGACCAATGCCTCGAGTACGCGCTGAAGAACGATGAGCGCTTCGGCATCTGGGGTGGGCTCAGCGAGCGCGAGCGTCGGAAGGTCAAGCGCCGCGCCTGACGACTGGTCGGCCCCGGGTTGCTCATCGTGGGCGTGGCGGCGGGCTGGCTGACGTCGCCCGACTTAGGCTGACCAGGTCATGCCCGCCCGAGTCCATGCCCTGCTGGTCGTGCGTCCCGATGGGCGCGAGGCCGCAGACATCCGCCTGCAACGGACGCTCACCGCGCTCCGCGCTCAATCGCGCCCTGTCGACGCGCTGACGATCATCCTCTGCGACAGCGATGCCGCCGTGCAGGATGCCGCGCGGGCCTCGCACGCCGAGGCGGTCATCGGCGCGGACCGCGGCACGAGCCTCGCCGACGCGCTGGCCCTCGGCTCGCACCGACTCGACGGCGACGCCGTCTGGGTCCTCACCCATGACACGGTTCCCGGCCGCCACGCGCTCGCCCGCCTGGCCGGGGCGCTCGAGGCCGCCCCGTCGGTGGCGTTCGCGGCTCCGAAGCTCGTGCGCTCCGACGAGCACGATCGGATCGTCTCCCTCGGCGTCTCGATGACCGCCCTCGGCCGCACGGTCGGCCTTGCCGACGGCGAGCACGATCAGGGCCAGTACGACGGGGCGGAGGACGTGCTCGGGTCCGACATCCGCGGCATCCTCGTGCGCAGCGATGCGTGGACGGCCCTCGGCGGAGCGGACCGCGCTCTCGCCGGTGCCGACGAGGGCCTCGACCTGGGCGTGCGCGCCCGCCTGCACGGCGGACGCATCGTGCTCGCCCCGCGCGCCGTCGTCGCCGTCTCCGCGAGACCGGTGGGCCCGATGCGCGCGGCGTATGCCGCCCGCACGGCGCAGCTGCACCGCCGGCTCGCGTACGCGCCCACCGCCGCCGTGCCCTTGCACTGGCTCACGCTCCTGCCACTCGCGATCGTGCGCTCCCTCGCCGCGCTGCTCGGCAAGCGCCCCGGAAGCATCCTCCCGGAGTGGGGAGCGGCCGTCACTGCGATGGTCCGGCCCGCCGCGGTGGCGCGCACGCGGCGCGGAATCCGCCGCGGTCGGGCCGCGTCCTGGGCGCAGATCGCTCCGCTGCGGGTCACCGCCGCGCAGCTGCGTCATCGCCTCGACGACGACCTTCCGGCGGGCACCGGGCGCACCGAGCTGCACTTCTTCAGCGGCGGAGGCGCGTGGATCGTCCTCGCCGCCCTCGTCGCGTCGGTCGTCTCGTTCGTCTCCCTGCTCGCATGGCCGGTCCTCAGCGGTGGCGCGCTCGCGCCGCTGCGCGCCACCGTCGCAGGGCTCTGGGCCGATGCCGCCTCCGGCGCCCGACCCCTCGGCTGGCAGACGGTGGGGCCCGCGGATCCGTTCGGCGCCGTCATCGCGCTGCTGGGGACGCTCGCGCCCGTGGCGCCCGCACGCGCGATGGTCGTGCTGTGGGTGCTCGCGCTCCCGCTCGCTGCCCTCGGCGGCTGGTTCGCCGCCACCCGCTTCAGCGAGCGCGCGATCGTCCGCGCCGTCGTCGCGGTCGGCTGGGCGCTCGCGCCGAGCCTGCTCGGAGCCCTCACCGCCGGACGCCCCACCGTCGTGATCGCCCATCTGCTGCTGCCGTGGCTGGTGTGGGCGGCCTCCGTCGCCCACCGTTCCTGGAGCGCGGCGGGCGTCGCATCCATCCTGGCGGCGGCAGTCCTCGCGTGCGCACCCTCCCTCGCTCCGGCTTTCGCCGGGGTCTGGATCGTGGGCGTCCTCCTCGTCGCGACCGTCCTCCGCGGGCGCGGCCTCACCCGCGTGATCTGGCTGGTCGTCCCGAGCATCGTCGTCTTCGCGCCCCTCGTGTGGGCGCGGCTCAGCGCCGGGGAGCCGTGGTCGCTCCTGGCCGACCCCGGCGTGCCTCTCGCCGACCCCGCCGGCGCGGACGGCGCGCGGCGCATGCTCCTCGCGCTCGGATTCCCCGCGAGCGACGGGTGGGGAAGCATCCTCCCCGCCGCGATCGCCGCGTGGACGCCGCTGCTGGTCGCCCCCGTCCTCCTCCTCGCCGTCGCCGGGCTCGTGCTCGGGCGGACGATCCCCGCCGCGGTCCTCGGCCTCACCGGCCTCCTCGGCCTGGTCACGGCGCTCACGGCGATCGGCGTCGCCGTCGCGTCCGACGGTCCGCAGGTCATCACGCTCTTCCCCGGCGCCGCCCTCAGTCTCTTCTGGATCGCGACGCTCGGCGCGGCGGCCCTCGCCCTCGATGCCCTTCCCGGAGCGCAGGTCGCGGGAGCACGGATCCGCGGGTCGCTGGCCGTCCTGGCGATGGCGGCGCTCGCCGTCAGCGCCGTTCCCGCCCTCACGGCCACGCTCCGCGGAGACGCGACGATCACGGAGGGTACGACGAGCACCCTGCCCGCCTACGTCGAGGCGGAGGGCCGAGGTGGAACGTCGACCGCGACCTTCGTCCTCACCCCGACGGAGGACGGCGCGGTCATCGCCGACGTCGTGTGGGGCGAGACCGCCTCGCTCGGCGGCCAGAGCACCCTCCGGTCCGCGCGGACCGGCGCGGACGAGGGCGATGAGCGCGCATCCGTCATCGCCGCGCAGCTGGTGTCGGATCCGGAGGGCCCCGTCATCTCCGACCTCGCGGCGCACGGTGTCGCCTTCGTCGTCCTCGCCCCGGGTGCCGATTCGGATGCGGCGCGCGCCGTCCGGCTCGTCGCCGGCACCGCCCTCGATCAGAGATCGGATCTCGAGGTCGTCGGGGAGACGGCGAAGGGCACGCTCTGGCGCATCATCGACGGCGTGGTGCCCCGCCCCGCCGTCGACGCGTCCAGCGCGTGGCGCATCGCGCTCCTGCAGGCCGGCGTGATCCTCGCGGCGCTCCTGCTCGCCCTCCCCACACGACGTTCTCTGGAGGAGTCGCGCCGCCGGGCCCGCGTCGTGGGACTCCCGCGGCGTCGCCCGGCCCGATGGGTCGGGGCGGGCACGCCCGCCGAGCAGCCGACGTCCGCCGAGCAGCCCGCTGCCGCCGGCGACGCAGAACCGCGCGATGCGGGCGCGGCCGCCGAGGGTGTGGCCGCCGACGACACAGACGCCGACGAGGAAGCGGGCTCCCGATGACGCGGCTCTCCCCGAAGCGCACGGCTCAGCTCGCGGGCGGCGCCGTGCTCGCGGCGGTCGTCGTGGTCGCCGCCGTCGGCGCGACCCTCATCGACCTGCCCGGCCACCTGCAGGAACCGATCCGCATCGCGGCTCAGCCCCCGGCGGCGCCGTCGGTCGCGGTCTGCAGCGGCCCGCTCATCGCCGCCGGACGCGATGCCACGCAGGCATCGCTTCTGACCGATGACACGGCGCAGAGGATCACCGCCGCCGCAGGCGGTGACGTCGACCCCGTCCAGAGCCTCCTCGTCCCCGCCGACGTCGCCGGCGGAACCGGCCCCGCCCTCCTCGCGGCCCCGCCCTCCGGGGTGGATCCCACAGACCTCGCTGCGGCGGGAGCGGCGCGGGCCGCGGCATCCGACCTCAGCGGATTCGCCGCGGAGGCGTGCACGCGGCCCATGATGGAGTCGTGGCTCGTGGGCGGCTCGGCCGCCACCGGGGCGGGGGATGTCGTCATCCTCGCCAACCCGGGGGAGGTCGCTGCCCTCGTCACCCTCGCCGTCTACGGCGCGTCGGGCGAGCAGGCCCCGGCGGCCGGCAAGGACATCGTGGTGCCGGCCGGGACGCAGCGCATCATCCCGCTCGCCTCCCTCGCGCGCGGCGAAGAGGGCCCGGTCGTGCGGGTGACATCGGCCCAGGCACCCGTGCGCGCCTCCCTGCAGACGACGATCACGCGCGTGCTGAACCCCGGCGGGGTCGATCAGATCGCGGCGCTCGGAGCGCCCTCCACCGACCTCGTCATCCCGGGCGTCGCCGTCGCCGTCGCCGCGTCGGACCCGGGTGCGAGCAACACCCCCACCATCCTGCACCTGCTCGCCCCCGGGGCCGCGGGTGAGGCCACGGTCACCGTGGGCGGGCCCGACGGCGCGGTCGTGTCCTCGCAGACGCTGCCGTTGAGTGCTGGTGTGCCCCTCACCTTCGACCTCGGCGGGCTCGCCGTCGGCACGTACTCGGTCTCGGTGTCCGCGACGACACCGGTGACCGGCGGCGTGTGGTCGACCACCGGTTTCGGTGCCGGCAGCGATTTCGGGTGGTTCACCCCCGCGGAGATCCTCCGCGCCCCGACGCTCGTCGCGGTCGCCGAGGGGCCCTCGGCCCAGCTCTCGCTCGTCGGCGGCGCGGCACCGCAGACCGTGACGGTCGAAAGCCTGTCGGGCGGTGCGGCGCGGGAGGTCACCCTGGCCGCAGGCGCCGTGGCCCGCCTTCCCGTCGAGGGCGGCGGCGCGTACCGGATCGTGCCGGGCGAGGCCGGAGTCTCTGCGTCGGTCGTCTTCGCCGGAGCGGGCGCGCTCGCGGGATATCCGGTACCGGCCGGGGATGCCGCCGCCGCGGCCATCGAGGTCTACCCGCGCTGACGCGGGCCACACTGCGCCGCGCACATGCGGCGGCCGATGCGCGGTCGCGATTCAGTAGTCGCGGTACCGGTCGGGGCCGAGGTCCCACGGGTCGCGGTCGAGGTACTCGGCCGCGGCGCGGAAGACGGTGCCCTCGATCGCGATGCGGCGGTGCAGGTCGTCCTCGCGATGCAGATGCGCGAGCCGCTCGATCGGCAGCCGGTACAGCACGATGCGCTTCTCGTCCTGGTGGATGCTCCACCGGGGGATGCCGTCGTCGTCGGATGCCGGAGGCATCGACCCCACCTCGAAGCGCACATCGCGCAGCTCCGGCCAGGCGCCGCGCAGGAACTCCGCGGCCGATCCCACGGCGAAGTCGAAGCGCTCCTCCCGCGTCTCGAGGGGGAGAAGCGGCGGGCGGACGACAGGGCTGCGGTCCTCGCGACCGTGTCGACCGTGTCGCGAAGGACGCCGACGGGGTGTGCTCTGGGGGCGCCGCCGGATCATCCCCTCAGTCTAGGCCGGTGCCGAAAGCAGGGGCGATCGATGCGGCAGGGTCCGGGGACCCGCGTGCGGGCGGATCGAGCCTGCTTTCGGAACGCGGCGGCGCGGCGTCCGGGGCGCCCGGCGACGTCGCGCGTACCGTGGTGGGGATGCGTACGAGACTGTGCTCGAAGGTGGGCTGTGCCCGCGAAGCGGTGACGACCCTCACCTACGATTACGGCGACCAGATGGCGGCCCTCGGCCCGCTCGGTGCGTCCGGCGATCCGCACGCGCACGATCTGTGCCGCGCGCACACCGACCGCCTCTCCGTTCCCAAGGGCTGGATGGTCGTCCGGCACGAGACCCTGCGCGTCTGACGCTGATCGGACGCGCCCCGCGACTTGTTTTGAACTGATCAAAACAGCGCGGTAAGCTGGATGTCGTGTCCACGCCCGCGCCATCTTCCTCCGCCTCCGCGGCAGAGACGATGCGCGCCGCCGGGCTCCGCGTCACCGAGTCGCGCAGCGCCGTGTTCGCGGCCCTGCAGAGCCGCCCGCACGCCAGCGCCGACGATGTGCTCGCCGCGGCCGCCGAGGGGATGCCGCGCCTCAGCATCCAATCGGTGTACAACGCGCTGGGCGATTTCGCCGACGCGGGGATCGCGCGGCGGATCGAGCCGGCCGGACAGCCGATGCGGTTCGAGCTGCGCACGGGCGACAACCATCACCACCTGATCTGCACCTCGTGCGGCGCCGTCGAGGACGTCGAATGCGCCGTGGGGCACGCGCCCTGCCTCCTGCCGTCCGAGCAGCACGGCTACACCCTCGCCGTCGCCGAGGTCACCTACTGGGGTATCTGCCCCGCGTGCGCCGCCGCGGCGCAGGCCGCCGCAGACATCACCTCCGAGACCATCACCCCCGAGTCCGTCACACCCGAGACCCGCATCCCCGAGGAAGGAACCACATGACCGAGAACGACCCGTCCGCCGCCGGCATCGGCGAGGACGTGACCGACATCGATCAGTCCGTCACCGTCACCGACACGGAGGAGGCCTACGCCGAGGAGGCGGCGACCTGCCCCGTCATCCACGCGCAGCCGCACCCCACCTCCGGCTCGGCCAACCGCGTCTGGTGGCCGAACCAGCTGAACCTGAAGATCCTCGCGAAGAACCCTGAGGCGCGAAACCCCCTCCCCGGCTTCGACTACGCCGCCGCCTTCGAGGCGCTGGACCTCGCCGCGGTCAAGAAGGACATCGCCGAGGCGCTCACCACGAGCCAGGAGTGGTGGCCGGCGGACTTCGGCAACTACGGCCCGCTCATGATCCGCATGGCCTGGCACTCCGCGGGGACCTACCGCGTGACCGACGGCCGCGGCGGCGGCGGCGCGGGCATGCAGCGCTTCGCCCCGCTGAACAGCTGGCCCGACAACGTCGGTCTCGACAAGGCCCGCCGTCTGCTGTGGCCGATCAAGAAGAAGTACGGTCAGTCGATCTCGTGGGCCGACCTCATGATCCTCGCGGGCAACGTCGCACTGGAGTCGATGGGATTCGAGACCTTCGGCTACGCCGGTGGACGGGCGGATGTCTGGGAGCCCGACGACGACGTGTACTGGGGCCCGGAGACCACGTGGCTCGGCGACGAGCGCTACTCCGGCGAGCGCGACCTGGAGAAGCCTCTCGCAGCGGTGCAGATGGGGCTCATCTACGTCAACCCCGAGGGCCCGAACGCCAACCCCGACCCGCTGCTGTCGGCGCGCGACATCCGCGAGACCTTCGGTCGCATGGCGATGGACGACGAGGAGACCGTCGCCCTCATCGCCGGCGGTCACACCTTCGGCAAGACGCACGGCGCGGCTCCCGACTCGAACCTCGAGGACAACCCCGAGGCCGCGGGCCTGGAGATGCAGGGGCTCGGCTGGAAGAACAACAACGGCACGGGCAAGGGCGACGACCAGATCACCTCCGGCCTCGAGGTCACGTGGACCTACCACCCGACCCGGTGGGACAACGAGTTCTTCCACATCCTCTACGCGTACGAGTGGGAGCTGTTCTCGAGCCCCGCGGGAGCGCACCAGTGGCGCCCGAAGAACGGCGCCGGCGCGGACATGGTGCCGCTCGCTCACTCGAACGGTCGCCGCGAGCCGCGCATGCTCACGAGCGACCTCGCGCTGCGGGTCGACCCCGCCTACGACAAGATCTCGCGGAAGTTCAAGGACGACCCCGAGGCTTTCGCGGACGCCTTCGCCCGTGCGTGGTTCAAGCTGACCCACCGCGACATGGGACCCGTCGCCCGCTACCTCGGCTCCGAGGTGCCCGAGGAGGTGCTCCTGTGGCAGGACCCGGTTCCGGCACCCTCCGGCGATCTGATCGATGCGGCCGGCGTCGCCGAGGCCAAGAAGCGCGTCCTCGACTCGGGCCTCACGGTCGCCGAGCTCGTCGGGACGACGTGGGCCGCGGCGTCCACCTTCCGGGGCAGCGACAAGCGCGGCGGCGTCAACGGCGCCCGCATCCGCCTCGCTCCGCAGAAGGACTGGGAGGTCAACAACCCGGCGCAGCTGCACCGCGTGCTGGGCGTCCTCGGCGGCATCCAGGCGGATCTCGCCGCGGCGGGCTCGCCCGTCTCGCTCGCCGACCTCATCGTCATCGCGGGCAACGCGGCCGTCGAGAAAGCCGCAGCGGATGCCGGCGTCGAGGTCGAGGTGCCGTTCCACGCCGGTCGCACGGATGCCTCGCAGGAGCAGACCGACGAGCTGTCGTTCGGCTTCCTCGAGCCTGCGGCCGACGGCTTCCGCAATTACCAGGGACCGCTGGCCCCGATGCCCGCGGAGTATCACCTCATCGACAAGGCGAACCTCCTGACGCTCACCGCGCCGGAGATGACCGTCCTCGTCGGCGGGCTGCGCGTCCTCGGCGCGAACTGGGACGGCTCGTCCTACGGGGTGTTCACCGACCGGCCCGGCATCCTCACGAACGACTACTTCGTGAACCTGCTGGACCTCGGCACCACGTGGACGCCTCTCGACCCGGGCTCGCACGCCTTCGCGGGCGTGAAGGACGGCTCCGGCGAGAAGGTCGGCGTGGGGACGCGTGTCGACCTTCTGTTCGGCTCGAACTCCGAGCTGCGCGCGCTCGCCGAGGTCTACGCCTCGGATGACGCCGCGGAGAAGTTCGTCCGCGACTTCGTCGCCGCGTGGGGCAAGCTCACCGAGCTCGACCGGTTCGACCTGCACCGCTGAGAAGACGTTCGGCGACCGGGAGGAATCCCGGTCGCCGAACGGCGGTGTCATGAAAGGTCGCGCGCGACCTCAGGCGGTGGAGCGTTCGAACAGTGCCCGGTGTGCGAAGCCGGCGATCAGAGCGCCGACGATCGGGAACAGCAGGAACGCCCACAGCTGACCGAGCGCCCCCGGCCCGCCATAGATCGCGGCGGCGAGCGAACGTGCCGGGTTCACCGACGTGTTGTCGACCGGGATCGAGATGAGGTGGATGAGCGTCAGGGTGAGGCCGATCGCGAGGCCCGCGAGCGCCGGGTTGCCGCGCGTCGCGTGCGTGACGCCGAGGATGACGAGGACGAAGACCGCGGTCAGGACGATCTCGACCGTGATCGCGGCGCCCAGTCCGAAACCGCCCGGTGAGCGATCGCCGAATCCGTTGCTGGCGAAGCCGCCGTCCTGCGCCTTCGCGAGCCAGCCGTCCGGTCCGGAGAGGCCGACGAGGACGATGACGCTCGTCGCGGCGACGCCGCCGACGAGCTGAGCGATGATGTAGCCGAGCGAATCCCGCCACGGGAATCGTCCGGCCGCGGCGAGGCCGAGGGTGATCGCGGGGTTGAAATGCCCTCCCGAGATCGGCCCCCAGGCGTAGGCTCCCGCGACGACGGTGAGACCGAACGCGAGGGCGACACCGACATAGCCGACACCGACGGGGAACCCGTTCTCGGCGAGGCCGTTGTTGGCGGCGAACAGCGCGGTGCCGACGCCGCCGAAGACGAGCAGGAAGGTTCCCGCGCCTTCGGCGACCAGCTTCGTCGAGGTGGCGGGCGCATCGGTCAGGTGCGGAGCTGTGGGGGTGTGGGCGAGTTCGGTCGGATCGATGGGGCGGTCGGGACGGGGGTCGTCGGTGCTCACTGACTTTTCCTTTCGCGAGAACTTCCTGTGGTCGCGATTGTGCACCCCGCCGGGCGGCTCGTGCGTGAGCGACGCCCGTTTGTGTCCGTACATTTCCGGCGAGCGATCCAGGGCACGCCCTCAGGTGCGTCCGATACTGTATTTCTGCGCGTCCCGCCGCGCCGCCGGCACACGGCCGACCCGAAGGACTGATCCGCCCCTATGACTTCTCGCATCCTGGTCGTCGACGATGACACCGCACTCGCGGAGATGATCGGCATCGTTCTGCGCACCGAGGGCTTCGAGCCGGTGTTCTGCGCCGACGGCGCCGTCGCCGTCGATGCGTGGCGCGCGGAGCGGCCCGACCTCGTGCTCCTCGACCTCATGCTCCCGGGAATGGACGGGATCGAGATCTGCACCCGCATCCGCGCGGAGTCGGGCGTCCCCATCATCATGCTCACCGCCCGCACCGACACCGCCGATGTGGTGAGGGGCCTCGAGTCGGGCGCCGACGACTACATCATGAAGCCGTTCAATCCGAAGGAGCTCGTCGCGCGGATCCGCACGCGCCTGCGGCCGGGGACCTCGACCGACAGCGAGACCCTGCGGGTGGGCGATGTCGTCGTGGACGTCGCCGCGCACGAGGTGCGTCGCGGCGACGGCGCGATCGCGTTGACGCCCCTCGAGTTCGAGCTGCTCGTGGCGCTGGCATCCAAACCTCAGCAGGTGTTCTCCCGCGAGATGCTCCTCGAGCAGGTGTGGGGCTACCACTACAAGGCCGACACGCGGCTCGTCAACGTCCACGTGCAGCGGTTGCGCGCGAAGGTCGAGATCGACCCGGACAACCCCAAGATCGTCATGACCGTCCGCGGTGTGGGCTACCGCGCCGGCGCGGTCGTCTGAGGCTCGTCCCGTGGCCGCGCGCGCCCGGGCCCTGCCCGTCTTCGCGGGTTGGCGCGACTGGCGTACCTGGCCGAGCCGGGTGACGGGGCTGTGGCGCAGCTCCCTCCGCTTCCGGACGCTCGTTCTCACCCTGGGCCTGACGGCGTTCGCGATCATCGGCGGGTTCGTCACGATGGCCCTCGCCATCCAGAACGATCTCTTCGAATCGCGGGTGAGTCAGGTGCAGGCGGCCGTGGGCCGGGCGACGACGACGGCGCAGGACACGTTGGGTGCCGCGCAGGTGGACGGGGACTCGGCCGCCCTCGAGGCCCTCATGTCGGCGACGATCACCTCGCTCACCCGTCAGTCGGGGACCGACATGATCGCCGCCTACCGCGTCGCGAACGACCCGTCGGCGATCGCCCCGCAGGATTTCAACCAGGGCGGCCTGGAAGCGGACATGATCACGGCGGGCATGCGCAGCATGGTCCAGCGCGACGCCGACCAGCGCTGGTGGCAGTCCATCGCGCTCCCGACGGGCGACGGCGACACGCCGGGTGTGCTGGTCGGGCAGCAGCTGGTGCTCCCCGAGGCGGGTGCGTACGAGTTCTACTTCGCCTTCGATCTGGCCTCGGAGGCGCAGACGCTCCGGTTCGTCCAGATCACGCTGTGGCTCGTGGGCGCCGCGCTGATCCTCATCATCGGGGCGATCTCGTGGTTCGTGCTCCGGACGATCACCGTGCCGATCGCGCAGGCCGCCGAGACGAGCGCCACCCTCGCGGCGGGTGACCTCGGCGTGCGGCTCCCCGTGCGCGGCGACGACGAGTTCGCGACCCTCGGCCGCTCGTTCAACGCCATGGCCGACTCGATCGAGGCGCAGATCAAGGAGCTCGCGGAGCTCTCGCTCGTCCAGCAGCGGTTCGTCTCCGACGTCTCCCACGAGCTGCGGACGCCGCTGACCACGATCCGCCTGGCGAGCGACATGATCAACGATCAGCGCGAGGGATTCGATCCCACGACGGCGCGCGCCGCCGAGCTCCTGCACGCGCAGGTCGAGCGGTTCGAGGTGCTTCTCACCGACCTGCTGGAGATCAGTCGCTACGACGCCGGGTCGGTGCAGCTGGAGAACGAGCCGACGAGCCTCGCGCACCTCGCGGAGGATGTCATCGGCTCGATGCAGCAGCTCGCCGATCAGCACGGCACCGATGTGCGTCTCGTCGCGCCCGGGGGATATTCCCCGGTCGACATGGACCCGCGACGCGTGCGCCGGATCGTGCGGAACCTGCTCGGCAACGCGATCGAGCATGGCGAGGGGCGCCCCATCGTCGTCTCGGTGGACAGCGATCAGAACGCCGTCGCACTGAGCGTCCGCGACTTCGGGCTCGGCATGAGCGCCGGCGACAGCGCGCGGGTGTTCGATCGCTTCTGGCGTGCCGACCCGTCGCGGAAGCGGACGATCGGCGGCACGGGGCTCGGCCTGTCGATCGCCCTCGGCGACGCGCGTCTGCACGGCGGCACGCTCGGGGTGTGGTCCGAGCCGGGCCGCGGCACGAACTTCGTGCTGACCCTCCCGCGGCGAGGGCAGCCGCTCGGCGCGGCATCCCCGATCCCGCTCGATCCGGGGGACGACGGCGCACCCCTGGAGGACCTCGGGCTGACGCAGCCGATCACCGTACCGCCGAGTGCGGGGGGAGGGAGATCGTGACGATGACGGACCGACGCAGCACGGCGTGCCGCGACATGCCGGAGGGGCGCACGGCCGGGCGCGGGGCGCGCGCGGCCGCCGCGGCGGTGGCGCTCGTCCTGGCGCTCGTGCTGAGCGCGTGCGCGGGCCTTCCGACCTCCGGCCCGGTCAACGCCGGACAGCCCATCGCCGAGGACGAGGCGGGCGGCGACCTCGTCTTCCTGCCGGACGCCCCGGCGAAGGATGCCACGCCGCAGCAGATCGTGGAGGGCTTCATCGCGGCGGGCTCCGGTCCGCGGGACAACTGGGCGATCGCGCATCTCTACCTCGCCCCGGCGTTCTCCGAGGAATGGGATCCCCGCGCGGTGGTCACGGTCTACGACCCGGGCGAGCGCCGCCTGGCCGAGATCACGCCGGACCAGTTCGTGCTGACGGTCACGCCCACCGCGTTCGTCGACAGCACCGGAGAGATGTCGGCGACGGGCGACTCCTCCCAGCTCGACATGTCGTTCGCCCTCGCCCAGCAGGCGGACGGGCAGTGGCGGATCACCCAGGCGCCTCAGGGCATCATCCTCGACCAGAACCGCTTCAAGACGGTCTTCGGGTCGTACTCGCTGCAGTTCTTCGACCCGACGTGGACCTACCTCGTCCCCGACGAGCGCTGGTTCCCGCGTCAGTACGCGGCGACCCGGATCGCCGCCGAACTCGTCAACGGGGGGCCGAGCCCGTGGCTCCTGGGCGCTGTCGCCACAGCGTTCACCGACGTCGCGCGGCTGGCGACCCTGTCCGTGCCGCAGAAGCTGGGCGTGGCGGCCGTGTCGCTGCAGGACGGTGCCCGCAGTCTCGACCGCACGGTGCTCGACCGAATGCAGACGCAGCTCGAGGCATCCCTCGCCCAGGCGCGGATCGACCAGGTGGACATGCTCGTGAACGAGCAGGTCCTTCCCGCCGAGGCGCTGACGGTACGCCAGACGCGCGTGGACACGAACCCGCTGGTCCGCACGGCGGACGACTTCGGGTTCCTCTCCGGGGGGACGGTGGAGGAGATCCCCGGGCTCTCGCAGGCCCTCCTCCAGGTGTCGGCGACCGACATCGAGGTCGACGCCGACCGCTCGCTGGCCGCCGTCCGGGACTCCTCCGGTGCCGTCCTGCGGGTCGATGCCGAAGGGGCGGACCGCGTCGACGAGCGGCCGGGCCTCCTTCCGCCGTCCGTCGATGCCTCCGGCTACGTGTGGTCCGTCCCGCAGTCCACGCCCGGCGGAGTGTACGCGTACGGCCCGGACGGCGCGCAGATCGCCATCGCGGGCGGCTGGGCGGGCGCATCGCAGGTCCTTGCGCAGCGCGTCTCGCGAGACGGCACCCGTCTTGCGGCCGTCGTCCGCGACGGCGATCGCTTCGCGCTCTGGGTGTCCGGGATCGTCCGCGACCGCTCGGGAGCTCCGACCGGTCTCGGCGAGAAGCGGGTCCTCGCCGTGCTCGGCGCCGGCGTGACCGCGCTCACGTGGACCGGTTCCACCTCGCTCGCCTTCGCGACCACGGTGCAGGGCGACCCCTATCTGGTGACGCAGGAGGTCGGCGGCTTCTCGTCCTCCCAGCGCGTCGTGCCGGGGGTGACGGCGATCGCCGGCGGCACGCAGTCCGGGGGCGTGCGCGTCCGCGACGGCGCGGGGGAGCTCTACGCGCCGCGCGGCTCGAACTGGCAGCAGTTCGCATCCGGAATCGTCGTCCTCGCGGTGCAGCAGGGGTCGCCCGGCTGATCGTCGCCGCGCTCACACGGGCTTCTCCGGCGGCGCTGTCCTCAGATGCAGTCGGGCGCGCCCGCGGAGCGCAGCTCTCGTTCACGATGGGGGCGTGAACGAGAGCAGCACAGGGCCCGCGGCCGTCCACGCAGTGCGCGGCCGCGCACACCCGGGAGGGTGGAGCGGCGCCGTACGGCGGGCGGGGGCGGAGGCGCTCTCGGTCGTCTTCCCCGTCTGGTGCGCGGGATGCGACGCGCCCGACACCGCCCTGTGCGACCAGTGCCGGCCCGCGCTGATCCCCACGCCGATCGCGCGGGTCGCGGGGGAGGTGCCGGTGCACGCCGGACTCGTCTTCGAGGGGGTGGCCGCGCGCGTCGTCCGCGCGGCCAAGGAGGAGGGGCGCACCGGCCTCCTCCGCGCCCTCGCCCCCGCGCTGGAGTGCGCCGTCGCGGCATCGCTCGCCGCGGCCACGGCAGGGCCGGTGGTCCTCGTCCCCGTCCCCACATCGCCGGCCGCGATGCGACGACGGGGATTCCGGGTGGTGGAGCTGATCGCGCGTCGCGCCGGGCTCCCGGTGCGGCGCCTGCTCGTCGTCAGCACGGCCGCGGGTGACCAGCGCCGCCTCGGCCGGGATGACCGGGCGCGCAACGTCGCCGGCAGCATGCGCGTCCGCGGTTCCCGCGGTGCGGAGGGCGTGCGGGTGATCCTGCTCGACGACGTCGTCACCACCGGCGCGACCCTCCGCGAGGCCGCGCGGGCGCTCACCGCGGCCGGAGCCGTCGTCGTCGGCGCAGCGGCGGTGGCATCCACGCCCCGACGCCGGAGGATGCCGGAGCGGGCATTGTCACGGGAACTCGGAGGTGACATCTCCCCGGCACCCCGATAGCGTGGGAGGGACCAAGGCGAACCCAGGTTCTCCCTTGACCGGGAGAACCGGAACAAGGAGGTCAAGGATGGAAACCAGCATCGTCGGCGTGGGTGTGAGCGTGTCGGACAGGTTCCGCACCGTTGCCGAAGAGAAGTCCGTCCGCATCGAGAACATCGCGCCCCGTGCGCAGCGTCTCGATGTCAAGGTCACCCATCGCGCGTACCACAACGGCAGTCGCGAGGACGAGACCGTCGAGCTCACTGTGACGGGCAAGGGGCCGATCGTCCGCGCGGAGGCAACCGACGGCGACAAGTTCGTCGCCCTCGATCTCGCGGTCGACAAGCTCGCCGAGCAGCTCCGGCGCGCGAAGGACAAGCGCGTCGACGCCCGCAACCACCCGCGGGGAGCGAAGCTCGACAAGGGCAGCGGCTCGCTCTCGGGGATCGACCTGCAGCCGGCCTCGGTCGACATCCTGCGCGCGGTCGCGACCGGCGAGGTGCCCGTCATCGGCGAAGGGGAGGCCGAAGACGAGTACACCCCGGTCGTCATCCGCACCAAGAACTTCGACGCCGAATGGATGACGGTCGAAGAGGCCGTCGACCGGATGGAGCTCGTCGGTCACGACTTCTTCCTCTTCATCGACGCGCGCTCCGACCACCCGAGCGTCGTCTACCGCCGTAAGGGCTGGGATTACGGCGTCATCTCACTGACCGCGAGCGCGCCGCCCGCGCAGGAGGAGCTCGCCTCCTGACCTGCGGCCGCGCGAGCGTCAACGCAGAGGGGCCGGATGCCGAGGCATCCGGCCCCTCGTCGCGGGGCCATGTCGTCCGCGGCCGCCCGTGCCGCCGGCGACGTCGGAGGAGCTGAACGGAATCGGGCTCGGCGCGGAGGCCTCAGATGCGCAGAGCGTCGATCACCTTCGCGCGGACAGCGGCGAGGGCGGGCAGGAACCCCGCGACCGCCCCGATGCCGACGGCCGCCGCGAGGGCGATCAGCGCTGCCCGCAACGGGAACGGGGGGACATCCTGCAGGGTCGGCAGCACATCGAGAGAGAAGAGGATCCGCAGCACGATGATCGCCAGAGCGATGCCGGCGATGCCGGCGACCGCTGTGGCGACGACGTTCTCGAACAGGACCGTGGTGAAGATCCGCGCACTCGTCGCGCCGAAACTGCGCCGCACCCCGATCTCGCGGATGCGCTGGCGCATCGCGACGAGCTGGATGTTCACGAGGCCGAGACCGCCGAGCAGGAGCACGAGTCCCGCGATCAGCCCCGTGGTGAGCTCGAAGATCTGTGCGCTCTGCTGTGTCTCCGGGCGGGTCGCCCAGTCGGAGCGTGCGACGCTCACCTGGACGTCGGCGCCGGCGGCCGCGCGCAGCTGCGCGGCGAGCTCTGGACCGATGGCATCCACCCGGTCGGGTCCGACCCACAGCTCCCAGTTCAGCGAGTCACCGGGGGCGAGGCCCTCGGTGCGGTCGAGATAGGTGTCGGGGAGGAGCGTGATCGCCTTCTCGGTGTCGCCCTGCCACTGCGCCGGTGTGACCCCGACGATCCGGTACGTCCCCGCGAGCGGGCCGAGGAGCTCGACCGTGGGATGACCCCCGAGGGAGGGGGCGCCGAGCGCCTGCCACAGCGGCTGGGACAGCACGATCGGCGGAGCGAGCCACGCAGCGTCGCCGGGCTCGAACCAGCGCCCGGCGAACAGCGCCGTCCGGTGAATGAGGGCGTAGTCCGGGTCGCCGAGGCGCACCATGACCGGCCGCACGTAGTCGGCGGTCTGGATGTCCGCCGTCGAGGTGAGGTCCGCTCGTCGGGTCACGTGCGCGAGGTCGAACCGCGCCGCGGCGGCCGTCACCGCGGCATCCATCGCCGACCAGTCCAAGGGGGCGCCGTCCGTCCGGACCGCGGACACCGCGATCGTCGCCTCACGACCGCCGTACCGGTCCGACTGCTCGACCTGGCTCTGACGCATGTAGTCGCCCAGAGCGAGGACGGCGGCGATCGCGGCGACCGAGACCGCGATGCCGATGAGGCTCAGCAGCACCCGCAGCTTATGGTGACGCAGCTCCGCCCACGCCTCGCTGAGCGCGCCGACGAAGCCGCTCACTCCGGCGCCTCCGCCCGTGCGTGCGCGGCAGCGGTGACGGCGCCCAGCGCGGTCGCGCGGGATGCCGCGTCGAGGTCCACCTCGGTGAGCACGCCCGCCTCCAGCCGATAATGGCGACGCGCCCGCGCGGCGACATGGAGGTCGTGGGTGATCGTGACGAGCGCGGCCTCCGTCTCCGACGCGACCTCGTCGAGGAGGCTCATCACCGCCTCACCCGTATCGACATCGAGCGCGCCGGTCGGCTCATCGGCGAGGATCAGCGCGGGGCGCCGAACGAGCGCCCGGGCGATCGCGACGCGCTGCTGCTCGCCGCCGGAGAGCTGCTCGGGCGGCGACTCGAGGCGGTGGCTCAGTCCGACCCGGTCGAGCATCTCCTCGGCGAGGCGTCGGCGCCGCCAGAACTGGCGCCCGGTGGCGTAGCCGAGCGGCATCGCGACGTTGTCGGTCGCCGAGCGCCCGGGCAGGAGGTTGAACTGCTGGAAGACGAAGCCCACCTCCCGCCCGCGCAGGCGGTCGAGGGTACCGCGGCGCATGCGCCGCCCGGACTCCTGCACGATCGGGTGCCCCCGGAAGGCGACCGAGCCGCTGGAGGGGAGGTCCAGCATCCCGAGGATGTTCAGGAGCGTGGATTTGCCCGATCCGCTGCGCCCGACGATCGCGACGTGGTCGCCGCTGCCGACCTCGAGGTCGACACCGCGCAGGATGTCCAGGCGCGTGTCGTCGGGGAGGCGGACGTGCTTCGTGACGCCGTGCAGCTCGACGAGGCTCACCAGCTCATCCCGGGCGATTCGCAGTAGGTTCCGCCCGCGCCGTCCTCGTAGCAGACCGGTTCGGTGCCCTCGGTCGTGCCGGGCACGAACTGGCGCACGGTCTCACCTTCCTCGAGGCCCCCGGTGATCTCGACGGAGGTCCCGTCGGTGAGTCCGAGCTGCACGCTGCGCTCTTCGGTCGCACCGTCCGCGTCGACCCAGACCGTGCCCGTCCCCGCGCCCCCCGTGACGGCGGTCGTCGGCACGACGAGGACGTCGGTGGCGGTGCCGACCTGGACGGCGAGGCTGGCCTTGAGCCCCGCGAACACCTGCTGATCGCCCGGGACGGCGCAGATCATGCTCGTCGTGCCGTCCTCGGCGACCTGCACGCGCAGGCCCGTGCAGGTGAAGGGTGCAGGCCCGCCCTGGATCGTCACCTGCGCTTCGGTGGGAGCCCCGACCAGGCGGTAGAGCTGCACGGGATCGACCTTCCCGACGACGTGGAAGCGCGCAGGCGTGAGCTTCGCGACCTCCGCGCCGAGGGAGACGGACTGGCCCGCGACGAGTTCGAACGAGGTGAGATCCCCCGCCTCGGGCGCGGTGACGTCGATCCGTCGGTTCGTCTCCACCTGCTTCACCGTGAAGAGGATCTGTCCAGCGGCGACGCTCTGCCCGGCGCCCACGGCGACCTCGGTGATCGTGCCCTCGACCTGGGCGCGTACGGTGATCGCGTCGTCACGCGCGATCGTGCCGTCCACGGTGAGCGCGGAGGTGATGCTCCCGCGTTCCACCGCCACGACCGGCGTGGTCACGCCACCACCCGGGACGAGCGTCGCGGCATCCGTTCGGTCGGGGAAGAAGGCGAGCTTCACGAGCGCGGCCGCGACGGCGGCGCACACGATGAGAAGCAGCAGGGGGAAGATCCAGCGGCGCCAGACGAGCATCGGTTCTCCTCGGGGGTGGGGCGTCTGAGTCGAACCTAGGGGATGCCCCCGGCTCGAGACGTCATCCCCGAGGATGATCGTGGGCTGCGCTCGCCAGCGGAATCGGAAGAAGCGAACGGGGTCGGATAGGGCGCGCCGAGGCATCCGATTCCGTTCCCGATCTCCGAT
Organism: Microbacterium flavum; assembly: GCF_018717645.1. Taxonomy (GTDB): domain Bacteria; phylum Actinomycetota; class Actinomycetes; order Actinomycetales; family Microbacteriaceae; genus Microbacterium; species Microbacterium flavum. The sequence continues at coordinate 144,349 of NZ_JAFLHG010000007.1, forward strand.
TCGGGGTCGGCGCGGTTCGCGATCTCAGTCGAAGATGCCGTCGAGGATCGAGCCGATGACGAGCCCTCCGAGGATGCCGCTGGCGAGGTCGCCTCCGCCGCCGCGGCGTCCGCCGCCGCCCTGCCCGGGCCCGCCCCAGCCGCCGTCGTTCGGACGGGACGAGTCGATGTCGCGCTGCGCGAGCTGCAACGCCTCGGCGGCCAGCTGGCCGCAGCGCCGCGCGTCGGCGAGGGCCTGCTCGCGGTCGTCCTCGGGGATCGGTGTCGCGGCGAGGGCGCCGAGGTCCACCCGCAGGCGCTCCGCCTCGGCGAGCCGCGTGCGGGCGTCGGCGCCTATCCAGCCGCGATGGCCGGAGATGACGCTGCGCGCGACCCCGAGCTGGCGGTCTGCGTCGTCGATCGCATGGCGCACGTGCGCCTCGGGCGGCACGGGCCGCGCCGCCCGTTCGCGCGCCTTCGCCACGGCGGCATCCAGCGCCCCGTTGGCGGCGCGCAGCCGGGTGAGCTCTGTGAACGGGTCGGGCTTGGCGCCGGCGGGGGTGAGGGAGTTCACTGCCTCTTCGAGGACGGTCATCGCCTCGGCGACGGCGGGAACCGTGCGCAGGTCGCGCGCGGCGGCGATGTCCTCGCGGGAATCGTCGACGATGGCATCGCGCGTCGACTCCGCGCGCAGCGCCTCGACCTCGAAGGCGTCCACGGCGTCGAGGAGCATCGTCGCACGGCGGCCGGCCTCGATCGCCGTCTCGAGCGCCAGGTTCGCCTGCTCGCGCTGGCCGCTCTCGCGCCGGGCCGTGGAGATCTCCGCGCCGTGCACGGCGAAGTCGAGCAGCTGGGCCGCCTCGCGGGGATTGCCCGCGACCTTGTTCATGGCGTCCCGGGCGTAACGCTCGGACAGGCGGGCGACCGCGGACTCGATGCGCGGGATCCGCTCGCGATCGCGGTCCACCTGCGCGCGGATGCCCTCGATGATCTCGGGTGCTCGGCGCGCCCGCTCGACGGGCCCGGCGAGGGCCTGCAGCCGGTCGTCGAGGAGGTCCTGCGCCCAGTCGCACAGCTGGATGATGCGCGCGTTGCGGGTGCGGGCCTCCTCCGGAGTGTCGGGGATCTCGTCGTGGTTGAGCTGGTTGAGCTGGAACGCCTCGCGCAGGTGCGTGCGGACCGCGGTGAGAGCGTCCCGCAGCTCGCGCGTCGCGTCAGCGCCGAGCTCGATCTCGGCGAAGGCGAGCTCGTCGGTCGTCGTGCGCAGCCGCTCGTCGGCGGAGACCAGGGCGGCATCGGCGCGGCGTCCGAGCTCCGCATCCTGTGCGGCGAGCTGCTCGCGTTCCTTCTTCCGTACGCCCCAGAAACCGGCCATGCGTCGATCCTATGCGGCGCCCGAGCGGAGGCGGCGGGCGCGCGGACGGGTGCACAGGCGATTCAAGGTCACAGACGATACGAGGTCACAGGCAGGTAACATGGGCGGTTGTGCTGTGCCTCCCGCGCGCGGCGCCGGGCGGCCGTGGCGTCGCCTGCATCCGACAGATGGAGATCCTCCGTGGCCAACCCTCTCGAGAAACTGCTCCGTGCCGGCGAGGGACGCATCCTCCGCAGGCTCCAGCAGGTCGTGAAGGCGGTGAATGCGCTCGAAGAGGACTACGCGCAGCTCACCGATGAGGAGCTGCGCGGCGAGACCGCCGAACTGCGCGCACGCCACGAGGCGGGGGAGTCGCTCGACAAGCTCATGCCGGAGGCGTTCGCCGCCGTCCGCGAGGCAGCCAAGCGCACCCTCGGCCAGCGTCCGTACGACGTGCAGATCATGGGCGGCGCCGCCCTGCACCTCGGGAACATCGCCGAGATGAAGACCGGTGAGGGCAAGACCCTGACGGCGACCTTCGCCGTCTACCTCAACGCGATCGCCGCGCAGGGCGTCCACGTCATCACGGTCAACGACTTCCTCGCGTCGTACCAGTCCGAGCTCATGGGCCGCGTCTACCGCGCCCTCGGGATGACGACGGGCACCATCATCGCCGGCCAGACCCCCGAGGTGCGCCGCGAGCAGTACAGCGCCGACATCACCTACGGCACGAACAACGAGTTCGGCTTCGACTACCTCCGCGACAACATGGCCTGGCAGAAGCAGGATCTCGTCCAGCGGGGCCACTACTTCGCCATCGTCGACGAGGTTGACTCCATCCTCATCGACGAGGCCCGCACGCCGCTGATCATCTCCGGTCCCTCCTCCGGCGAGGCGAACCGGTGGTTCGTCGAGTTCGCGAAGATCGCCAAGACCCTCGAGGCGGGCGTCGATTACGAGGTCGACGAGAAGAAGCGCACGATCGGCGTCCTCGAGCCCGGCATCGAGAAGGTCGAGGACTACCTCGGCATCGACAACCTGTACGAGTCGGCGAACACCCCGCTCATCTCGTTCCTCAACAACTCGATTAAGGCGCTCGCGCTCTTCAAGCGCGACACCGACTACGTCGTGATGAACGACGAGGTCATGATCGTCGACGAGCACACCGGTCGCATCCTCGTCGGCCGCCGCTACAACGAAGGCATCCACCAGGCCATCGAGGCCAAGGAGGCGGTCCCGGTCAAGGCGGAGAACCAGACCCTCGCCACCGTCACGCTGCAGAACTACTTCCGCCTGTACGACAAGCTCGCCGGCATGACCGGTACCGCCGAGACCGAGGCGGCGGAGTTCATGTCGACCTACAAGCTCGGCGTCGTGCCGATCCCGACGAACAAGCCGATGATCCGCAAGGACCAGTCCGACCTCGTCTACAAGAACGAGCAGGCGAAGTTCGCCCAGGTGGTCGAGGACATCGCCCGTCGCCATGAGGAGGGCCAGCCCGTCCTCGTGGGCACGGTCTCGGTCGAGAAGAGCGAGTACCTGTCCCGCCTGCTCGCCAAGAAGGGCATCAAGCACGAGGTGCTCAATGCGAAGAACCACGCGCGCGAGGCGGAGATCGTCGCGCGCGCGGGGCGTCTGGGCGCCGTCACGGTCGCCACCAACATGGCCGGTCGAGGCACGGACATCATGCTCGGCGGCAATGCCGAGTTCCTCGCGGTGCAGGAGGTCAAGGCGAAGGGGCTCGACCCCGTCGAGACCCCGGACGAGTACGACGCCGCCTGGACCGAGACCTACGCCGCCATGCGCGACGTCGTCGCCCAGGAGGCGACCAAGGTCGTGGAGGCGGGCGGTCTCTACGTGCTCGGCACCGAGCGGCACGAGTCGCGTCGCATCGACAACCAGCTCCGTGGCCGGTCCGGCCGTCAGGGCGACCCCGGCGAGAGCCGCTTCTATCTGTCGCTGACCGACGACCTCATGCGACTGTTCCAGTCCGGGGCCGCCGAGGCGATCCTGGCGCGGACGAACTTCCCCGACGACGTCGCCATCGAGTCGACCATGGTCTCGCGTGCGATCAAGAGCGCGCAGAGCCAGGTCGAGTCGCGCAACGCCGAGATCCGCAAGAACGTCCTCAAGTACGACGACGTCCTGAACCGCCAGCGCGAGGCGATCTACGCCGACCGTCGGCACATGCTCGAGGGCGACGACCTCTCCAGCCGGGTCGACCACTTCATCGAGGACGCCATCGGCGCTGTCATCGACGACCACACCGGCTCCGGCCACACCGAGAGCTGGGACTTCGATGCGCTCTGGACCGAGCTGAAGACCCTCTACCCCGTGAGCGTCACGATCGACGAGGTCGTCGCAGAGAGCGGGAGCAAGGGGCGTGTCACCCCCGCGGTGCTCAAGCGCGAGATCCTCTCCGATGCGAAGATCGCCTATGCCGCGCGCGAGGAGAAGCTCGGGGCGCCGGCCATGCGCGAGCTCGAGCGTCGCGTCGTGCTGCAGGTGCTCGACCGTCGCTGGCGCGACCACCTCTACGAGATGGACTACCTCAAGGACGGCATCGGCCTGCGCGCCATGGCTCAGCGTGATCCGCTGATCGAGTACCAGCGCGAGGGCTACCAGATGTTCCAGGCGATGATGGGGCAGATCAAGGAGGAGTCGGTCGGCTTCCTCTACAACCTCGACGTCGAGGTGCGCCAGCAGGGCGACGGCCAGGTCGCCGGTCAGGTCGACGCGAAGGGCCTGCAGGCGCCCCCGGTGGAGACGCAGAAGCTCCAGTACACGGCGCCCGGCGAGGGCGGCGACGTCGAAGTGCGCAACGACCGCGGCCAGGTGCAGCAGGCGGCGACGAACAAGCTGCGCCAGGCGGCGGATGCCGGGGCGGGCGCGCCCGCGGCATCCGGTTCCGCTCCCACCGCCCCACCGGCGCGAGGCGCGTTCGGCCAGCGGACGGACGGCGAGGCATCCTCGCCGCAGAACCGCGCCGACCGCCGCGCCGCCGGCAAGAAGAAGTAGCCCGCACCCCCGCCGGGGCCGGGCCACCTGGTGGGGATTGGCTCGGAGGGCGCGGAGATATCCTGATCGGATGACTCCGCGCATCCTCGACCAGTCGACCAAGCTCAAGGACGTCCTCTACGAGATCCGTGGGGCCGCCCTGGTCGAGGCCGACCGGCTGGAGGCCGACGGCCATCGCATCCTGAAGCTCAACACGGGCAACCCCGCCATCTTCGGGTTCGAGGCGCCCTACCAGATCGTCCGCGACATGATCGAGGCCGTGCCGCACGCGCACGGGTACAGCGACAGCCGCGGGATCATGTCCGCCCGCCGCGCCGTGGTGTCCCGGTACGAGCAGACGCCGGGCTTCCCGCACGTGGACCCGGATGACGTCTACCTCGGCAACGGGGTGTCCGAGCTCATCACGATGACGATGCAGGCGCTGCTCGACACCGGCGACGAGGTCCTCATCCCGGCTCCGGACTACCCGCTCTGGACGGCGATGACGAGCCTGGCCGGTGGCACTCCCGTCCACTATCTCTGCGACGACACGGGCGGGTGGGAGCCGCAGCTGGACGACATCCGAGCGAAGATCACCGACCGCACGAAGGCGATCGTCGTCATCAACCCCAACAATCCGACGGGCGCCGTCTACTCGCGCGAAGTGCTCCAGGGGATCGTCGAGATCGCCCGCGAGCACGAGCTGCTGCTCCTCTCGGACGAGATCTACGACCGCATCCTCTTCGACGACGCGGTGCACATCCCGCTCGCGACGCTCGCCCCCGACCTCCTGTGCCTCACGTTCAACGGGCTCTCCAAGACCTACCGCGTCGCGGGCTACCGCTCCGGCTGGATGGTGATCACCGGCCCGAAGGCCCACGCGGCGGGCTTCCTCCAGGGCATCCAGCTGCTGGCCTCGACCCGGCTGTGCCCGAATGTCCCCGCCCAGCACGCCGTGCAGGCAGCGCTGTCGGGAGTGCAGTCGATCGACGCGCTGATCGGTCCCTCCGGTCGGCTGCACGAGCAGCGGGATGCCGCGTGGCGCGGGCTCGAGGCGATCCCCGGCGTCTCGTGCCACAAGCCCGCGGGCGCCCTCTACGCGTTCCCCCGTCTGGACCCCGAGGTCCACGACATCCACGACGACGCCAAACTCGTCTACGACTTCCTCGTGGCCGAGCACGTGCTGCTCGTCCAGGGGACCGGATTCAACTGGCCGACCCCCGACCACCTGCGGATCGTCACGCTCCCCGAAGCGCGTGTGCTCAGCGAGGCGATCGAGCGGCTCGGCAACTTCCTGGCGTCCTACCGTCAGTGACGGCGACCGCCGCCGCGGTCGAAGCTCCGATCAGAGAGCTGCGAGCGAGGTGGCCCGCCAGCGACCGTCCCAGCCCTCGAGCCGGATCGCGACCGCGCGCGTGCGCATCGGGCCGGCGGTGATCACGACCCCTTCGACGATCCCGTCCGCCGGGGACGAGCTGCGGGTCGACACGATGCGGTACGCCGGGCGGGCCGGCGTCATCCCTCGCGCGCTGCGTGCCCGGGCGGAGAGGTTCGCGCGGGCGAGGAGGGCGCGGTAGGCGTCCTCGCCCAGCCAGCGTGCGAGCTGGTCGACCTCCCGCACTCCGGCGAGGACCTCCAGCACTCCGATCGTCAGGTTGGCCAGGAGCGGCTCGGGATCGGGGAGGTCGAGGGTGGGGGTCCGCTGCGGCGCGAAGTACTCGGCGACCTCCAGAGCCGACGATGCGCGCGTTCCGCGGCGCGCCGCGGCGGGGGGTGGGGGAGCCATGGCGACCTCCTTCGTTCGGGCCGGGCCGGAGCCGGCGGGACGCCGACGGGACCGAGTACAGCACGCACGCCCGGGGCGTGGGATGAGAATGTCCTCACCTGTGGATAGTCCGCGCGACGGGCTCGCTCCCGTCATAGCCTCACGCCGTGCAGTGGGATCGCTTCTTCGAGGACCTGGAAGACCAGCTCGACTCCGAATGGGAGGCCGAGCGCGCCGCGCTGGACACGGAGGCCGAGCGCCTGCGCCTGTCCCGGGTGACGTTGCGCGAGCGGCTCGTCGCAGTGAGCCGCACGCCCCACGAGGTCTCTGCGCATCTCGTGGACGGGACCGTGCTGGTCGGCCACGTCGCCCGGGTGGGCGCGGACTGGTGCGCGGTGCTCTCCGATGCGAGAAGCGGCATCGCAGGGGCCGCGATGACGAACGGGACGGGCGGGACTCGACGCGCGCGCGGGGCGGACGGGCCGTCGCGTCAGGCATCCGTCGTCCCGCTGGCGGCTCTCGCGGGCATCGGGGCTGAGGCGGATGCCGTCCTCTCCAGCGTCCGCGACGCCGATCCGGGGTCGGCGCTCGGACAGCGCATGGGCCTGGGGTTCGTCCTGCGCGACCTCGTCCGCCGTCGGTCCGCCGTCACCGTGCACCTTGCAGGCGGACGGACCCTGTCCGGCACGATCGACCGTGCCGGCGCCGATCACCTGGATCTCGCCCTCCACGAGCCGGGAGCGCCACGGCGGCAGGGCAACGTCACGGGCTACCGCGTGATCCCCTTCGGCGCCCTCATCCTCGTCCGCCTCGCCGACGCGTCCGACCTCGCCTGAGACGCGGCCGGCTCACGGCCCGGGGCGACCGCCGCCGGCGCCTCGGCCCCACAGCTCGGGGAAGCTCGCGGCGTTCGATTCGCGCCACAGCGCCATCCGACGCGCCTCCTCGGCCTGGTCGTCCAGGTAGCCCTCGACGCTCGCGGATTCGATCCGCCAGCGACCGGGAGAGCCGACCTTCATGCCGCGCAGCCGCGCGTCGAGGACGAGCGCGACCACCTCGTCGACGGAGAGCTGGAGCATCTCCGCGACTTCCGCGGGCGTGAGAAGACGGTCGCCGGTGCTCCCCGGTTCGGGTGTGAGGGATTCGGGCATGAGGCAATTATGGTCCGCGTCGATCGCGATTCCGTGCACGCCGACCGCCTGTGGATAACCCCGGCGCGCGCGGCGTCGGGCGGTCACGATGGGGTCATGAGCGAACACTCCGCCGTGCGTCCCCGCCCCCGGGCGTTCTGGGCCGACATCCGGTTCCTGCTCGGGGTCGTCCTGGTGCTCGTCAGCGTGGCGGGGGTGTGGCTGGTCGTCGCAGCGGCGCGTCAGACGGTGCCGGTCTTCGCCGCCGCGCGGACGATCGTGCCGGGAGATGTCGTGAGCTCGTCCGACCTCCGGGTGGTCGAGGTGGCCCTCGGGCAGCTGGAGGAGTCGTACGCGTCCCCCGCGACGCTCGAACCCGGATCGGTCGCCACACGGACGATCTCCGCGGGGGAGCTCGTCCCGCAGGATGCCGTCGGCGACGCGGAGCGTCTGCGCACGACCCACGTCGTGGTCCACAGCGCGACGGAGATCCCCGCGGCCGTCGGTCCGGGGTCGAGCGTCGAGGTCTGGGCGGCGCCGCAGCTCGAGCGCGGGACCTTCGATGCGCCGCGCATCCTCGTCCCCTCCGCCACCGTCGTCTCGGTGTCGGACGACGAGTCGGTGATGGGCTCGGCGGGCTCCGCGGTGGAACTCGTGATCGAGCGGGCGGATGTCTCCGACACCCTCGCGGCGATCTCCGGCGGCGCGAGCATCTCGATCGTCCCGACCGGGGCGGCCGGGCGGTGAGCGCGCACCAGCCCGCCACGGTGGGAGCCGATCGGACGCCCGTCGCCGTCGTCGCCGTCGACGGCGCGCGCGGCTCGGAGCTCGCCGACCTCCTGCGGGAGGAGGGCGCTCTCGTCGTGGCGGTCGTCTCGGCGGAGGCGCCGGCGCAGGCCGCCGTGGACGCGATGTCCGGCCGAGACGCGGCGGAGGTCCTGGGAGCTCTCGCGCGAGCGGACGTGTTGGTGGTCGATGGCGATCGCGACGCGCTGACGGCGGATCTGGTCGCGATGTGCGACCGGTTCGGGGTGCGGATCGCCGCGCTCTGCGCCGGTCCGGCCGCCCGCCGCGCCGCGGGGGTGTTCGGCGTCGGCGCCCATGCCCCGGATGCCACGGCGCGCGAGCTGCTCTCCGGGGCTCCCGCCACGCTCCCGGCCGCGGCCCGACAGCGGGGGCGGGTCATCGCGGTGTGGGGCCCCGCCGGCGCCCCGGGTCGGACGCGGCTCGCGATCGAACTGGCCTGCGAGCTGTCGCGGGACGGTCGGCGCGTCGGTCTCGTGGATGCCGATGCGCACGCGCCCTCGATCGCCATGGCGACAGGCCTTGCCGACGAGGGGCCGGGGTTCGCGGCCGCGTGTCGACAGGCGGGACGGGACGCCCTCACGACGGCGGAGCTCTCCCGGATCGCGACACCGCTCGGCGAGGTGGACGTGCTCACGGGCATCAACCGCCCCTCCCGCTGGCCCGAGCTCTCGCACGACCGGGTGAGCGCCGCGCTGGAGCGGTGCCGGGACTGGGTGGACGATGTCGTCGTCGATGTCGCGGCTCCGCTGGAGCGGGATGAGGAGATCGTCAGCGATCTCGACGGTCCTCGTCGCAACGCCGCGACGCTCGCGGCCCTCGCCGCCGCGGACCTCGTGGTCGCCGTCGCCTGCGCAGACCCCGTCGGTGTCGCCCGCTTCGTCCGCGCACACGCGGAGCTGCGCGCGGTCGTGGGGGCGACGCCCGTCCGGATCGTCGTGAACAAGACGCGGACGGCGACCCTGGGGATCGACGCACGGGGGCAGGTACGGCGCACCCTCGAGCGGTACACCTCGGCACGGGACATCTGGTTCGTGCCCTGGGATCCCAAGGCGGCCGATGCCGCGACTCTGGCCGCGCGTCCCGTCGCGCACGTCGCGGGTCGGTCCGGTCTCGCCGGCGCGGTGCGGCGCTTCGTGGGCGAGGCGATCGAACCCCCGGCGCCGGCGGACCTGGTCCGCCGGTCGCGGCGCTCGGCGGAGCCGTCGACGCTCCTCCCCAGGCGCGCCCGGCGCGACCCGCGCACGGCATGAGCGGGGCCGCATAGGCTGGGTGCCGTGTCGACGCTCAGCGATCTCGTGTACGCCCAGGGCCGTTCGTCGGAAGCCGACGTGGAGTGGCTCCATCGCCTCGCCGGTGACGGACAGCTGCTCGCCGATCTGGCGTTCGCCGACATCGTGATCTGGGTGCCCACGGCGGACGACTCGTTCATCGCGGTCGCGCACACGCGCCCGTCGGGAGCGGCCACGCTCTTCTACCGCGATATCGTCGGCGACCTCGTCCGTCCGCAGTGGCGCACGCAGGTCCGCGACGCGTTCACGCGGGTCGAGATCGTCGATTCCGCCTCGCCGGACTGGTTCGAGGAGACCCCGACCCGGGTGCGCGCGGTGCCGATCGTGCGTGCGCGCGGCAGAGGCGACGCGTCGCCGTCCATCATCGGGGTCCTCACGCGGCATACGAACCTCGGTGAGGCCCGCACACCGTCACGCCAGCAGATCACCTTCAACGACTGCGCCGACGACCTCTTCGGGATGATCGCCAACGCCGACTTCCCCGACCTGTCCGCCCCCACCTCACCGCGTCGGGGGGCGCCGCGCGCGTCCGACGGGCTCATCCGGATGGACGTCGACGGCATCACGACCTTCGCGAGCCCCAACGCGCTCTCCGCCTTCAACCGGCTCGGATTCGACGATGAGCTGGAGGGGGAGTCGCTCCTGGAGGTCGCGTCCGGCATCCTGCCCAAGGGACGCGATTTCGACGAGTCCCTCCCCATCGTCATGGCCGGCCGTGCGCCGTGGCGCGCCGACATCGAAGGGCGCGGAGTGACCGTCTCGCTGCGGACGATCCCCCTGAAGGACCGCGGTCACCGCATCGGCGCGATCGTCCTCTGCCGCGACGTGACGGAGATCCGTCATCAGGAGCAGGAGCTCATCACGAAGGATGCGACGATCCGCGAGATCCACCATCGCGTGAAGAACAACCTGCAGACCGTGGCGTCGCTCCTGCGCATCCAGGCGCGCCGCACCCACTCCGACGAGGCGAGGGATGCCCTGACCCACGCGATGCGTCGCGTGTCCGCGATCGCGGTCGTCCACGACACGCTCTCGGAGGGTCTCGCGCAGAACGTCGACTTCGACGATGTCTTCGACCGTGTGCTCAAGCTCGTCGTCGAGGTGGCCGCCTCGCCGAACACCCGCGCGCGTACCCTCAAGACCGGCACGTTCGGCACGCTGCCGAGCGCCTACGCGACACCGCTGGCTCTGGCGCTCACCGAACTCGTCACCAATGCGGTCGAGCACGGCCTCGCCGACCGGGAGGGCGAGGTGGAGATCATCGCCGAACGGACGCCGGACACCCTCGATGTCAAGGTGCGCGACACCGGGGTCGGCCTGCCCGAAGGTCAGGTCGGACGTGGTCTGGGCACGCAGATCGTGCGCACGCTGATCCAGGGCGAGCTGAGCGGCTCGATCGACTGGCACACGCTCGTCGGGTCGGGCACCGAGGTCACGATCGAGATCCCGATGCGTTACCTCGAGCGGGCCTGATCGGGATCAGGACGCGCGGCGGGCGCGGGCCGCGCGACGCTTGAGGGCGCGGCGCTCGTCCTCCGAGAGGCCGCCCCACACGCCCGAGTCCTGGCCGGTCTCGAGGGCGTACTGCAGGCAGATCTCGGTGACCGTGCACCGGGCGCACACGGCCTTGGCCCGCTCGATCTGCTCGACGGCCGGACCGGTGTTCCCCACGGGGAAGAACAGTTCGGGGTCGACGGTGAGGCAGGCGGACTTGTCGCGCCAATCCATAGTGGGGTGCTCCTTGATGCGGGAAATACGTGCGGGTGCGGGCAGGACTCGGGTGTCCGATACCCTGGTGGGTGTGCGAGCAAAAACGCTCGCCCCACGTCGCTGTGGGAGCACACTGCGTGATCTATCGTCCCATGCACATACGGATGAATCAAGGGTGAACTGATGATTCCCACGGGGGATCGCTGAGCATCCGCTGCAGAACGCTCCTTCGGCTCCGCTTTCCGCGCCGACGAGGAGACCCCGTGCGCCCCAGTCCCATCGACCGCAGCGCGGCCGTCCTGCTCGCCGTGGAGGCGGCCGCGCTCGCGGCGGTCGCCGGCTGGGAGGTCGTCGCGCTCCTCGGCGGGGACACGGTCGATCCCACGAGTTCGGTGGCGCTCATCGTCCTCACCGTCGTCTTCGCCATCGCGGTCGGCGCCTTCGCCGTCGCGACGGTGCGCGGCAGATCATGGGGTCGCTCGGGAGGGATCGTCACGCAGCTTCTCACCCTGGCCGTCGCCGTGGGCGCGATCACGGGACCGGATCCGGCAGTCGGCTTCGCGGTGGCCCTCGCCGTGCCCGCGGTGATCGGACTCGTGCTGCTCTTCCTGGCGGTGCGCCGCGCGGGCGCCGCGCGCGGCTGATCGCACGGCACGCCCCGCGCGGAGCCGGGGATCGTCCGTCTCAGAGACCGAGCTGCGCGCGGAGGCGCGCGACGTGACCGGTGGCCTTGACGTTGTAGAGCGCGTGGATGAGGGTGCCGTCTTCGTCGATGACGAAGGTCGAGCGGATGACTCCTTCGACCTTCTTGCCGTAGTTCATCTTCTCGCCCCACGCGCCGTACGCCTCGTGGACGGCGCGATCGGGGTCGCTGAGCAGCGGATAGGTCAGCCCGTCGCGCGCGCGGAACTCGGCGTTCTTCGCGGGCTCGTCGCGCGAGATGCCGAGAACGGTGTAGCCCGCAGCCTCGAGCGGGGCCAGGCTGTCTCGGAAGTCGCAGGCCTCGGTCGTGCAGCCCGGCGTCATCGCGGCCGGGTAGAAGAACAGGATGACCTTTCGGCCGCGCAGGCCGTGGAGCGCGACGTCGGCGCCGTCCTGATCGACCAAGGTGAAATCGGGTGCGGGGGTTCCTGGCTGCAGCTGCGTCATGGCAACCAGCCTACGGACCACGGGACGCCCGGTCACGTCGGCGGCGGCTCGGGGCGCGTGATGCCCGACCGGCCGACTCTCAGGCGGCGAAGGTCTGCAGGAGGCGCTGCAGGGAATCGAGTCGTGCCGCTCCGCGATCTCCGAGCCTGCCCTCGGCGACCGCCTCGATCATCGCGCAGTCCGGCGCATCGGGGAGGTGGGTGCACCCGCGGGGGCACTCCTCGGCGACCTCGGCGAGGTCGCTGAACGCCCGGAGGATGTTGGCGGGATCGACGTGGCCGAGCCCGAAGGAGCGGACGCCGGGTGTGTCGATCACCCAGCCGCGGCCGGTCTCGCCGACATAGCGGAGCGAGACCGTCGAGCTCGACGTGTGGCGGCCTCGGCCGGTGACCTCGTTGACGTGGCCGGTGGCGCGCAGCGCGGTGGGGACGAGCGCATTGACGAGCGTGGACTTGCCCACGCCGGAGTGGCCGACGAACACCGTCGAGTGGCCCACGAGATGGCGGCCGATCTCCTCGACCGGCATGTGCCCGTGACCGCTCGTGAACACCTCGAGATCGTCGACGCCCTCGAAATGCCGGAGGAAGGATGCGGGGTCGGCGAGATCTGTCTTGGTGACCACGAGCAGGGGCCGGATGCCGGCGTCCAGTGCCGCGATGAGGTAGCGGTCGACGAGGCGCGGGCGGGGCTCGGGGTCGGCCGCCGCCACGACGATGAGCATCTGATCGGCGTTGGCGACGATGATCCGCTCGACCTGGTCGGTGTCGTCGGCGCTCCGGCGCAGGAGGGAGGTGCGGTCCTCGATCCCGACGATCCGCGCGAGCGTGCCGTCGTCGCCGGAGGCGTCGCCCACGACGCGGGCGCGGTCGCCCGTGACGATCGGCTTCTTGCGCAGCTCCCGGGCGCGTGTCGCGAGAGCGGTGTGCTCCTCGGGGCCGTCCTCATCGATCAGGACGGTGTACCGGCCGCGGTCGACGCCGAGGACGCGCGCGATCCGGGCATCGGCGTGCGCCGGGCGGCGCTTGGTGCGGGGGCGGTTGGCCTTCGGGTTCGGCCGCATGCGGATGTCGGCTTCGTCGAACTCCGGTTCGTCGTCGTCGGTGTCGTCCAGCCAGCTCATGTCACGCCCGCGTCATCCCGGCACCGCGCCCGCATCCCGGCGCCGCTCACGCGGCGGAGGACCCGTTCTCTTCGAGCATCTCGCGCCACAGCTGCGGGAACTCGGGCATCGTCTTGGCCGTCGTCCCGATGTCGTCGATCTCGACGCCCGGGACCCGCAGACCGACGAGCGCGCCGGCGGTCGCGATGCGGTGATCGTGGTGTGCGCGCCAGAGGCCACCGTGCAGGGGAGCGGGGGTGATCCGGATGCCGTCGGCCAGCTCATCGGCCTGTCCGCCGAGGGCACGGAGATTTCCGATGAGCGCGTCGATGCGGTTGGTCTCGTGACCGCGGATGTGGCCGATCCCATGCAGGGTGGTCGGGGCATCCGCGAAGGCGGCGAGGGCGAACAGCGTGGGGGTGAGCTCGCTCGCGGCCGACAGGTCGAGGTCGACTCCGGCGATCCGGCCCGTGCCGGCCACGGTGAGCGCGCCGCCGCGGCGGCTCGTGCGGGCGCCCAGGAGCGACAGGATCTCGGGGAGCAGGGCGCCGGGCTGGGTCGAGGTCGCGGGCCAGGCGGGGATCGTGATGGACCCGCCGGTCAGGAGGGCGGCGCCCAGGAACGGCGCCGCATTGGAGAGGTCGGGCTCGATCGCGGCATCCCGCCCGCGCGGCACGCCCGCCGGGACGACCCACTCGTTCGGGGTGGGGTGCTCGACCTGGATGCCGCGGCGTGCCAGCGTCTCGACGGTCATGTCGATGTGCGGGATGGAGGGCAGGCGTTCGCCGGAGTGGATGAGGTGCAGGCCCACGTCGAAGCGGGGGGCGGCGAGCAGCAGCCCGGAGACGAACTGGCTCGAGCTGCTGGCGTCGATCGTGACCTCGCCGCCTCGGATGTGCCCGCGGCCGCGCACCGTGAAGGGGAGCGACCAGTTGCCGCCGTCGTCGATGTCGGCGCCGATCGTCCGCAGCGCCTTGATCATCTCGCCCATGGGTCGGTGCAGCGCGCTCGCGTGCGCTGTGATGGTCACGTCGCCCTCGGCAAGACCCGCCAGCGGGGCGATGAAGCGCATGACCGTCCCGGCCTGACCGCAGTCGATCGTGACGTCGCCGCGGAACGTGGCGGGCGGGGTGATGCGCAGATCCGTTCCGAAGCGGCCCGTTCCGGGCAGCTCCTCGATCTCCGTGCCCAGCCCGCGGAGGGCGTCGATCATGCGGTCGGAGTCGTCCGAATGCAACGGCGCGGAGAGCGTCGACGGGGAGTCGGCCAGGGCGGCGAGGACGAGTTTGCGGTTCGTCAGCGACTTGGAGCCCGGCATCTCGACGGTGGCCAGCACGGGGCTGTCGCCGAGGGGAGCTGCCCACGGTGAGGAGGAAGGCCCGGAAGAGGCCGAGGGAGAGGGGGAATACCCGGTCACGGTCATCGCGTTCTACCCTAACGAACCCCTCCGACACCACCGAACCCGAGGACCCCCGTTGACAGCGCTGCTCTCACCCGTACAGGACCCCGTCCGCGACGAGGTGCCGGACGTAGACTGGGCCGCGATGGAAGAGCAGGCGGCCACCACACCGCAGACCCCGCAGACGCACGACACCCCGACGGATGAGGATCCGCGCGCCCAGTTCGAGGATCAGGCGCTGCCCTTCATGGATCAGCTGTACGCGGCGGCCATGCGGATGACGCGCAATCCGGCCGATGCCGCGGACCTGGTGCAGGAGACCTTCGTCAAGGCGTTCGCCTCGTGGTCCTCCTTCACGCAGGGCACGAACCTGAAGGCGTGGCTGTACCGCATCCTCACCAACACGTACATCAACACGTACCGGAAGAAGCAGCGCGAGCCCTATCAGGGCACGATCGACGATCTCGAGGACTGGCAGCTCGGCGGCGCCGAATCGACGACGGCGTCGAGCTCGCGGTCGGCGGAGGCCGAGGCCATCGACCACATGCCGGCATCCGTCGTGAAGGACGCTCTGCAGTCGATCCCCGAGGACTTCCGCCTCGCGGTGTACCTCGCCGACGTCGAGGGCTTCGCGTATCAGGAGATCGCGGACATCATGAAAACCCCCATCGGCACGGTCATGAGCCGCCTGCATCGTGGCAGGCGCATGCTGCGCGACCTGTTGGCCGACTATGCGCGCGAGCGCGGCATCGAGGTGCCCGCCGCGACCCCCACGAGGAGTAGGAAATGAGCGACTGCGGCTGCGACAAGGCGAGGAAGGACCTCGAGGAGTACCTGCGGAACGAGATGTGCAAGACGGAGCACTCCGACATCCGTGAACACCTCGAGAACTGCGATGCGTGCCGCGAGGAGGCTCTCGTCGCGACGACCCTGACCGCGGTGGTGGCGCGCGCGTGCAAGGAGTCCGCTCCTGAGCAGCTGCGCGACCAGGTGCTGGCCCGTCTGCGCACGGAGCAGGCCGCCCACCACTGATCGGTCTCGCGCTCCGCGGGCCGAGCGTCCACGACACGCCGACCCGCGGGGGTCGCACACCGCGTGTTCTGGACGCTCGCGCACGTCGTTATGCGGCGAAGACCCGGAGCGCCCGCGGCTCGACCTCGACCTGGAGGGGGAGGGCGCCGACCGGGTCGCCGTCGGCGTACGCCGTGACCCCCGGCGACGCGAGACGCACCCGGTGCGCGCGGAAGGTCGAGACCTCCGGCAGACCGGTGTGCGTCCCCCGGTAGACCCGGGGGAGCAGCCGCAGCAGGCGCAGCCTGCCCGCCGGTCGCACGATGGTCACGTCGAGCAGTCCGTCATCGAGCGCGGCATCCGGACAGATCGGGATGCCGCCGCCGTAGGTCCGGCCGTTGCCCACGGTGGCCATGACCAGGTCGCCCTCGACCGTTCGCGTCGAGCCATCGGCGAGGTCGAGCTCGAGGACGAACGGAGCGCCGGCGAGTGTGACGAACTCGGCGAGGATGGCGAGGGTGTAGCGAGACCGGCCCCGCGGCCACCGCATCCGGTTGGCGCGGTCGTTGACCTTCGAGTCGAATCCGCTCGCGAGCACCGTGCCGTACCGCACGCTCGTCCCGTCGGGCCGGATGATCCGGGCGAGGTCGATCGTGCGCACCCGGCCGGCGATCACGGCGTCGGCCGCGGCGTCGGCGTCGAGATCGGCCACTCCCAGCGCGGCGGCCATGTCGTTGCCCGTCCCGCACGGCACGATGCCGAGGGGGACGCCGGTGCCGGCCAGCTCCTGCAGGGCGAGGGAGACCGTCCCGTCCCCTCCCGCGACGACGACCGCGTCGGTGCCGACCTCGAGGGCGGCGCGCAGAAGCGCCGACGACTCCGCGGCGCTTCCCCCCGAGATGATGGCGACGCGGTGGCCTGCCGCGCGTAGCCTCTCGGCGGCCCGGGTCGCCGCACCGGTGTGCGCGCCCGCGCGGGCGGCGGGATTGAGCAGCAGTGCGACGTCCATGTCGCCTTTCGAGGGAGGGGTGCGGTCAGGATGCCGGGGCGGAGGGCGGCAGCAGGACGCCCGGGTTCATGATGCCCTGTGGATCGAGGGTGCGCGCCACGGCGCGCAGCACCTCCACGCCGAGACCGCCGATCTCCGGCTCGAGGGCGTCGCGGTGATCGCGTCCGACCGCGTGGTGGTGGGTCACGGTGCCGCCGGCGGCCGTGATCGCGCGTGAGGCGGCCGCCTTGGCATCCGCCCACTGCGCCAGCGGATCCTCGGTGAGCGCCGCGACGACGGTGAAGTACAGGGAGGCGCCGGAGGGGTAGACGTGCGAGATGTGGCACATGATCACCGGGGCCGTGCCGTGAGCGGCGAGCGTCGTGGTCAGCGCCTCCGTGACGGCGCTCTTCAGGGCCGCGAGCCGCGACCAGGTCGCCGCGGTCTCGAGCGTCTCGGCGAGGACTCCGATGTCGAGGAGGCTGTCGCGCAGCGCGGGGGAGGCGAACCGCCCGCGCTCCCACGATCGGGCGGGGTCCTCTCCGCGGGAGCGCGCCCCGTGGCGGGCGAAGACGGCGGCGGTCTCCTCCCGCACGCGCTCCGCCTCGCCCGCGCCGTCCGCCTCGAAGGTCGCGACCGCGAGGGCGCCGCCCAGGCGCAGCAGGTGTCCGCCGAGAGCCGCGTTGACCTTCGTCTCGGCCTCGTCGCTCAGCCGGAGCACGGTGGGGCGGATGCCGGCCTGCGTGAGCTCGCGGAGGGCGCCCTCGCCCGCGGCGAAGTCGGGGAACGTCCACGCGCCGTACGCCGTGTGCGCGGGGATCGGCCGGACGCGCACGGTCACCTCGGTGATGATGCCGAAGGCGCCCTCCGACCCGAGGATCAGCGCGCGGAGGTCCGGACCCGCGGCGCTCGCGGGGGCGACTCCGAGCGCGAGTTCACCCGCGGGCGTCGCGACGCGGAGGGCGTGCACGAGATCGTCGAACCGGCCGTATCCGCGCGAAGCCTGGCCGCTCGACCGGGTGGCGGCGAATCCGCCGAGCGAGGCGTATTCGAAGCTCTGCGGGAAGTGGCCCAGGGTGAGGCCGCGACGGCCGAGGAGCTCCTCGGCCTGGGGGCCCGTCGTTCCGGCCCCGAAGGTCGCGAGCAGCGAGACCTCGTCGAGGTCGAGCAGTGCGGCGGTGCGCGAGAGGTCGACGGCGACGACGCGGCCGAAGCCCCCGGCCTCCGGCTCCACGCCGCCGACGACACTCGTCCCGCCGCCGAACGGGACGACCGCGATGCCACGCTCCGCACACGTGCGCAGGATGGCGAGGACTGCGTCGTGGCCCCCGGGGAAGAGGATCGCATCGGGTGCGGTGGCGCGGTCCTCGAGTCGGCGGCGGAGGAGGTCGGGTGTGCTCTTTCCGCCGAGGTGCAGGCGGCGGATGTCGTCGGCGACGTCGAGGTCGACGTCGCCGACCGCGGACAGCGCGGCGAGGTCGCCGGCGCTCAGCCGCGACGGGGACACGGCGACGCTGCGGGGGTCGCGGCGGGGGACCGGGTGCGGGGTGCCCTTCAGGAGGGTCTTCGCGATGGTGCGCGCACCGCGCGGCAGGTGCGCGCCCTGTGAGCCGTCCCCCCACAGGTCCCAGGCCATGCCGGGACGCGGGGTCGGCTGCTCGGGGAGGGAGAGCCGCTCGGCAGGAGAGCGGGCGGCGGAGGCATCCGGCGTCGACGGCGATCCAGGCATGGCGACAGTATGACAGATTGTGTACTTTTGTCACATGGAAGCCGCCGCGCCTCGCACCGAGCCCGCCACCGCCCGGGCGGGACAGACCGGCACGGCCGACGCGATCCTGGACGCGGCCCTCGCGGAGACCCTGGCGCACGGCATCCGCCGCACGAGCATCGCCGACATCGCACGCCGCAGCGGCGTGTCCCGCCAGACGATCTACCGCTACTGGCCGGATGCGCAGTCCGTGTTCGCGAGTCTCGTCACGCGAGAGGTGATCGCGCAGATCCCGGCGGACGCGGCCGATCCTGGGCCCGCATCCTCCCTCGACGGGCTCGTCGCGGTGCTCGTCGATGCGGCGGACCGGGTGCGTCGGCTCGAGATCGTCGACCGCCTCCGCGAGACCGACCCCGAACTGTTCGCCCGGTACATCCTCGGCCGGCTCGGGACCAGCCAGCGCCACGTGCACGCCGCTCTCGCCGCGCACGTGCGCCGCGGGCAGACGGCGGGGACCGTGCGGGAAGGCGACGCCGATCAGCGGGCGGCGATGCTCCTGCTGGTCCTCCAGTCCGCCGTGCAGTCCGCGCCGCTCGTCGCGGAGTGGCTCGACGAGGACGGGTGGCGCCGTGAGCTGTCCGGTGCGGTGCGGGGAATGCTGCAGCGCTCGGATGCGGGAAGCCCGTGACGTCGGTGCGGGGGCGCACGCCCGGGCCGACCGCGCTGAACGCCCGGCGCCGCGCGCGCGAGCTCGACGAGGTCGCCGGCGGCGCCGAGATCGACCTCCTCGTGATCGGCGGCGGGATCACGGGCGCGGGCGTCGCCCTCGACGCCGCCGCGCGGGGGCTGCGGACCGTCCTGGTCGAGCGCGACGACCTCGCCGCGGGAACGAGCCGCTGGTCGTCCAAGCTCGTGCACGGCGGGCTCCGCTACCTCGCCTCCGGCCAGATCGGGATCGCGCACGAGAGCGCCGCGGAGCGGCACCTGCTCCTCACCCGGATCGCGCCGCACCTCACCCGTCCGCTCGCGCAGATCCTTCCTCTGCACGGCGCCGACGCGCGTGCGCGGGGGGCGTTGATCGGCACCGGGTATGCGCTCGGCGACGCGCTCCGCCGCGCCGTCGGCACCCCCACCGCGCTGCTCCCCGCGCCCGCGCTCCTGGGGGCGGCGGCGACGCGTGCGCTCGCACCGGGCGTCCGCGGTGAGGACCTCCGCGGCGGCATCCGCGGGTGGGACGGGCAGCTCGTCGACGATGCCCGCCTCGTCGTGGCCGTCGCTCGGACCGCGGCCGGGTTCGGCGCACGCATCCTGACGCGTGTGTCCGCGACCTCGGTCTCCGGCGACGGCGCGCTGCTGCGAGACCGCGTCACCGGGCAGGAGGTGCGCGTCGGCGCGCGCGCCGTCGTGAACGCGACGGGGGTGTGGGCGGCGACCGTGACGGATGCCGTGGCCCTCGAACCGAGCCGCGGCACCCACCTCGTCGTGGACACGGCGCGCCTGCGCGGCGCGGACGTGTCGCTGACGGCGCTCGTGCCCGGGTCGCGGAGCCGATTCGTCTTCACCGTGCCCGCCCTCCACGGGCGCACGTACATCGGGCTCACCGACGTCGCGGCGGAGGGCCTGGACGACGTGCCCCGCCCGGACGAGAGCGAGATCGACTTCCTGCTCGACACGATCAACACCGTCCTCGCCGATCCGCTCACCCGAGACGACGTGCGCGGCGCCTTCTCGGGTCTGCGCCCACTGCTGCGCGCGGCCGACGACCCGGCGGGGGAGACCGCCGATCTCTCCCGTCGCCACGCCGTGATCGAGGACGACGAAGGCCTCCTCAGCGTCGTGGGCGGCAAGCTGACCACCTATCGGCGCATGGCGCAGGATGCCGTGGACGCCGCCGTCCGACGCCGCGGTCTGCCGACTGCGCGGCAATCCCCGACCGCCGACCTGCCCCTCGTCGGGGCCTGGCCGCGGGAACGGCGGGGCGAGATCGCCGCGCCACTGCGCCTCGTGCGTCGGTACGGCGCCGAAGCACCCTACGTGGCATCCCTCGGCGACGGCCTTACCGCGGCGCGGAGCGTCACCGCGGCGGAACTCGAGTGGGGCGTGCGGGTGGAGGGCGCGCTCAGCGTCGCCGATCTCCTCGACCGCCGCACCCGGCTCGGCCTCGTGGCGGCGGATGCCGAGGCATCCGTCACCGCCGCCTCCGCCGCGTTCGCACGCGCCGGAGTCCGCCCGCTCGGCGCGTGAGCGGGCGGGGGATCAGAGCGTGAGCGCCTTCTCCAGGATCGCGGCCTGCTCGCGGGCGTGAACCTTCGGCGAACCGGTCGCCGTCGAGGCCGCCGCCGCGCGCGAGACACGACGGATCGTGCGTCCGTGCAGGTGCTTGACCACTTCGAGCGCGATGAACGGCCAGGCGCCCTGGTTCTCGGGCTCGTCCTGCACCCACACCAGCTGCGCGTTCGGGTAGCTGTCGATCACGCGGTTGAGCTCGTCGATCGGCGCCGGGTACAGCTGCTCCAGCCGCACGAGGGCGACCTCCGGGTTCGGCTTCTTCTCGAGCTCGCTGACGAGATCCCAGTGGATCTTGCCCGAGTGCAGCAGCACCCGCTTGACGGCGCTCTTGTCGATCGCGCGATCGTCGTCGAGCACGGGCTCGAAGCGCCCGTTCGCGAAGTCCGCGACGGGGCTCGTGGCTCCGCGCAGTCGCAGCATCGCCTTCGGGGTGAAGACGATCAGCGGGCGCCGCGGGCGCGCGTAGGCCTGGCGGCGCAGCAGGTGGAAGTGCGAGGCCGGGGTCGACGGGCGCGCGACGATCATGTTGTCCTGCGCGCACATCTGCAGGTAGCGCTCGATGCGCGCGGAGGAGTGATCGGGACCCTGGCCCTCGTAGCCGTGCGGCAGGAGCAGCACGACGGAGGACTGCTGGCCCCACTTCTGGTCGGCCGCCGAGATGTACTCGTCGATCACCGACTGCGCGCCGTTGGCGAAGTCGCCGAACTGGGCCTCCCACAGGGTGAGGGTGTCCGGACGCTCGACCGAGTACCCGTACTCGAACGCCATCGCGGCGTACTCGCTCAGGAGCGAGTCGTAGACGTAGAAGCGGCCCTGGTTCTCACCGAGGTTCGCCAGCGGCAGCCACTCCTGGCCGTTCGCCCGGTCGTGGAAGACGGCGTGGCGCTGCACGAAGGTGCCGCGACGCGCGTCCTGCCCGGCGAGACGCACATTCGTGCCCTCCATGAGAAGCGACCCGAAGGCCAGCAGCTCGCCGAACGCCCAGTCGACGCTGCCGTTGCGGCTCATGTCGAGGCGCTTCTCCAGCAGCTGCTGGAGCTTCGCGTGCACCGTGAAGCCCTCGGGCTTGTTGACGAAGGCGTCGCCGATCTGCGCGACGACCTCGGTGCCCACTCCGGTGGTCTCCGGCTCGCCGACCGCCGGCGCGACCGTTCCCGTCGAGACGGGAACGACGCTGGTGGTCCCCGTCTCGGCCTCGTGGGTCTCGGCGAAGGCGATCTCGAGGCGGTTCTGGAAGTCCTGCTTGGCCTTCTCGTACTCCTCCTCGGTGATGTCGCCGCGCCCGACGAGGGACTCGGTGTACAGACGCCGCACCGAGCGCTTCGCCTCGATGAGGTTCGTCATGAGGGGCTGCGTCATCGAGGGGTCGTCGCCCTCGTTGTGACCGCGGCGGCGGTAGCAGACGAGGTCGATCACGACGTCGCGACGGAACTGCTGACGGTAGGCCACCGCCAGCTCGGCGACGCGCACGACGGCCTCCGGGTCATCGCCGTTCACATGCAGGATCGGCGCCTGGATCGTCTTGGCGACGTCGGTCGCGTAGATCGAGGTGCGCCCGTCCTGGGGGAGGGTCGTGAACCCGACCTGGTTGTTGACGACGACGTGCACGGTCCCGCCGGTGCGGTAGCCGCGCAGCTGCGACATCTGCAGCGTCTCGACCACGACGCCCTGGCCGGCGAACGCGGCGTCGCCGTGGACGAGGATCGGCAGCCAGGAGAACGAGCCGATCGGCTGGCGGTCCTGCTTGGCGCGCACGATGCCCTCGAGCACGCCGTCGACGGTCTCCAGGTGGGAGGGGTTGGCGGCGAGGTAGACGGGGATGTCCTCCCCGGCATCCGACACGAAGGTGCCCTCGGTGCCGAGGTGGTACTTCACGTCGCCCGAGCCGGACTTGGATCCGATCGCGACGGACCCTTCGAACTCGCGGAAGATCTGGCTGTAGGTCTTGCCGGCGATGTTCGTGAGGACGTTCAGCCGACCCCGGTGCGCCATTCCGATCGCGGCGCCGTCCAGGGAGGCGCCCGCAGCGCCCTGCAGGATCTCGTCGAGGAGCGGGATCAGGGATTCGCCGCCCTCGAGGGAGAAGCGCTTCTGGCCGACGTACTTGGTCTGCAGGAAGGTCTCGAACGCCTCGGCCTGGTTCAGCTTGTCGAGGATGCGCAGCTGCTCGTCGTGGCTCGGCTTCTGGTACTTGACCTCGACCTTCTCCTGGAACCACTTGCGCTGGGCCGGGTCCTGGATGTGCATGTACTCTACGCCGATGGTGCGGCAGTACGAGTCGCGCAGGACGCCGAGGATGTCGCGCAGCTTCATCAGGCGCCGGCCGCCGAAGCCGCCCGTGACGAACTCGCGGTCGAGATCCCAGAAGGTGAGGCCGTGGCTCTCGATCTCGAGGTCCGGGTGCGTGCGCTGCACGTACTCGAGCGGGTCGATGTCGGCCATGAGGTGCCCGCGGACGCGGTAGGAGTTGATGAGCTCCTGCACGCGCGCCTGCTTGTCGACGCGCTCGGCGAGGTCGACGTTGATGTCGCCCGCCCAGTGGATCGGGGCGTACGGGATGCGCAGCGCCGCGAAGATGCCCTCGTAGAAGCCGCGCTGGCCGATGAGCAGCTCGTGCACGATCTTGAGGAACTCGCCCGAGCCGGCACCCTGGATGACGCGGTGGTCGTAGGTGCTCGTCAGGGTGATCGTCTTGCCGATGCCGAGCTCGACGAGGGTCTTCTCGCTCGACCCCTGGAACTCGGCGGGGTATTCGAGCGCGCCGGCGCCGACGATGCAGCCCTGGCCCTTCATGAGGCGCGGCACCGAGTGCACGGTGCCGATGCCGCCGGGGTTCGTGAGGGACACGGTCGTGCCCTGGAAATCCGCAGCCGTGAGCTTGTTCGCACGGGCGCGCTTGACGAGGTCCTCGTAGGAGGCGAGGTACTCCGTGAAGGTGAGGGACTCGGCCTGCTTGATCGAGGGGACCATGAGGGCGCGCGTGCCGTCGGGCTTCGGGAGGTCGATCGCGATGCCGAGGTTCACGTGCGCGGGCGCCACGACGGACGGCTTGCCGTCGACCTCGGCGTAGGACACGTTCTGGCTCGGGAAGGCCTTGAGCGCCTGGATCAGCGCCCAGCCGATGAGGTGGGTGAAGCTGATCTTGCCGCCGCGCGTGCGCGACATGTGGTTGTTGACCACGATGCGGTTGTCGATCATGAGCTTCGCCGGGACGGTGCGCACGCTCGTCGCGGTCGGCACCGTGAGCGACTCGTCCATGTTCGCCGCGAGGGTCTTCGGCATGCCGCGCAGCGGCGTGACGACGTCCTCGCGGGCCTGGGCGACGGCACCGGGGTTCGCCTTGGGGGCCTCCGCGGGAACGGGCTGGGGTGCCGCGGGCCGCGTGGTCGTGCGGGCGATCGGCTGCCCGCCGACGACCGGCACCGGCGCGGTGACCGGGCGGGGCTCGGCGGATGCCGCGGGGGACCCGGCCGGGGCGGACGTCGTCGAGGTCGCAGCCGCCGGGGTCTCCGGCGCGGCGGGGGCGGCAGCCGCGGGCGCGGCGACGGCATCGGCGGGAGCTGCGGGGGCCGCGGCATCCTTCTGCGTCTTCTCGTAGGCCTCGAGGACCGGCCACCACGACTGGTCGACGGAGCCCCGATCCTTCACGAATTGGTCGTACATCTCGGCGACGAGCCACTCGTTCGCACCGAAATCGCCGTCGTTCGAAGTTCCCACGCCGGTCACTTGACTGGACACGGTTAGCGCCTGCTTTCGTCGATGAAGATCAGTTCGTGCGGGCTGCGGATGAGCCTCACGCACACATCCATCAAGGGTATCCCATGCTCCGGAGTCGGTACCGTGGTACTCATGCACTTCTCCGGCGCGCAGCCCACCGTCGATCTCACCTACTCGGACGTCTTCCTCGTGCCGCGTCGCTCGGACGTGACGAGCCGTCTGGATGTGGACCTCTCGCCCGGAGACGGCTCGACCGCGACGATCCCGCTCGTCGCCTCGAACATGAACTCCGTCACCGGCCCGCGCCTGGCAGCCGCCCTCGCGCGGCGCGGCGGCCTCGGCGTCCTGCCGCAGGACATGCCGCTGCAGGACATCGACGCCGCGATCCGCTGGGTCAAGGAGCAGCCGGTGCCGTGGGACACGCCGCTCGTCCTTCCGGCGTCGGCGACCGTCGCCGAGGCCGCCGCCCTCGTCCCGCCGACGCCCGGGCACGGGATCGTCGTCGTCGCCGAGATCGGCGAGCGCGTGCACGTCGACGACATCCTGGGCGTCGTCCCGGCGACCCGCCTCGGCACGGCTCTGCCAGATGCGCGCCTGGGCGACCTCGCCCGCGGCCGCACGCCGTCGATCGATGCCGACGACGTCGACGACGCGCGGCACGCGTTCGACCTGATCGTGGCGACGGATGCCGAGACCGTCTGCGTCCTGCACCACGGCTACCTCGTGGGCACGCTCTCCCAGCGCACCGCGCTGCGCTCGACGATCTACCGCCCGGCGGTCGATGCGGACGGGCGCCTCATCGTCGCCGCCGCCGTCGGCATCAACGGCGACGTCGCGGCGAAGGCGCGCGCGCTCGCCGCCGCCGGGGTGGACGTGCTCGTCGTCGACACCGCCCACGGGCACCAGGAGGGGATGCTCCGCGCGCTGCACACGGTGTCGGGCCTGGGCCTCGGCATCCCGATCGCCGCGGGCAACATCGTGACGGGGGAGGGCGCGCGCGATCTCGTCGCCGCAGGCGCATCGATCCTCAAAGTCGGCGTCGGGCCGGGCGCCATGTGCACGACGCGGATGATGACCGCCGTCGGGCGCCCGCAGTTCTCGGCCGTGCTGGAGACGGCGCAGGCCGCGGCCGAGCTCGGCGCGCACGTCTGGGCCGACGGCGGGGTGCGCTACCCGCGCGACGTGGCGCTCGCGCTCGCCGCCGGCGCGGCGTCCGTCATGATCGGCTCGTGGTTCGCGGGCACGATCGAGGCGCCCGGACAGCTGCAGGTCGATGAGGCCGGCCGCGTGTACAAGGAGTCGTGGGGCATGGCCTCGACCAAGGCCGTGCACGGCCGGTTCGGCCGGCTCGACCCCTACGAGCGCGCCCGCAAGGAGCTCTTCGCGGAGGGCATCTCGTCCTCGAAGATCTACCTCGATCCGCTGCGGCCCTCCGTCGAGGACCTCGTCGACATGATCACGGCGGGCGTGCGGTCCTCGTTCACGTACGCCGGGGCATCCTCGGTCGCGCAGTTCCACGACCGCGCGACGGTGGGCCTCCAGTCCGCCGCCGGCTACGAAGAGGGCAAAGCGCTCCCCGTCAGCTGGTGAGCGCCCGGGCCGGCCCCGGTCCGGTCCGGTCCCGGCCGGTCTGCATCGCGAAAGCAGGGCGGATCGAGTCTTCGGCGGGCGTGGGGCCCCGTGCGGGTCGGTTCGGCCTGCTTTCCGAACGCCCCGCGGCCCTGCTCCCCCCGCGCGGCGCACGTGCGGCGTGCCGTAAACTCGTCGCCATAATGGACGACCCTCCTAGTTGCAGACGATCGCCCCACCGACCCTCCCCGAGCACGATCGGGGGTGACGCGTGATGGATTACGTCATGTTGGGCGTGGGGCTCCTGCTCACCATCGGGACGGGATTGTTCGTCGCGAGCGAGTTCGCGCTCGTCAACCTCGACCGCGCCGATCTCGAGGCCCGTCAGAACGCCGGCGAGTCGCGGCTGTCGCTGACGATCAGCGCCCTCCGGATCACCTCCACGCATCTCTCCAGCGCGCAGCTGGGCATCACTCTGACGACCCTCCTCACCGGTTACACGATGGAGCCCGCGCTCACGAATCTGCTGAGTCCGCTCTTCCATGCGTGGGGGGTGCCGGATGCCGCGGCCCGCGCCGTCTCGACCGTCGTCGCGATCGCGATCGCGACGACGTTCTCGATGATCCTCGGCGAGCTCGTCCCGAAGAACTTCGCCCTCGCGATCCCGCGTCAGACCGCGAAGCTCGTCATGCCGTTCCAGGTCGCGTTCACGACCGTGTTCCGCCCGGCGATCGTCGTCCTCAACGGCAGCGCCAACGGCATCCTGCGCGGCATGGGCATCGAGCCCAAGGAGGAGCTCTCCGGAGCCCGGACCGCGGAGGAGCTCTCGAGTCTCGTCCGCCGCTCCGCGAGCGCGGGCGTTCTCGAGCAGGACACCGCGTCGCTCCTCGACCGCACCCTCACCTTCGCTCGGCTGACGACCGCCGACGTGATGACCCCGCGCCCGTCGATCCACGCGGTCGCCGCGGGCGACAGCGTCGAGGACGTCATCCAGCTCGCTCGGCGCACCGGCCACAGCCGCTTCCCCGTGTACGACGACTCGATGGACGACATCATCGGCATCGCGCACCTCAAGCAGGCCGTCAGCGTCCCGCGCGATCGCCGCGCCGAGGTGCCGGCCGCGGCGATCGCCGAGGAGCCCCTGCGGGTCCCCGAGGCAGTCCACCTGGATGCCGTGATGGCCGAGCTGCGCGCCAAGGGCTATCAGATGGCCGTCGTCGTCGACGAGTACGGCGGCACGGCCGGCGTCGTCACCCTCGAGGACCTCGTCGAGGAGATCGTCGGCGAGGTGCTCGACGAGCACGACCGGTCGCGCGCGGGCGTCGTCCGCCTCGCGGACGCCGTCGTCTTCCCCGGGGACCTCCGCCCCGACGAGGTGCTCGACCGCACCGGCATCCGCGTGCCCGAGGGCGACGTCTACGACACCGTCGGCGGGTTCCTCATGTCCACCCTCGAGCGGATCCCCGTCGTGGGAGACCGCGTCGAGGTGGAAGACGGCACGCTCGAGGTGCAGCGGATGGACGGACGGCGCGTCGACCGCGTCAGGTTCACGCCGCGCCCGCTGCCGGCGGGAGCAGAGACCGATCCGGGCACTGCCCGCGAGGGAGGTGAGTCCCGATGAACGACTGGGCCGGAATCGCGTGGCTCGTGGTGCTGCTCGCCTTCAACGCGTTCTTCGTCGGCGCCGAGTTCGCCGTCATCTCCGCACGCCGCTCGCAGATCGAGCCGCTCGCCGAACGCGGCTCCGCCACCGCGAAGACGGCGCTCTACGCCATGGAGCATGCGACGCTCATGCTCGCGACCTGCCAGCTCGGCATCACGATCTGCTCGCTGCTGATCCTGAACGTGTCCGAACCGGCGATCCACCACCTGCTGGAGGGGCCGCTCGGCCTCACCGGCTGGAGCGAGGCGGTGATCGGCGGCGTGGCCTTCGCGATCGCGCTGATCGTCGTCTCCTACCTGCACGTCGTCTTCGGCGAGATGGTGCCGAAGAACCTCGCCTTCTCGCTGCCGGACCGGGCGGTGCTGCTGCTCGCGACGCCGCTCGTCTGGGTCTCGAAGCTCTTCTACCCGATCATCGTGGCCCTCAACTGGATCGCGAACCACGCCGTGCGCCTCTTCGGCGTCGAGCCGAAGAACGAGGCCGCCTCGACCTTCACGCTCGACGAGGTGGCCACGATCGTCGCGCAGTCGCGCATCGAGGGCGTCCTCGACGACGCCTCGGGCTCGATCACCGCCGCGCTCGAGTTCACCGACAAGAAGGCACGGGATGTCGCCGTGCCCCTCGGCGACCTCGTGACGCTCCCCGAGGCGACCACCCCGGACGAGATCGAGCGGGCCGTCGCCAAGCACGGGTTCTCCCGGTACGTCGTGGTCGACGGCGCGGGCATCCCGCTGGGCTATGTGCACCTGAAGGATGTGCTGCGCGCCGCGGAGGGGCCGGATGCCGAGCACAAGCTCGCGCGGCCGATCCAGCCCAAGCGCATCCACCACATGGTGCCGGTCCTGGAATCGACCGACCTCGAGGACGCCCTGGCCCTCATGCGCCGTTCGAGCCGCCACCTTGCACAGGTGCGCGACGAGACGGGCACGGTGACCGGGGTGCTGTTCCTCGAGGACATCATCGAGGAGCTCGTCGGAGAGGTGCACGACGCCACCCGCCGCGGGTTCTGAGCCCGCGGCGGTGCGGCGGGCGGCGGCCCGCGTCAGTCGGGCGGCGGCCCAGGGGCGCTCAGCGGGGCATCGCGCGGTGATACTGCGCGGGCCACAGAGCCGACGTGAGGGCGGATGCCTCGCCGAGCTCCGTCGCGGCGCGCAGGGCGAAGTGCGGGTCGCGCAGCCATTCGCGGGCGGCGAGGATCACATCCGCATCGCCCGCGGCCAGGATCGCCTCGGCCTGCGCGCCCGAGGTGATCTCGCCCACGGCGCCGACGACGACGCCCGCCTCGGCGCGGACGGCGGCCGCGAGCGGCACCTGGTAGCCGGGCCCCGTCGTGATCCGCTGGTGGGCGACGAGCCCACCGGAGGAGATGTCGAAGAACACGGCCCCGTGCTCTGCGGCCCACGCGGCGACGGTCGCGGTCTGTGCGGCATCCCAGCCGCCTTCGGCCCAATCCTCGGCGGAGAAGCGCACCGTGACGAGCGCGGCGGGAGCGGCCGCGCGGACGGCGTCGACGATGTCGAGGAGGAGCCGCGCGCGGTTCTCCAGCGACCCGCCGTACGCGTCGGTGCGGGTGTTCGACAGCGGGGAGAGGAACTGGTGCAGCAGGTAGCCGTGCGCGGCGTGGATCTCGAGCATCTCGAAGCCGGCCGCGACCGCGCGCTCCGCCGCCGCCGCGAACGCCACGACGATCTCGTCGATGCCGCGCTCGTCCAGGGCGGCCGGCTCGGCGAATCCGTCGTAGGCGATCGCCGAGGGTGCGACGGTCTGCCATCCGCCGTCGGCTGCGGGCACCGAGCCGCGGTGGCCGGAGAAGGGCGACCAGGTCGACGCCTTCCGGCCGGCGTGGGCGAGCTGCATGCCGGGGAGCGCGCCGCGCGCGCGGATCGACGCGGCGACCGGTGCCCAGGCATCCCGCTGCGCGTCGTTCCACAGGCCGACATCCTCGGGGGAGATCCGCCCTTCCGGCAGGACGGCGGTCGCCTCGGAGATGACGACGCCCGCTCCGCCGGAGGCGAACTGGGCGAAGTGGACGTGGTGCCAGTCGTTCGGCATCCCGTCCTGCGCCGAGTACTGGCACATCGGCGCGACCCAGAGCCGGTTGCGGATGGTGCGGCCGGCGAGATCGAGGGGGGTGAACAGCAGGCTCATGCGGGCTCCGGTCGGTGTCGTCGAGGGTGGCGGGTGCGCTGTCGCCCTGCGCGGGTAGGGTGGCGCCCATGACGCCTGACGCCCGCAGCTGGACCGTCGCCGAGGCGGCGGCGCACCTGAGGAGGCCAACGGCCGCCGACGACAAGTATTCCCGTGGTGTCGTCGGCGTCCGCACCGGCTCGGACCGCTATCCCGGCGCAGCCGTTCTCGGGGTGGAGGCCGCCCACCGCGCCGGCGCGGGGATGGTGCGCTATCTCGGCCCCGATCGGGCGACGGATCTCGTCCTGGCACGGCGCCCCGAGACCGTGGCCGCCGACGGGCGCGTCCAGGCCTGGGTCATCGGGTCGGGGACGGATGCCGCGGACCGCGCGCCGCACGAGACCGCGGCGCTCGGGGCGCTCCTGGCCGGCGAGGTGCCCGTCGTCGTGGACGCCGGAGCGCTCGACCTCGTGCCCCGGCGATCGAGGCAGGCCCCCGTCGTGGTGACGCCGCACGGGAGCGAGCACGCGCGCCTGCGCCGTGACGCCGGGCTGGCCGAGGCGAGCGGAGATCGCGTGCGCGACGCCGCCGACACCGCGGCCGCGCTCGGCGTCGCCGTGCTCCTGAAGGGTGCGGAGACGATCGTCGCGACGCCCTCGGGCTGGTCGCGTGTCGTCACGGCGCCGACATCCTGGCTCGCGGCCGCGGGGACGGGTGATGTCCTGGGTGGGGTGCTCGGCGCGGTCGTGGCCGCGGCATCCGCGGAGCGCACCCTCGACGCGGAGGACCTCGGGCCGCTTGCGGCGACGGCGTCGCTGGTGCACGGGAGGGCGGCGGCGCGCGCGTCCGCCCTCCGCGGCGGTGGTCCGATCACGGCGCTCGACGTCGCGGGCGCCGTGCCGCTCGTCATCGGCGAGCTGCTGTCGGCCGACGCCGGCGACGCGGCCGCGCAGCGCGCGGAGTGAGGGTCTTCGCCGCGCGGTCCGCGTCGCCTTTCGTAGGATGAGGAGGGTGTCGAGACGGGCTGTGCTGTGGACCGCGTTCGTGCTCGTGCACGTCGGGGTCGCGGCGCTCGGCTTCCTCCTGCCCAACGAGCCGATGGGCGACGTCTACCGGGTGTACGAACCGTGGTCGCGTCAGGCGCTGGACGGTCGCGGCATCGTCGGCATCACCGAACCGTGGGTCTACCCGCAACTCGCCCTCATCCCGATGATCCTCGCGCACGCGTTCGCGTGGATCGCCGGCTATACGGTCGGCTGGGCGATCCTCGTGACGGCCATGGATGCCGTCGCCTTCGCCGTGCTCGTCGGACGCGGGCGCTCGCAGCCCCGCGCGGTGGCGGCGGGCTGCTGGCTCGCCTTCATCGTGCTCCTCGGACCGGTGGGGCTCTACCGCCTCGACGGGTTCACCGTGCCCCTCGCGATCCTCGCGTGCCTGTGGCTCGTGGGGCGTCCGTGGGTCGCCTCGATGCTTCTGTCGGTCGCGACCTGGATGAAGGTGTGGCCGGCCGCGCTCCTCCTGGCCGCGGTCATCGCGGTACGTCGCCGCGGTGCGATCGTCCTCGGCGCCGTCGTCGTGTCCGCCCTGACGCTCGCCGGCATCCTCATCGCCGGCGGCGGATCGTCCGCGTTCGGGTTCATCACGGAGCAGACGACGCGGGGGCTGCAGGTCGAGGCGCCGATCGCGACCCCGTACCTGTGGGGCGCGCTCCTCGGCATCCCCGGCTTCCAGGTGTACTACTCGAGCGCGCTTCTGACCTTCCAGGTGACGGGCACGGCGATCGACCCGGTCATCGCGGCGATGACGGGGGTGCTCGTCGTCACGATGGTCGCGATCTCCGTCCTCGGCGCCGTCGCCGCGGCGCGGGGCGCGCGGTTCGCGTCGCTCTTCCCCGTGCTGTCGCTGACGCTCGTCCTCGGCTTCGTGGTCGCGAACAAGGTGGGCTCCCCGCAGTACCTGGTCTGGCTCGTCCCGCCGCTCGTCCTCGGTCTCGTCCTGCGGCGGGACTGGTGGCGCGCCCCGGCGGCGCTCGCCGGCGTCGCGGCCGCGCTCACCCAGCTCGTCTACCCGCTCCTGTACGGAGGGATCCTCATCCCCGAGCCGGTCGCGGTCACGGCGCTCACCCTCCGCAACCTCGTGCTCATCGTCCTGTTCGTCTGGATGCTCGCGCGCCTCGGCCGCCTCGCGACCGTCTCACCCGCCCTGCACAGCCCCCACCCATCCGACCCCGGAGGTCCCCATGCTGATCGCCTTCTCCGTCGCACCGAGCGGCACCCCCCGTCACGCGCCGAGCGCGGCCCGCGCCGCTGACCCGGATGACGGCTCCGTCCACGACGCGGTCGCCGCGGCCGTCGCGGTCGTCCGCGCCTCGGGCCTGTCGCACCGCACGACCTCGATGTTCACCGAGATCGAGGGGGAGTGGGACGAGGTGTTCGCCGTCGTCAAGGCGGCCACCGAGGCCGTCCTGCCGTTCGGTTCGCGCGTCTCGCTCGTCCTGAAGGCCGACATCCGCCCCGGCTATACCGGCGAGATCGACGGCAAGATCGAGCGCCTCGAGCGGGCCTTGGAGGGGGAGGGCGACACTAAACTGTCTCGGTGACCTCCTCGACACGTTCGACCGTCTCGAACACATCGAAGAGGGCGGCGACGATGGCGCTCCTCGCCCTCGCCATCGGATCCTTCGGCATCGGCATGACCGAGTTCGTCGTGATGGGCCTCCTGCCGCAGATCTCCGCAGACCTCATGCCGGATGCCTGGGCCCAGGACAGTGCTGACGCCATCGCGAGCACGGGGTGGCTCATCACCCTGTACGCCCTCGGCGTCGTCGTCGGGGCTCCGACGATCGCGGCATCCGTCGCGAAGTACCCGCGGCACCGCGTCATGCTGGCGCTCGCCGTGGCGCTCACCGTCGGCAACGCGCTGACCTTCCTCATGCCGACGTTCGGGCTCGTCGCCGCCTCGCGCTTCCTCGCCGGGCTTCCCCACGGCGCGTACTTCGGCATCGGGGCACTCGTCGCCGCCGATGTCCTCGGCCCCGGCAAGCGTGCGCAGGGCGTCGCATTCGTCCTCACCGGGCTCACGGTCGCGAACGTCGTGGGCGTGCCGGTCGGGACGAGCCTCGGCCAGCAGTTCGGCTGGCGGGTGGCGTTCGTGATCGTCGCCGCGATCTTCGCGCTCGCCGCCCTTCTCATCGCCCTCTTCGTGCCGCCGCACGCGGGGGACCCGGGGCGCACCCTGCGTGCCGAGCTCGGCGTCTTCCGCGTGCCGCAGGTGTGGCTGACCCTCGGGATCGGCGCGATCGGGTTCGGCGGCTTCTTCGCGGCCTACAGCTACATCGCCTCGATCGTGACGGAGGTCGCCCGCGCGCCCGGCTGGGTGGTCCCCCTCGTCCTCGTCGTCATGGGGGTGGGGATGACCGTCGGGAACCTGCTGGGTGGACGGCTGGCGGACATCGACCTGCGTCGCACGCTTCTGTGGGGACTCGGCGGGCTCGCGCTCGTGCAGGTCCTTCTGGCGCTCACATCCGCGTGGATCGGGCCGCTCTTCGTCTTCGTCTTCGCGGTGGGCGCCGTCTCGGCGGTGCTGAGCCCCTCGATCCAGACCCGGCTGATGGATGTCGCGGGCGACAACCAGTCGATCGCCGCCGCCCTCAACCACTCCGCCCTGAACATCGGGAACGCGACCGGTGCGGCCCTCGGCGGGGCGGTCATCGCGGCGGGCTTCGGCTTCGTCGCACCGGTCTGGGTCGGCGCCCTGCTCGCCGCGGGCGGCCTCGTGATCGCCGCCGCGAGCTTCCGCGCGGACTCTCGCGGGCGTGCACGCGGCGCGGAGGTCCGCCACGGCGGAGCCGGGACGGTCCCGGACCCCGCCGTCTGAGCGCTCCGGCCCCGAACGCTCAGGTCTCGAGCGCCTGCGCAGTGAATCGCACGGTCGCCTCGGCGGACGGCTTCGTGCGGGTCTGGAGGGTCAGCTCGTGCTCACCCGGGTCGACGCTCACCTGCGCGGCGCGCCCGCGTGCGACTCTGACCCCGTCGAGAGACCAGCGCAGCAGCGCATCCGGGATCGGGACGCCGGCCTGATCGACGGCGCTCCCGAGCGCCTCGAGCGTGATCCCGGCCGGGACGACCGCCCCGTCCGGCGGGTACAGCACGGCGGGGAAGGGGGCGCGCTCCGGCACATCGATCTGGGTGTGTTCGGAGACCGCGGTCTCGAACCCGTCGTGGGCGAGCACGCGGACCAGGACCGTCCCGGCAGGCAGACCGGAGAGCCCGGCGACCCCCTCGCCTCCGGACAGCCCGACGGCGAGCGCCTGCCACGTGTCCCCGCCGTCGTCGCTGTACTGCGCCCAGACCTCGCGGACGGCCTCGGCATCCGTCTCCCAGCGGAGGCGCACCGTGTCCTCGCCGTCGATCTCGGCGGTGAGGCCGCCGATGCGGACGGGGGAGTCGGGAGCAGGCTGCACCCATGCCTCCGCGCCGCGACGGTCGAGGATGCGCAGGGCCAGCCCGCGCTCGGTATCGGGGACCATGGCGGCGAAGCGCAGGGGCAGGAGGTCGGGGTTGCCCTCGGATGCGCCGGGTGCGCACCCGCAGCACTCGCCGCCGTGCTCGAGCTGCCGGGTGAGGCGGACGCGGCCCGCGACCTCGCCCGTGGCGCCCACGAGCTGGGCCGTCCAGCTCGTCTGCAGCCCGGTCGTGACGGGGGTGGCGCTCACGCGCGCGACGGAGTCCACCTGGACCCGTCCCGCTTCGTCGATGCGGCCGAGGATCGAGATCATCGGTGTCACGGCGTACTCCTCCTGCCACTGCCGGTCTGTCCGCCACCACGGCGGACGGGGCCACCACAGGTCCTTCGGATCGAAGACGACCGGGATGTTCCCGAACGGGTTCGGCTCGGGCAGCCAGCGCGGGGCGAGGCGCGGGTGCCAGATGAGCCGCCCGTGCTGGTAGAGCGACATCCACCTGTTCGGGCCGTAGCTCATGTAGTCGGTGGAGGAGGCCGGCGCGAAGACCGTCCCGTTCTGGATGTCGGTGCCGTACTCCCCGATCGACGCCGAGAAGTAGGGCTCGTAGGTGGGATACCGCGGGTCGGTCGCGCCGGCGTTGCCCGACGGCGTGTGCTGGAACCCGTACCCGTGTCCGATCTCGTGCACGAACGTCGCCCCGTCGCCGACGCGGGCCGACCCGAGTCCGCCGACGCCGCAGCCGGGGACGTTCACCGGCATCGTCGCCGGGAGGAGGCCGTAGTAGACCACGTCGGCGCGGTTGCCGTCGGCCACACGCATCGCCGCGAGCGAGGTCAGCAGCGCGTCCCAGTTCGCCGAGCACGCGCCCGGGGCGCTGCGCGCGTCATCCAGGGGCGTCGTCCACGCGAGAGTCGGGGTCGTGGCGAAGGACCCCGTCTGCTGGACGGGCATCATCCGGAACGCGAGGGCCGCCGTCGTCTGCGCATCGGCGAGGGTGGGGGCGGGCAGGGTCAGCGTCGGGGCGGGGCTCCCCGCCGGAGGCATCGACGTGCGGGGTCCGGTGTAGCTCACCGGGATGATCCGCACGCGGAGGGTCTGCAGGAGGTCGGCGGTGACCCGCGCGACGCGTGTCTCACCCGTATCGAGGCGCAGCGTCAGACGCAGGATGCCGACGAACAGGTCGGCGGGGATGCGGAAGGTGAGCGACCGCAGGATCGTGCCCCGTTCGTCCGCGTACGCATCGTCGAGAGGAGTGACGGTGGGCCAGAGCCAGGGCGCGAGGGTCGTGACGGTCGAGAACGCTCCGAAGATGCCGTGCTGCCGCTCCACCAGGAGCGTGCCGCCGACCCTGTCGGCGGATGACGCCCCGAACGGGGGTCGCACGTACGCGCGGACGATCGCCGGCTTGTAGGCGACGAGGGCCGCGGCGTTGTCGGGTGCACGGTCGGCCGGATCGGTGAGGTGCTCGCGGGAGCGGTAGTACTGGATCGCCTGGGTCACCTCGATCCCGGTGGCCGTGCGCGACAGGAGCGGTCCGTGATCGAGCGTGTCGCGGAGCCGGTCGAGGGTCAGGATCAGGTCGTCGAGATCAGGCATCGCAGCCTCCGTCATCGGTCGTGGATGACGATGAGGAGCGTCGAGGGGCCGCGGTGATACGTCCCGCCGAGGGGGACCGGGGCAGATCAGCTCTCGAGCAGGCGACGGAGGTGCCTTCCGACGGCATCCGTCTCGATGAGGAACCCGTCGTGGCCGAAGTCGCTGGCCAGGACGACGGTCTCGTCGCCCTGGGT
This sequence comes from Microbacterium flavum, assembly GCF_018717645.1. Taxonomy (GTDB): domain Bacteria; phylum Actinomycetota; class Actinomycetes; order Actinomycetales; family Microbacteriaceae; genus Microbacterium; species Microbacterium flavum. The sequence continues at coordinate 180,353 of NZ_JAFLHG010000007.1, forward strand.
CGTGCGGATGCCGCGGAAGATCCGCTCCTGCCCGTCCACGGGGAAGAGCCGGTCGCTGTCGATGCCGAGGACGAGCGTGCGGGCGGTGATCCGCGCGAGGGCGTCCTCGACGCCGCCGCGTCCGCGCCCGACGTCGTGGGAGTTCATCGCCTCGACGAGGGTGAGGTAGCTGTTCGCGTCGAAGCGGCGCGTGAACCTGTTGCCGTGGAAGTCGAGGTAGCTCTCCACGGCGAATCGCCCGCCGCCCCCGAGCGGGCTGACGCCGGACTGCCATGAGCGCTGGAAGCGGAGGTTGAGCTCGACGGGGCTCCGGTAGTTCAGGAGCGCCATCCGTCGCGCGAGCGCGAGACCGCGGTGCGGCCCGTCGCCGTCGCCGGCATCGTAGTACTCGCCGCCGGCGAACCGCGGGTCGATGCGGATGGCCTCCAGCTGCACGGAGTTCAGGGCGACCTGATCGGCCGTCGTGGTGGGCGGAGCGGCCAGGACGGCGAGGCGCTCGACGCGGTCGGGGAGTCCGACGCCCCACTCGAGGGCGTGCATCCCGCCCATCGAGCCGCCGATGACGGCCGCCCAGCGCGAGATCTCGAGGTCGTCGGCGAGCGCCGCCTGCGCGGCGACCTGGTCGCGGATCGTGAGGTAGGGGAAGCGGGAGCCCCACTCGCGCCCATCGGGCCCGATCGACGCGGGACCGGTCGAACCCTGGCATCCGCCCAGCATGTTCGGGGCCACCACGAACCAGCGGTCGGTGTCGATCGCGGCGCCCGGGCCGACGATGTCCTGCCACCATCCGGCCGTGGGGTGTCCGGGGCCCGCCTCGCCACGGACGTGGCTGTCGCCGGTGAGGGCGTGGAGGAGGAGGACGGCGTTGGAGGCATCCGCGTTCAGCGTGCCCCACGACTCGTAGGCGAGGCGGGCGAACGGGAGGCTCTCGCCGCCCTCGGTCCGGAACGCGCCCAGGAGCGCGAAGCGGCGGCCGCCGGCGGGGTCGCCGTCGCGCCACGCGCCGCTCGCCGGGGGGCGGGCACGCAGCAGTCGCGCGTCGGCCTCCGAGATGGGGCCCGACGGCAGCGTGTCCTCCGAGGCCTGCCAGTCCATGGCATCCATTCTCGCCGCCGCGCGCGGTGTCGCGCGGCGTGTTACGCCGCGGTGCGCGGGGGCGTGCCGAACGCGCGCGTCTCGTACTGCGCGCCGTGCTGTCCGGCCATCGCGATCGGGATCCCGTCGACGGACTGCACGAACCGGTGGTCCGTCCGCACGCCGAGCGGAAGCCCGGCGTCGATGGCGGCCAGCGTGCCCGCCGTCTCGTTCGCGAGCCAGACGACGCGCTGCGGCAGGTCGGCGCGGACGGTGTCGATGAGGCTCGCGAAGCGGCGGCGCTCCTCGGCCGTGAGGTAGAGGAGGACGGCGCTGTGGAAGACGACGAGCGTCGCCTCGCGCGGCGCCGAGCGCGCGACATCGGCGAGGAGGTCGAGCAGATCGCCGCGGCTGATCTCCGGCGGGTTGGATGCCACGGCCGACGCCGCCGCGCGCAGCCTGCCGACGCGGGTGTCGTGGTCGGGCCCGGGCCAGACGAGCGTTTCGAGCCAGGCCACGGCGTCGGGGTCGCGCGTGTCGATCGGGTGCAGGTCGATGCCGCGACGCCAGATCACGTCGGGCATCCGGGTGGGGACGGATGCCGCGTCGTCGACGCCGCACGCGAGGAGAACGGGGCTCGGCCCGTCCGGCGGATCGACCCGACGCGGACCGTCCGGCGTCGCGTACTCGACGCTGCAGCGGTCCGGGAAGAGGCACAGCCCCGCGGCGGCGCCGACCTCCAGCAGCGCGAGCGGTCCGTCCAGCCGGGACAGGGGCGGCAGCAGCGTGGCGCAGCGGCCCGGCTCGTTCGTCTGCACCGAGCGCGCGGCGCCGACGGCGACGATCTCGTCCCAGCGCGCCAGGACCTCGTCGCGAATCTGCGCCCAGGGCAGGAGCGGACATCCGACCCACCGCGCCGCCGCGAAGACGAGGTTCGGCTGCTGCTCGCGCCGGGGCAGCGCGGCGAGCCGGTCGAGCAGTGCGCGGTCGCTCGCGACGCCGAGCGCCCAGTCCGCGTAGAGCGGCGAGGTGTCCGGCGCCCAGCGGCGGCCGAACTCGTCGTACGCGGCGGCGATGGACGCGGCATCCGTCGTCATGCGCTCACGATACGCGCACGCGTTCGGAGGCGCCGATCTGCGGATGAGTCGCGATGCGACCCGCAGTTCGGCGCCTCCCAACGGGGAGACCTCCGCTCAGGCGCGCGCGGCCTCGGAGACCTTGCGCGCGGCGGCGAGAGCCTGCTCGAGGTCGGCTTTGAGGTCCTCGACGTTCTCGAGCCCGACCGACAGGCGCACGAGGCCGGGCGTGACGCCGGTCGTGAGCTGCTGCTCGGGGGTGAGCTGCGAGTGGGTCGTGGATGCCGGGTGGATGACGAGCGAGCGCACGTCGCCGATGTTGGCGAGGTGGCTGAAGAGCTCCAGCGTGTTCACGAACTCACGGCCGGCCTGCACGCCGCCCTTGAGCTCGAACGACAGGACGGCGCCGACGCCCTTCGGCGCGTAGCGGTTGGCGGCGGCGTACCAGGGCGACGTCGGCAGTCCGGAGTAGTTCACCGAGGCGATGTCGTCGTGGTTCTCGAGCCACTCCGCGATCTCCTGCGCGTTCTGCACGTGGCGCTCGATGCGCAGCGACAGCGTCTCGATGCCCTGGATCAGCAGCCACGCGCTCTGCGGCGAGATGGCGGCGCCGAGGTCGCGCAGCAGCTGCACGCGCGCCTTGATGATGTACGCCAGCGCGTCGCCGACCGCCTGGGTGTAGACGGCGCCGTGGTAGGACGGGTCGGGGGTGGTCAGGCCCGGGAAGCGGTCGGCGTGCTCCGTCCACGGGAAGGTGCCGCCGTCGACGATGACACCGCCGATGACCGTGCCGTGACCGCCGAGGAACTTCGTGGCCGAGTGGACGACGATGTCGGCGCCGTGCTCGAACGGGCGGATGAGGTACGGCGTGGCGATCGTGTTGTCGACGATGAGCGGGACGCCCGCCTCGTGCGCGACGTCGGCGACGGTGCGGATGTCGAGGACGTTGATCTTCGGGTTGCCGATCGTCTCGGCGAAGAAGAGCTTCGTGTTCGGGCGAACCGCGCGGCGCCACTCCTCGGCGTCGTCCTGGTTCTCGACGAACGTGACCTCGATGCCGAGCTTGGCGAGCGTGTACTTGAAGAGGTTGTAGGTGCCGCCGTAGATCGAGGACGACGAGACGATGTGATCGCCCGCCTCCGCGATGTTCAGCACCGCGAAGGTCTCGGCGGCCTGGCCCGAGGCGACCAGGAGCGCACCGGTGCCGCCCTCGAGCGCGGCGACGCGCTGCTCGACGACATCCTGCGTGGGGTTCTGGATGCGGGTGTAGATGTTGCCGAACTCGGCGAGGGCGAAGAGGTTCGCGGCGTGGTCGGCGTTGTCGAAGACGTACGAGGTCGTCTGGTAGATGGGGGTGGCACGGGCCTTGGTGACCGGGTCCGGCGCGGCACCGGCGTGGATCTGCGTGGTCTCGAAGCGCCAGTTCTCGGCTGCGGACATGTCGTGCTCCTGCGGGTTTCGGGTCGGCGGCGGCGGATGCCGGGGCCACGACCAAACGTACGACCGCCTCCCTGCGGCGACAATGCGGGGGACATGTGACGTCACAATGCGTGGGACGGTGCGCGGGCGTCTGCCGGGTAGCGTGGGGGCATGACGACCAGACGCGCAGTGGTGACGGGAGCGAGCTCGGGGATCGGCGAGGCGGTGGTGCGCACGCTGCGGGCGAGCGGCTGGGACGTCGTCGGCGTCGCCCGGCGCGCCGACCGGCTCGACGCGCTCGACGGTGAGGTGGGCTCGGCATCCTTCGCCGCCGACCTGACGCGCGAGGCCGACGTCGCCGCGCTCGCGGAGCACCTGGCCTCCACCGGCGACGTCCATGCGCTGGTGCACGTCGCCGGCGGCGCGCGCGGCACCGACCGCGTCGAGGACGGCAAGCCCGAGGACTGGCGGTGGATGTTCGAGGCGAACGTGATGTCGGCCCAGCTCCTCACGGCGGCACTCCTGCCGCTCCTGCGGGCGGGCATCGGGGAGGGCGGACACGCCGACACCCTGTACGTCACCTCGACGGCCGCGCAGACCGCCTACCCGGGCGGTGCGGGATACAACGCCGCCAAGGCGGGCGAGGCGATGCTCGTGCACGCCCTCCGGCTCGAGCTGAACGGCGAGCCGATCCGTGTCACCGAGGTGGCGCCGGGGATGGTCTACACCGAGGAGTTCACGCTCAACCGGCTGGGCGGCGATCGCGCGCAGGCCGAACGCGTCTACGACGGCGTGGCCGATCCGTTGACCGCGGCGGATGTCGCCGACGTGGTGGCCTTCGCGCTGAACGCGCCCGGTCACGTCAACCTGGACCTCGTGACCATGCGCCCTGTCGCGCAGTCCGCGCAGCACCTTCTCGCCCGCGGGCAGCTCCGCCCGCGCAGCTGATCCGCTCCCGGTCTAGGTTGGAGGGGTGACGCACGACGACGCCCCCGCAGACCGCGAGATCCTCACCTGGGACGGCTTCGGCGCCGCGACCCGCGACCTCTCCCGGAGGATCGTCGCCGATGAGTTCATCCCCGATGTCGTCGTCGCGATCGCCCGCGGCGGGCTGCTCCCAGCGGGCGCCATCGCGTACGGTCTCGGGGTCAAGAGCTGCGGCGCTCTGAACGTCGAGTTCTACACGGGCATCGGCACGGTGCTGGAGGCGCCGGCGCTCCTGCCCCCCGACCTCGACCTCGGCTACCTCCCCGGCAAGCGCGTCCTCCTCGTCGACGACGTCGCCGACAGCGGGCGGACGTTGGCGCTCGCCGTCACGATGCTCGAGGAGGCCGGGGCCGACGTGCGGTCGGTCTGCATCTACACGAAGCCCGGCTCCGTGGCATCCCCCGACTACTCGTGGCGCGAGACCGACCGGTGGATCGACTTCCCCTGGTCGGCGCGCGGCACGGTGACGGAGGAGGACGGCGGCGCGACCTCGCACACGGGCGCCAGCGCCTGATGGCGAGGTCGCTGGACGAGCTGGCCGCGGACGGACTCATCGACCCGGGATGGGCGGCCGCCCTGGCCCCCGTCGCGCCCGACATCGCCTCCCTCGGCGACCGCCTGCGCGCGGAGACCGCCGCCGGGCGGTCGTACCTGCCGGCGGGGGACCATGTCCTCCGCGCCTTCGCCCGACCGCTCGACGAGGTCCGGGTGCTCATCGTGGGGCAGGACCCGTACCCGACGCCCGGCCATCCGATCGGGCTGTCCTTCGCCGTGGACCGGCACGTGCGGCCCCTTCCGCGCAGCCTCGGCAACATCTACCGCGAGCTGCACGACGACCTGGGGATCCCCCCGGCATCGCACGGCGACCTCTCGGCCTGGAGCGATCAGGGCGTCATGCTCCTCAACCGCGTGCTCACCGTCGCCCCGGGGGCCCCGGCCTCCCATCGCGGATGGGGGTGGGAGAAGGTGACCGAGCACGCCATCCGCACCCTCGTCGGGCGCGACGCCCCGCTCGTGGCGATCCTGTGGGGGCAGGATGCCGCGAACCTGAGGCCGCTGCTGGGCGAGACACCGATCGTCGCGTCGGCGCATCCGTCTCCGCTGTCGGCCCGTCGCGGGTTCTTCGGATCGAAGCCGTTCTCGCGGACCAACGAGCTCCTCACCGGCCTGGGCGCGGCGCCGGTCGACTGGCGCGTAGGCTGACGCGCATGCTGGAGGAGGAGTACGACAAGACGCGGCGGCGTCTGCCGCTCCACCTGCGCCGGGCCGAGTCCGAGCGGCCGTTCACGTATGAGATCCGTCCGGTGCGCGAGAGCGACATCCCCGACATCCGGGAGATCTACAACCACTACGTGACGAATTCCGTCGTCACCTTCGACGAGAAGAAGTGGACCCTGGCGCAGTGGCGGGAGAAGGTCGCATTCCTCGCGAAGCACGACATGCCCTTCCTCGTCGCCGAGGGTCCGAGCGGCCAGATCCTCGGGTATGCGCTCGTGCAGCCGATGTCGGCCAAGTCGGCGTTCCGCTACAGCGTCGAGAACTCGATCTATCTCGGGCACGCCGCGACCGGCAAGGGGCTCGGACGAGCTCTCCTGGAGGCGCTCATCACGGCATCCGAGGAGGCCGGCATCCATCAGATGGTCGCCGTCATCAGCGACAAGGGCGCTGAAGGGTCGGTCGCGCTGCACGAGAAGCTCGGCTTCGTCGAGGTGGGGCGGATGGGCCGCGTCGGATTCAAGTTCGGCCGGTGGCTGGGGACGATCTACCTGCAGCGCCAGCTCTCACCGGTGAAGAAGAAGCGCGGGCTCTTCGGCAAGCGGTGAACCGGCGTGTCAGCGGGGCGAGGACGCTGCGGCTTCGCGGACGGCGTCGATGAGCGTCCGCCACGGGCCGGACGCGTCGCCCTCGCGGAGCGCCGCGCGCCGCGGGGAGCCGCCGCCCACCACCGCCTCGACCGACCAGGTGAACCGGTCCGCGCCGCGCGGGGGAGCGCTGGGCGTCGCCCGCGCCGCTGCGGCGCCGTCATCCCCGCACTGATCCCACGGGCACTCGTCGACGAGGCGCGTCCAGGTCTGCGGGTCGCCGGGCGGGGCTGCGGCCGCCCAGCGTCGCGTCATCCCGGCGATGCCGCCGGACCGTGCGACGGTCACGCTCACGACCGTCTCGTCGTCGTGATCAGGCTGTTGCGTCACCGATGCTCACGCCGACGGCGCCCCATGCGGTGCGGACGGCGGCGACCTCCTCCGACTGTTCACCGTACTCCCGCTCGGCGGTCTGCGTGGTGGCGGCGGCGAACGCCGCGAAGTCGGCGTCGCGGGCGAGGGCGCCGCCGGTGAGCGTGAGGTACCAGATGCGCCCGGCGCGCTCCCAGGACGCCCCGCCGAGGGCGACCGCCGCGAGCTGGAACGCCTTGTTGGGGATGCCGGAGTTGATGTGCACGCCGCCGTTGTCCTCGCTGGTCTGCACGTAGTCCCGCATGTGCGCCGGCTGCGGGTCGCGCCCGAGGACGTCGTCGTCGTACGCGGTGCCCGGCGCCTTCATCGACCGCAGGGCCACCCCCTGCACCGCATCGGTGAAGATGCCCGCGCCGATCAGCCACGTCGCCTCCGCCGCGCTCTGCCCGAGCGTGTGCTGCTCGGTCATGGCGCCGAAGACATCCGCGATCGACTCGTTGAGGGCGCCGGACTGGCCCTGGTAGTCGAGCCCGCCGCTGAACTCGACCACACCGTGGCCGAGCTCGTGCGCGATGACGCTGATCGAGGAGGTGAATCCGGTGAAGACCTCGCCGTCGCCGTCGCCGAACACCATCCGCTCGCCGTTCCAGAACGCGTTGTCGTAGTTCTCGCCGTAATGGACCGTCGCGGCCAGGGTGCCCCCCGCGCCGTCGATCGAGGCGCGCGCGAACGCATCCCAGAGGAAGTCGAACGTGTCGCCGAGCCCGGCGAAGGCCTGTTCGACCGATGCGTCCGCCGAGGCGGGGCCGTCCTCCGTGCGCACCTGCACTCCGGGCAGCACCTCGCGCCGCTGCGCGTCGGAGATGATGCGATCGGGAGCCGGCGACCCCTCGAAGACGAGGGCGTCGCCCTCGACCGAGACGTCGAGGTTGACGCGCGCGGAGTGGTAGACCCGCGGCATGGCCAGCGTCGCGCGGGCGGCTTCGGCGGCGTGCGCGAGGTGCGGCGCATCGGCGGAGGCGAGCCGGGACAGGAGGTAGGGCGGGACGATCGCGCGCATGCGCTCACCCTACGCCGAGGCCCCGACATGCGCCGGGGTTCCCGCGGTGCGCGCTCCCTCAGCCCCGGGTCGGGTCGATGACGGGGATGGAGGCGAGGAGTCGCCGGGTGTAGGCCACCTGCGGCGCGAGCAGCACCTTCTCCGTCGGGCCCTCCTCCACGATGCGACCGTCCTTCATCACGATGACCTCGTCGCAGAGGTTCTGCACGATGCCGATGTCGTGCGAGACCATCACCAGGGTGAGGTTCTGCGCCGCGCGCAGCTCGCGCAGCAGCTCCAGGATCTGCGCGCGCACCGTGACATCGAGGGCCGACAGCGGCTCGTCGCCGACGAGGAGGCGCGGGCGATGGACGAGGGCGCGGGCGAGCGCGATCCGCTGCCGCTGGCCTCCGGAGAACTCGTGCGGGTAGCGGTTCGCCATGCCGGGTTCGAGCCCGACATCCTCGAGCACCTCCCGGACGCGCGCGCGCCGGTCGCCGTCGAGGCCGAGGGCCCAGAGCGGCTCGGCGACGATCCGCCCCACGCTCATCCGCGGGTCGAGCGAGGCGTACGGATCCTGGAAGACGATGCCCGTCTCGCGGCGCAGCCAGTGCAGCGAGCGGGCGGACGCGCGCGCGTCCACGGCGCGACCGTCGAAGGTCACGGTGCCCGACGTCGGGGCATCCAGCCCGAGGAGGATCCGCACGAGGGTGGACTTGCCCGACCCCGACTCGCCGATGATCCCGACCGCGGTGCCCTCATGGACGTCGACGTCGGCGTCATCGAGGGCCGTGGTGAGCTTCGCGCGCTCGAACAGACGCGTCCCGCGCTCGCGGAAGACGCGGCCGAGCTCTCGGCCCTGTAGGAGAGCGGTCATCGGGTGCCTCCCGGCTTCCACACCGTCGCGGTGGCGTCCCGCAGCAGACCCTGCGTGATCGGGGATGCCGGCGCCGTGAGCAGACGCGTCAGCGGGCCCTGCTCGACGACACGACCATCCTCGAGAACGACGGCGTCCGTCGCGACCTGCGACAGCACGGCGAGATCGTGGGTGATGAAGACGAGCGACATCCCGTCCCGCTCGACGAGGCCCTGCAGGAGGTCGAGCACCTCCGCCTGGATCGTGACGTCCAGGGCGGTCGTCGGCTCGTCCGCGATGAGCAGCCGCGGGCGGCAGGCGAGGGCCATCGCGATCGCGACGCGCTGGCGCTGCCCGCCGGAGAGCTGGTGCGGATACCGGCGGACGATCTGGGCCGGGTCCGGGAGCCGCACCCGCTCGGCCTCGGCCACCGCCCGCTCCGCCGCGGCGCGCCGCCCGAGCCCTTCGTGGATGCGGGCGGACTCGGCGATCTGCCGGCCGACCGTGCGGATCGGGTTCAGCGCCGTGCGCGGCTCCTGGAAGACGATGCCGATCTCGTCGCCGCGCAGCTCGGCCAGGGCGCGATCGGGGAGGCCGATGAGCTCTCGCCCGTCCCAGCGGACGCTGCCCGACGCCGTCGCGCCGTCGGGGAGGAGTCCGAGGATCGCCAGCGCGGTGAGGGACTTCCCCGATCCGGACTCGCCGATGAGGCCGACGCGAGCGCCGTCGGCGACGTCGAACGAGATGCCGTCGACGACGCGGCGGCCGTCGATCTCCACGACGAGATCACGCACTTCGAGGCTCATGAGACCACCGCCGGCTGCGGCGCCGCCGCGGCGGACCGGCGTCGCGACAGGGTGGGATCGGTCGCTTCGCGCAGCCCGTCGCCGAGGAGGTTCAGGCCGAGGACGGTCAGCGTGATCGCGAGCCCCGGCCACACGACCGAGAGCGGGTGCACGGAGATATAGGTCTGCAGGTCCTTCAGGAGGAGCCCCCAACTCGGCTCGGTGGGCGGCGCGCCGAAGCCGAGGTAGCTGAGACCGGCCTCCGCGAGGACGGCGACCGCCATTCCCCAGGACAGCTGCACGATGAAGACCGGCGCGACGTTCGGCAGCAGATGGCGCCACAGGTTCTGGAACGGCGTGAGGCCGGAGGCGCGCCCCGCCACGACGAAGTCGCTGTGCAGCACCCGGCGCAGCTCCGGCCGGGTGACGCGGGCGATGTTCACGCCGAAGCCGATGCCGACCGAGACGATCACGACCCAGAGAGACCCTCCCCACACGGAGGAGAGCATCATCGCGATCAGGAGCACCGGGAAGGCGATGAGGATGTCGACGAGGACGGCGACCGATTCCCGGACCCACCGGGTCGTGAGTGCGCCGAGGGCGGCGAGGACGAGGCCGATGAGGGTCGCGACCAGGCCCGCGCCGAGCGCCACCCACACCGTCGTGCGCGCGCCCGCCATGAGGAGGCTGAGGATGTCTCGCCCCGACCCGTCCGTGCCGAGGAGGTGCGGGATGCCGGGGGCATCCCACCGGCCCGCGACGTCGACCCGCTGCGGATCGAACGGGGTCCAGAATCGCGCGAGGAGCGCGGTGAGCCCGATCGTGAGGACCACGATCACGCCGAACCGCCCGGTGGAGAGCGCCCACAGCCGCCGCAGCCACGCCAGCCGCCCCCGCCCGGTCCCCGAGCCCGCCCGACCGGTCCCCGAGCCCGCCCGACCGGTCCCCGAGCCCGCCCGCCCGGTCCCCGAGCCCGCCCGCTCGGTCCCCGAGCTTGTCGAAGGGTCGCCCGGTCTCCGAGCGCGACCCGGTTCCTGAGCTCGTCGAAGGGTCATTCCGCCTCCCGCTGCCTCGGGTCGATCACCCGGTGGAGGAGGTCGACGAGGAAGCCGACGACGAGGACGAACCCCGTGAGGACGAGGAGCTCGCCCTGCACCTTCGGGAGGTCGCGCTGACCGACGTCGGCGACGAGCATCCGCCCGATCCCGGGGAGGCTGAACAGCTGCTCGATCACCACGGCGCCGACGATGATGCCGGCGACCTGCAGCCCCAGCACGGTGATGATCGAGAGCCCGACATTCGGCAGGCCGTGGCGGAGGAGCGCCTGCGTGCGGGTGAGTCCCTTCGCCGCGGCGGTGCGGACGAAGTCCTGCCCCGTCGCCTGCAGTGTCGCCGATCGGACGAAGCGCATGAGCATCGCCCCCTCGATGACCCCGATCGTGATGGCCGGCAGCAGCAGGGACCGGAACGCGAGCCCCGGGTCGTCCCAGCCGCCGCGCGGGAACCCCTGTGCGGGCAGCCAGCCGAGCCAGACCGCGAACACGAGGACGAGCATCATGCCCGCCCAGACGACGGGGACCGCCGCGAGGGTCTGGGCGCCGACGCTGAGCAGTGTGCCGTCGCGGTGTCCGCGTCGGAGGGCGGAGACGACCCCGAACGGGAGGGCGATGAGGAGGGCCACCGTCATCGCCAGGAGGCCGAGGGGGATCGTCACCTGCGCCTTCTGCGCGAGCTCGCCCCCCACCGGAGCGCCGGTGAGGAGCGAGACGCCGAGGTCGCCGCGGACGACTCCGCCCATCCAGGTGAGGTACTGCGTGAGGAGCGGCTCGTTCAGCCCGAGGCGCTGCCGGATCCCCTCGATCTGCTCGGGGGTGGAGTTCACCCCGGCGATGAGCTGGGCCACATCGCCGGGGAGCACCCGCAGCGTCAGGAAGATCAGTGCACTGGCGACGACGAGGCCCAGCAGCAGCAGGGCCAGCCTCGTCAGTGCGTACCGGAGCACCTGCGGCTCTCGTTACCGGCTCTTGGCGAGGTCGGCGAGGTTCATCCGCTCGTTGGTGTTCACCGTGGGGAAGCCGGTGACCGTGGGCGCGATGGCGACGACGGATGCTCCGTTGTACAGCCAGTCGGCGGCCTGGTCCTCCGCGACGATCTTCGCGGCCTGTGTCAGGAAGTCGGCCGCAGCCTTCGGGTCGGTCGCCGCGACGGACTTCGCGTACAGCGCCTGCACGTCGGGGTTGTCGTAGGTGAAGTAGTAGTCCGGGTTCGTCCAGTTCTCGAAGTCGTGCGCCTCGGTGTGCAGGACGAAGCTCAGGTCGTAGTCCTTGTTGACGTAGACGTCGTTGAGCCACGTCGGGAACTCCACCGCGTCGACCTTCAGCGTGATGCCGACGTCGTTGAGGTTCGACACGAGGATCTGCGACACCGTGGTGCCGTAGAAGGACGGGATCGTGAGGGTGAGCGTGAGGTCCGTCGCGCCGGCATCCGCGAGCAGCTTGCGGGCGGCATCCGGGTCGAACGGCGCCGTCGACTCGAGGTCCTCGTAGCCCGGGTCGAGCTCGGGGATGGGGCCGTAGAGCGTCTGGCCCGCGCCGAGCGCGGTGACGATCGACTTCTTGTCGATGGCCTGGCGGATCGCCTGGCGCACCCGCTTGTCGGACAGCGGCGCCGAGGTCGAGTTCATCGCGAGCGTGCCCTTGTCCGTCGACTTGCCGAGGGTCAGCGCGAACGCCCCGTTCGCCTCGATCTGATCCTTCAGCGTCGCGTCGAACCCGGTGACGACGTCGAGCTCGTTCGACAGCGCGCCGGCGAGCGCGGCCTGCGTGTCGGGGATGAAGTCGAGGACGACCTCTTTGACCTTCGCCTTCTCGCCCCAGTACGCGTCGTTGCGGGTGAGGGTGATCGAGTCGCCCTGCTTCCAGTCGGTGAGGGTGTACGGGCCGGTGCCGTTCGCCTTCGTCTTGCGGTCGACCGAGTCGCCCTCCTTGAAGACGAGGCCGGCGCGGCCGGTGAGGTTCCACAGGAGGGTCGAGTCGGGGGCGGAGAGGGTCAGGACGATGTCCTGTCCGTTCGCGGTGATGGACGTCACGTTCTTCAGCCGCGCCGAGTCGCGGAACGCGGCGGTGTCCTTCAGCTGCTGCAGCGACCACACCACATCCTGCGGGGTGAGTGCCTGCCCGTCCTGGAAGGTGACGCCCTCACGGAGGGTGAAGGTGTAGGTCAGGCCGTCGGCGGAGACCTCGTGGCTGGATGCCAGCGTGTCGACGATCTCCTGATCGGGGGTGCGCGAGACGAGCCCCTGGTACACGTTGTCGATCAGGATCTGATCGAGCGCGGCGCCCGCCGTCTCGCGGATGTCGAGGTTGCTCGGCTCGAGGACGAGGCGCACGGCGACCTGTGCGTCGGCGTCGGGGGCGCCGGTGGAGGCGCTGGGCGACGGCGTGGTGCCGCCGGTGCAGGCACTGAGCAGCAGAGCGCCGGCCGCGAGGAGAGCGGCTGCAGCGACGGTGGTGCGGCGGAGCATGAGGGGGTTCCTTTCGCGGGGACGCGCGCGTGTATCGGGAGCTGCCGGGCGCGTCCATGGACTCGGTGCGGGTTACAGCCTAGGCTCCCGGCGCACGGGGAACGGCCGCGGGTCGGTCATCTGCCGTCATGCGCGCGCGATGTCGCCGATCAGGGCCGCGAGGAGGACGGGCGCCTCCTCCTGGACGTTGTGCCCCGACGGCGCGTCGACGAGGGTCGCCGCCGGGACCCGGCTGCGGAAGTCCGCGGCATCCTGCGCCGTCACGAATCCGCGCTCGCCGCGCACCAGCGTGATCGGCGCGGTGACCGCCGCGAGGTCCTCCCAGCCGGACGCCGCGAGCGCGGAGCGGATCGCGGACCGCCCCGTCGCGCCATCCGCGCCTGTCCCCGAGCCCGTCGAGGGGTCGGCGGCGGTGTTCGCAAGATGCGCGAAGTGGTGCTTCCATTCGACGCGGCCGTCCGCGCGCACGCGGGAGTTGAGGAAGACCCCGCGCGTGGCGGCCTCGCGCGTGCCGCCGAGGCCGAACGCGAGGGCGCGGTCGACGAGCTCGTCGCGGCTCGCCCAGTCGCGCGGACCGGCGAAGAAGGCGCCGATCTGGGCGGCATCCCCGTTCGGGTCGATGCCGGGGGTGATGTCCACGACGACGAGTTCGCGCACCAGCTCCGGGTGCGCGGCGGCGAGGGATGCCGCGGTGAGGCCGCCGAGCGACTGACCGACCAGTACCTGCGGCGCCTGCGTCCAGGCGGACAGGGCGGGGGCGATGTCCGCGGCGAGGATGGGGCCGGTGTAGGCGGCATCGTCCCGCCACGACGAATCGCCGTGACCGGGGAGGTCGACCGCCAGCGCGGGGAGCCCCAGCGCGAGGATCGTGGTGTCCCAGGTGTGGGCGTTGAGTCCCGCCCCGTGCAGGAACGTCACGACCGGGTCCGGATACTCGCCGGTCTCCGGGTCCCCGTACTGCAGGGCGCTGACGGTCCGTCCATCCTCCCGGGCGTAGGTCAGGCGGCGGATCGGGGGCGGAGCGACCCCCAGCTCGGCGGCCTGAGCGGGGAGGAAGGAGAACTCGTCCATCCGGCCATTGTGCGCCATGCCCCGCCTGGGCTGCAGGCCGGGCGCGGGCATGCGCCCGTAAGCTGAGCAGATGAGCGAACGTCGCGTCCACCTCTCCCGCTCGGCCCGCCCTGCCTACGACGCGCTGGAGGCGTTCGCGCAGACCGTCGGCACGATCGCCGCGGAGGCGGGCATCGACGACCGGATGCGGGAGCTGACGCTCATCCACGCGTCGCAGCTGAACGGGTGCGCCTACTGCGTGCGGGTCCACGTCGACCGCGCTGTGGCGGCGGGGCTGACCGCCGACGAGATCGCGCAGCTGCCCGCCTGGCGGGAGTCGGGAGTCTTCACCCCCCGCGAGCGTGCCGCCCTCGAACTCGCCGAGAGCTACGTCTTCATCCACGAGGAGGGGCTGCCCGACGAGGTCTACGACCGGGTCGGCGGCATCCTCAGCGAACAGGAGTACGTCGCCCTCAGCTGGCTGCTCGTCTCGATCAATGCCTTCAACCGGATCACGATCGCCGGCAAGTACCCCGTCCCGCCGCGCCGCGGCGTCCACGGCGCCGCGCCCGCGGAATGACGACCCCCGGAGCCGGCCCGTCCGGCGCGGGCGCCGGCGTGGACGGCGTGCTGAACTTCCGTGACGTCGGGGGTCTCCCCGCCGGCGCGGGGACGACGCGCTCGGGGGTGCTCTTCCGCTCGGCCCACCTCGCCCGTCTGAGCGACCAGGGCCGCGAGGAGCTCCGCGCGCTCGGCGTACGCCGGATCGTGGATCTGCGTGCCGACGACGAGGTGGCCTTCGAACCGAGCCGCATCGAGGGGCTGGAGGTCGAGACGTTGCGCGCGCCGCTCTTCTCCGGCCCCACGTCCTCCTTCTTCGAACGCGACGCGACCCTGGATCAGCTGTACCGGAGCCTCGTCGACGAGTCGTCCGACCGGATCGTCGAGGTGGTCCGAGCCGTCCTGGAGACCCGGCCCGCACTCGTGCACTGCACGGCCGGCAAGGATCGCACCGGCGTGATCGTCGGGATCATGCTCGCAGCCGCGGGGGTGGATGAGGAGGCGGTCGTCGCCGATTACGCGGCCACCGCGGGGCACCTCTCACCGGAGCGCAACGCGTTCGTCCTCGCCCGTCTGCGGCGGATGCACCCGGAGGCGCGCAATCTCGAGGAGCTCGCGACGCGCTCGCCGGCGCGCGCCATGCGCACCGTGCTGGACTCTCTGACGGTGCGTTTCGGGTCTCCGGCCGGGTATCTCCGCGCCCAGGGGATGAGCGACGCGGAGCTCGCCGACCTGCGCGGCGCGCTCATCGCTGCGCCGGCGCCCGAACATCCGCGAGCTGAGGACACGTGAGGTAAGGCTCCCCTAAACAGGGCGTATAGTGGGCGGTGACATGAGCTCTCCGACCGCGCACTCCGCCGACCACGACACGACCGCCTGCAAGGCGTCGCGTCATGCGCGCGTGCAGCAGCTCATCACCGCCGACGAGACCTCGCTCATCGAGCTCGAGACCCTCGTCGCCACCCTTCCGATCTGCTCGACGGGCCGCGTCTTCGTCGAGGTGCCCGATGCCTCCTGGATCTTCGACCTCACGGTGCCCGCGCGCATGATCGTCACCTGGCTCGACCGGTCGCAGCGCAGCGGTGAGCCGGGATCCGGACGCTCGTGCGCGCCGGGTCAGGCGCTCGCGCGCGCCGTGAACGCCTGGTCCGACGAGATGCTCTGCCCGGGCGCCGAGGAGAGCGTGTGCGCCGGCGGGACCCGCATCCACCTCCTGGGCGGCTACCTCGGGACGGCGGACATCTTCGACCACCTCACCGAGACGCTCGGCACGGATGCGGCGTCGATCGCGACGCCCGCGCGCTTCGGCCTCGTCACCGCTCGCTGATCAGCTGCCGCGCGGCACGTAGTTGCCGTCCTCGAGGCCCGCGAGGATCTCGAAGCGGTTGCGCAGCGGATTACGGCCCGCGATCAGGTAGAGCAACGGCATGAGGAAGCCGTAGCGGCGCCACTGGCGCGCGTGCACGGCCTCGTGGCGCAGCACCGCGTCCGTCACGGGAGCGGATCCGGTGAGGTAGCACCCGCCGACGCAGACGCCACCTCGCCCGAACGCCCACTCGGGGAGTCCTCGGAAGACCCACAGCCCCGCACGTCGCTCGACGCGGCCCTGGGACCAGAGACCGCCCCAGACGAATCCGACCGACGTCCCCCACCAGTAGCCGAGGAGGCTGATCGGCGAGTCGAGCAGGAACGCGGGAACGACCGCGTCGACCGATTCGCCGCGTGCCACGGCGCGCTCGGCGCGCTCCCGCCAGCCGGCGGGGGGTCTGGCGATCACGCGAGCGCCCCGACGACGCGCAGGATGGCGCCCAGATCATCGATCGCCGCGGCCGGGGAGGCCGGGGCGAAGCCGGAGATCGAGGCGCCGACGAGCGGGATGCGCGCGCGCAGCGCCGCGATCGCGGAGAGGAGTTCGTCAAGGCTCAGGCCGAAGGGGACGGGGAGGGCGACGCCTGCCAGCGTCGCCGGGTCGAGGACGTCGAGGTCGACGTGCACGTAGAGGGCGGTCGCGCCCGTCCCGGCGACGGCGGCGGCGAGATCCTGCGCGCCGTCCTCCTCACCGGCATCCTGCGCCCCACGCCCGCCGCGACCGAGCGCGGCGACGTCGACGTGCGTGATCCCGGAGTGCGCCAGCGCATCCTCCTCCGCCTCGTCGATCTCGCGCGCTCCGGCGAGGAACACCCGCTCCGGCGGCACGGATCCGCTGCCGGAAAGAGGGAGGCTCTCGATCACGGCGCGCAGGGCCATGCCCGCGAACGCGCCCGAGGGCGAGGTGAGCGGGGTGTGGAGATCGCCGTGCGCGTCGAACCAGACGACGGCAAGCGACTCCGCGGCCGCCGCGGCATGCGCGATGGCGGGCACCGCGACGCCGCAGTCCCCGCCCACGACGACCACGGGCTCCCCGAGGGGGGCGGCGGCGAGCGCCTCGGTGAGTGCGGCGCCGGTGCGCGCCAGCGCGCTGAAGCGTCGGATGCCGGTCTCCTGCGCCTCGCCGGCCGAGGTCGGCACCTCGACCCGTACGGTCGCCGCGCGCGGCAGATCGCCCGCGATGGCGTCGGCGCCGTCGACGAGATGCATGGCCCGGGCCGCGGGCGAACCCTGCCACTGCGGGACGATGAGAAAACGCGCCATGGGATCCTCCCTGCCCGCGCACCCCCGGACCCTCCCTGCGCGGGTGTCGCGGCGTGAGACGTGCGCGGGGAGGGTTCGGAGCGGGTTCGCGGGTCGTTACGTTCGAGTGGCTGCTGGGCGAGCTCGTCGTGCTCGTCAGCCGCCTGCTCGGGGGCCTACTGCTCGAGTGCCGGAGCGGCCGTTCCGCCGGTCTTCAGCGCGGCCAGGCGCGCCTCGACCTCGGTGAGCTCGCCGACGTCCTCGAGGGCGTTGAACTGCGCGTCCAGGCTGGAGGCCGCGATCTCCGCCTTGCCGGCCGCGAGCGCCTCCTGGCGGCGCACCTTGTCCTCGAAGCGGCCGAGCTCGCTCGTCGGGTCCATGACATCGATCGACTTGACCGCGTCGTGGACCTTGTTCTGCGCTTCGGCGCTCTTCTGCCGAGCCATGAGCTCGGACGACTTCGACTTCAGCTCGACGAGCTTCTGCTTCATGCCGTTCAGGCCGTCCTTGAGCTTGGCGACGACCTCGGTCTGCGCCGCGATCGAAGGCGCGATGGCCCGGGCCTCGTTCTCCTCGCTGATCTGACGCTGAAGGGCGATCTTGGCCAGGTTGTCGAACTTGTCGGCGTCCGTCGTGTTGCCCGCCGTGCGCAGCTCGTCGGCCTTCCGGCTCGCCGCCAGGGCCTTGTTGCCCCACTCCGCAGCCGCGCGGACGTCCTCCTCGTGGTCGCGCTCGAGCAGACGGAGGTTCCCGATCGTCTCGGCGACGGCCGACTCGGCGTCGGCGATGTTGTTCGTGAAATCGCGGACGAGCTGGTCGAGCATCTTCTGCGGGTCTTCGGCGGAGTCGAGCAGGGCGTTGATGTTCGCCTTCATGAGCGTCGAGATGCGACCGAAAATGGACTGCTTTGCCATCGGTGTTCCTTTCCTAAAGGGAGTGCGTCGTACGGAATGTCAGGGGGCGGGATCCGGGGTCGGGGGAGGAGAGGGGGCTGTGGTCAGCGGGTCAGAACCGCCCTCCGCCTCGTCGTGAACGGGTGCCGCCTCCGCCGAAGCTGCCGGGGCTCATGCCGCCCCCGCCTCCGCGACCGCCGCCGCCCATACCGCCGAAGCCGCCGCCGCGACCGCCGCCTCCGCCGCCGAGGAGCGAATTGATCAGGATGCCGCCGAGGACGGCGCCCATCATGTTCCCGCCGCCTCCGCCGCCGCCCCCGCCGGAGAAGGCGCCGACGTCGTTCTGCGCGAACTGGATCGCCTGGGCGGCCAGGTCGCCTGCCCGCTGGGCGTACTGCAGTGCCTGGCCCGGGTCGCCCTGCTGCAGCTGGCGTGCCTGCACGAGCGCCGCCCCGGCCTCGGCGAGGCGGGTGCGCGCTTCCGCGCCGATCGCGCCGCGGCGAGACGTGATGTAGTCCTCCGCGGCCGAGACCTGGCCCTGCGCCTGCGTGAGGGCGAGCGTGAGCTGGGATCCCTGTCGCTGTGCCTGCGCCTGCGCATCGCGCACTCCGGCGAGGAGCGTGTCGATCTGGTCGTTGGTGCGCGAGAGCCCCTCCAGGGCGGCCAGCGGACGCTTTCCGGGGCCGGCCAGCAGAGCCTTCGCCGCATCGAGCTGCTGCCGGGTTCCGTCGACGACGGAGGCCAGCCGGCCGTCGGGGTCGGGGAGGGTGGCGGCGCCCACGAGGTCGTGCTCGATATCGGCCACGAGCGCCGCGGCATCCTTCTCGCCCTGGGCGAGATCGCCGCCGAGCTTGGAGATCGACTTCAGCAGGAGGTCGGCCTGTGCGACGGCGGCCTCGGCCCCGCGGATCTCGACCGCGGCCGCGGCGCCGTCGCCCGCGCCGATGTCGCGCTGGGCCGCGGCGAGGTGCTCGTCGGCGAACTGCAGTCGCTCGGCGGCCTGCGCGGGGTTATCGGCGACGGTGACGAGGGCTTCCGGGGCGTACACGGCTTCGAGGGCGGTGAGGGCGGCGGCGGCGGCATCCTGCGTCTCCGCGACGGCGCCGCGCTCGGACTGGACGCGCGCGAGCGCTTCCGGGGCGTTGCGCTCGAGCTGACGCAGCTCGTCGAACGCCTTCGCCTTCTCGTCGAGCTCGGCGTTGGCGTGCGCGCAGAGGTCGATGATCTGCGCGTTCCACGCCCGGGTGTCCGCTTCGGCGTCGGGGGTCGCGTCATCGAGCTGCTGCTTGAGCGCGAACGCCGTGTCGAGATCGTTCTGGGCGCTCGTGAGGGCTGCCTGGAACTCGGTCGCGGAGGCGTCGCCGAACTGCGCACGGGCGAACTCGAGCTCCTGCCCGCTCGTTCGCACGGCGTCGTCGGTCGCGACGAGAGCGGATGCCGCGCGCTGGGCGAGCTCCTCGGTGGACACCCCAGCGAGCGGGTCGACGGGGCCGGCATCGGGCCCGGACAGCTGGCCGGCGCCCGGGCCGCCCGGGACGGCGGTGCGGCTGCGGCGACGCGAGCGGATGACGATGAAGATCACGAGGCCGACGAGCGCGATCACCACGAACACGAGGAGCACGCCCCAGAGGCCCGAGGAGGATGATCCCGATCCGATGCCTCCCGACCCGCCCGACACGGCGTCGGCCAGTCCGTCCGCAGCGGCGACGGCGGCTCCCGCCCAGTCGCCGTTCTGGAGCGCCGGCTGGATGCGCTGCTGCTCGATCGCGCCGAGCTGGTCGCCGCTGACCGGCCCGGACGAATCGCCGGAGAGGTAGTACTGCCGACCGTCGGTGGAGATCGCGAGGAGGTACTGGTTGGGCCCGAGGCCGTTGCGCTTCGCCGCCTCGTTCGCCCAGTCCGCGGGGTCCGTCGGGTTCGTGAACGTCGGCACGTAGGCGACCCAGAGGTCTACGGCGGAGGTGGAGGAGAGGGAGAGCAGGGAGGACTCGACATCCGCCTCCTGGGCGTTCGTCAGGACGTCGGATTGGTCGAGGACCCGCGAGCCGGCGAGGGAGATCGGATCCGTGGCGCTCGCGACCGCCGCGCCCCCGAAGACCAGGGCTGCAGCGGTCAGAAAAGCCAGAACCAGACGCGTGCGCACGGCGCACCCCCTCCTTCGCGGGGCGTTCGGCGCACCCCCGTCCGATCCTATTCCCCGATGCGCATGTGGCAACAGGCCGCGGCGGTGAGTGCCCGGACAGGGTGCCTCCGGGTAGCGTGACGCCCTCGGAGGAATCATGCATCACGACGGATTCGACCGCTACGGCGGGGACGTCCTCGCGCCCGGGTGGCGCGACGCCGGGAAGAAGGCGGTGGCCCGCGTCGGGGCCGCTCCGGGCCTGGTCGTCGAGGTCGCCGGGGACGGCTTCTGCGGCGCGGTGACGCGCGTCCAATCGGGCACGGTCGAGCTCGAGGATCGCCGGGGCCTGCGCCGGCTGTTCCCGCTCGGCGGCGGATTCCTGATCGACGGAGCGGCGGTCGAGCTCACCGTCCTCGCGGCGGCACCCGCCGCCCGCACCCGCACCGCGTCGGGGTCGTTCGCCGCGGAGGACCGCCGCGCACGGATCGCGCGCGCCAGCCGCATCCTCGTGGAGGGTCGCCACGACGCCGAGCTGGTGGAGAAGGTCTGGGGCGACGACCTCCGCGCCGAGGGTGTCGTCGTGGAGTACCTGCAGGGCGTCGACCTGCTCGAGCAGACGCTCCGCGACGAGCCGCCCGGACCCGGGCGCCGCTACGGCGTCCTCGTCGACCACCTCGTCGCGGGCTCGAAGGAGTCGCGCATCGCGGGCGCCGTCGCGCGCGGACCGCACGGTGCGCACGTGCGGATCGTGGGGCATCCCCACATCGACGTGTGGCAGTGCGTCCTCCCCGCCTCGCTCGGCATCCGAGCGTGGCCGGAGGTGCCCCGCGGGATCGAGTGGAAGGTCGGCGTCAGCCGAGCCCTGGGCTGGCCGGCGCGCGATCAGGCGGATATCGCGCGCACGTGGCAGCGCATCCTCGGCGCGGTGAAGACCTACCGCGACCTCGACCCCGCGCTCCTCGGGCGCGTCGAGGAGCTGATCGACTTCGTCACGGCCCCCGCAGCCGGCGCAGGGAGCGGAACGGGCGGCGAGTAGCCTGGGGGAGTGACCGACCCCGCCCCGCGCTTCCGCGACAAGCCCGTCTCCTTCGTGCGCCGCAGCGGTCGCATGAGCGACGCGCAGGAGCGCGCGTGGGAGGAGCTCGCTCCGCACTACGTGGTCGATGTCGAGCGGGATGACGCGGTCACGAGCATCCGACCCGGGACCGTCCTCGACGTCGCGGCCGCGTTCGGGCGCACGGCGCCGCTCGTCGTGGAGATCGGGTCCGGTCAGGGGCACGCCATCGTGCACGCCGCCGCGGCCGCCCCCGACACGGACTTCCTGGCCGTCGAGGTCTTCCGCGCCGGTCTCGCGCGGACGATGCTCGATGCCGACCGCGCGGGCGTCACGAATCTCCGCCTCGTCGAGGCGAATGCGCCCGAAGTGCTCGAACACCTCCTCCCCGAGGCCTCGGTGGAGGAGATCTGGATCTTCTTCCCCGACCCGTGGCACAAGTCCAAGCACAACAAGCGCCGGCTCATCGCGCCCGCCTTCCCGCCGCTCGCCGCCCGTGCCCTGCGGGGCGGCGGAACGCTGCGTCTCGCCACGGACTGGGAGGACTACGCGCTGCAGATGCGCGCCGTGATGGCGGATGCCGCGGACTTCGCCCCTGCCGGCCCGGGGAGCGCCGACGACTGGGCGCCCCGCTTCGAGGGGCGCGTCATGACGGCCTTCGAGCGGAAGGGGCTCGCGAAGGGACGCGAGATCCGCGACCTGACCTACTGTCGCGCGCCCCGCTCGTGAGGGCTCCCGCCGCACCGTCGGTCCCGGAGGGGCCATCGGGGCGACCGCTGCTCGGGCGGGCCGTCGCCCCCGCTCTGCTCGTCGCGCTCGCCGCCCCCGCGTTCTTCGTGCTCCTCTCGCCGTGGCTCGGCGCGGCTCTTCTGGCCGCAGGTCTCGCCGTCTCCTGGGCGATCGAGCGCGGAGGCATCCGGGGGCCCGGCCCGTCGCTGACGCGGGACCTCTCGCTCATCGCCGTCGGCATGCTCATCGTCAGCACGATGTCCCTCGCGGCCAAGCTCGACGACGTGTCGATGGTCCGGTTCACCGTGGTCCTCGGCGGCGCCGTGCTGGTTCCCTATGCGCTGTCGCGCTGGGTCTACCGCGACCGGGCGATCTCCTTCCCGTGGCGCGGCGGCGGACGGTGGACGCGGTGGCAGTGGGCGTGGCTGGCGGCCGTCCTCGTGCTCGGCTGGCTGATCCTGCCGTTCTACTTCATCACCTCGGGCGTCTACCGGAACTGGCCCGTCGTCGATGAGCCGGGGCTCATCGCGCGGCTGTTCGTCGGCGTGGGCGCCGTCGGCATCTGGGACGAGCTCTTCTTCATCTGCACGGTGTTCGTGCTGCTGCGGCGCCACCTCGCGGATGCCTCGGCGAACGTCCTGCAGGCGATCGTCTTCGTCTCGTTCCTGTGGGAGCTGGGGTACCGCGCCTGGGGGCCCGTGCTGACCATCCCGTTCGCCCTTCTTCAGGCC
Source organism: Microbacterium flavum (assembly GCF_018717645.1). Taxonomy (GTDB): domain Bacteria; phylum Actinomycetota; class Actinomycetes; order Actinomycetales; family Microbacteriaceae; genus Microbacterium; species Microbacterium flavum. The sequence continues at coordinate 203,036 of NZ_JAFLHG010000007.1, forward strand.
GTCATCTTCCTGAAGACGCGGTCGCTGGCCTACGTGGTGACCGTGCACCTCCTCTTCGACGCCGTCGTGTTCGCCGTGCTCGTCCACGCGCACAATCCGGGCCTCCTGGACGGGCTGTTCCTCGTCTCGCCGTGATCGGCGTCTGCACAGGGTGGGCGGATGCCCGTCGGCTAGACTGGGCGGTGGATTCCGACAGGGTCCCCGGACGAGGGTTCAGTACCCGGTGAGCGACAAGACTGGCCGAAAGGTCACGCCATGTCGTGGGTCATCCTCATCGTCTCCGGAGTCCTCGAAGCCGTCTGGGCCACCGCGCTCGGCAAGTCCGAGGGGTTCAGCCGTCTCTGGCCGACCGTCGTCTTCGGCGTCGCGCTCGTGGCCAGCATGGGCGGCCTCGCGTGGGCGATGCGCGACATCTCGACGGGCACCGCGTACGCGGTGTGGGTGGGGATCGGAGCCTCGCTCACCGTCGCCTACGCCATGATCACGGGCGACGAGGCGTTCTCGATCGTGAAGATGCTCCTCATCCTCGGGCTCGTCGCCTGCGTCGTCGGGCTGAAGCTCGTCGGCGAGCACTGACGCCGACCCCGGGCGACGGGTGGGCAGACGACGGATGCCCGGCCGTCTCGGGCCGGGCATCCGCCGCACGATCGAGGGATCAGTGCGAATGGTCCTTCAGTGGGTCGGGCGTCACTGCTTCGCCCACGGTCCGTCGGTCGACGCGCCGGGGACGTCGCCCTTGGTCCACCACTTCGCCTTGTACGTCGCGCCTCCGTAGGTGGCGAGGTCGCCGCCGACGTAGACCTTCGCTGCGCTCCACGCGGCCGGCGTCGTGCCCGTGCCCGGGTCGGTGCCGCCGCAGGGGCCGGATGCCACCCAGACGCCGCCCGCCGTGGGCTCGTCGCCCTGCGTCCACCACTGCGCCTTGTACAGCGTGCCCTTGTAGCTGACGGTCGCGCCGCCGGTGTACACCGAGGCCGCGTTCCACGCCGCCGTGCTGCACGTCCCCGGGGTGGGGGTCGGCGTGGGCGTGGGTGTCGCTGTCGGCGTCGCCGTGGGCGTGGGCGTCGCGGTGGGCGTCGCCGTCGGCGTCGGCGTGGCCGTCGGGGTCGCCGTGGGTGTGGCCGTCGGGGTCGGAGTCGGGGTCACCGGGTCGGTCGAGGGACCGGTCTTCGCGGCGCGGAACTTCCCGGCGATCGTGCCGATCAGGTCGTTGTTCTTGTCACCGTCCAGCTCCCACCACATCGACCCGCCGAGCCCCTTGGCGACGATGTAGTCCGCCTTCTGGGCCGTCGTCTGGGCGTTGTCGTAGCTCCACCACTGGTTGCCGTCGTAGCGCCATGCCGCTCCGATCGACGCGTCGTAGTAGTCCGTGCCGAGGGTCTTCAGCTTGTAGTAGTCCTCGTTGCCCGCCTCCCACGTGCCCGGGGCGGCCTGGGTGGCCGGGCTCCACGGCGCCGAGCTCTTCACGCCCTGCCAGCCGCGGCCGTAGGCGGCCAGGCCGATGCCGAGCTGGCTCGGCTTGATGCCGGTGCCGAGGTACGCCTTCACGGCCTTGTCGACGCTGAAGCGCTTGTCCGCCGGACGCGGGTCCTTCGGGTCGTCGTACAGGTTGCCCTGGTGGCCGGCCAGGGACGGGTCCCAGGCGCCCCACAGGTCGTAGCCCTGGATGTTGCCGTAGTTGAGGTCCTTGAAGATATCCGGGTCGTTCCATCCGCCCGACGCGATGTCCTGCGGGTTGGCCGGCAGGAAGGCGCTGAGCTGGTACGCCTTGCCGTTGGTCGCGCCGTAGGCATCCAGCTGCACGCGGAACTCGTGGATGAGCGCCTTGAAGTTCGCGCGGTCGTTCACCGTGTCGACGGAGTTGCCCTCGAGACCGTTGTTCGAGCCCGGCCACTCCCAGTCGAGGTCGAAGCCGTCGAAGACGCCGGCGCCCGTGCCGGTGCCGCCCTTGCCGTCGATGACGGGGAGGTTCCCCTTGATGAACATGTCGATGCAGCTCGAGACGAGCTTCTTGCGCGAGGCATCCGTCGCCGCCGCGCGGGAGAAGTTCTTCGACCAGGTCCAGCCTCCGATGGAGAGCATGACCTTGAGGTTCGGATGCTTGGCCTTCAGCTGCTTGATCTGGTTGAACGAGCCCGCCAGCGGCTGGTCCCACGTGTCGGCGACGCCGGAGACGGAGTCGGCCGCCGAGTAGCCCATGCCGTAGTCGGCCCACGCGTCACCGGCGCCGTCGGAGCCGTTCGGTCCCGTGCCCTGGGCCTTGTTGGCCTCGAAGCACGTGAGCGTCTGGTTGTGGATGTTGGCGAACGAGTAGTTGATGTGGGTGAGGTCGTTGGCCGCTCCCGAGGTCTCGAGCTGCTTCATCTTGAACCCGCGGCCGTAGACGCCCCACTGGGCGAAGTAGCCGACGTTGCGGTAGCCGTTGATGCCGGGGGCGGGGTCCGCGGCGGATGCCGAGGTGGCGGCGACGCCGACGAGGCCGCCGACGGCGAGGGCCGTCGTCAGCGCCGCGGCGGCGATCCGGTGCAGGCCGCCGTGCGGCCGGGATTTCAGTGACATCCTGATCCTTCCTGGGGAGGCGCGGCAGGGGACCGGCCATATCGTCAGGCTAGGAACGGGGGCGGCTGTTCAGCGTCCGTATCCTCCACATTCATCCGCGCGACCAGGGGCCGCATACGGGATGTCCCGTATGCGGCCCCTGGTCATCGACGTCCTGTCGGCGGGTCGGCGGTCCGATCAGCCGCAGGCGGCCCCCGTTCCCCACGGACCGGACTCCGAGGCGCCGGGCGTGTCACCCTGGGTCCACCACTTCGCGGTCCACTGCGCCCCGTTGTAGGACACCTTCTGCCCGCCCGTGTAAACGGTGGTGGCGCTCCACGCCGCCGCCGTGCACGCGCCGCCGCCGGTACCGCCTCCGGTGCCGCCGCCGGCGCTCGGAGCCACCACGCTCACTCCGCGCGGGAGGTCGTACAGCGTCGCGTACGTGTTCGCCCCGATCTTCACCCGGAGGTTCGAGATCTGGCTGATCGGCAGCGACCACGAGAGCTTCGTGTACGCGGAGCCGCCGGCGGGGATGCCGCCCGAGGGGACGGTGATGGCGGCGGTGTGGAAGTCGCCCTTCAGGCCGCCGACGTTGCCGCCGGTGCCCGCGACCGCCACGGACGTGAGCCCCCAGCCGTTCTGCTCCTTCATCTCGCCCGTGTCGGTCGACGCGTAGTCGAAGGTGATGGTCGACCCGGCGGGGATCGCCGCGGAGGAGTTGTTCGTGAACGTGACCTTCGGGTTGATCGGGTAGTTGCTGTCCCCGAGCGCGAAGTCGGTGAACGAGACCTGCAGATCGATCGCCTGCGAGGGCATCGCCCCGTTCGCCTTCGTTGCGCCGTAGGGGGTGGAGGCGCTCAGCCGCTGATAGATCTTGTCGACGAGCGTCGACCCCATCTCGTACTGGCCCTTGGCCTGGTTGTAGCCGTAGTCGCCGGCGAGCTCCCAGATCATGATGCCGCCGAGGCCCTTGGATGCCACGTAGTCGGCCTTCGCGGTGATCGCCTCGTCCGCGTCGCCGGAGAGGAAGGTCTTCGTGCCCGCGTTCCACCACCACTCGGTCTTCGTCGTGGCGTCGAAGCGGTGCACGTACGATCCGCTGACGGTGGTCGCGGTGATCCCGTAGGAGGCCGCGTAGTCGCCCACGATGCCCTTCTGCAGGTTCAGCACGTGCCAGATCGGGTTGACGCCCGAGGGGACCTGGTTGCCGTTGCCGTCCAGGTCGTGCCAGAGGTTGTCGACGCCGACCGCACCGTTGCCGCACTTTGTGGTGCTGCCGATTGCGGCGCCGGTGCCGGCGGGGCACTTCGTCTGGTCGGGGAGCGGAGCCGATCCGCCGAGGCCGTCGGTGCCGCCCGTGACGCCGGTCCATCCGCGCGTGTAGAACGGGACGCCGAGGTTGATCCGCCCGGCCGGCATCGAGCCGCGGTAGTACTGGTAGGCCCAGTCGGTGTTGAGGTAGCCGATGTTCTTGTACGCCGTGTAGACGCCGCCGGCCTTCAGCTCCGGGTCGGCCCCGTTGTCGAACAGCGGTGCGTTGCCCGCCACGTACTCGTTCCACGCGCCGTGCAGGTCGTAGCTCATCATGTTGAGGTAGTCGAGGTACTTCACGACCTGGTGGACCTCCTGGCCGCGCAGCAGCCAGCCGGAGGCGGGTGCGGCGACGGTCAGCATGTAGTACTTCCCGTCGGCGGCGGAGGCGGCATCCAGCTTCTCGCGGAGCGCCTTCATGAGCGCGTCGTAGTTCTTCCAGAGGCTCGCGCGGCGGGCATCAGAGAAGGCGAAGTCGTCGGGGTTGCCGGCCTTGCTGTTGCTCGTCGCGTACTCGTAGTCGATGTCGACGCCGTCGAACCCGTACTGGCGGATGAAGGCGACCGACGACTCCGCGAACTTCTCTCGGGCGGCGGCCGTCTCGGTCATCGTGTAGAAGCCGCCGGATGCCACGCGAGCGCCGGACGCGTCGAAGTAGCCGCCGGTCTCGGCCCAGCCGCCCACCGAGACGAGCGTCTTGACGCCCGGGTGGGCCTTCTTGTACTTGTTCAGAAGGTTGAAGTGGCCGGTGTAGGGGTAGGCGGGGTCCATCGCCGCGGCGGCGTCGCCGGGCCAGGTCATGTCGGTCGAGGCGTTGCCCGCGGCATCCGCGTTCACGGACACTTCGCCGGCGCCGTCGATGTGCGCGAAGGCGTAGTTGATGTGGCTGAGCTTGGACCACGGGATGTCGCCGGCGAGGTACTGCGGAGCGCCGTTCTTGCCCGTGCGCCAGTTCGTGAAGTAGCCGATCACGCGCTGCTCCAGCCCGTTGGGCAGCTTCTCGCGCCCGGCCTCGTCGTAGACCGTGCAGTACGGGACCTTGATGCCGGGGGTCTGGTAGAGCCCATCCGGACGGCACTTCTCATCCGGGTTGTTCGTCCACGGGGTGCCGCTCGGGCTCGGGGTGGGCGTGGCCGTCGGCGTCGGGGTCGGGGTGGGGGTCGGCGTCGGAGTGGGCGTGGTCGTCGGCGTCGCAGTGGGCGTCGCGGTGGGGGTGGCCGTCGGCGTCGCCGTCGGCGTCGCCGTGGGCGTGGGAGTAGGTGTCGGCGTCGGCGTCGGCGTCGCGGTGCCGCAGGCGCCCTTCGACTCCCACGGTCCCCACTGCTCGGTGCCCGGGACGTTGTTCTGCGTCCACCACTTCGCCGTGTAGTTGACGTTCTGGTACGAACTGGTCTGACCGGCGGTGTAGACACCGGTGGCGCTCCACGGCGAAGCGCAGGCAGGGGAGGCGGGGGGTGCGGCGGCGACGGCGGGGCTGGGCGCGATCGCGAGCGCCGCCAGCAGGGCGAGGCCGGCGACAGCGGCAGCGGGGCCGAGCCGGCGCGCGGGGCGAAGGGGATGGGTCATGGATCCTCGATGAACGGTGCGGACGGAGGGAGGCGGCGCGATACGCCGCTTCCCGCACGGTAGAGCCGCGGCCGTGCCCGCGGCATCCGCACGATCCCTCATACGAGGAACCACGTAGCGTCAGCTGGCGAGTGCTTCGTACTCTCGCGCGAGCCGGTGCGCGTGGATCGTCAGGGGCACCCGCGAGCTCACGCCGACCTTCGTGAAGATCCGTCCGAGGTGGACTTCGACCGTGCGCACCGAGACGAACAGACGCGCCGCCGCCTCGCGGTTCGACAGCCCTTGGGTGACGAGCAGCGCCACCTCGAGCTCCCGCTCGGTCAGCACGTCCCGCCAGGCCTCTCGACAGGCCGCGGCGAGCAGGTCCTCGCCGTCGCGCCGGGCGGAGACGGGCTGCGCGGAGGCGGGGTCGCCGGGGCGGGCGGGCTCTCCGGGGCGCGCGCCCGCGCGGGGGACGGGGATCGTGATCGGTGCGGTGAGCACCGAGACCGGGTCCTCCGCGGGCAGCAGTGCGAGATCGGCGACGCACGCGTTGCGCCAGACGCTCGCCCCCGCCGCTTCGAACAGTCCCGACGCGGCGACCAGGTGCGTGCGCGCCGAGCCGAGCTCGCCGAGCGTCGCGTACCGGCGGGCGATCAGCATCTCCGTGCGTCCTCGGTCGTACCCCGAGGCGAGCGTGCGGCCGATCTCCGCGGCCGCACGGCACGCGGCGGGGGCCGCCTCGGGGCTGCTCGTCGCGACGCGCGTGCGGGCGGCGGCGGCGCGGCGATGCGACGCCGTCGCGCCGCGGTAGGCGGAGGCGAGGCGGTCGGCGGCGGTCTGCGCGTCGTGGCGGCGACCGGCGAGCGCCCACACCGACGGCTCGTCGAGGCCCGGCAGGGGCAGGCCCGCATCCGTCGGCGCGACCGTGTCGTCGGCGGCGAGTGAGAGGAGCGTTCCCGACTCCGTCATCCGCCCGTCGAGGTAGGCGGTGATGGCACGGTCGACGAGGAGCCCGGCGCGCAGCGGCCGGGACTGGGGCGTGGGGTGCGTGGCATCCATCGCAACGGTCGTCGGGAGCGGGATGCCGTCGGTGACGGTGTCCAGCCGCCGGGCGAGGGCGACCGCGACCCCGGCGAAGACGAGCGAGACGGGCGCGACGGTCGAGGCCTCCGCCAGCTCGGAGCGCGCGCGGGCGAGCTGGCCCTCCCAGAAGAGGACGAGCGAGATCGCGACGCGGCGATGCGCTTCGATGAGGGGCGAGGTCCGGAGGTGGTCGAGGTCGGCGGCGCCGGGGCGGGCATCGCCGAGCCCCGTTCCGACCCCGCTCTGGAGCATCCCGAGCGCGGCGTCGCCGCGGTCCTCGCGGGCGAGGTGGAGCGCGGCGGCGATCCGCGCCGAGTCGGCGGTCTCGCGGGCGCCCGCCGGTGTGGCGAGGGTGGTGCCTTCCTCAGCCGCGTCGGCGGGCGAGGGGGCGGCCACCCCGAACAGCGCGCACCATCGCCGCGCTTCATCGAGCGATGCGTTCGCCCGGCCCGCGCTCTGGACGAGCCTCGCGGAGAGGGCGAGCATCGCCTCGGCGTCGGCGAGGTGGCCGCGTTCGGCGTGGAGCCACGCGGCCAGGGCGACGGCGGAGATGACGCTGTCGACCTCGTCGGCGGGCACGCCGGCGGTATCCCCGGCCGTGTCGGGCGCGACGCCGGTGTCCGCCGGAGCGCCGGTGTCGAGGAGGGGCGCGACCGGGCGCGCGATGTCGCGGCCCGGGACGCTGCCCTCGCGCCTGCCCACCGCGCGGACGTGGGCGGGCGGCGCGGTCCGCGCGAGGGGGGCGGAGGCCGCGGCGGGGGGGGGGGGCCACGCGACGGCATCCTCGACGAGGCCCGAGGCGAGCGCCGCGCGTCCGGCGACGATCTGCGCGCGCAGGCGCTCGCCGTCGGTCGCGTGGCTCGCCGCTTCGCGCGCCACGGCGTGCGCCCACTCCGCGGCGCCGGCGCGGAGGGACCGCTCGGCGAGCTCGAGGAGGTCGGGGACCAGCGCGGCATCGCCCTCGAGGGTCCGGAGGGAGGTGTGCCACGTCGCGAGGGCGTGATCGCCCGCGTCGCGGTAGGCCTCGGCGAGGGCCGCGTGGGCGGCCGTGCGTGCGCCGAGCGAGGCTGCCGCGTGGACGTAGACCCGCACGCGCGCGTCGAGGAAGGACAGGCGCCCGGCGGCGAAGGCGAGGTGGGCGGATGCCGGCGACGCGAGTGCCTGCGACATGGTGGATCCGGCGGCGGCGAGGGCCACGTCGACGCGTTCGTCGACGCTGACGGCGGCCGTGAGGAGGAGTCGGCGATCCGGTTCGGGGAGGGCGTCCACGGCATCCGCCACCGCATCGCGGACGGCGGGAACGACGGGGAGGGGGTCGGGGAGCGCCGAGAGTCCCGCGCGCTGGGCGGGGGAGAGGGATGCCGCGACCTGCGCGATCGCCGCGCCGTCGGCCTGGAGCGCGGCGTGCAGCCGGGCGGCGACGTGCGGTGCGACGACGTCTCCGCCGTGGTGGAGCAGTCGAAGTGTCGCGTCGATGTCGCCGGATGCGGGGGCGTCGATTTCCGTCACGTGGTGATCCTCCTGTGCAGTCCCCATCGGCCCCAGCCCGATTATGTTACCAATCCTTACAAAGTCAGGGAACCGCATCATTGTTGCGATCGCGTGACGATGCGCGAACGGGATCGCGACAGTTTCGGAGGCCGGTCGGCGGGGCGCCGGAGGCCCTGCTCAGATCAGTGACAGGAAGATGGGGCCGAACACGATGGCGGCCGCGGCCGGCACGACGAGGAGGGCCAGCCCGATGATCGCGATCGCGCCGATCGACCCGAGGATCGACAGCACCGCCGCGGCCGGCGGGGTCAGCAGATCGACGCGACGCGCACCGATCTCCGGCGAGTGCGCGCGGCGACCGAGGCGGCGCCAGGGGACGCGGGAGTGGCGGGAGGTGGGAACGGAGAGCGTCGCGGTAGCCATGCTCCGACGCTACGAATGCGGGCAGGGCTGCCGCGTCGGCTCCTCGGGTGATCCGCATCCGTCGGGAGGATGACTCTTTCGCCCGTCTGGTTAGGTGGCCACCCCACTCGTTCATCAGGCTGCTCGCTTGGTCGCTTGGTGGGGGCCAGTGGGCTGAGCCTGTCGCGCGAGGACGGCGACGCCCACGATCGCCCTCTCGGCGGCTGTTCGTTTGTGGCGCGCTCATTGCGACAAACCACGGGCGGGCTTTTTGCGACGGGGGTGGCCGCCTGGCTCGACAGCCTCGCGGCTGACCGGGGGAGGACCGACGACCCACCGCCTCTCGTACGTTGGGGGTCGGAATCATGGACAGCAAACAAGCCCAGATAATCGGATCATGGATCTGAACATCATCGGCTCTGTTATTGCCGGAGCCGCCGCCGTCGTAACGGCGATTATCGCGATGGCTAATCAGGTCAGCGCTTCGGTTCGCTATGACCTATGGGTAAAAGTCCTCGCGAACGCGCAGAACGATCACCAGCGAGAAGTCGCTGCCGGCCGCGTGAACTTCTATTTCATCGAGCTCGCGGTCACTGAGCTGACGCGGCGCCGGCGCACGCAAATCGTCGTCGCCGGCTTCGCGGTTGCTGCGCTGGGGTATGTCGTGACAGTTCTAGGAATACCGCTCAGTCAAGGCGACGAGCCGTTCGCCCTCGGCGCTGGTTGGACCCTAGCGATCATCGGCGGAGTCACCTATGTGGGCGGGCTCGGTTGGGCGGGGTTTGGACCTGATCGTGTCCGCGACGAGCAACGCGGACGAACCACCGAAGCTTCTGCGGCAGCCGCGCTCAAGGGACTTCGGCCTCTTCGCTGGTGGCAAAGGCGAGATACCACAACCTGAGAGCTCTTCGGGCGGAGGGGAGGATCTAGCCTGTACGAGCGCGCCCGGCTTGTTAGGGGTGAGCGGAGCTGGGCCCGGCCCTTCGGTGCGGAGCTCTGACAATATGTCAGCATGTCCAAGAACGGCCGATCCAGGACCCGGAAGCCGCCGCAAAGTGCCTCGGCATCCGTCGGGTCGGGTTGGGATCCGGGAACTGACCCTGAACTGATCGCCAAGCTCAGCACCGTGCACATCTCATGCAACAACTGTAGGTACGGCTGGGACTGGACTCCCAATTGGCAGACAATCACGTTCGCAACGGGTACCGATTCAGTCGGGCTAACGCCCAACTGCCCAATCTGTGGGATGCCCTGCGACACACTCGACCTCCCCTTGGTCCACGACGAGACCGGCGCGACAGTGGTAGGGATCACTCCAGCGATACTCGCCCTTTACGTGTCACAACTGAAAGCGCGACTGGAGCGGGGAGACGTCTCAGCCGCCGCCGTCGCTGAGAGTTTCTCTAGCACCGGGGCGTTCCGGCGACTGGGCGCGTGGCTGAAGGCGCACGGGGCTTCGCTCGGCCTGGTCCTTGCGGCACTGTCGCTCCTCGCAGACGGGCTACAGGTCGCGGGTCAGTTGACTCCCCAACCGACGATCTCCCCCGAGCAGGTCGAGGAGATCATCTCGTCAGTGATTGAGGAGGTGCGAATCAACCCGTCAGAGCCATCCCACGCGACAGAAATCCCCACGCCGACGACACACTGAGCTTTGTGGTCGCCCTCGGCTGCGGCGGTCGACCTGGGCTAGCCGGTCGGTGCGAGTGCGAACTGCGCAACTCGATGTTGCAGTCGTTCTTTCGTATCAGCGAGAAGGCTCTTCGAGATGGTGTTCAGCTCCGCGCGCTCCGCTGCACTTGTGGCCTCGAGGCTGCGTCTAGCTCGCCCAACCGGCCGCCACCGCTAGACCATGCCCGGGTCCGTTGTATGTCCAGCCGCTTCAGAACGACGCGGCGGATACGATCAGCAGCGTGACTGCCCCTGAAGAGACCCCCATCTGGTTCGGGATCGGCTGCTACTCATTCGAGGCTCCCGGCGAGGATCTGCTCTTGATGCAGAACCGTATGGGAACCTACACGGTCCATAGCTGGGCGGGGGACGTCGAAGCGGCCCTTCGGATGATACCGAGCATCGACAAGATCAATCTGAGCGGCTTCCATTTGGTCAGAGGTGACCACAAGTCGACGTGGCGAGACGACTTCGCGATGTTCCTGCGCGAGACCTCGACTGACGGCGGGCTACACGAGGGTGGTGACTTGCGCCCACACCCCTCGTCGGGACGGATCGAATTCACGGTAATCATCCCGGAGCACGTCCAGCGTTCAGTGCTGCCTCAAGCTCAGGTGTACAACGGCACTGTATTCGACGTCGACATTCGATATGGCGGCGGCATGCCGGTCGCTTTCGTGCGCAACGTCGACGTCGCCAGCGACGCTGCCAATGACCCAGCGCTGGGCGTCGCCATCGTTAGACAGTTCTTAGTCGCAGAGTTTGAGCAACGGGTCAATGCTAAGAGCCCGATCAGGTTCACGTTCCTCGGGCCGAGTCCGATGTGGACGCAATGCGCTGTCCTCGCGCCGAACGAGGAAGCGGAAGAAGAGCTCGCCGTCACTCATCACGACGCTGTGAGGTACTCGTTTGCTGCGTTTCGACTGAAGAAGTCTGCTCAGGTTTCGACGACGGCTGACGCTTACCGGGTGGTAAAGGACGAGCTTGAGGAATCGTTAGGCGAGTACTACGACCTCGTCTCTCGATCGGCGGCCCTCGACAAACATCAACGGTTCATTGAGTTCTCGCTCGAGGCATTGGTCGAAGTGCATAGGGCGAGAGGTATTCGGGCGTGGACGAAGCGGCTCTTCCAGGGAAATACCCACGTCAACGACCTCATGCTGGAAGTGCTCGCGGCTGATGTCGAACGAGAGCGAGTGGAAGCGTTCGCCGAACGCGGATGGCCGGGGGACGTAGCGCAGTCTGCGTTCGGGGATCTGTGGCGAACTGAATCCTCCGGTCGAAGCCACGCTGATCACGTCAAGGCGGTCGCAGATCTACTCGGCGCTCGTCAGTCCCGTTCCACCGAGCTAGTGACAGTCTTTGGAGCATCACTTCTCGGTGGTGTCGCTGGCGCGGCCCTCACCGCGCTAGTGCAGGCGCTGGCCGGCTGAGGGAGCTCAGAGCACGACCTGAGTGTTGCGTCGGGTTTAGCGCGTTCAGGTACAACACGTGGAGCGCTGAGGAGCTTGTCGCGCCAGAGATTGGAGCGCTCGGATCCATCGCCGACCCAGTAGTTTCTGTGTAGCAAACGGCGACGGCGCAGCCGTTCCCCGCCTTCCAGGTCGACTTTGGCTAGGTTTGGACCGAGGTCGGCCGGCGCTCGACTACTGCGGAGCCTTTGTCTCGGACGAGAGCGAGAGAGTGGATGTGGATCACGTCGGAGGTGGAGCTTCCCCAGGCGGTGCTCGATGCGCAGGCGGCGGGGAAGCTGGTCTTCTTTGTCGGCGCGGGCGCTTCCGTAGCTCCGCCATCAAGTCTCCCGCTCTTCCGAAAGCTGGCCGAACAACTTGCGGACCTCGCGCGGGTTCCGTTTGACGGCTCGGTAGCAATTGACTTCTTCCTTGGATCGCTTCCAGCCAACTTCGACGTCCACTCGCACGCCCGCGGCCTTCTTCAGGTTCCGGGGTCGACTTTCAATCCCACCCACTCCGCACTTGCATCGATTGCCAGTTCCATCCCTCCACTGCGCATAGTGACCACGAACTTTGACGCCCACCTGTCATCAGCCGCTGAGGCTGAAGCGCCCTGGGTCTGATGGAGACTCGCGCTATTTGATTCCCACCAGCTGATCGGTGGTGGTTTGGCCAGCATAGAACGTCTCCTCGAACTCGGCCGGCGGGACGTCGCCGAGGTAGCCGTGGA
>NZ_JAFLHG010000008.1 GCF_018717645.1 Microbacterium flavum
GCTCCCGCGAGCAGCGACCGGCCCAGGGCCACGGCGCTGCCCCGGCATCCGGCAACCCGCGCACCGCGGGTCGCCGCGCCTCGCACTCGGGCGGCGCCGGCGGCGCCGGTGGCAAGCTCGGCGTCGGATCGGTCGTTCGTCAGAACGGCGGACAGCGCCGCACCGGCCGCTGACCCCACCGGTCTCCGACTCGCGCGGAGCGGCCCCGACCTGAGCCCTGGCGGCGGGTCGGGGCCGTTCCTGCGTCGGGGGGGCGGAGGTGCGCGCGCCCGCCGTCGGACCCCCGCCCGATCAGTGGTGTTTCGGACACCGCCCGCGGATCAGAGCCCGCGGATCAGGCCCCGCGGATCAGGCCGGCGGCGCGCTCCCCGATGACGATCGCGGGGGCGTTCGTGTGCCCGCGGATGACCGTCGGCATGACCGAGGCATCCGCGACCCGGAGGCCGCGCACACCCCGCACCCGCAGGTCCGGATCGACGACGGATGCCTCGTCGAGCCCCATCCTCGCGGTGCCGACCGGGTGGTACAGGGTGTGCGAATAGCGGCGCATCGACGTCTCGGCCCGTTCGGCGGCGGACATCGCCTCGCCGCCGGAGGGCTGCACCCAGCCGCCGGTCGTGATCGCGCCGAGCGCCGCCGTCGCGATGAACCGCTCGCACTCGGCGAGACCGGCGAGGAGCGTGCGGGCGTCGATGCCCTCCGAGTCGGCGAGGTAGCCCGGGTCGATCACCGCCGGGGCGGTCGGGTCGGCGGACGCGAGCCGGATCGTCCCGCGGCTGCGCGGCCGCAGCAGGATCGCCCCCACCGTGATGCCCTCCGCGGGCAGCGGCACCAGGCCTTCGCCGACGTAGGGCGCCGCGGCGAAGATGATCTCGATGTCGGGGAGGTCCTCGGGCGCGCCGGTCTCATCGGCCACGTCCGTCCGCACGAAGCCGTACGCCTCGGCGACGTTCGAGGTCAGCATGCCGCGGCGCGAGGTGAGGTAGCGGCCCAGCTCGCCGATCCGCTCGGCGCCGAAGAGCGTGCCCGGGGATGCCGCGGGCGCGAGCCCCGCGACGAGATGGTCCTGCAGGTTCTCGCCCACGTCCGGCGCGTCGACGAGCACCGGAATGCCGTGCGCGGCGAGGTGGGCCGCGGGGCCGATGCCGCTCAGCATCAGCAGCGGCGGCGTGTTGATCGCGCCGCCGCTGAGGATCACCTCGCGGCGGGCGCGCGCGTGCCGCGTGACGCCGTCGATCTCGACGTACACCCCGGTGGCACGGGGCGACCCCTCGACGAACTCGGGGACCGAGCCGGGCTCGGGGACCGTGCCGGGCTCGGGGATCGTGCTGTGCTCCGGCCCGGCGCCCGCTCCGGTGTCGAAGGTCACCCGGCGCACGAGGGCGTCCGTGATCACGCGCAGGTTCCGCCGACGACGAGCGGGGCGCAGGTACGCGTCGGCCGTCGACGCGCGGCCGCCGCGACGCTGCGAGACCATGGTCTGCGAGAACCCCTGGCCCGTCGGCAGATTCGCGGTGGTGACGGGATGCCCCAGCTCGCGTGCCGCGTCGAGGAACGCCGCGGTGTGCGGCCGCGGGTCGCGCTGGGGCTCCACGCGCTGCGGTCCGCCGCGGCCGAGCGCCGCGTCCGCCGCATCCTCGGTGTCCTCCACCCGCAGGATGTACGGGGCCAGTGCCCGCCAGGACCAGGTGTCGCCGGCGGTCTGCGCCCACTCGTCGTAGTCGCCCGCGAAGCCGCGCACCCACATCATCGCGTTCAGCGACGACGAGCCGCCGAGCGTCTTGCCGCGCGGCCAGTACACCGTGCGCCCCTCGAGCGCGGGCTGGGGGACCGTGTCGTAGTTCCAGTCGTAGCGCCCGCGGAAGAGCTTCGAGAACGCCGCGGGCACGTGCAGCTCGAGCGCACGGTCGACCGGCCCCGCCTCGAGCAGCAGCACCGACACCGACGGATCCTCGCTCAGCCGCGCGGCGACCGCGGCACCCGCCGAGCCCGCTCCGACGACGATGTAGTCGGCGTCGAGCGCGTCCCCCGTGCCGCCGCGCCGGGGACGAGGCAGAGAGCGACGGCTCACGCGCGGAACGCCTTGACGAGGGTGACGCCCATGGCCGCCCCGTCGCCGTCCATGCGGAATCGCGTGAACCCTTCGCAGACCGCGGCGCCCGTGCGCGAGGTCACGAACCACGGCGGCTTGGGCAGCACCGACAGGCCGTGTCCGCGGAGGGCGGACGACGCCGAGCGCGGGAACGGGCGGAACGGCCCGTGCACGACGGTGCGCTCGACACGGTCGAGGAGGAACGCGTTGTGCACGACCCCGATGCCGCTCGGCGCGTCATCGATCGTGCCGCCCGGGTAGGCGCCCCAGGTCGCGGTCGGGGTGAGGAAGCCGAAGGCCGTCCAGGAGTTGATCGCGACGGTGCCGTAGTGCAGGTCGGCCATGGCGCGGTCGAAGCCCGCACCCAGGGCATCCTGCGTCCGGGGGTCGATCAGCACGTTCGCCCCCAGCGTTCCGGTGAGCCGCTCGTTCGCGTGCGCGACGGCCGTATCGAGGAACTCCTGGCCGTTGCCGGGCAGCGGGACCACGCCGAGCACGGGAGCGAAGTACTCGGTGGTCTCGAGGGCGGATGCCCCTGCCGCCGGCGTCTCGATGAGGGCGCGGGTTCCCCCGTCGCCGGCGCCGCCGCTCCAGACGGCGTCCGGGTAGGCCTTCCGGGCGGCATCCATCTTGCGGTCGCTGTTCGGGTACCAGACAGGGCGCTGCGGTGCACGATCGTAGGCGTCCCTCAGCTCGGCGAGGAACTGGGCTCGCTGCGGCCAGTCCTGCGACAGCAGCACGACCTGTCCCGCGATGCAGTTGTGCCCGCTGTTGTGCAGGCGCATCGTCACGATGTGCTCGGCCTGGAAGCGCAGATCGGCGCGCGACCACTCGCCCGGCACCACGATGATCGGCGAGACTCCGCCGAGTTCGGCCGTGATCGGCACGGAGAGGGAGGGGACGATCGCGCGGAAGGTCGCTTCAGACCCCGTGATGTGCACATGCGAGATCGACGGATGCCGCGTGAGGTAGGCGCCCACGTCGCCGCCGCCGCGCACGATCCGCAGGAACCCCGGCTCGATCAGCGGGGCGAGCGCGCGCTCGAAGACCGGGACCAGGGCGTCCTGGGTCGGATTGACCTTCAGCACGGCGACGCGGTTGAACGCCAGCAGCTCGTACATCACGTCGAGGAACGGGATCGAGGTGATGTTGCCCGCGCCGAGCACGAGTCCGACACCGCCCGATTCGGTCGGATGCCGCTGGCCGAGCCCCGCTTCGCGCCGGGCCTCGTCGAGGGTGACCCCCGGCTGCAGCCACACCTCGGTGCGGTAGCCCGAGAGCAGCAGCCGGTCGGTCGCGGTCAGGGGGGAGGTGTGGAGGACCACGCGGTCGCCCTCTCGGGCGGAGTCGGGGGCGGTGCCGGTCCTCAGCCCCGCGATGGGCGATCGGCCGGCGGCCAGCGCGGCGAGCGTGTCGGCGTACGCGTCGAGCGCGACCAGCGCGGCATACGGCCCGGAGAGCCACTCCTCGCCGCGGAGCGGATGCCCGGGCGCCAGGCCCTTCGACGTCGCGGCGGTGTCGGCCCATTCCTCCGCGACGGCGGCCGTGGCGACGCGCAGTCGCTGCATCAGGGTGCGTCGCTGGCCGAGGGTCAGCAGGCTCCAGGTGCGCGCGCCGGTCTGAAGGTCCTCGATCGCCGCGTCGAGCGCGGCGCGGATGCCATCCGGAAGGGTCTCGTCGGGGGGATCGGCATTCGCGCCGGCGGGGCCTGTGACAGTGGTCATGACACTCTCCTTCGGGTGGCAGAGGTCATTCTACGTCCGCGGCATCCGGTGTCACCCGGTGTGCGACCGGGTGCCGCGGACGCGCGGCGCGCCAGCTCACCCGACGCGCGAGATCGCGTCGGCGCGCGGCGCGTCAGATCAGGGCGAGTTCGCGCAGCTTCGCCGCGACGTCGTCGTTGGACGGCTCGACGTGGTGCGTCGCGTCGGGGTAGACGACGACGGGGATGTTCGTGCGGCCCGAGATCTCCCGCGCGACCTCGGCGGCGGCCGGGTCGGCGTCGAGATCGACGTACGTGTAGGCGATGCCGAGGCCGTCCAGCTGCGCCTTCGTGCGTCGGCAGTCGCGGCACCACTCGGCGCCGAACATCGTGAGGGTGGAGTCCGTCGGGGTCGTCATGATCCCAGCGTACGTCCGGTCGCCTCGGCGACGGGCGGCTTCACGGCCGTTTGCGCGACGCGCTTCGGCGCGTAGACGAACAGCGCGTGGTACACGAAGCGGACGACGAAGGCGGCGGCGAGGGTGATCGCGGCGGCCAGGACGCTCGGGATGTGGGCGCTCTGGACGAGGAGGGCGAGGATCGGGATGCGGATGATCGCCTCTGCGTTGTTGAACGCGAACGATTTGATGAAGCGGACCCGCATCTGGCCGGACTCGGCGCGCATGTCGGCGAAGACCAGGTACTCCAGCAGGAGGAAGTTGCCGATGATCGTGACTTCGCTCGCGACGATCGCGGCGGGCAGGTAGTCCATGCCGAGGCGGATGAGGCCCCACATGATGACGAGGTTCGCGACTGCGCCGACGCCGCCGACGAGGGCGAATGCCGACATGCGGCCGAAGCGCAGCATCGCGAGCTGGGTGAGGAAGCGCATGCCCTGCGCGAAGCTGGCCTTCGACTCGCCCGCGTAGCGCGAGGCGAAGGCGAAGGGCACTTCGCCGATCCGGAGCTGGCGGCGCGCGAGGATCTCGAGGAGGATCTTGAACCCGCGCGGGCGGAGCGCGCCGAGTTCGATCGCCTCGCGGTCGACGAGGAAGAATCCCGTCATCGGGTCGGTCGTGCCGTTGAGCTTGCGCGGGAACATCGACTTCGTGACGAGGGTCGAGGCGCGCGAGACCGCCGTGCGGGTGGCGTTCGCGAGGCCGCCCGCGGTGCCGCCGGCCACATAGCGGGATGCCACCACGATGTCGACGTCGCCTCCGGCGGCCCGATCGAGCATCCGGGGGATGTCCTCGGGCGGGTGCTGCAGATCGCCGTCCATCACGAGGCACCACCGCGAGGATGCCGCGTGGAAGCCGTCGACGACCGCGCCGCCCAGACCCGCGCTCGGCTGGTCACGGTGGATGAGCCGGACGGGGAAGTCGGCGGCATCCGCGGCCTGGCGGATCAGGTCGGGGGTGTCGTCGGTGGAGTCGTCCACGAAGAGGATTTCGAACGATCGACCTGAGAGCGAGGCGCCGACGCGGCGGATGAGCTCCGCGACGTTCGGGCCTTCGTTGAAGGTCGGCACGATGACCGTGAGATCCATGGGGCTCGCGTTTCGCCGGCGGGATGGGACCCTTCAGCGTAGCGGGGGGCACCTTCGCAAGTGCCGAGTGCGACCTGTCAGTTCGCTATGCAGCGTCGATGAGCGAAATCAGCCGATCTGGCCCTTCACATCGGCGACGCCCATCCCGAAGTTGACGCGGATGCAGGGGAGGGTCAGCTTGTCGGCGCCGATCTCCACGTAGCCCTGCTCGATCGTGCGCGCGAGCTGGAAGCCGGCCTGGCGGAGCCCCTCGTGGGAGCGCTCGTCATTGTGGCCGTAGGGGTAGGCCATGACCTCGTGCGCGGCATCCGCACTCACCCCGATCGTCTCCAGGGCTGCGGCGGACGCCTGCATGTCCGCGGCGATCTCCTCGGGGGACAGGTTCACCATCAGCCCCTTCCCGTTGGCGCCCGCGCTGTGCATGTTGTTGGTGTGCGATCGCGGCAGGACGAACGGGTTCTGGGTCGCGACGCCGTCACCGGTGATGTCGAACGAGGTCACCATGACCTGGAGCTGCTCGTTGATCGGCGAGGCCATGGTCAGCCACGTCGGGTCGGCGTCGTCATCGGTGATGATGACCGCGTGGTCGGGGAGGTACAGCGCTCCATCGATGAACGCGTTCAGCTCGTCCCACGTGGGGAGGTAGAACGCGGCATCCTTGATGTACTGCATCGTGGCGCGGTAGTCCTCGATGTAGGAGTAGTTCCCGCGCAGCCACCCCTCTTCGCCGCCGGGCTTGTCGGTGAACTGGTGGTACATGAGGATCGGGATGCGCGCGCCGACCGCGGCCGCCGCGGCGGTCGGCGTCCATGCCCCGTACAGGGTCTGCTGCTGGTCGGTGCACGTCACGAGGTCCGACCCGTTGACGCGCACGGCGGGGTTCGCCGCGCCCGTCGTGGGGTCGGCGGATGCCGCGGCTGCGGACGCTGCGTCGGGGTACCAGCCGGCGAAGGCGCGCCCCTCGGCGCGGGGGATCGGCAGACGGTCGTACAGGCGATCCTGGATCTGGAGCTGAGGGTCGACCGTCATGCCGTCCAGGACGAAGGAGACCGCGCACGCGCCGGGCGTGCCGGCGTGGGCGGCGAGGAGCTTCTGAGCGGGCGACTCGGGCGTCGGGGTCGGCGTCGAGGCCGAAGGGTTCGTGCTCTGCCCTGCATCGGGAACGGCCCCGTCGACGGTCCCGCTCGCACACGATGCGAGGATGACGGCGGATGTCGCGAGCGCCACCCCGACGGTCAGTGTGCGGACGCGCCGTGCCTCGCGCAGATCGATGTCACCCATGTCGTCCCCCGGGTCAGCGGCGCTCCCCGCGCCGATGACATCCTAGGGGTGAAATCGCCGGTTGCGCGGTGATTACGGCCGTACCGCACGAGGAGTGCGGGGCGGGTCTCACCGCGCCGATCTGCCCTCGGCGATGCCTTTGACGCGGAGGGCCCGCCCGGAGAGGGCCACGACGAGGAACGCGGTCGCTTCGGGCGGGGTGTCGACATCGAGGGGGAGCAGGGTGACGTCGATGTCTTTGCCTCCGGCGGTGAGGACGCCCTCGCCCCTGCCGTCCCAGATCACGGAGTAGACGCGAGGGCGGGGGGAACGGCGAGGAGGGGTGACGGCCTGCCCGACGGCGCGGGGGAAGAGCAGCTGCAGCTGGTATCGCCGATCCGGATCGGGATCGGGGTCGGAGAGGATGGGGAGAAGGGCGATGGTCTGACCGACGAAGAGATCGACCGGCTCGGTCATCACCTCTCGCCGCACGCCTTCACGCCGACTCCGCCATCGCGGCCAGGCGCTCCTCGCCGGCCGCCGCCGCGGCATCCAGCGCCCGGCGCAGCTGCGTGCTGGACGTGTGCGCCGTGTACGGGAAGTACACGACCTCGACGCCGACCGCGGCGAACTCGTTCTCGAGGCGGACGCCCTTCTCGGTGCCCCGCCAGTCGTCGCCCTTGAAAAAGTGCGTGAAGCGCACGTCACGCCAGACGTCGACCTTGTCGGGCACCGTCTCGATGTGGACGTCATCGACGTAGCGGATCCCGCGCACGATCTCCGCCCGCTCGAGAGTCGGGACGAACGGCTCGACGCCCTTCACCGTGCGGAGCATCTCGTCGCTCACCACGCCCGCGATGAGGAAGTCGCACTGCTCCTTCGCGTGACGCAGCACGTTGAGGTGCCCGATGTGGAAAAGATCGAACGCCCCCGCGGCATAGCCGATTCGTACAGTCATTTGCCCCCCAGCAGCTGACTCTTGAGGACATCATGACGACGTCCCCGAGATACTGCCGAGTCCCCCGACCCGGCAAGGACTCCCACAGTCCTTCTCGGAGGGTATCGCACATTCGCGCCGGTGTCAGCGGCGGCTGTACTCCTGGTAGCTCCCGCCCACGGATCCGACCATCATCCCCAGCCCGCGCCACGCGGCGCGGGCACCCCGCGCGTCGTGGCGCGGGGATCGGGTGAGGATGCCGAAGAACCATCGGCATCCGCCGACGGCTGCCCGTGCTCCGCCCCCGACGAGGCCGCGCACGCGCGCGGCGAGACGCCCGCGGGCGTGGGTTTTCGCCGCGACATCGGTGTGGACGGTGCTGATGCCGACGCGGTACGCGCGGCGCAGAACCCAGCCGCGAGTCAGTCGTGCGGGATCGACGACGTCGTACACGAGCGCATCAGGGCATGACACGATCTCCTCGCCCGCGGCGACGAGGCGTTTGGTGAAGTGGATGTCCTCACCCCCGGAGAGCCCGAACGCGGCGTCGAAGCGCACCCCCCGTCGTCGGACGGCGTCCAGGTCGAGGAGAAGGTTGTTCGTCGGTGCGCTGTGCTGGAGAGCGCCGTCGGCGAAGCGCACCCTTCGGAAGAAGCCGCCCTCCTCGATCCACGGGTCGTGCCATCCATCCGGGAAGCGGGTCTCCACTCGACCGGACACCGCAGCGGCGCCGGTCTCGCGCCAGCGGGCGACGAGGGTGGGCAGCCAATCGGGTGCCGGCAGCTCGTCGTCGTCGATGAAGACGAGGGCGCGTGCGCCGCCGGCCTCGTCCAGGGCGCGGTTGCGCACGGCGGCGAGGCCGCGGCCGGGTTCGATGACGTGGTCGACGCCGGCCCTCGCCGCCACCTCCCGCGCGGAGCCGGCGGGGTCGTTGTCGATGACGAGGACGCGCGCGTTCGTCGCGGTCGCGTGGGGGACTATCTCTCCCAGCAGCCGGGAGAGGGACCCCTCCCGGTGGAACGTGGGGATCGCCACGACGATCTCGCGCTCCATCCGGCCCCCCCCGATTCCCGGCGCGCGATCCGCACCCCGCGACGACCCGCCAAGCGTAGCGGACACGTCGGTGTCCTAGGCTGGCGGCATGGGGCGGGGAGCGGGGGCGGCGATGGTCGTCGTCTCGTACGGATCCGCCGCCCTGGTCGAGCAGAACTTCGCCGGATGGGATGCGGCCGAGCACGGTATCGACGTGATCATCGTCGACTGCTTCAGTTCGGATGCCGAGGCGGCGCGGGTCGCGTCGGTCTGTGAGCGCCACGGCTGGACGCCTCTCCTGCTCGATGAGAATCTCGGATTCGGCGGCGGTGTGAACCGAGGGGCCGACCTCGCCTTCGCGCGCGGGGCGGATGTCCTCCTGGTGGTGAACCCCGACGCGACGTTGGACGCCGGGGCGGCGCGCGCTCTGGTGGAGGCGGCCGCCGCAGAGGATGCACTGGTGGCACCGACCATCAGGAAGCCCGACGGTTCGCTGTGGAGCGAGGGTTCGGACATGTATCTCGACGACGGCTCGATCGCCGGGGTGCGCCACCGTGCATCCCACGCGGGCCGTCCACGGCTGTTCTGGCTGACCGGCGCCTGTTTCGCCATCTCGCGCGCGCTGTGGCGCCGGGTCGGCGGGTACGCCGACGACTACTTCCTCTACTGGGAGGATGTGGATCTGTCGGATCGGATCCGCGAGGCCGGAGGGGCGCTGCGCGTGCTCGATGACGTCGCCGCGGTCCACGACGAGGGCGGGACCCACGATCAGGCCCACTCCGCGCGGGCCAAATCGGAGATCTACTACTACTACAACATCCGAAATCGCCTGCTGTTCGCCCGGCTGCGTCTCGACCCGACCGCCCAGCGGCGGTGGCGCCGCACGGCTCTGCGCGTCTCCTGGGGCATCGTGCTCCAGGGTGGTCGACGACAGCTGCTGACCTCGATCGCACCCTGGCGCGCCCTGGCGCGGGGGCTGCGAGACGGCCGACGCGGCGTTCGTGGACCTCGGTCCGGGTCGTAGCGTCAGGCCGTCAGAGACCGGAGACGATTCGCGCGATCTGCGCCGCCATATGGGCGGGCGTGAACCGGGACTCCACCACGGTGCGCGCCGCGGCGCCCATCGCGGCGACGCGCTCCGGATCGCTCAAGAGATCGATCGTATGCGCCGCAAGCGCATCCGGATCGTCGACCGGGCTCAGCAGTCCCGTGCGGCCCTCCTCCACGTAGTCCTCCATGCCGGGGGTTCTCGTGATGGTGACGGGCCGCCCGGTCGCCATCGCCTCCAAGGACACGGTCATGCCGGAGACGTGCAGGTTGGCGTGAGTGGCGATCATGACGACGGTCGCGGACGCGTAGAGGTCGCGCAGACGTGCGTGGGGGAGGTGCCTGACGATCGTGACTCCGGGCGGCGGCGGCAGCGTTGAGGTCGTCTGCGCCACGAGTTCGACGTGCGGCATCCGTTCGCGGATGATCTCGAACGCACGGAAGAGCGCAGCGGTGTCGCGGTCGCGGTCGCCTCCCACGCTGACCACGCGGAGAACCGGGGGGAGGGGCTGCGGGGTGAAGAACTCGTGGTCGATGGCGAATCGCACGTACTCGCAGCGGGGTCCCGGAACGAGCGACGACAGCGGTTCGAGCTGCGCCTCGCTCAGCGCCCAGAGCACATCGCATCCGGCGAGCACGCGGGCGAGGCCGCCGACCTCGCCGCCTCGGGCAGCCGTGTCGGTCAGCCAGATCACTCCCGTGGCCCGCGACGCGTGCGGCGCGACGATGGACATGCGCCAGGCCGCGTTCTCGTCCCATGTGATCCCGACGGCATCGGATACGGGTCGGATGCCGAGGCCCGCCCGCGATCGTGCTTTGGACAGGAGCCCCGGCTCGCGGAGGTCGATCGGCCGGACATCGGCGAATGCCGACAGGGCGTCCAGCCCGTAGGGCCAGCGTCCGGGCACCTCGCCGGCCTCGTGGCGCCTCTCCCACTGCGTGATCGAACGCTCGGCAGGGAATCCGAGGTCCCACCGCTCACCCGCTCGGATCGGACGGCGCTGCGCTGGCGGGGTGTTCTCGATCACGACGCGCGCCCGTACTCGCGCATGCCGCGCGCACCGAGACAGATCGCGAGCACGCCCGCCTGAGCGGCCGCGTCACGCCACGCGTGTCGGGCGGCGGTGCGGTGACCGATCGTCACGCGGACTCCGGCCGACACGGCGCGGACACCCATGAGGGCGACGGCGCGAGCGGCGAGGCGCCACCGCGCGCGGCCGGCCCGGGTCGAGGTACGGAGAAGGGCATATGCCCACGAGCCCCCGCTCCGGTAAGCGCGCCGAAGGATCCATGAACGATCCACGCGGGAGGCCGGCACGTGTTCGATGACCCGTGCCTCGTCGCACCAGAGGATCCGTCCCCCCGCGGCGACGACCTCCCGCGTCAGCAGCGTGTCCTCGCCGCCCACCAGCCCGAGCCGCTCGTCGAAGCGGATGCCGTGCTCCATCAGGAAGCCCGGGTCGAGGAGCAGGTTCCGGCTGGCGGCGCTCACGCACCGCGATCCTGTCGAGCGATGGGTGTCGTCGAACTCTCCCCACTCCCGAGCGGTCCGCTCCTCGGCTGCGGAGTCGAACGTGAAGGTGACCGAGCCCGTGACGGCGGCGGGGCGGTGCGCGGCCCAGAGATCGATCATCGCGTCCAGCCATCCGGGAACCGGGCGAGTGTCATCGTCGAGGAAGATGAGCGCCGCCGACCCGGCCGCGGCATCCAGTGCCGCGTTCCGCGCCGCGGATACGCCCGGGCGAGGCTCGTGAAGGTATCGGATGTGCGGGGAGAGCGCCGTCACGTACTCCCGAGCGGACGGGGATCGATCGTTGTCGACGACGAGGAGGTGCACGCGGTATCCGGATGCCTCGACTTGCGTCAGGACGTGAGGGAGGCCGGACGCGAGCGCCTCCGGCCGCCGGAATGTCGTCACGGCCACGGTGATGTCGCCGTCATGCGAGGTGTCCACTGCAGCCCTTCCTTGCCCCTGCGCCTGCACCCCCGCGCGACGCGGCTCGCGTCTGCGCCCTCTGAATGCAGGCCCGGCCTCGCAGTCTAGTGAGCTTGCTCCCACCGGTTCCGCGCGCGGCTCGGTGCGAGACCTGGTGCGGTCTCGTACTAGCCTGACCTCGATGCGCGCTCTCCCTGGGGGACGGCGAAGACGGGTCGCGCGGCTGAATGGGGGGCGAATGGGCGAGAGCTGGTCGGATGCGCTGCGACGTCTGGGAGCGGCGCAGAAGGGTCATGCGCGAGGCGCGCCCGCGTACTCGGTGTATGTGAACCGACGCCTCGGACGGGTTCTCGCCGCCACGGCGTACGTGTGGGGTCTCAGCCCGAACGCTGTCACCGTCATCAGCGCGGTGTTCACGTTCAGCGGCATCGCGCTGCTGTGCCTCGCTCCGCCGACGCCGATGCTCGGTCTCGCGATCGCCCTCCTGCTCGTGATCGGCTACGCGTGGGATTCAGCCGACGGACAGCTGGCCCGGTTGCAGGGCGGCGGGACGGTTGCGGGCGAGTGGCTCGACCACTTCGTCGACGCGATCAAGATCGCGAGCCTCCACCTGGCGGTGCTCGTCGGCCTGTTCCGATTCTCCGACCTCGCCTCGCCGTGGCTGCTGATCCCCATCGGATTCAGCGTCGTGGCGGTGGTCACATTCTTCGGGATGCTGCTGAACGACCTGCTGAAGGGAAAGCGCGGCGTCGCGTCCACACACCATCGTGGCGGGGGCACTCTGCGCCGGTCGCTGCTGCTCCTGCCGACGGATTTCGGCATCCTCTGCCTGGTGTTCGTGCTGTGGGGCGCGCCGGAGCTCTTTCTCGCCGCCTACGGCGTCGTCTTCCTTCTGTGCAGCGGCTTCCTGGTGCTCGCCGCGGTGAAGTGGTTCCGCGAGATGCGCGCGCTCGATCGCGACGCGCTCAGCGACCGGTGATCTGCGCCATCGTCGACGCGATCGTGCGGCGGTAGTTCTCCGGAGAGAATCGAGCGGCCGCCGCGGTCGCCTCGTCCGCCAGTCGCGGCGCGAGCTGTTCCCAGTCATCCATCGCCGCGCGGATCGCCCGCACGAGCGCATCGACGTCGCCGGGCGCGAAACGGATGGCGGTCGCGACGCCGTCGGTCGCTTCGCGCAGCCCGCTCGTGTCGCTGACGATCACGACGCGCTGAGCGAGTGTTCCCTCCACGGCGGTGTTGCCGAAGGGTTCGTCGAGACGCGACGGCACGATGACGAACTGCGCCTGATCGACGGCTCCCCAGACGTCGGCGTGGAATCCGGCGAGACGCACCCGGCCGGACAGGCCGCGCTCGTCGATCAGCTCGCGCAGCTCTTGTTCGTACCACTCGTAACCGCGGAAGACTGCGCCGACGAGGTCCGCGGTGATGCGCGGGTCGTCCAGCCGCGCAAGAGCCTCGACGATGAGGTCCGGGCCCTTTCGGGGCGACAGCCTCCCGATGTAGACGAGGTGCACGCCCGCGCCGAGATCCGTCGGCGGCGGCGTGACCGTCGTCGGGCCCGCGACGCCGTTGTAGATGATCTCCGCCCGGCGGGCGAGGGCGGGGAACGCCTGCCCGAGGACTCCGCGGCTGAATTCGCTGTTGACGACGATGCGGCGCGCAGACAGCGCCGGTGCGTAGATCACCCACTTCACAAGACGAGACGCCCCCTGCTCCCCTTCGTGCAGGTGCAGGACGGCGGGAATGCGCCGCGCGCGGGCGATCGGCGTCCACAGAGGCAGCGTCATCGTGCTCACATAGACGGCGTCCGGTCGGACTTCTCGGAGGATCCGCGAAGATGCCCGGAGGGCGCGGATCGCCGTGCGCGCCGACGCGAGCCAGTTGCGCGGGCGGAGGAGGCTCTTCCGCAGCACGAGGGCAGGGTCGATCCGGACCGTCGCACCGCCGGCGACGAGGTGCTCGATGAGGGGGCCACGCTCCGGGAGCGACACGGTGACGTCTGCCCCGGCGGCGGCGAAGGCGATGACGCTCTCCAGCATCACGCGGTCCGATCCGTACAGCTCGGCACCCGGGTGGACCACCAGGTAGCGAGGGACGCCGTCATGTCGCGCGGGCATGCATCTTCCCCATCTCCCCGCGGCGCGAGGAACCCGGTCATCGTATCGGAGCGGTCCGCGGGCGACTCGCGGGTGGGCTCCGAGGAGGACGGGCTACACTCGGCCTCGTCGGCGGGAGGGGACCCCGCCGCGGCAGCAAGGGGAGATCATGGCCGACAACGGGGCGCCAGCCGACCAGGAGACACGCGTATCGAGCGGTACGGGCCGGCGGAGATGGCTGATCGGTGTGGTGATCGTCGTCGTGGTCGTGCTCGCCGTCTGGGCGATCGCCGCCATGACCGCGCGAGGCGCCTCGAACGGGGCGGGGACCTCGGCGCCTGCGGGTCCGAGCTCGTCCGCCTCGGGGAGCGCCCCGAGCAGCAGCAGCCCGACGCCGGGGGAGACGTCCGACGCACCCGACGCGAACGCGTCGGAAGATCCCGGGGCATTCCCCGAACTCCCGCCGGTGGCGCCGGATGAGCCGGGTCAGGCCCCCGGTCTGGAAGTGACCCTTCAGCAGTTCGAGAGCGTGACGGGTGAGGTGGTCGTGCCCGGCGACGTACAGGCCGCCGCCGTACGGGTGACGGTGCAGATCACCAATGCGGCGGACACGCCGCTCGACCTCAACCTCGTCGTGATGAGCGCGTACATGGGGGAAGAACGCGACCCTGCCGAGACCTACCAGCAGCCCGGTGGCGTTCCGTTCAGCGGATCGCTCGACCCGGGCGCGACCGCGACCGGTGTCTACCTGTTCCGCATCCCGGACGATCGTCGGTCGGACGTGACGTTCGTGGTCGATTACCGCGGCGGGGAGCCCGCGATCACGTGGCGTGGAGCGATCCCCGAGAACTGATTGCCGCTGCGACTGCCGATAGGGTACGATCAGCGAATCTGGGGACAGACGCTTCGCGCGTCTGAGATCGTTGCTCGCGGGGGCGAGCAGACTGGGGAATGAGCGTGCGCTCTATTGCAGCGTTCGATCGTCGTGCGGCCCGTGGGCGCGCGAATGGTCGACTGAAAAAACTTCTCGCCGCGGCTACTGCCGCCGGCATCATCGTGGCCGGGATGGGGCTGACAGCGGCGCCTGCCTTCGCCGACACCACTCCCACCGCGCCGGGAGAGCCCGAGACGGTGACGTCCGTGCCTCTGCCGACGGCGCAGATCGACGGTGTCGCGTGGACGCAGGCGATCGCGGGCAACACCGTCTTCGTCGGCGGTGAATTCACCACCGCGCGCCCCGCGGGTGCTGCTGCGGGGGTGAACACGTCTCCCCGCGCGAATCTGATGGCCTACACGCTGTCCACCGGGGTGATGACCTCGTGGAACCCGGGAGCGAACGGGGCGATCAAGTCGATCGTCGCGTCCCCGGACGGCTCGACGGTCTACGTCGGCGGCACGTTCACGACGATCGCCGGCGTCTCGCGGAGCCGCATCGCGGCGTTCAACGCGGCGACGGGGGCCATCCTTCCCTGGAACCCGGCGGCGAACGGGCCCGTCAGCGACATCGCTGTGCGGGGCACGACCGTCTGGCTCGGCGGCGACTTCAGCTATGTCGGCGGCGCATCCCGCGTCCGCATCGCCTCGGTGAGCGCGTCGACGGCGAAGGCGCTGCCCTTCACCGCGACGCTCGCCGGGGGGTACGGAGTTCGAGCGGTCGTCGTCGACCCGTCGGGCTCGAAGGTCGTCGTGGCGGGCTCGTTCGAGAGCGCGAACGGCTCGACCAACCCCGGGCGCGGCATGGCCGCGCTCGATGCTGTCAGTGGCGCCACCGTGCCGTGGGCGGTGAACAGCCTCATCCGCAACGCCGGAACCAAGGCCGCCATGTACTCGCTGTACTCGGACGGGGACAGCGTCTACGGCACCGGGTACGACTTCGGCGGCGGGCCGGAGGACGGCTTCGAGGGCGTCTTCCGCGCGAACTGGAGCGACGGTTCGCTCGTCTGGCTTCAGGACTGCCACGGTGACGATTACTCCGTCGCGGTGAGCTCGGGCGTCGTGTACTCCGCGTCGCACGACCACTACTGCGGCAACGTCGGCGGATTCCCGCAGACCAACCCGAACTGGACGTTCCACCACTCCCTCGCGTTCTCGAAGGACTACCTGGGCAACACGCTCACCCCGGACATCTACGGCTACAAGTCCTACGCGGGCCAGCCGGCCGGCACGCTCCTCAACTGGTTCCCGGACTGGCAGGTCGGCAGCTACACCGGCAAGAGCCAGGCGGCGTGGGATATCGCCACCAACGACGACTACGTCCTCTACGGCGGCGAGTTCCTGAAGATCAACAACATCGCCCAGCAGGGCCTGGTCCGCTTCGCCAAGAAGGGCATCGCGCCCGACACCGACGGGCCGCGTCTGACCGGGACAGGCTTCCCCGTCACCGCGCTGTCCATCCGCGCCGGAGAAGTGCGCCTCTCGTGGTCTGCGAACTGGGATCGGGACAACACGCGACTGACCTACCAGCTCTACCGGGAGGGCACCGCGGCTCCGATCTACGAGACGACGGCGGACTCGAACTTCTGGACTCTCCCCGATCTGCGATTCGTCGACAAGACGGTGGAGGCAGGGAAGACGTATCAATACCGGGTCCGTGCGATCGACCCAGACGGCAACGCCGCGATGGGCGCCTACACCTCGGTCACCGCTTCCGCGACGCCCGCCTCTGACTACGCCCTCGGTGTTCTCGCCGATGGAGCGGTGAACTACTGGCCGCTCACCGACACCAGCGCGACGACAGCGGCGAACTGGGCTGACGGCAGCGACCTCATCGTCAACTCCGCCACGCGCGGCGCGGCGGGTCCGAACCTCGCAACGCCGAGCAAGTCGACGACGTTCGGCGGCTCGACCAACTCGTTCGCCGTATCGAAGACCACGCAGCCCGGTCCCGATACCTTCTCGGTGGAGGCGTGGGTCAACACGACGAGCACCGCCGGAGGCAAGATCGTCGGGTTCGGCAATTCCAAGACCGGTGACTCGGGGAGCTACGACCGGCACGTGTACATGTCGGGCGACGGCCGGATCACCTTCGGTGTCTATCCGGGAGGCGTGCGGACCGTCAGCTCGGCCGCGGGCTTCAACGACGGTCAGTGGCACTACGTCGTCGCCACGATGGGGTCGAACGGCATGACGCTGTACGTCGACGGCAAGCGCGTCGATGGCCGCGCGGACACGACAAGCGGGCAGCCCTATACCGGGTACTGGCGCGTGGGCGGCGACAATGTGGGCGGCTGGCCGAACACAGGATCGAGCAACTACCTCAGCGGCTCCATCTCCGACGTCGCCGTGTACGACAAGGTCATCAGCCGCACGCAGGTCAACGACCACTGGGTCAAGTCGGGGCGCACGTCTGTGGTTCCGCCCGCTCCGAGCGACGCGTACGGCGCCGCCGTGTACGGCCTCTCCCCCACGCTGTTCTGGCGCGTGGGCGAGCCGGCCGGTGCCACGAAGGCTCTCGACGCGGCGCTGGATGCCAACCAGGGCACGTACTACGGCGACGTGACGAAGGGAGTCTCGGGCGCTCTGTCCGGGGTGTCCAACACGGGTATCACGCTGAATCCCAGCGGGGGAACGCAGACCGGAATCTCGAGCGACGCGTCCTTCAGCAACCCGACGACGTTCGCATTGGAGACCTGGTTCAAGACGAACTCGACCTCCGGTGGGAAGATCCTCGGCTTCGGGAACGCCCAGACCGGTCTGAGCAACAACTACGACCGGCACGTCTACATGGCCCCGGACGGCACCGTGAAGTTCGGTGTGTGGACGGGCGGCGCTCAGATCATTCAGAGCGGCCCGGGTCTGAACGACAACAAGTGGCATCACGTGGTGGCTCAGATGTCCTCCAACGGCATGGAGCTGTACATCGACGGTGCCCTCGCCTCCTCGAGTGCGAACACGCAGGCGCAGGACTACACCGGCTACTGGCGGGTCGGCGGCGACAGCGGGTGGGAAGGCGACCAGTACTGGCGCGGATCGGTCGACGAGGTCGCGGTCTACCCGCAGGCGCTGACGGCCGCCCAGGTGGGCTCGCACTTCACGCTCGGAGCGGGTATCGCGCCCGTGAACCAGGCGCCTGTCGCGAGCTTCACCTCGTCGGCTGCAGGTCTTGTGGCAGCCTTCGATGGGTCCGCGTCGTCGGATGCCGAGGGGCTCATCACGGGCTACGCGTGGGACTTCGGTGACGGGCAGACCGGCACGGGAGCCGCACCGTCGCACACCTACGGAGTCGCCGGCACCTACACGGTGACCTTGACGGTGACCGATGAAGGCGGCGCGACGGGGTCGGTGTCGCACGATGTGACGGTGGCGCCGGTCAACCAGGCGCCGACGGCGGCGTTTACGTCGGCGGTGTCGGGTCTGGGGGCGTCGTTCGACGGGTCGGGGTCTGCGGATGCCGAGGGTCCTGTCGCGTCGTACGCGTGGGACTTCGGTGACGGTCAGACGGGTACGGGGGCGACGACGTCGCACACGTACGCCGGCGCGGGGACGTATCACGTGACCCTCACCGTCACCGACGGCGCAGGAGCGACGGGCACGGTCGGGCAGGACGTCGTCGTGGCGCCTGTGAACCAGGCTCCGGTCGCGATGTTCACATCCTCGATGTCGCACCTGGCCGGTTCGTTCGACGGCAACGGTTCGTCCGACGCCGAGGGTCCGGTCGCGTCCTACGCGTGGGACTTCGGCGACGGCCAGACCGGCACGGGCGCGACGACGTCGCACACGTATGCTGCAGCGGGCACGTTCCATGTGACGCTCACCGTCACGGACGGCGCGGGTGCGACCGGCACGGTGACCAACGCCGTCATCGCCTCGCTGGCTCCGGTGAACCAGGCCCCGACGGCAGCGTTCACGTCCTCCGTGTCCGGTCTGGGCGCGTCGGTCGATGCCGCCGCCTCCGCCGACCCCGAGGGGCCGATCGCGTCGTACGCGTGGAACTTCGGCGACGGGCAGACGGGATCCGGGGCGACAGCCTCCCACACCTACGCAGGAGCGGGCACCTTCACGATCACCTTGACGGTGACCGACGGAGGCGGCGCGACGGGGTCGGTGTCGCACGATGTGACGGTGGCGCCGGTCAACCAGGCGCCGACGGCGGCGTTCACGTCGGCGGTGTCGGGTCTGGGGGCGTCGTTCGACGGGTCGGGGTCTGCGGATGCCGAGGGTCCTGTCGCGTCGTACGCGTGGGACTTCGGTGACGGTCAGACGGGTACGGGGGCGACGACGTCGCACACGTACGCCGGCGCGGGGACGTATCACGTGACCCTCACCGTCACCGACGGCGCAGGAGCGACCGGCTCCGTCGCTCAGGACGTCGTCATCGTCGTGGTGAGCAACGTGATCGGACGCGATGCGTTCGAGCGGGCCGTCGCGAACGGATGGGGTCAGGCCGATGTCGGCGGATCCTGGTCGATCGCCTCGGGCTCGGCGTCGTCGTTCTCCGTCGCCGACGGTGCCGGGAAGATGACTGTGCGCTCCTCCACCGGACTGCGTGCGAACCTCGCGGCCGCCTCGAGCTCCAACACACGGGTGGTGGCTTCCTTCTCGGTCGACAAGATCGCGGGCGGACAGCAGATCACGCTGGTCGGCCGACAGGTGGGAGCGGACAACTACAACGCCCGTGCGCTCATCGCCGCCGATGGCACCGTGCGGCTCGCGATCTTCCGCAACCAGTCCAGCTTCGGCGCAGCCGTGAATGTCCCCGGTCTCGTCCTGACCCCCGGAACCGTCTACACGATGGCATTCGAGGTCAAGGGCAATGGCACGACATCGCTGGCTGCGAAGATCTGGACGGCCGCAGATGCGGAGCCCACCGCGTGGCGGCTGACGAAGACGGACACGACGGCGGCCCTGCAAGCGGCCGGTGGCGTGGGGCTGGACACCTTCGTCCCGAGCTCCGCAGGAGCGTACCCCGTCACGGTGTCCTTCACCGATGTGACTGTGATCGATCCGACGATCGGCTGAGCCTCTCGTGGCACGTCGGCCCCCATCCCTTCCGGGGGTGGGGGCCGACTCTATTCCCAGTGGCCACCGGCCCCATCCCTCCCCGGGTGGGGGCCGACTCCATTGCCAGCGGCGACCGTGACGGGGGCGAGGCGGAGAGGTGACACCGTCGACGGGTATGCGGCCTGTGGCCGCGGGGTCAGCGCACTCCGACGTCGTCGACGAGGGTGCGACGGGGTATGGCGACGACGGCGAGTGCAAGGGGAAGGAGCAGTACGGACGTGTAGACGGGGCTGAAGGCCATGTCCCATACCCCGCGGATGACGAGATAGACGGCGACGGTGGACAGCGTGCCCGTTGCCATCGCGTGACCGGTTCCGCGCAGCAGCACGATGACGCAGAAGATCGCGAGCACTGCGCCGACGATCCCAAAGGTGATCCACAGATCACCGAGCGTCGAATGGACCTCGAAGGACGTGCCGAACATGTATCGCTCGACGTAGCCGTTGTTCGGGTCGTATCCGAGGCGTGCCATCCCGCTCTTCGCCACGAGGATCTGCGTCGGTGTCGGGATCGCCCCCGCACCGTATCCCCACGGGTTGGACGTGATGAGCGCAACGGAGGCCCCCATCTCAGGCCTGCCGCCTGTGAGGACCGATCCCGAAGCCGCGACCTGGGCCTGGGTCCGCTCCTGGAGGTCGTCTCCCAGCATTCCGTCCAGGATCGCGGCCTGCAGCAGGAAGTATGCGCCCGCAGCGACGGCAGCCACCTGCGCATAGCGGAACACCACCCACGCGCGTCCGCGTCGGACCCCGTCGGCGGCGGGAGTGATGGTGAACGACACGGCAACGGCGATCAGGAGGAAGCCGGCCGCAGAGCGGGAGCTGAAGGCAGCGTTGACGGCGATCAAGAGTAGCCCCACCACCGCCTGAGGGATCGGCCGCCGGTACACGAAGGGCAGTGACAGCGCGATCAACGTCAGCGGGAGCCCGAGGTCGAACTTCCACGGGTTCAGCAGGTGGATGCCACCAATAGGGACGCTGACGAGCATGCCGGTGGCGAACGCGAGGATGATTCGCCGTGCCCCGGTGCGACCACGCGCCCAAAGAAGAACGGCGAAGGCGAAGGCGAGGCTCAGAACCCGCATGCATTGCGCGATCGCGAGTGATGTCGAGCTCGGGGCCGATGAGAACTCCGCGATCAGCAGTCCCGTTCCGACCGTCGAGAACACGAGAATGCACAACGCGACGAAGGAGCGATAGCGGCGACCTCCGTTGAGGACCACCGGGAGGAGAGCGAGGCCCACGACGATGCTGAGTGGGGTGTTGTACGGCAGCGGCACGTCCACACCCACCAGAACTGCGGCGACGAGCGCAGCGCCCGTCTCGAACCGCCCCGAACGTGTATCGATGAGGGCGGGACTGCGCCCTCCGCTCGCCTCGCTCATATCGCCGCTCGCGGCGCCGTGAGTCGCTCACACAAGGTGCGGACTCCCCGCCGGCGCTCGTCGATCGTCACGTGAACGGTCTCAGACGCGCAGGCCGGGGGCGACGACGTGAAGGAGCTGACGCGCGCGTCGCTTGAACCGTTGGCGGGGTGAATCATAATCCCGCTGGTCGTGACCGCGAACGCCGGTCAGATGAGGCTCGGCTCCGAGGCGCGCTCGGACCGAGAGTCCGTGTGCTGAGAGCCCATCGATCAGGTCGTACATGACGACGGACCCGGACGCGGCGCGAAGGTCATCGATTCGAGCGGACAACAACTGCCACGCGCGACGGTTGAACCCGAAAAGATAGAGGTCCGCCCATTTTGAGGGGTAACGCCTTAGCGTCACAACAACGTCCGCACCGGGGTCGGAGGCCTCCACGACGCGTGCGAGATTCTTGATCTGGTAGCGCCCCGTGAGCTTCCAGACGCGATCCCCGTCGCTGACGACCTCGCCGACCTCCCCGAGGGCGGTGTCGATCAGCAGCATCTCCGAGTAGCCGCGGCCGTACTTCCCCGCGGAGTCGTCCATCTTCACGGGGACATAGACGACCTCAGCTTCGGACCCCGCGAAGGCCGCGTCGAAGCGAGCGAGGTCGAAGCCGCTGTTCTCGCAGACGAGGATCTTGTCGAAGAGGGCGGTGGCGCCGGACGAGACGAGAAACCGGAATGCGTCGACGTACTGCTCGAACCGCTCGTCCGGGCCACGGACGGCCAGGGCGCCCATCTCCGGATGGGGCGTCACGGTGGCCGTCAACAGGAGCACACGGCGAGGCTCTTCGCGGGTCACAGCGGTCTCCATCACGTCGGCGAAATCTGTGGGCCCGAGTCCGCCGCGAGGGTGCTCTGGGAAGAGGCATCGAAGGTCTGGGCCGACTCCGATTATAGTTTGGCGACTCCTTCGACGTGGAAGTCGGTAGCCCGGGCTCCCAGCCCGGGCTACCAGCCCGGGCTACCGACGCGAGGCGCCGACGAACCGCTGGCTCGCGCTCACCCCCCACGCGGAGGCGATGTCCGAGGGGAGGGCGACGGCGACCGAGGACGCCTTCGCGATGGCCCCGCCCATGTCCTCGAGCTGAAGGGCGGAGGAGGTCATGGCGTTCGTCCACGACTTGTTCTTCGCGGCGCTGAGTTCTGCGGGCGTCTGATAGCCGACGAATGAGCTGTTGTCGCCGAGCCCCCACGCGACCATGGTCGGCCCGCCGGCTGCCTTGTTGTTGAACAGGTTCCCCGTGATCACCACATTCCAGCCGTCGACAGCCCGATTGGTGGCGGAGTCGTTCGCGCGGATCGACCACCGCCCCCCGCCGCCGAAGACGTTGTTGCTGATGGTGATGTTGCGGGTGATCCAGGGCACGGCGGGGTCGATCCCCATGCGGGGGTCGCGCCCCGTGGAATGCGTCGCAGAACGACGCTCATCCTGGCGCAGGCGAACGCCGTTGTCGGCGTTCGATCCGAACTCGTTGTTGTAGATCCGGACATTTCCGGTATCGATCACCTGGATGCCGGTGCGCGACCCCGTCGAGACATTCCCCGCGATGATCGCGGTGTCCGAGAGCTCGAGCTGAATGCCGGTGGAGCTGTTGTCGTTCGTCGTGTTGCCCAGGATCTTCAGATTCCAGCAGCTCTCATCGAACCAGATGCCCCCGCCGTCGTTGTTGTTGACGACGTTGCCCGACACGGTGACATTGCGCGACCGCGTGATCTTGATGCCGCCCGCGACGGGGATGTCGTTGAAGTGCTCGGCGTTGTTGTCGGTTACGACCGAGTTCTTGAGGACGAGGTTGTACGCCTGATTGACGCCGATCCCCATGATTCCGTTGCGCCGCACGGTGACGTGGTCGACGACGCTGTCGTCGTTCTGCACGGCGAGACCGATGTAGGCGCCGTCCTCGATCACGAGATTCCGTACGACGGCACCGGTGTTGTGCATGCGGACCTGGGCCGTTGCGCCGTACGTCGTGGCGTACCGACGCACGCCGAACCCCTGGAGCGTCGTGTCCTTGGACGTGACGTCGAAGGCCTGTCTCAGGTCGCTCGCCCGCACGTCGCGCCCGCTCGGATTCGTCCCGAGGATGAGCTTGTCAGCGGCATCGTCGACGGCGAACGTGCCCGCGACCACCTGGGCCGCGGTGGCGACCTGCCGGAGGGCCACACCGTCGACGAACAGCTGGTCGGGCCTGTTGGCGTTCGGATAGGCGCTGTTCACGAACATCGACGCCTTTCCGCCCATCGAGCTGTCGAAAGACGCGGTCCACCCGCTGCTCACCCACACCGAACCCGACTTCGACCAGTTCGTCACCGGTGTCGATCCATCGAACCAGACGGCTTCGTTCGGGTACGCCTGGATGGTCAGGGGCTTGTTCGAAGGAATGGAGACCGCTTCGTGATACACGCCCTTGCGGATCACGATCGTCGCGCCCGCCTTGGCGGAGTCGACAGCCTTCTGCACGGACGCGAAGGGCGAGGACGCCGAGCCTGATCCCTCACTTCTCGCGCTCCGGTCTACGAAGAGCGCACCGCTGGGTGCCGCGTAGGTGGCACGTCCGACGTCGACGGATCCGGCGTTCCCGGAGGTCGCGGGTGACGGTGAACCGGTGCCGGTGCCCGTTCCGGTTCCGGTGCCCGTCCCCGTGCCGGGGTCCGTGGTGGGTGCGGCCGTGGGGGTCGCGGTGGGGGTGGGGGTCGCGGTGGGCGTGGCGGTCGGGGTGGGCGTGGGGGCCGGGGCAGTCGTCCCTCCGCCGGCGGTCGACAATGAGGATGCGGCGTCGGTGTACGCAAGATCATCGAGGCGGAGAACCGTGCTCTTGCCGGCGCTGCGCGATGTGTATCCCCAGAGGCCGACCCTGCCGGAACTCGTGATCCGGGAGTGCTCGGCGTCGGTGACCGACAGCTGCGGCGCACCCTCGGAGGAGCCCTTCGGGGACAGTCGCGCCTGGATGCTGACGGGCGATTGACCGGTGATCGAGTAGGACAGCGTGTACCACTGCCCGGACGTCATCGCAGTGTCGAGGCGCACCGACGACAGCTGCTTCTCGGCTCCGCGGTCCAGGCGCGACACCGTCAGGGAGGGTGTGCCGGAGGCGTCGAGTTCGAGACGGCCTCGGTACGCGGATCCGTCGGGCTGATAGCGGAGGATGAACGCGAAGTAGGTGCCGCCGGCGATCTGGTCGAGGCGGACAGCCACATCGGCGCGGACATCGCCCGCCCCGGTGTCCCCGGCCAGAACCGACACGGAGGTCCCGGCGTTCATCGCCAGCCGTGCAGAACCGCCGTCGACGGAGAGCGCGTCTGCTGCGTACGACCCCGAGTATCGGCCCGCCGGTGCGGCACCCCACCCGCCCGTCGCGGTCCGTGAGAAGTCGTCGGAGAAGACGGCCGTGGGGGCAGCCATCGCAGCCTGCGGAGTCAGGACCGCGGCCGCCACCGCGGCGACGACGACCATGGTGATGCGCGAAACCCACCGCCGTGATCGTGCGGCGGTGAAACGGTGAGGGCGAGAGGGTGAAGTCACGTGTGCAGCTCCTGGGGAGGGAGTCACCGCTCGACGGTGCGGCGTCATTGGGGATGATCGCACCTGGGCATCCGGGTCGATGCGGTGGGTGGGGGGCACGGTCGGGTGTGCCCTCAGGGTCAGTGAAACCATAAGCGCGCCGACCAGACGGCCTCGACCGGATGAGACAACTCTCACACCGTCGGCGCCGAGCGGCCCGCCGGCGGTGAGGGGGTCACTCCGCGGCGGTGTACTCCACGACGACGGTCGACGGGCCATCCCACACGACCGTGCCGACGTATCCGGCGTCGCGCAGAAGCGTATCCGATCCCGTACGCACGAGGGGAGGTCCCTTCTTGCTGTACAGGGCCCACACGCGCTGCGTCCCATCCGGGAGGGGCAGCGCCTCGTCCAGTCCGCGGGAGGAGCCGTCGAGCGTGGCCGACTGTGCTCCGGTCTCCTGGAGCGTGAGGTCGGTGAGTCCGACGAACGCCCCGGGGTAGGCGTAGGCGATGCGGCGCGAGGTGAGGTGCGCCGTCCCGGACGGGCCGTCGGTGTCGCGGGGGGCGAAGTACATCGCGTCGCCCGCGTCGGCCTGCGACTCCACGACGCGCGCGGCGGCGGACCAGTCGCTGCCCGACTTGGCGAAGGGGATGCGCTGAGAGGTGAACACGATAGCGATCGCCACCACGTAGACCGCGACGAGAGCGATGGCCGCGGCGCGGGCGCGGATCGTGCGGACTCCGACGGCGATCAGGATCGCCCCCGCCGGCGCTACCAGCGTCAGGTAGCGGGGCTGGTAGAGCGGCGCGACGGCGACGGCGTAGCCGGCGACGATCACGGTCGGGATGATGAGCCATGGCATCGCGACCGCCAGGATCTCACGCTTGCGGTCGCCCGGCGCCGTGCGCCGAAGGACCGCCAGCGTGATCAGGAACAGACCGATCGCTGCCGCGGCCACTGCCCCGATCTGCCAGGCCCGAGTGAACCACGCCGGAGCCGCCTCCGCCGTCGGGGTCTCGCCGAGGAACAGCTGGTTGACGAGGACCTTCCGGGCGATGCTGAGCGGGTTCCGGTCGCCGAGGCCCCCCAGCTGGCCCTGCTGCGAGCGTGCGAGGAGCAGGAGGGGAGTGGTGACGGCCACCGCCAGGGCCGCGGCGACGGCGAAGCCCGCAAGGGTGCGACGCGTGCGGGGGAGCAGAAGGACCGTCGCGGCGTGCGCGACGATCACCAGCACGACGTAGATGTTGATCAGGACGCCCGCTGCTGCGACCAGGCCGTAGGCCGCCCACGCGCGGGGAGCAGAGGATCGCACGGCCCGGACGAGGAGGTAGGTCGCCCACGTGGCCGCAAGTGCGGAGAAGATGAACGGCCGGGCCTCGATCCCGCCCCATGCGACGCGCGGGAGCGTCGCGCAGGCGACCGCGGCAAGCCATGCCGTGGTTCCACTGGCGATCAGTCGCGTGAGCGACAGGATGCCGAGGGCGGTCGCACCTGCGGCGAGAGCGCTCGGCAGTCTGACGGCGAAAGGCGAGTCGCCGAAGACGTGGATCCATCCGCTCATGAACGCGTAGTACACGCCGTGCACGGCGTCGATGCGCTGGAGCAGCGCCCACAACTGCTCCGGGGTGCGCGTCGCCGCCGACAGGGTGACCGCTTCGTCCGTCCAGAGCGACACCGACGGCGACATGAGCATCGCCAGTGCGGCGGCGCCGGCGAAGAGAGCGATCGAGGCGAGAACGCCCGGCGCGGGGGCTCGCCTGTGCGAGGTGGCCCCGACGGCGGTCACGCGTTCGTCTCTACCTTCTTCGAGGTCGCGCGTCGCCGACGCTTCTCGGGTGTCTTCTCGTAGTAGGGCCCCAGGTCGACCTGCTTGGCGCCGTTGAGGATGATGCCGATGATCGGTTCCCTCGTCGCTTCGAGGGTCGCGAGAGTGCGGGTCAGATCCTCGCGCTTCGTCATGCGAGACCGGGTGACGACCACCATGCCGTCGGTCGTCGAGGCGAGCCACAGGGGGTCGCTCACGGCGAGCACAGGTGCGCTGTCGATGATGACGTAGTCGTACTCGTCACGGACGGATTCGATGAGCTGGCGCAGGTGATCCGAGGTGAGCAGCTGGACGGGGTTCGGCGGGAGCACACCGCTCGTGAGGACGTCGAGGTTCGGCTGCCACTCCTGGATCGCCTCGCTGACCGACACGTCGCGGAGCAGGACGGTCGTCAGTCCGACGGCTCCCTCGAGCCCGGTGAGCTCGGCGATGGACGCGCGACGCAGATCGGCGTCGATGAGCAGCACACGTGCGCCCTGCTCCGCCATGATCTCCGCGATCGACACGCTGACGGACGACTTCCCCTCGCCGGACGTCCCCGACGTGACGAGGATCACCTTCGTGACGCCGTCGACGTTCGCGAACCGGAGGTTCGCGACGATGTTCCGGGCGGATTCGGTGACCGAGCCGCGCGGCGCGGTCCGCACGACGGTCGCGAGTGTCGTGCCCGCACCCGCCTGGTACAGCTCGCCCAGGAGGGGCGTATCGGTCTGCGCGGCGATGTCGGCGCGCGTGACCACTCGGGTCGCGAGGAGTCGGCGCAGGATCGCGAACACGACACCGAGGAGGAGCCCGATGACGGCGCCCGCTCCGACGAACAGGCGCACATTCGGCGAGAATGGAGACTGCGCGATCTTCGCCGGGGAGATCGTCTGCACGCGTACGGCGGGCTTGTTGTCGGCATTCTGCGGGGAGAGGTCCTGAACGGCGCCGGCGAGCTCCTCGGCGACGGCATCGGCGATGCGCTGCGCGAGAGCGGGTTCTCGCGCGACGACGGAGATGTTGAGGACGACGGTGTTGAGGGGTGACTCGACCGAGATCGTCTGCGCGAGCGCCTGCGGCGATGTCTGCAGATCGAGCGAGCGGATGACCGGTTCCAGAACGGTCGGAGATGTCGCGACGACGGCATACGTCTGAACGAGGTTCTGGACGTAGCTCGAGCCCTGGACGAGTTCACTGGTGTTGTCGCCCCGAGCCGGGATGACCATCACGGACGACTGCGAGCGGTAGAGATCGGGCTGGAACTGCGCGTAGGCGTAACCGGCCAAGCCGCCGAGAGCTGCGAGCGCGACGATCACGAACCAGTACTTTCGCAGCGACGCGATGTATTCGCGCAGAGTCACAGTGCCTCGTCTCGTTCGGGGCGGGTTGCGCACGCACTCCGCATGCCTATTCTGCCTGGTCCGCCGGGTTCTTCCGAGTCGGAGACGCGATCCGCACAGTCGTGGCCATGGCCTCGCTGTCGCCCGTAGGGTGGATCCGTGCCACCATCCCCGAGGGCGGTCGTGACCAGCCGCATCCTTTTCGTCTGCGCGCAGAATGTGTGCCGTTCGGCGTATCTCGCCGCCGTCGTCGGTTCGGACTTGGATCGCACCGGCGCGGGGTACGACGTCGTGAGCCGGGGGGCGCACGCGGACCCGGGTCTCGCCATGTGCTCCGTCGCCATGGCCCGGCTCCCTGAGCTCGCCGCCGCACGCGGGGAGGCTCACCGCTCCCGCATCCTGAAGCGCGGCGACGTGGATCGTGCCGGTCTCATCCTCACCGCGACGGGTGCTGAGCGCTCGGCCGTCGCCCTGCTCGACCCCGCAGCGCGACGACGCTCCTTCACCGTGCGGGAGTTCATCCACCTCGCCGCGGTCGACGGCGGCGCGGGGCTGGAAGGCGGCAGAGGATTGGCGGAGCTCGTCGCCCTCTCGAACGGGCGGCGCGGGGCACCGATCCCCCCGGCTGCCGCCACGCGAGGGATCTTCGGCCGACGCAGGACCGCGGCGTCGCCCCTCGACATCCCCGACCTCCACCGCGAGCGTCGGGCAGCGCATCGCGCACTCTTCGCGGAGCTCGACGCCGATGCCGCCGCGCTGCTGCGGCTGCTCGCGCCGCCTGCCGGATGACTCCGCGCGAGCGGCGCGACTGGCCCGGAGGGCCGGCGACTCGATAGAGTCTGAGTGGGGACTGCGTCGCGGGGGCGAGGCATGAGCAGCGGCCGCATGCGCGGGCGCGTCGGGTCTCCGCGAGTCAGCTCCGGGGGAAGCGTGGATCTCACCGTCATCGTGCCGACGTACAACGAGGCTCCGAATATCGCTGAGCTCGTCACGCGCATCGCACACGCCACCCGCCCGTGGAAGACCGAGATCCTCTTCGTCGACGACAGCAGCGACAAGACTCCGGAGCGGATCCAGCAGGTCGCGGCGGATTCCGCGATACCCGTGCGCCTCATCCACCGCGCAGATCCCGTCGGAGGCCTCGGCGGCGCGGTCGTGGAGGGTCTGGCTGCCGCCTCCGCGGACATCTGCATCGTCATGGACGGAGATCTTCAGCATCCGCCGGAGGCGATCCCCGACCTGGTCGCCCGGATGGATGCCGGCGACGCAGACGTCGTGGTCGCGTCGAGGTATGTGGGGGACGGTTCGGCACACGGGCTGTCGGACCGGACGCGTGTCCTGGTGTCGCGCGCCTCCACGACGCTCACGCGCGCGATGTTCCCGGTGCGGTTGAAGAACGTGTCCGACCCGATGACCGGGTTCTTCCTCGTCGATCGTCGCGCGATCGATTACGACTCCCTGAAACCCCGCGGGTTCAAGATCCTCCTCGAGATCCTGGCTCGCCGTCCGCTGCGCGTCGTGGAGATCCCGTTCCACTTCGCCACGCGGTTCGCAGGGGAGTCGAAGGCCTCGATGCGTCAGGGGCTGCATTTCCTCGCGCAACTCGGGGCCCTGAGGTTCGGGAAGATGTCCGCGTTCGCCCTCGTCGGCGCCCTCGGCGCGATCGCGAACGTGCTGATCGTCTGGGTGCTCGTCCGATGGGGTGTGAACTACGTCGTCGCCGCAGTCGTGGCCGCCGAGGTCACCATCGTGGCGAACTTCCTGATGTTCGAGAGATTCGTCTTCTCGGACATGACGGGCCAGGCATCCGGATTCGCGTCGCGCTTCGCCAAGTCGTTCGCGTTCAACAATGCGGAAGCGCTGGTCCGGATCCCGATCGTGGCCGTGCTGGTCAGCGGCTGGCATCTGTCCGCGGCCATCGCGACCGCGCTGACGCTCGTGATCGCCTTCTTCGTGCGATTCTTGTTCCACGCGCTCGTGGTCTACGCCCCGCGCTCGGAGAAGCGCAGCGACCGCGCGCAGCGGGCCCTCGCGGAGATCGATCGACAGGCATCCCTGCCCGGAGAGCTGTGATGGCGCGGGTGCAGGCGAGAGGGTGAAAGGGGTGGGTGTGCGCATTCGGACACGGGGGTATGGGATCAAGCGGGCGGCGCGGCGCGTCGCCGAGCGGGTGGACGACGCGTACGCGCGTGTGCTCGCCGGTCTCACGTTCCGGACGCCTCCGTCATCCGTCGTGGTCGTCGGCATCTACCGCGATCCGGAGCCGATCGCGAGCGCAGCCCGTGAGCTGCGCGCGGGCCGGCATCACGTGGAGATGCGTCTGGGTGCGATGGGGGACACGCCCAGGGAACTCCTCGACGACACGGCGGCAGATCACCTCACCGCCGGCAAGTTCCAGAACCTGAACGTCCTCACGGACGACATGGGCGATCCCGACTGGCTCGTGATCATCGACGACGACGTCGTGATGCCGAGGGGGTTCCTCGATCGCGCGATCGAATTATGCGAGCGCCTCGATCTCGCCCTCGCCCAGCCGGCCCAGACCCGCCAGAGCAACGCGAACTGGCCGTTGACGAAGCGACGGCTGCTGACCGTCGCTCGAATGACGGACTTCGTGGAGATCGGACCGGTGACGCTGATCCGGCGTGATGCGATGCAGATCCTGCTGCCTTTCCCGGCCGACCTCCGGTACGGGTGGGGGCTGGACTTCCATTGGGCGCAGCAGATGAAGGATGCGGGGCTGCGCATGGGGGTGATCGACGCGCTCGCCGTGGTTCACGCGAGCCGGAAGGTCGCGAGCACCTACTCGTGGGACGTTGCCCAGGAAGAGGGGACGGCATATCTCGCCGGGGTGCCCCATCTCCCCAAGGACGTCGCAGAGGGTGACGGCGGTACGAGGTATCGGCTCGTGCCACGGCCGACCGGTCGGCCCTCTCGCGGCTAGGCGATCCCGAGGCGCTGCAGGACGCTGAGCATCGCCGCGGTCGCCGCGTGTGCGTTCGGTCGGGGATCATGGTGCGTTCGACTGCCCAGCCGTGCGCGCAGCGCCCCAGCGAGGTCCGCTTCGTCGACGCCCTCGACGGGAGGCGGCGAGGGGCACGCCGCGAACGCCTCGCTGGTCTTCTTGACCCCGGGTACGAAGACCGGCGTGCCGAAGGATCCGGCGACGATCGCCGCGTGCATGCTCGTCGTGAACACGGCGCCCGCCGCCGCGAGAACCGCGGTGATCTCGTCCGGGTCGAGGCCGATCAGTGCGCCCACACCGACGGCACGCGCGGCATCCGCGAGCACCCGGTCCTCGCCCGAGTAGGCGCCCAGCGAGAGGACGGCGGTGGGAATGCCACGCAATGCGACCAGTGCGGACTCCACTCGGGCCTGCGGCCATCCGTGGAAGGTCGCCGCATGGAAGATCGCGACCGGCTCGTCCACGCCGAGGCGCTCGGAGAGGAGCGCCGCGCCGCGCGTTCGGGCCGCCTCGGGCTGCATCAGTTCTGCGAGGCCGAAGATCATGTCGGGAGCGAGGACGATGCTGTCCGGATCGACCCCGGCGGTGCGGAGCTGTTCCGCACCGCTTGCCGTGCGTGCCCAAGCGGCCTTCACCTGGGAGAACGCACGAGCCACCTCGGAGGTCGGGGGCGGGGTGTGGATCCCCACCGACACGAGAGCCGTCGGGGCTCCCGGGATCCAGGGGAGAGTGGGCATCCAGGCACCGGGGCCATCGGCCAGGTGTCGGCGGGCGAAGGACTCGGCTCGCCACTTCAGCAGGCGCCCTCGCCGCCGCTCGTGCGGAACCGACATGTGGTCCAGCGCCACGGTGAGAGTGTCGAAGCGGATGAGGTCACCGCCGCCGACGAGTACCGCGGCTGCCCCGCTGCGGCCGATCTCCGAGTACGGGCTGATGGGCTCTCCTGATGCCGTGGTGC
This sequence comes from Microbacterium flavum, assembly GCF_018717645.1. Lineage (GTDB taxonomy): Bacteria > Actinomycetota > Actinomycetes > Actinomycetales > Microbacteriaceae > Microbacterium > Microbacterium flavum. The sequence continues at coordinate 31,637 of NZ_JAFLHG010000008.1, forward strand.
CGGCAAGGGGCGCGAAATACGACGGGCTCACATCGACGCCGAGCTCGCGGAACAGATGACGGCTCGCCCCCGGGTAGAGCTGGTCGCCCCAGTTCGACACCGAATAGTCGCCGACCTGTGCGATCTTCATGCATTTCCCTTCGAGGCAGCGGCGGCTCTGTCGAGATCCGCACGTCTCATGCGCCGCCGCACCAGAAGGATATTGGGAACAAGTTGACACGCCACCACGCCGACGATCGATCCGATCAGCGGGCCCGGTGCCCCGAGCAGAGGTGTGAGCACGATCGTCAGCGCGAGATTGATTGGCAGCAGCAGCAACGTGAAGTAGGCCTGGAACCGAAGTCCCGGGGCATCCGTCAGATACATGCCGAACGGGTGCTTAGCCGCGTCGACGACGATGAACACGCTGAATGCGAGCAGTACCGGCCATCCCACGGTGATCGCGCCACCCGACGCCAGCTGGGAGAGCAGCCCGGAGAGACTCCACATGATCGCGCTCGCGATGATGCCCATCGCCGCAAAACCCCAGGCCATCACTTGGGGGGAGAGCGGGCTGGAGGAGCCCGTGCTGCGCGCTTTCGCGAACACCGGCCAGAGCGACATCCCCGCCGTGGCGACGACGACCAGAAGGGGCGTGAACATCTGCGCAGCGAGACTGTATTCCGTCAGCTGCGACAGGGTACCGAGGTGGCTGAGAACCAGACGATCCGATGCGGTGGCGAGGGGGACCGCGACCATCTGGATGAGCATGGGCCACGCGACGTCGAAGACCTTCTCGCCCCGCTCCCGCGGGCGGAGGGCTCCGCGCACCGCTTCGCCGAGGGTGGGATTGATGTGCCGCGCTGCCAGCACGAGCCCGATCACGCTGATCGTCAACGTCGCCGCGTACGAGGCGACCGCGATGAAGCCGCCCTGTGCCCCGGCCGAGATCGTGAGCCAGAGCACCAGCAGCACGATCGGCGTCTGCAGCCCGCTCAGCAGCACGACGAGCGTGTTCTTGCCGAGCGCGATGAGGATCCGCTGGCCGAAGGAGATGAGGAGGTTCAGCCCGAGGGCGATGAGGCACAGCGTCGCCGCGAGAGAACCGGACGCGAGCGTCAGACCGTCGCCGAGGATGTCATCCCACAGCCCGAGTGCGTAGACCGCGAGGGCGGTCAAGATCAGCACTGATGCGCAGCAGGCGAGGATGCGGATGCAGGAGATCAGCACACCGCGCAGGTGGCGGTCCGAGCGCGGGTCTGCTGCCGCCGCCGTGGCGTTCATGATCGCCGCGGACAGTCCGAGGTCGGCGAAGGGGATCATGGCGGCGACGCCGACGAGGAGGATGTACTGCGCGTAGGCGCCCTCGCCGTAGTTGTCGATGATGAGTCGGGTGACCATCAGACCCAGAACGGCGCTGATCGGCATCACCACGAGTCGTGCGGCGGCGCTGCCGCCGACCGACGTGAGGATGCTGCGGCGGCTCTGCGCGGGAGCCGTTGCGCTCGGGGTGGCGGCGCCGCGGCTCGCGGTCAGCTCCGCCTCGATCAGCTCCGCCTCGATCAGCGCGTCGTCGGCGGCGCCGATGTCGGCGGGGTCGCCGTCAGCGCGCGCGATCCCGTCGGCGCGCGCCGCCGCGTCACGCGCAGTGGTGCTCACGAACCTCATGCAGTGGTCCCCGCCCGCCGCGCGCGCCGCGCCACCGGATGCACCGAGTTCCCCGAGGCGATCCGCGCGGCGAGCTTCTCGTACGCGGTTGCGACGTCGTCCCAGCGGAAGAACTCTTCGGCACGCGCCCGGACAGCGGCGGACAGGACGGGAACCTGGGTGCTGTCGTCTTCGAGGGAGGTGAAATGCCTCTCGGCCTCACTCGCGCTCTCGAAGAACCAGCCGAGCTCGCCGAGCGTCTCCCGGTTGAAGTTGACGTCCCAGGCGATCACCGCCGTGCCGGCGCCCATGGCGCGCAGGAGCGACGGGTTCGTGCCGCCCACCGAATGGCCGTGGACGTAGGTGCGCGCGTGGACGTAGAGGGCGTCGAGGAGGTCCTGGTCGAAGACGCCGCCGAGCAGTCGGATGCGAGGGTCGCCGTCCGCCGCGGCGCGGATCCGCTGCGTGTACTCGGCCGCGTAGGGGGCCGAGCCGACGACCACGAGCGGCGCGGTCGCGCGGCTGGCGCGGTATCCCTCGACGATCTCGAGCACGTGGTTCTCGGGTTCGAAGCGAGCCACGACCAGGTGATACGCGCCGGGATTCAGGTCGAGCGCGCGGATGCCGTCGACAGGGGCTCCCTCGAGGATCGGAGCACCGTAGCGGATGAGCTCCGTCGGCACGCCGAACTCCTCCGTGTAGTAGTCGGCGATGCCGGGCGCGTCGGCGATGAGCGCATCAGCCGACCGGACACCGAACTCCTCCGCCCACCGGTAGTACGCGCGTCCTCTCGCGCCCCACTTGGAGCGTTTCCACTCCAGCCCGTCCATGTGGAGGGCAACCGGAATGCCGCGTCCGCGCAACAGCGGCACGAATGGGGAGTTCGCGGCGTTGAACACGAACGCGGCATCCGGGGCTTTTCGGGTGATGGCGTGCAGCGCGGACAGCCCCGTGTGGCTCAGTGTCTCGAGCTGCTTCTGCCGAAGCGCCGGCAGGTGGACGACGCGCATCCCCAGGTATTCGCGTTCCCGCTGATCGGATCCGCGCGTGTAGACCGTGACCGCGTGGCCGCGTTCGACGAGCCGCCGGCCGACCTCCTCGACCGCGGTCTCGAAGCCGCCGTACGCGGCGGGAACGCCGCGCGTGCCGATCATCGCGATCTCCAGCGTGCGGGTGCCTCCCGAGGAAAGACCGTCCGGCGAACCGACGGCCGCCGGACTCGGGGCGGTTCTGATGGCCATCAATAGGCTCCTTCGGGGCGGACCATGACCTTGACGGTGCGCCACATGATCTGCAGGTCCTCGAACACGGACCAGTTCTCCACGTACCGCAGGTCGAGGCGCACGCTCTCGTCCCACGAGAGGTCGCTTCGCCCGCCCACCTGCCAGGGCCCGGTGATGCCCGGCTTGATGTAGAGGCGCCGCGAGACCGCGGTGTCGTACATGCTCACCTCGTCGGGAAGCGGAGGTCGGGGCCCCACGACGCTCATGTCGCCGCGGAGGACGTTCCAGAACTGCGGCACCTCATCGAGCGAGTACTTCCGGAGCACGTGGCCGACGCGCGTCACCCGCGGGTCGTGCTTGAGCTTGAACAGCAGCCCGGCCCCGTCGTTGTCCGCGCGAAGAGCGGCGAGCTGCGCTTCGGCATCCACGCGCATGGAGCGGAACTTCAGCATGCGGAAGTGGCGCCCGTCGCGGCCCACGCGGTCCTGCTGGAAGAACACCGGACCGGGATCGTCGATCGCGATGAAGAGAGCGATGACGGCTGCGAACGGCGCGAAGGCGAGCAGCGCGAGCGATGACACCGCGATGTCGAGACCGCGCTTGAGGAGGTAGGCGCCGCCGTCGAAACGCGGGATCCGGACGTGGATCAGCGGCATCCCCTCCACAGGGCGCAGCGACATGCGCGGGCCGGCGACGTCGGCGATGCGGCTGGAGAGAACGACCTCTGCAGCGGTGCCTTCGAGCTCCCACGCGAGACGCTTGACGAACGTCGGATCCTTCGTCGGCTGGCTCGCGACGAGGATGGTGTCGGCGTGCAGTGCGGTCGCCGCGGGCACGACAGAGTCGGAGCCGTGCACCACGGGGTAGACGTGCCCGTCCACGACCAGCGCAGCGGGCGACTCGTCGAGGATCGCGACGCCGACGACGCGGTACCCGATCCGGCCGTCGTGGCCCAGGGTGCGGAGCGCGTACTCGACATCCTCGCGGCCCCCGACGATCACTGTCCGAGACGCGTAGCGCCCGAGGGCGCGCTGACGGCACAGCCAGCGCCGCCACAGCCAGCGGGACCAGACGAGGGCGAGGATGCCGGCGGGCAACGCGAACGACAGCTGCGTGCGGATGCCCTCCCACTCGAAGAGCAGGAAGAAGATGGCGAGGGTCCCGAAGGCGAGCCCGGTCGCGTGCGCGACACGCTTGTACTCGCTGACGCCGACTCCGATGATCGCGGCCTCGCGCGTGTTGAACAGGCTCAGCATCAGGAGCCAGATCAGCGCGGTGAACAGCGGCACCCGAACCAGAAGCGCAGGGTCGGCCCTCAGGATCGACGGGGCCGTCGCCAGCAGCGAGAAGACGGAGGCGAGGATGCAGGCGCACAGGACCACGGCGGTGTCGCTGACGCGGAGAATCGTGCGGTAGCGGCGCTCCCACTGCTGTCGGCTGACGAGCGCTTCAGAGGCGCGCGGCGCGACCGCCGCTTCGCGGTGCACCTGCCGGGGCGCGAACCCCGGCAGGTACAGCGAGGGCGCTACCTCTTCGATCGCACTCATCGTGCGCGTCCACAGACAGCGTTATGTGTCCGCATCATGCCCCCCAGCAATGTGCGTGTCACCCAGACGTCGAAACGTCCGTGTTCCCCAGAGAACGCTGAATCCCCCCGGATCACGCGTAGCCCCCAGGCGTTCGCGTTGCGTTCATCGTCACTCTAGCGCGTGTTTGGAATGCTCGCGACCACACCGTCGTGACGCGAGGGGCGGGCGACGAGATGGCGCAGGTTCGTGGGCCGCCGATGTATCAGGCGGGCCGCCTTCGTCGTCCTCTTCCGTGACGGCCGGCGCGAGGGCGCCGCGTCGCGGGAGGAACCATGGTGCAGTCCTCAACGTCCGCCGCTTCGGACGAAATCGCGGATGTGATCGTGATCGGTTCGGGATTCGGCGCGTCGGTCGTCGCGTTCCGTCTCGCCGAAGCGGGCCGAAGCGTCGTCGTCCTCGAACGCGGGCGCCGCTACGCTCCCGGCGACTTCGCGCGTTCGCCGAGCGAGATGGCCCGGGCGTTCTGGGACCCGAGCGCGCGGCTCTACGGGCTCTTCGACGCCTGGACCTTCCGCGGACTCGAAGGGATCGTGTCGTCGGGGCTCGGCGGCGGATCGCTCATCTACGCGAACGTCCTGCTCCGCAAAGACGAGAACTGGTTCGTCCACGACTCGCCCCTCCCGGGAGGAGGCTACGAGAACTGGCCGTTCTCCCGCACCGACCTCGACCCGCACTACGACGCCGTGGAACGGATGCTGGGAGCGACGCCCTATCCGTACGACGACACTCCGAAGACGCAGGCGTTCCACGCGGCATCCGTGCGGCTCGGGATGCCGGCGATGCGGCCACCGCTCGCCGTCACGTTCGCCCGTGGTGCGGACGCGCCCGAGGCGAACCAGCCGATCGAGCCGCCGTCGTACGGCAGCCTGCACGGGAGTCGGCGGGTGACCTGCACCCTCTGCGGCGAGTGCGACATGGGCTGCAACAGCGGCGCGAAGAACTCGCTCGACCACACCTACCTCTCCGCCGCAGCCCATCACGGCGCCGACATCCGGACTCTCCACGAGGTGCGCGGCATCCGCGCCCTGGGGGACGGCTCCTACGAGATCGCCTACGTCGTGCACGAGCCGGATGCCGCAGGCGAGAGCCGGACTCGAGCACTCCCCGTCCGGCACCTGCGCGCCCGCCGCGTCATCCTCGGCGCCGGCACGTTCGGGTCGACGCGCCTGCTCCTCAGCAGCCGTGTGGGGCTGCGCGGACTCAGCGGGGCGCTCGGCACGCGCTTCTCCGGCAACGGCGACCTGCTCACCCTGCTCATGAACTGCAGGAAGGACGGCGTCGCGCTGCCGGTGAACGGCCAACGCGGACCCGTCATCACCTCCGCCATCCGGGTGCCGGATGCCGCGGACGGCGGCGACGGCCGAGGCTTCTACGTGGAGGATGCCGGCTTCCCCGCCTTCCTCACCTGGCTCGTCGAACTCGCCCAGATGCGGGCGATGGGTCGCCGCGCGGCGCGATTCGGATGGCATGCGCTGCGCAACCGCCTCTTCTCGCAGGGGCGCTCCAACATCTCCGCCGATCTGGCGCGCCTCCTCGGCGACGGGCACCTCTCGGGCAGCACGCTCCCGCTCCTCGGGATGGGACGGGACACCCCCGACGGGCGCCTCACCCTGCGCAGCGGACGCCTCGCGGTCGAGTGGACGGTGGCCACGTCCCGCGACTACTTCGCGCGGGTCCGCTCGCTGATGGAGGACCTTGCAGGCGAGCTGGGGGCGGACTTCCGCGACAACCCGCTGTGGTGGGTCGGTCGTGTCGTGACGGTGCACCCCCTCGGGGGCGCGCCGGCGGGCCGCCACCCGGGGGAGGGCGTCGTCGACGCGTACGGGGAGGTGTTCGGCCACCCGGGCCTGCACGTGCTCGACGGCTCCGCGCTCCCCGGTGCGGTGGGAGCCAATCCGTCGCTCACGATCGCGGCGTTCGCCGACCGGGCGTGCACCCGCATCCTGGAGGAGGAGGCCGCCCGGCCGCGCCCCGGCGCACGCGTCGCCCCGCGCGCGGACGGCGACGAGTCGGCGGCGGCGCCTGCTCCTGCTCCGGACGCGGCGGCCCGTGCGGACGCGACGTCCGTCGCCTTCACGGAGACGATGCGGGGCACGGTCGCCCTCGCAGAGACCGATCCGACCGCCGGCGCCGCCCGGGGGAGGCTCCGGGGCGAGGCTGCCGCCTTCGAAGTGACGGTGACCGCGCGCGACATCGACGCCTTCTGCGCCGATCCCCTCCACGCGGCCGATCTCACCGGATGGCTCGAATGCGATCTGCTCGGCGGTCGCCGGGGCATCGAGCGGGGATGGTTCAACCTGTTCGTCGCCGCGCCGGGAACCGCGGGTCGCCGCATGCTCTACCGCATCTGGGTGACCGACGCTGCCGGATCCGCGGTCACGCTCGTGGGGATGAAGGACATCGCGGATGATCCCGGGTTCGACCTCTGGAAGGACACCACGACGCTGTCGGTCCGTCTCCTCACCGGACATGTCCCGCCGCCGACCGGGGGCGACCCCGCGGACGCGATCGAGGCGGTCGCGGCACCTCGGCTCCCCGACGTGATCGCCGCGGGCATCATGACCATCGCGCCCGCCGACTTCGCCCGGCAGCTCACGACGTTCCGCGCACGCGGGCCTCAGGGACCATCCGCCCTCGCCGCGTTCGGAGCGCTCTTCCTCGGGGAGCTCTGGCGCGTGTACCTCGCCCGAGGCCGGGTCGGTGAGCCGAGATGAAGCGTCGCGAGCTCGCCCGGTACGAGCGGGAACTGGGGTTCGTCCCGACCCGCGCGGTGCGGTGGCTCGACCCCCCGGAACTGGCGCGGACGGCCGCCAAAGCGGCTCTCGCGAAGGTGTTCGCCGACTACGGCGACAAGAGGGAGATCCAGTCGGTGCTCCCCGGTGGGCCGGTCGATCTGCCCCATGCCGGGCCCGGCATATGGGTCGACTTCACGGCGGACACGGGCGACGGCTTCGCCCCCACCTTCAGCGTCGCGAGCGTCCTCGCGCGGCCCGAGCTGACGATCGAAGGCGCGGATGCCGGGCCCCTCACCCTGCCGCGCGGCGACGTCCTCGTTCTCGGCGGAGACGAGGTCTACCCGGCGGCATCCGCGCGGGCGTACGAGAACCGGACCCTCGGTCCGTACCGCGCCGCGTTCCCGACCGAACCCGCCGCCACCGCACCGGCTCTCCTCGCCGTGCCCGGGAACCACGACTGGTACGACGGCCTCACCTCTTTCCTGCGCGTCTTCGCGCGCGGAGCGCGGATCGGCGGGTGGCGCACCGTCCAGACCCGCAGCTACTTCGTCGCACGCCTGGCGCCGGGATGGTGGCTGGTGGGCCTGGACAGTCAGCTCGGCGAGTACATCGACGAGCCGCAGCTCGCCTACTTCCGCCGCGAGCTGACCGCGCACCTGGAACCCGGCGACGGCGTCGTCGTGTGCACGGCGTCGCCTGGATGGGTGCACACGGTGACGAAGGGGCCGGACGGATTCAATCAGCTCCACTTCTTCGAGCGCACGATCATCCGCACCCGACCCGTGCCCGGTGCGGGCGACGGTGAGACGGAGCCGACCGGCGCCGCCGTGCGGCTCTGGCTGACGGGTGACCTCCACCACTACTCGCGGTACGGACAGGTGCAGCCCGGGGCATCCGGTGACGATCCGCGGGCCGTGCAGGCGATCACGTGCGGCCTGGGCGGCGCGTACCTGGCCCAGACGCACGATCTCCCGGAGGAGCTCGAGCTCCCGCCCGCCCGGTCGCGGATGCGGAGCAAGGACGTCCCGGGGATGCCGATGCGCCGACGCGGCGCGCTCTACCCCGACGCCGCGCGGTCGCGTCGCCTCTTCCGACGCGTCGCGAACCCGTTCTGCGCCACCTGGCTCGGGTGGCGCAACCTCGCCTTCCTGGTCGGGATGGGCTGGGTGCAGCTCGCGCTCATCGCGGCGCTGGCGGGGATCGTCGACCTCGTGCGGCCGCGCCAGGGCATCAATGCGATCCTCGACACCCCGCCGACGGAGGCCGTGCGGATCCTCGGCATCCTCCTCGCAGCGCTCGCTCTCGTGCTCCTCGCCCACGCCGCCCTGGCGCGGTGGTGGGGTGTGCCCGGGGTCGTGGCCTCCCTCGGCGCCTTCTTCCTGATCTCCGCCGCCTGCGTGACGCTCCTCGCTCTGGTCGTCGTGATCCCGCCGTGGCCGGCCGTCGCCCGGCTGGCCGTCACCGTGGTCGTGGCCTGGTGGCTCGGCGCGCTCCTGGGCACGGTCGCGTTCGGCCTGTTCCTGCTGACCCAGCGCACGGGCACGGTCGCCTCCTGGCGGATGTCGGCGCAGGCGATGGATGCCTGCAAGGGGTTCCTGCGAATGACCATCCGGAGCGACGGGGCGCTCATCGTCTACCCGATCGGCATCGACGAGCCCCGCCGCGAGTGGGACCTCGAGGCGGCGCCCGGTGGGCTGCGCCCCGCACTGCGCGGCGGGCTGCCCCGCACCCACCTCATCGAGCCTCCGATCGTGATCGCACAGAAGGGATTCCCTGCGCCATGAGCACTCCGCTCGCGCCGCCGACAGCACCAGAGGTGCCCGCCGCGCCCGCCGACATCCGACCTCCCTCGATCACCCGCGGCGACCACCGCACCGAGACACACAGCATCGTCGCTACCGACGGCACACTGCTCACGCTCCTGCATGTGCGCGGGCCGCGCGAGCCCGACCGCGGCCCCGTCCTGCTCGTTCACGGGGCGGGCGTGCGTGCGGAGCTCTTCCGGCCGCCGATCCCGTACACGATCGTCGACAGCCTCCTCGACCGCGGGTGGGATGTCTGGCTCCTCAACTGGCGGGCCTCCATCGACCTGCCGCTGAACCCGTGGACGCTCACCGCGGCCGCCCTCCACGATCACCCGGTCGCGGTGCGGGCCATCCGCGAGGCGACGGGCGCGGCATCCCTCTCGGCGATCGTCCACTGCCAGGGATCGACGTCGTTCGCTCTCGCTGCGGCCGCAGGGCTCCTGCCCGACGTGGACACCATCGTCAGCAACGCGGTCGCGCTGCACCCGGTGATCCCGGCCTTCGCGCGGTTCAAGCTCCTCACGATGGCGCCGTGGATCTCCCGCATGACCGGCTATCTCTCGCCCGCGTGGGCGTACCGCTCCGACGGCGTGTTCTCGCGGATCACGCGGCGCGCGGTCGCGCTCACCCATCCCGAGTGCGACAACCTCGTGTGCCGGATGGTCAGCTTCACCTACGGCAGCGGCCGACCGGCGCTGTGGTCGCACCGCCATCTCGACGAGCGCACGCACGACTGGATCACCGGCGAGTTCGCCGCCGTCCCGATGAGCTTCTTCGCCGAGATGGGGTCGAGCGTCCGTGCGGGCCACCTCGTCCCGTCGGCAGGGTCCGCGCTCCCTGCGGACGCAGCGACGACCGCCCCGCGGAGCGCCGCCCGGTTCGCCCTCTTCGCGGGCGAGGACAACCGGTGCTTCCTGCCGGAGAGCCAGCGCCGCACATTCGCGCACCTGGAGAGGTATCAGCCGGGCCGCCACTCCCTCCACATCATCAAGGGATATGGACACCTCGATGTGTTCCTCGGGAGGGATGCCTGGCGCGATGTCCACCCGCTCATGCTGAAGGAGCTCGAACGATGACGATCCTCATGGCCCCGCTGCGCGCGGTGCTCACTCTCCTCCCGTCCCCCGTGCCGCGCCGTCAGCGGCGTCTCGGCGGACGGTTCGCCGACGTCGACGGCATCCCGTACCGGATGCCGGTGGACACCTCGGACGCCGCGGTGATGATGGCGGCGTTCCCGGTCTCGCTCTCGGCGGCGCGAGATCTCCTGCCCGGCGGCGAGCTGCACCCCCTCTCGCTCGGAGGCGACCGCGGCATCCTGCTCGTGACAGTGGTCGACTACCGCGTGACGGACATCGGCGCGTACATCGAGTACTCGATCGCGCTCGCGGTCACCCACGGCGCCCGGCCGGCGCCCCCGGTTCTCCCGCTGCTCTTCCAACGATTCTTCGGGATGGGCCAGTACGTGCTGGACCTGCCCGTCTCGACGGAGGTGTCGGTCAAGGGCGGCAAGGGCATCTGGGGGATGCCGAAGCACCAGGACCGTCTCGACTTCGTCGTCACGCCGACGCGCGCCTCGGCGCTCTACGACGGCGGCGACGACCTCGGCTGCCTCGTCGAGATCGCGCGGCCTCCGCGCACACGGCTGCCGCTGAAGCTCGCCGCCGTCAACTACTGCGCGTTCCGCGGGATGCTCATGAAGTCGACGATCTACTTCCGCGGCGCGGCGGACATCGCTCTCGGGCGGGCCGCGCGCGGGCGCCTCGTGCTGGGCCCGCCCCTGTCCGAGCGTCTCTCGAGGCTCGGGATCGGCACGGCGCCGCTGGCGACCGTCTTCATCCCCGCGGCGACCGGCGTGCTGGACGACCACGCCGAGTCGTGGTTCCTCACGGCTCCGACGGGTTCCGAGGCGAGCGCGCAGGCGCAGCGGTCGGGCGGCGCGCTGGCCGACGTCGTCTCCCTCGGTACGGGGGAGAGCTGGCCGCCGGCGCCTGACCGCAGTCGCGTGGAGGCGGGGTCATGACCTCCGTGGCGCTGGATGTCTGGGCGCTCATCGCGGCCGTGCTGCTGATGTTCGGCGCGAGCTTCTACCTGGGGATGATGCTGACGATGAAGCTCTTCCTCTTCCCCACCTGGGGCACCGTCCGCCTCGACACCCTCGACGCGCAGATGGGCATCCCGGTGCGGAGGGCGACGGTCACCTTCACCTACATCCTCCCCGTCATGCTCGCCGCCCCGATCGTCCTGGTGGTCGCCGAGTGGGGCAGGCCGACGGTGCTGCTGGCGTGGGGATGCCTCGTCGGCGTGCTGACGCTCAGTGTGCTCTCGCAGTTGCTGCAGCGGCCGTTGAACGTGAAGCTCTACTCGGGGACGATCCGCACCGACGAAGAGCTGCAGCAGGTCGTGCGCCGCTGGATGGATGTCAACGGCGTGCGGTTCGTCGCCGCGGGGGTCACCTGGGTGCTCACCCTCTGGTACATCGTCGCGCGCGGCGGCTACTTCGGGGTGTTCGCATGAGCGGCCGGATCGCGTCGCGCGATCGCTCGCGCCCGCTCACGCAGATCGCCCGCGCGATCGGCCTGATCACGCTCGCGACAGGGGCGTTGCAGGTCGTCGCGCCCGCGTTCGTGCTGCGCCGGATCGGTGGGGAGGAGCGGGCGGTGTCGACGCACCTGTTCGCGACCATCGGCTTCTTCATGACGGTCGTCGGCGGGCTGCTCGCCGAGACGGCCGGGAGGGAGCGCCCGGATGCCGCCGTCGTCGCCGCGAGCATCGTCCAGAAGGCGGGGGCGACGACGGCGATGACCGTCGGGTACCTGCGGGGGATCTTCTCCCCGTTCGCGCTGCTGGTCGCTGCTTTCGACGGAGTCAGCGCCGTCCTCCTGATGCTGCTGCGCGGGAGCATGCGCGCAGGAGGGAGCCGGTGATGCGCTCCCTCGTCCTGGCGGGCGGCGGGATGCGCGTCGCCTGGCAGGCCGGGGTGATGCGCGCGCTCGACGAGGAGGGGCTCTCCTTCGACCACGTCGACGGGACATCCGGAGGCATCCTCACGGCCGCGATGATGCTCTCCGGCGTGTCGGGCGCGGAGATGTGCCGGCGCTGGCGCGGTCTGGCTGCCGCCGCCTTCGGGTCGGCGCTGCCGGTCGGCGACTACCTGAAGGGGCCGTGGTCTCTGCCGGCGTTGGGGGACGCCGACGGCATCCTGCACCGCGTCTTCCCGGCGCTGGGCATCGACGCGGACGCGATCCGATCGAGCGCGTCGCGGGGCCTGCCGCCGGGGACGTTCAACATCGCCGAGTTCACGACCAAGACCTGCCTGGCCGTGCCGGGGGAGGAGGTCGATGCCGAGCTGCTCGCCGCGGGCCTGTCGTTGCCGGGGTGGGTCACCCCGCTGAAGCGGGAGGGGAAGGTCTACACGGATGCCGTGTGGATCCGCGATGCCGGGGTCGCGGAGGCCGTGCGCCGCGGCGCGGACGAGATCTGGCTCGTGTGGTGCATCGGGAACACGCCGTACTGGGGTGACGGGCCGCTCGAGCAGTACGTGCACTCGATCGAGCTGAGCGCGATGGGGGCGCTCCTGGCCGACTTCGCGCTCGCCGCGGCGCTCGGCCGCACCTTCACGCTGCACGTCATCGCTCCCGTGACCCCGCTGCCGCTCGATCCGGAGTTCTCCCTCGGCCGCATCGACTCCGATGCGCTCGCCGCCCGCGGATACGCCGATGCGCGTGCGTACCTCGACGTGCGGTCGGAGGGCGGGGTGCCCGCGGACGCGTCCTGCACGGCGATGCGCGAGGCGCCGACGTCAGTGCGCATCACCGACGTGCTCACCGCCGAGGCCGGAGCGCTCCGGCTGACGGTGCAGCTCCCGGTGCACGCGGATCTCACCGAGTCGACTCTCGTCGGGTCGGTGCAGCTGCGGGAGTGGGAGGAGCCGGCCTACCTGTCGGGTGGGGAGGTCGCGCTGTCGCACGGGTGCCTGCGCTACACCGGCACGGTCCGTGTCGACGGCGAGGATGTCGAGGTCGTCTGCGAGCGCTCGCTGATCGACGATCCGGGCTGGGATGCCTGGGACGACTTCACCCGCGCCTCGGTGCACGTCGGGGGCACGTCGTTCGAGGCATCCCTCGGCGCGGGAGGCGCGGCGCGACTGGTCGCCTCCGCGGAGCCCGTCGGCGCTCACGGCGTACGGGAGCGCGCCGCGGCGCTGCGCGACTTCTGGCTGCGAGTGGGGGCGATGCGGCTGCGGGTGTGAGGGTGCGCATTCGCCGCGCGGTGCTGCCCGGATGCCGTGGTGTCGGCCGTTCGGTCTACAGACAGAAGCGGTTGGCGCGCCTAGCATCGCGGGATGACCCTCCACTCCGAGCGCCCCCTCGCCGCAGGCGCGGACTCCGCGCTCGGATCTCGCCTGGGAGGGCGTCGCGCGGCGGTCGGCGTCCTCGTCTGGCTGACGATCATCGCGGGGGCGTGCGCGCTGTTCGCGCTCGGATGGCAGCTGTTCGGGATGGCTCTCGGAGCGGCCCTGCACGCCGACGTCTCGCAGAGCGAGCAGGCGTCGGTGTTCTGGGGGCTCGTGATCGTCGCCGGGATCCTCGCCGTCATCGCCGTCATCGCCCTCGCCGGGCGTCGGTGGGTGGCCGTGGCGCTCGCGCTCAGCCTTGCGGCGGGCGGGGCATTCGTCGCGGTGGGGCTTTTCCCGGGCGTGCGGGGCACCGTCGCGCCCGCGGAGGAGGTCGTCCCCGGCCCGGTGTCATGCCAGTGCTTCAGCGGAAGCGTGTGCGATTGCCCCGGAGGGTAGCGGCACGGAGGGCTGTGGCTGCGGGTGCCCTTGCGGAGAATCGGCCGGGCTCGCATGTCCCACGCGAGCGACTCGAAAACTGCCCCTCACCAGGGAAAGGCAAAACCCCCGCGAATAGAAGCTTCGCGAGGGTTTCTGGGGCCATTGTAATGATGACCCGTGTGGCTCCGACGGGCGTCGATCCCGTGACCTCACGATTTTCAGTCGTGCGCTCTACCAACTGAGCTACAGAGCCGCATGGCATCCGAAGAGGCCATGTCCTAGACGAAAGGCCCTCTGATGACAAAGGGCCTGTCGCTATGAGCGACCCTGACGGGACTTGAACCCGCGACCTCCGCCGTGACAGGGCGGCACGCTAACCAACTGCGCTACAGGGCCATGCTTGTTCAATTGTGTGTCGGAGAGTGACCCCAACGGGATTCGAACCCGTGCTACCGCCGTGAAAGGGCGGCGTCCTAGGCCGCTAAACGATGGGGCCGAGCGAACCCGGAGGCTCATTCTTACCGACGCTCAAGCATACGAGTTATCGAGATAAATGGGAAATCGAGGGCGTGGGGTCCCGGCGGGATGCTCTACGCGGGCGAGGATGGGGAGGTGCGCGGAGATGCCCAGCCGACCCTCCCGCACGCGGGCGGAACCCGGATTCACCCTGGGCAGGAACCCCGAATGTTGTTAGTGTGACTGATGTTGTGCGTGTGATCTGAGACCCGAACACGCGAGAGACGGCATCCCCGGCACCGACGGGGGCGTGAGATGCGGCGAAAGGCGGCACGGTGATGGACGAGGCCGGACCGGCGCAGGACTGCGGCTGCGCGCCCTCCCCACATGAACTGCGCGCGTTCAAGAACCCCGTCTCGCGACGCATGGCCATCGGCTTCGGCGGGCTCGGCGTCATCGGCCTCGGCGCCGTCGCGCTCGGCCTCGCGCCGGCGGCCTTCGCCGCCGACTACCCCTCGTGGGACGACGTCCAGAACGCGAAGAACAACGAGGCGCTGAAGGCCTCCGAGATCTCCCGCATCGAGGGGCTGATCTCCTCACTCCAGGCCGACGTGGCAGCCAAGCAGGCCGAGGCCGCGCGTCTCGCCGATGAGTACGTCGCCGCGCAGGAGGCCTACGAACTCGCCTTCGATAAGGCCAACGCGCTCCAGGCCCAGGCGGATGCCGAGTCGGCGCGGGCCGCGGAGACAGCACGCAAGCTCGGCCGCCTCGCCGCCCAGCAGTACCGCAACGGCGGCGACGACGCCGCGCTCGAACTCTTCTTCTCCGGCTCCGCGGCGACCGCCGACGACCTGCTCGCCAAGCTCGGCACGATGGACCGCGTCGTCGCGGCGAACAAGGGCATCTACGCCGACGCCGTCGGCGCGCGCGACAACGCGCAGAGCCTGAGCGACCAGGCGCAGGTCGCTCGTAACGAGCGCGACCGGCTGCAGAAGGAGGCCCAGCAGAAGATGGAGGCCGCCCAGCAGGCCGCCCTCGTCGCCCAGGCCGCCCTCGAGGAGCAGACCAAGAACCTCGGCACGCTCCAGGCGCAGCTCGCCGCACTGAAGGACGAAACGGCCAAGACCGTCGCGGACTACGAAGCCGGCGTCGAAGCGGCCCGCCAGGCCGAGATCGCCCGCCAGGCAGCACTCGAAGCCGAGCGTCAGCGCGCCGCTGAAGAGGCTGCGAAGAACGCCAACAACGGCGGCGGTGGTGGAGGCGGCAGCGACTCCGGTGGTGGTGGTGGAGGCGGCGGCCAGACCGGCACGGACGGCTGGGTTCGGCCGGCATCGGGCTATATCTCGTCCTGGTACGGCGTCCGCGGCTCCGTCTGCGGTGCCAATGGCTGCACGAGCAGCGGCCATCGCGGCATCGACTTCGCGACCAGCTGCTGGTCACCGATCTACGCTGCCGCATCCGGGACGGTCGTCCTCGTGGCGGAGACGAGCGACTGGGGCAACTACGTCAAGGTCGACCACGGCGGCGGCATCGTGACGGCCTACGCGCACATCGTCAACGGTGGCTTCAACGTCAGCTATGGCCAATGGGTGAATGCGGGCGATGTCATCGCCTACGTCGGCGCGACCGGATATGCGACCGGGTGCCACCTGCACTTCGAGGTGTGGGAGTGGGGCACGCGCATCGACCCGGCGCCGGTTCTCTACGACCACGGCATCAACGTCTACTGACCCCGCGCGCGGGGCCGGAATGCAGAAGAGCGGATGCCGAGGCATCCGCTCTTCTGCGTGAAAGCGACGTCTCAGAGGGTCTTGGGAGCGTGTCCCTCACCCTGGGTGGCCGTCTGGGCATCCTCTTCCTGGAAGCGGGTGAACGCCTCGCCGACCAGACGCTCGGCCTCCTCGGCGCCGGCCCACTGGTCGACCTTGACCCACTTGTTCGGCTCGAGGTCCTTGTAGTGCTCGAAGAAATGGCCGATCTCGCCCTTGGTCCACTCGTCGAGGTCGTCGACATCCTGGATGTGGTCCCAGCGGGGGTCCTTCGCCAGCACGGCCACGACCTTGTCGTCGCCGCCTGCCTCGTCGAGCATCTTCAGCACGGCGACGGGGCGCACCTTGGCCATGACGCCCGGGTACAGGTCGCGGTCGAGGAGGAGCAGCACATCCAGCGGGTCGCCGTCCTCGCCGAGGGTGTCCTCGAAGAAGCCGTAGTTGGCCGGGTAGCCCATCGGCGTGAACAGCACGCGGTCGAGGAAGACGCGGCCCGTGCCGTGGTCGACCTCGTACTTGACGCGGCTGCCGCGCGGGATCTCGATGACGGCGTCGTATGCGCCCATGCTGGTGCTCCTTCGGAAGGTCGGTGGATGCCGGCCCCCAGCCTAGTCGCGCGGGTCGATAGCGTGGATGTCATGGACCGCCGACCGAGCCTCGATCCCGCCGTCGCCGAGATCCGCCGGGCGGTGCGCGGGGCGCTGGCGGAGGTGTCGGGACCCGTGCTCGTGGGCCTCTCCGGAGGCGCCGACTCACTCGCGCTCGCCTCGGCGGTGGCATTCGAGGCGCCGAAGGCGGGCGTCGAGGCGCACGCCGTGGTCATCGACCACGGCCTCCAGGAGGGATCGGACACCGTCGCCCGGAGAGCCGCGGAGAGGGCGGGCGCCATGGGCCTGCGCGCTCGCGTCGTCAGGATCGAGGTGCCCCCTCCCGCCGAGGGAGGCGGGCCCGAAGCTGTGGCCCGCGATGGTCGCCGGGCGGCGCTCATCGCGGACGCGAAGGCCACGGGCGCCGAGGCGATCCTCCTCGCGCACACCCTCGACGACCAGGCCGAGACGGTGCTCATCGGCCTCGCCCGCGGGTCGGGCGCGGCCAGCCTGGGGGCGATGTCGCCGGAGCGGGTCGAGGAGGGCATCCGCATCCTGCGACCCCTCCTCGGCGCCCGCCGCGCGACGACGCGCGCCGCCTGCCGAGCCGAGGGCCTGCCGGTGTGGGAGGACCCGCACAACCTCGACCGTCGCTTCCTGCGCGTGCGGGTGCGCCAAGACGTCATGCCCGTCCTCGAGGCGGAGCTCGGGCCGGGGGTCGCCGAAGCCCTCGCGCGCACGAGCGACCAGCTGCGCGAGGATGCCGAGGCCTTCGCCGACATGATCGACGAGACCATCGAGGACATCGTCGAGCACGCCGAAGCGGGCATCGCGGTCTCGGTCGCGGCGCTCGCCGCGAACCCGCCGGCTCTCCGCCATCGGATCATCCGGCACGTCGTGGCGAGCGAGTTCGGCGTGAGTCTCACCCGTGCCCAGACCCTGGAGGTCGCCCGACTCGTGACGGACTGGCGGGGTCAGGGGCCGATCGATCTTCCCGGGTGCCGCGCGCAGCGCGCGGGCACCCGGCTCGTGATCAGCGCGGCCTGAGCCGGGGAGGCTCAGGCGCGGGCTCGTGTCGAACGCGCGGCCGGACGACCCCTACTTCTTGCCGCCGAACAGGCCGCCCAGGAGCCCGCCGATGTCGAAGCCCCCGGGCGCACCGGCGGCGCCGTTCGACGAGCCGCCCCCCAGAAGCCCGCCGATGAGGTCGCCGATGCCGCCCTGCGACGGTGCATCGCCGGCCGCGGAGGACGGCGCGCCGCCGGGAGAGGCCTGCGCCTGGTTCTTCGCCAGCATGCCCATGACGATCGGGGCGAGCATCGGCAGCAGTGCGCCGAAGTCGATTCCGGCGGTCTTCGAGTCGGCGGTCAGCGCGTGCGCGACATCCTGCTCCTTGCCGCCGAACACGTGCGAGAGGATCTTCTCCCCGTCCGCCGTATCGACGTCGTCGACGGATGCCGGGATCGACGCGTCGGCGTGCTTGCCGAGCGCAGCCTCGATGGCCGCCGACCCTTCGCTCGTCGATGCGTTCTGCTGCAGGCCGCTCAGGATCGCGCCGCCACCCTGAGACACGGCCGCCTGTGCGGTGTCGGCGTCGACTCCGAGCTTCGCGGCGATCTGATCGATCGGCAGGTTCTTGAGAATGTCATCCAGTCCAGCCATGGCCGGCTCCTTCCGAGGATTCCGGGCAGACCATCGCGCGGGTGCGGACCCGCACGCCCGTGGGACTCACCGTAGTGCGCTGACCCGCCGGCGCACATGCCTTTTCCGACGGAGCCACCACCCCCGTCGCCCGCCGCCGAGCCGCCTAGAATCGAGGGATGCGCGCAGCCGAGATCGCTGACCAGTTGACCACTGTCCTCGTCACCGAGGAGGAGATCCGCGAGAAGCTCGACGAGCTCGCCCGGCGGGTCGAGAGCGACTACGACGGCAAGGAGCTCCTGCTCGTCGGCGTGCTCAAGGGCGCGGTCATGGTGATGGCCGACTTCGCCCGGGCACTGAACCGTCCGCTGGAGATGGACTGGATGGCCGTGTCCTCCTACGGCGCCGGCACGAAGTCGAGCGGTGTCGTGCAGATCCGGAAAGACCTGGACACCGACCTCACGGGCAAGCACGTCCTGATCGTCGAGGACATCATCGACTCCGGGCTGACGTTGAGCTGGCTGCTGGAGAACTTCGCCTCCCGCGGCGCCGCCTCGATCGAGATCCTCGCCCTGCTGCGCAAGCCGGAGGCGGCGAAGGTCCACATCGACTCGAAGTACGTCGGCTTCGACATCCCCACGGAGTTCGTCGTCGGATACGGCCTCGACTACAACGAGCGCTACCGGAACCTCCGCGACGTCGCCGTCCTCGCGCCGCACGTCTACAGCTGACGCGGGGCGACCCCTCGACAGGCTCGGGGACCGGCGGGCGCCGCGTACGCCGTGGGCGAATGCACAGTCACGCCATAGTGAGGGCGGGGTAGCCTGATCGGACCATGGATTTCAAGAAGCTCGCGCGCAACCCGTTCGTCTACGTGTTGCTCATCGGTGCCCTTCTCGTGCTGGGCGTGTCGCTGATCACGTCGCTCACGGCCGCCAAGCAGGTCACGACGCAGGAGGGGCTCACACTCCTCAAGGGGGGCTCGGTCTCCGAGGTGACGAACACCGACGGCGACCAGCGGGTGGATCTCACTCTGTCGAAGCCGTACGAGGGCGCGAACCAGGTGCAGTTCTACTACGTCGGCGCGCGCGCGGACGAGGTCGTCGCGGCCATCGATGCCGCGAACCCGTCGGACGGCTTCGATGATGTCGTGCCGCGCACGACCTTCTTCGAGAGCATGATCTCGCTCCTCCTGCCGCTGCTGCTGCTCGGCCTCCTCTTCTGGTTCTTCTTCTCCGCCGCCCAGGGCGGCAACAGCAAGGTGATGCAGTTCGGCAAGTCGCGCGCGAAGCTCGTGACGAAGGAGACCCCCACGGTCACCTTCGCCGACGTCGCCGGGGCGGACGAGGCCATCGAGGAGATGCAGGAGATCAAGGACTTCCTGAAGGACCCGGCCAAGTTCCAGGCGGTCGGTGCCCGCATCCCGAAGGGCGTGCTGCTGTACGGCCCTCCCGGGACGGGCAAGACCCTCCTCGCCCGCGCCGTCGCCGGCGAGGCCGGTGTGCCGTTCTACTCGATCTCGGGCTCCGACTTCGTCGAGATGTTCGTCGGCGTCGGCGCGAGCCGCGTGCGCGACCTGTTCACGCAGGCCAAGGAGAACGCCCCCGCCATCATCTTCATCGACGAGATCGACGCCGTCGGCCGCCATCGCGGTGCCGGCATGGGCGGCGGCCACGACGAGCGCGAGCAGACGCTCAACCAGATGCTCGTCGAGATGGACGGGTTCGACCCGAAGGTCTCGGTCCTCGTGATCGCCGCGACGAACCGCCCCGACATCCTCGACCCGGCCCTCCTGCGCCCGGGCCGCTTCGACCGTCAGATCGGCGTCGACGCGCCGGACCTCAAGGGCCGGCAGAAGATCCTCGAGGTGCACGGACGCGGCAAGCCGCTCGCCGCCTCGGTGGACCTGTCTGTCATCGCCCGCAAGACCCCCGGCTTCACCGGCGCGGACCTCGCGAACGTGCTGAACGAGGCGGCGCTGCTCACCGCCCGGTCGAACGCGCAGCTCATCGACATGCGCGCCCTCGACGAGGCGATCGATCGCGTCATCGCCGGCCCCCAGCGCCGTACCCGAGTCATGAAGGACAAGGAGAAGCTCATCACGGCCTACCACGAGGGCGGCCACGCCCTCGCCGCCGCCGCGATGAACAACACCGACCCCGTCACGAAGGTCACGATCCTCCCGCGCGGCAAGGCCCTCGGCTACACGATGGTGCTCCCGCTCGAGGACAAGTACTCCGTCACCCGCAACGAGCTGCAGGATCAGCTCGCGTACGCGATGGGCGGCCGTGTCGCGGAGGAGATCGTCTTCCACGACCCGACGACCGGGGCATCCAACGACATCGAGAAGGCGACCGGCATCGCGCGCAAGATGGTCACCGAGTACGGCATGACCACCGAGGTCGGCCCGGTGAAGCTCGGCTCGTCGTCCGGCGAGGTGTTCATGGGCCGCGACATGGGTCACGGCCGCGAGTTCAGCGAGCGTGTCGCTGAGCGCGTCGACCAGCAGGTGCGCGACCTCATCGAGCAGGCGCACAACGAGGCGTACGAGGTCATCAACGCCAACCGCGACGTTCTCGACCGGCTCGCCCTCGCGCTGTTGGAGAAGGAGACGCTCGACCACCTCGAGCTCGCCGAGATCTTCACCGACGTCAAGAAGCTCCCGCCGCGACCGCAGTGGCTCTCCAGCCAGGAGCGCCCGGTGTCGTCGCTGCCCCCCGTCGAGGTCCCGCGTCGGCAGGACGCCGGGCTGGCGGCATCCACGGAGGCGCCGGCTCAGAGCGCTGCCGCTGCCGGAACGGCGCCTGCGCACCGTCCCGCCGGCCAGGCGCGACCCGCGACCGCCTGACGGCGATCGCATAGGCTCGGGACCGTGCCCGTCGATCGAGTCCGCGTCGCCGCCGCGGTGCGTGAGATCCTCGAGGCGATCGGGGAGGACCCGGATCGCCCCGGGCTGAAGGCGACCCCGCAGCGCGTCGCCGACGCGTACGCGGAGTTCTTCGCCGGCATCGGAGAGGATGCCGCAGCCCCGCTCGCCCATACGATCTCCGTCTCGCGCGGGCCGGCTCCCGACACGCTGCCCTCCGGCGCCGTCGTGCTGCGCGACATCCGCTTCCGCTCGGTCTGCGAGCACCACCTGCTTCCCTTCGCCGGCCGCGCGCACATCGCGTACCTCCCCGGTGAACAGGTTGTCGGGCTCGGAGCTCTGCCGAAGGTCGTCGACATCATCGCGGCACGGCCCCAGGTGCAGGAACGGCTCGGCGAGCAGATCGCCGATGCGATCGCGGGAGCACTCGACGCTCGGGGGGTCCTCGTCGTGCTCGACGCCGTCCACGAGTGCGTGACGATGCGCGGTGGACGCCAGCCGGATGCCGGGGCGGTGACCGTCGCGGCCCGCGGCGACCTCGCCGAGCCCGCCGCCCGCGCCGAGATCATGCTCCTGCTCTCTGCGGCGGAGCGCTGAGATGACCCTCGTCATGGGCATCGTCAACGTGACGCCGGACTCGTTCAGCGACGGCGGCCGCTACCTCGACCCCGCCGCGGCCATCGCGCACGGGCGGGCGCTCCACGCCGCCGGTGCCGCCTTTCTCGACGTCGGCGGGGAATCGACCCGCCCGGGCGCGGAGCGGATCGACCCGGCGGAGGAGCGCGATCGGGTGCTGCCCGTGGTCGCTGCGCTCGCGGACGCCGGAGCCGTGGTAAGCATCGACACCATGAACGCGGCGACCGCGACCGCGGCGGTCGAGGCCGGCGCACGCATCGTGAACGACGTGTCGGGCGGGCTCGCCGACCCCGACATGCTGCCGGCGGTCGCGGCATCCGGTGCCGACGTCGTGCTGCAGCATTGGCGCGGACACTCCGATGACATGTACGCCCGCGCCGAGTACGCCGACGTCGCCACCGAGCTCGTCGGCGAGCTGGGGGAGCGGCTCCGGGCCGCTGCGGCGGCCGGGATCTCCCCCGACCGCGTGATCCTCGACCCCGGGATCGGCTTCGGCAAGCGCGGCGCGCAGAACTGGCGCGCCCTGCAGGGGCTTGACCGGATCGTCGCGATCGGGCCGCGCGTGCTCGTCGGGACCAGCCGCAAGCGCTTCCTCGCGGAGGCCCTGGGCGAGGGCGCCGATGAGGCTCGACGCGACCTCGCGACGGCCGTCACCAGCGTCCTCGCAGCCCAGGCGGGGGCGTGGGCGGTGCGCGTCCACGACGTCGGAGCCACGCGGGACGCGCTCGCGATCGCGCGAGCGTGGGAACGTGGAGGAGCCTGAGGTGGAGACGATGGACGAGATCACCCTGATAGGCGTGCGCGCTGTCGGGCACCACGGGGTCTACCCCGACGAACGGCGCGACGGGCAGGAGTTCGTCGTGGATGCCACGATGTACCTCGACACCGCGCGGGCGGCCGCCACCGATGACGTCGCCGACACGATCCACTACGGCGAGGTGGCCGAGCGCATCGTCCAGATCGTCGCGGGCGATCCCGTCGACCTCCTCGAGACGCTCGCCGCACGGCTGGCGGACGACCTGCTCGCACGGGGCCCCATCCGGCGGGTCGCGATCACGGTGCACAAGCCGCAGGCGCCGATCACCGTGCCCTTCGCGGACGTCTCGGTGACGATCCGACGCGACCGCACCGACCAGGACGCCGCGGCGGCGGCGGGAGGGACGCGATGAACCGGCGACTCGCGCAGGGGTATCAGGGCGACTCGCGCGACCCCGAGCATCCGGAGACGACCGCGGTCGTCGCGCTCGGCGCCAACCTCGGTGACCGCGCGGCGACGATCGACGAGGCCCTCCGGGACCTCGGCAGGATGCCGCTGACGACCGAGGTGCGCGCGGCCGCGCCCATCGAATCCGTCGCCGTGACCGTCGACGGGCCGGATGCCGATGCGCCGGGCTACCTGAACACCGTCGCACTCGTGACGACGCGTCTCGCGCCGAGCGTGCTGCTCGGCTATCTGCACGCCATCGAGGCCCGCCACGGCCGCGAGCGGCGCGAGCGGTGGGGCGACCGCACGCTCGATCTCGACCTCATCGCGTACGGCGAGGTGCGCAGCTCCGACCCCGGGCTGCTCCTGCCGCATCCGCGCGCCGCCGAGCGCGACTTCGTGCTCGGCCCCTGGCTCGTCGTGGATCCGGATGCCGTGCTTCCCGGCGTCGGTCGTGTGGACGCCCTCCTCGAGAACCTCTCCGGCGGCGGCTCATGAAGCGGACGAGCGTCGGCGTCCTCCTCGTCGCGGGTCTCGCGGGGGCCGTCGTCGGGTTCCTCGTCGATCAGATCCTGACCGGCGCGGGCCGCGCGACGTTCACCCCCTCGCTCCTGCTGCCGGTGCTCCTGGTGCTCCTCGGGGCCGCCGACATCGCCTTCGCGCTGCCCATCCGCCGGGCGATCACGGGCGCCGACCCGCGCCCCGTCGACCCGTTCCGAGCCGTGCGGGTCGCGATGCTCGCCAAGGCATCCAGCATCGTCGGCGCGGTCGTCGCCGGGGTTGCGGCGGGTCTGCTCGCATTCCTGCTCACCCGGCCGGTCACCCCCGTAGGCTCGGTGGTGGCGGTGCTGGCGACCCTCGTCGCCGCTCTCGTGCTGCTCGCGGCGGCTCTCGTGGCCGAACGCCTCTGCACCCTCCGGAAGGACGACGATGACGAACAGCCCGGACCCCCTGAGCCCGGACTCGGCCTCTCCCACCACGACTGACACCCCCACCGGCGCCGGCGCGCCCTCCGGGGCCGACGCGCCCTCGGGCACCCTCGACCGGGGAACGTACGACGCGCTGCTCGAGCCGCGCGGCGCGAACCGGCTCCCGCTGCGTCTCGCTGTCGGCGACGGCGTCTGGCACCAGATCTCGCGTCGCTACGTCACGGTTCAGCTGATCTCGACCATCGCCTTCCTCGTGCTGGTGGTCGCGGTGGCTCTCGTGGTGGCGCTCGTCCTGCACCAGGTGTGGGTGTGGATCCCCGCCGGGGTGGTCACCGTCATCACCGTGTGGACCCTCGTCATCCTTCCGCGCCAGGCGCGCGCGTACGGGTATCAGCTGCGCACCGACGACCTCGTCTTCCGTCGGGGCATCCTCTGGCAGCGGCTCGTGGCCGTTCCATACGGCCGGATGCAGCTCGTCGACATCACCCACGGGCCCCTCGACCGTCTGTTCGGCATCGCGCAGCTCAAGCTCGTCACGGCCGCCGCCGCGACCGGGGTCACGATCCCGGGGCTCACCCAGGAGGCGGCGGAGAGGCTCCGCGACACGCTCGTCGCCGTCGCCGAGACCCGCCGGACCGGCCTGTGAGCGAGCCCACCACGGGAGTGCCGCAGCCGCCTCCGCGTTCGATCGCGCCGGACGCGGTGCTGCCTCCGCGCGCGATCGCGGAGGTGCGCTCGCCGCTCAGCGACGGCGAGTGGCATCGCCTCCATCCGCTCACGCCGGTGCTCCGCGGGGGGCTGTTCCTCATCGTCGTCACGGGCTTCGTCGTCGCGAACCTCCGCGATCGGATCATCGCGCTGATCTTCCCCGGGTTCGACGACTGGGAGAGCTACGAGCAGGATCCGGTCGACTACGTCCTGACGAACAACCTGGTCCTCGTCGCCGGTCTCGTCGTCCTCGGCGTGCTCCTCCTGCTGTTCGCGATCTTCTGGCTGTCGTGGCGCTTCCACACCTTCCGGATCACGGGGGACGACGTCGAGGTGCGCAGCGGCGTGTTCTTCCGCACGCACCGGCGCGCGCCGCTGGATCGCGTGCAGGGCGTGAACCTCACGCGCCCCATGGTCGCGCGGCTCCTCGGCACGGCCAAGCTGGAGGTCGTCGGTGCCGGCCTGGACGCCAACGTGAAGCTCGAGTACCTGTCCACCGCCAACGCGGAGGCGGTGCGCGCGGATATCCTGCGTCTTGCGTCGGGTCGCCGCCTCGCCGAAGCGCAGGAGGCCCGGGCGGGTGCATCGGGGGATGCACCCGGCCGCACGCGCGCCGCCGCCGGAATCGTCTCGGCGGGGATCAGCGGACTCATCGACGGGGTGGACGACGCCGACGACCTCGAGCCGGCATCCGTCGTGCACATCCCGTCGGGCCGCCTCATCGCGTCCCACCTGCTCTCGGGGTCTTCGCTGTGGCTGCTCGCCCTCATCGGCGGCGTGATCACGGGGGCGGTCTTCGCGACCCCGTGGATCCTCTTCACGCTCGTGCCGATGGTGATCGCCTTCGGCGCGTACTGGTTCCGGAAGATCACCCGTGCGCTCCGCTACTCGATCGCCCCGACCCGCTCCGGCGTCCGCATCACCTTCGGCCTGTTCACGACGATCACCGAGACGCTGCCCCCGGGCCGCGTCCACGCCGTCGAGGTGTACCAGCCGGTGCTGTGGCGCCGGTTCGGCTGGTGGGCGATCCGGGTCAATCGTCTGTCCGGACGGTCGGCCAGCGACAGCCAGGCACTCCAGCAGGCCGAGGTGCTGCCGGTCGGGACCGCAGCCGATGCGGAGCAGGTTCTGCGCCTGCTGCTCCCGGCGCTGGATGACGACGCCATCGCGGCGCTCTTCGCGGACGGGCTCCTCGGGTCGGCGCGGCAGCCGGGTGATCCGTTCGCGACCACCCCGCGGCGTGCGCGCTGGCTGCGACCACTGTCGTGGCGGCGCAACGGGGCGCTCCTCGCACCGCCCGTCCTGCTCCTGCGTCACGGTGTGCTGCGGCGCACGCTGGTGATCCTGCCGCTCGCCCGACTGCAGTCCGCGCGGATCAGCCAGGGGCCGGTGGACCGTGCGCTGCGTCTGGCGAACCTCACCGGCCACACCGTTCTCGGCCCGGTCTCGGGCTCGCTCGGGGTCATCGACCGCGACGACGCGCTGGATGTCTGGGAACGCACGGCGGCCGCGGTCGTGTCCGCGTCCGCCGCGGATCGTTCGCACCGCTGGGATGCCTCGTCGGAGGCTGTCGAGAAAGAGGAGACCGCGTGAGCCAGGCCAGCCGCCTCGGAGTGGGAGTGATCGGCGCGGGCCGCGTCGGTCCGGTGATCGGCGCGGCGCTCGCCGGCGCCGGGCATGCGCTCACGGGCATCACCTCCGGGTCCGACCCCGACCGCGTCGAGGCCGTGCTGCCCGGAGTCCCCGTCCTCCCCGCCGACGAGATCGTGCGTCGGAGCGAACTGGTCGTTCTCGCCGTCCCCCATGCGGAGCTGCCCGCGGTCGTGTCCGGCCTCGCCGAGCTCGGGGCGTGGCAGGTCGGCCAGCTCGTGCTGCACACTGATCCCGGGTACGGGGTCGAGATGCTCGCGCCGGCGGCATCCCGCGGCGCGATCCCGCTCGCGGTGCACCCGGCGATCAGCTTCACCGGCACCTCGATCGATCTGCGTCAGCTCGCGGGAGCGTTCGCCGCGGTCACCGCACCCGCCGCAGTGCTCCCCATCGCGCAGGCGCTCGCCGTCGAGCTCGGCTGCGAGCCGGTCGTCATCGCCGAAGCCGATCGTGCGCTCTACGGGGAGGCCATCGCGACGGCATCGGAGTTCTCGGCATCCATCGTCCGGCAGGCGGCTGGGCTGCTGCAGGGAACGGGAGTGGAGGAGCCGGGCCGTTTCCTCGCCTCCCTGCTCCACTCCACGATCGAGCAGGCCCTCATCGACCCCTATATCGAGGACTGATCGCGCGCCCCCACGGAGATCGCCTGCACGATCGGCACGGACAGGCCCATCATGTGGACCTCGCATCGCAGTGCGCCGTGCTCCGTCGGCAGATCCCATCGCAGCGTGGACGCCTCGGGCGCTGACACCACGCGGGAGGCCACCGGGGGTGCGTCTGGGATCGGAGTGCCGAGGGTGTCGAACAGGGCGGACAGGCGCCGGTCCCGCACCTCGACGGGGATGTCTTGCAACACGTTGCGGCTGAACAGCGCGCCGGCGTCGGCGAAGGAGCGACGTTCGCGGATCACGTCATCGATGGTTCGAGCCGCCTCCCGCGTCGCCGCCCAGACCTCGTCCCAGGGCGACGCGGCCGTGCGTGCGCTCAGCAGATGGTCGAGGGCGGACGCGGTGACCTGCCATGCGGGGAACTCGTCCGAGTTGCCGAATGCCACCACGCCCAGTCCTGACTCCGGATGCCATCGCATGTGCGCGGCGAAGCCAGGGAGTCCTCCCGCGTGACCGACGGTGCGGCCGAACTGGACGTCGTGCTCTACGACGAGGCCGTAGCCGTACCCCGCCGCGACGAGTTCTCTCCCGCCGAAACGGGTCGCCCGGGTCGGGTTGACGGTGTGCAGGCGCTGCAGCTCCCGGCGTGCCGCGCTCGACAGCACAGCTCGACCCCCGTCGGGATCGCGATCGTCGAAGCCGTCGATGAGGAATCCCATCCAACGGGCGATGTCGTCGGCGGTGGAGAAGAGACTGCCGATGCACGCGAGCGCGCCCGACCCCGCAGAGGGCGCCGGAATGAACGTCGCTCCGTCGTCGAAGGTGCGAAACCCCCTGGCCACGTCGGCGTCACGACCGAACGCGTCGGCGGTCCAGCGGGTATTCGTCAGGCCCAGCGGCCCCAGGATTCTCTCGTCGATGACGCGTTCCACGGGCCGCTCCGTGACGGCCTCTATCGCGCGTCCGATCATCGACATGCCGATGTTGGAGTACTGGTAGAGCGTGCCCGGCGAGGCAGACAGCTGCAGCCCCGATGTGATGATCTCCATGATCTCGGACCGGCTCGCACCCAGGTGATCATCACCCCACGGATTGTCCTCGGGAAGGCCGGACCTGTTCGCCAGCAGATCCGCGAGCGTGATGCGCGCCGGCGCTCCGCGGAACCGGGCTGCCCCCATCGCGGGGACGTACTCCGACACCGGCGCCCCGAGCTCGAGCAGCCCGTCCTCGCGCAGAGACAGCGCCGTCGCGGCGAGGAAGCTCTTCGTGAGCGAGGCGATCCGGAAGACGGTGCGGGCGGTCGTGGGTGTCCCGTCGCGCCTCGGCTCGCCGAAGGCGAGGGCCGCGCGCACCTCCCCACTCTCAATCACCGCCGCCATCCCGCCGGGCGCCCGGCGGCGCGCGGCGTCTGTGAGCGCGGCTTCCAATGCCGCGTGGTGCACGTTCGGGTCCGCGTCCGAGGATTCCGGCATTATTCTCCCTCCCGATCCGTCGGCGACCGACGGGCCGCGGCGGCCACGGCGGCGGCGAAGGCCGTGATCATCCCCCGGCTGGCGGCGGTGTTCTCGGCGTCGACGAGGCGGGCCGCGGCGACCAGCTCGGCGACCGAGGCGTCTCCGGGCGCGGGATCGGTCGGCTCTTCCCAGCCCCACAGGTCATCGGCGCACACTTCGGGGTGGAACTGCACCCCGCGCACGTGATCTCCGACGCGGAATGCCTGATTGTCCACGCCAGCGCTCGACGCCAGCAGGACCGCGCCTGGGGGAAGCTCGGTGATCATGTCCTGATGATTCTCGATCATCGGAGCGCCGGTTCCGATCGCGGACAGCACAGCATCGTCGGTCGCAGCGGCGAGGGGGCGGATGTCGGTGGCTCCCCGCTCCTTGGGGCCGGTCTTGGCTTTCACCGTCCCCCCGGCGACGTGGGCGATGATCTGCGCGCCGAGACAGATGCCGAGCGTGGGCAGGTCGGCCTCGATCGCCTCGGCGGCCAGCGAGCGCTCGGCGGCGAGCCACGGACCCTCTTCGTCGTCATCGGGCATGAGTCCTCCGCCGAGCATGATGAGGCCCGAATAGCCGTCGAGGGAGGCGGGGAGGCCCGCGGGGCCGAGAACGACGTGTGGGTCGACTCCCGCGTCCGTGAGCCATCCGATCAGACGCCGCGGCCCTGAGGATCTGACGTTCTGCACGACGAGCACGCGCGGGCGGTCGGTCGCAGCCCGCTCGCGCGCGGCGACGTCCACGACGGGGGCGATCCCGATCGGCTCTCCGGCGGTCCCGGAGAGGAAGGCGCGGTAGTCCTCGTCGACCTCACCCCACACGCGCAGGATGTTGCCGTGTCCGAGGGCATCGAGATCGTCATCGGACCAGCCGCGTCGGGCGAGTTCCGCCATGAGGGCGGGATATCCGCTCACATCCGCCAAGCCGTCGGGCATCGCGTCGGTTCCATCGAAATCGCCGCCGAGTCCGACCGCGGCGATCCCCGCCACATCGCGGACGTGCTCGACGTGGTCCGCGACGATTCCCACATCCACACGGGGAGGCGTGCCGTTCTGGCCGGCCTTCACCCATTCCCATCGCTCCGGAGAGAGGAAGGACGGAACGAAGGTGATCATCACGACCCCACCCGCGGCGCCGATCCGGGCGAGGACGTCGTCGGGGACGTTTCGGGGATGTCCGCACAGCGCCTGCGCCCCCGAGTGGCTCACGATCACGGGTCGGCTGCTCGCATCGAGGGCGTCGCGCATGGTGTCGGGAGAGACATGTGCGAGATCGACGAGAACTCCGATCCGGTTCATCTCGGCGACCACGTCGCGGCCGAACATCGTCAGCCCGCCGTGCCGGGCGACATCGGTCGCCGAGTCGGCCCACGAGGTCGTCCGCGACCACGTCAATGTGACGTATCGCGCACCGAGGCGAGCGAACTGCCGGAGCGCGGCGAGCGAGCCGCCGAGCTGGTCGCCCCCCTCGATCCCGATGACCGATCCGATCCTGCCTGCACCGACGGCACCGCGCATGAGCTCCGCCGTGGGGGTCCACGCCAGATCGCCGGGGTACGCATCGATCAGGCGGCGGACGAGATCGATCTGCTCGAGGGTGGCGACCACCTGCTCCGGTCCGACGAGGGCTGGATCGACCCACACCGACCAGAACTGCCCTCCGACGCCACCTCGGCGCAGTCGCGGCAGGTCGGTGTGGAACCCCTCGAGATTGCGTGAGACACCGTCCACGCGCGCTGCGCGCTCCTCGCGCAGCGCCCACGGCAGGTCGTTGTGCCCGTCGATGATCATGTGCATCCTTCATCGCCTCCGAGCATCGAGGCCGGCGTTCATGAGGGTGGTGCTCTCGGTGTCCACCGTGATCTCCTTGTCGTCGAGTCGGCTGATCGGCGCCGCGCCTCGTGTGGAGGAGCACAGCCAGAGGGCATCGGCGCTGATCAGATCGTCCGGTGTGAGCTCGCGGATGTGGGTCGTTCGGCCTGCGGCACGAAGGGCGGAGAAGCAATCGTGCTGCGTCGTCCCCGGCAGGATCCCGAGTTCTGCGGGGGGCGTGACGAACTCGTCGCCGCGGCGCGAGATGACGGTCGAACTGGGGCCCTCGAGGATGAGTCCGTCGGTGGAGACGAAGACGACGTCATCGGCACCACGGCGGCGCGCCTCCCGGAGCGCCGCCATGTTCACGGCGTAGGACAGCGTCTTGGCGCCCTGCAGCAGCCAGGGCGAGGTCGCCGCGACATCCGAGCGGTATCCGCGGTCGAGAGTCACGACACGGACCGGCGTCGGTCCCCCTTCCGGTCGCGCGGGAGGAAGGAAGCCGAGAAGCCAGCAGGTCGGCGCGCCGTCCCCCGCCTCGTCGCCTCGCGACATGACGTATCTCACCGCCCCGCGGGGATGTGCGGCCAGCCGTTGGGCCACGGTGTCCACGGCCGCCCGCCATCGGTCACGGTCCGGCTCGGGGAGGTCGAGCAGGCGGGCTGAGCGCGCGAACCTGTCGAGGTGAGCCTCCACGGCCTGCGGCCGCCCATGGACGACCACGATCGTCTCGAAGATGCCATCACCGCGGGTCGCCGCCAGGTCCGTCGCGGCGAGGAGCGGCGTCCGTGCCGACACCTCGGTGAGGTCGGCGCCGGCGGTCGCCGACGGGTCGAGAAGGAACAGGGCGACGGGGATCATGAGGTCTCCGGAGAAGAGGTCGGGCGGGATCGGGGCCGAGAGCTCAGACGGTCGCGACGTGCGAATCGACGGTCTGGACGGTGTGGGAGCTGATGGCCTCGTCGTCGACCTCGTAGCCGAGGCCGGCGCCCGTGGGCACCTGCACCTGCCCGGCGACCGCCGACACCGGAGGCGAGACGACGTCGCGGGAGTAGTACTTGTCGGATCCGGAGACGTCAGACGGAAGCGTGAATCCAGCGAGCGAGGACAGCGCCACGTTCGCCGCTCGGCCGATTCCGAACTCGTGCATTCCCCCGCACCAGACGGGGATGCCGTGCGCGCGCGCCAGATCGTGGGCATCCCGGGCCGCTGTCAGACCTCCCATTCGCGACACCTTGATGTTGAGGATCCGTCCCGCGTCGATGGCGATCATCGTGCGGAGGTCGTCGACGGTCGTGATGCTCTCGTCGAGACAGACCGGCGTCCGCAACCGCCGTTGCAGGCGCGCGTGCGCTTCGAAGGCGCGCGGAGCGAAAGGCTGCTCGAGCATGGTGAGGCCCTCTGCGTCCAGCGCACGCATCACGGCGAATGCGTCGTCGGTGTCGGAGTAGGCGCCATTGGCGTCCACGTGAAGATCCAGATGAGGGTGGGCTGCGCGTACGGCGCGAACCGGGTCGACGTCCCATCCCGGCGCGATCTTCAGCTTCACGCGGCGATATCCGGCTGCCATCTGCGCGTCGACCTGCGAGAGCAGCGCGGGGATCGTCGGTTCGATGCCCAATGAGACACCCGCGGTGACGGTCGTGCGGGTTCCGCCCAGAGCCGAGGAGAGCGACTGGTCGTTCGCGCGGGCGAACAGGTCCCATACCGCGATGGAGTAGCCGGCCTTCGCGAACTCGTGCCCGCGGATCTTCGCCCACGTCGCCTCGATCTCGCGCGGGTGGTCCCAGTGCGTTCCGAGCACCGCCGGAGTCAGATACCGAGTGGCGATGAGCATCGCGGTATCCGTGGTCTCGGGTCCGTAAAAGGGGTCTGCGGGCGACGCGATCTCCCCCCAGCCGGTGCGTCCCGATTCGTCGATCAGCTCGACGATGATGTGCTCCAGAGAACTCTTGCGATGGGAACTCGTCTGGAAGCTGTGCACGAGGGGCAGGAGCACTCGGCGCAGGCGGATGCGCTCGACTCTCATCCGGGAGCTCCGGCGCCGGTCGATCGATTCTCGACGTGGTAGAGGTCGAGGTCGACCGCCAACTCGTCGCGCATCGCGAGGCGACGCCGCGCGCCCTTCGCGCTCGCCGCGGTCAGCGTGCCCAGCAAATGACACACGGCGGCGACGGCGGTGGGCGAGTCCGCGGAGGAGGCGGAGTTGGTGTGCACCGGGAGCAGCACGGATGCCACGTCCGCAAGCGGAGCGTCCTGCGCATCGGTCACGACGATCAGCTCTCCGCCCGCCCTGCTGAACAGCTGTCCGAAGCGGACGGTCTCCTCGCGGTACCGACGCATCGTGAATGCCACGAGGACGTCCGACGCGCGGACATCGGTCAGAACGGTGAGATCCGTCAGGCTGCGCCCGTCCACGACGAACACGTTCGAGAGCGTCGTCGCGAGGTCCGCACCCAGCAGGTCGGCGTAAGCTGCACCCTTCCCCCGCCCCGTGATGTAGCGCCGGCGAGCCCCGAGGATGAGGGCGACCGCGCGCGAGATGTCACCGCTCGCTCCCAGTTCGGCGAACGTCAGCGCCAGGGAGCGCGTCTCGGTCTCGATCACCTTGGCCAACAACGCCTCCGCCGAGATGTTCGTGCGAAAGCGCTCGCCGTATCGGTCCCCGGGCGAGCTGAGCTCGCGGTCGCGGGGATCATCGTGCTCATCGATGGACATCAGGACCCCTCTCGGGACATGGGCACGGCCAGGTAGGCGCTCGTCGAAGCGTCCACGGCGGCGCAACTGACGAGTCTCCGGCCGACCAGCGCGGCCTCCAACCCCGATCGGACCTTCTCATCCTGGCCGGCAGCACGAGGCGCGCGGGGCTCCGGGACAGCGACCCACACGGCTCCGGCTCCCGCGTCGAGGGCATCGCCGAACCTGCCGGACAGTCCGACCGGTGCCAGGCGGTGCCGATGGTCGCGGTACGGGTCATCGGCGCCGCTGAGGTCCCAGTCGACGACGAGACGGTCGCTGTCGGGCCGATCGTAGAAGTCGCGCTCGAACCGGACGCCGTTCGCCCCCAGTGAGACGAGGTTGA
This sequence comes from Microbacterium flavum, assembly GCF_018717645.1. Taxonomy (GTDB): domain Bacteria; phylum Actinomycetota; class Actinomycetes; order Actinomycetales; family Microbacteriaceae; genus Microbacterium; species Microbacterium flavum. The sequence goes on from NZ_JAFLHG010000008.1 coordinate 64,835, forward strand.
AGTGGGCGTTCCGCGTCAGGAGGGGATCGAACGTCCACCGCATCCGGGTCTGCCCCCACGCCCGCGCGACCTCGCGCTGCGCGAGCTTCATCTGTCGCCCGATTCCCCTGCCCTGATGGAGCGGATCGACGGCGGCGGCCTGCGAGTAGTGGAAGTGCGCACCGCTGGCGTCGGTCGCGGCGAATCCGTAGACGAACCCGATCAGGTCCCCGTCAGACGCGTCGAAGGCGCCGATCGTCGATCCGCCATTCTTTCGCAGTGCGGTGAGGAGGTGCGCGTTGAGCCCGAAGTCGCTGCCGGAGTAGCCGAACACCCGGGTGTAGAGCGCAGCGGCGTCCCGGTAGTCGGCGGCGGCATGCAGAGACTCCACGCGAAGACCGGCCTGCAGCGGAAAGGGCACGATACGTTTCCTATGATCTCGATTTCATGGTCTTGAGTTGAGAATTTATGTGATCAAACCGGTCCGCACAAGCGCCAGGTTGCGGCAGATCTGTTTCGTATCTCGACTTTCCGGCCGTCTCCGTGGAAGATGAACGCATGCCTGAGAGCGCGGCTGCTTCCGATCATGATGCCCCCTTCCGGGTCGCCTGTGAACGGCTCGAGCGGCTCGTCGCTGTGGAGACGCCCTCGCGGGATGCGGCGGCCAGTGCGGAGATCGCGGAGCTTCTGGCCGGGTGGTGGAACGCTGCAGGTGCCCGGGTCGAGACCGTCGTCACGGATGCCGGTGTCTGTGTCGTCGCCGATGTGGCGGGTGTCGGCGCTCCCGTGCTGCTGGTCGGGCACTCGGACACGGTGTGGCCGCGCGGCACGCTCCAGGGCGAGGTCCCCTGGGTGCGGGAGGGTGATGTCGTCCGCGGGCCCGGCACATATGACATGAAGAGCGGGCTCGTCACAATGCTGGCTGCGGTCGAGGCCACCCGCGACCTGCCGCGCCGCGCGGTGAGAGTCGTCGTGGTCTGCGATGAGGAGGTCGGCTCGCCCACCACGACGGATCTTCTGCGGGATGTCTCCCGCGACGTCTCCGCCGTGGTGGGGTTCGAGGCGCCGCATCCGGACGGAGCCTTGAAAGTCGGGCGACGAGGCAGCACCCGGTTGCAGGTGAGCGTGACCGGGCGCGCCTCACACGCGGCACTGGATCCGCGCGCGGGAGTCTCGGCGATCGACGAGCTCGTCGATCAACTCCTCGCGATCCGCGACCTGGTGGCCGATCCGTCGCTGCCGTCGCAGGTCCTGTGCAATGTGGGAACCGTTTCCGGCGGCACGCGGGCGAACGTGGTGTCCGCGTCAGCCTCGGCGGAGATCGGCCTGCGTTTCGAGGACCCGGACACCGAGGCTCTCGTCCTCGACCGTCTCCTTCGCCTCTCCCCGATCCGCGAGGGGTCGGTGATCGAGGTGGTGTCCCTCAGTCGACGTCCCGCGTGGAGTCCGTCCTCTGCCGACCGCGCTCTGGCGGCGCGCCTGCGAAGAGCAGCCGAGCGGAACGGCCAGATCCTGGGCGCGCGGCCCGCGGCGGGCGCCGGAGACGCGAATCAGCTCGGTTCATGGGGGATCCCCACCGTCGACGGGATGGGGCCGCGAGGTGGCGGCGCCCACGCCGCCAGCGAGCACATCCTGCTCTCCTCCCTCCGCGAACGCATCGCTCTGCTGGCGACCTTCCTCCTGGACGTCGACGATGATCGGGCAACGATATGAATCGAATGATCATGGCTTCAGGGCGCCGCTTCCCGCCCTTGTGCTGTTTCGAGCATGTGAATATTCCAATGATGCGGAACGTAAAACCTTGTTACCCTCGCCTCCATCATGTTCACTGAAGGCAGTGATCAACGGGGCGGTGCACCGACCGCCCCCGGGAAAGGAACTGGAATGTCGACTCATCCCCGCGCCGGCCTGCGGCGAGCGTTGACGCTCGCCGTCGCCGCCGCCCTCATCGCGCTGCCCGTCGGCGCTGCGCATGCGGCTCCGTCTGCCGCAACGGTTCGGCCCGCCGCAGACGCGTCGGCCGACCCCACCTCCACCGCGTCGGCGACGACTCTTCGAATCGCGACGTCAGGGTACGTCGACTCCTTCAACCCCTTCACCTCCATCTATCTCCTGCCCACGAACCTCATCCGGTACATGTACGAGAACCTCGTGCAGAACGACCAGCAGGACGGCTCGCCCACGAAGGGGCTCGCCGACAAGTGGGAGACCGAGGACGGCGGCAAGAAATGGACGTACACCCTCCAGGACGGGCTCACGTGGTCCGACGGAGAGCCGATCACTGCGGCCGACGTCGTCTACACCTATGACCAGATGATGACCGTCCCCGAGCTCAGCGTCGCCAACGGGAACCTCGTGACGAACTTCGACACCGTCACCGCGACCGATGACAAGACCGTGGTCATCACCCTCAAGACACCCCAGGCTCCGAATCCGGGCAGCGAGATCCCGATCGTTCCCAAGCACGTGTGGGAGAAGGTCTCCGATCCGGCGACCTTCTCGAACGACAGCGATGTGGTCGGCTCCGGCTCGTTCCTACTCGAGGACTACAGCGCGAATCAGTCGATCACGCTGAAGGCCAACCCGGGGTTCTGGCGTGGTGCTCCGAAGATCGACCGCATCCAGTACATCTACTACACCAACTCGGACGCTCAGGTTCAGGCGCTGCGTGCCGGAGAGGTGGATTTCGTCACGGGATTGACGGCAACGCAGTTCGACGCGCTGCAGGGCGCGGACGGGATCACCACCCACTCCGGTGAAGGGCGCCGCTACAGCTCCTACGGCCTGAATGTCGGCATGAAGACGCGCGACGGCACCCCGTTCGGAACCGGCAACCCCGCCCTGACAGAGGTGGAGGTCCGTCAGGCGATCCGCCTCGGCACCGACACGAAAGCGCTGCTGAAGAACGTGCTGCAGGATCAGGGCGTGCTCGGTACGTCCTTCATCCCCGCATCCTTCGCGAAATGGACGCTGCCCGCCGACGACCCCGTCATCATGTCGTACGACCCCGACGCGGCGAAGACGAAGCTCGATGGCGCCGGGTGGAAGGAAGGCTCCGACGGCATCCGTGAGAAAGACGGCAAGCGACTGAGCCTGCGTCTGCTGGTGGATGCCGACGACGTCACCGAGCAGTCGGTCGCCGAGTACTTCGTGCCCTGGATGAAGGCCATCGGCATCGAGATCACGGTCGAATCGACGGACGGCGACACCATCAGCACACGGTCGCTGAAGGGCGACTACGACATCTACTACACCGGATGGTCCGTCAATCCGGACCCCGACTACCAGCTCGGCATCAACCTGTGCTCGAGCCTCCCCACCGGCACCGACGGTTCGGGCGGCACCACGCAGGACGGCTACTGCGATCCCGAGTTCGACGCGATGTACGCCCAGCAGCGCTCCGAGCTCGACGAGGATCAGCGTCAGCAGATCGTGCACGACATGCTGGCGATGAACTACACCGACACCGCTCAGATCGCCTTGTGGTACGGCAACAGCCTCGAGGCCTACCGTTCGGACCGGTTCACCGACTTCTCATTGCAGCCCGAGAAGGATGGGATCATCGCCAACCAGGCCGGCTATTGGGGCTATCTCACCGTCGCCCCGGTCGGGTCGTCATCCAGCGCGGACGCGGGCGTCAACCCGGGTCTCATCGTGCTCGGAGTGGTCGTCGTCCTCGCGATCATCATCGCGATCGTGATCGCTCTGGCGCGACGGCGCCGGGCAGGCGATCGAGAGTAGCCACACCCACCGCGTGCGCTGCCCGACCGACGTGGGCGGCGCACGCGGTGCGACTCGAGCAGGACAAGGAGAAACACGTGTCGGCAACAGTTCCCCCGACCGAGGCGGTGATCCTCGAAGAGGCCGGTCCGCGCGCCTCAGCGAGCAGTGCGCTCGCGTACCTCGGCGCCAAGGTGGGTGGCGCGGCGATCAGCCTCGTCATGGTCATCTTGCTGGGTTTCTTCGCATTCAAGATCCTGCCGGGTGACCCCGTCGCGCGTATCGCGCGAGAGCGACAGATGTCACCCGAGCAGATCGCGCAGCTGCGGGAGCAGCTCGGCCTGGACAAGCCGCTTCTGGAGCAGTTCTGGACCTACCTCGGCAACGTGTTCACCCTCAACTTCGGTGAGAGCTACGTCTACAAGCGCTCGGTGTCCGAGCTCATCGGCGAGTACTTCTGGAACACGATCCTCCTCACCGGCACATCCGCGATCATCGCCATCGCCCTCGGTCTCTGGCTCGGCCAGCGTGCCGGTTGGAAACACGGCAGCAGATTCGACAAGGTCACCTCGGGGGTCTCGCTCGTGCTGTGGTCGGTTCCGACCTTCTGGTTGGCGCTGATCCTCCTCATGATCTTCGGTGGAACGCTGCATTGGTTCCCCACCGGGGGAATGAGGTCGCCGGATGCTCCGGACGGCTTCGCGGGCATCCTGGATGTGGTTGCGCACATGGTCCTGCCGGTGATCACCATGGTCGCCGTGGTGTACGCGCAGTACGTGATGGTGATGCGCGCCTCGGTCGTGGAAGAGATGAACGCCGACTACATCACCACCGCTCGCGCGAAGGGCCTGCGCGACGACCTCGTCCGCACCCGGCACGTCGTGCCCAACGCGCTGCTGCCCACCGTGACGCTCGTGTTCATGCACATCGGGGGTCTCATCGCGGGCGCCGTCACCGTCGAAGCGGTCTTCTCCTGGCCGGGCCTGGGCAAGCTCACCTTCGAGGCGATCAGCGGTCCCGATCTGCCACTGCTGCAAGGCACCTTCGTCGTGTTCTCGGCGATCATCATCCTGATGAATCTGATCGCAGACCTCGTGTACAGACAGCTCGACCCGAGAGTGAGGCGCTCATGACATCCGCCGAGATCGCCTCCACCCGCTCGCCGCGAGCGATGGCCTGGCGTCGTCGCAGCGCCGCTTTCGCGGCATTCTGCCGAGAGTTCGCTCACCAGCGTGCCGGGATGGTCGGATTGGTCTTCCTCGCCGTGATCGTCGGGTTGGCACTGCTGGCGCCGGTGCTCGCTCCTTCGTGGATGCTCGATGTGACCCGTGTGATCGACAACCCGCGGTTCGCCCCGCCCTCATGGGCGCATCCCCTCGGCACAGACCACCAGGGTCGGGAGCTGTGGGTCCGGATGCTGTGGGGAGCGCGCGTCTCGCTCCTGGTCGCCTTCGCGGCGACGGCGATGTCGATGATTCTCGGGACCATCGTCGGTCTCGCGGCCGGGCACTTCACCGGCTGGACCGGCGGTCTGCTCATGCGGGTCATCGACTTCTTCCTCGTGCTGCCGTCGCTGATCCTCGCCATCGTCCTCGCGTCGGTGCTGAGTCGCGGCGTCTGGACGATCGTCATCGCCATCGGCTTGACCTCCTGGGCGGGAACCGCCCGTGTCGTCCGATCGCAGACGCTCTCGGTCGAGTCTCGCGACTACGTCGAGCGTTCTCGTGTGCTCGGTGCCGGCCACTGGCACATCATCGTCAAGCACCTGCTGCCCGCCGTGCTCCCGCTGGTGCTGGCGAACACGACGCTGACCGTTGGATCAGCGATCATCTCCGAGTCGACGCTGTCGTTCCTCGGCCTCGGCGACACGACGCAGCAGTCCTGGGGCGCCGTCCTCAAGAATTCCATGGACGTTTCTGCGGCCACCAGCGGGTACTGGTGGTACGTCCTCGTACCCGGAATCGCGATCGTGCTCGTGGTGCTCGCGTTCACGCTCGTCGGGCGAGCCGTCGAGACCATCGTCAATCCCACGCTGAGGAGTCGCTGAAGATGCCGGACCTGACGTTCGATGACGTCTCCATCACCTACCGCACGTCGGGGCGCAACGACCGCGGAGAGGTGGCGGCCGTGCGCGGCGTCACACTGACTCTCCCGTCGGGGCGCACCCTCGGGATCGCCGGGGAGTCGGGCTCCGGCAAGTCGACGCTCGCGATGAGCGTGCTACGGCTTCTGCCTCGGTCCGCGCGACTCGACGGGAGCGTGCGCATCGGCGACACCGACGTCGCCGATCTCACCTTCGGGGAGCTGCGTGCCGTGAGGTGGGCCGAGGCGTCGATCATCTTCCAGGGCGCCATGCATTCGCTGAACCCCGTGCGCACGGTCGGCGAGCAGATCCTCGAGGCGTTGGAGCTGCACGTGCGTGACACCTGGAAGACGGACAAAACGCGCAAGGCGAGGGTGGGGGAGCTGCTCCACTCGGTCGATCTGCCCGCCTCCAAGGCCGATGCATATCCGCACGAGCTCTCCGGCGGGCAGAAGCAGCGCGTGATGATCGCGATGGCGTTGGCGTGCGAGCCCGACATCGTCGTCGCCGATGAGCCGACGACGGCGCTGGATGTCATCGTGCAGAAGCAGATCCTCGACATGATCGGCCGTCTGGTGACCGAGCGCGGGATCTCGCTCCTGATGATCAGTCATGACCTCTCCGTGCTGGCGAGCGTGTGCGAGCGGATCGCCGTCATGCGGGGAGGTGAGCTCGTGGAGGTCGCCGACGCCGTGACCATCTGCACCGCACCCACGCATCCCTACACGCAGCAGCTCGCCGCGGCCTTCCCGGAGATCGGCGATCCGGAGTCGCGGATGAACCCCGCCACGACGCGTGAGCAGATCGCAGAACCCGACGGCAACGCGCTGCACGAGTATTCGCAGGCAGACGCGGACGTCGTGCTCGAAGCGCGCAGCCTCACGGTCACCTACCGGTCGCGCGGCGCCTGGCTGCGCGCAGTGCGCGACGTGGATCTCACCGTCCACCGCGGTGAGATCGTCGCGCTCGTCGGTCAGTCGGGATCCGGCAAGAGCACCCTGGCACGGACTCTCGTCGGTCTGCAGCAGCCCGACAACGGTTCGATCGTTCGATTCCGGGGCACCGACCTCCCCCATCGCGGTGCCGCGCTCCGCGATTTCCGTCGAGAGGTGCAGATGGTGCTGCAGGATCCGTCCGCCGCGCTCAATCCGAAGCTGAGCGTCTACGAATCCGTCGCCGAGGGATTGCGCGTGCAGCGCTTCCGCGGCGATGAGCGGGAGAGGGTCGCCCAAGCTCTCACCGACGCTGAGCTGACGCCCCCCGAGCACTACATGAACGCCATTCCGCAGGAGCTGTCGGGAGGGCAGCGGCAGCGCGTGGTCATCGCGGGCGCGCTTGCGGTCGGACCGCAGATGCTGGTGGCGGACGAGCCGGTCGCTTCACTGGATGCCTCGGCGCGGGGTGACATCCTCGCGCTGATCCTCTCGCTCCGTCGCCGATTGGGTCTGTCTGCACTCGTGATCACGCACGATCTCGGTCTCGCCTGGAACATCGCCGACACGGTCGCGGTGATGTACGAGGGCGAGATCGTGGAACACGGCCCGGCTGAGCAGGTCCTCCTGGACCCCCAGCATGACTACACCCGAACGCTGCTGTCCGCTGTCGCGGTGATCGAGCGTCGCTCGTGAGCGCGTGGGACCCCGGGGCGGTCGATCGGCATGCTTACCTCGATTCGGCGCCGTTGAAGCCGGGTGACCGCGTGGCGATGATCACCCCCTCCGGCCCCGGAAAGGCGGAGCAGATCGAGCAGGGGGTGCAGTATTACCGCGACTGGGGGTTGGAGGTCGTCGTGGGCGCTCACGTCCTCGAGCCGCATCCGCCGAGGGCGCCCTACCTCGCGGGCGTCGACGACAGCAGGCGGCGCGATCTCGTCGATGCGTGGCTCGACCCGGACATCGACGCCGTCATCGCCCTCGGCGGCGGCTATGGGGCGATGCGCCTGCTCGACGAGATCGACTGGGGCGTCCTGTCCTCCGCTGCCCTCCGCCGTGACGGCCGCCCCAAGCTGCTCACCGGCTCGTCCGACATCACCGCCCTCCATGAAGCGCTCCGCTTCCATGTGGGAGGCCCGACGCTCTTCTGCCCGATGGCGGGGAACCGCGTCTTCCTCGACTCGGCGGCGATACGCGACGACGTCCATCGATGGTTGTTCGAGCCGTGGCGCGGCCGTCGCATCTCCAAGCCCGCGACTGCTGTCCTCAGTCCGGGCCGCGCGCGAGGAACCGTGACGGGCGGCTGCCTGGCGCTGTTGGCCGGCGCGCTGGGATCGCCCGAGTCAACCGGGGATCACCGGGGCATCCTCATTCTCGAGGACGTCGACGAGGAGATCTATCGACTGGATGGCTTCCTGTTGGCCCTGCAGCGTGCTGGTCGTTTCGATCAGGCCACCGGCATCGCACTCGGTTCGTGGCAGGGCTGCACCCCGGTTGACGGCGTGCGCCCGCTCATGGACGAGTTCTTCGCCGACCGCGGCATCCCCGTCCTCGGTGACGTCGGGTTCGGTCACGATCCGCATGCCGTCAGCATGCCTCTCAATGTCGACGCGGAACTCGTCGCGGAAGAGGCATCGGCGTGGATCGAGATCGACGGGGGCGGCGCATGAGCGCGATCACCGTTCCGGTACTGGATGCACGCGTGCGGTGGTCGCTGCGTATCGTGGATGCCGATTCGGAGGAGATCCTCGCCGATCGCACCTCGGACCTGGTCTGCGAGACGGCCAGCATCGGGAAGGTCTTCCTGCTGATCGAAGTGGCCGCCCGCCTGGAATCGGGCGCACTCGCTGCCGGGCAGATCGTGGAGATCCCCGCGGAGCATCGCGTCGCAGACTCGGGACTGCTGTATCTCATGGAGAACCAGCGCCACTGCGTCGCAGACCTTGCGCTGCTGGTGGGAGCGGTGAGCGACAATCTGGCGACCAACGCGCTCATCGCCCTGTGCGGGCTGGATGCCGTCCGCGCGGTCGCCACGACACTGGGATACCGCGACACAAGCCTCCTCGACTACATCCGCAACGAACGACGCGAGGGGATGCCGTGGACACCGTCCTACGGAACCGGCGCTGAGCTGGCGGATCTCATGCGGAGGCTGGGCGCTGGTCTCATCGTCTCACCCGCGGTGAGCGCGCAGGTGATGGCGTGGCTCGCCGTCGATACGGACACGTCGATGGTGGCGTCGGCGTTCCTCCTGGATCCTCTTGCCCACACGGAACCGGAGTATGAAGGCATGGTGCTGAGGCATAAGACGGGCACGACATCGGTGACCCGGGTCGATGTGGGACATGTGCGTGGACCCCGGGCCGCTGTCGCCTACGCGGTGTGCGCCAACTGGCGGGGCGAGGAGGACGACCTCCGGGCCCCCGTCCTGGCTGCGATGCGCGAACTCGGGGAACAGATCCGACTCGTCGTGACGGGTCGCGCGCGAGACGTCGACGCGCTCGCGTGACTGTCTCGATCCAGCGTCCGGGTCCCGTTTCGGGACTGGAGTGGACCGTTCTCCGCGGAGACCGGAAGCATGTCATGCGCGCGCTCGGCGCCGAACACTCCGACCTCGTCCGCGCGCAGCGAGAGCGCAGCGACGGTGGCTGGGGAGAGAACGTGCGTCGTGCGCACGCCACCGCCGCGCGATTCGAAGACATCGTCGCCGCGACGACCGCTCGCCTGCCCCTCGAGGCGCAGGAGCTCGAGTGGATCGCTCAGGGTGCGGAGATCGACGTGGCGGAGCTGTGGGCGCAGAACCTGCGGGGCGATCTCGGCCGCGACGGCACGGGGTGCAGTGACGTCTCGTTCGCCACATCCGACGGGGTCGTGCTGGGTCACAACGAGGACGGGGATGGTGAGATGCGCGAGCTCATCCGCCTCATCACCCTCGACATCGTCGAAGACCCGGCGGTGACGCTCGTGTGGTACCCCGGAATGCTGCCGGCGAACTCGTTCGTGACGACCTCGGCCGGACTCGTGTTCGGCATGGATCATGTCCCGGTGGCCGTGGCCGACCGCGCAGGCTGCGGGCGACACTTCGTGGCGCGGCACGCGCAGCGCCAGCGAACGGGCATGGATGCGCGCAACGTCCTTACGCGCATCCCCTGCGCAGGAGGTTTCGCGTTCGACATGGCAGACGCGCCGGCGGGACGGGTCGATCTCATCGAGAGCGCGGCAGGTCGATGGGCGCACACTCCCGGTGCCCCGGGGGTGCCTCACCTGCACACGAATCATCTGCGCGCGATCGACGGCACGGAACCCGGGCTGGCCGTCGCCGACGATGACGCCTGGCTTGAGGAGAGCCGATCCCGATTGACCGCGCTCCGTCAGGCGTCGAGCCATGCGAGGACTGCGGGGGATGTGGTCGCCGCGCTGCGAGCCGAGGGGGTTCGGGGGCGCACCGATGATCTGTACACGTTCTCGACCGTCGTCGTCGACACGGGTTCGGACGAGATCGTCGTCCAGGGTCCTGGCGACGCGTGGCACGGCCGGTGGAGCGCTTTCACCCGTGGGGAGAAGGTGGACCTGTGACCCGCTCGTCGATGTTCTCCGGCCTCGAGGATCGCGTCGATGGTCTGGTCGTCTCCGCTTTCGCCGTCGACGTCGATTCGAACGCCGTTCTCTTCGAGCACGGCGCCGACGTCGTGCTGAACACAGCGAGCGTGGGCAAGGTCTTCCTGCTGCATCGGCTGCTCACTGAGGTCGACGCGGGCGTTCGATCGCTGGAGGATCGCGTCGCTCGCCGTCCCGTCGAGTGGATGGACAACTCCGGGCTCTGGTACCTCCTCCAGGCAGACGAGCTGTCGTTGTACGACGTCGCAGCCCTGATCGGCGCGGTCAGTGACAACGCCGCGACGAACACGCTGACGCGCGTGATCGGGCTCCCGGTCGTGCAGGAGCACACGCGCGCGTCAGGCTACCTCGCGTCGGGCCTGGACGACATCGTGCGGTGGCCGTTGCCGCCCGGCGCACCCCGCACCCTGTCGCATGCCACAGCGCGGGAGCTGGTGCGTTTCGTCGGACGAGCGGCGCGCGGTGACGATCTGACTGCGGCATCCGCCGACACGCTGCAGCGCTGGCTCGGCGCCGGGATGGATCTGTCCATGGTGGCGTCGGCGTTCGGACTCGATCCTCTCGCCCACTACTACTTCGACCGGGACATCTGGTTGTGGAACAAGACCGGCACCATCTCCACGGTTCGAGCCGATATGGGACTCGTCATGTCACCGACACGTCGCATCGCCTATGCGGTCCTCGTCAACTGGCCGGCAGGCATCCCTGCCCGTGACGAGGTGCTGGCGATGATGCGAACGGCGGGTGATTTGTTGCGCTCCGAGCTGGCCGTCCCACCCCGGTAGAATCGAGGGTCGAACCCGAGGAGCTCTTCGTCATGACCGATGCGCCTGTTGTCGCCCCCGTCGCAGAGACGCCCGACGAGGACGTCCACGAGCAGAAGGCGGTGCGCCTCGAGAAGCGGGAGCGGCTGCTCGCCGAGCGGGCGGACGCCGCGGGCGGCGCGTATCCCGTGGCCGTGCCGGTCACCGACACCATCGCGGCCCTGCGCGAGCGGTACGCCGACCTCGAGCCCGGAGCAGAGACCGGGGTCGTCGCCTCCGTCGCCGGACGCATCGTCTTCAGCCGGAACACCGGCAAGCTGTGCTTCGCCTCGCTGCAGGCCGGCGACGGGTCGCGAATCCAGGCCATGGTCTCCCTCGCGGAGGTGGGCGACGAGTCGCTGCAGGCGTGGAAGGACCTCGTCGATCTCGGCGACCACGTGTCGGTCACGGGGCAGGTGATCTCCAGCCGCCGCGGCGAGCTGTCGATCATGGTCTCGTCGTGGGCGATCGCGGCCAAGGCGCTGCTGCCCCTGCCGAACCTCCACTCGGATCTCTCCGAGGAATCGCGGGTGCGCTCGCGCTTCCTCGATCTGATCGTCCGAGACCAGGCGCGCGAGACGGTCGTCGCGCGCGCGAAGGTGAACGCCTCGCTCCGCCGCACCTTCACCGATCGCGGCTTCCTCGAAGTCGAGACCCCGATGCTCCAGGTGCAGCACGGCGGCGCGGCGGCGCGCCCGTTCGCCACGCGCTCGAACGCGTTCGACGCCGATCTGTTCCTGCGCATCGCCCCCGAGCTCTTCCTCAAGCGCGCCGTCGTCGGCGGCATCGACCGCGTCTACGAGATCAACCGCAACTTCCGCAACGAGGGTGCGGACTCGACGCACAGCCCCGAATTCGCGATGCTCGAGGCGTACGAGGCCTACAGCGACTACAACGCGATCGCCGATCTGACGCAGGATCTGATCCAGAACGCCGCCGTCGCCGTCTCCGGCTCGACCACCGTGACGTGGGCGGACGGGACCGAGTTCGACCTCGGCGGCGAATGGGATCGCATCTCGATGTACGACTCGCTCTCCGCCGCGGCCGGTCGTGCGATCACGCCGGAGACCGGCCTCGACGACCTCCGCGCGCTGGCGGCGGAGGTCGTCGTCGAGGTGCCGGAGAAAGTGGCGACGCACGGGAAGTACGTCGAGGAGCTCTGGGAGCACTTCGTGAAGGGGAGCCTGGAGCGGCCGACCTTCGTGATGGACTTCCCGCTCGACACGTCGCCCCTCGTCCGCGAGCACCGCACCATCGCCGGCGTCGTCGAGAAGTGGGATCTGTACGTCCGCGGCTTCGAGCTGGCGACCGGGTACTCCGAGCTCGTCGACCCGGTGATCCAGCGCGAGCGCTTCGTCGAGCAGGCGAAGCTCGCCGCGCGCGGCGACGACGAGGCGATGCGCGTCGATGAGGAGTTCCTGCGGGCGCTCGAGCACGGCATGCCCCCGACGGGCGGCATGGGCATGGGCATCGACCGTCTGCTGATGGCCATCACGGGCCTCGGCATCCGCGAGACGATCCTCTTCCCGCTCGTGAAGTAGCGGGGGACATCGCTCCGATGGCGTTCTCGCTGTGGCTGACGCTGCTCGCCGCATGCCTCGTGATCAGCTTCACCCCGGGGGCGGGCGCCATCAACACGATGGGCAACGCACTGAACTACGGGTTCCGGCGGGCGATCTGGGGCATCCTGGGCCAGCAGGCGGCGCTCAGCGTGCACATCGCAGTCGTGGCGCTCGGAGTCGGCGTCTTGGTCGCCTCGTCGCCCGTGCTGTTCGCGGTCATCCGCTATGCGGGTGCCGCCTACCTCGCGTACCTCGGCATCCGCCTCATCCTCCGCCGGCCCGCTCCGGAAGCCGAGGGGATCGAGGCATGGGAGGGAGCCGGGGACGCCGATGATGCGCCCGCTCCTGACGCGCTTGGACCTGGCGCGCCCGCCCCTGCCGTGCCGCTGGAGTCGCGTTGGTCGATGTTCCGGCGTGGCCTGTGGGTGAACCTCCTGAATCCGAAGGCGATCGTCTTCTTCCTGGCATTCCTGCCGCAGTTCATCCGGACGACCGACCCCCTGCTGCCGCAGTACGCGACCGTCGCCCTCACCGCGGTCGCGGTGGACATCGCCGTCATGTGGGGCTTCTTCGCCGTTGCGGCCCACGGTTTCCGCAGGTTCACCCGCACCCCTCGCGGCCAGCGGACGATCGACGTCGTCTTCGGCGCGCTCTTTCTCGCTGTTGCGGTGCTGCTCGCCGTCCTGCACTGACCGAGCGCCCGGCAGCGCCGTCATCCCGCCGCCCCGAATCAGCGCATCCGGAACGCCCAGTCGGGCAGATGCCCCGCGGCGGCGAACGACCGAACGATGTCGGCGAGACCGTGGTGGGGATCGAGGAAGAGAGCCATCGAGGCATACCGATCGGCGTGCGACGATCTGCCGAGGGCCCACGACAGCCAGGCGCACAGGGCCAGTGGCCCGGGCCGCTGGGCGGTCGGCAGAAGCGCTGCGACCTCGCGGACGAGCGCGAGAGCCCGTTCGATCCGCTCTGGATCGGGTCGCGGACCCTCCCCCCACATCACCGAGGCCAGATCGGCGGGATACTCCTCGCCGTCCTCCCACCGCCGCTGCGCCTCCATCGCCACATCGCCGCCGCCCTCGTCGGTCGCCCACTGGACGAGCGCGATGTCGCGCAGCGACGGGCGCTGCAGGCACCAGCCGAGCATGGCGGCGTGCATCGGCTCGTCGGACGGATGCCACGTCAGTGCCTGCTCGTACAGCGCGGGCAGATCGTCGAGCGCGCACGCGGCCTCGAGCGCCGCGGGGTCGATGCGGCCCACCCGTCCCCCGACGGCGGGGATGCCGCAGATCACCTCGAGGGAGGACCCGAGCGAGCGCAGGGCGACTCCGACCGCCTTCCGCGCGGCGCGCGGCACTGCGGGGAGCGCGGCGCCGGAGGACTGGTCCCCGTCGGGTGCCGGTCCGAGGTCCTCGGCGACCGGGTCGCCGGTGCCGAGCCCGGAGCGGCTCCGCTTCTGCGCGCCGCGCGAGCCGCTCACGACGGGCGCGCGCAGGCGCAGTTCGGTCAGTGGTCTGCCACCCGGCGGCAGGTCGGGATCGTCGTGCGATGCCCACCCGTCCGCTGCGACGGTCAGCGCATCGATCAGGCGCAGCCCGCAGGCATCCGCCTTCACGGCCAGTGCCGCGATCACCGTCGCGCCGGGCAGGTCGGCGGCGTCCGCGATCGACGCGTCGGTGTAGACGACCGCGACGAGCGCCTCCGCATCGGGGATGCGGCACAGCATGCCGACCGCACTGGAGGCGACGGCGTCGATCCTGCCCGCGGCGCCCTCCGGGGCCTCCGACGGCGCCGGGTGGGCCGAAACCGCCCCCGCCTCCGGCGGGAGGTCCATTCGCATCGCGCCGAGGCTGCGCCCGCCCGACATCGGGACGAGGACGAGGCTCCGGGTCGGCGTGAAGCCGAGCAGGCGCGGGACGAGGGAGAGGAATTGTGCCGCGTCGGCGGCTCTCACGGTGATCGACATGGCACGAGGGTGCGCGACGGCGTCACCGCGTGGGAGCGAGGCCCGGCATCCGTGGAGAGTCCGGGGGAGAACCCCGGTGTGAGCGAACTTCCGTACGATGGATGCCATGGACTCCTATTGGGCTGCTGTCGTCTGGTCGCTGCTGCCGACCGTGGTGGTTCTCGGGCTGTTCATCTTCGTGCTGCGATCGATCCTGCGCATGGACCGCACCGAGCGTCGCGTGTACTCGAAGATCGAGGCGGAGGAGCGCGCCAAGCGCGGTCTCGCTCAGGCCGACGGCGACCAGCGCGCGGCGTGAGTCCGCACCGCCCGATACGCTGATCCGGACCGATCAGCGAGGAGCCAGGCGTGGAAGAGACCGGATGGGCACTCGCCTGGGCACTCGTCGTCCTCGTGACCGACATCACCGTGCGCATCCTCGCGGTCATCTTCGTGCCGCGGAACCGCCGCCCGACCGCAGCAATGGCGTGGCTGCTGGCGATCTACTTCATTCCGATCGTCGGGGTCCTGCTCTTCCTCCTCATCGGGAACCCGCGCCTGCCCCGTAAGCGCCGTCGCAAGCAGGCTGCACTCAACGAGACGATCCGACGGATGAGCCATGGGCTCGACCTCGGAACACTCCGGCCGAATGCTCCGGACTGGTTCCGAGCCACGGTGCGACTCAACCGCAATCTCGGCGCCATGCCCATCTCGGGTGACAACGGCGCCACCCTCATCGCCGACTACCAGGGATCGATCGACGCGATGGCGGACGCGATCCGCGCGGCGACCGAATACGTCCACGTCGAGTTCTACATCCTGCAGGCCGATGAGACGACGGAGAGCTTCTTCGCGGCATTGGAGGACGCCACCAGCCGCGGCGTGAAGGTCCGCGTGCTCCTGGACCACTGGGCGAACCGCGGGAAGCCGTACTACAAGCGCACCCTCAAGCGGCTGACCGCGATGGGCGCCGATTGGCGCGTGATGCTCCCCGTCCAGCCGTTCCGCGGCGCGTACACGCGCCCCGATCTGCGCAATCACCGCAAGCTCCTCGTCGTCGACGGCCACATCGGGTTCACCGGCTCGCAGAACGTCACGGACTCGACCTACAACCTGCGCAAGAACATCCGGCGGGGCCTGCACTGGGTGGACATGATGACCCGCGTCGACGGGCCGGTCGTCGCCTCCATCAACGCCGTCTTCCTCAGCGACTGGTACAGCGAGACGGACGAGATCGTCGACGACATCGAGCTGTTCGACGTGACACCCGGATCGGGAGACCTGGACTGCCAGATCATCCCCTCGGGTCCGGGCTTCGAGTATCAGAACAACCTCAAGCTCTTCATGTCGCTGCTGTTCGCGGCGAAGGAGAAGCTCATCATCGTCTCGCCCTACTTCGTCCCCGACGAAGGACTCCTCCTCGCGATCCAGACCGCCTGCCAGCGCGGCGTCCACGTCGAGCTGTTCGTCTCCGAAGAGGGCGACCAGGCGATGGTCTACCACGCTCAGCGCAGCTACTACGAGGCGCTGCTGCGCGGCGGGGTCAAGATCTTCATGTACCGGAAGCCGTACATCCTGCACTCCAAGTCGATGTCGGTCGACGACGAGGTCGCCGTCATCGGGTCGAGCAACATGGACATGCGCTCGTTCGGTCTCAACCTCGAGATCTCGCTTCTCGTGCGCGGCGAGGAGTACGTGCAGCAGCTGCGCCACGTCGAGGACGAGTACCGGGCCTTCAGCCGGGAGCTCACCCTCGAGGAGTGGAAGAAGCAGCCCCTGCGCTCCACCGTTCTCGACAACCTCGCCCGACTCACCTCGGCACTGCAATGAGACGATTCCCCCGCCGTCGACACTGTCCGAGTGGATGCCACGACACCGGCATCCCCAACGTCCGAGGATGACATCATGACCACCGCCCGCCGCACTGCCTCTCTTCTCACCCTGATCGGCGCCGGCGCGCTGCTGCTCGCCGGCTGCGCCTCCGGCTCGACCGCCGGCGTCACCCCTTCCGGTTCCGGCTCCGCCGCCGCTCCCGCCGCGTCGGGCTCGGAGCTCGAGCTCGAGGCCGGATGGCTCGACGGCGGGCGCCAGATCGGGCTCGTGACGTGGGGGTCCTCGACCTGCGTCCCGATGGCCGGTGACGTCGCGCTGCAGGCGGACGGGTCGGTCGCGGTGACGTTGCAGGCCATCGATGCGGCGACGGTCTGCACGGCCGACTACGCCCCGCGCGTGACCCTCGTGCCGGTGCCCGAGGGCGTCGACCCGACGAAGGACCTCGACCTCGTCGTCACCGACGCGAACGGCGCCCGCGGCGAGACCGACCTCGACGGCGTCGCAGGCCTCGCCGCCGGCGGACAGACCGACTACGCGCCCAGCGCGGGATGGGCGGGCGACGACCTCATCGCGATCCTCACCTGGGGCTCGTCCTCGTGCGCTCCGCGCGTGCAGGATGTCGCGGCAGCGGATGCCACGCACGTCACCGTCACCTTCGCCGACCTCGCCGACAAGGCCTGCACGATGGACATGGCCCCCCGCGCCACCCTCGCCGCGGTCAGCGGCCTCGACGTGGACGACACGGGCGCCTCGCTCACCCTCTCCGGCGGCGACGCCCAGTTCGCGACCCCCGTCACCGTCCCCATCGTCGGCTGAGGCGGGCGCTCGGTTCGGAGGCGCCGTGATGGGGATGCCTCGGCATCCCGCCCGCACATCGACGGCTCCGAACGGGTGATTCAGTCGCCCGAGCCGCCCGGGTCGCCCACGGTGTCCGCGGTGTCCGCGGTGTCCGCGCGGACGAGGAGCTCGCCGACCTCGCAATCGAGCGCGCGGCAGATCGCCGAGAGGGTCGAGTAGCGGATCGCGCGCGCTCGATCGTTCTTCAGGATCGACAGGTTCACGACCGAGACGCCGACCCGCTCGCTCAGCTGAGTGAGGGTCATGCCGCGCGCGGCGAGCAGTTCGTCGAGGCGGCAGTGGATGCCGCTCGGCCCCTCGTCCTCCGCGGGTGTCACACGAGCCCCTCGGTGTCGCGCTGCAGGCGCATCCCGTCGCGCAGGATCGCCGCGAGGGCCGCGAACCCGAATCCGGCGGCGATCGGCCAGAAGGGCAGGGCGATCTCGTAGCCGGGCTGCGGCCACCACGCGTGCAGAGCATCCTCGATGCCCGGGACATCCGGATACTCCGCCCCCGACCAGCGCAGGAGCTCGCCGGCCGCGATGGTTCCTGCGATATCGCCGAGGATCTGAGCGGCAACGCCCCCGAGGGCGACGACGGCGGCGGTGATCCCCGCGCCGCGCGCCAGAAGCGGCGTGAAGGGGTGGCCCGCGCGCAGCCGGAACGCGGCCACGGCGACGAGGGCGGCGATCGTGCCCGGCACGATGCACCACAGCGCCTGGCTCAGCGCCCAAAGGACGCGGGCCGTCATCGACAGGTGCAGCAGGGTGACATCGGCGCTGACGAAGCCGCCCTGCTCGAGGGTCGCGGTCGGGCCCTCGAGCGTCGTGCCTTCGGGCAGTTGCGGCCAGAACGTCCGCACCGGAATCGTCATCGTGACGGCCGGCGCCAGCAGCGTCGTGAGGATGAGGTACACCGCGGCGACACCGGAGATGACCGCCCAGGCGAGGGCGATCCACCCGGCTGCGCGGACGGTCGCGCCCCCGCGGTCCGCATCCGCGGAGCCACGCCGCGGCGCTCGCGCGATCACGGCGACGAGCAAGACCACGCCCGCCGCCGCCAGCGCGGTCATCGTCAGGGCCACGGCGTCCATCACACGAGCCCTTCGGTGTCGCGCTGCAGGCGCATGCCCGCAGCGATGACGTAGGCGAGGGCGAGCAGGCCGAATCCGGCCACGACCGGCAGGATGTCGAAGGTGAACCCGGTGACGAGCCCCGGAACGGCGTCGTCGAGCTCGGACGCCGCCATCATCTGGCCGAGCCCGCGCACGCCCTGGGTGAGCAGGCTCCCGAACGCGAGCCCGCACGCGGCGAGCAGCACTGCGGGCCGGACGATCCGGTGGAACGGCTTGCCCCGCAGGATCCGCTCGAGCACCAGCCCACTGCCGACGAGGACCGCGGCGATCGTGACCGCCTGCACGATGTCCGCGCCGGCGAGCATCCACACCGTGCCGGGGGAGAGGGCGTCGCTGCGCACCGTCACGGTCTCCGCGACGGCCGACGCGATCCCCGCGCCGTGCTCGACCGGGATCTCGGCGAGGAGCGTCGCGGGGTACCGCTCGGGGGCGATCACGCGGAACAGGCCCTGGATGAGGCCGTTCGCCGCCCACCAGGCGCCGAAGAAGAACGTGGCGAGATAGACGGCGAAAGCCGCGCTCCGATCCCAGCGGGACATCAGGCTCGACGCATCCATACCCATCTCCATATCGATAATCGTTGTTATCGATAGACGATATGTATCGAGATGCCGCGCTGTCAAGAGCATCATCGGCGCCCTGTCACGTCACGCCGACGGCGAACACGGGCATACCGGCTTCCATCCCTGGTTAGCCTCTACGTAAGGCGCCAGAAGACTCGTCGCCGCAAGGAGCTGACATGTTCGAGAGATTCACGGACCGTGCCCGTCGTGTGGTCGTCCTCGCCCAAGAAGAGGCGAAGATGCTCAACCACAACTACATCGGCACCGAGCACATCCTGCTCGGTCTCATCCATGAGGGCGAGGGCGTCGCCGCCAAGGCGCTCGAGAGCCTGGGGATCTCGCTGGACGCTGTCCGCGAGCAGGTCCAGGACATCATCGGCCAGGGTCAGCAGCAGCCGACCGGCCACATCCCCTTCACGCCGCGTGCGAAGAAGGTGCTCGAGCTGTCGTTGCGCGAAGCGCTGCAGCTCGGTCACAACTACATCGGCACCGAGCACATCCTGCTCGGCCTGATCCGAGAGGGCGAGGGCGTCGCCGCACAGGTGCTCGTCAAGCTCGGCGCCGACCTCAACAAGGTGCGCCAGCAGGTCATCCAGCTGCTGAGTGGATACCAGGGCAAGGAGCCCGCGGGTGTCGCCTCCGGCGCCGGCGAGCAGACCCAGGCCTCCGCCCAGGGCGGCTCGGCCGTGCTCGACCAGTTCGGTCGGAACCTGACGCAGGCCGCGCGCGACAACAAGCTCGACCCCGTCATCGGGCGCGAGAAGGAGATCGAGCGCGTGATGCAGATCCTGTCGCGCCGCTCGAAGAACAACCCCGTCCTCATCGGTGAGCCCGGCGTCGGCAAGACCGCCGTCGTCGAGGGTCTCGCGCAGGCGATCGTGAAGAACGACGTCCCCGAGACGCTGAAGGACAAGCAGGTCTACTCGCTCGACCTCGGCTCGCTCATCGCCGGTTCCCGCTACCGCGGCGACTTCGAGGAGCGCCTGAAGAAGGTCACCAAGGAGATCCGCACGCGCGGCGACATCATCGTCTTCATCGACGAGATCCACACCCTCGTGGGTGCGGGCGCCGCTGAGGGCGCGATCGACGCGGCATCCATCCTCAAGCCGCTCCTCGCCCGCGGCGAGCTGCAGACGATCGGCGCGACGACCCTCGACGAGTACCGCAAGCACTTCGAGAAGGATGCCGCGCTCGAGCGCCGCTTCCAGCCGATCCAGGTGGCCGAGCCGAGCCTTCCCCACGCGATCAACATCCTCAAGGGGCTGCGCGACCGCTACGAGGCGCACCACAAGGTGCAGATCACCGACGGGGCGATCGTCGCGGCGGCGAACCTCGCCGACCGCTACATCAGCGACCGGTTCCTGCCCGACAAGGCCATCGACCTGATCGACGAGGCCGGCGCGCGCCTGCGCCTCTCGATCCTCTCGAGCCCGCCGGAGCTGCGCGAATTCGACGAGAAGATCGCCAAGGTCCGCGAGGACAAGGAGATCGCCAGCGAGGAGCAGGACTTCGAGAAGGCCGCGTCGCTGCGCGACGAGGAGAAGTCCCTGCTCGCCGAGCGTCTGCGCCTCGAGAAGCAGTGGCGCTCGGGCGACGTCGCGACCCACGCGGTCGTCGATGAGGGCCTGATCGCCGAGGTGCTCGCGCAGGCCACCGGCATCCCCGTCTTCAAGCTCACCGAAGAGGAGACCAGCCGTCTCGTCTTCATGGAGAAGGCGCTGCACCAGCGCGTCATCGGGCAGGAGGAGGCCATCGCGGCGCTCTCCCGCACGATCCGTCGTCAGCGTGCCGGCCTCAAGGACCCGAAGCGCCCCTCGGGCTCGTTCATCTTCGCCGGCCCCACGGGCGTCGGAAAGACCGAGCTCGCCAAGGCGCTCGCCGAGTTCCTCTTCGACGACGAGGGCGCACTGATCTCGCTCGACATGAGCGAGTTCGGTGAGAAGCACACGGTCTCTCGCCTGTTCGGTGCCCCTCCCGGATTCGTCGGCTTCGAAGAGGGCGGCCAGCTCACCGAGAAGGTGCGCCGCAAGCCGTTCTCCGTCGTCCTGTTCGACGAGATCGAGAAGGCTCACCCGGACATCTTCAACTCGCTGCTGCAGATCCTCGAAGAGGGTCGCCTGACCGACGGTCAGGGCCGCGTCGTCGACTTCAAGAACACGGTCATCATCATGACCACCAACCTCGGTTCGCAGGCCATCGCCGGCGGTCCGGTCGGGTTCCAGGTCGAGGGCAACGCGCAGACGACGTACGAGCGGATGAAGGGCAAGGTCGACGAGGAGCTCAAGCGCCACTTCAAGCCCGAGTTCCTCAACCGCGTCGACGATGTCATCGTCTTCCCGCAGCTGAACAAGGACGAGCTCCGTCAGATCGTCGGGCTGTTCACCAAGCGTCTCTCCGAGCGCCTGCTGGACCGCGACATGACGGTGGAGCTGTCGGATGCCGCCAAGGACAAGCTCATCGAGATCGGGTTCGACCCGACGCTCGGTGCCCGTCCTCTGCGCCGCGCCATGCAGCGCGAGGTCGAGGACCAGCTGTCCGAGCGCATCCTGCACGGCGAGCTGAACCCCGGCGACCACGTCAAGGTGGATGCCGAGAACGGGAAGTTCGTCTTCGAGCACGGGCCGCGCGGCGAGAAGGTCGCGGTCGGCGTCGGCGCGGCGGGCGCCATCGAGGCCACCCCGGACATCGTCGCGGGGGGCTGAGAGCTCCTCGACGCTCCGGCGAGCTCAGGCCCGGAACAGAGGTCGGAAGAGGGGGCGGATGCTGCGGCATCCGCCCCCTCTTCGCGTGTCTCCGGTCACCCCGCTTGTCTTGGGTCGCCGAGCTCGTCTTCGGTCCCCGAGCTCGTCTCCGGTCCCCGAGCTCGTCTCCGGTCCCCGAGCTCGTCTCCGGTCCCCGAGCTCGTCTCCGGTCCCCGAGCTCGTCGAGGGGTCGTCGCGGAAGCAGGCCGGATCGGGATGCCGCGACCTGCCAGCGCCCCGCAGCGGCGATCCAGCCTGCTTTTCGCACGCCCAGGCCGCCGGCGCGCCTGCCCGGCGCCGGGCCGTCAGGCCGCGGTGGGGCGCAGCGACGCGACGAACTCCAGCTTGTCGAGAACGGCGGGCGGCAGCACGAAGGGATACAGGTCGCCCTCGCCCATCGAGCGGTTCACGAGGTTCAGCGCGGTCGACAGCGGAATCCAGACGTCGGCCACGAACGCCGCGAAGCTCGGATAGCCGATCGTCCCGGTGACGGGCAGCAGGCCCGTCACGACGGCCGTCTCGACGGTGTCGCAGATGTGCAGATAGTGCGCCCAGGTCTCCGCGAAGTCCTCGTACGGGTGCATCGTCGCGTAGGCCGAGATGAAGCGGTCCCGCCACCCGGCCGGAGCGCCCTCGTCGTAGTGGCGCTGGATGGCGGCGTCGTAGTCGACGGTCTCGTCGCCGAAGAGTTCTCGCGCACGCGCGAGCACCTCGGGGTCGGACTCGACCAGCCGCCATTCGTAGAAGTGGCCCACCTCGTGGCGGAAGTGCCCGAGCATCGTGCGGTACGGCTCATCGAGCTCGTGCCGGATCCGCTCGCGGTGCGAGTCGTCGCCCTCCGCGAGGTCGATCGTGACGATGCCGTCCGAGTGCCCGGTGATCACGGGGGTCTGCACGGAGGAGAGCAGGTCGAACGAGAGCCCGTTCACGGGATCTTCCGACTTCGGCGCGACCCTGAAGCCGAGGGTGTCGAGCTCCGCGACCAAGTGTCGCTTCGCGCGCTCGGCGACCACGAACTCGGAGAGCCCCCGAGGGTCGTCGTCAGCCGGCCGGGTCCGGGTGAGATCGCACGCGGCGCATTGGCCGCCCTCGAGCGGCGCGAGCCAGGTGCAGCCGGACAGGCCCAGATTCCGGCAGACGTGCCAGATCCAGCCCTCCGCGTCGACGTAGACGCCGGCGGCATCCACCGGCACGATGTCACGCTCCTGGCGGGAGTAGCCGAGCGGGGTGCCGCACGACACGCACACCGAGTTCTCGAAGTAGAGCGGGCTCGCGCAGACGCGGCAGGTATAGGCCTTCACCTGTTCAGCCTGTCACGCCCGCGCGACCTTCGGCCGGGGATTGACACCGCGCGTGGGCTCAGGGCTCGATCGGCGCGACGTCGACCTGCACCCTCAGCGTGGACTTCTTCGCCTTCGTGTAGATGATGCCCTTGACGGGCGAGACGTCGCCGTAGTCGCGGCCCCACGCGACCGTCACGTAGCGATCGTTCGCCCACTGGTCGTTGGTGGGGTCGATCGCGAGCCACTGATCGGTGCCGGGCACCCAGACGGCGAGCCAGGCGTGGGAGGCATCCGCGCCGAACACCCGCTGCTTGCCCGGCGCGGGCTGAGTCGCCAGGTATCCCGAGACGTAGCGGGCGGCGACACCGTGCGCCCGCAGGCACGCGAGGGCGACGTGGGCGAAGTCCTGGCAGACGCCCGCACGCTCGCGCATCGCGTCGTCGACCGTGCTCGTCACCGTCGTCGCGGTCTTGTCGTAGTCGAAGTCGCGGAAGATCCGGTGCATGAGGTCGGTCGCCGCCTCCCCGATGGGGCGCCCCGGCGTCAGGGATTCCGCTCCGTACGTGGTCGCCGCCGCGACGTGCTTCACGCGCGGCGACTCGAGCGCGTACTCCGCGGCGCGCCAGGCATGGGGCTGATCGGGGTGGACGATCGGCCGCGCACGCTCCCACGGCAGGGCGAGGGCATTCTCGTCGTACGTCGGGATCTCGACGGAGACGTTGCTGGATGCTTCGATCGCGAGCGCGTCATGCGGCTCGGTCAGGTGGAAGTAGGTCGACGGATTGCCGAAGTAGTCGACGTCGGGGGAGATGTCCCCGGGCACGGGATCGAGGGTGACCGCGGAGGTCGTGACCCGCTGCCAGGGCAGCTCGCGCGGCATGAGGTGGAAGAGCCCCACGCTGTCCTGGACGGGCTTGGAGTAGGTGTAGGCCGTCCGATGCCACACGCGGTAGTTCCTCATGCCCGCGCCTCCATGAGCTCGACGAGCGACAGAGCGGACAGCGGCACCGGCGGGGGACCGCTCGCGAAGTGCTGCTCGTCCACGGCCGTCGCCAGCAGCTCCAGACGCGCGGCGATGTCGTCGAGCGTCTCCTGGAGCGCGTCGCGGCGTCCGCCGCCGACACGGCCCAGCTCCGCGACATCGAGCTCCGCCACATCGGACTCGAGGTGGTCCAGGAGCCTCTCGGCGCGGGTCGACCCCGTCGAGGCCGGCATGGCGGCGAGGTGCTCCCGCACCCGGGCGAGCGCGAACGCGAGCGAGCGCGGGTTGCCGTCGTCGAGCAGCAGCAGGTCGAGGACATCCGCGGCGCGCGCCGACCCGCGGTAGCGGCGGCGATATGTGACGACGCTCTCCGCCGACAGGAGCACACCATCGAGCACCGCACGCTCATCGCGCGGGTCGCGCTGCTCGGCGAGGCCGCTGAGCAGGTGGATCAGCTGCAGGCCTCGCTCGAGGGAGCGGCCGGCTTCGATCATGTGCCATCCGGTGTCGCGGATCATGTTCGCGGTGATGCCGTAGAGCGAGAGCATCGCGGCGAGCATCCGTCCCGCCGATTCGGCGGACCGGTGGGGGTGCGGGGCGAGGCGGAGAGCCCGCGTCGCGCGCTCGATGTTGGAGAAGACGCGCCACGTGTCACCCGACAGCTGGTCGCGGACGCCCTCCATCACCTCGCGGAGTCGCCTGACAGCGTACGCCGCCGTCCCCGCGCGCTGCGCGTCGAGCAGGATGTCGCGGAACTCTGCTTCGGGGTCGCTCGAGCGCCGCCCCGCCAGGCGGGACATCACGGCCAGAAGCACGCGCGCGCTCTCGTCGACGCGGCCCGAGGCGTGCGTGCCGGGCTGATCGAGGAGCGTCTGCGCCGCGAGGGACAGGCGCAGGATGTCCTCCGCACGCTCGGCGTACCGGCCGGTCCAGAACATGTCCGACAGCGCGCGCGGCGCGAGCGCGGGCACGGTGCGCGCGGCGGGCTCGGGTGCGATCTCCACGAGGTTCTGGTCGGCGTCGGCGAGGTCGGATTTCAGGACCCAGACATCCTTCGTCCAGGGCATCGCGTCGGGGTGGTCGCGCACCGTCGCGAGACCGCCGAGCATGGGCCGGTAGGCCGAACCGTAGCGGAGGGTGAAAGCCCGCAGATTGACGGGCGCGGCGAGAGCCCGCTCGCCCTGGCGCCAGACCGGTGTCTGCGACAGCGAGAGCAGCTTCTGCCCGACGAAGCGGTGCGGCGCGGCGTCCAGGCGCGCGAGGAGTTCGTCCGGCGACAGGGCGGCGAACGCCTTGCGCGGCTCGTCGATCGTCCGCAGGAGGAGGTTCGGGTCGCCCGCGATCAGGCGCGCGCGCACGTCGCGCAGACCGTCCGGATCGCCGCACCACACGGTGGGAACCGACGGCAGGCGCAGGTGCTCGCCGAGGAGATGCTCGCAGGCGTCCGCGAGGAAGGGGACGAGGCCCGGGTTCTCGAGCACGCCCGTGCCGAGGCCGTTCACCAGCCGCACCCGCCCGCGTCGGACCGCCTCCGACAGCCCCGCGACGCCGAGCCGGGAGTCTCCGCGCATCTCGAGCGGGTCGCACCACTCGGCATCCACGCGGCGCACGATGACATCGACCCGGTCGGTCGGCCGGCGCCCCGGCCAGCGCGCCGGCTTCATCCAGACGCCGCCCTCATGCCCGACGAGGTCGCTGCCCTGTACGAGCGGGAAGCCGAGCGCGGTGGCGAGGAAGGCCTGGTCGAACGAGGTCTCGCTGTGCGTGCCGGGGGAGAGGATCACGACGCGGGGGTCCTCTACGCCCTCGGGAGCGGAGGAGAGCAGCGCGGAGCGCAGCGCGGAGAGGAACGGGTCGATGCGGTGCAGGCTGCTCTCCTGGAAGAGATCCGGAAGCACCTGCGAGATGACGCGACGGTTCTCGGCCGCGAACCCGAGGCCGGAGGGGGCCTGCACACGGTCGGCGAGCACGTGCCATTCGCCGGCGGCGTCGCGCCCGAGGTCAGCGCCCGCCAGGAGGAGGGGATGCCGGTCCCGGGTGCGCGATCCCGCGATCGCCCGCACGAAGCCGCTGTGTCCGAGAACGATCGCCGAGGGGATGATCCCTTCGCGGAGAAGACTCTGCTCGCCGTACAGATCCACGGCGATCGCATTGAGCAGCTCGGTGCGCTGGGCCAGCCCGAGGTCGAGACGCGCCCAGGCGGGCGCATCGATGACGAGCGGGATCGGGTCGAGCTGCCAGGGCTCGGCTCCCGAGCCGGGCCGCACATAGGAGACGCCGTCGTCGGCGAGGAAGCGGGAGATCTCTCCCGAGACCCGGCTGAGCTCCTCACGGGTGAGGGCGAGGGCGAGGTCGGCAAGGGCCTGCCACGGTGCGCGCAGCGATCCGTCCCCGCTGACGACCTCGTCGTAGCGCGACGATTCGGGTACTCCGCTCAGCGGCAGTGTCGGCTGCGACACGTCCGCGGCGTAATCCCGCAGGATGCTCACTCGGGAGGAACCCTCCGCAGGTCCAGGGTGCGGGGATAGTCGGGTGATGCGGCCCGCGCCCCCGCCTCTCGCGCTGCCGCCACATCGAACCTACCGGGTGTGTGGCCCCGCGGCTCGAATCGGCCCGATCGCCGGGCCTCGGCCTCGTTCGCGTTGACCGGAGGGTGCTCGTAGGCGCGGCCGCCCGGATGGACGACGTGGTAGGTCGCTCCGCCGAGGGACACAGCGGCATCCGTGTCGACGACCTCGACGGTGAGCGGCGCGTGGATGGGGATCGAGGGGTGCAGGGCCGACCACGGCTGCCAGGCCCGATAGCGCACCCCGGCGTAGTACTCGCCGTGCACCCCGGTGGGTGTCAGCGGGAGCGCCGCGCCCCCCGCGACGACGAGGTGGCGCGCGGGGTCGATGCCGGTGAGCTTCACCTGCATGCGCTCGAGCGACGAGTCGACGTATCGTGCGGTGCCGCCCTCGGTCGCCTCCTCGCCGAGCACGTGCCACGGCTCGATCGCCTGTCGGAGTTCGAGCGTGATGCCGGGGTCGATCCGGGCGACGCCGACCCGCGGGAAGCGGAACTCGATGAACGACTCCAGCCAGCTCTCCTCGAACGGGATGCCGTGGGCGCGGAGGTCCGCGACGACCTCGCCGATGTCGCGGCGCGCGCCCTCGGCGAGGAGGAAGTCCTCGTGCAGGGCGGTGCCCCAGCGCACGAGCGGGGCGATGAACGGCTTCTCCCAGAACATCGACACGAGACCTCGGACGAGGAGGGCCTGCACGAGCGCCAGCTGCGGATGCGGCGGCATCTCGAAGCCGCGCAGTTCCAGCAGCCCCAGGCGCCCACGCGACGAGTCGGGACTGTAGAGCTTGTCGATGCAGAACTCCGCGCGGTGCGTGTTGCCGGTGAGGTCGGTCAGCAGGTGCCGCAGCGCGCGGTCGATGAGCCACGGCCGCGGCTCATCGGTCTCGGCGGCGAGGCGGCGCACCTCCTGGAGCGCGATCTCCATCTCGTAGACCGCCTCGGGGCGACCCTCGTCGAAGCGCGGCGCCTGGCTCGTCGGGCCGATGAAGCGGCCGGAGAAGAGGTAGGAGAGCGACGGATGCCGCTGCCAGTACGTCACGAGCGACGCGAGGAGGTCGGGACGGCGCAGGAGGGGTGAGTCGATGGGCTGCTTCCCGCCGAGCGTGATGTGGTTGCCGCCGCCCGTGCCGGTGTGCGTCCCGTCCACGTCGAACTTCTCGGTGGACAGGCGCGCACGCCGCGCCGTCTCGTAGAGATCGAAGGTGAGGGCGCGCTGATCGGCCCACGACGAGGTCGGCTGGACGTTGACCTCGATCACCCCCGGGTCGGGGGTCACGATCAGCTGCGTGAGGCGTGCGTCCGGCGGCGGGCCGTACCCCTCGATCACGAGTTCCGTCCCGACCTCGAGTGCGGCACGCTCGATCACCCGCAGCAGCGCGGCGTAGTCCTCGAGCCGGGTCGTCGGCGGGAGGAAGACGAAGACGTGGCCCTCCCGCGCCTCGACCGCGATCGCGGTCGTCTGCGCGCCCTCGGGGTCGACGATCTGAAGGCTCGGGATGCCGGCGACGCCCGGCGGCAGCGGCTCGCCCGCATCGAGGTAGGAGGGCTCGCCCGCCCACTCCGGATCGGTCCATGCGATCGAGGCGAGCGGCAGCCGGAGCCCCAGCGGGCTCGTGCCGGGCACGAGCACCAGTCGTCCGCGACGGAAGCTCCAGGCGGGGCTCGTCCATTCCTCCCCGGTCACGAGGGGCAGGAGGTACCCGGTCGGCGCCCCGGCGCCCTCGTCGGCCTCCGCGGCCGCATCGAGCTCACCGTCCGCGCTGCCCGTCCCGGGGCGCGGTCCCTGCGGCATCCGCAGCTCGGCCGTGAGCGTCGCCAGCGGATCCTCGAAGGCGGCGAGAAGCTGGCCCGCAGGGAGGCCGAGCAGCTCCGTCACCCGTTCGGCGAGTCGCCGCGCGCGCTCCGGTCCGGTCCGGACGTCGTCGGCGCCGGCGGGCGCCCAGGGGTCCCCGAAGAGCTCGTCGTGATCCCAGAGGCGCTCGCCGTCGGTCCGCCACTGCAGCGCGATGTTCCAGCGGGGCAGGTCCTCCCCGGGATACCACTTCCCCTGGCCGCGATGGACGATGCCGCCGAGGGCATATGTCCGACGCAGGCGGTCGGCGAGGAGGTTCGCGAGCTCTCGCTTGTGCGGGCCGTCCGCGGCCGTGTTCCATTCGTCGGCAGTCGCGTCGTCGAGGGCGACGAACGTGGGCTCGCCACCGATCGTGAGGCGGACGTCGGCGGAGTGCAGGCGCTCGTCGACGAGCTCGCCGACCGCGTCGATGCGTGACCACTGCGCGTCGGTATAGGGCTTCGTCGTCCGCGGATCCTCGTGGATGCGGTGGACCTCGTTGCGGAAGGAGAAGGTCACCCCGACGGGCTCCGTGGCTCCGCTGATCGGCGCGGCGGCCGACGGGTCCGGCGTCGCCGACAGGGGGATGTGCCCCTCCCCGGCGAAGAGCGCGCTCGTGGCGTCGAGCCCGATCCATCCCGCGCCGGGGATGAACACCTCGGCCCAGGCGTGCAGGTCGGTGAAGTCCGCCTCCGGCCCGCTGGGACCGTCGAGCGACTTCTGATCCGAGGTCAACTGGACGAGATACCCCGACACGAAGCGTGCGGCGAGCCCGTACTGGCGGAGGAGGCTCACGAGCAGCCACGCGCTGTCGCGGCACGATCCGATGCCGGAGCGGAGCGTGTGATCGGGCGTCTGGACACCGGGCTCCATGCGCACGGAGTAGCCGACGGCGCCCTGCACCGCGCGGTTCAGCTGCGCGAGGAAGGTGACCGTCGGGACGCCGTCGGCGGGCAGGGTGGGCAGGCGTTCCCGCCACTGCGACGCCTGTCCGCTGTCAGCGACGGGGCGCAGATACGGGGCGAGGTCGGCGGCGAGCTCGGGAGCGTAGGCGAAGGGGAACCGCTCGGCGTAGTCCTCGATGAAGAAGTCGAGCGGGTTGATCACCATCATGTCCGCGACGACGCCGACCGTGATCTCGAGCTTCGACACCTTCTCCGGGAAGACGACGCGTGCGAGCCAGTTGCCGAAGGGGTCCTGCTGCCAGTTGAGGAAGTGGTTCTTCGGCTGGATGTCCAGCGAGTACGCCTCGATGGGCGTCCGGGCGTGCGGAGCAGGGCGGAGGCGGATGGTGTGTGGCGCGACGCGCACCGGTTCGGCGAACGTGTAACCGGTGTAGTGCTCGAGCGCGACCTTGATCGACATGAGTACAGCATCGTCCAGTCCTGTTGCCATTGGGTTACGGATTACAGTTGTGCGGTGCCCGACTCCGCCCTCCGCCCCGACTACGTCGTCCGTTCCGCACGCACGTCCGACGTCCGCGGCATCCTGGCGCTGCTCGATCCGTGGGTGCAGCGGCGGATCCTGCTCGGCAAGGATGTCGTGACCGTCTACGAATCCGTGCAGGAGTTCGTCGTCGCCGAGTCGGGCGGCGAGCTCGTCGGGTGCGGAGCGCTCCACGTCATGTGGGAGGACCTGGGTGAGATCCGCACGCTGATCGTGGCGGAGGACTGGCTCCACCACGGCGTCGGAGGCGCGGTCGTCGCGCAGCTCGAGGCCAACGCCCGCACGCTCGGGCTGTCACGGCTGTTCTGCCTCACCTTCGAGGTCGACTTCTTCTCGCGCCGAGGGTTCGCCCCGATCGGCGAGCAGGTCGTCGCGCCCGACGTGTACTCCCAGCTGCTGCGGAGCCCCGATGAGGGTGTCGCCGAGTTCCTCGATCTCGCGCA
The DNA here is from genome assembly GCF_018717645.1 of Microbacterium flavum. Classification (GTDB taxonomy): domain Bacteria; phylum Actinomycetota; class Actinomycetes; order Actinomycetales; family Microbacteriaceae; genus Microbacterium; species Microbacterium flavum. The sequence continues at coordinate 95,136 of NZ_JAFLHG010000008.1, forward strand.
CGTGAAGCCGAACACTCTGGGCAACACCCGCATGCTCAAGCAGCTGTGAGGCACCTGCCCGCTTAGCCTGGGGGAGTGAGCACCCGTCCCTCCGCCCCGTCGCGACGCCGGACCTCTCGTGCCGTCTACCGGCGTCGGCGCCTCGTCGCCGTGCTCGTCCTCCTCGTGATCGTCGCGGCTGCCGTGCTAGCGATCTGGCAGCCCTGGCGCGGGTCGTCCGCACCCGTCCCTTCGGCGGTCACGCCTTCGGCGACCCCGACGAGTCCCGCTGCGACGAGCAGCGCGCCCGCGACCGAGACGCCGACGGTGACGGATGCCGCCGACGCCGCTCCGCCCGAGGCGGCGCCGTCGCCGAGCGGAGACGCGATCGCGGCCTGCACGACGGGCGACATCTCGGTGCTCGCGATCACGGACAAGGACTCCTACGCGGCGGGCGAGCAGCCGCAGCTGTCGATCTCGCTCTCCAACACGTCCTCGAGCCCCTGCCTGATCAACGTCGGCACCGCCAAGCAGGCGTTCGTCATCACGAGCGGGAGCGACACCTGGTGGCGCTCGACCGACTGTCAGAGCGAACCCACCGACCAGGTCGTGCAGCTGGCGGCCGGTCAGACGGTGACGAGTGTGACGCCCCTCGTCTGGGACCGGACGCGCTCGTCGGCCGACTCCTGCGGGTCGACGACCCGTCCCGCGGCGTCCCCCGGCTTCTACCACCTGCAGGTGTCGATCGGCGGGATCGAGGGCGCCGACACCAGGATGTTCGAGCTGCAGTGAGGCCGAGCCCCCGGGCGCACCGGAGACTCTGAGAGCATTCTCATCGCGCTCCTGCCCCCGAAACGAGACACCGCGCACGCGGGTGGGTACCCTGAAAGAAGCTCCTCGGCGGAACCCCGCTGTCCCCAGCAGCGGCACCGGAGCCGCTCCCCATACGGCTCGATCCCAGAATTATCCGCCGAGTGAGTCAGGCCCTCTCGATCCTCCCAGTCCCCAATGTGGGGATCGAGAGGGCCCTTCTCTTCCTCCCGCGGAGGGAACGCGCTCCGCGCGCACCCTTCTAGGCTGGAGGCATGGCCGGTAAGAAGCGCGCGAAGGTTCCGCTGGAGTTCCGCAACACCCCCCTCGCCGATGCGCTGCAGACGCAGGATATGGCCGCTCTCGCGTTCGCCCTCCGTCACGGGCCGACGGTCGTGCCGCTCCTGCGCCCCGGGCAGCGCGACGACCCGCGGGATGCCGGCGAGGTGTGGACGTACCGCGATCCGAACACCGGCGACATCGCCCTCCTCCTCTTCAGCGACGCCGCGCACAAGCCCGCGTCTCTGCCGCCCGCCGTCGCGCTCCAGTCGCCGGAGTGGCTGCGCACCTTCCTCGGCGCGCACGAGGGCGAGATCACCACCGTGTTCTTCGACATCGCGGGGCCGCATCCGATGCAGGCGACGCCCGCGGACCTCATCGCCGCCCTCGACGCCTGAGGCGGGCGGCATCGGCGGCGGTCAGAACGTCGGCTCGTCACCCCGTTCGACGGGATGCAGGCGCGCCAGATCGCGGAGCGCCCCGCGCAGGTCGGTGGAGCCGGTGTCGACGATCGATCGGTAGCCGAGACGGGCGGCCTCGCCCCGCCGCTGCTCGTGCTGCGTGACCGCGCGGACCTCGCCCGCGAGGCTGAGCTCTCCGATCGCGACGGTCTGCGCCGGGTTCGGGCGCCCGGTGACGGCGCTCGCGACCGCGAGGGCGATCGCGAGGTCGGCCGCGGGTTCGACCAGGCGCACACCGCCGACGGTCGAGACGTACACGTCCTGGTCCGAGACGCGGATGCCGGCGCGCTTCTCCAGCACGGCGAGGATCATCGCGACGCGGGCGCCGTCGACGCCGCTGACGACACGGCGCGGGTTCGGGCCCGAGCCGGGCAGGGTGAGCGCCTGCACCTCCACCGGCAGCGCGCGGCGGCCTTCGAGCGCGACCGTCACGCACGTGCCGGGCTCGCGCGAACCGTGTCCGAGGAACAGGGCGCTCGGATCGGGGACCTCCGCGATGCCGTGCTGCGTCTGCTGGAAGCACCCGACCTCGTCCGTCGCGCCGAATCGGTTCTTCAGCGCGCGGACGAACCGCAGCGACGTCTGCCGATCGCCTTCGAAGTGGCAGACGACGTCCACGAGGTGCTCCAGGATGCGGGGTCCGGCGACCTGGCCGTCCTTCGTCACGTGTCCGACGAGGATGAGCGGCAGATCCCGCTCCTTCGCGATACGGATCAGGGTGGACGCCACTTCACGGACCTGGCTGGGGTGCCCGGCGGCGCCGTCGACCAGCCCCGAGGAGACCGTCTGCACCGAGTCCACCACGAGGAGGTCCGGCCGGGTCTGATCGACGTGACCCAGGACCGTCGCGAGGTCGGTCTCGCTCGCGAGGTACAGGTCGTCGTGCAGCGCCCCGGTCCGCTCGGCGCGCAGGCGCACCTGGCCGAGGGACTCCTCCGCGCTCACGTAGAGGACACGCCGGCCCGCGGCGGCCGTCCGGGCGGCCACGTCGAGCAGGAGCGTCGACTTGCCGACGCCGGGTTCGCCGGAGAGCAGGATGGCGGCGCCGGGCACGAGACCCCCGCCGAGCACCCGGTCGAACTCTCCGACGCCGGTCGTCCGGCGGGGGGTCTCCCGCGTGTCGATCTCGGTGATCGGGCGCGCCGCGCGCGACGGGGCGAGTGCCGTGACCGAGGGGGCGGCGATCCCGGTGACGGTGGCCGCCTCGACGACGGTGCCCCACTGCTGGCACTCGCCGCAGCGGCCGACCCATTTCGCGCTCGTCCACCCGCATTCGGTGCAGCGGTACGCCGAGGTCGTCGCGACGCGCTTGGATGCCATGTCACCACGCTAGCGGCGGCATCCGACACCGGCGCCCGCGCCGCGCGCCAGCGCCCGCCATGCGAGCGCACCATGGGCGCGTCGCTCGCGCCGCCGGTGCGTCGCCCGTCTCAGCTCAGGCCGGCGGCCACCTCGCGCAGCGCGTCGGCCGACCGGCGGAAGAGCGCGAGCTCGGATGCCGAGAACGTCGTCTCGCGGATGGGCTGCGCCCCCGCCGCCGACACGACGGCCGGCACCGACAGGGCGACGCCGCTGACGCCGTGGAAGTCCTCGAGCACCGTCGAGACCGGCATGACGGTGTGCTCGTCCTGCAGGATCGCCTCGACGATCCGCGCGCCGGAGAGCCCGATCGCGTAGTTGGTCGCCCCCTTGCCCTGGATGACCTTGTAGGCGGCATCCCGCACGTCGACGGCGATCTGGTCGAGCTCGTCGACGGTGAACTTGGGCTGACCGTCCTGCGGAACCCACTCGAGGATGGGGACGGTGCCGATCGTGGCGTGCGACCACAGCGGGAACTCGGTGTCACCGTGCTCGCCGACGATGTACGCGTGCACGCTCGAGATCGAGACGCCCGCCCGCTGGGCGATCTTCCAGCGCAGCCGCGACGTGTCCAGCACCGTGCCGGAGCTGAAGACGCGCTCGCGCGGCAGGCCGCTCACCTCCTGGGCGACGACCGCCATGACGTCGGCGGGGTTGGTGACGACGACGAAGACGGCGTCGGGGGAGCGCTCGAGCAGGTTCGGGACGAGGGAGCGGAGGATGTTCGCGTTCACGCCCGCGAGGTCGGTGCGCGTCTGCCCGGGCTTCTGCGCGGCGCCGGCGGTGATGACGATGACGTGCGAGCCGGCGGTGACATCGAGGTCGTCGCCGCCGATGATGTCGCTCGAGCCGGTGAACTGCGAGCCGTGCGCGAGGTCGAGCACCTCGGCCTCGACGCGCGCGGCGGCGATGTCGTAGAGCGCGACGTGGCGCGCGGACTTGCGGATGAGGGAGGCGTACGCGACGGACGAGCCCACCGCTCCCGCTCCGACGACGGTCAGTTTGGAGTTCTCGATCGCGCTCATGCTTTCAGTCTGGCAGTGCGCTCGTGCTCGTGCCAGCGGGGGCGGCCGGGTTATTACGCACGCCGATCGCCGAGACGACGGACCCGGCGATCAGCAGCGCCGCCGTGACGAGCGCGGCGCGGTGGAACCCGTCGAGGTCGAGAGCGCCCCCGAGGATCGCCGAGAGGGAGGCGATCGAGAGGAGGCCGGCGACGCGCGCGACGGCGTTGTTCACCGCCGAGGCGATGCCCGATCGCGCCGGGTCGGCGGAGCCGAGGATCGCCGCCGTCAGGGGCGAGACGGTGATGGCGAGACCGAGTCCCAGCACGATCATCCCCGGGAGCACCTGCCACCAGTAGTCGAAGTCGGTCCCGACGAGGAGCAGAAGGAGGGATCCCGCCGCCATGACGAGGGGTCCGACGGTCATGAACAGGCGCGGTCCGAGGCGGCCGGACAGGATGCCGATGCGCGAGCTGAGGGCGATGACGAGGACGGTCGTCGGCAGGCTCGCCAGTCCGGCGAGCGTCGCGGAGAGCCCGGCTCCCTGCTGCAGGTACACCGAGACGACGAAGCCGTTCAGCGACAGCGCGGCGTAGATGAACAGGGTCGCGAGATTGCCCGCCGAGAACGTCCGGCTGCGGAAGAGGTCGAGGGGGAGCAGCGGCTGCGCCGCATGGCGCTGGTGCAGGACGAATCCGGCGAAGAGCAGGATGCCGAGGGCGAGCGCCGCCCAGAGCCACGGGATCGCGGGACTCCCCGCCGCCGCGGCCGGCAGCTCGATGAGAGCGAGGACGGCGAGTCCGAGCCCTGCCGTGCACATGACCGCACCCCACCAGTCGATCCGGGCGCCCTCGCGCCGCTGATCGCGGACGTCGAGGCGGGTCAGCAGGAGGAGCGCGACGCCGATCGGCACCACGTTGATGAGGAACACCCAGCGCCAGGAGAGGTTGTCGACGATCACGCCGCCCAGCAGGGGGCCCACGATCATCGCGCCGGTGGTCATCGCCGTCCACAGTCCGATCGCGCGCGAGCGGACGGGGTCGTTCATCGTCGAGGTGATGAGTGCGAGCGAACTGGGCACGAGGAAGGCCCCGGCGACGCCCTGCAGGGCGCGCGCCGCGATGAGGAGCTCGATCGAGGGGGCGGCGGCGACGGCGAGCGAGGCGATGCCGAACCCGATGAGGCCGATCCGCAGCACGAGCAGGCGCCCGTAGGCGTCGCTCGCCGCACCGGCGACGAGGATGAGGGCGCCCAGGGTCACGAGGTACGCGTCGACGGTCCACTGCTGCGTGGACAGGCCGCCGCCGAGCTCGCGCGCGATCGCCGGGAGGGCCACGGTCACCACGGTGCCGTCGAGGAACGCGACGAAGGACCCCAGGACGGCGATCGCGACGACGAGGCGCTGCTGCGGGGTCATCCGTTCGGTCATGCCCTCACGCTATGCCCGGTTCGCGGCATCCGCGCCCGTGTCGTAGAATGGACGACGGTGACGTGTCCGAGCGGCCGAAGGTGCAACTCTCGAAAAGTTGTGTAGGGTAACCCCCTACCGTGGGTTCAAATCCCACCGTCACCGCCAGCGTCGAAGCCCCGCGATCCCTTGCAAACATTGGGATCGCGGGGTTTCTTCCTTTCCACAGTCGTCAAAGTGGGTAAAGAACGGGTAAATCGCTTCGCCCGGCGGCGCCATGGCGAGTCCTATGAAGGGGCGCGCCATGCCCCCGACGGGTCAGCTGAGGTTCCGGGGCGGCAGGTCCGCAATGCGCGCGCGACTCAGCGCCGCCGCGACCGAATCCAGATCGTCATCGAAGAGGTCGGCATAGGTATCGAGGGTCATCGCCGCCGAGGCATGCCCGAGCATGCGCTGCACTGCTTTCACATTCGCCCCCGCGCTGATTGCAAGGCTCGCCGCAGTGTGGCGTAGGTCATGGGGAGTCACTCGTCCGAAGGTAGGGTCCTTCGCCATCGCGCGTCGCACAGCCGCCGCGAACCAGCCGTCCTGGGAATTCGGGCGAATCAAGTGCCCGCTACCGTCGCCGAAGAGCAGCGATTCCTGGCGTTTTCCCGCCATAGCGAGATCGATCTGGGCAACGAGAAAGTCCGGAAAGGGGACGGACCTCGCAGCGTGGGTCTTCGGCGTGCCGACGTGTATGACACTCCCGACCAGGACCGCGTTCTCCTGAACGAAGACGCGTCGCCGAATCAGGTCAACGTCGCGCACGCGAAGTCCAGTGACTTCTCCCCAGCGCATGCCTGTGTAGGCGAGGAAATACACCAAGTCCGGGAAGCGCGACTCTTTGGCGAGGAGGTCCACCTGGCGGTGGGACAGATACACGCGGCGCTTCGGGGTCTTCTTCGGAAGACGTATCCCGCGCACAGGGTTTTCCTGGATACGTCGGTCGCGAACGGCTATGTCGAGGATGGCAGCGAGAATTCCGTAGGACCGAATGACCGTTGACGCGCCCTTGGTTGCCGACAGCTCTGTGACCCAGGCCCGAACGTCGCTGTAGCGTATGTCGCCCACGGCGATGCGAGACCAACGCGGAGACACGTGTACTCTCCACGCCGACTCGAGCGGGCGAAGGGAAGAGGGTTTGAGGACAGCCGCCTGGTCCTCGAGCCACACTCGTCCGAGTTCCGCGACCTGCACCTTCGCATCACGCGGGTCTATGTATTGATTCGCGGTGATCGCTACGGATACAGACGCGATGAACTCTTCTGCGTCGCGCTTGGTGCGAAAGCCGCGCTTGTTGCCGTGGCTCCCGTCCGGCTTCTTGTATCGGACGAGGTAACGCTTTCCTTGCGTGGTCTTGTAGGTCTGGATGCTAGCCATCCGCCTGGCGGCCGACGATATAGCTCATGCCTGCCAGGCGCCCCTCTGCGCGTGCCTTCTTGGTCCAGTCCGACGCCGTCCGGTGGGGGATGCCGAGTTCCTGCTTGATCGCCTGAACGGGCGGGTTCCCGCTGAGTGCTGCGATGCCGTATAGCAGCTCGATCGCTTCCATCCGTTCGTCGCGGTTGCCGCGCGCCACGACCTGCGCGGCGAGCCATGTCGGCAGGATACGACCCTCTGTCGTCGTCAGTTCGTGTGCGCTCATGTTCGGCGGTCCATCGTCGAGGCTGAGGGCGATGCAGTGCGGCGCCGCCGCACGCATGATCGATTCGATCGAGACGAGTCGAAGCGCGCGGTGGGTGATCTCGCCCCCGTCCGCCACGAGTTCGAACTTCGTGATCAGGTACCGACCCTCATCTGCGCTGTAGTTCGCCTCGAGCTGCGCGTCGAGTCCCGGAGCGACGTCGAATGCTCGCGCGGTGAAGCCGGGAGCGATCCGCAGCGCTGTACCGACCGGCTGGGTGGCGGCTCGCCACGTCATCTTCTCGCCGTTCAGTGTGTACACGTCGACCTTCACCTCCTCAGTGTGTCTTACCGTGCTGCAGATTCGCACATTTAACCTCTTGACAAGTGTATAGCTAACTGATCTACTCATGTCAAACGTGGTCGTGTATACGCGAACGGGGGTTGATGATGGCCACAGAAGTCGAAACCCGGGAAGAGATCGAATGGCTCTCCCCCCAGCAGGTCGCGGACATGCTGCCCGGCGGCGTGACGGTCGGAAAGCTCGAGCGCTGGCGCCGGCTCGGCGGCGGCCCGATCTTCCACAAGTTCGGCAAGACGGTCGCCTACCTTCGCAGCGAGGTCATCGATTACATCGGACAGACGGCATGTCGGTCGACGTCTGAGGCGTGGTCGCGAGCGAGGCGATCACGATGATCTCCGTGACCGTGTACTCGACGGGCGATGGATGCCGATGGTGTGTCCGCACCTGCGCGTGCCTTCGGCAGGCAGGCATCCCGTTCACGATCATTGATCTGAGCGTCTCGGTGAATGCGCCGGCCCGCGAGTTCGTAACGGACGACCTGGGCTACAGCGCCGCGCCGGTCGTGGTCGTCGATCAAGACCAGCGGCACCATTGGTCAGGGTTCAGGCCCGACCTGATTCAGCAACTGTCGACCCGAATCGAGGCGAGCTCATGAACACTGAGCGCCCCGGCCTTGAGGCATCCTTTCTCGACATCGCCTCGTGGATCAGTGCGACCGTCCCCGGCGGCATTGGCGAAGACCGCCGCGCGCGTCAGGCCTTGATTGACGAGGTCCTCGACGAGCGGCGTGTGTGGCGACGCGAGTACAACTGGCTCACCGCGCAACTCGACGACGATCGCGTCATTCTCTCGCTCGGCGCATCCACCGAAGAGGCAGAACTCAACCTCGCCGTGCTCCACGGCGTGGGATGCCAGTGGGTCGTTCGCGACCCCGAGCACGCCACGTTCTTCGAGTACTTTCCTGAGGGGCACCGCCACCCCGAGGACGTCGACCGCGTGTTCCTTCTGGCGCCGCCGCGGCGACCGCGCGGTGAGTTCACAGCACCGGTGCACGGGTTGCCCACGCCGACTCCTGCCCCGACCTCGGGCCTCGGCAGGTGATCAACGGTGGACGAGCCGCAGAGTCGGGGAAAGCAGGGCGACGGCGCGGGGCGCGAGTCGCTGCGGGCTGACAGAAAGCGCTGGCGGGACGCGAACCCAGAGAAAGTCCGGGCCGCTCGGCTGCGTTGGAACGCGGCGAACCCTGAGAAGGTCCGGGAGATCCGGCAGCGTTGGGTCGAGACGCATCGTGAAGAGATCAATACCGCGCAACGAGAACGCGAACTGCGCAAGCGCGATGCCGTCTTGGGCGACCGTCGCGCCGAGCAGCTCCGCGAGGAACGCAAAGAGGCCAAGCGTCAGTACGCGCGGGCGTGGTACGCCGCCAACAAGCCGCTGCACCAAGAGATCCAGCGGCGCTACCGCGAGCGTCAGCGCGCCGAGAACCCAGAGGAGTTCCGCGCCCGACTGCGGGCTGCCAACCAGCGCTGGCGGGACTCGCACCGTGAACAGATCCGCCAGCACCAGCGTGACGAGGACCGTGACGCGCCTGCGGTGAAGCGCGAGAACGCCGCCCGCTACTACGCCGCTCACGCCGACGAGGTCAAGCAGCGCAAGCGCGAGAAGTACTGGGCCGACCACGAGAAGTCATTGGAGGATCAGCGCCAGTACCGCGCGCGAGAGAAGTGGCGGCGTGCGAACGGGCTACCGCCGCAGCGCTTGCACCGCGTTACGGGCACAGAGCGCAAGACGAACCTGGCCGCGGCCGACGCGTTCTTCACCCGCGCGCGCACCGGCGATGAGATCACGCGTCTGCGGGGCGAACTTGGCACGCCCCGGTATCTCATCGAGCAGTTCGAGCGCGCGAACGCGCGAGACCGCGCCGCCGCACACTATGCGGAGTCGTTGACCCGCGTCGGCGGGCGCCTCGACCAGCAGGTCCGTCCGACACGGGCAGAGCGCAACGCCATGGCGCGAGCAGATGACGAAGCACGAATGGATGCCGTGGCGGCCGCGATCAACGACAGGCTGCGGACCCAGCCGAAGGTCGCCCCCCGGCAGACGCCCGTGACCGCGCCGGCACCACCGATGCCGTCGCCACGACCCGGACTGTCGCGATGAACCCTCAGAAGAGCAAGGAACAGAACATGGTCGATCGTGCAGACATCGAAGCGGTCATCTACCGCGCGGCGTTCGTCGCCGTGCGCTTCGGCGCCCCAGCATCCACGGCTCAGGCCGAACAGGACGTCGCATGGTGTCTCGAACCGCTCACGATGCTGGGCAGGACTGAGCGCGCAGTTCTCGGCGCGCTCGTACGCGACCTCGCCGCAGACCCGACGAGCAACCGTGACCCGTTCATCGCGACGCTCATGGAGATGATCGACGAATAGCTCGCAGCTTCCTTCGGACGCGAGATCGTAGCGGTGGGCGCGACGCTCCGTTCCGGGCTTTCGCGGCATATGCTCGGTCCTCCGCTGCGCTCCGGCCCTCCGCTATTCCACGACCCGGCACTGCGCGCCGCGCCCACCGCTGAGATCGCTGAATGTCCGAAGGATGCCGGGGACTGGTCAGCGATCGAGCCCGCGCGACGGAGCCGGAGTGGGGAAGTCGAGGGGCGCCGGGATGTTGCGCGTCGCCGCCAGTTGCTCTTCAAGGCGGCTCAGCTCCTGCTCGAGCTGAGCACGCTGACGCATCGCGGCTTCCGATTCCGGCCGCAACGGCATGCGCGGCAGCACAGTGGTCAGGGCGAGCCGGTGCAACTCGCCGAGCGTCTCGACGACCGGCCCGACGTCTTCTCGAGATTGGCGGGCGTACTCGGTGATGCGGCGCAACTCGCTCAGCCACTGCACGCCCTCGATCGACGAGTAGTGGCGTTGCCGCTCGGCATCCAACGCAGCGGCCAGCCCTTGAAGCGACTCCGGATGCCGACGCGGCTCAGCCTCGTGCAGCGCGACACCACCGGGATTGAGTACTCGGACGCGATCGAAGGGCCCTTCTAGCTCGAGGGCGATCGTCAGGTCTCGCGCCGCCACCGCAGCCGCGCGATGGGCATCGACAGTCGTCGGCTGAGTGGGGATTCGCTCGCGTCGCTGGTTGAGGTACGCGGATGCCGCGGTCAGCAAGCTATCGGGAGTGCGAGACGCCATCACGACGGCTTCGGTCGTGAACCCAGCCTCGGTGAAGGCTGCTGAGGCGGCCCGTGCAGCTTCCGCGGTGAGCGCCTCGCTCTCGAGGACGACCGATCGGCGCTCGTTGAGCGCCGTCCCAACCGACTGCGCGATCCACCGTTCCACGGCGGGCCGCAGCGCGTTGTCGAGTTCGAACGGCCGACGGCTCGCAAGCTCGAGATAATCCGGGTGGAACGCGCGAAGCACGGCTGCGCTGACGACGGCTCGTCCGCTCGCTTCTGGATAGTTGCGGTAGACGGCGCGAGTGCGACCCGCACCGGGTTCACCGACCAAGAGGGTCAGGCTCGGCTGTGCGTCTGCGCTGTCAGCGAAGAGCGCGGGTCGGATGAGCGACTCGAACGTGCGGTCGGCGTCGAAGGTCACGGCGTCGCTCCGTCGGCAAACGCGCGGAGCTCTGCGCGGACGGCGTCGACGGTATCGCCAGTTGGGGCGGGCTCGGCGTGCGCTGTAAGACCCGCGATCCTTGCGACCGAATCCGCGACGGCGGTGTCATACGCAACGAGGTCGCTGATTCGCCATCCAGTCCTGACCGGATCCATATCGGTCGCCTCCTGCCATCGATCCTAGGGCGCGACCCTCGCTCGCGTTCGGAAGGGATCACCCAACGCGCGTGCACGACCCGCACCGCGGCCGCCGCGTCGCTGGCTCAATGGGCGCGCAACACCGGGATCCAGTACGCCCGGCCGCACGAGGAACGTGCGCGTGGGCAGGTCGGCGAGATCTCCGGGTTCACGGTGACCGCCCGCACCCGATCCGTCCTGGGAAACCCTGTCGTCGTGTTTCAGTTCGAGGGCATCCCCGAGACGGAAGTCCGAGTTCCGATCGAGCACGTGCTCGACGGGGACGGGGTCGGCGTCATCCGCCAGATCGAGAACCGCCTCAGCTCAATCCCGGATCGGATTAGCAAAGCGCAGCTCGAGCTCCAGGAGCATCAGCGCAGCCTGGAGGAAGCCCAGCGCTCCCTCACCACCCCGTTCAGGCACACCGAGCAGCTCGGCGCGGCACGGGGAGCCCTCGCCGCCGTCGACGCGCAGCTCGCCATCCCCGCGGCACTTCCCGAACCCGCCCCCGCCCCTCACAGACCCGAACACACCGCCTATCCAGAGACCGGCCCTCACTCGCCCGGACCGGGCGACACTGGCCCAAGCCGGAACCGATGACCGTACGGAGGAGAACCTATGGAACTGACCACTGACCAGGCCGACGAGCTGATCGTCAACACCGCCCTCGCCGCGATGTACCACAACGACGACTACGCGGCGCTCGAGGAGTCCGCCGGCCTCCACGCGGCCGTCACCGCCGCGCTGGAGCCCCTCGTCGACGTGGAGATCACCGCCGACGAACGGGAGTCGCTGCGCGTGCTGTGCGCACGGGCGATCGCCGTCCCCACAGCGTGGCGGCTCACCTTTCTGGACACCGTCCTCGCCGCCACCCCCGACGCCCCGTAGCCCGTGAGCGACCACGAACCCGAGGACGCGGCCGCGCGTGCTCGGCAACGTGCGCGGGCCTACCGTGAGCGGAACAAGGAGCGGCTGAAGGCGTACAAGGCTCAGTGGCGCGCGGCGAACCCCGAGAAGCACAGAGAACACGTCCGCCGCAGTGCACAGCGGAAGAAGGAGCTCGCCGCCCGCGCATCGAGTCGGCGCGCATCCCAACAGAAGTGGGAAGCAGCAAACCGCGACCACGTTCGCGAGTACCGTGCCCAATGGCGCGCCGCGAACCTCGACAAAGTCAGAGCCCAGCAACGAGCCTCCTACGCCCGCCGCAAGGACGCCATCGCGCAGCGGGCCAGAGAGGATCGTGACCGCCACCCCGACAAGTACGCCGCAAACCTCGAGCGAGCCAAACTCTGGCGCAAGAACAACCCGGAGAAGGTCGCCGAGTTGCGCGCGAGCGCCGCAAAGACCCCGAGAAGTACGCTCAACAACTCCGGGCCAACAGGGAGGCGAAGCGCCTCCAACGCCGCCTCGCCGCGCTGAACCTGCCCGCCCCGATCAAGCACCGAGCCAGCGCAGCCGAGAAGCGGACCAACGAACGCAACGCGAACGTCTTCTTCACCTCCGCGCAAGCGCGCACCTGGCACCACCAGTACGCGATCCTCCACCAGGAGCTACACCGCATCCTGACCACCGAACACCACGCGCTGCGTGAGGCCGCCGCACGCACCAACGCCGCCCGCCAACGAGCCGGCCTCCCGGCCGCCGACGTCGCCACCGCCATCAGCGCACGCGCCGTTGAGCGCGTCCTCGACGACGGCGCGCCGGCCACCGCCCTCACATCCGCCGATATCGCGCGTGCGGTGCAGTCCGTCCACGCACAGATGCTTCGAGAACAGAAGCAGCACCAAGAGCAGTCGCTCCGCGCCGCGTTGCGGCTGCGTGTGCGACGCAGCACCGCCGCACTGATCCGGGAAGCCGAGATCGAGAACACCGCCCGCGCCCAGGTCGGCAAGGCGAAGCTGCCCCTGGACCTCGCCGCCCACATCATCGCGGTTCACCAGCTGAAAGACCGGATCCCCACCGACCTGCTCACCCAGAAGGACGCGGCCCGCGTCATCGCGCACGTGCGCGAACAGAACCTCAGCCTGTTCGTCGAAGACACCGGCCCCACACGCGTCGGCCCCGAGCTCGACGGCCCCACCCTCACCCGGTAGCGCCAGGCGTCGACCGTCTGGTCACCGCGCTGCGCCACACCATGGTGTTCACCGTGCCCCGGTCACCGATCCACTCCACGCACACGACCCGGTCATTCCACCCCGTCGCGTGAGCCGCGATGCGCTCCGCCGGCCGATCCGGCCAGCTCACCCACGCCCACACCGGCGGTTGCTCCCGCGTCCACCTCACCGGATCCGGGCCAAACGCCTGCTGCGGCAACGTGCACGGCGCCGCCGGCATCTCGCTGAAGACTCGTTCGCGCATCTGCGCGTAATGCTCCTGGTACCGCCGGTTCTGCGTCACTGACCGGACACCCCTCTCTCCGGCCTCTCAAAGACTACGACCCCGCGCCGACGCTGCGGCGGGCGCCGCCCCTGGCGGCGGGGGAGCCGCTGCGCGGCCCGGATCTTTATCCCTATGGGTGTCGGGGACCTCCGAGCCTAAACCGGCTCTGTCGCTCCGTTCCCTGCGGGGGCTCCTTATCCTCCCTCGCTGCGCTCAGTCCGGTACCGCCCCCTCCGGGCACTGCGCTCCGCCGCCGGTACCGGCCACTCCGTGCCCCCGGCACCCACCGGGAAACAACGAGGAGGACAAGAGCATGGAAACGATCGACCTGACCCCCACCCCGCTCGAGTACGCGAACATCGCACAGAGCTTGATCGAGGGTGCCTACGGCCTCGACGCGCCCGAGGGGGGTCTGACCAACTACCAGGTGCTGTGGGCTTGGCAAGCCGCCGAGAACACCGCCGAGTTCATCGGCGCATCCTCGCTTGCCGACCTGCGGCGAGGCCTCGCCGCAGAACTGCTCTGCCACTACCTCGCCCGCGCCGCAGGACGCCCCGCGATCGTCATCACCACCGAGACGACCTACGACGACCTCAAGGCCGAGAACATCCGGACGGAGAACTGACCATGAGCATGACGCTCAGCCTCAGCGACGCCATCGACCAGCTCATCGCGGAAGAAGCGATCGCGGCCCTGCCCGCCTGGACCGGGGCGCCGCTCGACTTCACCAGCCGCTACTACTCGTCCACCGACCTCGACGCGGCGGCCGAACGCCGGAACAAGATCAACGCGACGAAGCCGTGGACCGAGCGCATCCGCCACGGCTGGACCGCCGACTACTGCGGGGCGCGGGCGGTCGTCGGAGCACACACGATCACGAGCTACACCGCCGATCTCCGGTGCCTCTGGGACTACCACCAGATCGAGCCCGGCCAACGGCCCCGGCTCCTCTCCGAACGCTTCCCCTGCGAGTGCATCGGCGACTACCTGCACCTCATCGTCTGCGACACGTGCGAGCTCCACTGGATCGACAGCGACTGGAACACCGTCGTCGAAGCGTGGCACGACCACGCATTCCCCGGCTGGCGTCAGCTTCCCATCCTCCCGGCCAAGCTCCGCGGGCAGATGGGCACCAGCAAAATGACACCGAAGCTCAAGGAATGGCTCGAAGCGAACTACCCGCCCGCGCTCCGAGCCGTCGGGGCACCCATCCTCACCGACCGGGGCGGGAGCGGCACCCGCCACGTACCCAGCTACAGCCCCTACGGCGGATTCGACCTCGCCGTCGACGAGCAGGGTCGCGCGTGAACACCACGCGCGACCCGCGCCTCCCCCGCCCCATGGACCTCGCGCGCGAGGTCGCGCAGCTCGAGCACGACGGGCATCCGTTCGCAGTCGGACAGCGCATCGCCTACGACGTCCGCGTCTACGACTACAAGAAAGACCGCACCCACGACGAGCGCCAAGAGGCGGTCATCGTCGAACTCTGGATCGAAGACTGGCACGGCCGCGACCTCCCCTACGCCGAATGCCTCACCGACGAGGGAACGGCAAGCCGCGTGTGGTTCCACCGCGACAAGCCCGGAACGCCCATGGGCGTCACCGGCCGCATCGACCCCAACGCACTCTTCTGAACAACCAACGCAGCACACTAGAACGACGGAGACAACGATCATGACTCACCTCACCGCACGCCACAGCGACGGAACGCTCTGCAGCCGCGCTACCGAGACGCACGACTGCGCTCGACAGCACAGCTACGCCGACGAGAGCGCACAGCGCGTCGACGCGCTCGGGGTCCGCACGCCACGAGACTAAAAGGCCGCCGTGCTACTAATGCAGACATGAGTCAGCCCCAGCAGCTTGAAGACCTCGTTGCCGCCGTCCGTCCTGCTCTGCAGGCCGCGCCGACGTCGACGCGGCTGAACGCAACCGGATCGGTCACGTGCTGAACGAGGCGCTCCCCCCGACGTCCTACGATCTCCGCCGCGAGGGAGAGATCGCCGACTGAGTGCGGCGTGGTCGGCGCAACGTACCGCGACCACGACTATTGCGAGTGGGTTGCCGTCTTTCGAATCCGGAACATCGGTGACCGTTCGCCAAGGAAACTTGCGTTCATTGACGGTGCCGCGCCGCCTAATCTGAAGAATCGAGTTCGTTGAATTCAAACCCCATCTGGCCAGCCTGCTCAGCGCGTAGCCGCTTGGCCGAGATCTTCGCAGCCGGCGTTGCGGTGCTCGCGTTCTCACCGAGCCCCGCGAGCCCGTCGACGCAATCTCCGGCGAGAATCTCCGTCAACAGGCTCGCCTGGTCTTCCTTGAGGTTTACCAGCAAGCCGATGACGTTCAGCAAGTCGATGAGGTCCGCGGTGTAGTCCGACAACCAATGGTCGGACTGAACGTTCATTAGATCCGAGACACGTCGGTCCCCGATCACCGGGCGCGATCGATCGGCGCGACGAGAGGAGAACCATCTGTCGAGCACCGGCATCCGGTCGACGGAATAGCTGCGCATCGCGGGAGTTACGCGCGCGATGACACCTTCGCCGACCGAAAGGCGCTCAGTCTCCGCGTCGTAATCGAGAGTGTTCGGGAAGCCTGCTTCAGTAGACGGAATCGCCACGATGTTCTGCGGCGCGCGATCGTTAGAGAGCCGAGGCACGCCGGAGGTCGATGTCGAGTGGTCAAACTGCTGCATCCGGAGGCCATATGTCTGGTACCAAACCGACTTGCGACCCAGCGTGACGGCTCGCTCGAAGAGTGCAACGTCCGTCGTGAAAGGCACACGCACCCCCGGCGTCGTCAGGCTGTGAGCGAATGCCTCAACATAGCCGGCATGCGAAGCCACGCCGACGATATAGGCGACGATCTCCTCTGTTCCGACTGGACGACCGTAGATCGACTCCAGGGTCGTAATCACTTCAGCGCGGAGATTCGTTTGTGTGGCGGCGGCGTCAGCCCACATCGGATACACGCGCCCGCCGCGGCCTGAGTAGTGATGCATGTCGGGGGGAGTGGCACTTACCGTGAGCGCAGGGCCCTCGCGAGGTGGGTCCACGTTCGGGGCGGTGATAAAGACTTGTGCATCCGATGCCGAGGCCCACAGGGTCGGGTTCGGCCGGTTCAGCACGCGCTTGTCCGGAATGATCCATTCTCGATCGAGCGAACGCACGGCATAACGCACCGGTGCTTCGGCCGAGTCGTCAGCTCCGATCGACTTACCCCTCAAAGCGAAGCCGGGTAGCGCCTCTTTCAGCGCCTTGTCGACCTTCAGGCCGGCGCCCTCGGAGAATAGCTCGCGTTGTCGCACCACATCTTTCTCACCCTGTAGCGCTGTAACTCGCTTAGTCAGGGACGTGACATCGGGTGCGATTACCCATGTACGCCCGGGCATCACGCCGGAGCCGTCGTAGACGAACAAATCCTCCAGCAGCGGGTGCCGCGTCCAGGAGTCGTCGCCTACGGCGGTGAACGGTGCCCGCGGGTTGTCCGACGCGAGTGTCCAGCCGTCGTCATCAAGAGTGATTGACTCCAGCTCGCTGAACTTGTTACTGCGGTCACCAGGACTGAGACTCCTGGTCTTCACGGTTGCGGGAGCGTCAGTCCCCCCCGGCCGTCGCACGGCGATGACGATGCAGACCGGCTGCTGAACACCCTCAAAGATGCGCGTGTTGACGGCTGGCTGGAGCCCTTCTGGTGAGCAGTCGATCACGAAGAGGTCGGTGGCCTGCTCGCGCATCTTCGCGCGCATCTTTTGGAATCCATCGCCGTCGAGAAATCCGGCCGCGGTGATGAACGTCACCACACCCGGTGACCCTGGCGGCGCAGAGTCGAAGACCTTCCACGTCGCCCAGCGCCAGAAGAAAACGTAGAGATTCCGCAACTGTTTGACGTGCGGGCCCAACTTCCATTCTTTCGGGGGGGTGTAATCGTCGAGCGGGACGAAACCATGAGCGCCGTCTTCGATCCATCCACCCCTGCCCTTAGCCTTGTCCTTGTATGGCGGGTTGCCGAGCACCACGAGGATCTGCTCCTCCCGCTTGATCCTGTCGGCTTGGCGGCGCGACTCAGCGATCGGTTGATAGAACTGGCCCATGGCGTCGAACTCCGCGTGCGGATCGCTGAGGGTGTCCGCAACGTAAGTGCGTAGCTTGTCGACCGACGCGTCCGACCCGAGCGCTGCGAGCTCCGCGAGTAGGCGCAGCTGCGAGACGGCGTAGGGGCCGAGCTGGATCTCGAAGCCGATGACCTTTGACAAGTGCGCGGTCAGTGCCGCCCCTTGAGCAGCCAGCCCGTAATCCGCGGCGCTGCGAGCGGCGACCAGCCGTAGCGTCTCGAGCAGGAACGCGCCGGTGCCCATGGCAGGGTCGATCAGTGTCACGCTGTCGTCAGCCAGGCCAGCGGGGAGCCCTAGAAGTGACTGGACGGCGTCGTCGGTGAGTCGCGTCATGGACCGAACGACAGGGATCGGCGTGTAGTAACTGCCGGTCTTGCGACGCAGGGTGTTGTCGTAGGTGGCGAGGAAGTCCTCGTAGAAGAACAGCCACGCATCGCGACGGCTGCCCTTCTCGATCTTCTGCCAGTCGACTGCCGAGAGCACCCGCTTGGAGGTGTCGACGACACCTTTGAGGCCTGACTCGCTCTCCGCGACCGAACCGAGCACTTGCAACGCGCGGCCAATCAGGGAGTTGGTCGAACCGAGCTCCTTGCCGATGTGGTCTGTGTCTTGCTCGATCGAAATACCCTTGGCTCGGGCGATCAGTAGACCGAACGTAACCGCTTGCGCGTAGCCGTCCGCGAACTGTTTGTCATCCGCGGTGGGGAACAGCAGATTGCGCCAATCCTTCGCCGTCGCCCGGAGAGTCTTCGCGCCCTGCGTCAGCTCATACTCAACCTCTGAGCGCAGCAACCGACACAACCGAGCGGATACGCGCGCGAGCTCACCGGCGTTGCCGGGCGCAATCGGAGACCAGCTGAAGAATTACCTCATCATTGCTTCGAGCCACTCACCCGCGACCAATTCCGCGCCTGCGACGGCGATGTCACCGTCAAGACGGCCGACGTGATGGACGAGCTCGCCGTTCTGCCAGAGCGACCACGACTGGCCGTCCGTGTAAAGGACATTCGGAAGGAGGGAAAGTCGCGCGAACTGATCCTTGTCATGGCCGCGGTAGCTGCGCGGATCGGCCCCCTTCCCAAGAGCCTTGACCTCGACGAACCCGGTGAGCGCGCCGCCGACAGTGACGGCAAAGTCGGGACGGGAGTTGATATCGGCCATCTGCACCTCACCGATGACGTTCACATCAGATAAACCAAGTGCCTTGGCCAGGGCCCGGAGAAACGCGTCGAGAGGGGTACGGAGCTGATCCTCGGGATCGCCCGAGATGACGGGCTGATTCAGCTTCTTCTTCAGATCAATGCCAAGAGTACGGACGGCGTCGGACAGCATGGTCATGTCCTCACGCTATCGGGAGGAGGAGCGACCGCCTGGCTCTCAGTGGGGGTGAGCCGCCTGCGCCGGCAGAACATAGTTCGGCATGGTGACCGTATGAGGATCGCCTTGTGCACTGCACGTGAGGTACTGCCGACGGGGCGTGATGGGATCACCCGAAAGAAGGCAAGCACATTGCTCGCGATCTGACGCACACCCGCAGACAATGGGACGATGCCATCTCATCCAGTACCCCGGCAGCGAGGCAGCTTCGAGCGCACCCGGGACCATTGGTGGTGGCGGGAGGGATGGGGTCCGGGGACCCGCTACCTGACCTGGCATCTCACGTTCGAGGTCGCGACCGCTCTCCACGAGGCGGCGCAGCGTGCCGGCGAGGCCCTCAGAACGGTAGCGGGCGTCGATGTTGTGCCGGTCGAGTGGTTGCATCTGACGATGACGGGTGTCGGGCATTCCGGTGATCTCGATCCGGCGACGCTGAACGAGCATGTCGACTCTGTTTTCAGCGCTGCGTCCCACGCCTCGATCGTGCCGCTGGTCTTCGATCGCCTCTTCATCTATCAGGAGGGCCTCTGTCTCTCCGCGACGTCACCGGGATTACAAGAGCTGCGCAAGCTGCAAGGCGAACTCGTGTCGGCGGCCGGCGGCCCCGCCCCCGACCCGGACGAGGTCTTCTACCCGCACGTGAGTCTTGGCTACTTCTCTCAAGAGATCAGTGAAGAGGCGTTGAGCGACGCGCTAGAACTCGCTGACCTCCATCAGGTCGTTGTAGTGTCTCCGCGCCTTTCGCTCATCGAACTCGGTCGCGACGACCGCATGTACACATGGCGGGTGGTGGCGCAGCAAGAGTTGCGCAGCTGACCCTCCCGTTCGGATACACGCGACCAAGGCAGCAACTGCGTGAGCTGGCGCAGGATTGCCTCGATGAGGGACCGGTCAAGGTACGCGGCGACATCTACCGACGAGACCGATATGAGCAGGCGAGAGGTGTGGTTTAGGAAACCGACCCAGCCGTCTGCAGAAACATCGAGACGATCGCGGTTGCCGCAGCGAGCGAAACCAGCAGCGGAGACGTGAGCGCAATGATCCATCGCGTGACCGCAGGATGATCGCACGCGCCCGCTACGCGCTGGCCGACCAAGTAGGTGACGGCCCGCGCGAACCCTGCGCGACGACGATCGACGCCGAGCCGTTTGACGTCGATCGCCAGCCACACCAGGAAGATGACGATCGCGGCCTGGATCGCGTAGATTCCCACGGCCCCGACGAGCGAAGACAGCGCGTCGGCAACTTGCTGCGCCGAGCCCGCGGGGACGGCCACCCCGGCCATGCCGCCTAGGAACGTCGAAACGCACAGCAGGAAGGCTGAGGTTCCGTAGCGGCCAAGCCACGACAGTCGGTTGAGGAGATGACTCTGGTCGGCGAGTCGAGGGAGGGGGCGAGCGCCGGCAAGCACCGTCATCGTGAGGCCGGCCACGACAAGCGTCAGGGACCAGAACAACGCGATGGGCCACATTCGGCCGAATAGCGAGCCAATGCCGGCCACGAGGTAGAAGGTCGTCAGCACCGGGACCGGACCCAGCAGCGCGGACGCGATCACCTCGACACGTGAAGGACGTTTGCCGGCTGCGACTGTGCTCATGTCGTCAACATACGGTCAACCTCGGACGTTCCAGGACCCGCCAGTGCGACACAAGCGGGTGTCGGTTGCCGGGTGATCGCTGCCGACTCTGCCGTGGTTGAGCGGCGCTCCTGTGCGGGTGTCGGAGAGCGTCTTTGGTCGTGCAGGTACTGGCCGGGCGTGGTGTTGGTGGCGACTCGGAATTCGTTGGTGAGGTGCGCTTGGTCGACGTATCCGAGCTCTGTAGCTATTCGAGCTATTTCTGACCCCGGGTCCGAGAGCCGGCGGACTACTTCCTGGAGTCTGATGCGTCGAGCGACGTCGTTGGGTCCTCGTCCGACGGTTCGTTGCAGCGCTCGTTGCAGCGTGCGCTCGCTTGTGCCCAGAGCGGTCGCAATGTCCCGGCCCCGCCGCACCTCAGGAGCGGAAACCAACGCATCTAACGCAGCATTGGCCAAGAGGTGAGTGGGGGTCGGGGGTCGTTCGCGGATCATCTCTCGAATGAGCACGTCCGCCCGTGCGGCGCGATCCTCGTCGTTCGTTCCCGACACAGCCTTGACAAGCGCGTACGCTCTGGCATCCAGCTGGGTTGTCAGCTCCTGCTCAGGCGTCAACGCGGCGGCGTTCAGGTCCGAGAGCACCGCGAGTCCCGCAGGACGCAAACGGATAGCGAACACAGATCCACGGCCGACGATCCTGCGATTCCACGCCTTCGGGTGAGGTGAGGACACGACGAACGGCGCCGGCACGTCGCCCTGCTCAATACTGAAGGTGACGGCGGGGAAGTCGATGATGCGCTGATCCACGAACTCCTCCGCGGGAAGGTTCCAACGCACGCTCCAGTACGTGTCGATCACTGCACTGACATCGCGCGCGGGCCGAATCCACGAGGCAGCGAAACGAGAGAGGTTCTCTGGTGCAAGGACACCGGATCGCTCCGATGTAGCGATCGTCCGGACAGGTGAGCTGCTCATGTGACGCAATTCTCCAATACTCACGACCGGGGGACCAAGCAAGCTGGTCGGGTGAGCACGACGAACTACTACAACACGTTCATCCAAGTCGCACCGGACTGTCCGACGAACATCCCGGAGGTGCCGCCGGTCACCGCGACCCCGACCGTCGCGGCGCTGCAGCATCGGCTGATCATGGAACGCCCATACGGGCTGACATCCGATGACATCATCTTCGGTGTGGCGGCCATTCGCGCCGACATCCCTGTATGTGACCACGAGGCCGAACGCGCCCGCTTCTTCTCGAAAGGTCAGCCGTGCATGCGCGCCTCCGTGCTGTCCAAACGGTACGGATGGGGCACTCATCACGACGCGCAGGGCCGCGTTGCCCTGTACGGAGTTGGTACCCCCGAGTATGAGCGCCTCGCCGCGGACCCACACATCACCCAGAAGCTGGCGATGCGGTCGTCCCGCGCATGAATCAGACTCTCGGAGAGGTCACGTGGTGGGCGGTCGGCATTGCGGCACTGGCGTACTTCGCCCTCGGCGCCGCATGGTTCACACCCCTCTTCGGCGCCGCCTGGGATCGATCGATCGGCCATGACCGATCCGCCTCGAAGGGCAGATTCCCGACCCCGTACTACATCTTGCCGATGGTCGGAGCTGTCGTCACGGCCGTTGCGATCGCCGTCGTCATCGCGCTCATCCCGGCTACAGGGCCGCTGATCGGCACGGGCATCGGGGCGATCGTCGGTCTTGCCATCGCCGCCGCAACTCTCACCAACGCGCTCACACCACACACTCCCAAGCCCTATCTCTTCGCCACCATCACCGGCGGCTACCACCTCGTGGGATGCACCATCGCAGGCCTCATCATCGGCGCCCTCGGCACCTAGGAGTCACTACCACCGACTCTCGGGATGATCGGAACGACAGCCGCCCGCGCGCGGATCGTTTCCGGGACGTTGAGGGCCTGCTGGCCGCTACTCCGTGCCAGAACGGTGAGGGGTTCGGGCACCGAAACTATCGGGACTGAGTTTCGGTGGGAGTCACTCGGGACCGGTGAGCCACGAGGCGAGGCGGTGACGGAATGTCTCGGGTTGCTCAATCCAGGGGTAGTGGCCGCAGTCTTCGATGAGTGTGTAGCTGGCGCCGAGAAGGCTGGCGTAGTCCGCGACCGGCTTGACGCCGGTCAGAAGGTCGCGACTGCCCGCGACGACCAGGGCTCGTGGGTGACTCGTAGCGCGGATGCGGTCAGTTGCATCCGGAGGAATGTCGATGAACCAGGCCTCCGCAGATGCGAGGCTGACGGCACCGATCGTCGCGTGAGCTTGCTCGACGGCGGTCCAGCGTGCGTAGCTCGCGGGTGCTTGCCGCCGGAAGGCCACGCGGAACTCGGACTCGGTTGCGGGGTCATCGGTCGTCATGGCGGCGAGGGCTTCACGCGCCTCCGCGGTGGCCCAGTCCTCCGCGATCGACTCGGCGTCGGAAGGTGTGCCGCTGAGCCAGGAAGCGGGCGGGGTAATAAGAGCCATCGAACCGACCCGCGACGTGAATTGAGCGGCCGTGGCCAAAGCGAGGCGAGTGCCGGCGGAGTGCGCGATCACATCGAATGAACTGAGGCCGAGTGCGTCGGCGAGGAGGATGACGTCGCTCGCGTCGGCCCACCACCCGCGACTGAGCCCGCCACTTCGCGGGGTGCCTCGCGGATGCAGGACGATGAGTGGCCGGACATCACCCACGCCGGCGAAGTCGCCCAGATACTCCGGCCCTCGGCAAGGGCCTCCGGGTAGAACGATTACCGGATCGCCCACGCCGTCACCGAGAGCGGTGACCGCGAAGGGAAGGGCGAGCATGTCGAGATTCACGCTTCCAGGGTGGCACGCCAGTTGTAGATTCCCTCAACCGCCCGAATCTGATCGTTTACGGCACGGCCGGCGCCGACGTGGATCAGCACTCAACACCCCGGGCGATGTAACCGCCGAAAACCCCCGCCGTAACGGCCACTGGTCGAAGCCCTCATCGGACGTTTTCGGTGGGTCGAACGTGAGTTCGGGAAGGGCTGCCATATGTGACCGCAAGGGGATGGGCTCGGGCCGTGAGGTCAACTCTCCTCGCGGAGGTTGTTGAACGTGTCGCGCAGCGGTGCAGTGTCGTAGACAATGTGGAGTTCGTCGATCAGTCCGTGCTCGCTGAGTTCTGCCACATCGACGACCGCGAACGGCGCTGGCTCGCCGTTGCTGAGCACCCAGTCGAAGTCGAACCAGAAGCTGACCACGGTGCGCCCCTCGGCGGTACCGACCATCGTGGCCCGCAGCGTAAGTTTCGATTCGGCGGTGTCCTCGAACAGCCGCGGATAGAACTCTGTGGCCGGGAGGGTTCCGTACAGCGGCGAATGCACGGTCCCGGAGGGAGCGAACAGCGCCAGAACTCCGTCGAGATCAGACGTCTCGAGTGCCTTCAGGTAGCTCGCCACGAGCTGATCGGTCGTCATCGCAAGATCTTGCCACGAGACCGTCTCGACGCACGCCGCCCGATAAGGATCTCTCGCTCCCTCGCTGCGCGCAGCGGTCCCTTACTCGGGCACTGCCCGTTTGCGGATCCCGGCGGGGCCCTCTCGCTACTCTGAGCGACGTGGGATCAGAATCATCTGGACCGAGCCACTGGGCGCTTCGGCTGAGTCAGCGTGTCGACGAGTGGGAGCGCGATCTCGGTGCCGGCTCGCAACGCATAGTAACCGGGGCAACATTCTTGCTGGGCTCATCGGGTATCGTCGCCTCGCTCGCGGGAACGCTTGTACGCGGACCACTCGTATGGCTGACGGTCGCCGGCGCACTTCTGTTGCTCGGATCGATCGGCGCGGGGCTCTTCGCCCTGATCAGCCCTCAACAGAAGTGGTCGTATGAGCATCTCGGCGCCGTTATTGGTTCCGATTGGGACACTGAGCCGGAGGCTATCGACTTGGCCATCGTCAGGGCGCGTATCGATGGCCTCAGCATCCGCGAGCGACAGCAGTCAAGGGCGCTCAATGCCATTCGAATCGGGATGGTGGCCTTCGTCGCGGCGATCTTGCTTATCGCAACAGGGCAAATGGCATCCACGTTGGGTATTACGGTCGAGCGTCCCACTCACGTATACATATGCTCGGATCCGACCTGCTCAACGTAGACGGGCCGTCACGTGCCGCAGGAGCGGATACGAGTCCGGATCCTCGTCGTTCGCGCGTATGGCGACTGCGCAACGAGCGGACCGTTCGTATCGGAAACCGACGCCCGTGCAGCGACCGGCATCCGTGCCGGCGGCTCGTTGCGCGCCAAGCAGAGCTCTTGATGTGGCAGGGTGCTCACATGCGAATGACTCTGGCATCTCTGGTGGTCGGACTCGGTGCCGTGATCACCATCGCGGCCGGAGCCGCGCTCTACAACTACGGCATCGTCGCCGATGAGACCGGAATCAGCGGCTGGAACCCGATGCTTTGGATTCTCATGTTCGGCGGCGTCGCAACCGCCGTGGTTGGGACGATTCAGATCGCGATCACAGCCGGGAACGCTCGAGCCCGATAGCTTGACGCCAACCATCGCGGGATCGCTCTGGCCGGGTCACCGCTTCCAAGTCGGAGGCGTGCGCTCGGCGACCGGCTTGAGAACGTTCTTAGGGGACCTCAAGCGTTGCGGGTGATCTGTTTTCGCAGCCCGCCCCGTTCGGCTCGGTCGTCGCATGCCAATCGACAGCCAGCCGAGTGGAGGCGAGCGTCGCACCACTTGCGTCGGATGCCGTCACCTGCGGCTCCCGCGGCGCGTCGACGAAGAGCTCGAAGACCCAACTGTCTCGAGAGGCCGCTCGTACCCCGTCCACGCACCGTTCGTCAGTGCAGTGTTGCATCGACGCAACGTCGGACGAATGCGCACCCGTGACCACGACTTCGAGCACGTTTGTGTAGCCCGCTTCGGTGCAAGCCATGGCGCACCCGGTAGCGCCACCGATAACCGCTGTCGCCACTGTGGCCGCGAGAAGACGGTGGAAACCACGCACCCCACCAGCCTCGCACTTCGGCCTCGAGCACGTGGTGAAATCTCTCTGAATGTCGGAAGCCCATCGACCGCGCGTAGATCGACCGGCTTCCGCACGCTGTCCGACATATTGCGGGCATTTCGAGACTCGCGGATCTGGAGTGACAGCTCGAACGGTCTGCTCTCCGGGCAGTTTCGGGGCAGCGTGGCCGAACGCCCCTACGATTACGACATGCTGTTCACCTCGTTGCACCGGTACCTCGGTGAGGCGCCCGGACCGATCACCGAGCGGATGATTGAGGATGCCGTCAGCCAGCGACTCCCCGAGACAGGGGACTTGGATTGGAAGTCCGCACTTCCTCCCGAAGCACGATTCGCGCTATCCGACATCGTCAAGGACATGGCCGCGATGGCTAACTCTGGGGGAGGCACCATCGTGTTCGGGGTCAACGAGACCGACAAACGCGCGGTCGGTCGCCAGGAAGCGGGCGAGCTGAACGAGGGGTACGAGCGTACTCTTCGCCGTGTCGCTTATACCGCCATCACACCGCCGATCCGCGGCATCTATGTGGAGCGCATTGCCGGAGATGGTCCGCGCGCGATTGCGATTGTCATCCCTGACAGTCCGGATGCCCCGCACTTGGTCTACCGCGATGGGCACAGCTTTAGCGCACCTCTCCGCAACGACAGCGACACCGAGTGGATGCGGGAGCGTGACCTGGAAGCGGCCTATCGCACGCGGTTCAGCACAGTTGCCGACGCCGCAGAAACGCTGGAAACGATGTACGCCGAGTGTGTGAGTGCGTACGACCCCGGTAAAGCAGTCGTGCTCGTCGGCGTGGCTCGCCCGCGGTACAGCACGTCGAAGACGCGGCGGCCACGTCACGCCATCACCGGCTTACGCGACGAAGCGTGGATGCGCTCCGCGCATTGGACGAACTTCGACCTTCGGCGATCGTTGTCAAGACCGCTCAGTCACCCGCTCGATGCGGTAGACCCGTATGCCCCGCGTGCCGGCCTGAGGCGGTGGA
Source organism: Microbacterium flavum (assembly GCF_018717645.1). Classification (GTDB taxonomy): domain Bacteria; phylum Actinomycetota; class Actinomycetes; order Actinomycetales; family Microbacteriaceae; genus Microbacterium; species Microbacterium flavum. The sequence continues at coordinate 121,634 of NZ_JAFLHG010000008.1, forward strand.
CCGCGCTCGCTGCAGACCCCACCGGCGGAATTGGTGCGCACGCCACTGTCCACGATGACGGGTCAGTGAGTCTCGGGTGGGTCGCCGGTGGGCAATGGCCTTCGAACCGCGAGGCGGCATACGCGGGTCGAGAGATCACGTCCGACTCCATCGAAGTATTCGTCGGGGACTTCCTGTCGCTCGTGCGGGAGGTTGCCGGCGCTGACTCGGGGACGGACGTCGAGATCCAGATCGGCCTGGAGTGGAATGACGCCGCCGACGTGGTTTGCTATGAGATGGATTCGCACGGACGCTCCCACTTGGCACCGGGCTTGTTCGGTCGAGCTTTTACCTGCGTGCACGCGACCGTCTCCATGCAAGACGCAGAGGAGCGCTATTACGAAGACGTGCGCACCGTCGCGCTGGACTGCGTCAACCAGTTCGGAATCAGAGGTCTGAGCGCGCTAATGGAACCTCCATTTCCTCCGCGGCGCTGACCTAGCGCCGTTCTCGCGAATGGCGCGCGGAATCGGCACCACCCCGGTCACGATGTGCTCCGAACCGCGTCGGCCCGCGGCCGTGCGGGGGCGCTGTGAGTTCGTACGAATCTTCGCGCAAAGGCCTTCGCACGATGGGCAACCGACTATGGTCGGCGTTCGGGCCCGCGAATCAAGTGACAGGAGTGAAACCGGAGCCGCCGAGTCACGAGGGCTCGGGTGCTGGTGTGCGTCTAGCGGGACGTTCCCTGCGAACTCGCGGGTGGTCGCGGAATCTGGTTGGCGGGGCGGACCGAAGGCGAGATACGGTTGCTCACAGGTTGCTGAGCGTGCTCGATCGTCTGTGACTTCATGGTGGTGACGTTTATCACGTTCGCCTCCGTCCCTCTCATGACTGGATTCTACCAGCTGTCCCCTCGGGAGTGGTCCTGTGCCAACTGATCTCGTCGGTGTCGGGTTCTACTTGCTACTGATTATCCCCGGCGTAGTTTTCGCCTTCAGTCGTGAGCGCCACCGCCCGAAGGTTAAGCGATCCGCCTTCAGAGAGACCGCGACCGCGATTCTCGTGAGCGCCGCGATCATCAGCCTGTTCGCGCTCGTCCTCGCCGTCGGGTCAGTCTTCAACACCTCATGGCACAACCAGGTCGCAGAGTTCCTGGCCGACCCGAGCGCGTACGCACGAGAGCATTACGAGCTCTTCGTGATATGCGGCTTCATGGTGCTCACATTCGTGTCGCTTCTGGCGTGGTGGCTCGGGAGCGAACGTGTCCACAACTTGACCATCGGTAGGTCAGGCGATGATCCTGATAGGGAATCCTGGGGATACGTCTTTACCCGGCAGCCCGCTGCGCTGAACTTTGCGGGGGTTCAACTGAAGGACGGCACCTGGGTCCAGGGTTATGTGGACACGTACGGCAATGTCGGCGAAGAAGGTACACCGAAAGCGCTCACCCTCATCGGGAGCCTCAGCGTCAGACCGCCAGGAGGGGCGCTTCAAGACTTCGATGGCGAGGTCATCGTGGTCAAGGACGAGGAGATCCTCTACCTGTCAGTGACGTACATCGCGGGAAGGGGCGAGCAAGATAGCGAGGAAATCATAGAACCGAAGCGGCACTTGCGCTCAAGACTGGCTCTCGTTGTTTTGGCGGCCGCGTCTGGTCTCATCCTCGGACTCGTGCTCGGAGATGCCGCATAGGTACACGACTCCCCTGAGTTCGGCGGTGGCCGGCCGCCAGTCGCGCCAGACGCAGAGCAAACCAGTTGTTACTCGCAGATTCCGTCGAAGCCGACGGCGGTCTCATCGTCAGACACTTCTCGCTAGTAGCGTCGATCTCGTCTCGGGTGGTGTGAGGCGGTCTGCAAGGGAGGATTCGTGGCGATCAGCGTTCGTACGCGAAAGCTGCTGTGGGGGCGGGCTCACAACGAGTGCGCATACCCCGGATGCGCACAGCCGTTGACCGAAGAAGTTGCCGATGCGATGTCCGGCGCGATCGATTCGACCGTCGTCGGAGAAGAGGCGCACATTCGCGCGCAGAGTGCGGATGGTCCGCGATTTGAGCCGGACTACGATCACGTCGATGGCTACGAGAACCTCGTGCTCATGTGTCCGACGCACCACGCTCTCATCGATGCGAACGATGGCGCTGGCTTCACGGTCGACCAACTACTCGCGATGAAAAGGAAGCACGAGGCACGCACCTCACAACGCGACGCACGAGAGCGCGCGCTGCGCGCGTACTTGGGCGACCGCTTCGCGGCGGAGAACACGGTGCAGTTCCAGCAAGTGGATCTCCGGGGACCGTCGGTCGAAGCGATGTTTGTTGACGTTCCTATCGGGTGTCGACCGGACGACGCCGCGGTGGCCGAGCTGTTCAGGCACATCGCCGACGTGGCCCCGGGCGACACGGATGAGCTTCGGGCCGCATCGGGACTCATCATCGCGGGCGCTGCGCAGGTTCTTCTCCATCCCGACTGGGTAGGCAACGCGGTATTGGTGGGCGGGCCGGGCCAAGGAAAATCCACTGTTCTCCAATTCGTTTGCCAGTTCCACCGCGCGCGCCTCCTGGGCGAGGACGCATACACCGCGGGGCGCACCGGGCTGGCCCGGGACGCCACAGTCGGTCGGTTCCCAATTCGCGTCGATCTTCGCCGCTACGCCGCGTGGGCGGCCCCGTTGCGGGACGCGTCAGCAACGAAGCGTCGAAGGCGACGTAGAGATTCGTCTGCAGGACCACAGTGGCGAAGCCTCGAGGAGTACATGATCGAGGACATTCGTACCCACATCGGCGCGAATACTTTCGGAGCTGAAGATTTCGCCAGCGTGATCGCCAACGAGCCGGTACTGCTCGCGCTTGACGGACTCGATGAAGTCGCAAGTCTTCCGACGCGTTCTCGCGTGATCGAAGAGATTGCGCTCGTCAGGGGTCGGCTGATGCACGATGCCGCTGATCTTGTGATCATCGTCGCGACAAGACCCGGAAGCTCGCTCCAGCCGCTCACCTCGTCGGGCTTCCCGCTGCTTCACCTACAGCGCCTCACGCAAGGATTGCGGCTGCAATACCTTCGTCAATGGGTGGCAGTTTCAGGCGTTTCGCTCGACGCCGCGGTTCGTCTCGAATCGACATTCATGGACAGCCAACATATCGCTCACATCAGCGAGTTGGCTTCGTACCCGATGCAACTTGCGATCCTGCTCCACCTGCTTCACCGACGTCAGCTGCTACCACAGCAACGCACAGACTTGTATCGCGAGTATCTGAAAACGTTCTTGGATCGAGAGCAGACCGAGGACAAAGAGCCTCTACTAGACGAACAACGCCGAGTCGTGGAGGATACTCACGCGTATCTGGGCTGGTACTTACAAGCGAAGGCGGAGCAGGGTGACAGCTCCGGCGCGATCACCCGGACAGAACTCAAAGCGCTACTGAGTTCCTACCTGGCAGGGCAGCCCGAAGAGCAGAAGCTCGCTGATGAGATGTACTCCGCCATCACGGACCGAGTCTTGTGCTTGGTCGAGCGAAACGATGCCTTCGAGTTCGAAGTGCAGTCTCTCCGGGAGTACTTCGCCGCGCTTCACATGTTCGAAAACCTCACGGCTCGGGGCGAAGGAAACTCTCGCGATGACGGCTTGGATGCTCTTCTGGAGCGGCCATATTGGGCAAACGTCTGTCGATTCTTCGTCGGCATGCTGGCCAAGGGCGAGGTGCGGGCGTTTCGCGGAAACCTTGAGGCCGCGAATCGGCGAGTGGGTCCACATCCTTTCGTGCGCGGGATGGCTGTCCAGGTACTGAACGACCGAATCTACAACGGGCAATCTGACACTGACATCCGTCGGGTTGTGGATTTCATCCTTGAGGGCCCCGGCTTGATCTTCGGCGAGGACGGCGCCCTCGACCCCACGGGCGCACCATTGCGCCTCGGGGAACGGGCGGGGCGTTCCCAAGCCGTCGCCCACCTCATGGACCGAATAGACGGCGGCCTACCTGCCCTAGAGATGAAGGCCGCAGCGACAAGTCTCGCGGCGCACGCGAGCGCGAACGATGACTTGCCCGGCTGGTGGTGGTCCCGCTTCACACCGACGCCACTCTGGCTTGAGACTGCAGCCCAACTCGGCGCGCTTCGAGATCCTCCCGCATTATGCGTAGAAGGCCTTCGCGCCCTGATTGGCGAGGATCCTGGGCGGACCGGATGGCACGTTGAGAGCCTCGTAGCGGGGAACTATGGGGGCTCGGACGCCACTGTCCTCACAGTTGCGCAGTTAGAGGTCAATGATGGTGCGGTCGAACTAGTTCGCGCATCGACTGGAACCGTCTTGGGTGCGCGACTAGCGGTCGCAAGAGCAGCAATATCAGGCGGCGCGCTGCCCATCCCAGGCCCCCTCGGTGCGGCGCAGAATGTCAGTTCGCCGTCTGGAGCCGTTGAGTCTGCGTCCGCCTTTGATCTCAGCCGACGGCTGAACGCAGTCGCAGGACAATGTGGCGCGGGGTGGGTGCTGCGGCGAGCCTTCGGACTCGTCCCAGCGAGATTCGATTTTGAAGAGCTCGGCGCCTTCATCACTACCGGCATCGTTCGCGATGCGTTTGAAATAGAGAATCTCTACCGCAAGAACAAGGCCAAGCTCGATTGGTGGCGAAGGACGCTCGAATCGCAGACAGGCAGCCGGGACACCGCACTCACAGCGTTCGCGATGTTCCGCCACGCTCGCGCCGACGTCATCGTCAAGTTGGCCGCCGAGCTGGACGCCGCGATCAACGCTCTCGACCCGAGGCACTATCGGGCGCTCGAGGGTGCCCTGCTGGATGGAGCGGCCGTTGCATCCACCCGTCGGGTAGACCTGGTCGACGCCTTCCGTCTGAAGCAGATCGATGTCTCGGGCCCCACCTTATGGCTGCTCTGGATCGTCGGCACCGAAGCGGCACGTGATCGAATTGGTCGCGTGCTCTCGGGCGCTCTTGCCGAGATACTACGAGCTGGGCTAACGGACGGACGCCGGCCAGTTGCGGCAGCGCACGGCGGCCGAAAGCTCAAGCTAGAGGTGTTCGAAGGCACTCGCGGAGTGTTTGCCAGCGGCGCCAATCTGAATCCCAACCGGCTAGTCTCCATCACGCCAACGCAGGCCAAGGCAATGATGAGAGCGCCCGAGAACTGGCCGACTGAGATTGTGCAAATTGCTGCGGACAGGCTCGCCACGCGTGCAGCCGAGACAACCGCCGCGCTGGCCGACGTCGCGAACTCCAATAGATGGTTCGTGTCCTAGGCACGCTATCAGGCCGAACGATTTCAACTGCGTCCGCCGCCAAGCTTCTCTGACGGCGCCGTGCGCTTGCGCGAATGGCTGAGTGTGGTGGGGTCAGCCGCAGAGCCGCGACATTGGTGCGGCTGATTGATTCGTGATAGCAGGCACCGCCGCATGCTGCTCAGATAGCCGGGTGCTGTCGGGTGTGCGGAGCGAGACTGACGCGGGGACAGCTGTGATCTGTGTGGTCGATCCGAGGGCTGCAAGCACCCTCGAGGCCTCGCCCACGACCACCCATCACCTACCGTCCATGTCGTGGATCGAGATCGCCCGCAGCCGCCTCGCAATCACGCATTGCCCGTAAACGGATCCTGGCTGGGAACGCGCCGACGGTCAGCCGCTGGCCGTGTTCCGCGATGCCCACTCGATCGTCCGAGATATGAAATCGCATCCTGCACCTCGCAGTTCTGTGTTCTCCGCGCCCAGCACATCGCGAAACGGCTGCCCGAGCTCGTCCGCTAGAAGTGCTCTGCTGGTGACTGACTCAGGCATGTCGCCATACCCGTAGGCATGTAACAAGATGCCGACAACTTCTGCAATCTCCCAGCCGGTCGCCGCAGGCGGCGCAGCCGGAGACTGAGAGCGAAACGGGTCCGGCACGGTGAGTGCGCGGAGCGCGAGCAGCGCGCGGGTTGTGGCGGCGTCTGAATTGCTGCTGTCGGTCATGAGCTCGTAGGCCGCCGTCAAGCCATCGAGCAGTCGCGCTCGTTGAGACCGGAGGTTGTGGAGCGCCCGTGCGTGCCAGGCGAGAAGTGCCGCAATGACGGCGAACCCGACGGTGACCGCCACTTCGACGACCCAGCCGTCCTGGCCGTGATACAGAGCGAGCGACATTGCGCTGAAAGTCGCCGCGAGTAGTGATGCGGTCCAAGTCAGCTGGCTCCAGTGCGCTTGATACGGCCGCGGTTTGGGAGAAGCTGACAACAATGGGGGCGCCGATGCCGAACTCGCTGCGCTGAAGAATATGCCCACGAAGCCGAGCGCGAAAGCCGTCAGCTTGGTCGACACGAGGGAGTCAACTGAGGTAAACGACCCTTCGGACGTCACGGTGATGATCGCGACCACGCCCGCTGAGAGGACCGCAGCCCACGCCAGCGAAGTGAACACCCACCACGCGGGGGTGGCGCCTCGCCTCATCCGAGATGTCAGCCGCCTGTAGGTTCCTGCGCGCAATTGCACAGTCCAGGCAGCGGCGGCAATAGTGCCGCCGAGTGTGGCTAGAACGGTGAGCGCCGAGCTCGCGACGGGGTGTTGGAGGAGTGCGGCGAGGATCCCTGCCGCGAGGGCGACGACCGTCGCCCCTCCGAACCACCACCAGTTCCGTCGCCGGCGGTGGCGCACCAGACGCCGCGCAGCGCGCGAGCCGAGGTCGTCGCCGGTCGGGGTGATCGTGAGCTCGGAAGCCAATCGCCATAAGTCGGGCTTCGGTGCAGTCGTGAAAGTGCTCATCAATCGCGAGCGTAAGCGAAGGGGGCGACACGTTCGCCTACACCCGGGACGAGCGTCGCCCGGATAGGGATCACCAATGCACGCTGAGGCCCCTCCAACGACCACTGCCCGAATAGGGATCCCCTTACGGGCATGCGATCTGGGCTGACGCCTGTGACCGAGTGTTCAGTGCGCGCTGTATAGTTCAGTCCATGCTGACTATTGCTTCGCGTCTCGACGTGATGAACCGCCTGGGTCGTGCACTGGCCGACCCCACTCGATCCCGGATCATCTTGACCCTGCTCGACCATCCCGCTTACCCGGCGGAACTGGCCCGAGATCTGGACCTGACACGCCCGAACGTGTCCAACCACCTGGCATGCCTGCGCGATTGCGGGATCGTCGTCTCCGAGCCCGAGGGTCGTCGGACACGATATGAGATCGCCGATTCGCACCTGGCGCAGGCGCTGACGGCACTGGTCGATGCCACCCTGGCAGTGGACGAAGACGCCCCGTGCATCGATCCCGCCTGCTCGCTTCCCGGATGCGACGCAGCTGGGGAGGGCGCATGATCCTCACCTCGGTCTTGCAGGCGATGGGCCTGTTCGCAGCGACCAACATCGACGACATCATCGTGCTCTCCCTCTTCTTCGCGCGAGGGGCAGGCCAGCGCGGCACTACCGCCCGCATTCTGGCCGGCCAGTACCTCGGATTCGCCGGCATCCTCGGTGCCGCGGTCCTGGTGACCATCGGTGCCGGAGCATTCCTGCCCTCGGCAGCCATCCCGTACTTCGGTCTCATCCCTCTGGGCCTCGGCCTCTGGGCCGCATGGCAGGCCTGGCGCGGAGACGATGATGACGATGACGACGAGGCCAAGGTTGCCGGCAAGAAGGTCGGCGTGTGGACAGTCGCAGGCGTCACCCTTGCCAACGGCGGCGACAACATCGGCGTCTACACCCCTGTCTTCCTCAGCGTGGAACCTCTCGCAGTAGTCGCCTACTGCATCGTCTTCCTCGCGCTCGTCGCGGTCCTGGTGGCCCTGGCAAAGTTCGTCGCCACCCGCCCCCCGATCGCCGAAGTGCTCGAACGCTGGGAGCACATCCTCTTCCCCATCGTTCTCATCGGCCTCGGCATCGTGATCCTCGTCAGCGGCGGAGCCTTCGGACTCTGACGTAGCGGCAGCGATCCAAACGGCCCCGACCGGGCGCACCCCTCTCGGTTCAGACCGCGACACCTACCTGCAGCCAGTCCTGCGTGATCGCGGCAACAAGACCGCCACGGAGCGCTGCAAAAACCCCGCCACCAAGCGAACGAAGCCACAATTCTGCCCGAGTCGGCAGCAAGCGCGCACGCTCGATGCCGTCCCACAAAGCGATCGTCCTGCGGGTCAGCGATCGGGCTAACCGTGCTGCGGCGCGGTTCTCGGGAGGAGGCACATCGCGAGTCCCGCGACAACGTAGAGAACCGCCGAGACGAGGAGCACACCGCCTAGCGCAGGACCGTAGACGTCCAGGCCCCTGCCGGAGCCGCTGCTGACGGCGGCGAAGAACGCCGTGGTGAGGGTTGCGATCCCGACCGCTCCGCCGATCTGGTTGACGGTGGACAGGACTCCGCCTGCTGCGCCGGCGTGCTGGCCGGGGACTCCCGCGAGGATGACGTTGACGAGGATGGGGACCACAAGGCCGAGGCCAAGACCGCCCAGGAACAGCCCGCCCGCGAGAGGCCAGTAGCCGGGGTCCTCGCCGGTGTTCACCGCGGCCCACAGAGCAACGTAGGACAGCGCGACGACGAGGGAGCCGGCGACCAGCAGCAAGCGACCCGCGCGGGCGGCGAAGGCGACACCGATCCCTGAGGTGATCAGCGATCCGATCGCGTACGGGAGGATCGTGAGGCCCGTTTCGAGTGCTGTTCGCCCGGCTCCGTCCTGCAAGTAGACGGAGAGCATGAGGAAGAGAGATCCGATCCCCGAGAAGAACAGCACGGATGCGATCAGGCCGGCCGAGAAGGAACGGCTCTTGATCAGCGTCGGGTCGAACACCGGATCACCGCCGCGCGCGAGTAGGCGCCTCTCGTAGAGGACGAACACGGCGAGGACGACAACGGCTGCACCCAGGAGCGCCCAGCTCGGCGCCTCCCAGCCCCACGACGTCGACTGAATGAGGGGGAGAAGGAGCAACACGATCCCTGCGGCCGCGAGGACTGCCCCGATGATGTCGAACGCGGATCGGCGGTCGGATCGAGACTCCGGGAGCACTCGAATCCCGATGATGAAGGCGATGACGCAGATGGGGACGTTGATCCAGAAGATGCTTCGCCACTCCATCCCGAACAGGTTCGCGATGACCAGGAGACCACCCAGGAGCGGACCTGCGACGGAGGCGAGGCCCTGAACGGCTCCGTAGGCGCCGAACGCTTTCGCACGCTGCTCGGGTGCGAACGAGCCCCGGATGATGCCGAACACCTGCGGCACCATGATGCCCGCAGCAAGACCCTGAGCTGCACGGAACCCGATCAGTGCTTCAGGTGTGCCCGCCAGCGCGCACAGGGCTGAGGTGACCGCGAACGCGGCGAGACCGAGGAGGAAGATCCTCTTTCGGCCGTAGGAGTCTCCGAGGCGTCCGCCGGTGATCAGCCCGGCGCCCAGAGCGAGTGTGTAGGCGGCGACCACCCATTGCAGCTGTGCGCGGGATGCGCCGGTGGAGGCTTCGATGGCGGGGGCTGCTACCACCACGATCGTCGCGTCGACAAGATCGATGAAGGACGCGAAAAGGACGACGAGGAGCGGGAGGGCGGCGCCCTTCGGTGAGGCGAGCGGCGCTGAAGGTGGGCTGGCTGGATTCGACATGGAAGCACTGTGGACCGGCAACCGGACACGGAATGGCCGGTTTCGATGTTGGATGAGGTCATGGCCACCACCTCCGCCCGAGCGCTGAAACTGCTGTCGATGATGAGCTCAGGCGCGACGTTGAACTCCGCGCTACTTGCCGAGCGGTTGGGGGTCGCCGAGCGGACCGTTCGTCGAGATATGGAAACGCTGCGAGACCTCGGATACGAGGTCGAGCCCATCAAGGGCCTCGGCGGTGGATACCGACTGCGCGGCGGGTCCCGGCTTCCGCCGATGGTGTTCGATGAGGACCAGGTGGTGGCGATCGCAGTCGCGCTTCAAACGGCGCCGACAGTGCTGGCCGGCATCTCGGAGTCGAACAATCGGGCGCTCGATACTGTGCGGCAAGTCATGCCGGAGCAGCTGCGCATCGAGTCCGATGCGTTCACCGTCACGTCTGTCCCGAATTACTGGGAGTTCCCCGCGGCGCCGATCGGCGCCCAGGTTGTGCGAGACGTCGGCGCGGCGGTCCGCCGCCGGCATGTTCTCCGAGCTGACTACCTCGAGAGCGCAACCGAGATGGTGCGGATGCGGGTGGAACCTCACCAGATGATCGTGTGGGCGGCGCGCTGGTACCTCGTCGCGTTCGACCTCGACGCCCAGGAGTGGCGCGCGCTGAGACTCGACCGCCTGCACGCCAAAGACCCCACGTATGTCCCGTTCCCCGACCGTGAGCTACCCGCCGGATCGGCTGAGGAGTTCGTGAAGCACACCTTCGATCGTGGCGACTCGGTGGCTGGCTGGCCCTGCCAGGGGTCTGTGGTCCTCGCGGTCCCACCCGAGATCGCGGCGGAGTTTGCTCCGGGAGGGGCCGTGGTGCAGAAAGTCACCGCCGGCACATCCCGCCTCACGATGGGAGCGTGGTCCTGGATCGGGCTCGCTGGCCTGTTCATCACGTTCGCCGCTGACATGACGGAGATCGAACCGCTCGAGCTGCGCCAAGCGTTCGCCACGGTCCGCTCTCGACTCGGCCGATTGCCAGGAACACCCACGCCATAGCGGCCTTCCCGTGTCCGGTAGTAGCGGCAGCTTCGTCCCATGACACAAGAGAAGAACCCCCTACGAGTGATCGTCGCTGGCGGCGGACTGGGCGGACTGGCCCTCACCGCGGGTCTGCTGAAGCGCGGTATCGACGTCACGACGTTCGAGCGGGACACTGACCTCAGCCGCACAGGCGGCTACCACATCCATCTGGACCGGGCAGCGACCACGGCGCTGCGCGGCCTCCTGGAGCCGGAATCATTCGAGGCGATCCTCGCGTCGTCCGCGACGACCCGAGTGCAGGGCGGCGACGTCATGCGCGACATGCGGGGGCGGCTGCTGCTACGCAAAGCGGCACCCGACGACGACGGCGGCGTGAACATCGACAGGATCACCCTCCGGCTGATCCTGGCCGACGCGGCTGCCGCCGCGCTGCGCACGGGAACCGTGGTGCACCGACACTCGACAGAGGACGACGGCACGATCAGCGTCGGCCTCGAGGACGGAACGACGCACACGGCCGACGTGCTCGTGGCCGCAGACGGAGTGCACTCCCACATCGCCGCAGCTCTTGCCGGCCGACCGACCAACACCCCCACAGGCCTGCTCGGTATCGGCGGACGCACCCCGGCCTCCGCCCTGCCCAAGAAGGCGCGAGAACTGTTCTCCACGGACTCCGGCCTCGCGATCGGCCCCGGAGGAACGGGGCTCTACATCGGGTACCACGACCCGGTGAACCAGGCGGCCGTGAACTCGCCCCACCTTGCTCACCCCGTCACCACCGAACCGACCTACATCTGGGGCGCTGTCCTCTCGGAGTCTCCGAGCACGGACGCGCTGCGGCCCCTCGAAGGAGGCGAGCTCCGCGACGCGACCACGGCGCTACTGCGGCGTGCCGGATGGACGAGCCCGATGCTCGACGTGATCACTCACACCGACACAGACGGCCTCGCCACGTTCAGATTCCACGCAGGCCCGGAAGTCGCGAACGACGTCGCCCCCTGGCCCGCCGGCCCCGTCACCGCGCTGGGCGACGCCGTACACGCCATGCCGCCCACCGCTGGGATGGGCGCCGCTACAGCGATCCGAGACGCCGCAGCTCTCGCTGATGGGCTCGAAACCGTTCGTGACCAGCAGGCGACGATCCCGGCCGCCGTTCACGACTTCGAGCACGGGATGCGGATCCGAGGCGCCGCCGCCGTCAGCGCCTCCCTCGGCCCTGTCGGCATCATCCACGCGACGAACACGCCAGCCGGCCGCATCGTCGCGCGCGTCGGTCTACCCCTTGGGGCTGCACTAGAGCGCCTGCGCCACCGACCCCGCTAGACGAGGCCATACCCGTAGCGTCACCTCGACAGAAAGCACCCCCATGCCTCAGCGCCACCGCCCCACATTCAGCGACGCGATCGTGATTCGAGGAGCGAGCACCAACAACCTCCGCAAGCTCGACATCGACATCCCGAAGAGGAAACTCGTCGTGTTCACGGGAGTGTCCGGGTCAGGGAAGTCGTCCCTCGCGTTCGACACGATCGCCGCGGAATCTCAGCGGCTCCTCACTGAGACCTATCCCGCCTACTTGCAGAATCAGCTCCCCCACGCAGCGCGGCCGGACGCCACCCTCTTGGAAAACCTCACCGCGACTATCGCCGTGACCCAGAGCCCGATGGCCGCTAACCCTCGCTCCACGGTGGGGACCGCGACCGATGCCATCAGCCTGCTCCGTCAACTCTTCGTCGCTCAGGGCTCACCCGAGGTCTCGTCGCCACAGGCGCTCAGCTTCAACCACCCAACCGGCGCGTGCCCGGAATGCGAGGGCACGGGACAAGAGGCGAGTCTCAACCTCGACCTGCTCCTCGACGGCGATCTAAGCCTCAACGACGGCGCAATCGAATTCCCGAACTTCGCCGTCGGGTCCCTCTTCTGGAAGGTCTACGCCCGCTCCGGGTACTTCGACAACGACAAGCCCATCAAGAACTTCACCGCCGACGAACGATCGCTGCTGCTCGAGGGAACCGGGCCCAGCGTCGAGACCGGATCGCACCCCATGGCCTACGAGGGGGTCGTCCGCAAGATCCGAAGGCTCTATCTGAGCAAGAGCATCGAGACGCTGAAACCAGCGATCAGAGAAGCGCTCGACACCCTCGCCCACGTCGCACCGTGCTCCGCGTGCAAGGGGACCCGTCTCAACGAACGCGCCCGCGCCTGCCTGATCGGCTCCCACAGCATCGCGACCGCCGCCGCCCTCGAAACCCACGACCTCGAACAGTGGCTCCGAGAACTCACCGTCCCGGACTCGCTGGCCGAGCTGCGCAACCGGCTCCTCTCCATCACACAGGGCATGCAACACGTCGGACTCGGCTACCTCTCCCTCGAGCGACCCACCAGCTCGCTCTCCGGCGGAGAAGCCCAACGGATTCGCACCGTCATGCACCTGGACAGCGCCCTAACGGAACTCACCTACGTTTTCGATGAACCAGCCGCCGGCCTCCACGCCCACGACACCGCGCGAGTGGTCGAGCTGCTCCACCGCCTGCGCGACAAGGGCAACACGATCCTGGTCGTGGAACACCACCCCGACGTCATCCGAGCCGCTGACCACATCATCGACATCGGCCCGGGCGCCGGCCGACACGGCGGAACGCTCCTCTTCCAAGGGCACCCGGCTGACCTCGCAGCGGCGGACACCCCGACCGCGGCCGAGCTGGCCGCGCCCCTTGTGCTGAACGCGACACCGCGCACACCCACCGACCACCTGCGCGTGCGGGGCGCGGCGCTCAACAACCTGAAGAACGTGGACGTCGACATTCCCACCGGATGTTTCGTCGCCATCACCGGTGTCGCCGGAGCAGGCAAGACCAGCCTGCTGCGCAGCATCCCCCAGACGAACGGCCTCGTCACCCTCGATCAGTCGCCCATCCGAGGATCGCGCCGTTCCAGCATCGCGACATACGCCGGCGCCCTAGACGACATTCGCGCGCAGTTCGCGAAGGCCAATGACGTCGTTGCCAGTTACTTCAGCCCCAACGGTGCGGGTGGGTGCGAGGAGTGCGGAGGACTCGGCTCCACCAGCGCCACAACCCCACTCGGAGACACACTCACCGCGATCTGCCCAGTCTGCAACGGCCAGCGTTTCAGCGCCGAGGCGTTGCAATACCGCCTCCACAACCTCACCATCGCGGAGATCATGGACCTTCCGACAGAGGAGGCCGCTGCACTGTTCGAGAACACGAAAGCAGGTGACATCCTGACCCGCGTAGCCGAAGCGGGCATCGGCTACATCACCATCGGGCAGCCCCTCAACCAGCTCTCCGGAGGCGAACGCCAGCGACTCCGCCTCGGCCTCGAGCTCCGACAGCAGGCCGCGATCTACGTCCTGGATGAACCCACCACAGGGCTGCACATGAAGGACGTCCGGAACCTGATCGGCGTCCTCGATCGACTCGTGGAAGCAGGGTCGACCGTGATTGCGGCAGACCACAACCTGCACCTGATCGCCCACGCCGATTACGTCATCGACCTCGGCCCAGAAGCAGGACGCAACGGGGGAGAACCCGTGTTCGAGGGCAACGTGGCCGCCCTCGCGCGAACCCGCACCCACACCGGACGCGCTCTTCGCACATCTATCGAGAAGAGCGCTGAGGCCCCGAGGGAGTGAGTGACGCGGATTCCCCAGTGACTCCACCCATATTCCGTATGGGGATCGTTTCCGGCTACACCGAGAAGATCGGGACGTAGCTCGGGCTCCGAGAGTGTGATTTCGACCCCGACTTCAGCGCGGACAAGCCGCGGGAATGGAGGATGACGCCGGGTGCTCGTACGCCTGACGGCCGAACAGCCACGGCTACGCTGAGACGGTGACTGTTCGACAAGAGGTGTACCAGAGCGCGTTCAACCCGGCACCATCGCTTCCTTACAACTTGCGCGTCCTGGACTTCCAGTCGGCAATGCAAGATGTCTATGACTTCTTCTACGACGTGAATCTGCACCTGCACGACAAGCGTCTACCTCGCCTGGACGACATGCTCCGGCCCGCGAACTTGTCGGGGACCATCTCTGACATGCTGACGGAGTCCCTGGCTAAGCACTCACGCTCCCTCGTCGTGAACGCGTACCACAACGGCCACCCTGACCTTCTTGTTCGCGGCGTCTACCCCGATGATCGCGTGAAGTCGGGCGAGGAAGGCGTCGAGATCAAATCGACTCGCAAGAAGGGCGGTGCCGTCGATACCCACGGCGGCCGCAAGCAATGGATGTGCGTGTTCGTCTACGAGGTGGACAATGTCACGGAACCAGCCAACAGTCGCACGCCCATGACCTTCCGCGAGGTCTACCTCGCACAGGTTGAACCCGACGACTTCCGCCGCAATGAACGTGGCGAGCTAGGTACCCGGACCTCCACGCTTGATCGAGATGGCGTCGCAAAGCTCCGGCGGTCCTGGCTCTACATGGACCGCTAGTCCCTAACGTTTAGTGTTGCGAGGGCAGGGATGGACTTGCTCGCAAGAGCCAGATATGTCGGATCCAACTCCACGCCAACAGAGTGATACCCCACATGCTCAGCAGCCGCGAGGGTCGAGCCGGAGCCGGCAAAGGGGTCGAGAACGACTCCCTCGCCCACAGGGAGGATCGCGCGCACCAACTGCCTCATGAGTGCTTGGGGCTTGAGTGACGGGTGGTTCGCGATGCTGCGTTCGGCGGGCCGGGTAGGCGAAGAACGAATCACGTCTCCGAACGGCGCCTTGTCTGACACTCGCCGAAGACCACCCGTTCCCCACTTGCGCAGGTTGCTGGCCACCGTTCCGTCGAGAGGCTTGCGGAACAGCAACCATGGCTCCCACATTGAACGAGGCATCACCGTCACGTCCGGGAACTCTTCGTGAGCGTTCTTTGGTCGATCGCCACCTCGGAGGGTGGTGACGAGGCGCACGATCTCGCCTCGGCGCTCTAAACCGGCCTCATCGAGCGCGTATGACACGAGGTGACTGACAAGAGGATTAGCCGCCATCATCACATGAGCCCCCGGTACGAGGGCGGGACGGAGCGCCGCGCCGAGATTCCGGAAGAACCGCTCGAGATCGTCCAACTCAGCGTCCGAGAGCGTTGTGAACCTTGGCAGAGGGGAGCGCGTGCTCCCATCGAACGATGGTGGGATGCGCCATGTTCCACCTCTACCAGCACGCAGTTTCGCCAACTCGACCGGGGTGTACTCGACAAGGCCGTACGGAGGATCGGTGACAACTCCATGGATGGAGTTCTCGGGCTGCCGCTTCAACCACTCCAACGAGTCGGCATGAAACAAGCGAGCGCGTCCGTACGAGAACGCTGGCTCCTCATGCGGCGTCTGCGGGATGCGAGCGGGTTCAGGCACGAGAGGCACTATCTAGACGGTACCGGCCCCTACCGACACGCTCGAACTTCCCCGGCGTGTTCAGATTCAAGTAGGAGCGTACGGAGGACCGAGCTACGGGCTTGCCGAGCTGTTGGTCCAGATGCGTAGCGATCTCCTCATATGCAACGCCCTCGATAGAGTCATGCTCCCGGAGGAACCCAACGATGCCATCGCGGACGCGACCCGGCTGCAGCTTTTCCACGGCTTGTCTCCTGACGTCTAGACGTCAAAATATCACACGATGCTTCGCGGCGACGCAGGGCGGGCACCATCGCACAATGTCGTCGGCGCTCCCGTTCCTGCTGAGTCATCTGCCGAAGATGATCACAGACCTGCGGCCTGACGAAGTGGTGAGTCGGTTGCGCGCCGAAATCGATCGTTTGCGGCGCGTAGTGACGCCCTGGTGCCAGCCATGTTCAGCCGGCGAGGGTGACTCCGCAATAGGCGATGGTGGCGACGAGGAGGGTGGAGAGCGCGGCCAGGGCGAAGGGCTTGAGGCCCACCTTGATGAGGTTCCGAATCTTGACGCCGCAGCCGAGTCCGAACATCGCTGCAGCCAGCAACCCTGTCTGCAGCAGCCCGCCGGTCGTCAGCACGAAGTCCGGCAGAGGGATAAAGGAACGCAGGAGCACCATGGCGATGAACCCGATGATGAACAGCGGGACGATGGGCGGCAGCTTCGAACTCGACCTCTGTTGACTGGGTTCGCCTGCCGTACGGCTGAGACGGCGCTCCCGGATGCTGAGGGTGGCCACGACCGGGGCGAGCAGCAGCACTCGGGCGAGTTTGACGATGACCGCGACCGTGAGCGCTCCGCCGCCGATGATGCCTCCGGCCGCGACGACTTGCGCGATTTCATGGACGGAACCCCCGGCCCACATCCCGGCCGTCTCGGAGCCCAGGCCAAGCAGGTTCGCGAGCAGTGGGACGAGGGGAATCATCAGCGTTCCGAAGATCACCACGAGGGCGACCGCGGTGATGGTGTCTTCCTCGGCCTCGTCGTCCGGGTCGGTGACCCCTGCCACGCCCGCCACGGCTGCCGCGCCGCAGATGGAGAATCCGCAGGCAATGAGCAGCGAGAGCCCGGATGGAACCCGCAGCAGCCTCCCCAGGAGAACGGTGCCGAGCAGACCGCCGGCGACAATGCACACGACGACGACCAGCATTGGGGCTCCGAGGTCGAGGATGTCGGTCAGTACCAGCTGGAGTCCGAGGAAGACGATGCCGGCGCGCAGGAGCTTTTTCGCGGAGAAGTCGATGCCGTCGGAGGCCGCTGCTGGCAGCCGGACGACGTTGGCCAGGAGTACGCCAAGCACGATCGCGATAATGAGCGGGCTGACTCCCGGCAGCAGCAGGCTGACCCCGTACGATGCTCCGGCCGCGGCCAGGCAGAGGACAAGCCCGGGCAGGAGCGCGCGGACTCGGGCAAGCAGCGTGTGTTCCGGTCGGGCAGTCGCAATGTCCTGGGCCTGGGTCATGCATCCATCGTTTCCTGGGACTCGCTTGCGCGAGTAGAGGCAGATACGGTCCGCTATACAAGTTATGCTTGTGGCTGGGAGGCGGAAGATGCGCCACGAGCCGGACTTGGAGGCACTGCGAGTCTTGGCGCTCGTCGCGAAGGAAAGCAGCATGTCGGCGGCAAGCGCGCAGTTGGGCGTGAGTCAGCAGGCGATATCTCTGCGCATCCGGAACCTGGAAAAAGATCTGCGCACGCGACTGCTGGTGCGTTCCGCACGGGGCTCCCGACTGACTCCGACAGGCGAGCTGGTTGTTGGCTGGGGAACAACGCTGCTGACAGCGGCCGACGAGTTCTCGGATGCTGTCAACTCGCTCCGCACGGATCGCGGGAAGATGATGCGCATCGCCGCGAGCCTCACGATCGCAGAACACCTCCTACCGGAATGGATCGCCCGGTGGCGCATCTCTCAGGGCAATGACGGCCCGGTCGTTCAACTCACAGCCGCCAACAGCAGCACGGTCGTCGAGGCCATACGCGAGGGAACCGCAGACCTCGGGCTCGTCGAGACCCCTGTCGTTCCCGCCGGCCTCCGGTCGGTCACCGTCGCTTACGACACCATCGAAGTCGTTGTGCAGCACGGTCACCGATGGGCGAAGACCCGCCGGGTGTCCGTCCGTGAACTGGCGGGCACTGGGTTGGTGCTCCGCGAGACCGGCAGCGGCACCCGACAAGCGCTCGAGAACGCCCTCACCGAGGCGGGCTTTCCCCTCGCAGCCGAGCCCGCAGCCGTGCTGACGACCACGCTCGGCGTTCGCAGCGCGATTATGGCCGGCATAGCCCCCGGCGCGTTGAGCTCCCTCGCCGTGTCCGAGGACGCCCGCGCCGGCCGACTCGTGCGAGTTCGGATCAACAATCTCCAGATCACCCGCCCGCTCACCGCCATCTGGGCCGGGACGACTCCGCCCCCTCACATACGGGACTTCCTGGACGTCATCGCGCGAACTGACCGGTAACGATCGTTTACGGCACGGCCGGCGCCGACGTGGATCAGCACTCAACACGCCGGGCGATGGAACCGCCGAAACCCCCCGCCGTAACGGCCACTGGCCGAAGCCCTCATAGGACGTTTTCGGTGGGTCGAACGTGAGTTCGGGAAGGGCTGCCATATGTGACCGCAAGGGGATCGGCTAACGAACACCTCCGCACGGTCGTTGGTGGGGCCGAGATCTCGCGATGTCGGATGTCCCATTTAGGGTGTTCACAAAGAATCCCATTAGGGGTAGCCTTAATGCGACACGGATGGAGTAGGCGACATGGCTGAGCACGAGGACGATCTGCGAGCGTGGGCGAAGGGGCTGCTCCCGCTCGAGGCGGCGACCGAGCTACTGATCAGGACTGGGTGGGCCGGCCCTGAGCGACGCTGGGTGCACCGTGCCGACGACGGACGGGTGTACATCGTGTTCTCCGAGATCCCCGACATGATCGGCGGGTACTCGGGCGGAGAACAGCGGCTGCTGATGATCGCCGCGTCCCTCGGTGCGGATCAGGAGGTGCCAGTGAGGGTCAGTCTCGAAGATGAACTGCCTGGTCTTGATCGCCAATACGCGCAGCTCGTGCTCGCGGCGATCGCGCACGCTAGCGGGTTCCACCGGCCCGGGCGCTCGATCGAGCTCGTCGACGAGAGGCCGCGCCTCGTCGACGTCGACGCGCTGTACACGTGGCCGAGCTCTTAGGCGGACACTGATGCCTGACTTCGAGAGCTCGTCCTTCGATCCGGTGCTCCTGGATCTCCGCGACATCCACGACTACATGGTGCTCGTTGCGGCGATGAATGACTACGTAGCCCAGCTCGAGCACGAAGCTGACGAGGAGGAGAAGGATGCGCGCCGTAACGGGGAAGAGGGCGATCCTGCGCAGGTCGCACACAACCGAGAGTGGGCGGCGCGCCTGAATCGACTCATCGACGACATCGAGCGGCAGCTCGACGCGAACAGTGCGGCACGACGCGAGATCGGGGGCGGGTTGTGAAGGTCGGGTACGCGCGCGTGTCGACGAACGAGCAGGACGCGCAGGCACAGCGGGGCTTCTTGCTCTCCGTGGGCGTCGACGAGGGCCGGATCTACAGCGACGTCGGCTTCACGGGCAAGAACGCGCAGCGGGAGGGGCTACGCCAGGCGCTTGCGGCGGTGCGTGAGGGTGACACCCTCGTGGTGCCGAAGATGGACCGGCTGGCCCGCAACGTTGAGGACACCCTGCAGATCGTGCGTGAGCTCACCGAGCGGGGCGTGATCTTCCAGATGGGGCAAACCGTGTACGACCCGCACGACCCGTGGTCGAAACTGTTCCTCACCTTCCTCGCGGCGATCGCTGAGGCTGAGGGCGGGTGGATCAGTCTGCGCACGCAGGAGGGTATGGCGCGGCCGAGCGTGCGGAAGAAGCTCAAGGGCCGGCAGCCGTCGATCCCTCCCGAGACGGATGCGGCGATCGCGAAGGCACTCGATGAGGGTGTGCAGAGCGCCGCGGATCTCGCCCGTGTTTTCCGGATCTCGCGCAGCGGGGTCTACCGAGCAGCCGCCAGGCACCGAGCAATGGTTGAGCAGTGATTCATCTGATTCCCGTCCCGGACGCCAATGGAGTGTCGCAGCTGTGGGTGCGGCCGGGAGAACACTTCGACAAGGCCACGGCGGAAGCTGCCTTCCGCCGCTGGCTTGACCTGCTGCAGAGACCGGAGGAGTGATGCCCGGCAACTCATGGCTGGCGCTCCTGATTGCCGCGATTGCTCTCGTCCTCGCGGCATGGCTTCTGCTGCGCGCCCAGAACGCACCTTCTCTGCCCGCTGATGTTGCCGGCATCCGGCTGGAGGTGACCCCACCGCTGGTGGCGGAGGATCGCGTGCTGGAACAGCTGTGGAAGGTGCCCGTCGTCCTCACCAACACGACCCGGCGGCCGCGGACGGTGCCGGTGCTCGCGCAGCGCGCCGAGGTACGCACGAAGCAGGCGCGCTACACCGCCGAACTGACGACGGAGGTCAGCTGGTGGAGTGAGGGCGGGGGTCGGCTGGAACTGAACCCGGCAGGCACCACGATCGGCAGCGTGTGGGTCGTTCTGCCTGCCGGCGAAGCTCCGGTGCGGCTGCAGCTGCAGGAGGTCGAGCCGAAGCAGCGCCGCTTCCGCGCTCGGCTTCGCACGTCGTGAGCCTCCCCGACCTCGCGGGCACGCACGCTCCTCGGCTGCGCGATCGCGTGCGGATGGGCGCATGGGGGGCTCTCTGGATGCTCGTCGCGCTCAAGAAGCCCTCGGTGGGCGGAGTGATCATCGCACTGTTCTCCTGGCTCGCTGTTCCGGTCGCGCTTGTAGGCGAGGCCATGATCGTGCTCGGGAAGCCGGTGTGGTGGCTCCTGCCGCCCGCGATCATCGTGTGGGCGCTCGTGATGGTCGCCGTCATGGCTGCAACGCATCGGCAAACCCCCCAGCAGCGCAGCTACCTGTCTGACGATGGCACGACGATCTTCCGCATCCGCGAGAAGCGCGACAACCGGCGCGAACCTGACCAGGGTTCCACGTTCATCGTCGACAACTTCTGCCGCAGCCTGCGAGCTCCCAAGGGAGGCGCCCTGCAGCTCATCAAGTCGTTGCATCCACAGCTCGCGGAAGCGGTCGACGCGGTCGACGCGGCCACGGAGATCACCGCGGCCCACCCCGCCCTCGCGGAGCGCTACCGACAGATCGACCCGCTGCTCAAGTCGCGCGGCACGGCCTTCCCTCGCGGAGAGAAGCTGTACCGGCCGAGGAAGTCCGAGAAGGATCGCGGCGCTTCCCAGAGCGCCTGACGATCCCGACGAGCAGAGCCTCACCTCGAGGAGAACGATATTGAGGGATGCACGCAGGCACTTTCTGTGAATCCATGCCGTGATTAGACGTAAAGGCGTAGGATGCCAGCATGCGCGGAGGACTGGAGCGCTGGAAGCGCGGCGTTGAATCGCACGGGGTGCGGTCAGCGATCGCCTACGCGCTCGAGGGCACGTGCGACGCGTCGATGCGACTCTCTAACGGCGTTGAAGCGCTCGCCGCCTACAGTGAAACCGAGCAGCGAACGGTCACGAGGTTCGCGGTCGAAGATGGCGCGATCGAGACCGATCAGCTGTCGAGAGGACAGCTCTGCCAGTGGGTCGATGGCTTCGATCCGCTCACGGGTGAGCATCGCGGCCGCGTTCTCAGCTCGCCGCAGGCCGATCTGCTGCTCGACGGGACGATCAACGCGCCGAAGTCCTTCAGCCTTGTCGCCCTCATTCATCCGGAGCTCGCGGTCGAGTTCGAAGCGCTGCAAGATCGCTTGCGTGACCGTGTCATCCGCATCTGGCAACGAGAGCTCAACGCTCGACGTGGCGCCGGCGGGAAGACCCGAGAGAACATTCGCCGGCTCGAGGTCGTAGAGCTGCAGCACCGTCGCTCGCGGGCGCTCGACCCGCACATCCACCGTCACCTGTGGCTGAGCGTCAAGGTTCAAGGGGAGGACGGTGCGTGGTCGAACGTCGACTCGCGCGTCGCGATGAAGCTGCACACCCTGATCAACGCCGAGGGCGAGCTTGCCGCCTGCACCGACCCGCAATGGGTCGAGGCGCTGGCGCGGCACGGTTACACGATCAACGACGATGGTGAGGTGGCCGAGGTCGCCGCCGCGGTGCGGCCGCTCTCGCGTCGGTCGAACCAGATCGAAGCGAACCGCGCGATAAAGCTCGCAGCGTGGCGAGCGGACCATCCTGGTCAGGAACCCGATCGCGACATCATCCGTCAGATCGATCGGTTCGCGTGGTCGAAGGACCGGCCGACTAAGCCGCAGCGCCTTGACGAGGACGAATGGGAGCAGCTGGTTCGCGACGAGATCGCGGTCATCGACCCCGCCCTATTGAGCGAGGTCCCGCACCGACCGGTCGTCGCAACAGCACCAGCCGATCCCGACCCGGACCTCTTCGCGGCTAAGGCGCTCGTCGACGCCGACCGACGGTCCGCGTCATCCGGAGGCAGGTTCAGCCTCATCGATGTCCGGGCGGGCGCAACGCGAGCGGTCGCCTCGTCCGGCATCGTGGCGAGTCGTGAAGACCTCGCGCCTCTGATCGATGACGTCGTTGCGCGCGCAATAAGTGAGGTCGTCGATGTGCTGAGCGTTGACCCCCGCCGCCCGCAGCATGTCAAGGCCTTTATGACGCCGCAGACCGCTTTGCTCAAGCTCGAGCTCGCGGAGAGGTTCGACAGGCTCAACATCGCGGGCATCAATGTCAGCAACGACGTGCTCGCCCGCGTCGCCGCCACGACCCTGCCTGGCGTCGACCTCGACCTCGGGCAGATCGAAGCCGCCGCAGCGATCGCGGGCACGAATCGGCTCGTCGCCGTGACCGGCCCTGCCGGGGCGGGAAAGACCACGATGCTCCGGCTCGCGAACGAGGCGCTTCGGTTGCAGCATCGCCGCATGATCGTCGTCGCGCCGACCAAGAAGGCCGCTTCGGTCGCAGCCCGCGAGATCGGGGCGAACGCCTCGAGCCTTCACGCACTGCTTGCCGATCACGGCTGGCGTTGGGACTATGACGAGGCCGGTCGCGAGATGTGGACGCGGCTACGCGTGGGGGAGGTGGACGCCGCGGGCATCGCGTATCTCGGTCCTCGTCGGTGTCCGATCGAGGTCGACGACCGCATCATCGTGGACGAAGCCGGCATGGTGGACCTGCATACCGCGCGTGCACTCGCGGAGCTCGCCGAAGAGACGGGGGCGCAGGTTGCGATGGTGGGCGATCCTCTTCAAGCGATGCCCGTGGGGCACTCCGGCGCGATGGCATGCATGGCGCGTCGAAGTGGTGCCGTCGTTGAGATGTCGGCGGTGCACCGCTTCCGTGATGCTGAGTACGCAGCACTGACGTTGAGAATGCGCGATCCGGTGTCGCAAGACGCTGCCCTCGAGGTGGCCGAAGAGCTGGCGCAGCGTGGGCAAATGCACGCCGTCACCGATCAGCGCATGGCACGAGATCTGATGCTGCACGCGTACTTCGCGGCGGCATCCGCTCGTCAGCGTATCGCGCTCGTCGTGGCTACCAACGACGAAGCCGACGCGATCAACGACGAGATCCAGCAACGTCGCGTCGACCGTGGAGAGCTTGACCTGCGTGCGATCGCGGTGGGGATGGACGAGCAGCGCATCCTGATCGGCGACGTCGTCCAGACGCGCCTCAACGACACCGGCGCCGGCGTGGAGAACCGGGCCGTCTGGATCGTGCGCGACATCACCGCCGATGGGATCGAGTTGGTGAGCACGACCGACAGTGCGGACATCCGACTTGTGGGCATGGACTACACCGCCGAGAATGTGCACCTCTCCTACGCGTCCACGGTCCACGGCATCCAGGGGGAGACGACCGATGTCTCGATGGTAGGCCCGGGTGTGGATGCCGCCGGCCTGTACGTCGGCATGACGCGTGGTCGCCTGCGCAACGACGCGATCGCTCTCGTCAAGCCTCATCAGACGGCCGCCGGGGTGATCGCGGACGCAATGATGCGCGGTCTGCCGGAAGTGACGATCGACGACTCGCAAGCCGCTGCGCGCGCCGAATTGGGACGCGCGGCGCGCGATCGTGAGCCGGATGATCAGGAGGTCGCAGACCAAATCGACCGACTGATCGCTGAGGCGACCAGCGTGCTGCGAGGGCTCGACGCCCGCATTGCGAGTCGGGCCGCAACCGCCCACGCTCGGAGAGCCGACGGGTCTCTCGCTGACGAGCTCGGGCGCGAGGTGCGAATAGACCTCGAGGCCCGCGCTACCGCGGCAGAGCGTCTTGGGGCGTTGCGCGTCGCGCGAGCGGACTCTTCCGCGCGGTCGCAGCTTGACGACGAAGACCAATGGATACCGACCGCGGCTGAAGCGCGTCCAACGGCATCCCTTTCCCGGTGACCTCGCGACTTCATGCGAGCGCTCGCCGAGACGCAGCGGAGCGGGCGAGAGTACGATGACTCTCGCCCGCTCCTGTTCCTGGCGGTTCAGCGAGTGATGCCCGAGTCGGCGTACCGCGCCGGCTCTGCTACCGGCCCCGTTGCTGCGGGGCCGTTAGCTTTTGGGGCGCGGTCCACTCCGACGTTGGTGAACTTGAGCGAAGCGCCCACGTTCTCGGCGACGACGTCGCGGGTCTCGCGCGTGACGCCGGATTCCTTGTCGGTGTACGAGCCGAACCGCAGATCGCCGGCGACCAGCACGCTGTCCCCCTTGCGGAGCGATGCGGCGACGTGGCTGGCCTGCTGGTTGAAGACCACGACACGATGGAAGACGGTGCCGGCGTCTTCCCAGGTGCCGGTCGTCTCGTTGAGACGCCGGTCGTTGACGGCGACGGTGAACCTCGCCCACCGGTTGCCAGCGTCGGCCTCGCCGTGCTCGGGGTCAGCGGTGAGGTTGCCCTCGAGTGTGACCGGGATTCTGGTTGTCATCTCTCGTTCCTTTCGGTCAGGGGCGGCCGGGGCCGTCCTGGTGAGCATGGGACTGAGTGACCCATGCGGTCCATGCCTGCTCGTCGGTCGCATTCGCCCAGGAGCGTGAGCGGTGTTCCCGGTGCTCGCGCGTGCATCCGCCGCCCGCGCGCGTGAGGCGGGGGAGCGCGGTCGACAGGTACTGCAGCCACGCGCTTGGGCCCGTCCCGCGATCGGACGGGTCGAACAAAAGCAGGTGTGCGGAGCGCAGTGCCGCGAGTTCCTCGACGATCTCGCCGTGCCGCCACCAGCAGTCGGGTACGACGCTGACCGGTACGTCGAAGCGCACCGTGAACCACTCGACCCATGCGCGCAGTGCGGCCCATTCGACCGGTGCGCGGTCGTCGGTGAGCGTTCTCCAGTCGACGGTGCGGCTCGCATACGAACTCGGCCCGGGATCGGGGCGACCGGCGGACTGGTGGGCGAGGGCTTGCAGCATCTTCTCGTTCGGGTCATCGCTCATGCGTCGGTCTCCGTTCGCGCCGGACCCGCAGTGGGCGGTACCGGGATAGGCGGCGGCATGAATACCGCCCGTTGCTCGCGCTCGGTCGCGGCCTTGCCCGCGCTGACCTCTCGCGCATCGCGCCGGGCATCCCAGCCGGCGAGGTCGAGCAGCACCGTGCGCTGGTTGCGGTAGGCGAGCAGCCCGATCTCGGGTGGCATCCGTCTGATCTCGTCGACCGACATCAGTGGTCGGCGTTCGTTGACGAGAGTGGTGTTGTGTCCGGTCTGCTGGGTCGACCACGACCGTTGCCGCCGGCTCGTGTCGCGAACGCCGAGGAGGGCTTCGATGTCGCGCAGGTGTTCGACGTGGGATGCCCCGCCGAGCACCACCTTCGCGGTCGCCGCCGCCCAGATCGTGTCGGCCTCTGCCCGCGACCACGCGGTCTCAGCCTGGGACAGGGCCTGCAGCACGACGAGCGTGCAGATGCCGCGACCACCACCATCGGCCATGATGCGGGGCAGGTTCGCCCAGCGGAACATGTTCACGATCTCGTCGAGGATCAGTCCCAGTGGCAGCCGAAGGCGTGAGCCGGGGGTGGCGAGGGCTTTGGTCCGGGCGTCCTCGACGATGCTGTCGAGCAGGGCGCTGATCCATCCGCCCATCGCGGTCGCACCGGCGGCCGACCCGATCAGGTATAGCGTGTTCTCGCCGGCAAAGAACTCGTTGACGTCAAAGATCGCGTCTCCCTCGCGTGGTTGCAGGCTGTCGCGCACTTGCGGCACTGCGAGCGGTGCGACCGCGTTCTGCACGCCGAACCACATCGAGGAGAGCAGCTTCTCGTCGCCGTTGATGGTTGCCGCGAGGCTCTCCGCCCAGCCGGGTGCTCCCGCAGTCCTCAGAAAGGGCACGGCGTTGCGGGCTGCAAACGGGCTCGAGCCCCAGTCGTAGATGTCGTCGATCGTGCCGCCGCCGACGGCTGCGGCATGCAGCAGCCGGGCGAGGATGATGCCGGCGGCCTGCGCCCATTCCTCGTTCTGGTTGCTGCGCCCGAGGGCCGTGCCGGTGATGATCGCCACGCCTCGCTGCATGGCGATGAGCGGGTCGGCGCATCCCGCGATGGGGTCGATGCGGAGCGTGTCACGGATGCCGGAGAGGCCTTGCGGGTCGAACACGTGGACTGTTCCGCGGCGCGCTCGCATCTGCATGGTCGCGGTGAGGTTGTCGTTGGTGGTCGAGGTCGTGATGAGCGGCCCGGCCCAGTCGAGGATCGCGGAGATCAGGACGCGGTACCCCTTGCCGGACCGGGGTGGTCCTTCCAGGGTCACGGAGTCCTCGATCGAGACGAACACGTCCATGCCGCGCGAGGACCCGACTCGCCAGGCGACGTCGGTTGCTTTCGGATGCATGAGGTCGGGCCGAAGCTGCTTCGCCCGACGGATGGCCGCCTTCGCGGACAGGTGCGATCGGATGTCGGCGGCTGTCGCGAACCCGGGCCGCATCCGCAGGTCGGCGATGAACCCGCGGTCCGAGTGCCGGTAGCGGCGATACCAGACGATGAGCGCGAGGCCCGCGCCGACAACGATGAGGACGGCGAGAAGATCGGCCACACGGATCTGCCACACCGGCAGAGTGCACGCGCTGGATGCCTCGTAGACGTCGGTTCGTCCGGTGAGCGCGAGCCAGAGTCCAGAGAACAGATGGTGAGCGCGCGGTTTGGCGCCGCAGATCCAGATCGTGACGAGTTCGGCGATGAACGCGAAGGCGACGCTCAGCACAAATGCGATCGCGATGCCGACCGCAGCGATCTTGCCGAGCACGCCGTCGTTCATGGCCTCCCTCCCAGTCCTGCAGCGGCTGCGGCCGCCGCGCGGATCCAGGCCTCGCGTGTGGGCGAGCGCAGGTCGTCGAATCGAAGCGGCCCGCGTTTGAGGACGGGGTCGAAGGGGATGGTGACGACGTCGCGGACGCGGTCCTCGAATCCGAGGATGATGTCGCGCAACTCGGCCGGTCTGGCGGGCTCGGACTGGGTGACGACGACAATCGCGTTTCGCGCGAGATCGCGCGACCGTTCGTCACGCGCCTCCAGCGCTTCGAGCAGAAGCGCGGCGGACTCCGCCGACTCGGGTGCGGTCAGGGTGGGAATCACCAACTGTGTGCTGTGGTCCACCATGCTGAGCCATCGGTCCGCCGACTCGTCGTTCCCGGAGTCGAAAACGACGAGCCGGTAGTACCTGGCCGCTACGCGCATGAGCAGCTCGAACTCGACCGAGGTGAGGCGTTGGTCGGTCGCGAGAAGTTCGGGGTTCGAGCGCAGCACGTCGTATCGGTCGACCGACTGGTGGTGCACGTAGCGGGTGATGTCGGAGACGCCGGCGTCGGCGGAGAGGAGGCCCGGTGCCGCGGGCAGGAGGTCACGGATCGTGGTGTCGTAGAGTCCCGCCTCGGTGCGCCATCCGAGTGTGCCGCGAGTGTCGTTGTTGTCCCACGCCAGCACGTTGCCCCCGCCATAGCGGCCGAACACGGCGGACAGCATGGCGGTGGTCAACGTCTTGCCGACGCCGCCCTTGCCATTGACGATCGCGATCGTGCGGCAGCCCGCCCAGTGGCGGGAGACAAGGTGAATACGCTCATGGTGCTCCAACTGCGACGGTGACGGTTTGATCGCCACGCCCCATGTCGCGAGCAGCGCTCGCCAGCCGCTGAGGTGCTCTTTCGGGTGGATGCTGTCGGGGATGAAGGAAGTCCGCCGCGCGGCCGGTGCTTGGCCGACGGATGGCGGCGCCTCGTCGATCGGATCCTCCTCAGCGGTTGCCGATAGGGGGATCGGGTAATCGTGCGCGACCTCGACAGGCTCGGTGCGCACGCGTCGCAGCGCCGAAGCGCCATCATCGACGGGCGAGGACGTGCCGTCCGGCGTGACACGGATGCGGTGGCTGCCGCGGTCGCCCGACGTTACGAGTTCCACGGGGGCGCCTGTGCGACGGGCTTCCGCGACCGCGCGCTGCACGATCGCGTGCCGGATATCGGAGCCTTCCTGCGCCGCGAGTTCCTCGCTGTGCCCGTCCAGAGTGGTGAAGCGCGCCGTCGACCCTTCGACGGTCGCGAAGGCGCGGTGGAGTGTCGTGCTCATTTCTGCTCCTCGGGGGAAGGGGCGGCAAGCCACCCGTCGATATCGGTTTCGACTTCCGTGTCGATCGGCCACAGGGCATCCAGGTCGACGGCGAGGCGGTCGACGAAGTCGTCGCGGTCGGCGGCGTCGATGGCGTCGTCGGTTTGGAAGAGGTCTCGTTCCCAGTCGGTGCTCGTCGCGAAGCAGTCGACGAGGTATGAGTACTGCCCGACGTATGCGAGGAACTCACCTTTCCGCAGCTGCCGGGCGAGGTCGGCGTGCGCGGGTGGCAGCTGCAGCCGGTCACGGAGCCCTCGGTACTCCTGTTGGTTCACGCGGAAGATGAACTTGTTCTCGATGTCGCCGATGATCGAGTAGGCGAGCGCTCGCTCCACCGAGTCGGCCTCACCCACGGCATCCAGGTCGCCGATCTTGTGCAGGATGACGATGTTGCTGATGCCGTAGTGGCGCGAAAGCTTGAGCCACTGCTGGAACATCTGCAGGGCGGCGAGTGAGGTCATGTCGCGCCACCCCTCTTCGCGCACGACGTACCGCGTTCGGTGTGCGCCGCGATCGCTGATGACGGCTTGGATCCATGCCGTCGTGCACACCTGCGTCAACTGCGCGGCGAGCTCACCACGCGCGAAGAGCTCGCTGGTGTCGGTGACGACGATTGGGGCATCCTGATCGAACTCCACCGTCGATTCGTCTTCGAAGAGGCCGGAGAGGTCGCCGGTCACGAACCTCCGCAGCACGAATCGCGGCTGGAGCGCGCCTTCGTTCGCGTGGAACGGCGAGCTGGCGTCGGATGCCAGGGCGCCGAGCTCGTCGTAGACCCCGCGCAGCGTGGGGTGATCACTCGTCCCCTCGATGCAACGCTCCAGCGCATCGTGGATCGCCGCGTGTTCGACGGCGGTCAGCCGCACTGTGCCGAGCGCCATCTCGACGAGGGCGATCAGGGTGGCGATCCGGCGCTGCTTCACCATCTGCTCGTGCTGCTCGTCGCTGGTGCCGGTGCGCCGCGGCCCGCGCGCGAGCGGATTCAGGCGAGCGCCGGTGCCGCCACCGAGGCGAATGACCTTGCTGCCGGGGATCGCTTCAGCGACGGTGACCCATTCGCCCTTCGGGTCTGACGGGACGACCACCTGGTGGCCGAATGCGATCGAGCGCGTGGCCAGTGTCTTGACCGTTGCTGACTTTCCCGACCGATACGCGCCGAGAACCAGAATGTTGGTCGAGAACGCCCCGCGGTCGCTCGTGTCGACGTAAGCCTCCCACGGGGAGAAGTGCCAGAGCGCGTCGGCGTTGAGGTCGACGCCGACGATCGGACCCCGATGTCCGAGCCCGCCGTCGGCTACAAACGGGTAGATACCGGCGATGTGCTGCGACGTGGCTTGGTGCGGCGGGATCGCAGGTGCCGCAAGGTTCCAGTAGCCGCCCTCGGCGAGGCCCGGGCCGAACGGACCGGGCACAGCGGACTCTGGAAGTCGGCGATCTCGGCGGCTCGACGACTCGGTGGCCGGAGCGCGTTCGGCGGCGCGCGCATCCTTGCGCAGCCGGCGGCGCTCGCGGCGGTCGGCGTCGCCGGGCTCGAAGACGACGGTTCGGCGTGACATCACTTCATCCCCAGCCCGAGCGGCAGCGCGTTGACCATCAGCGCTTCCGCCTGCTGGCAGTAGAGGGTCTGTGCTTCCATTCCCGCGCGAGACAGCGCGTTGCGCATGCCCGCGATCGCCTGGTCGAGCTCTTCATCGTCGGCGGCGGAGATCGTCAAGTAGGCCCCGTAGCGGTACTCGCCGTGCCCGGCGACAATCTCCTCCTCTTGCCGTTCGAGGGCCTCCCAGTCCGAGGCATCCGCCGCTGAGCCGTCGGTGCCGCGCTTGGCGCGCAGCTGCTCGTTACCGCGCCAGATCTTCTTCTCGTCGCGGATGCGCTTGAGAGCCTTCGACACCGGGACTGGCGTCAGCACCAGCGTGAAGATGTGGCTCACCGCCTCCCCACTGACCGGGTGCCGAGCGTAGACGAGCGGCGACAGGAACCCGATCGGCGCGTCCGATCGCGGCCACTCGTGGATCCACATGGTCGTGTGGATGCCGGAGTCGGTCAGCACGACCGCATTGCGGTGGGCGGGCTCTTCGAGGTGCATCGGGCCGATCGCCGACGGATCGACACCTTCGAGGTCGCCGACCCGGTTCTGCACGGTCGCCGCGAAGTCGGGGTCGAACGCGATGCGGGCGAGCGCAGCGATGTCGCGTGGCGCCAGCCACCGGCGCACACGAATCTTCGCCGCCCGCAGCGCATCCGCCAGGTTGGCCGCTTCGATCGCGGCGAGGGCGAGGATCGCGTCTTTGCCGCCGCCCAGCGCGCGCAGCTGGGCGCCCTGGCCGATGAGGTCGAGCGTGAAGGTCAGATAGTTGCGGTGCGCGACGGCGAAGCGTTCCGAGGCATCCATCACTTCGGCGTAGTTCTCGGCGACCGGGGTGTGCGGGTCGAGACCGCGTCGGTGCTGCACGTTCTCGTAGTGGTCGCGCGCGGCGCGGATCGTTGTCGGCAGCGTGCGCTCTTGCAGGCTGACGCGCTTGATACCGGGACGCTGAGTGAACGACGCGAGCACGCGCTCCCACTGCTGGGCGAGCTCGAACCGTTCGGGCAGGTCATTCATCAGGAATCCCTGCACTTCCAGTTCGGCGGTGACCGATACTGCGTGGTCGCGAGGGTTGTAGGCGGCGGCGAGTCCGTCGATCTCCCACAGTTGCACCGAGGCGCGAACGCCGGGCAGGTTGAGCGTGCCGGCGAGGTGGGGCTTCTCAGGCCGGTAGGTCTGCTGGGTTGCGCCCGTCGCGTGGCGTAGTTGCTTCATGGTCCACAGTCCGATCATTCGAGGGGCGGAGATGCCGTGCAGGGTCGTCATCG
The DNA here is from genome assembly GCF_018717645.1 of Microbacterium flavum. Lineage (GTDB taxonomy): Bacteria > Actinomycetota > Actinomycetes > Actinomycetales > Microbacteriaceae > Microbacterium > Microbacterium flavum. Next base: position 153,016 of record NZ_JAFLHG010000008.1, read on the forward strand.
CGAGGATGCCGAAGGTGAGATAGAGCGGTGCTCCGTAGAGCAGCCCGAGTGGGCCGAACCGGTTCACGCAGATCAGCACGCACGCCGCGGCGATGCTGATGAACGTGAGCTGCCAGGCATCCATCCCCATGACGATCCCTTGACGGGAACGGCGGGGAAGGCGCACGGGGCGGGCGTAGTCGTCGAGGCTCATGAGGGTCTCCCGTCACGCGGTGAGGGATTGGGTATCGGTCGCCCAGCCCCGGTCGGGCGGGCGGGCGGTGTCGACGCGGCCCTCGGTGTGGTCGCCGAGCTCGGGGTCGATGACGAGGCTGCGGACGTCGACGTGGTGGCGCGCTGTGCGGTCGACGTGGCAGGTGCAGGGCGTGATCCCGCGGTCCCGGCCAGTGGTCGGCTGCTGTCCGGGCGCCCGGCAGGTCCGGCCGGCGCCGCAGCGCCGGCACGACTGGCCGCGCCCGTTCGGGAGGCGACACCAGCCGGGCTGGCTCCGATGCGCGCGGGAACGCTCATGGCCGAGCGGGCCGCGCCCGAGGCAGTGCGGCCCGCGCGCGACCCGAGACTCGAGCCCGTGGCATCCGCCGTCACGGCGCCCACGAAACTGAAAAGACCGAACACCGCAAAGGGGGCGAAGGCGACGAGGACGAGGCCGATGAGCAGCGGCCACGCCTGGGGATTCCAGATCGAGTCCATGGATGCCAACCCGTTGATGATCAGCGTGACGAACCCGATCGTCAGCGGCGCGGTGAGCAGCAGGACGAGGAGCGCGGAAAGGTAGCGCACCACCCACTGCGGGCCGATGCTCCGAACGGGGAAGAGCATCCAGGCGAGTGGACCGACCATGATGAGCGCGGCGAGGGCGATATTGCGGAACGTGAAGACGAGCATGAGCAGCAGCATCGAGATCATCAGCAGCCCGTGGATCACGAATCCGAAGAAGTAATTGGCGCGGCCGCCGGCCCACATCACCTGCTGCAGGGTGCCGAACAGTGCGGCGGGCCCGTCGCGGTTCATGATGAACCAGGTGAGCTCGTCGACCGCGTTGAGCACGTGTCCGGTGAGCCACAGTGTCGCCGCCGTCGCCGGGAAGGCCAGGGAAGAGCGGACGATCGCGCTGACGAGTTCGCCTCGATCGCGCGATGCGACGGCGGCCGCGATCGCCCACACCATCGCGGCGAACATCACGGCCAGCACCGCCCAGCGCCAGAACGACCACTCGCCGGTGGCAGCACCCCACAGCGCGGTGGACGTATCGAAGCGCATCACTTCAGCGACGGCGAACATCATGGCGGTGGTTCCCGCGGCCATGCCTCGTCCAGCGTTCTCGAACGTGAGGCAGACGACGTCACCGAGGCTGCAGCCGTACTCGACGATTCCTTCTTTGCCGCCGGCGGCTTGGATCGCGCCGGTGTGTCCCTCGTATGTGGTGCAGATGGTCACACGGTCGCCGCCGGAGAGCACGACGCGGAGGAAGCACTTCTGCGCGATGGCATCCGCTGTCGAGGTCGGCACGCATGAGATCTGGTTCGCAGTCTGCTCGCACTTCACGGGATAGGCGGGTGCGCTCCACGGCTCCCCGGCGATCTCTGTAGCGGTCGGGGTGATCGAGGCCGCGGCATCCGGCCGTTCCGCCGCCTGCGCGGACGGCGCGGCGGCGATCAGCAGCACCCCGAGCAGGGTGCCGGCGATCGCCACGCGCAAGGTACGCATCAGAAACCGAAATCGAACCCGACGAACCACTGGAACAGTCCGCTCGCTGAGCCGAGCACGGCGGCTGCGATGAAGATCCAGAGGATGTTCTCGCCCGCCCAAGTGCGCACCCGGTCGGAGGCCAGGCCGCGGAAGGCGAGCGCTGCGCCGGCGATGATCAGCATGATCAGGACGACGAGCAGTGCGCCCGCGAGGATGTACGACGCGATGGTCTGAAAGCCCGCGAAGAACGGCGCGGAGAAGTCGGGTTGGATGTCGGGGACGTCGACTTCCGCCGGTCGAATGGGATACATAGTCTTCCTCTCGTGGATTACTGCAGGGGGAGGCCGAGTGCGGCCATGAACGGTTCGGGATCGATGGCGATTCCGTTCCGCTGGATCTCGTAGTGCAGGTGGCATCCGGTGCTCTTTCCCGTGCTGCCCTCTGCGCCGAGCGGTGTGCCGATGTCGACGTCCTGCCCAACGGTGACCAGAAGCGAGCCCCAGACCATGTGGCCGTAGAGCGTGACGATGCCGTCTCCGTGATCGAGGCGGACGGTGTTGCCCCAGCCCGGCATCGGGCCGGCGTTGATGACTCGGCCTGCGCTCGCGGCGTGGACGACCGCGCCGCACGGCATCGCGACGGAGGACATGTCGAAGCCCTTGTGATCCGACGGGCAATACGCGCAGCCGCGCACGGGATGCCACCCGAACCCGCGGCCCACCGTCCAGTTGCCCTCGAGCGGGTACCCCCACGCGCCGTTGGTGACCGGCGCGCTGCCGGAGTCGGGAGCGGCGGCTCCGGCGGCGGGCATGGCCTGCCCGGCGACGGCGAGCGGGATTATCCACATCGGCGCGGATAGGACAGCGCCGAGGGCGAGCAGCACGATCAGCATGATCGCGAAGATCTTCCGGCCAGTCCTCGTGTTGCCGAGGGCGACTGCAGCTGCTGCAACCGGCGCGGGCATGTCAGGGCTCCAGCGGCTCCGTGAAGTAGCGCACGATCTTGCAGTCCCCAGCCTGCTGCGCACTGCCAGGCGTGGGGATGGACCCCGCGCCGCACAGCACTTGCACGCTTACCCGAGTGGTTTCGTCGAAGGAGAGTTCCCCAGAACTCCCGTCGCTGGACGTGGTGGTGAGCACCACGTCAGCAGTCCCGATGGTCATGTCGCCGGTCTGATCGGCCGGCACGCCCTGGCGGCTGATGTCGCCGTCGACTTTCGCCGTGATCCTGCCGTTCTGTTCTGCGAGTGAGTCCCATTGCTCTTGCGGGATCACGATCGCCTGCCGCAGCTCGACCTTCACCGATTGCAAATCCGCTGCGCGCTCGGACTCGTCGTAGCGCGTGTCAGGAGTGAGCCACGTGTCGAGGTAGGTCAGCCACTCCTCGCGCGTCGACAGCGCTGTATCGAAAGTGGATGCCGCGGCCAGCGCCGCGCGGATGTACGTTTCAGCATCCGGCGTGATGGGTTCGGGCACCCACCCCCTTTTCGTCACGGTCGCATCGACGAACTCACCGGCGCCTGCGGTGGGCACGGTCGGAGGCGCTGGTGAAGTTGTCGTCGGGGGCGTCGGATCGGCCGTATCCGTGCGGCCCGCGATCGCGGAAATGATAAGCGCGACGATTCCGATGAGGAGCACCGCGCCACCGACGATCGCCCAAGTGCGCGCTCGGTTCGCTCCTGCGGACATCACTGGCCTCCTCCACGCGCGGAAAGGATGGCGGCCATCGCCCCAGTACGAACCGTGGCTAATGGCCGTGGCCGCATGCTACGCGCGTCTCGCGCACGCGTGCCAGGGGTTGTGGATAAACCAGGCATCCATATCCCCCCTTGTTGCGTGCTGATCATTGACATATGTGGATAGTACAGCGATACACTCTGCAAGTGAAGAACTAATTTGATCAGTTTGTTGGACGCGTGCATCCGCAGCCGCGACAATGGTTTCGTGCCCCGATACACCCGCCCCGCGAACAGCGAGCACGCGGAGGATCCCATCAACGCTCTCGGCAACCGAGTCCGAGCCATGATCATCGGCTACCTGCGCGAGCACCCCGACTCGCTCCGCGCAGAGATCACGGCCGCACTCGACATCCCGAAGGCGACCACGGCAAAGGCTCTCGCGACGCTCGTCGAGTACGGGCTCGTCGTGCCGGACCCGCCGCGCGAGACGGCGACGCGGGGACAGTGGGTGCGTTATCGCGTGGAAGCCACGGCGGTCAGCGAGCTGTATCTGCAGTTGGGGCAGGTTATCGGGGAGGTCTGAATGCCGCCGCACGGCTCGACGCGATTCACGAGGACACCTGGCCGGTCCAATGGACGTACGAGTTCACGACCCTGCTAACCCTGCTCACCCGCCTGGTGGCGGTTGGCGCGGAGCGGGCCGATCTGCTCGGCAAGATCCTTCAGTCCCCGTTTCCTGGGCGACGATCGCAGACACACTCGGGATCAGCGTCGACGAGACGATGCGGCGCTACGCCTGATCGGCGTCGCCGGCTCGCCATGGGCTGGAGCGCGTGACGTTCTCGTGGCGGATGGCCGAAGCGCTGGCGGCTGCGTACATGCGCGAGATCGGGTTCGCCGATGCGGCCACGACCCGCGCTTTGGTAGACGGCGGGCTGGATGTCATCGCGAGCAAGGCAGCCGCTCAGGTCAAACATCAGTCGTCACCCGTAGGCGCTCCCGCGGTGCAGCAACTCAAGGGTGCGGGGTGGCGCTATGCCCATCTACTGTTCTTCTCGTCGTCGGGGTTCACCGCGCTCGCGCAGGCCGCAGCGAACGACGACGGCATAGCGCTGTTCGCCTTCGACGAGCTGAACTCGGTGTCGCCGCTCAACGCGGTCGCCGAACGCCTCCCCGAGCTGCTCCGTGTTCTCGATGTCGAAGCAGACTGTCGAGCTCGCGACGAAGGAGCGTGGATCCGCAGTATGGCGTGGGGGCCGGTCGCCCTGCGCCGCGTCGATGGAAGTCTCGCGAAGTTCCCCGACCCGGTGATGACGACGAGCGAATACGAGCTCGGTCGCATCGTTCCCGATCGGCACGAGTTCCTGCGACTGCGCGAGTTCGTCAAGGACGGTCGCTACCGCCGGGATTCCGAGATCGACGAGCTCAGACAGCGCGCCGAAGAGGCGTTGGAATCCTCGCCTGACGAGACGATGCTGTGTCTCGCTGAGGTCGACAGACTACGCACCGAGAACCTGCTGGACTTCGAAAGCGAGATTGGCGCGATGGTTCCCGATGTCGCCGCGCTGCGCGAGCTCTTGCATCGCGAAACACGACAGCGCCTCGAGGCGCTCGGACGCGACCCGGGCCCGTACACTTTCGCAGACGCGTTGACCGACCGGCTCGACCTCGTCTGAGCTGGCTGCATCGGCCGCTCGAAGCTCCCTGAGCACGGAGATCTACCTGCACGAGGGCGCAGTAGCCCAGATGGAGATGAGGGACCCCACCGCGCTCGAGAGCTGGCACTAGACCCCAGTCTTCGGCCGAGCGACCGCCGCGTCCGTCGCAGCCGATGCGCTGTCCATCGATGCCGATACCATCCGCGCCTGGCTTCTCACCCCGATGCCCGCCCGTCGTACGAGGGCCCCAGACAGCCTCGGTCCGAACGCGCAGAGGCCGTGTGATGCTCCCATGACGGTCGACTTCGCCACCGGAGATCCGCGCTTCATCTATGCGATCCGCCGCGACGGTGCCCCTGGGCTGATCGAGCTGCCCGACGGCGAAGCCGGGGCGTACCGCGACATCGCTCGCTCTCTCCTGATGTGCCCGGTGCGCGGATGTCCCTCGCCGGAGATCACGACCGTCGGGGGCGACGGACGGAGGCATCACTTCCGGCATCTCGTCCGCTCGGCCGAGACCGATCACGGGCCGGAGGCGTGGATCCATCTCGAGTCGAAGGCGGTGGCGGGGTCGATCTGGCGATGATCGAGCTCGCCAAAGAGTGCATGCTCGGCGACGACACCGTACGAGCTCTCGAGAATCGCTGCGCGCGCGAGACGCTGGAGTCCGTGCGTCCCCAGTTCGGCGGCTCCTCTCCGTCGACGCTCGACAGCGGCGTGAACCTCGCCGAGTGGTAACGTGAGCGGCCCGACACGCAGTGAACCCAGTGCGCGGTACCGGCCCAAAACGCTCACATCGCGGCGCCGATTCGAGGCCTAAGCGGCTCATCGCGAATGAGAGTGTAGGAGCGGTCTGAATCCGCCGGCTTCGAGGAGCGATCTGGCGACGTAGTGCGTGAGGTTCCGGAAGCCGAGGGCGGAACCGCGAAGGTGCTCGAGCCGGACGTTGATGGCCTCCGTTGGGCCGTTGCTCGTTCCGGGGCGGTCGAAGAACGCGAGGATGTCCGCGGCGCGCTGCTTCAGCGTGCGGCCGAGGCGACGGACCTCTTTGAGCAGCGCGGGGACGCCGTTGCTGACAGAGTCGATCACCGCCCGCATCATCTCCTTCGCCTTGTTCTTGTCGGGTTCGCGGTAGGCGGCGATGATGCGCTGGTAGATGCCCCAGGTCGCTTCGACCTCGACGTGCTCCTCGGCGGCGAACACCGCGTCGAGCCGCGCGGTCTGTTTCTTGGTGAGGAAGCTCGCGCCGGTGTGGAGGGTGCGGCGGACCCCGTAGAGCGGGTCGCCGGCGTGACCGCGGTGCCCGAGCGTGTCTTGCTGAACCCGCTGCCGGGTCCGGTCGAGCGCGTCGCCGGCGAGGCGGACGACGTGGAACGGGTCCATCACCGGGACCGCGTCGGGGAGCTCTTCGGCCGCGGCGGTCTTGAACCCGGAGAACCCGTCCATCGCGACCACCTCGATCCGGCTCGACCACTCCGCAGGCCGGGCGGCGAGCCACTCCTTGAACACCTGCTTCGAGCGGCCCTCGACCATGTCCAGCAGCCTGGCCGGGCCCGTCTTGTTCCTCGCGGGGGTGAGGTCGATGATCACGGTCACGTACTTGTCACCGAACCGTGTGTGACGCCAGACGTGCTCGTCGACACCGATCGTGGTGACCCCGTCGAACCTCGCCGGGTCATCGATCAGCCGCTTCTTGCCTTCGCTGATGATCGCGGTGTTCGCGGTATGCCACGACACCCCAAGCCCTGCTGCGGCGCGGGAGACGGTGAGGTGGTCGACCACGATCGCCGTGAGTGCCCACCCGATCCCGCCGCGGGAGATCTTCTCCCTCGGCGCCGCCGCCTTCGACGTGTCCTGCCGCCAGGTCCGGCGGCAGTGCGTGCACCGGTAGCGGCGCACCCGGACCAGCAGCGTCGTCGGCCGATGCCCGAACGGCTCATGCGCCAGCGGCCGCGTCACCGTGTCACGCGGCACGCCCTCCGCGCCGCACTTCCGACACCACGGGTCGTCCTCGACGACGCGGCACTCCAGCACCGCCCGATCAGGCTCGAGCAGCTGCCCGACGGCTTGAAGGCCGAGCTCGTCGAGACGGCAGAACGTGGTCAGGTCAGGGGTCACGAACGTAGGGTGGTGCAAGTCGAGGTCTTCCGGCGGATGGTGAGCGTGAGAACTTCCATCCTGGAAGACCTCGACGCCTATCCGCGAACCAGCCGACGGTCCCGGGCTACACCCTCAACTGCGAAGAGCCCCATTTCCCTCGGGGTCTTCGAGGACGTGCGAGACTCCGATGGGCCACAGGTCCGTATAGAGACCGGCGAGCGTTTCGTGCTGTGGCCGGGCACCGCGCCGCTGGTAGTGCGATTCGGACAAACTGTTAGAGATGCGGCCAGCGACGACGCCTGAGGCTGGCAGTACATGACTACTCGACTGGCAACCCGATCGACGCGTAGGCGGCTGACGAACTGCCAAGCCCACGATGCAGGCCAATAGAAAATGCGACGCACGCAGCAATCGGGTCGACGGCATCTTCCTCAGCGAGATCAAAGTCGGCGATGAACGCGTCGCCGAACTCGCGTCTCTCGGGTTTCCCGCAGTCGGCATCAACCCTGACATCGATTTCCCTTTTCCGGCGGTGCGCCAGAGCAGCGTCGAGGCCATCACCGACCTCGTGCGGACGCTCGCCGCCCTCGGTCACACTCACATCGCGCACGTCAGCGGGCCGACCCAGTACATCCACACGCACGAGCGCATCGCCGCCTGGCAAGGAGCGATGGAAGCGGCGGGCCTGGACGCATCGAACATCGTCGAGGGGTCATTCACCTCCGATGGGGGGCGCACAGCGGCCGACATCCTCATGACAGGGGCCCGTCTGCCCACGGCCGTGTTCTGCGCGAACGATCTCGCCGCGATCGGATTCATGAACCGCGCCATCGAACTCGGCCATCGCGTGCCGCACGACGTCTCCGTCGCGGGGTTCGATGGGATCACGATCGGCGACCACGTCCGCCCGACGCTCAGCACGATCCGCAGCGCACCTCGCGAGCTCGGCAGAGAAGCTGCTCGCTTGCTCCTGGCGTCCATCGACGGGGAGCAAGTGCCTAGCGTCAGTCTGGCGCCGGCGCGGTTGGTGCTGCGTGACTCTGTCGCGCGGGTCGCCCAGGACTGATCAACCGTGGGCTCAGGTCGCGCGGTCGCAATTCAGTGTCACTCGGGGTGTGAAATCACCCCATCGGCTCGAACAGCTTCACCAGCTCAGCGTTCCGCGTGAACACGGGGATCTGGTTCATCGACGTCTCAACCTCGATCGTCACCGAGCCCTCCACACGCTCGCCGGTCCACACGTTGATCCACTCACCTTCGGGGACGTAGACCGAAGAACGCTCCGCGCCCTCCTCCAGGACGGGCGCCACCAGCAGCTCGTCTCCGAGCATCCACTCGGTTGGAGCGGTCCACACGCCCGGGTCGCCCGGGAACTCGAAGAAGAGCGGACGCATCAAGGGACGATCCGTCGCCACCGCCTGCTTCGCCGACCGCTCGAGATAGGGAATCAGGCGCTCTCGCAACTGCGCGTACGCCCGCGACAGCGGGAGCACCCGCTCATCGCCTGTGCGTTCGGCGATGTTCCACGGCGTCCGATCCCGTGACGGCGTGCGGTGGTGGTTGAACTCGGAGTGATACTGCATGATCGGCACGAACGTCGCCGCCTGCACCGAGCGGATGTACAGCTCGGCTGACGGGATCTCCCCAGAGAACCCGGCGAGATCCCATCCCCAGTAGACGATGCCCGACGCGGCCGCCGTGAGGCCCGCGTTCATCGACCAGCGGAATGCCTCCCACGTGGAGTTCTCGTCACCGGCCCAGAACGCACCGTGCGCCTGTGAGCCGGTGAAGCCCGCTCGGCTGAAGGTCACCGGCGCCTTGCCCGCCGACTCGAGCAGTGCACCGTATGCCTTCGGGTAGGCGACGGGGAACGTGTTGTTCTTCTCATCGCCGCGTCGTCCGTCGAGGTACACGAGCTCGTTGCCCCACGCGTGCTCGCCACCGTCCGTCTTGAAGCCGTCCACGCCGACCTCCTCGACGAGATAGCGGCGCTTGTCCGTCCACCACTTCGCCGCACGCTCGTCGGTGAGATCCGGCATGAATCCCAGCGGGAACCACCAGCCGCGGTTGCGGTATGGCCGGGTCCCACCGGTCGGGTTGGGCTCGCGGATCAGTACGTTCTCGCGAATCGCCGCGTCGGCATCCGCCTTCGTCTGCCCATGCGGATGCGGGCGCATCTTGATCAACGGAATCTGCCACAGGTGCAGGCGGATCTCGCGGGCATGAAGCTCGTCGGTCATCGCCTTCGGATCCGGCCACGCGCCATCGGCGGGAAACTGGAAGTCGGACAGGCGGTGAGGCGAGCCGTCTTCGTGCGTGGTGTATTCCGCGTCGCGGAAGATCGTGAATGTGGACTCATCGCTCCACGCCTCGATGACGACCGAGCCCACCGGGATGTCGTGTTCCGTGTGCAGGTCCATCTGCCGCATGACCTCGGCCTGAGTGTTCCATTCGTTCCCGCTGGCCCACAGGCGAAAGACCCAGCTCGGCAGTTCTTTCGCACGGCCGGCGACGTCGAGGAAGCCGCCCAGAACCTCGGTCGGCGTGCCGTCAAAGATGCGGACGATGAGCGGGTCGTCCTCGCCGGTCTCGGCTTCGACGACGATCTCATCGTCGGCGCTCGCACCGACGTCGAACCACACACGGCGCGACGTGTCGACATGGAAGCCCCACCCAGTGCCACCCACAACGTGGGCGAAGGGCATCGGCATGTACGTCTTCCGCTCCGCCCCTTGAGACTTGTACTGCTCGAACACCATCGAGTCGAGCGTCTGCCCGCGCTGATCCACCGCGTCGTACCGTTCCCCGAAACCCGCGACATGCTCGCCCGGCGCCAGGGGAAGCGCAAAGCGCACGCGCCGATTGCGCGTGCCGTCGCGAAGGACCCGGACGCTGCCGGGGACGACACGCGACGTGCCGACCTCTTCGATCAGGGTCTCGTCCGCCTCCCACTCGGCGGCTCGGAAGTCGAACCAGCGCGTACGCTCCTGCGTGCCGTCCTCGCGCGTGCCCGTGAAGCGATAGCGGTAGCGTCCGCCGGTCTGCAGCACCGGCGTCTGCACCTGCCACCCGCCGACAGCGCGCGCGAGCCGTGCCGCTGCGGACGCGAGGTGGCCGCCGTCGGTGACCTTTCCCCGCGACGTCGTCGCGACGCGCTCGAGCGTCAGATCCGTCGTGCTCGATTCGCCGTGGTCAGGTTCCCACAGCAGCGTGCAGGTGACGGCGACGATCCCGGCATCCGCGCGGATGCCGAGGAGCGCCGCCTCACGCGCGAGCGGCGTCACGGGTGAACGCTGCTCGGTGTCGACGGAGTAGGGGTGTCCGGAACCCTCGGGACGGTGGCGGAGCATCAGGCGTTTCCTTCATTGATGGCGGTGAGTCGGTGGGAGTCGATGCGACCGAGTTGGATTCCCAGGCGCAGGAGCATGGCGTGGCTCCACAGCAGGGGAGTCGCGACGGGGCCCCACCGGTCGATCCACTCCTGGCGCATGCCGGGGGCGATCAGATGGCGGTCGACCTGCTCGGGCATGTCGAGGTCTGCGGTGGCGGTCGAGGCGGCCCAGTCGAACAGTTCATTCGCGCGCGTCCGGTCGCCGGCGGCGTCGTGGGCGAGTCCGAGGAAGCAGCTCAACAGCGGCCACTGTCCGCCGCCGAAGAAGGTGTCGCCGAGGTAGCGGTGGGTGCCGCCATCTACGGTCAGGTGCGCCTCCAGCACCTGGATGGTGCGACGCGCGATCGGCGACGACGCGTCGATGACGCCGAGGGGTGCGATGGCGGATGCGAGGCTGCCGTCGACGGCGGTGCTGCCGACCCATTTGATGAGGTGTCTGTCTTTCACGCCGTCGCCGAGGATGCGTGCGTGGACGGCTGCGAGCTCGGCCTCGACCCGTCGAGCGCGTTCACCCGAGATGAGGTGCAGACGGAGCGCAGCCTCGAAGCCTGCGGCGATGCAGGCGAGGGTGGAGATGTGCACGTGTTCGGCGTGCTCTTCCCACCAGTCGTAGCAGGGGCGCTGCCAGGAGGCGACGAGGTAGTCCACTGTCAGAGCGACGGCTTCCCGGTAGGGGGCGCTGTCGAGGTCGTGACGATCGAGGTGTTCGCCCAGTGCCCAGATCCATGTCCCGTAGCCGTCGAGCTGGAAGTCCCACCAGTCGTCGGTCCCGTCCTCACCAGCGAACGTGAACCGGGCAGGCAGCATGTGGTCGCCGCTGGGGGGTGTGCCCTCATCGCTCTGCTGGACGATCGTGCGGATCTGATCGGCACGGCCTTCGAGAGTGCGGGCGCACCAGTCGAAGAATCGGGTGGCGGAGAGGGTGGCCCCGGCGAGGGATGCGCCGTCCGCGATGAAGGATCCGTCGCGAAGCCAGCTGTACCCCACGTATGCGGAGAACGTGGGACTGGCTGGGTAGGCGCCCTCCGCCGTCTGCAGATCCGTGATCACACAGAGGCTGTGGTCGGCGAGACGCTGGATGTCGTCCTGGGTGAGGGCGCGTGTGGCCACGGTCTGTCCTTCGGTGGGTGGTCGCGCCCGCGACGAACGGGCGTCGCGGGCGCGACCGGAGTGCGGTGCAGGGTTCGTTACTTCAGCAGGCCGTCGACCTGCGTGGCCAGCGCCGGAATGGCGTCGCCGGTCGTCGCTCGGCCGGCCGCGATCTCGCCGAGCGAATTCGTCACGTCGTCCTGGATCTGCTGAGCGTTCGTTCCGAGCTGCGGGGCGACGGCGATGTGCTCGAGCGAGTCGAAGACGGCCTGACGATTCGCCGGGGGCGTCTTCTCGAGGTACGGCTGCAGCAGCGAGTCATCGGCAACCGGGGGCAGCTCCCACCCGGCGGAGAGGCGAGTGTCGACCATGGTCTTCGAGCTCGTCAGGTAGTCGGCCCACTTTTGCGCGGCCTCCTGGTGCTTGGAGTTCTTCGAGATGACGACGGCGTTCGAGAACGTTGCGCTCGCCTTCTGCGTGTCGCCCGGCTCGACCGCGATGTCCCACCCGAACGGCAGGTCGCCCACAAGGCTGATCATCCAGATGCCCGTGTGCCACATCGCGAGCTTCCCCTCCTTGAAGAGGTTGGTGTCGAAGTCAGCGGTTCCCGCGCCGTCAGCGGCGGTCGGCATGACGGTGCCGGACTTGCCGGCGATCCAGTCCGCAGCCTTCTTGCCAGCGTCGGAGTTGAAGTCGGATGCCGAGTTGTCGTCGTTCAGGAAGGTCCCACCCGCCTGCTGCACGGCCTTGTAGTACTCGTAGTAGCTGATCGGCTGGTAGTCGCCCCACACGCCGGCATCCTTGTTCGTCAGCTTCTCCGCCGCGGCCTTCTCGTCCGCCCACGTCCAGTTGGTGGTCGGGTAGTCGACACCGGCTGCGTCGAAAAGGTCCTTGTTGTAGAAGAGGACGACGTTGGAGAACGAGGTCGGCAGTCCATACTGCTTGCCATCGACCTTGTAGCTGTCGAGCACCGAGGTGCGGTACTTCGAGTCATCCACGCCGGTCATCTCCGAGAGGACGCCGTTCGCCTGGATGTTGGCGAAGCTGCCCGCGTCGACATCGAACACGTCGGCTTCGGTGCCGGCCGCCAGATCAGTCTGGAGCTTCGTGAAGTAGTCGGCGTAGGCCGCGGTCTGGACATCGACCGTGATGTCGGGGTTGTCCTTCTCGAACGCGTCGACGATCGTCTTGAGGTTGTCCTCGTTGCCACCGTTCGAGATGAAGTTGGAATACGTGATGGTGACGGGTCCCGAGTCGTCCCCTGATGACGAGGACGAGCATCCCGTCAGGACGGTGGCGCCGAGGATCGCAACGGTGCCCGCCGCGATGATTGCCTTCTTCATGGTGCTATCTCCTTTGATGTGATGGTGGTGAAGGGTGAAAAGGGGTCATTTGAGTCCGGTGCCGGCGACGCCCTGCACGATGTACTTCTGCGCGAAGACGTAGAGGGCGAACATCGGGATGATGCTGACGACGGATCCCGCCATCAGGACGTCCCACTGCGTGGAGAACTGGCCTTGCAGCGCCGAGAGGGCCACCGGCAGGGTCTGCATCGTCGGGTCGCGCAGGATGATCAGTGGCCACAGGAAGCTGTTCCACGTGTTGAGGAACGCGAACACTGCGAGCGTGGCTAGAGCGGGTCGCACGAGGGGCAGCATGATCTGGAAGAAGATGCGGAAATGTCCCGCCCCGTCCAGTGTCGCGGCCTGATCGAGGTCGTATGGCACCGTGCTCATCGCCTGCCGCAGGAGGAACACGCCGAACGCGGAAGCGATCGTCGGCAGGATCGCGCCCAGGTATGTGTTGATCAGCCCGAGCGTCTTCATCTCCGCGAACAGCGGCACGATGAGCACCTGGAACGGGATCATCATCGTCGCGAGGTACAGGACGAACACCGCGCCCCGGCCACGGAAGGGGAGGCGCGTGAAGGCGTACGCCGCCATCGAACTCGTGACCAGCTGCAGGATCGTGCTGACGATCGCGATGATCAGCGAGTTGGCGATGACCTGGGCGAACGGGACCCGGCTGAACAACTCGGCGTACGGCGCCAGCGACGGGTTGTCAGGGATGAGCTTCGGGGTCGACGTGAGCGTCGCACCAGGCGTGATCGAGGTGACTACCGTCCAGACGAACGGGAACAGCATGACCAATCCGCCGACGATGAGTGCGACGTAGAGCAGGGTCTTGCCGACCGTGAGCCGACGGGTGGTCTCACTCATAGTTCACCCACCGCTTCTGCCCGTAGAACTGGATGAGGGTGATGACGAGGATGACGAAGAACAGCAGCCAAGAGAGGGCGGATGCCATGCCCGCCTGGCCGTAGCGGAAGGTGAGGTCGTACACCTGCTGCACGACCACGCGGCTAGCGTCGTTGGGGCCGCCGCCAGTCATTACGTAGACCTGGTCGAACACCTGGAAGCCGTTGATCAGTGAGAGGACGATCACGAAGAAGGTCGAGGGGGAGAGGAGGGGCATCGTGATGCTCCGCAGTCGACGCCACCACCCGGCGCCGTCGAGTTCGGTGGCTTCGTAGAGGTCGGGGTTGATCGTCTGCAGACCGGCGAGCAGGATGACCATCACGAAGCCGAGGTCCTTCCATGCCGACGCGAGGATGATCGACGGCATCGCCCACGCCGGGTCTGCCCACCAGCCAGGTCCTTCGATGCCGAATACGGCGAGCACGTTGTTGACGACCCCGTTGCTCGGGCTGAGCAGCCAGCGCCAGACCAGCGCGACGACAACCCAGCTCGTGATCACGGGAAGGAAGTAGACACCGCGGAAGATCGCGCGGCCGCGCAACCGTGAGTTCAGCGCGAGAGCGAGGGCGAGGCCGCCGACGTACACCAGCGGCAGATATCCCACGATGTAGTAAACGGTGTGCAGGAACGCCTGGTGCGTGGCCGGGTCGCTGAGGAGGAACGCGTAGTTGTCGAGTCCCACCCACTGCATCGGCCCGATGAGGTTCCACGAGTGCAGCGACGTCCAACCAGCCGAGATCATCGGACCGATCACGAACGCGAGCAACGGAATCAGGCTTGGGAGCAAGAACACGAGCACGGTGAGCACGTACTTCAGTCGCACGCGCCCCGTCGGACGGCGTCGTCGCTGGATGACCGGATCCGCGGCGACCACCGTCGCGGGGGTTGCATAGGTCGTCATGCGGTCGCCTCGGCTGACGCGACCATCCGCTCGCGGACGAGTCGCCCCTGCTCGCCGGCGACGCCGTCTGCGTCGAAGGGAGTGGCAAGCACGAGAGCGGCCGCGCCCTGCGCCCAGCGGTCGTCCTGCCAGCTCTCGACCACGACGGGGGTCCCGCGCTTGCCCGGCACGAGCGCGCTGCGCAGGGCGCGCTCGAAAGTCGGTGCCCAGTGCGGCCATGCCTGCACGCCCTCGCCGAGAAGGACGACGATCGCCGGGTCGAACAGATTGATCGCGCCGGCGAGGGCGCGTCCGAAGACGTGTCCCGCATTGCCGAAGATCTCCGCGGCGCCGGCGTTGCCGGCGTCCGCGAGGGCGCGGAGGTCGTCAATGGTCTCTGCTGTGCCGATCAGACGGATCGAGCGAGCGTCATTGACCAGGGCCGCCTGGCCGATGACGGCCTCGAGGCATCCGCGGTTTCCGCACTGGCAGAGAGGGCCGTCTTCGCGCACGGGGACGTGTCCGAGATCGCCAGCGCCCCCCGCGCGGCCGCGCACGAGCACGCCGCCAGCGATCAGGCCCGCGCCGACGCCGTTGCCGACAGTCACGACGAGAACGTCATCGTGCTGGCGGCCCTGACCGTAGAGGCGCTCCGCGGCGCTCAGCGCGTTGACGTTGTTCTCGACAACCACCGGAAGGTTGAGTGCGCGGCGAAGGATCTCACCGAGCGGCACCTGGTTCCAGCCGAGCTGAGTGGAGTCGACGATGCCGACGCCCTGCTCTGCGACGTTGCCCGGCAGACCTACACCCACGCCCAGGACGCGCGTCCCGGTGCCCTCCGCGATGAACTGCGTGACCAGCTCGACGAGCGTGGATGTCGCGAGAGGGGACACCGCCTCGAACGGTCGTGTCACCGATCGAACGACCTCGCCGTCGATGCCGACTTCGACCATCGCCACGTGGTCAGGAGCGACCTTGACACCGAGCGCCGTGAAGTTGCGCGACACCAGCCCGAGCAGCCGCGCAGGGCGGCCGCCGTTGCTGCTCGACTGCTCGAGCTCCTCGATGAGGCCTTCGCGAAGGAGATCGCGGGTCAGCTGAGTGAGGAGGGCGGGGGAGAGGTTCAGTTCCCTCGCGAGATCTGCCCGAGACGCATTACCCCGCGCGCCGAGACGCGCGAGAACCGCGGTGCGGTTCACGTCCGCCTGAGTGCGGGACGTGGAAGCCATTTCACGACTTTGTTTAGGCATGAATAAAAGCTAGAACAAAACCAAAACCTGGTCAAGACCGGCTCGGCGGATCATGCGAAGGTTTCGAGCTCTCAGGAGACGGCGCACGAATAGCGAGGCATCACCGGGCGATCGACCGGGCGGGTCCTACGTGCGCCTGCATCGAGTCGCTGAGAGAAAGGACGGTTGGCGCGACCCCGTGCGTACGACGACCGAGTACCGGACAGTCTCAACGAGCGGCTGCTCTTCTCACCGCGGCGACCGAGCGGTACCTTCGCCTCATGCGAAAGCTTTTTCTCTCCCTTGGTCTGGTGCTGGTAATCAGTGGGGTCGTCGTGGTCGCGTTGGGGGCGATGGCTCAATCGGAGGATCCGGTCGTTGCGCTCGGGTGGCTCCTGACCGTGCCGCTCTTGGTGTCGGTGTGCGGGTGCGCGTTCTTGATCGCGAGCCTCTTCGGCATCGATGGATCTGATTCTCGCCTCGCTCGGCGTCGCCCATTGGTGTTGTTCGCACTCGTTGGGTTGGCTCTCGGACTCTCGTTTCCAGTGGCCGGGATCATTTCGCAGATCCCTGACTCGTTAGCGGGGTTGAACGCCGAGTTTGTGCCAGGCCCCGCGCCAGCGATCGGAGCGATCGCCTTCGCCGTGATCGGGCTCGCAGTTGGCCTTGCGGTCGGCGCCATTGGATCGATTCTCATGCGTATCGCGTATCGTCGCGGCTCGGCACTGGAGCGGCTCGCACATCGATAGGAGCCCGCGGGTACGACGTTCGACTCGAGTCTCCATCCGCCACGGAGCCACGCTCGGTAGCGGACCCTCAAACGGACAGGACTATCGGATCAGCTGAATCGCTAGGGTGTCGGCATGGCGACCATTCTGCGCACCGTTCACTGGACAGTACTGCCGCAAGCTGGCGACCCGATCACCCTTCTCCGAGCGGCCGTCGAGGCCACCGATTTCACAGTGACCGCTTCGACGCCGAGGTCAATCGTGATCGACGTCCCGCGGGCAATGATGAAGAATCGCTGGGCCGCGACCATCACCGGCGAGCTCGCTCCCCGCGGTGACGGCAATACCGACATCGAATGGACGATCGATGGGCTCGGCAACAAACACTACGAGCACATGGTGACGATTGCTGAGGGTATGCCGGAGGGATCACTAGACGACCACGGCATACCGGATGCCGTCTCCATGAATCGGCCTGACTTTCGTTCCTATCGGGAGCCTTGTCCGGCAGGTGCCGGTTGGCCTGATTCTTGGTCAGCGTAGTACGCGTCCTCGACCTCGGCGGGGGTTCGCATGTCGAGCTCGCCGTGGAGGCGGGAGTTGTTCCACCACCAGACCCACTCGAGAGTCGCGAGCTCGACCTGCTCGACGGTCCGCCAGGGGCCGCGCTGACGGATCAGCTCGGTCTTGTAGAGGTTGTTCACGGCCTCGGCCATCGCGTTATCGAACGAGTCGCCAACCGTTCCGGTCGAGGGGACGGCGCCGAGTTCGACGATCCGCTCGGTGTAGACCATTGCGGTGTAGTTCGATCCATGGTCGGCGTGATGGATGAGTCCGTCGAGGCGGCCGCCGACGTTCCAGGCGGCCATGTCGAGCGCCTGCATCGGCAGGATCTCGGCGCGCAGCGTGGCGGCGACGTTCCATCCGACGATGCGCCTCGAGTAGACGTCGGTGACGAACGCGACGTAGGCGAACCCGGACCAGGTGGCGACGTAGGTGACGTCGCAGACCCAGAGCCTTCGCGGCGCGGGCGCGGTGAAGCGACGGTTCACGAGATCGCTCGGCAGGACGGTGGTCTTATCGGGGCGGGTGGTGAATACCCGTTTCGACTTACGGACGCCTCGGACGCCGGCCAGGCGCATGAGGCGTTCGGTCTGGTCGCGACCGATGTCCCAGCCTTGCCGGCGCATCAGCGCATGCATCTTCCGGCGTCCGTAGACGCCGTAGTTCTCCGCATGCAACCTGGCGACCTCCGGGACGAGAAGCTCGTCCTTCAGCTGCCGTGCCGACGGCGCACGACCGAGCGCGGCGCGATAGCCGCGTGAGGTGAAGAATCCTCTCACTGCCGGTCGCAGCACCCGGCAGATGAGCTCGACCCCGAAACGATCCCGGTACTCGGTGATGAACCGGATCATCTCGGTCAGGGACGGTCGAGCTCCTTCGCGAAAAACACGCTCGCAGCCCTGAGGATCTCATTCGCCTTCCGCAGCTCGGCGTTCTCCTTCTGCAGCCGCTTGATCTCCGCAGCCGCGTCCGTCGACAGCCCGGGCTTGACGCCCGCGTCGACCTCGTAGCGGCGCTGCCACAGCCTCAAGGTCTCGGGACTCATCCCGAGCAGCCCGGCCACGTGACGGACCGCGCTCATCATCGTCGGGTGCGACGGCCGCGTCTCCGCGAGCATCCGCAACGCCCGCTCACGCATCTCCGGCGAATACTTCCTGTTCATCGAGTTCCATCCTTGCTTGAAGAACGGAACGAAAGTCAGGCCGATTCAGTAGAGGGCGGCGTTTGCTTGCCGGTGGCCGCCGCGATTGAGTCGGTGCACCGCAGAGCCTCGCGAACGCGGCTTCTGATCGGATGCGTTCGGGGTTGTCGCCTGCGACGATGAGCATCTCCGAGGCGGTGTCGGGGCCGACGGCGAAGGCCTTCGCGAGGTCAGGTGCGACCTGCGAGGTCAACTCTGCCAGCAGCTTCTCGTGCTCGGAGATCTCGGCGTCGAGCACCTCCCAGCGTCGAGCGATCGACCGCAGCGTGTGTTTCGTCGACGCGATGATGCTCGTCACTTTTCCGGGGCGGAGGGCCGCGCACCGGTGGATGAGCGCCATCTTCGTGAGGGGTTGCAGCTCCTGGCGCAGGTCGTCTGGCGCGTTCACGAGGACCTGCTTGAGGCTGATCATCGCTGAGGTTCGCGCCTTGACGGCGACGTCTTTCGCGACCTTGATCTGGCGAATCATCTCCCCTCCACGAGGGCACGCCTGCGGATCGCGTAGAACGTCTTCCTCGAGATCGAATGCTCCGCGCAGAAAGTGGTCACCGCGCCACGCGGCGCGTCCGGCGGCCACTGCGCGATCGCGAGACGGACACGGGGATCGACAGGCTCGATGCGGCTCATACCTCACACATAGAGCCGAGAAGTGTCACCACCAAGAACCCCGGAAGTGTCACCGATGTCTTGATGCCGTTCCGTCACCGATGTCCTGAGACATAGCAGCGCCAGTGCCGCGGTTGTCGGGCCCCGTGCTAGCTCTTCTTATCTGCTCGGCTTAGGCGTGCGGCAGTTCGGCTGTTCAGCTCGAATGCTTCACCTTGAATCAGTTTGGAGAGCAGCGTGCCCTCCTGAGGTGGGGTTGGGTCGTGGTAGATCACCCAGCTCGATGCTTCGATGAAGGCGTTTGAGAGAACCTGGTACGACTGATACGCAACGTCTATGCGCAGTGCAACCTGTCCATCTTCACCGATGATCTGAACTTCGTCATGGATGCGGTCCACTGCCCAGGTGAACTCGGCGCCGTCATCGGCAGTGGGAATCGGGCCGTCAGACACCTCGGGTCCGGCTTGATAGGCGAAGAGATTGGCTGATGTCGAATGTCGCACTTATTCGCTGATATCGAGCTCAGGCGTGTAGCCGGGAATCTTCAATGGTGTCGCCACAGTCATGGTCCATCGGTGCAGCTCGCCGTCCGCAGGGCCAGTCTGTTCGACTATGTTCCACCGATGGCGAAGCACCGCGAGCGTATTGAACCTGCCAGGGCCAGCGATGGGGATCCTCACGACCGGGCTCGCGCTGACCGCAGGAGTGTACTTCGGCGGCGTTCCGCCCATGTAGTAGGCCCAGCTCATCTTGGGCCTCGCCATACGGCACCGATGAAGTCAACATCGGACCGGGATGGTGAGTTGGCGTCGAGCGTGAAGATGGCGCGCGGCGGATCAAGCGGCCCTACTGAAAACTCAGTGGTGACTCCGGGGATGCTGGCGAGACAGGTGATCCTGAGCTCGCGATTGCGCGGCGGATTCGCGATTCGGTAGCGTGCGAGCACCGATTCATCACCAACCTGCACGTCAATAATTTCGCCTTCGACCGCGGGGACTAGAGATTCGGACACGCCTCCGAATCCGCCACCCGTTAGGGGCGTCACTGTGCGGAGGTTGGCGGTGACCCGGAAGCATTGCGACACCGTGGAAGGAACCACGTCGGGTGGTGACCAAACGGCTCGTGGCCATTTGATTGTTCCCGTGATCTCGTTCACGGCTCGTGAGATTACGGCCACGACCTGGTAGGAGAACCTGTTCAAAGACGATGGTTCGCCAAGGAGAGCCAAGTTAGTGGTGAGGATCAGCTCGCCCTCCGGGCTGACCATGACCGCACCCGTGTCTACCGCGAAAACATGCTCGGTGTCGTCGTTTCCGACGCTCGCTAGCCCTAGACGCTATGAGTGGTTGAGCCTGAGGCCTCCGCTCGCGTAGACCGTGGGTTGCGAGCCGGTCTTCCGGCTTCGCCTATCCACATACGTGAGGGAGGCCCCAGTTGATATCTGAGCGTACGAGTG